>NZ_CP004403.1:0-1200000 GCF_000730245.1 endosymbiont of Acanthamoeba sp. UWC8 | reverse complement strand
TTGAATATGCAAATAATCCGAGTGCACCAAGGGTGGCGAATTCTTCGGCTCGAAGGTTGAATTCCCGGGTTAGCTGGTCAACCATTATACCCGGTGAGATCCTTAAAATATATTGATAAAAATAGAAAAGAGCACCTGCAAACCAAGCAAGATATGCGCCACGAATAATTTTATTATTAAATATTTTTTTAAGTAACATGAAAACTGATATATTCGAAAATGATAATAAATATAAGTTTTATTCTCAGCTAGTCAATATAGATTAAATATAATAGTTTTTAGATTGAATTAATAGACATTGTAAATTATTTTACCTATCTACAAATCATATCATTCCCTAGGCAAGTAAATTATGAATATTTTTAATCAGTTTTTAGAAAAATTACATCAGATTATAACCATGAAGTATGGCTCAGGAATTGATATGCAATCAATTTCAATGGAGTATCCAAGGGATAAAACGCATGGGGATTTATCAACTAATGCTGCAATGATTTTAACTAAACAGCTCAAAAAAGCACCTAAAGATATTGCTTTAGAAATAGTAGACGAACTAAAGAAGCACCCTGATATTGTTAAATGTGAGATTGCCGGAGCCGGTTTTATCAATATCTTTTTAGAAAGCGGGTTTTGGACTAATTTAGTCGGGAGTGTGCTTGAATTGGGCGAGGAATACGGCAGGCTTAATATCGGAGGGGGGAAAAAGATAGGCCTTGAGTTTGTATCAGCTAACCCGACGGGGCCTATGCATATCGGTCATTCCAGGAGTGCTATATATGGTGACGCGTTAGCTAGCCTTCTTGAATTTACCGGATTTAATGTTACTAAGGAGTATTATATAAACGATTACGGAGGGCAGATTGAGATACTGGGTGAATCAGTATTTATAAGATATAAAGAAGCTTTAGGGGAAAATGTTACTATGCCGGAAGGATATTACCCGGGGGAGTATCTGGTCGAAGTCGGCAAAAAGCTAAAAGATGAATTCGGTGATAAACTACTTTTTGCTGATGAAGTGGAGAGAAAGGATGTCATCAAACAATTTGCGTTAAAAGCTATGATGGGGTTGATTAAGGATGATCTCAAATTGCTTGGTGTTGAGCATGATATCTTTACCTCTGAGCGCTTTGATATCATTGAGAAAAATAAAAATGAAGAGGCTTTTGAATTATTGAAAAGCAAGGGATTAATTTACCGCGGAATATTAGAAGCGCCTAAAGGTAAAACTCCCGATGACTGGGAGCCGCGCGAGCAGGAATTGTTTAAATCAACCGAGTTCGGGGATGATATTGATAGAGCGCTTAAGAAATCAAACGGCAGCTTTACCTATTTTGCAACTGACATTGCCTATCACCTGGATAAAATACAGAGAGGTTTTGATGAGCTGATATTGCTGCTTGGAGCAGACCATGCCGGATACGTTAAACGTATTAAAGCGGTGGTCAATGCTTTGAGTGATGGCAAAATCAACCTGGATGTAAAAATTAACCAACTGGTAAACCTGCTTAAAAACGGTGAGCCGTTTAAGATGTCAAAGCGTGCGGGCAAGTTTATTACCGTTAAGGATATGGTTGAAGAAGTGGGCAAAGATATTTTACGATTCGTCATGCTTAGCCGTAAAGCGGATACCGTGCTTGATTTGGATTTTGCTAAAGCTAAAGAACAGAGTAAGGAAAACCCTGTGTTTTATGTGCAATATGCTCATACCCGTGCCTGCTCCGTGCTTAGAAAAGCAGCAGAGGCTAATATAAAAGTTGAGCAAGTAAATTATTCTCATCTAAAAGATAAGGGGGAAATAAACTTGATTAAGCAAATTATGCTGTTCCCTAAAATTATTGAAGCTTCAGCTTTAGCTCATGAGCCGCATAGAATCACTTTTTATTTATCTGAGCTTGCGAATGAGTTCCATTCGCTCTGGTCAAGAGGAGTTGAGGATGATAAGCTTAGAGTTATTATTGCTGATAATGTGGAGCTTACTAAAGCAAGACTTGCGCTTATTATAGCGGCCAAAAATACCTTAGCAACCGGTCTTGGTATCTTAAAAATTTCAGCACTGGAACAAATGTAGAGTGTTCTATATGGTTTTTTGTAAAAAAGGTTTGATTTATTAGTAAATAAAGTTATATATATGTATATCTTTTATGGCGGGCGTAGCTCAGTTGGTTAGAGCGCAAGGTTGTGGTTCTTGAGGCCGCGGATTCGATCTCCGTCGCTCGCCCCATTTTTTCTTTTATCTGTAATTTTTGATCTTTATTGAATAATCTTGTTATTCTTGATGTTTTTTATTAAAAATAATTATTCTTAATATCTTATTAATATAATGTAATAAAAATTAGTATAATTTAGTTTTTTCTTCTAAATGATAATATTTTTGTAACAATAATAGATTATAATATCCCGATCATAAGTTAATGAATAATTTTAATGTTTTCCAATAATTTAAAAGTGGATAAATTCCTTTTTATGATTATCTGTTAATTAAAAGGTTATTCATTTGATTAAATGTTTTAATCCTAAGTGAGAAGAATTTTATGCGAAATTTTGTTAGAAATTATAATCCGGTTACTCTAACTGCCGATGTGATTAGAGGCGGGTTTAGCTTCGTTAAAGGTACAACCTATTTAATAGGCAAAGATCTTGTAATATTACCGTCTTTAACGATAGCCTCATCAACTATAGCATTCTTAGGAACTGCTTTACATAATGATAGTATATTAAATTATGGCATTGATTTAAGAGAAAAAGCACAAGATATTTTTTACAGCTCTAAAAATGACCTTTTTGATGCTTTCGGTAAAAATGGGCTTGGAAATATCGCTAAAGGCATAAGTGGTCTAACTGTTCATGCGGCAATTACCAATGCTATCTCATTATATTATTTTAATTTTGCGTATTATGATCTAAAGTATCAATCAAGAGTAGTTTATAACCATGCATTATCCCAAGCAAGCTCTATTTATAGCTATGCGGCAGAGAAAGCTGTTATTGCTTATAATTATGTTTATACACAAACAACTTCAATTTTAAATGCTGCTTCTGTAGAAATTTCTACTGCTCTTCAACCATACTATAATACTGTTTTATCTTATACTCAGCCGATTATAAATATGGCTAATGATTCGGTAAATAGTATAGCAAAATATGCGGTTGATGCTTTCTATGATCCAAAGCAAGCTTTAACAGCTGTGCAAAATTACGTATCTTCTAATTTTAGTTTTAATTATGCAACTGCCGGTGGACTTCTTATTTCCGGTGCCCAATTATATGGTGCATATAGTACTTTTAAAAATTTTAATGAGTTAGCAAAATTAGGTGTTAATTATAGATTCAGCAAATATGTAGTAACATTAGCCGAGCTGGGCGCTGCATCCGTTACTGCTTTACAATCAACCGGCCTTTATACGTTTACTCCTGAAGTTGTATTATGTTGTATGGCAGCTCAGGCGGGTGGTTATTATATGGTTAATTCTCTGGTTAATATGAAAAAAGAAGTGCTTTCTGAACTGCTAAAAGCAGAAAGATTAGCTGAAAGACTTGAAAATACAGGTGCATACGCAGCTAAGCAGACGGAGCAGGTACATGCTGTGCAAGCTAAAGTTCAAGAACTCAATCAGAAAACAACGGCACTTAAAAAAGAGTCAGAAAGATTAGCTGAAAGACTTGAAAATACCGGGGCATTTGCAGCTAAGCAGGGTGAGTTATTACATGTTGAACAGGGCAGAGTTCAAGAGCGTAATCAGAAAATAGCGACGCTTAGAAATGAATCGGAAAGATTAAGCAAAAGACTTGAAAATACCGGGGCATATGCAGCTGATAAAGCAGAACAGCTATATGCCGAGCAAGGTAAAACATATGAAGCCAGGAATGCTTTAAATAAAACCGAAGCTGAGTTAGCTTTAACTAAAAAGTATTATTTAGAAGCTTATGGTGAAAGAAGTGAAGTTTTTGCTCAGGGTGTATTAAATGGTATGATAATTGCGGGCTCTGTGCAGGAAGGGATAAATACTCAAGCTCAATTAAATGAAGTTAGTAATCAGTTAGCACGTACTCAAGAACGCTTACAAGAAGTGCAACAACAGGTAGAGCATCTTCGTAGATTTAATAAGAGGCCATCTGGAGGGTACGGTGCGAAATTAATTGAGGATGCTCGTAGAGCGGTCGGTAATGCCATAGATAATGGCATATAATATTTTAGCAGCTATACAGACAACAAAAAAAGCACGTGGAAAGTATCCCGCGTCTTTTTTGCTGTCTTGGTTTTAAATATAAATCTTTTATGGTTTAGTATTTTAATTGTTAATATAAGTGAAATAATTTACGTAATATTTATTAAATATTTTTATTTTAAAGCGCAAGTGTAATATTTATGTAGTATAAAAAGGTTATGATTGTTTTTTATTAATAATAGTAAATACATTATAGCTTTATGAGGGAAATATGAGAGAAAGTAATAAAAGAAAGATTTTATCGCCAAACTTAAATGGCATTACTGTAAAAAAACAAAGAACCGAGCCCAAAATTGATAAAACTCCAGTATATGGTGCAGGGGTGTTTTGGCATGAAGGTGAGCCAAAAGCTGAGCATAATGAAAGTTCTGAATTTCTTGATTCATCGGATTTTATTTGGTATGAGAATAATAGAGCCCGAGAAGATACAATAAATGATAGCTTAGAAGAAGAAATAAACACTAACGCACAGCAATTAGCTGAAACAATTGGAGAACCTATGTTTTTATCTAATGCTTTTAAATCCGTCGCAAATTTAATCGAAAGGATTGATTCTTATCCCAAAGTTAAGGATTTATATCAACAATTTAAGGCTAGCGAGAAGTATAGAACTGCTACTTCAATAGTTAATGATTGTAAAAATGAATTTTTTATAAATTGCTTTGCCACTTCTTTACTAAGCTTTAGTTTACTTGTAAATTTTTCAGCAATTAGGCACTCAGCTACCATGCTTATGTATAGAAGTTTTGATACCTATATAGTTCCGCCTTTCAATCTAGCTTCCAGCTTTTTAAGTAGTAGCTACCTTGCAGCAAAACCCATACTTGGCGATAATGTATTGGACTTGGTATATAATACTAAAGATATTGTTTTAGAAGCAATTCAAAATGCTCCAAGCCGTTGTGATATTGTTAGTACCGGCTTAGGTTTAGCATTAGCTGCATTTCAAGGTAAGTCAGCTTATAGAACTTGGGAAAAATTTGGAGAATTGGAAAAATTAGAGAATACTACATATAAATCAAAATATTTGGTTGTCGGATTAGAAGCTGTATGTACAGCTTCTACATTACTTCATTCAACCGCTCTGATTACTGTGCCGCCGGTTTATTTAGCTAGCTCAGCCGTGCTGTATTGTATTTCTCATTATGTTATTCAACCTATGTTTGATAAATATGCTTCTCAATACAGTTATATAGAGCAACTTAAGAAAGAGAATAGAAGATTAGCTAAAGGTAAGGATAAAGATAAAGATAAAGATAAAGATAAAGATAAAGATAAAGATAAAGATAAATTAATAAGTGATGAGGATGAGCAACTACAAATAGATGAGGAATTGGAATATACATTTAAATCTTCTCCGACCAGTTATGCATATTCAAGCTCATCTTCTTCGAGCAGTACTTCTTACATGAATCAGGAGCAGCAGAGAAAATTGGAAGAAATACTTGAGAGGGGGATATAGCTAAAGCCCCTGGTAGTAATTATCAAAGGGGCTTTATAATATAATAAAATTAAGCGGATACCGCTTTAGCAATAAGCTCATTTATTTTTTTAGTGAAAGCGTATGGGTCATCCATAGCTTCACCGGCGATTAAGCATGCTTGGTTAAATATAATTTCTACTAAATCAGCTGCTTTATTTCCTTCACTGCCAAGTAGCTTTTTAATATTAATTAAAATCGGGTGGTTCGGGTTAATTTCTAAAATCTTAGCAGTTTTTTTAGAAAGTTGTTTTTGATCAATTAGATATTTTTCCATCCTTATATTCATTGCTCCTTCCGGGATAGCTAGGCATGACGGGCTATCAACCAATTTTTTAGAAATTTTTACCTCTTTAACCCTATCGGTTAGAACGCTTTTAATATAAGTAACCAGTTCTTCATCGTTAGCTTGGGCGGAGCTATCCTCAGCATCAGGTGTTTTTTCTTCTTGAGATGCTTCGATCTTCTTAATGCTGTCTAAATCAATTCCTGCCGTATTAATTGAGCGTAATTCTTTGTTTTTATATTGATTAATTACATTTACCCAGAAGTCATCAACGTAATCAGGTAATAAAATTACTTCAATATCACGCTTGGCAAAGCCTTCCAGTTGAGGATTTTTTCTCAAATCTTCCAGGCTAATTCCGGTTAAGAAATAAATGTGTTCCTGTCCGTCAAGCATATTGTTTATATATTCATCAAGGCTAATTAAGTTTTCACCTGATCTAGTAGTATAAAAGCGGCATGCTTCAAGTAACTGTTCTTTTTCCTCGAGAGCCCCTTCACATAAGCCTTCTTTCATAACTTCGCCAAAGTTAAGCCAAAACTTCTTATATTCTTCCTTCTCTTGCTCAGCTTTAGTCTTAAGCGTAGATAATACACGTTTTACAATAGATTTTCTTATCTTTGTTATAATTTGATTATGTTGAAAAGTTTCTCGGCTAATGTTTAACGGTAAGTCTTCCGAGTCAATCACTCCCCTCAAGAACCTTAAATATGAAGGAATAAGATTTGGTTCATCTTCAGTGATAAATACTCTCTTTACATACAATTTTACTCTTCCCTTACGGTCAGGGTGGAATAAATCAAAAGGTTTTTGGCTCGGAATATAAAGTAGGTTGGTATACTCAACCGCACCTTCCGCTTTATTATGTAAAGTTACCCAAGGAGTATCAGGAGCATGTGCTACATGATGGTAGAACTCTTTATACTGCTCCTCACTGATTTCTCCCTTGCTTCTAGTCCAAAGTGCGGAAGCTGAGTTGACGAGTTCCGAATTAGCATTCTCATCGACCAGATATATAGGGAAAGAAATGTGATCCGAATAAGTTTTTATAATATATTGTAGTTTATATTTTTCTAAATATTCAATGTCGGAATCTTGAATAGTAAGCCTGATTTCAGTGCCTCTGGATTTAGGTTCTACAGAAGGTGAGATGGAATATTCCCCACTTCCTTCCGATTCCCAAACATAAGTTTGATCCTCTCCCGCTTTAGTAGAATAAACTTTAACTTTTTTTGCAACCATAAAAGCGGAATAAAACCCAACCCCGAATTGCCCGATAAGCTGTAAACCTTCTTTAGAGTTTTTATCCTGTAGATTAGAAAGGAATTTTTGTGTGCCGGAGCTTGCAATAGTTCCCAGGTTTTGAATAAGATCATTCTTATCCATTCCGATACCATTATCTCGAATTACAAGTTCACCACTTTGCTTCTCAATAATTATTTCAATTTTTAGCTCATCTTCAGTAGCAAAGGCAGGATTATTTATTGACTCGTACCTAAGTTTATCGCATGCATCTGAAGCATTGGAAATCAATTCTCTTAAAAATATATCTTTATTGGTATAAAGAGAGTGAATCATAAGTTGTAAAACTTTGCCGACCTCGGCATCAAATTTTCTAATTTCTTGAGACATAGCCATATCAATTAAAATTTATTTTCAAGAAATGATATAATAATTAATTATTAATTCTCAAGCCCTTTTATGAAAAATAATTATAAAAAATGTATTTGCGCAATTATTAAAAATTTGCGACAATTAAATTAGGTATTTGATCAAATATTTAATGTTTTGTAACTAAATAACAAAAACAGGGGGAATTATGACTAAGGGAGTTGTAAAAGAGGTTTTAGATGTATTAAACAGTTTAGGGAAATTAGCCGAAGGTGCAGCTAAAATGGATCCGAACGAAGTGATGAATTCTACTAAAACACTTGTGGTGGAGTTGGGTGATCTAATTAGCCAAAGCGGAGATATCAGAAAAGACTTAAAGGGTAATATCAGTAGTATAATTGATGAATTTAAAGATAATAAAACCCCGGTTGATATAATTAGCGATCTGGTAAAACTAGAGCAAAATTTTGAGCAAATATCCGGATCGTTTATAGTTCTTAAGGATGCATTGGTTGCTACAATTACTAAATTGAAAGAGGCTTTTGTTGAGATTAAGGACTACTTAAGCCATGTGGGTCATAGTGGAAAAGAACTGGTAAGTACATTCATAGCTGAAGATAAAGAGTTTTGTGCATTTGTAAAAAAAGCAATAAACGAAGCTAAGAATGAAACAAGTGAACACCATGGCGTCAAATCATTCGTTAAACAAGTCGCTGTAAAAACTAAAGAAATGGTTGAGAATAAATTTGAAGCTGTCGGAAAGTTTGTACATGATGTTGTTGCAATGGAAGATACCAAAAAGCTGGTTGATTTTGCCGAAGGTCTCTTAAGTTCCGCTCAAAACAGCTCGGATTCTTATATGGCTATAGAGCCGGCTTATAATGTATCTTCAGTACATAGCGATCTATAATCACTAAAACATTATTATAAAGAAACGGTCTAACAATATCAAATGTTAGATCGTTTTTTTATTGAAATTTAAAGAAAATCCTTCTAAATAGCCGATATATCTTGTTTTAATTTCCTCAAATTGAGAAGAAAATTTATAGCCGATTAAGTTAAGTATGGTTCCGTGACCGATAATTAACACGTGAGAAAGTTCAGATGAAGGGTTATATTGCTTAATAGCGCTTGATATATCAGTATAAGCTTTATTAGTATACCTTTCCCAGGAATTGTTTTTATCTTTGCTTAAGATTTCATTGGGGGTGGCATAGGGACGCAGCATAATACTTTTACTGACTTCGCTAATATCTTTATCATCCTCGGGCAAGTATAAAGTAGGAATCTCAATATAAGGGACTTTAGTGCTTACTCTATAAAGAATAATCTCAGCTGTTTCTCGGGTTCTTACCGCCGAAGAATGAATTACTAAGTCATACTTAACATCATTCGATATCTTTTTATATGTTAATGCTTGTTCAATGCCTTTTGAGGTCAAAATCCTGTTTTTGTCGTCACCGGCGGGGCTTGAATGTGCGTGTCTTAAAAAGGTTAATCTCATAATTTGATTTGCTGGGGGGTTACTAAATTTAATAATTACTTTTAATCTTGCTATCAATTAATTCTATAGTTTCCTTTATGCCGTATAAAGCAATAAATGAACCGAACCTCGGACCTTGCGCAGAACCGAGTAGAACTTCATATAACGCTTGAAACCATAGTTTTAACTCTAAATTAAATTCTTTACCTACCGTAAAAGTTAGAGTTTGAAGCTCATCGATTGAAGGAGAATCTAATCCGGATAAATATTCTTTAAATTTAATGAGAGCTGACCTCTCAATCTCGGTAGGTGCTCTAAATTTTTTATTGGGTCTTATAAAGTCATGGTAGTAGTTAATTGCGCACTTTATCATTTTATCAACGAAGCTATTTTCTTTTTCTTCTATGCTTGCATCATATCTTTTTATATATTTCCAAATTACTTTCGGATCTTCAAGATGGCTTGCACTTACTAAATTCAGTAATAAAGAGTATGTAATTGTAGTCTCCGATTTAGGCGGGTTACCCTTATGGATATGATATACGGGGTTAGCCAATCTTTTCTTTTCATCTTGTTCAGTATGATAACTGTTTAAGTAATTTAAATAGTCGTCAACATTTTTAGGTATTACATCAAAATACAATTTTTTAGCTTTTTGCGGAGATTGGTACATAAATAAAGACAAACTTTCCGGCGGTGCATACCTTAGCCATTCATCAAGAGTAATTCCATTGCCTTTGGATTTGGATATTTTTTGACCGTTTTCATCTAAAAATAATTCATAATACATCTGATGCGGTGCCTTACCGCCGATTGCCTTACAGATCCTGGTATAAATAGGGCCATTGACTAAGTGATCCTTACCGTACATCTCAAAATCTACATCAAAAGCAGCCCATCTCATTCCAAAATCAGGCTTCCATTGTAATTTACAATTACCATTGGTTATTTTGACCGTGACTATTTCTCCACTCTCATCCTTATATCTGATTAATCCGTTTTCTACATCTTTATCAATTATTGAAACCTGGAGAACTTTTCCACTCTTAGGGCAGATGGGTAAAAATGGGCTATAAGTTGCCCGACGTTCTTCACCCAATGTAGGTAACATTATATCCATTATTTCATCATAGTGCTTTAAAACCTTTAGTAAGCTTTCATTAAACACGCCGCTTTTATAACATTCGGTTGAGCTAAAAAACTCATATTCAAAATTAAAAGCATCAAGAAATGCCCTTAACCTTGCGTTCATGTGATGTCCGAAGCTTTCACATGTATTAAAAGGATCGGGAATTTTAGTTAAAGGTAAATCCAAGTATTTTTTATATTCTTCTTTATTCGGTATTGTATCGGGAATTTTCCTCATCCCGTCCATATCATCCGAAATGCAAAATAGCCTGGTCGGTATATCGGAAATAAGCTCAAAGGCTTTCCTTACCATAGTAGTTCTAACTACTTCACCGAATGTTCCGATATGAGGAAGGCCGGAAGGTCCATAGCCAGTTTCAAATAGAACATATCCTTTCTTCGGGAGTTGATTGTTTATTTTTTTTAAAATTGCTTCAGCTTCTTTAAAAGGCCAAGCATTACTTTCTAAAGCTTTGGTAATAATATCAGACATGTATTTCTATTATATTATTTTATAGATAATTTTTTAATGGAATATATTTAAAACATTATAATAAGACAAGGCAAATTATGGATTGCAAAATATTAATTGCAATTATAAGATCTTTCAACATAATACACTCTGTTAAAAATTTATTTAATTGGTAATGAAAAAAAGAAAAGTTGTAAGCTCCGCTTTGGTAGGAAATATTGTAGAATATTATGATTTTGGTATCTACGCAGTTTTTGTACCAAAGATAGCAGCATTGTTTTTTCCTGCCGCTGATAAGTCTATACAGATACTTTTGACTTTAAGCGTATTCGCCGTCGGGTTTTTAATGCGACCGATCGGTGGAATGATATTTGGCCATATCGGTGATATTTTCGGAAGAAAGCTTGCGCTTACCATATCAATTATTTTGATGGCGGCTTGTACCATGGCGATAGGATTATTGCCCGGCTATGAAACAATAGGTATATTAGCACCTATATTGTTAGTATTCATAAGGCTTGTGCAAGGCATATGCGTCGGTGGTGAAAGTGCAGGTTCGGCGATATTTATCTTAGAACATCTGGAAGGGTATAAACCCGGGTTTGTAGGTAGTATAGTTATGGCTTCCAATATGATGGGGACTCTGCTTGCTAATTTTGTAGGGATATTAATTGTCAGCTTTTTCGGGGATAGTGATTTTGCTTGGCGCTACGGTTTTTTATTCGGTGGGTTAATGGGATTAACCGGTCTTTATATGCGTTATAACGTGACTGAGACTCCAGTGTTTCAAGCCAGGAAAGATGAAAATTTAACCGTAAAATCTCCGCTACTTGAGGCGATTAATAAAAGCTGGAGAAGATTGCTGGTCGTTTGCTTCCTCGGCGGGGTGACCGCAGCTCTGGCTTATATGATCAGAGGGTACTTTAACGTGTTCTTTGAGACTGATCTTAAGTACGATAAGCTAATGACCGGGTATTTTACTTCCTTTGCATTATTTATTATGATTGTTATGATGCCGTTTTTCGGTATCTTAGCTGATAAGGTGGGGTATAGGAAGTTCCTTTATATAACCTGCTATGTGATTATTGTAGCTGTTGTTCCGATATTTATGATGATTACCGATCCAAGTCATAATATTCTAAAAGTATTTTTTGCAATTTTCTTATTCGCTATGCTGGCCAGTGCAATTTGCGCACCGGCTTATCCTTATGCAATCAGTGCATTTGCACCTGAACTCAGATATTCGGGAGTAGCGGTAAGTTGGAATATAGGAATTGCTTTGTTCGGAGGAACTACGCCTGCAATTTCAAAATTTCTCGTAACTAAATATGGGGTTAATGCACCGGCATTATATATTGTTGTAATGTGCACATGCTTTATAGCAATCAGCTTTTTAACCAGAAGAGATAAGCATTAATGAAATTATCAGTTATTGTTCCAGTAATGAATGAAAAGGATAATATTAAGCCTTTAGTAATTAGTATTAATAAGGCGCTTACCGATATTGAGCATGAAATTATATTTGTAGATGACGGTTCCACTGATACCACGGTGGAAGAAATTTTGAAACTTAAAGATAAAAATATAAGATTATTAGTTTTTACAAGAAATTTCGGTCAGACTTCAGCGCTTGCCGCAGGAATTGAGATAGCTGACGGAGAATATATTGCAACCATTGATGGTGATTTGCAAAATGATCCGGAAGATATCCCAATTCTACTGAAAAAACTTGAAGCAGAGAATCTTGATGTGGTAGCCGGAATTAGAGCTAATAGAAATGACGGGTTTATCTTAAGGAAAATACCAAGTAAAGTTGCAAATTTCTTAATTAGAAAACTATCACAAGTAGAGATAACCGATACCGGATGCACTTTAAAGGTTTTTAAAAGCTATTTAGCTAAAAAGCTTGATTTACATGGAGAGCTTCATCGGTTTATACCGATTCTCGCCAGTCTTCACGGAGCAAAAATTGCCGAGGTTCCTACTCGTCATTATGCACGCCAGTTCGGTGCATCAAAATATGGCATCGGCCGAACTTTAAAAGTGCTAAGCGACTTAATTTTAATGCTATTTTTTCAAAAATATAAGCAAAAACCAATGCATTTATTTGGTACTTTAGGAGTATTATTGTTTGGTATCGGAAGTTTAATCAGCACCTATATGCTATGGCTGAAAATTTGCGGAGAGAGCATAGGGCATAGGCCGCTATTCTTTATAGGGGTGCTTTGCATTATTGCTGCATTCCAGTTTATTACTACCGGGTTTATCGCAGAATTAATGATGAGAACCTATTACGGTTCCCAAAAAATGAAGCCCTATAGTATTAGCTCCGAATATAAAGACGGTGAAAAAGTCAGATAGTTAAAAATTAAAGTTAATTTAATTGTCTTTGCAATAGTTGTATTTTTTATAAACCTATCCTACCTTATGAAATGAAAAATTTATGTTTATATAATTTTTTATTTGATGAAAAGTAATATAATGAGAGCAAATGAGTATTGCAGTATAATTTCGGGTAAAGTTGTTAATTTAAAAGCAGGTAAACTACTTACTCTTAAGGGAGAGAAAGTAAAAGTTAGTGAAAAGTGCTCTTTGGAAGCATTAGAAATTGAAATAATTAGTTTTGAGATGCATTTAGGAAAAGAAGCTCATTTTATTGCTGAGCAGTTTTACTGTAAAAGCAGTAAAATAATAGCACAAGATATATATTTACCTGCCCAAGATCACTCAGATAATACAAATTGCGAGTTTATAGGGAAAGTACATTATAATTTTCAAAATGATGAACTATAAAATCATAAAATTAAATATAGTAAATTAAGTTGAATATCTAATACATTTATTCAAATGCAATAAGTTAAGTTTAATATGACTATATAACCTACAACTTAAAAATCAGATAATAAAAATAGTAAGAAGCACGCGCCTAGCCGCCATTTATGGCGCGTGCTCGAATAAATGACTATATCATTTATTCGTAAACTCGGTTTAATTTTTTATAGTTCAACTATGCTCCATGTACGTAGGATATTCAACTTAATACGCTATATTTTATAAAGTAGGTTTAATTATTTTTAAATTTACTTTGTATTCTTTAATTTTATTTATAAATGTTCTAATTGCGCTAGGAAAAGAATCCATAAACACATATCTTGCCACCTCAGTAGAGGAGGGGCGCTCTGTCCCCTGATACGCATTTATCCTAATTTTAATTTATAATGAAATTGCTATATATAAAGCGGTTGTAAAAAAAATAATGGTTTAAATTTATACTAACTGCAATTTATTTTTAAGCTTATCAATTCTATTATACGACTCTTTGATTCTTTCTTGAGAAATTTTACCTTCATTTATAGCTTGCTTAATAATATCTATAAACTTTGCAGGCATGTCATAATCCTGCTCACAGTTTGCAACTCCCCCGCAGGCCGCTTTATTATTAGAAATAACCAATAGGTCATTCCCTGCATCAATAGATCGTATTATTGCTTCTTCAATTCCATAGCTGCCTACTATTGCTCCCAT
Organism: endosymbiont of Acanthamoeba sp. UWC8; assembly: GCF_000730245.1. Lineage (NCBI taxonomy): Bacteria > Pseudomonadati > Pseudomonadota > Alphaproteobacteria > Holosporales > Holosporaceae > endosymbiont of Acanthamoeba sp. UWC8. The sequence goes on along the minus strand of NZ_CP004403.1, from coordinate 1,185,789 downwards.
ATGTAAATCATCGGTTACAATCACTCCATCATAATCCTTATCTCTTAGCAATGTTTTTAAAGCAGTAGGAGATAAAGTGATCGGATGAAGCGGATCCAGCTTCGTATTAACCACATGTGCTGTCATTATCATATCTGCCTTATCTGATGCAATAAGGTCGTAAAAAGGTTTTAACTCTCTCTCTTGTGCGGTCTCGGTTACATCCACCATACCTTTATGAGTATCGCCGCTTGCGAGCCCATGACCCGGGAAGTGTTTAAGGGCTGTAAATGTATTAAACTTATGATGAGAGTCAATAAAAGCATTTGCATAATCAACTATTTTCTCAATATCTCCACCGAAACTTCTGCCTAATCCCCCTATTACACTGCAAGGCTTCTCTTCATCATTAATATCAACCACGGGGGCGAAGTTTAAGTTTATACCGTTTTTGTTTAATTCCTTGGCAAGATTATCATATATATCGGATGCTCCGTCTATATCATAATTATTTGCGACATCATAAGCTGAAGGAAATCCTGTGAATCCTTTATCCTTAATAAGACGCTGAACTTTCCCGCCTTCCTGATCGGCAGCTATGAAAGCATAAGGATTCGCCTCGTGTAGGGATTTTGTTAATTCTCCCAGCTGCTCGGGATTTTCGATATTGTAACGAAAGAGGATTGTACCGCCCAGCATTCCGTTTTTTAAATAAGAAATGGTTTTTTGAACATTAGGGTCTGTACTTGACACACCTTCAAAGCCCATTATTAACATGGAACCGATTTGTTTTTCAAGCGAAATGACAGCCTCTCCTACTTTCAAATCATCATGATTTAACGGATGATCTTCTAAAGGGTAAGTAGTATTATTTGTACTAAATATAAACTCATGCTCCATTTATTGTTCCATATTTTTGATTAATAATGAAACTAAGTATAAAGGATAGTTAAAAAAGTTAAATTAATAAAATATTAAGTTTAGATTAATTAATCACTCTTTATATTATAAATAATTAAAGTATTGAAGCATACTGATTGCCTTGAATATTACCGAATGTGTTTTTTTCAATTTTGCCCGTTAAAGTTGAGGTATCTTCTTTGTTAGCTTCAGGAGATTTTAATGATTTCTCATTATCTGCAAAGTAACTTAAAGCAAATTCTTTAACTATGTGAATTCCCTCTAATATCATATTAAATGCTTCTTTTACACCATAAAATGCATAGGAGATAACACTATAAGCCATAACAGCTAAAGAGCATGTTGCATTGAATACAAATTTACAAGCTTCCCAACTTTGAGAAGGCCATCTGTATAAAGCATAAGCACCGCCGGCCAAAGCTATCGCAGGTAAGGAATAGATGCTATCATAAAATTCCCTTAGTCCTACATGTAAGGCGGAATTACCCATAGCTCCAAGGGTAGAAATTCCTTCGGCTAAATAATGATGAACTTTACTACGGGAAGACCCGGCTGCATATGCTATACCTTTTACCCCTCCGTCAAGCACTGCATGCATAATATTAGCCGAGGCACCGCTGATCAATTCAAATAAAGTTTTAGGTTCGAAATCATTATCTAAACCTTTTTTAAATTCATGCTCAACAATTCTGAAAGTGGTATCTAAATCTACCCCTTCAATTGTTAGGCTGTGGCAAAATTCTATAAAATCATCAAAAGAAATATTTTGGTTTGAATGATTATTTTCAATTTCTATTTGTTTAGGTCTTTCAGGCGAATGTAACAACTGTTCAAATTTTTCCAAGTTATATCTGGTTTCTAAATCGACTGACAAAGCACCGAGCTTAACCAGGCTATGAAATTTGTAGAATAACTCTCTTTTTTCTCCCGAAGCAAAAATCTCTTTCACTAATTTTGTGTGATTAAAAGGAGTAAATATTGCATTTAGCTTCTCTAAAGAAGTACTGTTTATTTTATAACCATAGCTAGTTTTTGCATAAGCCTGCTTAATTTCTTCGCTCAAATTTTCTAAAGCTTTACGAGTCCAAGGAGCCATCCAATGATTGCCTAAATCTTGTTTTAAACGATAATAACGGTTAAACAAAGTTTCAGCCATTATAAGCTGTGATTCTTTACTTAATCTTAATTCCGAGGGATTGCCTGAAATTGTCGGAATACTTTCAGTTGTAAAGAAAGCGTTATTAATATTCCTATATCCTACATGATTTGCCATATAATTTTTTAAGTCATCTCCGGCTATAACTTTGCCGTACCAATTAATATGGAATGCACCGATCATCGGCTTTTTATCCATATTAATTAGAGTATCATTAGCATATTCCGTATCTAAGATAGTTCTGGATAATACATAGAGAGGGTTTTTTGCATCAAGATAAGCTTTATAGGCGATAACTAAATCTAATGCATAATCTACTAATCTGATAACCGGATAAAATACGGTTCTACCGATTATACCTAACCCGATATAATTAATTATTGCATTCTTTGCAGTAGTAAGAGCTATTGAAATACCCAGGGTTATAAAAAACTTAGCCTTAAAGCTAAGTTCAAATTCACCGAAACTCGGGTCGGCACCGGCAGCAATTAATTTTTCAATAGCACCGTGATCCCCTCTTAGCTCAGTGATACCTTGCTCATTTTTTATAACCGAATGCTCCAGTAAAATTTGCATGGCGGTTTTACTGTCTACTTTATTTTTAGCATTTAAATCTAGTCTTTTATCTTTAAGTAAAGCGGTAATAATAGCATTTTTAGCAATCTTTAAATCTTTTATTGTTTCGGATTGCTCTTCACTCGATTTATTCAGTTCATTAATTTGCTCATTTGTATAAAGAGCAGTATACATTAAAGCATTATATCCGTCTTTATCAGTGAGGGTCGGATCGGCACCCATAGCAATAAGCTTTCTTGCAAGAATTGAATCACCCTTTTTACAAGCTTCCATAAGCGGAGTAAGGCCTGAAGGTAGTCTTCTGTCTATATGCGCAATTTCATTAGTACCAAAGCCGAACAGTTCGTGCTCAACCATGATATCTAAGAGATCAAACCTACCTTTTTCAAAAGTTTGGTAAAATAGATCCATATGACCTTCCAAAACTCCTTTGGAGAGCTTTTTATTATCTAAACAAAGTTTTATAAAACTAAGGTCATTATTTCTAAACGCCAAGCTCAAGCATTCGGCCAGCTCCGCTTTGGCAGGGAAATATTCCTGGGTTATTTTATCGTCTGAAAATTTGGTTATAAACCCTAATTTTTCTTTGTGTCTTGCTATTTCCTTATCAACCTGCTCAGGAGGCAGAACTAAAGTCTTAGGAGCTGAGATAATTTCGCCATCACGAGTAAGGTCATGCAGTTGAATAACCACTAACTTGCCTGCTCTTACTTTCTTAATTATCTTATCATTAGTTAGGTCTAAGTATTCGCCGGCTAATAAATTTGATATTCTGGCATGATTAATCGCTTCTCTCAGTAAATTTATATCAAGTTCTACTTCATTAGGGTTAAGCAGTTTTTTGATACTCTCCTGCATCACTTCAACTATATAAGGCCTGGCAAGGTATGCTACCATCTGGCTTAACTGCAGCAGACTTACCTGCTCGGGGGAAGCATCTTGCACCAGTTCAAGCTCGTGGTTGATTATAGCTTTATATGCATGTAGTAATTTTCCTCTAACGGAAGAATTTTGGCTTACGCCTTCTTTCATGAGGTCATTAATTTCTTCTTGAAATATACCTAAACTTACCTGGAGCGTTAATAGCCTATTCATAATAAAAGGGGTTAAAAAGGAGTTGCTTAATTCGGTTAACTCTTCAGCTTCAGCCGGGTCTTCAGTAAGATTGTTAAGCATGTGAAGTAAAGATTCATCAAATTCTTTAGCTTCCATAGAAGTTGTTTGGATCTCGTTCGTGCTTATATTTGTATTTTTTGAGTTCATAGCTAAAAAACATTATTAATATCCTCTTATAAATTTATTATAACATGCTTGTATTAAAAAAATAATACATAATTAGATTTTCTTGTATTTTTAATAATAAACTATTAATAAGTTGATTTATGCAGCACTATTTCCTATATAATGCTGGTCTCTTGTAAAATAGGAAAATGAGGGTTAATGATGGAAAAACCGATTATTATTTGTGCAGGAAGTAAATATGTCGATATTGACGTATTAGCTTGTGCCGTTGCTTACAAAGAACTTTTGGAGTTAAGGGGAAAGAAAGCAAAGACAGTCTTCACGGGCGAATTTAATAAAACGGTGCCTATAAGTGTTTTGGCATGGAACATGGATATATCGCATGATGTGCCTGAAAACCCTCATGATTATAATTATGTGTTGGTGGATATCTCCAATCCGAACTATTTTGAAAAATTTGTGGTAAGAGAGCAGGTGATTGAGGTATTTGATCACCATCATGGCTTTGAGAAATATTGGATAAAACTAATAGGCAGCAGAGCTAAAATCGAAACCGTCGGTTCGTGTGCCACGCTTATTTGGGAAGAATATAAAAAGCATAACAAAGAAAACATGATTTCACCGACCGGCGCAAATTTAATCTATACTGCTATCATCTCAAACACCCTCAATTTTCGGGCAAGCATTACCTCGATTCGCGATATTAGAGCTGCGGAGGAAATAAAGCAGTATATAACCCTGCCTGATATTTGGATTCAGCAATATTATAAGGAAACCGAGCAGGAGATTTTATCGGAACCGAAAATAGCTATAGCTAATGATACTAAAAGCTTAGTAATTAATAATGATGATTATTTAATTGCTCAATTGGAATTATGGAATGCGGTTACATTCATTAACCGACATGATATATTAGAGATAGCTTTGCAAGGATTAAATATCAATGAGCTTGCGCATAATGAACTAAATTGGTTTTTAACTATAGCCAGCATAGAAGAAAACAAGAATTATATAATTACTAGCAGCGAATTTATTAAACAAAAGCTGAAAATATATCTAGGGGCAGTGTTTACAGGGTATATTGGTGAAACAAAGCAGTTATTTCTTAGAAAAGAAATACTTAAAAAGCTTGATGAAGACAAGATATATTAACTAGTTATTATAAGATTTCCACAAAGAATTAGGAATTTTTTCAACAAAATCTTTATGGAGTTTTTCTTCCTGAGTAGTTATTTGGAACCTACGATAAGGGAAGGTACTTTCCGCTTTAATTGTTTTCATTATATTATCAACATCTTCTGCAAAACTTAAGGTTGATTGGGAACCTTCAAGAAGTGCAATATAAACCTGAGCAAGTAATTCGGAGTCAATTAAAGCGCCATGTTTCTCACGGTTTTCCAAGCTGATGTTAAATCTTTGACATAAAGCATCAAGGCTTGCCGGCGATTTAGGGAACTTGCGCCTAGCTAGAGTTAAAGTATCTATAACATTATCAAAATTTAAAAGTTTAAGTGAAATTAAATTCAGTTCATAGTTAATAAAGCCGATATCAAAGCCGGCATTATGGATGATTAAATTGCCACCTTCCAAGAAATTCAGAAAGTCGTTAACAATATCTTTAAAGAGAGGTTTATCCAACAAAAACTTTGATGAAATACCGTGGATTGCATATGAATCCGAAGGTACGTCACGAAGCGGGTTGATATAAGTGTGATAGGTTCTACCGGTTATTTCGCGATTAATCAGTTCCACGCAACCGATTTCAATAATTCGATGCCCTTCATAAGGGTTAAGGCCTGTGGTTTCCGTATCTAATACTATTTCTCTTATATCTGCCATATACTAAAATTTTAATTTGTTTAAACGTATGTGCCATACTGACACCTGTATCAATAATAAAATCAGAATTCTTGATTCTATAATTGTCCGTAGTTTGCCGCTCCACAATAGCATTAAATTTATCAATAGTCATATTTTTTCTCTGCAAAACCCGATTTAGTTGGGTCTCTTTATTAACAATTGCACTTATTGTAATATCAAAACCATACGGGTGAGCAGTTTCAAATAAGAGAGGTACTTCTACTACTATTGATGTTTTACTATGCTTTTTTATTTGTTTGACGAACTTGTATAAATCTTCTCTGACGATAGGATGTACAATAGATTCTAATTTTATTAAATCTTCTTTATTGCTAAAAACTTTTTTAGCCAAGAGTTGCTTGTCAATCATATCAGGTGTTGTGCATTCAGGGAAAGCAGTAGCGACCGCCTGATAGGCACTGCCGCCTTTTTTATACATATCGGCAATTATCTGATCAAAGGAATAAGTGATAAATCCTAAGTGCCGGAAGCATCTTAAAATAAAAGATTTTCCGGCACCAATTCCACCCGTAATTGCAATAATTTGACCATATCTATTTAGTTGTTTTTTCATCTTTAGTATAAACTTCATTAATTAAATAAATGGGGCGGTTTTTAGTTTCTTTATAAACTCGGGCTATATATTCTCCGATTACACCGAGGCTTATCAATTGCACTCCTCCCATAAAAAGTATTGCTACCATTATTGAAGCATACCCCGGAAGCTCAATACCGTAAAATATAGTTCTAAGTACAAGAAATAATGCATAACTCAAAGAGAAAAGTGAGGTCATTACCCCAATATAAAGCCAAATTTTAAGCGGCAGGGTAGAAAATGAAAAGATACCATCGAGAGCGAAGCTAAAGAGTTTTCTATAGTCCCAAGAAGTCTGCCCATGCTTTCTTTTCGGCCGATCAAAAGTAATGGTGGCGGTTTTAAACCCCACCCAAGAAAATATACCTTTCATAAAACGATTTTTTTCTCGTAATAATCTTATCTTCTCGACTACTTTTTTATCCATTAACCTAAAATCGCCCGTGTTCTCCGGTAGCGGAGTTTTAGATAATTTTAAAAATAGTTTATAGAACATTTTAGCGGTAAACTTTTTAATAAAGCTCTCACCTTCACGGTTATTGCGCTTAGCTAAAACGACATCATAACCTTGCTGCCATAAACTTATCATTGAGGGGATGAGTTCAGGGGGGTCCTGAAAATCCGCATCCATCGGAATAATGATATCCCCGCTTGCATAATCTAAGCCGCAGGTTAAAGCCGCTTCCTTGCCGAAATTTCTGGTTAAATCTATTATCTTTATATGATCATAATTTAAATATATCTCATTTAATGCTTCTATAGTATCGTCTCGGCTTCCGTCATTAATAAATATGATTTCATAAGGCTTTTTTAAGCGACCGATTGTTTGCATAATACTCATATAAGCCTCTTTAACACCTTGAGACTCGTTGTAGCATGGTATTACTATGGATATTTTATATATTTCTTGCCGCATGTATTCTTTCCTAAATATTTTTTATAGTAATATAACAAAAAACTTATTGTACAGAATTGTTTTCTCGCGTATCAACTTTTCGGAAGAATATTGAGAATAAAGCATGTTGAAAGCTAAGCAAATCAATGAGATTTTTGAAAGATTTTTTGCTAACAAACCTCACCCCAAAATTGAGTTGGATTATTCTTGCCCTTTTACATTATTAGTTGCGGTAGTTCTATCGGCGCAAGCAACCGATAAAGGGGTGAACCGTGTAACTCCGAAACTGTTTGAAGTCGCAAACACTCCGCAAAAAATGATTGAGCTCGGAGAAGAAAAACTAAAAGAAATAATAAAGTCTATCGGTTTATATAATGCAAAAGCAAAGAATATAATTTTAATGAGTAAAGCTTTAATTGAAAGGTTCGGGGGTGAAGTGCCGGCTTCAATGATTGAGCTAACTTCACTTCCGGGAGTAGGTAGGAAATCCGCAAATGTTATTTTAAACTGTGTGTTCAATGAGCCGACTATAGCGGTGGATACGCATATTTTTCGCGTATCCAATCGAATAGGTTTTTGTAAAACTAATACTCCAGAAAAAACTGAACTGGAGCTAATGAAAAAAGTTCCCTCCAGATGGAGGCCTAAAGCGCATTTCTGGCTGGTTCTGCATGGCCGTTATACCTGCAAGGCGAGAAAGCCCGAATGCGCTTCATGTATAATTAGTGATATATGTGAATATAAACACAAAGTTTTTTAAGCCCTACCTATATCCTGGTGTTTAACACGCTGGTTAAATATTATTAGGCTAGGCTCTTCTCCGTTGCCGGCAGCTTTACATTTTTCATATAAATCCATTGCTTCACCAAGGGAGGCTAAACCATTGAAGCCTGTTTTGCCTTTTTCCAGCTTCCCTAAAATTCTGTCACCGGTGCTACGTGGTCTGATTTCATATTTATCCGATGATTTAATGTATTTTATAGAGGAATTATGGTTAGATACATGCCCGCTGGCTAGTGATCTTTCAAATAAATTTTCATCACCTTTATATTTTTTTAGCTCAAGTACTCCCCAAGTGTTTTTGAGTAATCCAGAATCAATTTTATAAAAAGTATAATCTTTCGTAGTTATTTTATATGAGGTTGTAAAATCCTCCTCCTGTTCCTTCCCGGAATGTTGTTCATTTACCGTATTATCAGGTACACTTGGTGTTGATGGCCGACTTTTAATTTTTTCCTTAACTCTATGTATAAGTGTATTGTCCGGTTCCTTATTGGGTTTAGCATAATTAATAGTAGTAATGTCTTTTTTTGAATCTGTAATCTCCCGTTCAGCCGTTTTATTCACTTCTTGCCTTTTCTTATATTCAAATCGTTGTTTTTTACTCCAATACTCGCGTTTAGGTTCATTATCTACTTCCAGAATTTCCTTATTAGTATTTGCGAAAGCATTGATAAAAGGAGATCTGATTTCTGGAATTTTACCGAATACATGTAATCCTAAAATGCATGCATCGACTGCAGTTTTGCCTAAAAACCATACTGCCTTATCTACAACCGAGATAAGAGGTATAGTTGTATAAATCATTTGTATTATTTCCAGATTGGAAGCATTATGAATGTTATAAGATGAGTAATCCTTAAAGCAATATACAATAGTGTTATGGAAACCGAATTGATTCACGGGGTTCATATAATTCTGCATACCGTGTAAGCAGGCTGATAAAAAGATATCAATAGCGGATGAAGTAAGTAATCTGCTTATGTAACCGGTTTTACTGAACTCGTTGTCATATGAAATTAATTCTAAGCTTCTTAAAAAGTTACTTGCTCTTAGAGAAACAAATGAAATAGCGGCTGCAGATAATTGAGTAATGCATGCATTTAAGATTAAATCTTCAGCAGGATACCCTACAACATAAATTAAAAATAAGGCAGGTATGGCACTGAGTGCCAGGGAAGTAGTATATTTAAAAAGCGGCCTGATATTTGAATTATCAGTGTAAAGCTTTGCGCTGGAAGCGGTTATGCTTATAATGCGATGTATCAGTGATAAAGCAAACAGATCTCCTAACCTTTCGGCATCGGTTAATAACCTTATGTTGCTTGATAATGTGCCGGCAATATATAGTTTATCCGTTGTTGAAGTTGAGCCCGGCCAAATTCCTTGTAACATTCTTGCTATAGTTGTTGACCTGGAGCCGAACAAACTGACTGAGCTAGCCCTAAGAAACGGAGTAGCGCCCGTTTCAAAATAAATTTTATCACAAAAATAAAGTGAGGAAATTTTATTATTCATAATTTAACCGTTGTTTTTTTATATATTAATAAGGATATATGTCACTAAAATTACCGACTGCTGTCAGTGCTTCCTTCATGGTATGGCAATCAAATGTATATAAGTCATTACGTGCAGTATGCATTTGATCATCCGATTCCGGGTAACTGCTTTCAATCCTCTCTTTACATGCTGCCTGAGCGTTTTTTACGGCTATAGAAACAGAGGCCAGCATACCGTTTAATCCTTCGCATAATTTTATTTCAGTAATCGGGTGAGCTTTATAATTTTTAGGTTTTAAAGTAAATTTATCTCCTTCATCAATGATTAATATGGTTCCTTCGTTATTATTGCTTATACAGGATCTCAGCCTACTTAATTTTTCCAAAAACTCCAGGCCGAATAATTTAGGTAAAGAAGCCTTGTAGTCTTCGTAAATATCTTCTTGTTGTATAATTACTTGTTCATCTTTATATATGAGGGCATTTCCCAGCTGGTCGGCATGAAGCGGTATACATTTGGAATTCTCTTTACCTGCTAAAAGATAAGTTAAAAAGTATTTATCTATACCGTAATATTGTTTATTACTGCCGTCATTAAAATCGCTTTTTTGTATGGTTCCTAATAAGCGATCATGAAATTCGGTTTCAGGGATGTGAAATAAATAAGATTTTTGCCATAGGGTATAAAACTCTTCAGGCTTATTTTTGTTTATATCCGTAGCCGGCTTAGAGTCGAACCAGGAAAGGAAGGATTGTGAAGCGATAAGTATTTTGTCAAGAGCAGAGGGTATGTGTAATTTTATAATTGCACTATATATCCATGGATTGTCAAAAACTTTTATCACGTTTGTAATAGTATCGCTTTCATCGTAGAGTGAAATATGCCTGTAATCGGATAAATCCCTAACATACTCCAGTTTGTTTGCGAGGCTTTTATATTCTGGTGTGCTAATCTCGAGTGCCATAACTTCTAATTTTTTCGCCACATGATAAGCTTTGACAGCACGGAGGGCTGAATCGGACGTGCCTTCGGACATTTGATAGTCACTAAATTCACACGGTCGGCAGTTCTTATATCTTAAGCCTATTAGTCCCAAGACTTCAAATCTATCCAACTCACAAATAACTTTAAACATAATTTTTATTGATTCTAGTTAAAAATAAAGAATATTGTATTGTTTTAGCTGAAAAGCTCAATACTTGATATATTAATTTTTTTTTAAAACAAAATAATGCTGTTTTTAAATCTACTAGACCCATATTAAAAAAAGTATATAATACTGGTTTAACTATTAAAAACAAACCTTGCAATGAGGATTTATGAACAAAATTTTTAAGAAATATGCAGCGCTGGCCGTAACAGTATTCACCCTTGCAGGCTGTGATAATATGGCTTTAACCAATGAAGCAGGGTATGCTAACAAAAGAACGATAGGCGGTTTAACCGGAGCAGTTGCAGGTGCTTGGGTCGGATCTAATGTGGGTAAAGGTAAAGGTCAGATTGCAGCAATTGCAGCAGGAACTTTACTTGGTGCATTAGGCGGAAGTTCTCTGGGTGCTTCTTTAGATAGGGCGGATGTAGCTAATCATAATAATACCGCACAAAGAGCTTTAGAAGCAAACAGAACAGGTGTAGCTTCAACTTGGAGCAACCCGGATACCGGTGCATCAGGTGTAGTTACCCCGGCAAAAACTTATGAAGAACATGGAAAGTATTGCAGAGAATATACCCAAACCGTTAAGGTAGGGAATAAAATTCAAGAGGCATACGGTAAGGCATGCCGTAATCCGGACGGTACTTGGCAAATTGTTCAGTAAGTAAATAGTTGTTTATAAAATTTTGAGGATAATATGTCTGAAGCAATTACAGTGCAAGGTTTGCCGAAGGGTGAGCTTTTAAAGGGCAAAAAAGGTTTGATTATGGGAGTGGCAAATAATAAGTCATTGGCTTGGGGAATTTCTCATGCTTCTTACTTGCAAGGTGCTGAACTTGCATTTTCTTACCAAGGAGAAGCTTTAGAGAAAAGGATTTCGCCGCTTGCGGAATCAGTCAGTTCGGATACCCTTATTGCTTGTGATGTTTCAGATATGAACTCTATAGATGCAGCATTTAAATTTATTAAAGAAAAATGGGGTAAGCTAGATTTTTTAGTGCACTCAATTGCTTACTCTAATAAAGATGAGCTTAAAGGCAGATATGTCGATACCTCTTTAGAAAATTTCCTACATACAATGAATATTTCCTGTTATTCATTCATAGCGACCGCAAAGCGTGCAGCAGAGCTAATGAAAGACGGTGGAAGCATAATAACACTTACTTATTACGGAGCCGAAAAAGTTATTCCTAATTATAACGTTATGGGAGTAGCAAAAGCCGCGCTGGAAGCAAGCGTAAAGTATATTGCGGCCGACCTGGGCGAGAAAAACATCAGAGTGAATGCAATTTCTTCCGGGCCGGTGAAGACATTGGCAGCTTCCGGGATCGGAGATTTTAGAAGCTTCTTAAAATGGAGTGAGGATAATACCCCGCTTAAAAGAAACACTACTTTGGAAGATGTCGGCGGGACTGCAGTATATTTGCTAAGCGACTTATCAAGCGGGGTTACCGGTGAAGTTATTCACGTTGATAGCGGCTATCATGTAATGGGTATGAAGATGTTGAATTCAGAAAGCAATTCCGAAGAATAATTAAAATCTATATGACGCTAGTTGTACAAAAATTCGGCGGCACCTCTGTCGGAACTCTTGAGCGAATAAAGAATGTTGTTAAAATTATTCAAAAGGAAAGAGAGCAGGGTAATAAGATAGTAGTGGTGGCATCGGCAATGACCGGCGTTACTGATAATTTAGTAAATGACGCTCTTTTTTTGTCTCGCATGAAAACTAATGAGGAATTAGCTGAGTATGACTCTATTATTGCAGCAGGAGAGCAAATATCATGCGGATTGCTTGCTCTTGCGTTAATAAATGCAGGTCTTAAAGCACGTTCGTGGTTGGGATGGCAGGTGCCGATATTTACCGACGGGATATTTTCAAATGCAAAAATAACCCATATAGAAATTAAACAATTGATGAAGTGTTTGGAAGAGGATGAAATACCTGTAATAGCGGGTTTTCAAGGCGTTTACGAAGGGCGCGTGATAACTTTGGGGCGCGGAGGCTCCGATACAACTGCTGCCGCAATTGCAGCAGCACTCAAGGCTGATAGGTGTGATATTTATACTGATGTAGACGGGGTTTATACCGTAGATCCCAGAATAGTGCCGAAAGCCAGAAAATTAAAGCAGGTTGCTTTTGATGAAATGTTGGAGATGGCATCTTCAGGCGCGAAAGTATTGCATTCAAGATGCGTGGAAATCGCTATGAAATTTAACTTAAAAATGCAAGTTTTATCAAGTTTTGATGACGGAGTAGGAACCATGATCGTGGGAGAAGACCAAATTGTTGAGAAGCATATGGTTACAGGAATCACCTGTAAGGGTGATATTGCAAGTATTACTTTAAAAGCTATGTCGGATGTCCCGGGGTCAGCTTCTCAGCTGTTTAATTCTATGGAAGAAAAGAATGTAAATGTTGATTTAATTGTGCAGAATATTGGCAGTAGAGGTAAAACCGACCTCACTATCACCATTGCTAAAAATGATCTTGACAAGGCTTTGGATTCAATCGAGACTAATAAGAAGATAAACTGCCGTGATATTATTGTTGATGACAACGTCGCTAAAATTTCAATAATCGGCATTGGAATGAAATCTCATTCGGGCGTTGCACAAAAGATGTTTCAAATTTTAGCGGATAGAGGTATAAATATATTAGTAATATCAACTTCTGAAATTAAAATTAGCGTGCTTGTTCATGCTGAATATAAAGAATTGGCGGTAAGGGCTTTACATGCAGGATATGGTTTAGATAAGTGAGGGAAAAATGAAAATTAAACAAATGATTTTTTTAACGATGCTCGGGATGGTGCTTTCTTCTTGTGCGGCGGTAGATCCGACCAGGAATGATTTAAAAAGCCCGTGTGTGGCAAATGATGAGGCCGGAGGGGCAAACCCGTGTATCAGGAGAAAACCTCTTGAAAACTTTATAGTATAGCATATAATCACGTTCCTTATTTCAAATTTGAGGAAAATTATGGGTTTAGAAAGAACTTTGTCAATTATTAAGCCTGATGCTACTAGAAGAAACTTAACAGGCGCCATTAATGAGCGCTTTGAAAAAGCCGGTTTAAAGATTGTTGCACAAAAAAGATTGCAGCTAACCGAAGAGCAAGCTAAGCAATTTTACATTATACATAAAGATAGGCCTTTTTACGGTGAGTTGGTAAGTTTCATGATTTCAGGAGCGGTCGTTGCACAAGTACTGGAAGGGGAAAATGCGGTTGCTAAAAATAGAGAAATAATGGGAGCAACCAATCCTAAAGATGCCGCAGACGGTACAATCAGAAAAGATTTCGCCGAAAGTATCGAAGCAAACTCTGTGCACGGTTCCGATTCTTTAGAAAATGCAAAGAACGAAATTAGTTTCTTTTTCAGCGAAATGGAAATTTGCCGATAATTAATAATTAATACCGGATATATTTTATGAAGGGCTTCCGAATCAGTAATTTTTATAAAGAATGGGGAGCCTTTTTTATTATTTCGTTCTTAGGATTCGGCACTTCTTTCTTTTGGACTAAAGTAGCCTTAAGAGAGCTAACTGTACTTGAGCTTGTTACTTATAGAGTTACGGTAGCTTCTATCTGCTTATGGTTCATCATGCCAATATTTAGAGCTAAGCTTCCAAAAAATTTTAATCTTTTTACCAAAATTGCTTTTTCCGGGGTTATAGGAAATTTTTTACCCTTTATTCTATCTGCCTGGGCGATAGGTTATATTAGTTCAAGTGTAGCTGGGATTTTAAATTCCTTAACTCCGATATTTACTGTAATACTTAGTGTAATATTTTTACCTGATAAAGAGCTTAATACAAAGTTAATATTAAGTGTAATAACCGGGTTTATGGGTGCTTTACTTATTTTTGCTAATAAGCTTAATGGGGGTAGCGATATGGGAAATGTATTGCCGGAGATTGCTATAATTGGGGCGGCACTTTGTTATGCAGCTCAAGGTGTATATACAAAAATCTATTTTAAAGAAGAAAACTTTATCACCCTGGCAGTAATTTCAAGTACAACTTCTGCAATTTTATTTTGGATAATTTTACTCTCAAATCAAACTGAGATAAATTTTCCTCAGGAAAATAGTACAATCATTGCAATAATTTGGATGGGAATAGTGGCAAGTACCATCTCACTGGTACTACTTTATTATTTACTTAAAAATTGGACGCCGACACGAGTATCGTTTATAACTTATGCAGTGCCTATAAGTGCTATGTTCTTAGGTGTAGTTGTGCTTGGGGAGCAACTAAAAGCACATATGATTATCGGGGCAACAATTATTATAGCTTCTATTATTTTATCTAATCAAAAACTAAAGCGTAAAGCTAAATGATTCTAAATTATATATTTGCATTAATTATCGGCGTATTACTGGGTAATTTTGCAAGTACAGTGCTTTTTAGGCTTCCGAGGAAAATCCCGATACATGGATATAATCCGAAACTCGGTAAAGTACCGCATTGCTCAACCTGCGGGCATACTTTAAAATTTTATGAGTATCTTCCTGTGTTAAGTTGGGTTTCTACACGCGGCAGATGTAACTACTGTGATGTCAAAATAAATTTTGAATATACTATTCTCGAAGTCTCTATATCTATACTTGCTTTTATTTTATATTTTTTAACTTCAGGCTTTTCAGAAAAATATATTTTATTATTATTTTCCGGAGCCGGGCTTATTTTATCATACTTCTTAATTGATAAAGTAAAAACCGATGCTGATAAGACTCTATTTATGGTTGGTATCTTAGGCTCTATATTCCGCACGTTAAATGAAGCAACTATATTTGGCTGGCTTACTTCGTTCTTATTTGCATACTTTATATATGCATTTATTACTTCTAAATTGGATGGGAAAAAAGTAGCTGAATACTACTCTTTAAGATTTATTTTATTATCAGGAGTATGGCTTAACATACCTTATTTATTGGCGTATCTGTTAGTATTATTTCTGCTTAATGTTATAAAGGAGATTTCTCAACGTAAGAAAGATATATTTCTTATTGCTTTGTTATATATTTTTATAATAGTTGTAGAATATAAGTAATAATAAAGGGGTGTATGCTCTCTAACCTACAATTTTCTAATGATTCCCTCCCGAAAGGCTTTGTTTACCTTAATGATATAGATCCATCAATTGAGCAATACATAATGTATGCTAAGGAGGATAATTTCACAGGTAGAGTAGTAAAGGGATATGAAAAAGAAGTAGCTATTAGTACATACCAAGCAGCGCTTGCTTTAAAAATGGTTCAAGAAGAGTTAAATAAGTTTGGTCTTGGGCTTAAAGTATATGATATCTATCGCCCGGCGCAAGCTTGTTTGGATTTTTATGAATGGTCGCAAGATGTGAATGACCAGAAAATGAAAGAAAAATTTTATCCGCAAGTTGATAAAAAAGATTTCTTCGAGTTGGGCTATGTTGCCAAATACTCAGCGCACAGCAGGGGTAGTACGGTGGATTTAACCATCATTACTTTAGAAGGAAAAGAGGAATTAGATATGGGTACCAGGGTGGATTTTATCGATAAATTATCTGGTACTCAAAACCCCGACATTTCTTTTGAAGCAAAAAAAAATCGTTTATTATTATGCTCTATAATGGAAAAGTGCGGCTTTGAGAATTACTCTAAAGAATGGTGGCATTATTCTTTAAGAAATGAACCATTTCAAAGAAAGCCCGAAGATCATTTTGACTTTCCCGTAAAGTAATAATGTTTATAGGTTAATTATTCTTAATATAATTAACGCTTTTGTCCTGCTCATAAAGCTTAAGGAGCAGTTTAAGTTTTTGATTTGCCGGATGTTTAAGATCAGGGTCATCTTCAGCTACTTTTCGTGCTAATGCATTAGCTTCAGGAATTAAATTATAGTGATAGTTTAAATTACAGGTTTTAAACGAAGGCAAGCCGCTTTGCTTAGTACCTAAAATTTCACCGCTGCCTCGGATTTTTAAATCTTCCTCGGCAATTACGAATCCGTCATTAGATTCTTTCATAATATTGAGCCGTTGTTTGGCGGTTTGGGTCGCCGGGTATTTGTATACTAAAATACAATGTGATTTCTTATTTCCTCTGCCAATTCTCCCTCTTAACTGATGTAATTGTGATAAGCCGAATCTTTCAGCATTTTCTATCACCATGATAGTTGCATCACTAACATCAACGCCTACTTCAATCACGGTAGTTGCAACTAGTACGCTAATTTTACCCTCTAAAAACTCAAGCATAGTTTTATCACGTTCTATGCCCTGCATCTTACCGTGAATAATTCCTGTTTTTTTAGGTAATAATTCATCCAAAATAGAAAATCTATCTTCTATATAAGAAAGGTCCAAAGACTCGGATTCTTCAATAAGCGGACATATCCAATATATCTTCTCTCCGCTCTCTACCGCATCTTTTATTCTTTCTAAAAGCTCGGGTATTTTATTTGATGAAATTACCGAAGTTTGAATAGGTTCCCGCATGGCGGGTTTATCTTTAATGATTGAGAGATCGAGATCACCGTAATTAACCATGCATAACGTACGCGGGATAGGAGTTGCCGACATCATTAAAAAATCTGGTGCTATACCTTTTTTACTTAAGGAAGCTCTTTGTTCTACTCCGAATCTTTGCTGCTCATCTATTACTGAGAGACCTAGGGCGGCAAATTGTACATTCTCTTGAAACAATGCATGGGTTCCGATAACAATATGAGCTGTGTGGCTTGCAATGCTCTCTAATACCTCTTTGCGTTTGGATGCAGGCATTTTACTGATTAATAATTCAACTTTTAATCCGAGCTTCTCACAAAGCTCAGTTAATTTTACAAAATGCTGTTTGGCCAGAACTTCGGTAGGAGCCATAAGCGCAGCTTGCTTCCCGCCTTCTACACAATTAAGCATTGCACATAGTGCGACTAAGGTTTTTCCGCACCCGACATCACCTAGAACTAAACGTGCCATCCGGTATGGTGATTTTTGGTCACTTTCGATTTCCTTTATCGCTTGTTTTTGTCCATCCGTGAGGTCAAAGGGAAGCTGTTTGTAAAGCTTATCAGTTAGTACTCCATGAAAGTTTAATTTCGGCTTACTTTGCTTTTGGTAATGCTTCCTTGCCAGGCTTAATGCAAGCTGAGTAGCAAGTAGTTCATCAAAAGCTAAACGTTGCTTATATTTACTATCTCCGGTAACTTCATCTTCATGTTCGGGATAATGCGCATGTTGTAATGAACTAAGCCAGGAAATCCATCCGTGTTTATCAAGTAAACCCTGAGGCAGCCACTCGGGAAGGGTAGGAATAAATTTTAGGGTATTTTGTATTGTTAAATTTAAGAATCTTGAGTTAAGACCATATGTAGAATGATAAACCGGTTCTAAGATTTTTACCCTATCTACCTCCGTCGGGTTAGCTACTATATCGGGGTGAACCATTTGCAGCTCTCCATTATTGTACTCGACTTTGCCGCTAACCAAAATTGTTCTGCCGATCCCAAAGGTCTCTTTTAGGTGATTCAGGTTGGCATTAAAGTAAATTACGGTAAGCTTGCCGCTCTCATTTGAGCAAATAATTTTCTGAGGAGTTCTTTTGTTACGTGAAATATTAAATTTATGTTCTTCAACCGTGACTTCTACTGTAATTATACTGCCGTTTAAAACTTCAGATAGGGCAGGAGAATAACGTCTATCAATTATTTGATAAGGAAAATAAAAAATTAAATCACGAATATTTTGAAGCCCCAATCTATGGTAAGCCTCAGCTCTCTTAGAACCAATGTTTTTAAGTTTCCTTACTTCCCAAAACAAGTTTAACAGTAAAGGGTTAGGCATTTTACTCCGTGTTTGTTAGTTGTATTCTTACCAACCTATTATATTCTCCATTAGTATTGATGAGCTCATCATGAGTTCCATGCTCAACAAGTTTGCCTTCCTTAAGTACATATATTGTGTTTGCATTTCTTACTGTTGAAAGTCTATGAGCAATGATAATTGTAGTCCTGTTTTGCATAATATTTTCTAAAGCTTGCTGAACTAATTTCTCATTTTTACTGTCAAGCGAGGAGGTTGCTTCATCAAGCAGCAATACTTTCGGGTTTTTAAGGAAAGCTCTGGCTATAGCAATCCGTTGTTTTTGCCCGCCCGAAAGCCTCACGCCTTTCTCGCCTAAATAAGTATCAAATCCGTTGGGAAGCTTTTCTATAAATTCTAATGCAGCAGCAGCTTTACTTGCATTTATGACTTCTTCATAGGAGGCTTTGGGGTTACCGTAAAGTATATTTTCATATGCTGAGGTAGAAAAAATTAAAGGATCCTGAGAAACATAAGCGAACTGTAGTCTTAGGTTCTCAAGTTGAATATCTTTTATATCAGTGCCATCGAGCAGAATTTTATCTCTCTCAGTGTCATAGAACCTGAGCAATAACTGAAATATAGTTGACTTGCCTGCACCGGATTCGCCGACAATTGCAGTTACCTTATTCGGGGCTATTGTAAGTGAAATATTCTCTAAGCTTGCTTTGCTTTTCTTAGAAGGATAATAAAACGTAAGGTCTTCAACTTTAATTGCTCCGGTAAAGTTGTTTAAAAGAATTACATCTTTAGAGTTGATTATTTCAGGAGCAATACCTAAAAATTCTACTAAGCGTTCGGTAGCACCGGCTGCTTTTTGTAAATCTCCCATAGTTTCCGCTAAAGCACCGAATGCACCAGCTGCAACTACAGCTAAAAATATAAAAGAGGAAAGTTCCCCCGGGGTAAGCGTCCCATCAAGAACCTGGTGCCCGCCTACCCATAGAATCAATCCGATTGAACCGAATACTAAACTGATAACTATTGAAATAAGGAATGCTCTGCTTTTTATCCGTTTTAAGGAGGTATCTATAACTTCACCTAATTTATTCTTAAAAATTACTTTTTCAGCCTCTTCATGCGTATAAGCCTGGATGGTTTTTATGCCGTTTATCGTCTCTTCGGTATGAGCTGAGACTTCTGCAACTTTATCTTGAGAAAGCTTAGAATAAATGCGCATTTTCTTACCGAAAAATACTATTGGTAAAATAACTAGCGGAATAACTAACCCCATCATTCCGGCAAGTTTAGGGCTAGTGGTAATTAATAATATCACCCCGCCAATCAGCATCAAAAAGTTACGCATTGCCATTGATAAACTGGTACCGATTACTGTTTGAAGTAGGGTGGTATCAGTAGTCATACGAGATAGAATTTCTCCTGACTTATTACTTTCATAAAAACTTGGTGATAATCTTAGGATTTGATGGTAAATATCGCGCCTGATATCAGCGATCGCTTTTTCCCCGACTAAGGTGATGAGGTAGTATCTCGCAGCAGTGGAAAATGCAAGTACCACTATTGTACAAATCAAATAAATCAAGGCTCTATCCAACATGGCAGGGTTGTGTTGACTTAAACCTGAATCAATGACATATTGTAAGCTTCTACCTATAATTAATACTGATGATGAGGTGAGAATTAAGGCTATTATCATTAAAAATACTTGGTACTTATAAGGCTTAATATATTTAATTAAGTATTTTAAGCTTTTAATATTTTTTGATTTAGGCTCCAATGGAGAAGCAGAATTTAAACTATTTTTTTTGGACATATTTTTTAATTTATAAAAGGCATATCTTACCTATTAAACTAAAATACGCTTTTGAAAAAGATAAAATTTTGTTATAAATTAATTTTTAGGTAAACTTAAAACAAAAGGATAATTTTTTATTATGATGAGATATATTGCGTTTATATTTATAATAGTTTTAAGTGTAGGAGAAATTGCTGCGGCTGCGCAGCCGCCTGCTTCTTTTGCCGATATCGTTGAAAAGGCAATACCCGCGGTTGTAAATATCTCCACAACCCAAAAAATTGATATGAGAAATAAAAGTTTTTCTTTAAACGACCTTCCTGAAAATCCGCAGGATTTATTCGAATTTTTCGAACCTGATCCTAATTCGCGTAAAACTAGAAAAATAAGGTCTTTAGGATCCGGTTTTATCATTGATCCGCAAGGTTATATTGTAACCAATTATCATAATATAGCAGATGCTGATGAAATTGAAGTGATGCTGGGTGATGAAAGTCCTGAAAGATATAAAGCTAAGGTTTTGGGCAAGGATCCAAAAACAGATTTAGCTTTACTTAAAATTAATACTAAAGACCCTCTTCCGTTTGTAAAATTCGGTAATTCGAATGAATCAAAAGTCGGGGATTATGTTATAGCAATCGGTAATCCTTTCGGGCTGGGAGGGACTGTTACAGCAGGTATCATTTCAGCTAAAGCAAGATATTTAAACGGTTCACAATATGACGATCTTATTCAAACCGACGCCTCAATAAACCGAGGTAACTCGGGTGGGCCTATGTTTAATATGAAAGGTGAAGTAATCGGGGTTAATACTCTTATCCTTTCTACAACAGGGGGTAATATAGGGATTGGCTTTGCTATGCCTTCTGCAATTGTTGAGCCGATAATTGATCAATTAAGAAATAAAGGTGAAATAAGCCGCGGTTGGCTTGGGGTTTTAATCCAACCAGTCGATGAATATGTTGCGAAATCAATGGGGTTACAAAAAATTAAAGGAGCATTGGTTGCTGAAGTTGTTAAGGATAGCCCCGCAGACAAAGCCGGGGTTAGAGTCGGAGATATTATTTCCAGATTTGACGGTAAAGAAGTGAAGAATATACATAAATTACCTAGAATGGTTTCAGAGACTCCTATTAATAAGCATGTTAGTATACAGGTATTTAGAAACGGTAAATATGAAGTACTTAACACTATTATTGAAAAGCCTACAAGTGATCCGCTAGGTGAGGAAGCTGAAGATTCGGAAGCCAAGCAAGGAAATACGGAGAAAATCGGTCAGGTTATGCTCGGAATAAGAGTTGCCGACTTAAACAACGCTTTGAGGAACAAGTTTAAAATCGAGCCTGCTTTGAGTGGAATCATAGTTTTAGGGATTAATCGTAATTCCCCTGCAATCGAAAGTGGGATTAGTGCTGGAGATCTTATTCAACAGGTTGGTAATAAGAAGATTACTACTATCAAAGATTTTGAAAATGAAATAAATAATATTAAGTCTTTAGGCCACAAAAAAGCAATGATATTAATTAATAAAGGCAATGGAACCAGATTTATCTTAATTGACTTAGAGTGATACAAATGGAGAACATTCCCAGGGTGCTACAAGTTTTACCGAATCTTATTTCAGGGGGAGTAGAGCGCGGCACCTTGGAAATAGCAAGTGCCTTAATTAAGAATAATTACCAAGCTTTTGTCTGCTCATGGGGTGGAGGAAGGATGATAAATGACTTAAAGCACATGGGAGCTAAGCATATAATTTTACCTGTTCATAGTAAAAATCCGCTTAATATAATATTAAATATTTTTAGACTTAAAAAAGTTATTAAGGAAAATGCTATTAACATAGTGCATGCAAGATCAAGGGCTCCGGCATGGAGCTGTTATTTTGCCTGTAAGTTGACTGGAGCTAAATTTGTCACCACTTTCCATGGTACGTATAATGCTGACAATTATATTAAAAAATATTATAACTCAATAATGCTCAAGGGCGATAAAGTTATAGCTATTTCTAAATTTATTTATAATCATATACTTAAAACTTATAATATTTTAAACGATAAGTTGATTATTATAAATAGGGGTGTAGATCAAGCATATTTTTCTCCTTCTCTTGTTAATGAGCAGAGATTATTTTCTTTAAAACAAAACTTAAAACTTAGTAATAATTTTTTTAAAAATAAAAAGATTATTATTATGCCGGCAAGGTTTACTCGTTGGAAAGGGCATTTATATTTACTTAAAATTTTTAAGCTACTTCAGGAAGAAAACTTCTTATGTTTAATGGTGGGTGCTTCTGAAAGCAGGCATAAGGAATACTTAAAAGAGGTCAGGTTATGTATTAGCAAATATGGCTTAAAAGATAAGGTTATAATTACTGGTGAAGTTAAAGATATGCCTGCTCTATACATGTTAGCGGATTTTGTAATATCTGCTTCCTTAAAACCTGAAGCATTCGGCAGGACTATCATTGAAGCTCAAAGTATGGGTAAAATTATCATTGCAACCAAAGAAGGCGGTGCAACCGAAGAGAGTATTGTTGATAAATCCACAGGGTTTCATATTCCAAGTGATAATGAAAAAGAAGCAAGTAAAGTAGTATTATCTGCTCTAAAGCTATCCCAAGATAAATATAATGAAATAACTTCTAAGGCTTTAAATAATGTAAAGAAAAATTTTACTTTACAGACTATGTGCAATAAGACCTTGGAAGTTTATCAAGCTTTACTCGCTAAGCAATAACTTAGGAATGTTTTTAATATTTAATCAATTTATATATTGAAATAACTAATTTAAAATTTTAAGGTAATGTTAAAATTATTTTAAATTATCTTAAATATATGAATAGAGCGCATAATTTAAAACATAATAACCACAAATATAAAAAGCTAGAACTTACTTGCAACTTATGTAACTCATCTGATCATGAATTAATAACAAGTAAAGATTATGAGAATTATAAAAGTTTTAAAGTACTGTGCCGTGAATGCGGGTTAATTTATAGCAATCCCGTCCCTACCCTTGAAGGGTTAGAACTTTACTATGAGCAAAAAAGTGAGAGATATTCCGGTGAAATTTTTATTCCGAAACTAAGAAGAATTTATCGTTCAGCTTTAAGAGCAATTTATCGCTATAACCGTATAAAACATTATTTAAAAAAAGGTATAAATGTTTTAGATAGCAGCGCATGCATCGGGGAATTTGTTTATTTACTCGAGCAGAAAGGAAGCAATGCCATCGGTGTTGAACATAACAATTATCTTATTCAATATGCTAGAAATGAGCTTAAAATTAATATAGAAAGGCATTTTTTAGATAATATTAAAATGCCCAAGGAAACTTTTAACATTATAACCGCATATCACATTTTGAATTTATGTCTAAATCCTTTAGAGGTACTAAAAAAGTATTGGAGTTTTTTAAAGGATGACGGAATTTTGAACCTTGAGGTACCTAATATTGATGCAAGGCATATTGCCCCATACCATAGATTTCGGTTTAAATACTTTTATAATTTTAATCTCCATACAATAAAAATGTTAGCAAGGAGAGCAGGATTTGAGGTGGTAAATACAATAATTATTCCCAAGAGCATGCATATAAATATGATACTTAAGAAAGGTGAACCTTATCAAGATGAGGTTAGTGATGCTCAGAACTATATGATGGTCAGGAATTCTATTATAGGGTATAAAAGCTTAAATTTTCTGGTTTCACCGTTGCCTTATTTAAAAGCAATGGACAATATAAAAAAATATATGGTTTTAAACAAAGCGGTTAAAGAATATTCTTCCGGTAAAGAAATATTGGATGATTGCTTTGCTAAAATACCTGAATTTAAGTAATGGTTAAGTTTTTTTTATTTAAGGCTTTTAAAGCAATATACATGAAAGGAATTATAATTAGGGTAAATATTGTTCCTATGGTTAAACCGCCGACTAGAACATAACCGATTGCATTTCTTGCTTCAGCGCCTGCTCCAAAGGATAAAATTAACGGGAATGAACCGAAAACCATTGCAAAAGTTGTCATCATTATAGGTCTTAAGCGTAGTTTTGAAGCTTCAATTACTGCATCCATACAGGAAGCATTTCTCTCTTTTACAATATTATTGGCAAACTCAACAATCATAATACCATGCTTTGAAATTAAACCGATTAGAGTAATAATCCCAATTTGACTGAAAATATTTATACTGTTGCCGCTAAGCTTAGTAAATAACAGCGCTCCAAAGCAACCGAGGGGTACGGTAAAGATGATAATCAAGGGATCGATAAAGCTTTCAAATTGAATTGCCAAAACCGCATAAATAAAAAATATGGCAAGCGCTATAAGGAATAACATTTGTAAATAAGTATGCCGGAATCTTTCTAGCTTTTCACCTAAATCAATAATAATGCCCGGCTCATTAATATTATGTATAAAGTTATTAATTTCTTTATATGCTTGGTCAAAATTAACCTCAGGCTTTAATTCGATATTGATTTTAGCTGCACGCATTTGATTATGATGCCTTAACTCATTCGCTTTAGCGCTTAATTTAAGCTCGGAAAAGCCTCCGATAGAAACCGGTATATTATTATTAAATATATAAATCTCATTGATATTTTTCGGTTTATAATCTGAAGACAAATTAACATTATAAGAAATACCGTCTTTTAAAAAGTTTTGAACATATTTATCGTCAAAAGAAACAGCTAACAAATCAGATATGTGTTGAGGTAAAATATTAAGTTGAGAAAATTTATACTTATCAAATCTTAAATCATAGCCTATATTATTTAATTCCAGGTTATGAGTTGCTTCTTTAAAAAGAGGGTTCTTCTTTAAGGTATTAACCATGCCATCAAGTGTTTTTATTAACTCTAGGTAGCTAAGCGTTGTTTTAACAATAAAATTTATTTCTCCGCGATTATCGGATTCCATGCCCGGTAAGTTACTATCTTCGCTCCAAACGGAGGTTTGCACCGAAGGTATTAATTTTGCTTTTTCCTGATATTCTTCTTTTACTTCTTTTGCGGAACGCTTCCGCTTCGACCAATCGTTGAGCACATTTACAATTTGGCTGCCATGCTTAGAAATAAAAGCAACTTTCTTATTTATTTCGCTAATACTATCTGAAGCTCTTTCTACACGAATGCTATAATCATCAAATTCATTTAAAGAAATGCCGGATAATTTTTGTATGAATGCTCCCACTATTCCTCGGTCTTCCTTAGGTGCCATTTCTTTCGGAATAAAGTTATATATGATTGCACTTCCTACTATTAATAGAACAAGTGTAATTGATAATAATATTTTCTTAGGTAAAATTTTTGATAATAGAGTTTGGTATTTAGTCTCAATTTGATAAATTATAAGATCAATCTTAGGTAGAATATTATGACTGCCGGGTTTTAAAACTTTTGCTGCCAGCATAGGAGAAAGAGTGAGTGCAACTATTCCGGAAATCACAACACTTCCTGCAAGCGCTACTGCAAATTCAATAAATAGTTTTCCGATACTTCCTTGCATAAAGGCAAGCGGTATAAACACGCTACTTAAAGTAAAAGTCATTGCAACAACCGCAAATCCGATCTCTTTACTTCCCTCTTTCGCAGCTTTAAGAGGAGATTTTCCCGCCTCAATATATTTATATATATTTTCTAGAATGACAATTGCATCATCCACTACTAAGCCGATAGAAAGCACCATTGCAAGTAAAGTTAAAGTGTTCAAAGAAAACCCCAACATATCCAAAATAGCAACACATCCTGCTAAGCATATCGGGATGGTAATAAGCGGGATTAATGCTGCTCTTATATTTCTTAGGAAAAGGAATATAATAAGCACAACAAGAATAACTGCTTCTATAATAGAGTTTTTTACATTACTTAAGGAAAAGCGAATAAAATCACTTTTATCATATTCCGAAGTTATTGCATAATCGGCAGGGAGAGTTTGGCGGATCTTTTCTAATTTTTTAGTTAGCTGCTCGGAAACTTTAAGGGGGTTGGAATTTATAGTTTTCTTAACTGCTATCATAATTCCGGGCTTGCCGTTTATTCTAATCCTAAAGTCCTCTTTTCCTTTTAACTTTATATCTGCAATGTCTTTTAGGGTAATGTTAGTTGAGCCCTGATTTTTAATAACAATATTGCTGAAATCTTGCTCATTAAGGCATGAAATATCTAATGTAATCGGAATCGAATCATTAATTTTTCCGGCCGGAAGGTTGGTCGCATATAATTTCAGCTTATCAAGTATATCAGATACATTAATTTTATATAAATATAATTTATTACGGTTTAGGGTGATTTGCATTGAATAAGAAGCACCCCAAATTTGAGCATCAGCTACGCCCGGAATGCCGATTAGATTATTTTGTATGTTGAGAAAAGCAAAATGTATTAGTTCTTCCGAGCTCTTATTGGGGTTAGTAATTGAGATATAATAAAAAGGATCGTCATCGTCGTTATTTTCATAAATTTGAGGTTCTTTTATATCTTTAGGTAACATGCTTCGCATGGTTGCAACTTTCTCTCTAACATCGGAAAGGGCTTTGCTGAACTCAACTTCTTCGGAGAATTTTAGAGATATTTTAGCTTCTCCGTAAGTAGAAGATGATTTAATCTTAGTTAAGCCGTTAATACCTGCGAGTTCATTTTCCGCAGTAAAAGCTATTTCCGATTCAACTACTTCAGCACTTGCATTAGGGTAAGGAATTCTAATAGTTATTTCAGGAGTAGTTATATCGGGATATTCACGTAGGCTGATATTTTTAAAGGCCAATAACCCGATAATTACAATTAAAATATTTATAATTGTAGCAAAAACAGGTCTCTTAATAAAAAAAACCGGTAGTTTCATTTGCTGTACACTTCAACAGGGTTGCCGTCTTGGATATTGCTTTGGCCGTATAAGATAACACTATCCCCTTCCTCCAGACCCTCAATTATTTCTACCATCTTATCAGTTTGTTCTCCAAATTTTACTTCAAAAGATAAAGCCTTAGCTTCCTTAACTTTAAATAGATAACTTTTTCCTTCTTTTATAAAAATAGCTATTTTTTGGTATAATTAAAGCTTCTTCTTTTTTATTCATTATAATAGAAACTTCAACAATATTACCAATCATAAAATTTAAATTATTATCTCCCTCGTCTAAATCAATTTTAGCATCAACCATTCGAGTTTCTTTATTTACAATATATTCAATTGAGCTAATTTTAAATTTTTTACCCGATACTAAGACTTCAGTATTAGTACTAATTTTAGCTGCTAAATTTTCAGGAATATTTAATTCAATCTGCATTTGATTGGGGTTATAAAAAGCTACTATCTCGCTCCCTGATTTTAAGTGAGAACCTTGTTTAGCTTTAAATATTCCAAGTTTGCCGTCAAAGGGAGCTCTAAGGTAGCTATCCTCTAATTGCTTTTTAGCTTTAGTTAAGTTTTGCTTTTCAAGGTGCCATTTTTGCTTTTTATCTTCAAATTCTTCTCGTTTTAAATAGCCTTGGGTATGAAGTTTTAAAGCACGATCATATTGTTCCCTAGCTATTTTCTCCGATTGAGTTGCAAGTTGGTAATTATTTAAAGTATCCTCATTTTCCAGCTCGGCGATTATAGTACCCTTTTTAGCGGTAGCGCCGTCACTCAAGTATATCTCAGTTAAGATTCCGTTATACTTAGCGGTAAATACCGTTTCCTGCTTTGAAGTTATAGTGCCGATCAGGCTAACTTGCGAGGTAAAAGCTTGCTTTTTTGCAATTATGGTTTCGACCAGCTTTGCTTCTTGCGCATATAAATTGAAAGGAAGTAAAGCGCATAACAATAATATAACTCTTAACATTATAAGTCTTATTTTAGCTATTAACAGAACATTATAACCAATAAAAAGAAATTTAAAATTAAAAAGTTTTAATTTGTTTTAGTCCATTTTTATAAAGAGCTCTGCCGGTTTTCCGTATTTATTAAAAATTCCAAATTTTTAATTTTACGCGGGAAGAAATATTTCTTAAATTTATCCTTTTTAGTTAAGTAAAGAGTAGTAAGGAATAGTGCACACACCCCATCCAGAAAGAATGCTCCGGCGTATATTATTTGAGTTTTCTCAACTAAATATAAACATACCATTGTGCTTGTGCCGCCGAATATAGCTATACCTATATTAAGGCTAAATGCAATACCTGAATATCTTTGCTCAGGCGGGAATAGATTTATCATTACCGGATAAAGCGGTGCATAGTTCATCGCAACTAAAGTTGAAAGGGTAAGAATACCGAATAGGGTAGTAATCATGACCCCGCTTGCAATCATTTGATAAATAGGGATGGAAAACAGCATCATTAATACACATGAATACGCCATAGTTTTTCCGTAACCGAACCTATCGGAAAAAACGCCCATAAGCGGCAACAGTATAACTAAACTTAAGTTTGCAAATGCACTGTAATATAATGCCGTATTGGTATCATATCCCACAATTTTATGAAGAAAAATATTTAAAAAGGTCATCACCGAATAAGCGGCAGTGCTGGTTATTGCACCTAAAGCTATAGTAAAAATAACATTTTTTAGATTAGTTTTTAATGCAGCTTTAATCGGAAGCTCTACTACTTTATTTTCGCTTAGAATTTTTTCAAATGCCGGAGTTTCCTCAACCTTAAGTCTAATATATAAACCTGCAATTCCTAACACACCACCGAGTATAAAGGCATATCTCCATGCGGAGCTTTCTACCCCGAATATATTATTTAAAACAATCCCGGTTACTATAGCAAGTAATATACCTAAAGTCAGGGCAGCATTAACGATCCCGCCGATTAAACCCAGTTTAATTTTATTTAAGTGTTCCATAATAAAAATGGAAGCGCCGGCGCCTTCACCGCCAACGCATATGCCTTGTACGAGCCTACATAATATTAACAGTATCGGTGCCAGTATACCTATAGTTTGATAATCAGGCATTAAACCGATTAAGAAAGTCGCAGCTGCCATGATTACGACCGATACGGTAAGAGCAGTTCTTCTGCCGAGCTTATCTCCGATATGCCCGAAAATAAGCCCTCCCAGGGGGCGCATTAAAAACCCGACGGCAAATATTCCAAGACTTGAAAGTATTTGAATTAAAGGAGAGCTATTCGGAAAAAATAATTCTCCGATTTTAACGCTAAAAACTGCATAAATGGTAAAGTCATAAAATTCCAATATGTGCCCTATGGTAGCTGCAGCTACTATATTAAACGCCCTCATTTTTTGTTCCCCTTAACTTATTTTATTTTATGTTAATCAACTGTGTATTATAAAACAATATAATTAATTAACTAATTTGTTATATCCTAATAGGCTAGTATAAAATTTGACATATTTGTAAAACATTATATAGACTTAATATAAATAAACTTAAATCTTAAATATGAATAAAGTATATAAGAATATAAGCACAGCTTTAGAAGATATCGTCTTTGACGGGATGACTATCATGGTCGGCGGTTTCGGGTTATGCGGAATACCCGAAAATGCAATCCGAGTAATTAAGGAAATGGAAATCAAAGGTTTAACTATTATAAGTAATAATTGCGGGGTAGATGATTTCGGCTTAGGTATTTTACTGGAAAAAAATCAAGTGAAAAAACTAATTGCTTCATATGTTGCTGGGAATAAAAGAATACAGCAAAAATACATTGCTGGAGAATTGGAGTTAGAGCTTACACCCCAAGGAACTTTAGCGGAAAGAATTAGGGCAGGGGGTGCCGGTATACCGGCATTTTATACGAGAACAGGTGTAGGTACTGTTGTTGCGGAAGGCAAGGAAACGCGGGAATTTGATGGTAAAAAATATATAATGGAAAGAGGGATAACCGCAGATTTAGCCTTAGTTAAAGCTTATATTGGTGATACTGAAGGTAACCTGGTTTATAGAAAAACTACCAGAAATTTCCACCCTATGATGGCAACAGCCGCTAAATATACGGTAGCTGAGGTTGAGCAATTAGTTGAGGTAGGAAAAATTGATCCTGATCATGTTCATACACCCGGTATATATGTAAAGAGAATTGTTGAAGGAAAGTTTGAAAAACGCATAGAGAGTTTAACATTAAGTGAAAAAGCAAGTTGAGGATATAATGGCTTGGACTGATGAAGATATTTGTAAAATCGTAGCAAATTCAGAATTGAAGGATGGCTATTATGTAAACTTAGGTATTGGACTTCCAACTTTAGTTGCTAATTATATTCCTCCTAGTATGCAGATAACTTTGCAAAGTGAAAACGGGATTCTCGGTATGGGAGCATTCCCGACCAAGGAAACGGTTGATGCCGACCTTATAAATGCCGGAAAGCAAACAATCACCGAGCTACCGCAGAGTTCATACTTTAGTAGTGCCGAATCATTTGCGATGATTAGGGGAGGGCATATAAATGTTGCAATACTTGGAGCATTACAGGTCTCGGAAGCGGGAGATTTAGCTAACTGGATTATTCCTAATCAAACCGTAAAAGGTATGGGTGGAGCAATGGACTTGGTTGCCGGAGTGCAAAGAATTATTGTGATTATGGATCATGTAACAAAGACCGGTGAACCTAAACTGCTTAAGCAATGTACATTCCCGCTTACGGGTATAGGTTGTGTGGATAAGGTGGTGACTAACCTCGGGGTTTTCGAGTTCGAAGAGCAGCAAATGTATCT
Source organism: endosymbiont of Acanthamoeba sp. UWC8 (assembly GCF_000730245.1). Lineage (NCBI taxonomy): Bacteria > Pseudomonadati > Pseudomonadota > Alphaproteobacteria > Holosporales > Holosporaceae > endosymbiont of Acanthamoeba sp. UWC8. The sequence continues at coordinate 1,154,876 of NZ_CP004403.1, read as the reverse complement.
TACCTTAATAGCACCCGGGGTTACCTTAGAAGAAATCAAAGTTAAAACCAAAGCTGAATTTACTGTAAGGTTATAATAATATCTTACTTTTAAGAAGGATTTGTAATTCTTATATTTTTAATTCTATTTAGAGAATAGTTAAAAAGGTTTAAAAAAATTGAGATATGGATAAAGAAGATTTAACAGGAGCAAGCTTAATTTTTTTAGCTAAAAATAGTTCGATAATTTGATTAACTTTTCCTTCGATTAAATCTTCGCTGCATTTTGGGGTGTTATCTAAAAGTAGCTTTATCTTTTTTTTATTTGGAATTATTTTGCCTTCACTATCCAGGCCGAGTTTTGACATTATGTGTTTGCGGCTGCTTCCTTGTAATCTTACCTTGTATTTAACCTGAGCATCACGAGCAGCTATTTGCAAAATTAAATTACCGAAACCTTTAGAAAACTTTTCGTTATATTCTAAATATAATCCGTTTAAGACAGATGCTATAGAGCCTGTAACGTAATTAAATATAGATCCATCCTCCAGTGAAATTTTTATCTTTTCAAAATTAGCATCTAATATAGTTTTAAAATGTGCTAATATTGCATTTGGTACGGTTTTGGGGATATGCGGAGCCGAAAAGGTAGAGTGTTGCTCGTCAAATATAACTTTATAATTATAGCGTTTAGCTTCTTCGGACATTAATGCTTTTAAGCGCTCATTGCTATGAAGCGGGAACTTTTCAAATATTTCAACCTCTTTAATAATGCCTTCAATTAATAAATGCAAAGCCTTATCGCTCATTAAATCGGTAACTGACATAGCAAATGTATAAAAATTATATAAGGGAATGCCTTTGCAAAGGTTATTAAACTTTTCGAATTCTTTTTCCTTTAGTTCACCTTTAATAGCTTTTATAATTAAACTGTAACTCTCCGTTTCGCTATAATTTTTCATATTGCTAATAAGTATTGCGCTTATTTAAAAATATAGCAGGTATAAATTAACAATTAGTTAATATTCAGAGGATACAAAAGTTGTTATACAATAATTACAAAGGCTTGTGCGTATTCTTTTTCATCGGAAAGGGATAGATGCACTTTAAAATTTAAGTCATTTCTTAAAAAATTAACTAAAGGAGCGCCCTTTTCATCATTCAATATCTCACATTCCTTAAAGCTGAGCGCAGAGCCTATACCTGTCTTTAAAGCTTTGGATATAGCCTCTTTAGCTGCAAATCTTTTGGCAAGATATGCATAATACCCATATTTTCTTTTATTCGCACACTCAAGTTCAGAGAGGGTGAAAATACGGCAAAGGAACTTATCACCCCATGTATCGACTAACTTTTTTATTCTATTTATTGAAACTATATCGCAGCCGATGCCTTTTATCATTTATCTGGAATTAGTAGAATGTTGCGTGGATTGATTAGCTTTAGAATCTTTATATATTTCCATATGGCTTTTCTTATAGTTTCTTGATACTAATGCTTCCCTATTTGATAAAGGCTCGGTAAGTAGCTTGTTGTCGTTAGCAAGGTGGATGTCACTAATGTTAAAATCTACATTAGGGGTTGTATTGGAATTAACATTTGCTGCTGATGATAAATGGTTAGTAGGGATAATAGAGAGTAGTTTAGCGGTTGCTTCTCTAATTGAATTTTCCTGTTGCGACAATTTTATTGATCGCAATAATGCCTGGCGGTTAAAATCAATTGAACAATCTTTATTCGGAGATTCTAAATGAATTTCAATTTCACCGTCAGTTATGCTGAAATATAATTTTCCTAAATTAAATCTATTTTCAAAAAATTTGTTAGAGTAATTATAAGCATTTTGGAGAACTCTGGTTACTTCTTCTAATTTATGTATACTCTCCTCATTTAAGTGCTTATGGTCAAAAAAGAAAACAGACCCTTTATAGTATTCAACCTTTATTTCTCCCAATTCATTCACTAATAATCTTTGAGAATCATAGAAAGGCTTTAAGTCAATTCTAGAAATAAAATACTTTGCCATTTCTTCAATGGGTACATTTTCAAATACGTTATCCTGATTAAATAAAATCGCCATAAATGATTGAGTCCTTAAATTTCAAAATAGTTTAATGTAATGCAGATCGTTTTCAAGTATTATATATTATATAACTTATAATATACTAATCAATCTAAAACCATTTATATACTATGAAATTTTTAGAAAGTTTTATATATATTTTTACTGTTTGTTAACATATTCTTCAATTCTAAGTAATTCATTGTATTTTGCCACCCTATCAGTTCTGCATAACGAGCCAGTTTTAATTTGCCCCGCATTTACTGCGACTGCAAGGTGAGAAATGGTTGTATCCTCGGTTTCTCCGGATCTATGCGAAATGATGGCATTATAGTTATTTTTTTGGGTCAAGTTTAATAGTTTCCAAAGTTTCAGTTAAAGTTCCGATTTGATTTAACTTTATAAGAATCGCATTAGCAATTTTATCTTCGATACCTTCTGCAAATATTTTTTTATTAGTAACAAAAATATCATCACCGACAATTTGAATTTTAGAACCTAAAGCATGCGTAATATTTTGCCATCCCTCATAATCAAACTCTGACATCGGGTCTTCAATAGAAATAATAGGGTACTGGTTAACTAAGTGTTCAAAATATTTTACCAGCTGCTCAGAGCTTAATATTTTATTTTCTCCTTTTAGATGGTATGAATTATTATCATAAAATTCGCTTGCCGCTACATCCAGTCCAAGGCTTATATCTTCTCCCGGTCTATATCCGGCTTTTTCGATTGCTGCCAATATTAAATTTAAGCACTCTTGAGCCGAGCCCAAAGCAGGTGCAAAACCTCCTTCGTCCCCGACATTGGTGTTATATCCCTTGTTACTTAAAATCTTTTTAAGAGTATGAAATACTTCAGCTCCCATTCTTAGCCCATCACTAAAGCGGCTATATTTAAGAGGAATTATCATAAATTCCTGGATATCAAGTGCATTATCCGCATGTGCACCACCGTTGATGATATTCATCATCGGCCTTGGCATGCTTATTTCTTTACTTGCTAAACTTTGGAATAATTGTTGGCCGTTTGCTACTGCATGAGCTTTAGCATAACTCAAAGAAACTGAAAGAATTGCATTTGCCCCGAGTTCGGATTTATTCTCCGTGCCGTCCAGTTCAATTAAAAATTGATCTAAATCAGCTTGGGAGGTAAATTCTCTACCGATAATTTTTTTAGCTATTATGGAATTTACGTTATCAACCGCCTTTAATACTCCTTTACCTAAGTATCTGTTGCCTCCGTCTCTAAGTTCTAATGCTTCTTTAGAACCGGTGGAAGCACCGCTTGGGGAAGAAGCTCTGCCTAAGCTGCCATCACTTAAAATGATATCGGTTTCAATAGTCGGATTTCCTCGGCTATCCAGGATTTCTCTAGCTCTAATTGATCTTATTTTCATAACTATCTTTCATGATTTTTATAAAAAAGATAGCATTTAAATACCTGGAGTCAAGGCAAAGCAGATTAAGAGAATGTTAATTTATAATATTTTTACTTGAAGCTTAACGATTTTCAAAATACCTTTATTAAGTATAAGGGAATATACATTGTTATATAAGGGAATAAAGGGGAAAAAATGATTAAGCTCCATAGGAACAATACAAATAAGGTATTTAAATACTTATTACTTACATCGCTTTTTTTGACGCCTTCCTGCTCAAACAAAGAGTTTAATCATACATTTAAAACTAATCTTAAAGATCCTCTCGATAGGGAAGTTAATTTATCCAGAGAAGAATTTAAAGAGGTTTTAAGGCCTTATAAAGATTCATCTAAGCTAGTTCCGAGCGTGCTTAAGGAAGATGAGGAAGACCTTAATTACTCACCTGTAATACTTGCGCCTGAAGATCCTTCAATCAGCAGTGCTAAGCTGGTTACTATGTCAATTACCGAAGATGTACCGATTAAAGATGTATTAATGGAACTCGCAAGGCTTTCAGACCTGGAACTTGCACTGGATCCGAATATTGAAGGAGGTATTATTTTAAAGGTGAAAGATAGACCGGTTAAAGATGTGATCGAAATAGTAGCTGATCAAGCATCACTTAGATATTCAATAGAAAACGGAATATTAAGGATACAAAAAGACGGTGCATATTTAGTTAGCTATAAGGTTGATTATATAAATCTAACCAGGTCAAGTAAAGGTTCTTTTACCTCAAAAACAAATTTACTTTCCGACAGCGGCAGCTCGAGCAGTTCGGGCAGCTCGAGTGGTTCAAGCGGTTCAAGCGGGTCGAGTGGCGATTCATCTATTAACTCTGGCTCTTCACACGAAATTTCTACTGATTATGACGGAGATAATTGGAAGTCGATTGAAGATAATGTTAATAAAATTATTTTATTAAGAGACCAGGAGCTATATAAAGGTGTGGACGGTAAAATAGCCGAAGTTACCGGTAATACAACTGGCCAACCCGTTAGCTACTATACGATTAATAAACAGGCCGGAATTATAAATGTGATGGCTGACAGCAAAAAACACAAATCAATTAAAAAGTATTTGGATTCCGTGAAAGCCAGTCTTTCCGCACAAGTGCTGATTGAAGCAAAAATAGTGGAAGTGAGTCTTGATGAGCAATACGCTGCTGGGATCGATTGGGCTAGTTTACAAGGAAAAGATTTTAGAGGAACTTTCAGCTATGCTCCTAATATAGGTGCTAATTTCTTTAGTGGATTAGTGGATAAATCACAAATCGAACATAGAAATAAGATAGGAGGTGTAGATCACACTTTAAAATTATTGGAAGGGTTCGGCACGGTAAGAACGTTATCCAACCCGAGAATTAATGCGATTAATAACCAACAAGCCGTACTAAGTTTTGCGATTAATAAACCTTATTTTACCGTGAGCGGAACATTAGAACAAACCCAAACTACTAATGGCACAACAAGTTCCACTCCACCGACGATCACCAGCACTCTACACTCGGTTCCGATCGGTGTAATATTAACATTGCAGCCGTCAATTGATTTGGAAACTCAAGAAGTCACCATGAATATCAGGCCTACTCTTACTACCGATACTGGTGATAATATTAAAGATCCCGCAGTACAGATACTTGCGCTAAGTGCCGGAGGCAAAGATGGTACACTGGCAGATATACTGACCAGTAGCTCCATACCTACTATCCAGGTAAAAGAGCTTGATACTATTTTAAAAGCAAGAAGTGGAGAAGTCATGGTTATTGGCGGGCTGATTAAGCATAATGATCAAAATACCGATGCCGGTTTGCCGCTTTTAAGTAAAATTCCTATTTTAGGTAATTTAACTAAGCAAGTTACTAAAAAAGTATCTGTGCAGGAAACTGTTATTTTATTACAGGCAACTATTGTCAATAACGGTAATAGTAGTTATCATCCACAGGATAAGAAAGTTTATGAAACTTTCACACAAGATACTAGGCCTTTAACATTTTAAAAAAAGATATGAAAAGCATAATTAAATATACACTTCTTACTGCCTTACGTGATTGGCTCTTCTTAGGAATTTTTTTGTTGGTAATGCTTGCGACTATGCTCTCCGCATTTTTAGGCGGTACTGCAATTGCCGAACAAGGAATGATGTCAGCAGCTTATATCGGGGGTATAACCAGGATTATAGTTATAATCGGTTTAACTTTATTTGTTTGTTTCCATGTAAGAAGATCCTTTGAAAACAAAGAAGTTGAACTTACTTTAACTCGTCCGATTTCAAGAACTAAATTTATTATTTCTTATTTTGTCGGTTTTATGGTTTTAACATTAATAACTATAGTTCCTATAGTGTTTATGCTTTATATCTTAAGTCTAACCGGGCTGATCACCTTAAATCTGAAAGGATTATTAATATGGGGGGTGAGTTTTTATCTGGAGGCTTCGGTTGCTTTAGCGCTGGCATTTTTTGCAGCAGTAGTTTTATCCAGTGCTGTTTCTTCGGTGTTATTCTGTTTTGCTTTTTATTTCTTATCTCGCATATTCGGCTTTTTCTTAATTTCAATAAACAACCCTAATTCAGTGACAAAAGGCTCAAAACTTTCCGGTGTTATGGAGCAAATTCTAAACACTATCGGAATTGTAATACCCAGGTTTGATATGTTGACTAAGAGTGAGTGGCTGATATATGGAATTAATGACCTTAAGCAAATTTCCTTATTTTTAGCCGCGGTATTATTATACATCCCTTTTATTTTACTAATGGCATTATTTGATTTTTCAAAAAAACAATTTTAATATGAAGAAAAATTTTTATATCAGTATTCTAATTGTAATCTTGCTTGGTGTTCAAGTCGGGTTTTGGGCTAAGACTCATAAGATTACGCCTCTCTTAGGCGTAGTGCCGGAAGTTCCAAGTACTCTCGATGCTAAAATTTCCGCACTTGGTGATGAGCAGTTTTATTTTCGCTTTCTTGCTCTTTATATACAAAATTCCGGTGATACGTTCGGCAGGTTTACCGCACTTAAAGATTATGATTATAAGGCGCTGTCAGAATGGTTTATGCTGCTTGATAAACTTGATAACAAGTCGAATTTCGTACCTGCAATTGCAAGCTATTATTATAGTAATACTCAGCGAGTGGAGGATAACAGATATATAGTTGATTATTTAGAAAGTAATTATGATTATAACCCTACTGAAAAGTGGTGGTGGCTTTCACAAGCGGTAATTATTTCCAACAACAAACTAAAAGACAAGCCGCTCGCATTAAGGCTTGCATATAAACTTTCTTCAACTCCGAATGATAAAATGCCGAGTTGGGCACAGCAAATGCCGGCTTTCATCTTAGAGCAGATGGGCGAATTCGAGCAGGCATTAATAATAATTAAGGATCTGGCTGAAAAGCATGATAACTACTCTGAAGGCGAGATGAACTTCATGAACTATTTTATAAGAGACAGGCTAGGCTTCTTAAATGAGCGGATAGGGAAGAGGGAGGCTCTGAGTAATAACTGATCAGCTATTACTTGCTAATTAAACTTTTGCGCTAATACTAAAGTTTCCCACGTATTACATAAGTTTTAAAAATTATATCATGCAAAGCAACTTTCTTAGGAGTAAATGCCGATATGATAAAACCTATGCAAATAATTATGTTTATTTCATTTAAAGAGAAAAGTGGCTTATCTAAACATACAAATGATCCAAATGGAATAATATAAACAAAAACACTCCTACCCACCATTTTAATTTTGGTAAGTTTTGTTCCATCCCGGTTAATAACATATATACCCATTATCCTTTTTCCTAAAGTGCCCTGCCATTTTGATGTAATAGGATTGATACTATATATGAGATAAGTTATTGGGAAGCAAACCATGAAAGCAATAAAACTAAGCCCTAATAAATGCAAATTAATCTTGTCATTTATAGAATCATTATCAGTAAAAAAAACGCTTAGATCAGCATGAAAATAGAACTTGAGTAGACATATAAAGAGAAAAACATGAAGAGCACCGGTAATATTAGTATCAACAAGCATAGCAAAAAACCTTCTCCAAACCCTGCGTATTTATAATCAGTTTCCATATATACTACTCATATTTAAACTTTTTTATTATTATATTCAAACTTAGTTAATAAGTTATTAATCGGTTAAGATAATATAAGAAAAAGGATTAGGTGTATAATTCGGTGACTTAGAGTATTATTGGGAAGATGTTTTAAGAGCATCAATTCCGGGCAAGCTTCCGCTTTCCAAATATTCTAAAAATGCGCCGCCTGCCGTTGAAATATAACTCATTGAGCTTGCAGTGCCGGATTTCTCAACTGCTGCAACCACGTCACCTCCGCCGACAACACTTTTAAGTTTATCAGCTTTAGTAAGCTTTGCTATAAACCTTGCAATAAAGAAGGTTGAAGTTGAAAACTTCTCATCCTCAAATAATCCGAGTGGGCCATTCCACAATACAACTTTAGAAGAGGCGAGAATATTACATATATCTATGACTGAAGTGGTGCCGATGTCAAATATCTGCGACGAAGGTTTTAGCTGATCAGTATCTAACACCTCTATCTCGGACGATACTGCGTCTTTAACCACATAATCATTAGGTATAAAAATTTTTGCTTGATAAGTTTTATGCAAAAACTCTTTAGCTTCTTTAATATAATCTGCTTCGAAGTATGACTTTCCAACTTCACCACCTTGGGCTTTAATAAATGTGTTGGCCATAGCTCCGGCAATAATTAGGTAATCTACTTTATCAGCTAGGAAGCTAAGGATTTTAAACTTAGTGGATACTTTTTTGCCGCCTACTATAGCAACCCTTGGTGCGGCTTTAGAATTTAATACCAGGTTTAAGTTACTAATCTCTTCTTCCATCAACATTCCGGCATATGAAGGAATGAACCGAGTAATACCGGTTATTGACGCATGAGCACGGTGTGAGCAGGAAAAAGCGTCATTTACATACAGGTCGGCAAGCGAAGCCAGTTTTTCGGCAAACTTAACATCATTATTTTCTTCTTCAGGGTAAAACCTTAGGTTTTCCAGAAGTAGAATATCTTCTGCCGCCGAACGGTTAATCTCATTTTCTACTTTATTGCCTATGCAGTCATCAATAAATTTTATTTTACAACTTAGATGTTTTTCCAAAGTAGGTACAATATTCTTTAATGACATTTCGGGAACAAACTTCCCTTCAGGCCTTGCAAAGTGTGAAGCAAGTACAATAATTGCACCCTTAGAACGTAAAAAATTTATCGTTGGAACCAGGCGAATAATTCTGGTATCATCTATAACTTTGTTGCCAACGATGGGAACATTCAGATCGGCTCTTAAAAAAACTTTTTTACCTGAGAGATCAAGATTATCACAAATATTTTTCATTTAATGGATCCAAATAAAGCTGCAACATCCAGCATACGGTTTGAGAAGCCCCATTCATTATCATACCAGGAAGCAACCCGACAAAAATTGTTATTAACTACTTTTGTTTGCGTCAGATCAAATATCGAACTCTTGGTATTATGGTTAAAATCCACTGAAACCAATTCTTCGGCGGTATAATCCAGAACTAATCCGATATGCCCCTTACAAGCTTCCTTAATAGTCTCATTTATTTCATTTGCGGATGTATTATTGCGGGAAACGAACTTAAGATCAACCATTGAGACATTAGGAGTCGGCACCCTAATTGCAGTTCCGTCAAGTTTACCGTTTAGTTCAGGAAGAACTAAACCTAAAGCTTTAGCAGCACCGGTTGAAGTCGGGATCATGGAAAGTGCACAAGCTCTGGCTCTTCGTTTATCTTTATGAATACTATCTAAAACGTTTTGGTCATTGGTATAAGAATGAATAGTGGTCATGAACCCGCTTTCAATACCGATAAAGTCATTAAGTACCTTAGCTACGGGAGCTAGGCAGTTTGTTGTGCATGAGCCGATGGAAATCACCTTGTCGTGGCTTGTTAAAATATGTTCATTAACCCCGTATACTATTGTTTTATCAGCATTATCGCAAGGAGCGGATACTATAACTTTTTTAGCTCCCGAAGCAATATGCTTGGCTGCGGCTTCCCGCTTAGTGAATACTCCTGAGCATTCCATAACTATATCAACATTATATTTATCCCAAGCAATTTTTTCTGGATCCGTTTCTAATAAAATAGGAATTTCTCTGTGCCCGATTTTAATAATAGTATCACTAATTTTTTCAACATTTCTAAGTGTGCCATGAGTTGAATCGTATTTAAGTAAATGCAAATGTAAATCTATATCACCCATCCCGGCATTGATTGCAGCTATCTCGATATCTTTTCTTTCGCCTGCAATCAATGCTCTTAATATGCACCTTCCTATCCTTCCAAAACCATTAATTGCAATTCTTGTTTGTGTCATTCTAACCCCTTAAAAAATAAAATATGAAATGAAAAAAATAAATATACTTAAAATAATGCTAATAAATAATGTTGAGTAAGAGGGAGCTAAATATTCAGTGGAAATTACTTCCTGAGGTTTCAATTTTAGGTTTTCATTTACCGGCTGAAGGTACTCTTTTAACTCTAAAAGATTATTGATTTTTAATAATTGTGAATAAGATTTAAAATATCCTATGAAATATGCATGGGAAGGAAATTTATTTATCTCTCCTTGTTCGATTGCCTTAATATAAGAAATCTTAATTTTTAACTTGTTGGCTATTTCTTGATAGGAAATGTTCATTTCTATGCGCTTGAGGCGCAGTTCTTCACAAAATTTTGCTAATTCATTTTTCTCAAACATCATTTCCCGTAAAGTTCATTAGCTCTTGATACAAAAGCAGCTAACATTTTTTCACATGCCTTATTAAAAAATATACCAATAATTTTTTGAAGTACAGTGGATTTAAAGCAAAAATCTATATTAAATTTAATTAAAGTTCCTTTACCCTTACTGCTTAATTCCCAAGTAGTGTTAAGATATTTAAACGGCCCTGATATTGTGCTTACTTCAATCTTTGCTTTGCTCTTTTTAGGAGGAGCAAGTTTTACCTCGCTTCTATAGCGTTCGGTCAAGTATTTGAAGCTAATTGATAGATCTGCTATAATTGTGTTATCAAACTTATCAATAACTTTGGCCTCACCGCACCAAGGTAAGAACTCAGGGTAACTTTCAATATCGGTAATTAAAGAATAAATTTGCTTAACGGAATGATCTGATAGGTATTCTTGGCTATGAGTAGACATAAAAATTGATTTTTATAAGCTAGGTATAATAGAACTTTTTAAAAATTCAACTTTTGGTTTTTTATAAGACTCACTCCATGCTTTGTTTTTTCCCAAAAATGCAATTTGGTGAAAATCTGATATACAGCCAGCAAGCTCGCAATCGGTAGTAATAAAATATATAACGGATAAGACCACCAACAGCTTATATTTTTAAATTGAGCATTAGATTGCTTTATTTCAAAAGCGCTCCACATTATGCTTAATATACCCGTAACTAAAGATAATATATTTAAATACTTAAGAAAAATAATTTCAGAGGAATTGAGCGGAATTATATTCAAACTAACTAAGTACATAACAATAAACGCAAGAGGCACTAATATATATAAAAAGTTACAAACCCCGAACATCAGGTTAAATGTTATAAAGCCTTTTAAACCTAAAGTTCGAAAGAGCTGAGATGGGTTTCTCATATGGACAAAATAAGTTTGAATAAAACCTTTTATCCATCTTGAACGCTGTTTTAGCCAAGCTTTAAGAGTTATTGTTGCCTCTTCCTCCGTGAGGGTAGGGATCATCTTTACCTTAAAACCTGCTCTTGCACATTTTATTCCGAGGTCGGCATCTTCTGTAACATTATAAGAATCCCAACCGCCTAATTGGTTTAAAATTTTGGTTTTAAAATGATTGCTGGTGCCGCCCAGGGGGATAGGTAGGTTTAAGTGATCAAAAGCAGGTAATATTCTTTGAAATAAAACGGCATACTCTAAGCTAAACATTTGAGTTAGCCAATTTTCCTTTAAATTATAATAGCTTAAAACCCCTTGGCAGCATACTAGATTAGAGTCATTGTTTTTAAAATTAGCTACAGCTTTTTTCAATTGTAAAGTTTCCGGTTTATCTTCCGCATCAAAGATTACTAAATATTCTCCGGTTGTATATTTAAGAGCATAATTACAAGCTTTCGGTTTGGTTTGAGGATAAGAATAAGGAACAATTAGGGGGGTAAAATAATTTTTAAGCTTAATTTGTTTTAAAGCCGTTTGAGTTTGTATATCGGTTTCTTCGAGTATAAGTAATATTTGTAATTTATCTTTCGGGTAATCTAAGTTTTCTAAATTGTGTACTAATTGGCTTATTACTTCCGATTCTTTAAAAAGCGGAACCAAAATAGTGTATCCCGGTAATTCCTGCTCATTTAAGTCAAGCACTCCCAAACTAATAGGGAGATTTTTTTTGCCGATTAAAATAATATAAACACGTAAAATAAGAATAAGAAAATACAGTAAATTGATTGCTAATAAAAAATAATAAGTAACCATACTTAAGTTGAAAATGCAAAAAGCTATAAGTGTTGCAAGAGTTATTGAGAAAAAGATTTTTTGCTTAAAAGAAAGGAAGATTTCAGCGCCCTCCTCTTTGTTTATCAACTCTTCTAAAAAATTGCTGTCGGCGAAGTTATAATCAAATGTAGCAATGGCCGCATCTTTTAACGTAGGTTGATCACTATCAATATTATCATATTGATAATCAGATGAGGTATTTTGCATTAATTAAACTTTCTAAAATTTTTGATTAAAAGAAACTACTAAGCTTGAGTTGTTATTGTTTTTTCCATTAAAAGGATCAATAAACAAATCAAATTGAATTTCTTTCTTTTTAGAAATTAAACAAGCAACCCCAAGTTGTATTTTGTTAATATTCTTGGATTCCGTATAAGTTAGAAACTTTTTTATTCGTGAGTTATAAAAATTTTTATATTTCCGTAATATATCTAAATTTTCCAGTAGATAGTCAGAGTTATTTAAGTAGGGTTTGAGTTGGTAATTTAGATTGTTAAATGTGTTATAAGATGCAGCGGTAAATGTCCATGTGTCGTTTGCTTTGAACCCGAATTTAATCACCAAGTCTGTCTCTATGCTTTTTTGCCTGGGATGGTATTTGCTTTCTATGCTCACCTCTTGGTAATTATTCTTAAATGTTTCATTGAGATAGAAACTTCTGCCGTAAGCAATACCTGTGGTTATATGCCAATTTTTTGTATTAAACCTATCCCCCATGTTTGATATAATGTACTCTCCGGGGTTAACCATTGCGAAAACACTTGCAACTTCATCGCCTGAATTAAAAAACTTTTTATTTAGCCCGAATTTTGTGCTCATCTTTTGGTAACTTAAAGTAAATTCGTTTTCATATTTTTTGTTTTGAGAATCTATTTCTAGCTTTATAGTATCTCTAATATCGCTGATATTAAGTTTAGCTTCTAAAGTAAAGTTATTCTTCAAGCCATACTCTACATAGTTTTCAAGAATTTTTTCTTTAGTCTTTATATCTATTTTTAATTGATTGAAAAGGTCAATTTGTTCAGTAGTAGAACTTAATGTAGCAACATTTAAAATAACTTTTTGAGCTGTGTATACATCACCCTTCGCTTGAGGCCATGCCTTGGCATAAGCATAGTTTTGTCCTAAGCTTAGGAGTATTATCCAAAAATAAAAGGCGGTTTTATTTAGAGGAAAGTTTTTTAAGCTTACGAGCATACAGTTCTGATTTAATTTCTATACTAACCATAAGAAAGGCAAAAGCTAAAAAGCCTAGGAAAATTGTAAGTAACGGATAAAGCATACTTTCATGGATGGTCGGGCTACCGAACCTTATGACACTTGCGCCTTGATGTAGTGTGTTCCATAAATAAACTGAGAATTTTATAATCGGGATATTAATTAGTCCGATTAATGCAAACACAGCACTGACTTTAGCAGCTCGCTGCTCATTTTCAAATGCATCCCTAATCAATATATAAGTTATATAAATAAAAAATAATATAAGCATTGAAGTGAGCCTCGCATCCCAAACCCACCAAGTTCCCCAAGCAGGTTTCCCCCATATTGAACCGGTAAGAAGGGTAATAAGAGTCATAAAACTCCCGACCCCGGCAAATGATTTAGAAATGATGTCATAAAACGGGTTGTGAAAAATAATAAATAACATGCCGAATATAGAAAGACAGGCATAAAGCATAAGCGATAGCCATGCGGCCGGAACGTGTATATACATAATTTTAACCAGTTCCTTTTGCAAATAATCATCCGGGACAAATTTGAAAACCAGAAATAATGCACAGGATGTAGCACTGATAAAAATTATAGCAAATGAGTAAATTAATACCTTGAAATGCTGCTCAAATTTGCTTGGATTAAGCCAAAGTAAATTCACTTTCCGACCTGATAAATTTTAATTTTATTTTCTTTGTTTGATTCCATATCTAAGATATTTATGGATATTCTTTCAATATCAGCTCCCTTGCTTAAGAAGCTTTTTCTAATTTCCATAGCTCGTTTTAATGCGATTATCCTTAATTGTGGGAGGGGAGCATAATCTTTATAGGCGCTGGCTTCTATCAATATATTAAAATTAGAATTTTTTTGCATATTGTTAGTAATTTCTGTAACTGAATCATTATGCTCGAGAGGAAACTTTATCTCTAATTCATTGTACTCGATTTCAATTAATAATTTATCACTTGCATATAAATTATAAGGAATAAATATTAGGGTAAGTAATAAAAGCCTAGTGATAAAGTGCATATAAGTATTTTATTAAGATAAATTTTGTTAATAAAACTAGGGCTTACTTATAAAATAAAGATAAATACTTGTCTATCACATTTATAAATATTCTTTTTTTATAAATTTAAGTTTAAGCATAATATCTAAGTTCGGTTTAGTTTAATTCAGAACTTGATATTAGAATAACAAGTTTGTAGTATATCAGCTAATAATTGACTAAGAGAAATTTGTGGCTCATATCTTAATTGTTGATGATGAAGCGGATATTAGAGAGTTAGTTGCTGATATTTTAAAAGATGAAGGATATCATCCGCTTTGTGCATCTTCAGCAAGTGAAACTATCCAGTGCTTTGAAAATAATGAGCTCCCATCGGCGGTTGTCCTTGATATTTGGCTTGAAGGAAGTGAAATGGATGGGATCGGCATATTAAAATATATTAAAAGTAATCATCCTACTATCCCTGTAATTATGATTAGCGGTCATGGCAATATTGAAACCGCAGTACAAACTATTAGGCATGGGGCTTATGATTTTATCGAAAAGCCGTTTAAGGCTGAAAAATTAATTATAATGGTAAATAGAGCAATTGAAGCTTCACGGCTAGCTCAAGAAAATAAAGTTTTAAAATCCCAGGAAAAACTTGTCGGGGAGCTAATCGGAACTTCTAAAGCAATTCAGCAGCTGAAGACTGCGGCATTAATGGCAGCGCCGTCAAACAGCAGAATTATAATTACGGGTGAGCCGGGAAGCGGAAAGGAAGTTTTAGCGCGTCTTATTCATGATAGTTCAAAGAGAGCTAAGAAACCTTTTTGTATTTTGCATGCTTCAAATCTTTCCGAAGAACAGCTTGAAGTTGAGTTATTCGGTACGGAAAATAAAAGTATGAAGAAAGCGGGTTTACTTGAAAAAGCCGATCATGGTACGCTTTATATTGATGAAATATCGGAAATGCCGGTTGCTACCCAAGGTAAGTTACTCAAATTTCTGCAAACCCAAACTTTTCAAAAAATAGGGGGCAGCAAAGATCTTAAACCTGATGTAAGGATTATAGCTGCTTCAAGCAAAAACTTAGAAGAAGAGATAACATCTGGGAAATTTAATCAAAGTTTATATTACAGATTGAATGTTGTGCCACTTAAGGTTCCTCCTCTTACTGAACGTAAAGAAGATATTAAACATATTGCTGAACATTTTTTAAAAAGCTTTTCACAAAGCTTAGGAGTTCCCTATAAAACTCTTACCCAAGAAGCACTTACTCTCATGAGCGCATATGATTGGCCGGGGAATTTAAGGCAGTTAAGTAATGTTGTAGAGTGGCTCTATATCATGACTCCTGACAATGTAAAAGAGATTACGGCTGATATATTACCTCAAGAAGTTGTGCAGGCGGTAAACGGAAAACATAAAAATTTAAATCCCGTTAACAGTGATATTCTTTCTAAAGAGCTTAAAAAAGCGCGAGAATTATTTGAGAAAGAGTACCTATATGCGCAGCTGAACAGGTTCTCCTGGAATATATCTAAAACTGCGGATTTTATCGGGATGGATAGGACAGCGCTTCATAGAAAAATTAAATCTCTGAATATAAAAATGTCACTTCCCGTTGAAGATGAAAGTGAGGAATTGAACTAGTTTTATGTCAGGTACATTATAGTTATATATTTAGGTTAATACGACTAAAATACACAATGCTTTATAGGTTATAACAAATCCGCTTATACCGTGAAAGGAATTTAAAAGCTCGGATTAATAATTAGAGTTCTTCAGGAAGAAATATTGAACCTTCTACTTCAATATTGGTATTCTCAAATATTATGCTACAGTCATGGTCAGCAAAAGGGTAATCAAGCATATCTTCGGAATCATTACCGGCAATGGATATTAATAATTCCGCATTGCACTCTTGAATTTCGGCAGCTTTCTTTTCTAATAGTAATATAGCGACCTCTTCGGCAGCATTTTTTATAAGGAATGATATTTTAGGATCAATATTAAACACATCGTTGCAAATTTCAGGGGTTTCAACATTCAAGGATGTAGCCCAATCGTATAAAACAGTGCTTAACTTAGTTATTAATTCCATAATTAAATCATATTTATTCATAGTACCCGGCTCAATATATTCCGGCATATCTCTAAATATCGTATATAGTTTAAGCATGATTTCACCTGTTTGTACGGAAGGGCAATAATTAGGATTTAATTCCTGTAAATCAGCTTTATCAGTTTTGCATAGTAATTTTAATTTATCCTTAATATTACCGAAAAGGAATAAAGCGTCTATAATGTTATCTTTCGGATCTGAATTTATAAGTGTATTTGTATTTTGAAAGCTAAAGAGATTTGATAAAAAATTAAAGATACCCGTTTGCGCATGTACTTCATCATTATCTGCATTAATGCTTGTGCTGTTAACCAGATTTTTATACTCTGTATCATGTTTCAGATTAAGGCAATTATATAATTTCTCGGCAAGCTTAGCCGTAGTGACTTTTTTTCTCACCTAGTTTTAAGATAAAGGCTTGAGTTTTGTAGTTATGTTCCGGATTCGCTCCTACCAGCTGGCTAAAAACATCCTGAAATAAACCTGTTAAATAATAATTTGTTATAAAATTTGAAGCAGAAGTATTTAGTTTAGAAAGATTTTCCATTCCTTCACTACTTAGAGGTATTATGTTTACTAAGTTTGATTTCATTTGTTCCTCGTATCTGCTAAACATTATATTTCAGCTAATATAGTGATATTTTAAATAAAAACAAGGTTAACCTTGTTATAAAGGTAGATAATTAACCTTTGAATTAATAAAGTGCTGATATTGAAAGATAGCCTGTAAGCCGGGTTCTGTAAAAAGGATAAAATCCTTTTTGACGGCTATTCATCTTGGCTGAATGTCACCATTCAGCTCATGCGACCTACCCGTGCAAAAAAGTGGAACATACTTATAATCGCACCTATACGGTCTTGCTTTTGATCGGGTTTACCATGCAACTTTTATTACTAAAAGCCCGGTGAGCTCTTACCCCACCATTTCACCCTTACCGATAAAAATTACCGGCGGTATATTTTCTGCGGCACTTTCCATGAGGTTACCCTCTCCGGGCGTTACCCGGGATCATTGTTCCATAAAGCCCGGACTTTCCTCTGAAAGTTTTTAAATTTCAGCAGCCATCCGGCTATCTTTCATAAAATACTATACTCATAAATTATTTATTTTCATCCTTTTATTTATATAGCCGTTATGAATATGCACTATAGATAATTAGCACGGAGATAATATTTTAAGGTAAAATCTAAGAGCAGACTTGAAATCCGACTAAGTTACCCTATATTCTATTTAAAAGACTTTTATTTATTAATGCTTAAATAAATTTGTTATGCTGGTCAGTAAAAACACTTTTTGATATATTAATAAATCGAACATATATAGATAATTAAATTGGATTAACGGATGAATAGATTTATGAAAGGAAATACGGGGAAGAACTTTGCTGCATGGGCGGCAATTATTTTATTAACTGTTTTTGTGTATGAATTAATAGGTGAATTTGCTTTTTCTTCTACGAAAATTCCTTTTTCTGATTTCTTAAATAATGTAAAAGGTGGGAATGTTGCCGAAGTTACGATAAGAGGAAGCTCTATCGAAGGAAAGCTTAGTGACGGTAAAGTTTTTAATACGCTGGTGCCGATATATTATCCCCGAGTTATTGATGAACTAACTGCAAGGAATATTAAAATTGACGTGGTTCCGACCGAATCTTCAATGAATAGTTTATTCGGAATATTGCTATCATGGTTCCCGGTTCTACTTTTGGTGGGAGTATGGATTTACTTTATGCGCAATATGCAAAGCGGTACAGGTAAGGCAATGGGCTTCGGTAAATCAAAAGCAAAGCTTATGATGGATTCAAAAAATAAAGTTACTTTTGCTGAAGTTGCAGGAGTGGATGAGGCTAAAGAAGAATTACAAGAGATAGTAGAATTTTTAAAGTTTCCTGCAAAGTTCCAAAGGTTGGGCGGAAAAATTCCTAAGGGTTGTTTATTAATCGGTTCACCCGGAACGGGTAAAACTTTGCTTGCCAAAGCAATAGCCGGAGAAGCAGGGGTACCGTTTTTTAGTATTTCAGGGTCTGATTTTGTTGAAATGTTTGTGGGGGTCGGAGCGAGCCGAGTTAGAGATATGTTTAAGCAAGCCCATCAACACGCGCCTTGTATAGTATTTATCGATGAGATTGATGCAATGGGGCGCCAAAGAGGAGCTGGTCTCGGAGGCGGCAATGATGAAAGAGAACAGACTCTTAATCAATTGCTGGTGGAGATGGATGGTTTTAAAGAAAATGAAGGAGTAATAGTTATTGCGGCAACCAACCGTCCCGATGTACTTGATCCGGCACTGCTTAGACCCGGTAGATTTGATAGACAAATTACCGTTCCGGTTCCTGATATAAACGGTAGGGAGCAAATTATTAAAGTGCATATTAAAAAAGTACCCGCAGCGCCTGACGTAAATATTAGAACAATTGCTCGAGGCACTCCGGGGTTTGCGGGTGCAGATCTGGCAAATATTGTAAACGAAGCTGCAATTCTTGCCGCACGAAAAAATATGAACGTAGTTACCATGCATGAGTTTGAAGAAGCAAGGGATAAAGTTATGATGGGTGTTGAGAGAAAGTCCATTGTAATGAGAGAAGAAGAGAGGAAATTGACTGCTTATCATGAAGGCGGGCATGCACTCGTTACCGTTTACAGCGAAGCTTCCGATCCGATTCATAAAGCAACTATTATTCCGCGAGGCAGAGCTTTAGGTTTGGTAATGCGCCTTCCCGAAGAAGACAGATTTTCAGCGACAAAAGAAAAGCTACTTGCTGATATTGTTGTATCTATGGGTGGAAGAGTCGCCGAGGAGATAATATTCGGTAAGGATAAAATTACCAGCGGTGCTTCCAGTGATATTAAGAGTGCTACTTCAATTGCACGTAAAATGGTTACTCAATGGGGCTTAAGTGATGAAATCGGTCCGGTTTTAGTTGGTGATGACCGTGATGAAGTATTTTTAGGTCAATCTTTAGGCCATCAGACTCATATCTCCAATGAGTTGGCTTGTAAGATTGATGCTGAGATTAAAAGAATTATAACCGAATGCTATAATCAGGCTCATCATATTTTAACTAAGCATCTTGATCAGCTTCACCTGCTTGCAGCAAAACTGTTAGAATATGAGACCTTGACCGGTGAAGAAATTAAAGACCTTATCGCAGGTAAAGACATTAAAATTAATGATTCAACCGATTCTAAAAATGATTCAGATTCTAAACCTCAGAAAAGCTCATCAGTACCTTCAACTAACCATGAAGGTAAGGTTGCTGATGATAAACCGATTGAAGCATAAATATTAAAATACACCTTAGTAGCTTGGAATTTAGTTATATAAATCCAGGCTACTTATTTTTTAAGAAATAGCAATATTACTACACAATAACTAAGCTTTTTTAAGCTAAGAACAAGGACTATATAAAATTAAAAATTTAAGGAGATACATTCTCATCTGTTCCGGTGAACAGGGATAAATTTATCTGTACCATTCTATACGTGGTCTGGTTTATTTATACTTTGTAAAAGTACTGAATACTACCTAATATCACTATGTTAATATGCAAAAAATATTGATAATTAGTATAGGCCTGAAAATCAAACTAAAAGAGACTGAAACAAGAATGAAAGATAGGATTTTTAAGTTTTTATCTTTTTAGTAAATTGAAAAGCACTTTTATTCTCTTTATTGCTTATAAAGTTTCTTTTATGGTAGGGCGATATTTTTGTAAAAATGAGTGCTCAAATAATATTATCTTAACATATCTGTGTTATACATATTCACCACCATTAAAAATAGGAGTAGGATATGAGCATTTTTACCAAAACTGAATGGCAAATATTATTTTCCAAATTAACTTTTATGAGATCAGAAAGGTTAATAAAAGAGTTAAATAAGTATATAGGAATTGATTTAAAAGAATGTGATATAGATCATCATCAATTAGTGCTTATTGCTGAAGCCTTAGAAAATAATAAGACTATTACTACTCTCAATTTATCAGGAAATGATATTAGCGAAGAAAGCTTTGAAAGGCTGAGAAGATTAGACTATTATTATAATAGTAAGGATAAATTAACTTCATACACATCCAATGGTGTTAAAAAACTTGCTAAGGCTTTAGAAGAAAATAAAACACTAATCGCGCTTGATTTATCTGAGAATGATATAGGAGATCAAGTTGCACAGGAAATATTTATTGCTTTGCAAGATAATAGGTCAATACTTAGTATTAACCTATCCGGTAATAATATAGCTGAAGAATTACTTAATAACATTGAAAGATTATTAATCGAAAATAGGCAAGCACTTAAAGATAAGTGCAAGGCTTTAAAAGCAGAAAAATTTACTAAAAATACTTTTAATGAAATAAAACCTCTCTGGCCGAGTATTAAATATGTTATTAATAATGAAGAATTCTTTGAGACGGAAGAAGTAGAGCTATATAAATTACTTAGGGATAAGGCAAAGAACTTTAGCCAAGAAAATTTATTATCATTGCTTGGTATTTGTAAGCAATATAATAATAAGCAAGAGGGCAACTCGTTATTATTAGGGCTTCCTGATGAACTTCAAGTCTATTTAAACAAGTTTTTATTTGATACATTTAAAAACCAGAATAATACAATACTTGGTTATACTGAGCAAAGTAGTACATTACTGAATACAACTTTATTGAAAGATATTACATTAGGTATAACATGCGGTATAATATTAGGTTCTATATGTGCAAATGAATTATGGCAGTGGGGAGTATTTCAGGCCATATATTCAATGGCTTCAATTCCGGCTATTATTGAAATACCGAAAGCTATTATAGCTACCGGATTAGCAGCCCTTAATACAACTATTAGTTCGGGCATAGGGATATAGTGGATCAAGTTGAATATCCTACATATAGTAAATTAAGTTATAAATCATACAGTGATATTTATTTAACCCGGGTGCTTTATAGTAAATTAAAGATACATAAAAATTATTTAATAATTTTTATGTACGCTGCCCCTCTAAAAGAAGGGGCGGAGGGGCGCGTTACTATTAATTTTGATAATAAATTATTAAGATTATCTGAAGGCTTGTTTAAATAAATATGTAAGTTATTCAACTTAATTTACTATATATATCGGATAAAACTATTTTGTAAATTTAGCTTTTAAAGTTATCTTAAATTAAGCATTGCCTGTATAATTAACTAGTTGCAGGAAGCTTTTTACCCCGAGTGATTCAACCATTTTCGACCATTTATTTTTAACTTTTTGGGAAAATAAAATATCTAAATTTGCGGGGGCAATTAACCAGGAATTTTCTTCAATTTCCTGTTCAAGCTGATTAGGTTCCCAGGCAGCAAAACCTTTAGCTAATAAAAATTTATCTTTATTATTGCCTGAGGCATAGTCTTGCAGGAATTGTTTACATTCAGTGTATATTGTAACAGCAGGAAAATATTCAAAGTTTTTTTCCTGTTCTTTTGTAATGCTTAAGATTATTAACCTATCTTGGTCGATTGGCCCCCCGAACATAATAGAAACTTTTTTATTTTTAAGCGCAGGTTTCACATAAGCATTACCTACATAATCCTTAATATAAAAATTACCGATCTTATTATTAATAATTATGCCGAGTGCGCCCTTATCATCATGAGCGCATATGTAAATAAGCGATCTTTCAAAGCAACTTCCGTCCAAGCTTTTTGAAGCTACTAAAAGTTTACCTTCAAGGGACTCAAAAGGTCTTAATTCGTCGTCAGAAAATTCCAGTTCCATACTTAAACCCATTTTACTTCCGGTGGTAGTGACATTAAAATTGCTTCTATATTTCCATCAGTCATGAGGCCGAACTTAGTGCCTCGATCATAAATTAAATTAAATTCAACATATCTGCCGCGTTTTATTAATTGCTCTTCTTTCTGTGCGGCCGTCCATTCTCTTAATGCATTTTGTTTAACAATCGGCACATATGCATTTATAAAAGCTTTCCCGACTTCTTTTGTAAAGTTAAAATCGTTATCCCAGTCACCGGTATTTAAATAATCGAAAAATATGCCGCCGACGCCTCGCGCTTCCTTCCTATGCTTTATGTGAAAATATTCATCGCATTCTTTCTTGAATTTCGGGTAGTAGTCACTATCGAATTTATCACAGACCTTTTTAAGTTCTGAGTGAAAGAATTGTGTCTGTTCATCGGCAGGAAACGTTGGAGTAAGATCAGCTCCGCCACCGAACCAAGTCTTAGTGGTTACAACCATTCGGGTATTCATGTGAACAGCGGGTATTAAAGGAGATTTCATATG
Organism: endosymbiont of Acanthamoeba sp. UWC8; assembly: GCF_000730245.1. Taxonomy (NCBI): domain Bacteria; kingdom Pseudomonadati; phylum Pseudomonadota; class Alphaproteobacteria; order Holosporales; family Holosporaceae; species endosymbiont of Acanthamoeba sp. UWC8. Next base: position 1,132,259 of record NZ_CP004403.1, on the reverse strand, counting down.
AGCGACTAATGAAATGCCGCTAGCCCAAAAGCCGGGATTGTTTTCAGCCCCGGGAATTTCTTTAGCAAACTTTTCCGGAAACTCCCCGTAAACAGTAGAAATATTAACCCCTACTTTTTCAAAAATATCGCCTTTCATTACGGACATAACTCCACCGCCGCCGCCTGTTCTATCCCATTGCTTTTGTTTGAATTTACTATTGCTTTTACCGAATTCGGTTTCAATTTGTTCAAAAGCTAGGCAGATTTCATCCCGTAAAGATTTAAACCATTTAGAAGCAAGCTCTTTTTTTTCTTCTAAATTGTTATAGCTCATATTAAAGCCCCTGTTCGTTTAAATGTTTATTTGCTTCTAATGCTGCCATACATCCGGTTCCCGCAGCAGTTACGGCTTGTCTGTAAATTTTATCCTGCACGTCGCCTGCGGCAAACACTCCGGGTATATTAGTTTTTGTGCTGTCAGGAGCGGTTAATATATAGCCTTCATTATCAATTTCCAGGTGGTCTTTAAACATAGAAGTATTCGGTACATGCCCGATTGCTATAAATACTCCGTCAACATTGAATTCACTTAGTTCATTGGTTTTAATATTCTTTATTCTAATCCCCGTTACACCTAATGGTTCATCGGTACCTAAAACCTCATCAACTATGCTATCCCAAATCACCGAAATCTTGGGGTGAGAAAATAACCTGCTTTGCATTATTTTTTCAGCTCTTAATTCATTTCTTCTATGGATAAGCGTAACTTTTGTTGCATGATTAGTAAGGTATAAAGCTTCTTCAACCGCGGTATTACCACCGCCCACCACAACCACTTCTTTATTTCTGTAAAAGAAACCGTCACATGTAGCGCACCCAGAAACTCCAAACCCTTGAAATTTCTTTTCACTAGGTAGCCCAAGCCACTTGGCTTGAGCACCGGTAGAAATAATAACCGTATCAGCGGTATAAACTCTACCTGTATCTCCGACTGCTTTGAAAGGTTTTGAACTTAGGTCGATTTGATTAATATGATCATTGATTATATTGGTGCCGACATGCTTTGCCTGAAGTTCCATTTGCTCAACCAGCCAAGGACCTTGAATGGTATCGGCAAAACCGGGATAGTTTTCTACATCGGTTGTAATAGTAAGCTGGCCGCCCGGCTGGAACCCGCTTACCAGTACAGGCTCAAGCGAAGAGCGTGCCGCATATATTGCAGCCGTGTAACCGGCGGGGCCGGAACCGATAATTAATACTTTTGTATGCAATGTTTTCATTAATTAAATCTTTCCTGCATTGGTTTTTAGATAAGCTGCAACGCCTTCTTGAGTCGGCTTCATAGCTTCTTTTCCTTGCTTCCAGTTAGCCGGGCAAACTTCACCGTGTTTTTCGGAATATTGAAGAGCGTCAACCATTCTGATTGCTTCTTCAATATTTCTACCCAACGGAAGATCATTAATAATTTGATGGCGAACAATGCCTTGCTTATCAATTAAGAAAGTTCCTCTTAAAGCTACGCCCGCGTCACTAAGAACATCATAATCGGCTGCAATTTTATGTGTGAGATCGGAAACCAGCGGAAATGTAACTTGTCCGATCCCGCCTTTATCAGTCGGAGTGTTTCTATAGGCAAGGTGAGTAAATTGTGAGTCAATACTGATTCCGATTACTTTAGCATCTCTTTTTTCAAATTCTTCCGATTTGCTGCTGAATGCAAGAATTTCCGAAGGACAAACAAAGGTGAAATCAAGCGGATAGAAGAATATTACACCATACTTGCCTTTAAGATATTCTTTTAAATTAAGTTCTTTTATAGAGTTATCAGGAAATACTGCTTGAGCAGTAAAATTAGGAGCTTCTTTACGAACTAGAACTGCCATTTTTTAGCGCCTCTAAAATTTATTAGTTATATATTAGAAGCCAGTATAGAACAAAAATTACAAATCTCAAGCGTTGCAGCTTATAATTAAATTTCAATATATAAAAATTTATCTTTATAAGTTAAAAAATCAGGAAAGCTGCTTTCAATCAATTTTTGTTTTAAACGTGAAAGGTGCACCTCAACCGTTGAAGTTTCCGTTTCCGTAGAATATTCCCAAATTTCTTTTAATAACTCGGCTTTTGGTATTCCTCTTGGGTAATTATTAACCAGGTATAAAACTAATTTTGCTTCTTTCTCAGTTAGAATTATTAAATTTTCTTCTAATTCAAGTGTTCTTTTACTAGGAAAAAATTTAACATTATTTATGGTATAAGTTTTTTGGTTAAGTTTATCTATAATAAGCTCAACTAAAGATATAAGCTTAAAAGGCTTACTTAAATCCGCTTTAAATTTTGCACTGATAATAATTTGATTATCCTCAACCGTTTGAGGTATAACCTCATTAAAAATACATAGATCAGGATGGCCGGAAATATTGCCTGGTTCCTCAAAAAACTCTATATTAAAGGGTTTTAGAGAAGTGACTTGCTCTAAAACCCATTTAAGAAGAGTAGTCCCACCTATAATTGCAATTCGCATTAACTAAAACTGTTTCGGGCTTTTAGGTTTATTAAATTTACCTACATTACTGAATATTTGCTCAAGAGGAGTCATGGTATTACCTTTAAGCTCAGTTGTACCACTGGCGTAATTAATATTGCGTGCCTCATTTAGAGTATAGCTTTTAATATTATTAATAACTTTTTGTCGGTTAAATGTAATCTCAAGCACATCTTGTGCTACCGTGTGCGGATGAAAGAATGCCTCACTTTGTTGCTGCATGGATATATAGTAATAAGTTTTGTCGCCAAAATCCGAAGTAGTGGTTGGAGAACCAAGTAATTCTCTGGTTTCTTCTTCATTAGTTTGACCGATTTTTAATGAGCTGATTTCCTTTTCATCAAAGCTATAACCATGAAAATGTTCATGCTTGGCGCAAGCAGATAATAAACAAACAATCGCTACCAATAATATATTTCTAATTTGCATTTTGTTTTACTTCCTTTTGTTTTTTTTGTGCTTTTCTTCTTAATAAATTTTGTCTTAAAGCTTCAGAAAGCTTCTTAACATCTTTTTTAGGAGGTTTTTTTTCTTTAGACATTCATCATTTTACCTAATTTTGCAAGCTGTTTGTGATCCATCTTACCGACTTTCTTAACCATATTACTCATTTCCAAGTGTTGTTTGAGTAAGCGGTTAATATCCTGTACTTTAGTTCCCGAGCCGTTTGCAATCCTAACTTTTCTGGAAGCATTTATAATTTTCGGGTCGCTTCTTTCGGCTTTACTCATTGAATTAATGATTGCTTCCTGCTTAGTAAACATTTTATCATCGATTGCCATGCTACCTATTTGGTTTTTTAATTTGCCGAGTCCCGGAATCATAGAAAGCATTGAACCGATACCTCCCATTTTCTTTAAGTTTTTAAACTGGGCAAGCATATCATTTAAATCAAATTGGCCTTTTTGTACTCTCTTTGCTAAAGTTTTCGCTTCTTCTTCACTTACCATTTCGGCAGCTCTTTCGACAAGTGAAACAATATCACCCATTCCTAAAATTTTGGAAGCCGCTCTTTGTGGATGAAATTCTTCCAAATCACTTAATTTTTCGCCGACCCCTATGAACTTGATAGGTTGTTTGGTTATGCATCTCATGCTTAAGGCTGCTCCGCCTCTGGCATCTCCATCTACCCTAGTTAGGATGACTCCAGTAATTCCTATCTTCGTATTAAATTCCTTGCCAATATTAACTGCATCTTGACCGGTTAAGGAATCGACAACTAAAATGGTTTCAACCGGGCTTGCTAAAATTTTAACTTTATTTAGTTCTTCTATTAATTCCTGATCGGTATGTAACCTTCCGGCAGTATCTAATATCAAAATATCAAAGCCATTGGTTTTAGCCTCTTCTAAAGCTCGTTTAGATATCTTCTCCGGCATTTCGTTTGCCACTATCGGTAGGGTGGTGATATCAATTTGTTTGCCCAGTACTTCAAGTTGAGCTTGTGCTGCCGGGCGATAAACGTCAAGTGAAGCAAGTAAAACTTTCTTCTTATGTTTCTTTCTAAGCAGTAAAGCAAGTTTTGCAGCAGAGGTAGTTTTACCGGAGCCTTGTAAGCCGACCAGCATGATGACGACCGGAGGCGTAGCCGCAAGATTTAAAGCCTGATGGTCACTGCCTAAAATCTCGGTCAACTCATCGTTTACAATTTTTATTACCATCTGCGCGGGTGAAATGCTTTTAACTATTTCACTGCCGATTGCTTTAGCTTTTACTTTGTCAATAAATTCCTTAACTGCCGGAAGCGCAACATCCGCTTCGAGTAAAGCAATCCTAATTTCACGCATTGCCTCACTGACATCGGATTCGTTAAGTAAACCTTTGCGTTTAAGTTTATCAAAGACTTTAGTTAAATTATTACTAAGGGAAGAGAACATAAGTATTCATTGCTATTTTTAGAAGTATATGATAGTGATTACTTGTCTTATTTTCAATTATTTTTATTAAATAAAGAATCTATTTTGTCCGATTTCCTTTCCATATATGTCCATTGGCCGTTTTGTAAGTCAAAGTGCCCTTACTGTGATTTTAATAGTCATGTAAGAAACGCAGTTGATTTGAATCAATTTATTGATGCCTACTTAATTGAACTTGATAGTTATCAACATGTGCTAAACGGCAAAATTATAAAAAGTATTTTCTTCGGTGGCGGTACTCCTTCTCTTGCTCCACCCGTATTTTTTGAAAAAGTGATTAATAAAATTTCAAAATACTCAACACTTGCTCCTCAAATAGAGGTAACTTTAGAGGCTAATCCTACTTCTTCGGAAGCTAAAAAGTTTTATGATTACTCAAGAGCAGGAGTAAATAGGGTATCGATCGGAATACAAAGCTTTAATCAAAAATACTTAAAGTTTTTAGGCAGAGAGCACTCGGCTGATGAAGCAAGAGAAGCAATTTCTTATGCGGCAAAGTATTTTTCCCGCTATAGTTTCGACTTAATTTATGCGCTTCCCGAGCAAAGTTTGAAAAGTTGGGAAGAGGAACTTAGCGCTGCAATAAAATATACTAATAAGCATATTTCAGTTTATCAATTAACTATAGAAAAAGGCACTCAGTTTTATGGAGATTATAAAAAGAAGAAATTTACTATGCCAAATCAGAATATAGCTGCAGATTTCTACTATATTACTCAAAATATTTTAAGTAAGTACGATATGCCGCAATATGAAATATCTAATCATGCAGCACAGGGAGAAGAATCAATACATAATATGACTTATTGGGAGTACGGAGATTATTTAGGTATTGGGGCTGGGGCGCACGGACGATATACTTTTAATAACATAAAGTATGCAACCGTTAATACTCATTTGCCGGAAAAATGGCTTAAGCAAATTGAAGAAAGGGGTAATGCTATACAGCATAAAGAAGAGCTATCAGAGGATGAGCAAAATGAGGAAAAAATTATTATGGGGTTAAGGTTAAGTAAGGGGGTAGATAAAAAGCTGTTATTTAATAAGAGAAAATATAAGCAGCTTTTAGAGGACGGGTACTTAGATGAAGGGGAGAATTTAGTGCGCGCAACCGAAAAGGGAAGGTTAGTTTTAAATAGGTTAATAAGCGAATTGATTGTGTGAAGCAATGGAAATAGTAATTAAAGCTTTGGGGAAAGAGAAATCTCGAGAAATCAAACAATTGGCTCAAGAATACTTAATAAGAACCAGGTGGCATATTTCTGTTATCGAGCATGAGCTAAATAAAAATTTAAGTGAGAATGAACAGAAACTACAAGAAGGAAAATGGTTGATGAGCAATATTCCTGATAATACTTTTATTTATGTTTTGGATGAGAAGGGAAAGCAGTATACAAGTCATGAGTTTTCCGGGTCTTTAGTTAAAAATCAGAGTATTTATAAAAATATTTATTTTCTGATCGGTGGTGCTTTTGGTTTAAGTGAAGAGGTAAAGCAAAAAGCTAATACACTGATTGCATTCGGTAAAATGACTTTCCCTCACAAGCTGGTAAGACTAATGCTGGTAGAGCAGCTTTATAGGGCTTATTCAATAGTTAACGGCCATCCCTATCACAAGTAACTATATAATAAAAAAGGCTCCCGAAAATTATACTTTTAGGAGCCTTCTACTTAAACTTATTTTTTAAAAAGCCTATTTGCTCTCGCTTACTTTAAGCTTTGGAGAGAGCATAATATTAAGCTCCTTCAGTTGCCTGTCACTTACCGTGTTAGGAGCATTCATTAATAAATCCTGAGCGCTTTGATTTAACGGAAAAGCGATAACTTCACGAATGTTAGGTTCATTAGCAAGAAGCATGACAATCCTATCAACACCTGGAGCTAAACCACCGTGAGGAGGAGCGCCATATTTAAACGCCTTTATCATACCGCCAAATTTGTTATCAACCTCATCTTTCGAATAGCCTGCAATTTCAAAGGCTTTATACATAAGGTCAGGCTTATGGTTTCTGATTCCGCCGCTTGAAAGCTCTATACCATTACATACTATATCATATTGGAAAGCTTTAATTGCTAGTTTCTTATCGGTAGTATCAGCTGCATTTAATGCTTCTAAACCACCTTGCGGCATTGAAAACGGGTTATGGGTGAAATCAATTTTTTTCTCATCTTCATTCCATTCATAAAACGGGAAATCCGTAACCCAACAGAATTTATAAATATTTTTTTCAATTATGTTTAGTTCTTCGCCAAGCTTTGTTCTTACCCGACCTGCTATTTTTGCGGCAGTAGAGGCTTCTTCACATGCAAAGAATACCGAGTCTCCGTTTTCAAGTTTTGCAATATCTTTTAAAGAAGCGAGTCTTTCCTGATCCAGGAATTTTGCAATCGGCCCTTTAGCGCTACCGTCTTGAGCAAAAGTTATGTATCCTAGGCCTTTAGCTCCCAGTTCTGTTTGTGCAAATGAAATCATTTTATCGAAAAAGCTTCTCGGCTGTTCGGAAGTCTTTGGGGCAGGGATAGCGCGAACAAATGAGCCTTTTTTAATTCCTTCTCTGAATATGGTAAACTCGGAATCGGTAAATACTGAGGTAGTATCTGCAATTTCGATAGGTATTCTTAAATCCGGTTTATCACTACCATATTTAAGCATTGAATCATGATAGGTAATCCTTGGAAACGGAACTGGAGTAACCTCAAACTCTGAAAATTCTTTAAATGTGCTGTAAAGCACCGGTTCAATGGTATTAAACACATCTTCCTGGGTAACAAATGACATTTCAATATCAAGCTGATAGAACTCACCTCCCGAACGATCGGCTCTTGCATCTTCATCCCTGAAGCAAGGAGCGATTTGAAAATATTTATCAAATCCTGAAATCATAAGCAATTGCTTAAACTGCTGTGGGGCTTGGGGGAGCGCATAAAATTTACCCGGATGGAGCCTGCTCGGGACAAGGAAATCCCGCGCCCCTTCAGGGGAACTCGCAGTTAGGATCGGAGTCTGAAATTCCATAAATCCTTGCTCAGTCATTTTTTTACGTAAATGCGCGACAACATTATTTCTGAGCATAATATTTTTATGTAACTTTTCTTTTCTTAAATCCAAAAATCTATATTTAAGCCTTAAGTCTTCCGGGAAAGGGAGTTCGCTATTTACATTGAGCGGCAGCATCTCGGCAATTGATTCACTGGTGAAATCTTCGATTATAACTTCGATTTCACCGGTAGAAAGTTCGTTATTCATCGTCTCTGCCGATCTTCCGACCACAACGCCGGTTACGGTTAAAACACTTTCAAAACTTAGCGAGGTAAGCTCCTCGTATCTTTCTTTACTTATTCTGATTAAATCCTGATCCTGATCGGATGAAACCACTTGTGTTATTCCGTAATGGTCTCTTAAGTCTATAAAATAAATACCGCCGTGATCACGTTTTCTATGTAGCCATCCTGAAAGTTTAACTTTTTGGCCTATATGAGATTTATTTAATTCCCCGCAGGTATGGGTTCTATACTTATGCATAATATTCTCAGAAATATTTTATGTTGAGATGTTATAACTTAATACAAACTTTTATGCAAACATTGTAAGTGTGTATTGCAAAAGTTGCATTTGAAAATATTTTAATTATACTGGGTGCAAATTTTTGTTAAGAGTTATTATGGCGCGCGTAACTATTGAAGATTGCATTGAACGGATTAAGAGCAGGTTTGAACTGGTTGTTCTTGCGGCACAAAGAGCTAAGGAAATATCATCGGGAGCCAGGCTTCTTATCGAGCGAGACAATGATAAAGATGCAGTTGTGGCTTTAAGGGAGATTGCAAGTGATGCTATCGATGCTGAGACTTTAAGGGAATCCGTAATCAAGAAATACTTAACCAGGTCTGTGGTTGAAGAAGAAGATCTACCTGATAGCGACGATAATTTAGAAATTCAACAGGATATGGCTAAATTTACTTTCCAAGCTAAGGATGTAAAAGGAATGTCTTATGAAGATGAAGACTTGGATGAATAAATAATTTTAAATGTTTTATGTTTTAATTTCTTATTCTGTCACTTTTGCTTTACTGCTAATCCTAGCGGGAGCAGTATATTTTAAGTATAAACGTTTAAAGTATTTATATCAGAATGTCGTTAATAAAAAGAAATAAGGCATGGAAGCGACGTGCATATATAATAGCAGTTTTTGTGCTGTTTTTTGCCGTGGCGATTGCTATAACTCTAAAAGTTTTTAACGATAATATTGTATTTTTTTTGAATCCTACTGAGCTTAAGGAAAGAGAAACCGAATTTAGAGGTAAAGAGTTTCGGGTAGGGGGGTTGGTTGTCGCAGGCAGTATTAAATATCTTAAAGATAAGGAAACATTGCAGTTTAGGATTACTGATTTAAATGAAGAGCTTACTATTCAATATAGAGGCATAATCCCAAATTTATTTACTGAAAACCAAGGAACGGTGGCATTAGGTAAACTTGTTGACAATAAAGTATTTATTGCCAGGGAACTGCTTGCTAAGCATGATGAAAATTATATGCCCAAAGAAATTGCCGATTCTCTAAAGAAATCAGAGCATTGGAAAAGTAAAGACTGAAGTTACTAAGGTGCTTTTTTTACTACTTTTGTGGAAGATACAAATTTATTAGGGACAGTTTTTTTTGATATCTCGACCCCAATTGTTACAATGCTCATATACTTCCCTCTTCTTTAAAGAGTTATTATTAGTACGGGCTATCCTTGTAAATGCTGAATCACCGATGGGGTTCTCTGAAGTACTGTCCGGCTTCATAGCTTGTGCGAAAGGGGGAGAGGATGCCTCAAATACAGGCTTTGTGCCTTAAGGTTTACGGCAGACTCATCTTTTTCCCCTGTTAACCGGAAGCTGGCCAATTAGTAGGCTTACTTTCAACATGCAAGGTTTAAGCTTATAACCCCGAGTGATTAAATAATTACTTATGTTAAAGAGAGTTTTAGCTCTCTTTATCCCCGGTTTTAAAGATCTTCATGCAACATTTGAGGTGCGGTAAATTGAGTATCGCACTCGAACTCACCTAATTCCGTCAATTTTTGTTGTCTGGATTCATTGAGGAGGTCTTTATTTGCTCCATAACAAAACAGTAATTGAGAAACATGTTGTTGCTCTGTATCTAAAGCATACCCCAATTCACTAACTACTTTATCATTAAGAATTGCTTTTTCTATAGAGGCGCCCTTATCAAGCAACTTTTTAACTGCATCAGCAACGTAAATATCTTCTTCTCCCTTTTTACCAAGTGGCTGATATAAAGGACTAAAGATGGCCATTTGTATTAAAGAGGTGTGTGATAAAGGAATTTCAAGATTATCCGTATTATCCAAAATCTGATTAAATAAATCTCTTACATCATTACCCCAACCTTCGGCGCTTCTTAAACTTAACATTTTAAAAAGAGGAGATTCTTTATTATCATTAATAGTATTAATATCAATACCGTTATTTATTAAAATTTTAGCTATTTCATCTTAATTCTCATTTGCCTTTCATTATATTCTTTGCAAGGCTTTCCTTTAACCCAGTTAATTATTTGTTCCAGCGCAAATGATGTCCAGTTGATTATCTTCTCTATAAATGTGTCCTGAGGCTTAGCATCATCATTATATGCCTTAATTGCCGTGGTTGCCATAAACCTTGAAGTTGTTTATATGTGATTTTGAATTACTGCCTTTCTTAATTCTTCCATATAATTAATTTTAGGTGAATGGTCTTTAATAAATTTAGGGTAACCTTCCGGTAACATTTCTTTTGCGCATCTTTGCTTTAATATCTCTAAAGCTTTAACATCTTTTAAAAGAGCGCTAGTTATTTTTGGGAATATAGATTCGCTTACTAATAAAGAGATAGCTATATTTGTTATATATAACTGTATCTCGGTAGGAATGTTGCTTAACATAATGCTTTGATTAATTTCAATCCAGGCTAAGCTTCTGCCAAAGTTATCTACATAATCATAAAGTAAATTAAATTGTTCTTCACTCTTCAGTTCTAATAATTCTAGGTATTTTTTCAATTCATCAGCATTTGCGGACAAAAAACCTTTAATACCATGTGCAAGAAGTAATAAAGGAATACTAATATCAGGGAATTCCAACTTAGCATCTTTAGAATAAAAGAGATCAGGTTTTCTTTCTAAAAGCCAATATTTTATTTTTACCCTTTTATGTTGGGAATAATTATCAACATATGTATATGCATTTTTTTCATATTTACTAACCGAGTTAATAAAATTTGGATTCTTTTCATAAAGCCATTTCATTACTTTGAAATGTGATCTCCGTGTAGCAACTAGAAATGCATTTTCTCCAGTCTCGTCAACTGAATCGATAAAATACGGTTTCTTTTCATACAACCATTGTGCCACCTCTAAGGAGCCACTAGCAACAGCCTCTATAAATACATTGCTTTTCTTCCGACCAACGGAATTAATAAAATTCTGGTTCTTCTCATACAGCCATTGTACCAACTCAAGGTCGTTATCTTCGATAGCATATATAAAATCATTATATACCCACAAGGGACGTTTACGATAAATAAAATCCGGCTTTCTCCGGTATAACCACTCCCTTACTTCCGGTTGCCTAACTAGAACACGGTGCGGAAGCATATCACTTCCACCTTCCTCAATCAAGTTTAGAAAAAGATTCTTAGCTTCCGGAGATTTATTTATTAATTTTTCAGCGGCTGTGGTAAAACCTCGCCTTAATAGATGAAAAAAGAAATTTGCTTTGTATTGATCATCTGTTACCTTGAGTAATTCTTCTACTGAAAAACAATCTATAAAATATAGAAGCTCTTCTTCGCTGCCATTTGCCATTGCATCTTTTAATGCATCCTTATTAGGCTTTAGGTTCCCTTGAAGTTTAGAAATAATAATTTTATAATTGTTACTTTCTTGTTTTTTCATATATTGCCCAATTTAATTAAATGTATTTAATTATTTAATAAGAAACAATTATTTAAATACTAAAGCTTAATAGTGTTTTTATAAAAGTTTTTTACTCAGGCGTTTTCATTAGCATATTAATCTTTATAGGCTATAATCTATAGTAATCAATTCATCATTGTTATCTTCATTCTCAGTCCATTTTACAAGGTTAAAAACTAACATTAACTGCCCATTGGCACCTAAGCGCCCAAGTATTTCAGAAGAGTTGCCGTGATTTATTCTATTCAGTGCAACTGAACTTGAGTAGGGCTGAATGAATACGGTATGTTCATTACTCCCTATATTAAAACTTTGCCAATTTAAAATCGCTTTATCGGGATTTTGAGTAATAGTAAGCTTCGAGCCGTTCCCCGATATATGCTAAAGCTCTTTTAATAAAATTTGAAAGAGCTTCTTTTACGCCTATCTTTTACTGAAGCACTTATTGTTTCTTAACGGTCTTCTTCTTTTTCTTCTTAAGTGCTGGGAAAGTTAGGATAAATTCTGTATACTTGCCTATTCTTGATTTACATTCAATATAGCCGCCCATATCGTGCATTATCATTTTGCAAAATGCAAGACCGATGCCGGTGCCGCTTTTGCTTTTGGTATAAAACTTATCAAATATATATGGTATATCATCTTCTGATATGCCTTTACCATTATCTCTAAAATATAGCTTATTGCTCTCTGCTCTAATCTCTATTTTTACGTTCCTGCCGCCATATTTATATGCATTATTCAGCAAATTAGACAGCAAGCGTTTAATATAATGCATTGAGCCGTAAAATAAAAAGTTTTCTACAATGTTAATAACGACACCGTCTTTCTCGGGGTTAAGTAGCTTATATTCTAATATGCTTGCGGTAACGCATTCTTCTATAGTAATATTCTTCTTATCATCGGCAATTACCGTGCTTTTAAGTGAGGCAAGGAGGCCGTCTACGGTACTTATACCCTGAGAACTAACTTTAGTAAGCATTTGAGTAAATTCTAATAAAGTATCCCCTTCTTCCTTATCCAATGTAAAAGTATAAGTATTATCTTTTACTTTTTTATTATCAAAAGCGCCCTGGAATAAATTATTTATGGTCACTGCACACATATTAAGTGTCGCAAGCGGGCTTTTTACCTCGTGTGCCATAGCTCCGCCGAATATATGCATGGTTTCTACTCTTTCTTCCTGCTCTTTCTCACGCTTCCTAAGAAAGAACAGGGTGGCGAATAAGAAAAATAAATAAATATAGGCTATGCGGCCGGTAGTGGTGATTTCCTGAAATGCTTCTAAACTAAAACCGCTTTGCTTAAATAAAATAAACCCACCTAAGGTTCCGATCGAGTAGAGTAATAAAAACCTTCTCGCATCTACGAATAAGTATAAAGAAAAGGCGGATAATATACCGTTTACTACCCAGAACGGATCATTAAACCCAATAAATAGCATATAACTTGAAACGAACGGCAAACAAAAGGTAATCAGGAAATACCAATAATAATGTAGATATTTTTCTAAAAACCTTTTGCTGACAATAAACTCTCTAAATAATAAAACCATGCAGAAAAAGTATCCTATGGTTATAAGGTAAGCAAATGTAACATGCCCCGGGCTTGAGGTGACATCCAAGCTATATAGGAAATAATAAGAAAGGGTAAAGGTACAAAACTTTCTGATTTCTATTTTATGTTGCCCGGGATCCTCTGCAAGCAACTTAATACTGGAAATTAAAAACTTATATGTATTTTTTACAGGGTCAAAAATAGTGTTTACAATCCTGCTTAGCATTGAATCTTTAATAACTTTAGGAGTGGGTTTTACTTGTATCCACCCTTTGGAAACTTGGTAGTAATGCATGCCGAATAAGCCGATAGCGCTTCCTAAAATACCGAAGCTCCAACTCATGATAGCAAAGTCTCCAACTATAATGCCGGTAGATAAAGTAAAGATCATAGCAAAAATAACACTTACCATAAATGATTTGCTATTAGTTTTAAAGCCTAGGAATCCTGATGCTACTGGTATAAAGATTGTTGGACCCCAAAAATTTGATACTAACCATACTATATCTAAAATATTTCTACTTGATTTTATAAGAAAAAGAGAAGAAATAGAGAGAATTATAGTAATAACCCTCAATGCGCCTAGCTGCATTGTATTGCTCATCGTTGGACGTAATACTTTTAGAACGTCATTAACTAAAATAATACTCGTTGCATTAATTTTTGCCTCACCTACAGACATTATAATTGCCATTAGTCCAGATACCATTATCCCTTTAAGCCCCATCGGTAGGAGAGAAATGAATTTTAATAAGACCTCATCCGGCATAATATTAGGAAATGCCATTCTCATTTCGTAAGCAATAAGGCAAAGCGCAGCTGAGAAGGGTATTGATATTAAGGCAATCATCTTTAATGCTGCCTTAAGTTGCTTAGTATCCCTTGCAATTAAGCATCTTTGTATAAATGCAGGATCTATCCCCGGTAAGAGAGAATATAACGCAAAACTAGTTAATAAACTTATATTATCTTTAGATAATTTTATATTTAAATGAGAATTTGGTAAATAAGAAACAAAATTTTCAAGCCCACCTGTTTTAGAAAAGATAACTATATAGGATATTGGAATAATAAAGAAAAATACTGCAAATTTAAAAACTTCTGTATGTATAACTGCCCTTATTCCGCCTAAAGCTGAATATATAGCAATAATTCCATAACCAATTAATATACCATAACCAGTTTCAATACCTAAAAAATAATTAAACACAAGTCCTAACGCTAAAGCTTGAGCTGCTATAGAACCTAAGCTTCTTAGTGTTGAAGCTATGGCTATTATCCATCTACCTGGAGCTCCATAAAGCTTATACATTATTTCGCCTAGCGTCATACATTTTTTAAAACGTTCAATATTATTAGCGATAACTTTGATTGTTATTAACCAGTATAGAGGAGAAAGCAGCTGGATTACTACAAAGACTGCACCAAATTCATAAATTTTCCCAACAGCGCCAAGAGTGCCTGCAGCCCCGATTGAGGAAGAGAATACAGCACATACTAACACTATTACGGATATATTTTTAAATCCTAAAGCAAACTCCTTAATAGTATTTATCTTTGTAGTTCTATACAATCCAATTATTAAGCATGTACTTAAAAAAACTACAACAATTAATAAATCAATATAATTTAATTTTAGCATCTCATCTCTTATTAAGAAAAAGTTACTAAATTATAAACTAAATATTTATATATTACAAAAAAAATATTACTATAATACTTTTTAAATGAAAAATTTAAGGGGAATTAAATGGCCGCTAAGTTTTTTACTAGCTTGTAAGTAGATTGTATTAACTCACACAATCAATATAAAATAATTCTTATTATATTAAAATATACAAATAATAAATGATACATTATTATCAATTTTTATGATTAAATATGTTTAAATTAGACTAAATAATTAATATTAATGATATTAAGCGGTGAGCCCTATAACTTTATTAATAAAGTTATGAATCTAATCCCCATTACCTATTCCTTGGCTTAGAAGGATATTAGAATTTGTTGCTAAAGAAATTGTATTTTCAATATTGTTGAAAGACTGTGTTACAGTATGTTTTGGATTAGATGTTCCAATCATTGCTATAGCTATAATACCTGCAACAAAAGCTTTTTTGAAAATAGACATTTTAATAGCCTCAAAGTTATTTATTTAACTTTGAAATAGATTAAAGAATGTTAATTAATTTGACAATAGCTATTTTATTAAGAATTGGATAATAAATAATTACCATTTACTACACCTGAATAATAATGGTTAAAAGTCTAAGAGCTTGATATACTAAAAATAATTGCAGCCTTATTACTGTGCTAACATGACAGTTTTAAAAATAAAAAATATAATAATATTTAACTTTAAAATTTTTTAACCAAGGCATTAAGTAAATATATTAACTTTAGTTAAACATAAAGTAAGTATTAATTACCTTTTAGGTTAAAGTTTTTTATAATATATGAGAAAATTTTGATATTTTATTAAATAATGCGCTTCCATTTTAGTTTGTTTCATAGTAAAATTACATTAATATTAAGATATTTATATCTTTTTATGCTGTTAGCTTAATATAATAAGGCAAAACAGTATTATTATTATTTATGGAGATTTTTTATGTTAAATTCCAGTGAGCTAGTTAGATCTATAATTGAAGGGAAAGATCCTGAAAAAATTAAAGCTAATTTTGTTAAGATCAAAAGAGAGATATATGTACTTATTGATAGCGATGATGATTACAAGCACTTGACCTCATTTGAAGCGCGCACTAATCCTAAACTAGCACAAGAAAGACAAGATTTAATGCAAACCGCTTTATCATCAGTTTTAAATAGTCTTAACTATATAAATAATGAAATGGCTTTATTACACCACACAAGTTATTATGATAAAAAAGAAATAAGCAAAATATTGTTAGAAAACGGTGCTAATCCTAATGTACTTGACCAAAATGGTGATACCCCTGCACATCATGTAATCAACTCTATTAAAGCTGCAATAAAACATGAGATAGGTGCAGGTATGTTAGAGAAATATAGAGAAAATATTGCTAAAGATTATTTGAAATTATACTCTCCTATACTTGGACTTCTTGTAAGTTATGGAGCTGATTTAAACTTACCAAATGATCAGGGTATAACGGCAAGTGAAGATCTAAGAGAAGTTATAAATAAGTTTACTAAGGATTCTTCGCATATTAAACTTGATGATGGGTCGTTTAAAGCAGCATACAAGGATTCTCTCATAGAACCTAAGCAAAATTATAGCACTAAAAATTTTCAACAGAAAGCTGAAAAAGAAAATAAAGGTTGTTGTATAATGATGTAGTATTTTAAAAATAGAACTATATTAAAATATAGTTCTATTTAATAAATTATGATCACCCACCTCTTCCTCCTCTATTTTTATTATTGTCTCCACTACCATTCTTACCTTTTTCATTAGAATCATTTTCAAGTGAAATTTTTCTAACCCACTTTCCATTTTCAGGGTTTTGGTTTTCTCTCGAAGGTTGATCAACTTCCTGTTTTAGTGCTGTGCTATTAAGAAGGCTTTTTAAGCTACTATTTTCGCCTATAGATGTACTTTGTCTTATAATATTATTAACCCTCTTCTCCTCATTGGAAGTAAGTTCTACTTGTTTTAAATTGTTTCTACATTCTAATATTTTCTTATCATCTAACTCACTAGCTTTCTTATCACCAAGTTGGCTCGCTACTTTTCTTATTCTAAATATATCCTTTAAATGTTCAACACATTCTTCCGT
The DNA here is from genome assembly GCF_000730245.1 of endosymbiont of Acanthamoeba sp. UWC8. Taxonomy (NCBI): domain Bacteria; kingdom Pseudomonadati; phylum Pseudomonadota; class Alphaproteobacteria; order Holosporales; family Holosporaceae; species endosymbiont of Acanthamoeba sp. UWC8. The sequence continues at coordinate 1,115,540 of NZ_CP004403.1, read as the reverse complement.
ATGATGTTTTATAGCATTCTCTACATGTTTAAGATTTTCCTTTAAGTCAATTCGATTATGTTCATGTACTTCTTTATGTAAATTTTGCTGTTTTTCTTTCATCACTTGCAAACTTTTCTTTTGAGTTTCAACGTAATTAGTTATATAATTATCATCGCGGCTATCATCAAGCCCCTCACGCGTTGCTTTGATACTTTCTTCATTAGGCGGCTCACGTTTAATAGCATCGAATCTGTTCTGTAATTTTTTATTCTCTTCTTCAGCTTTTATGATATCAGGATGGAAATCAAATAATTCACTTAAACTTATTATTTTCTCATCTTTTATCCCTCCTGCATTGTTTGTTACAATCGGTTGGCTTTGACTGATGGTTGCCGAATTTCCGCCGACTTGTGAGGCAACTGAGGAGAACGCAGTGGCTATGGATAAGCCGGGAAAGGTTTGTAATAATTCATTACCCTCTCTAATCAATTCTTGTATTTCTGTAGCGCTCAAATTTCCGCTGCTTAATCGCTTGATGATTTCATTAATCCTTATTTCAGCTTTTCTCCGTGCTTCCTTCTCAAGCTCACCGCCTGACCCGACAAACCCGGCGAGTGCTTTTCCGGCTTTCTGAGATATATCTTTTACCCTTTCAAGTAATGATTTACCTAAGCCGCCGCGGTTATCATCCGATTTATTATTCATCCCTTTCCCCTAAGGTCTTTCACTAATTTTTAACTATATTAGATAAATATTAACAGCTAGTTAACAAATTCTCTAACTTTGGTAAGTTTTTCTACGTATATAACATGTGCATTATATTTTAAGAGTTTGTCTTCTCTTGTTTATACTATCATTCTTGTCCTGCACCCGTATAATAACTAAGGGTAGCACTAGAGTAGTACGAGGTAATTTTATAAAATGAAGAAAAACCTTAAAAGCCTTATTTTATCTGGTGGAGCCAGGCGGGATCGAACCGCCAACCTCTTGAATGCCATCCAAGCGCTCTACCAACTGAGCTATGGCCCCATTTTAAAAGAGATATGGTCAGAAGTATTAGCATAACTTTTAATAAATTAGAATAGTATTTTTTTAAAGACTTTGCATATAAGTTTTTTTATAGATCTCTCATATAAAAAAATAAAGCTATAAACTGTCAAGGTAGCAATAAGCCCAAAGTAAAATGCTTCTATTTTTATATTTCTGAAAAAGACATCTTTTATTAGCATTATGCTCATACTTAAAAAAGCAGTGAATATAAATGCCTTATCCGAAATTTTAGTTTTAATGAAATAACTCCAAATAATCGGAATAATTAAAAGAGCGCCGAAATATCCTTCCAAAGTTATCCAAACATCTTCAATTACATTATCAAATTGAAGTGCAATGATTACAGTGAGGAAACCGATTGATAACACGCTTATCGTTCTATATCTACCAGAAGCGGTATATTTCTTAGGTCTAAGGTCATAAGAAAAAAGGGTGCTACTTGCAAAAATAAATGAATCTAATGTTGAGATAACCGTTGCTGTAATTCCCGCAAGAAAAATACCCCGAAAGCCGGAAGGGAGAATTTCTAAGCCGAATAGCAGGTAGGCATTTAACGAATTAGCATCAGGCATATGCACTTTGGCGTACATTCCGCCTAATGTAGTGCAGATATCAAAAACTATCCAAAAAGCTGTGGAAATAATTATTCCTTTTTTAGCTATAAGCGGACTGCCTGCCGCCATACATCTTTGGTAAAAAACCGGGCTTATCAGGGTAGCTGAAAATGCGATAAACAACCATAATATAATAGTGCTGAATTCATGCTTGCCGGAAGGAGTAAAATAATGGGGAGGTAAATTTTCTACTAACACTAGCGGATTCCCTATGCTGTAAAATGAAAATATTACTACCGTTATTACCCCGAAGTACATACAGCAAAACTGCAGGAAATCAGAGTATACCACTGACCTGAAATCGCTAATGCAGGTATATAACACGACTACCGAAGTACCCGCTACAATTGAAAGCGGAAGCGATAAACCGAACATTGTTTGAATAAAAGCGCCAAGGCTTAGGGCATAAGTTATCGGCAATGCTTTAAAAATAAGCAGTATTGCAGCAAGCTTAGCTGATTTTTCACCGTAAGTTTTTTTGATTAAATCCGGAAAAGTAAGAGCGTTTTTTTGATGTATTTTTTTAACCAAAAAATAGGCGAAAATAATATAAGCAATATACCAAAACAGCCCTTGAGTAATGAAATTATATATCCCATGCTCAAAAGCAATCTGCGTTACCCCGAATACCCCGCCATACCAAGAGGAGACCAGGGTTGCAACAAATAACGGTAGGGTCAGTTTTCTGCCCATCAGGATATAATCCTTGTCGCTTGTTTTAGAATTCAAATTTTTGAGCCGGCGTATGATAATCACTCCTATTGAGAGAGTAATCCAAATAGCGAAAACACTTAAGTCAAGAAGAGATAGATTGTTCGTAATTTGCATATCTTAGCCTTTAAATTAAATAGCCGAATATGCAGTAAGAGAGAGAGGGGTGTAAAAATAGATTAACAGTTTTACACACTCCCTCCGCCGGCGTTATCCGGATCAGGTTATAAGGGTTTTTCTCAGCTATCATTATTAACAGCACCCCCGGTGATTTATATTGGAAATTTATATAGAATAAAACTATGTGTGCAAGTGGAAAAGGTTAAAGTTAGTAATAATAGCGGTAATATTAAACTTGCTCAGCTGTTCCCAAATGAAGTGTGGATTATGGTAGTGGTAGGTAGTTATGTAGGGATAAGCGGTATAAATCATGCCAATCAAGATAATTCCAAAAATAATGCAGAAAGAGAGCGGGGGGAGGGATTTGCAGCAAGAGAAATGAGGAGAAGAGATAAGGATAGTAAGGAGTTTGAGGATGCAGCGGTAAATAGAGGGAGAGAGTGAAATAACAAAAGGGTTGTATGTGGAAAGCCTAAGAGGATTAGAGTTATCAAGCGAATCTATTTTTAATTACTCGGATTACTACTTAGAATGGTTGTAGTGATTTTGATATAGGTTCGAAATAAATATTGCTATGCAAATAAATTTGTAAAGTTCTAAAACTTGTCATAAACAAAATAATATTATTTTTATAATAATTAAATTAAATAAGAATTAAGTTAGTGTTAAGAAAATATATTGTCAAATAATTCATTGTAGTAAAGAAGATGTATTTGTTACCTGATTTTTAATAAAAAGTAAGTTGTTAAATGGTTGGGAGGTATTTACCGTATGAGTAGGTTAAACATAATATAGGTTTTTAAAATGTCTATTTTTAAAAAAGCTTTTATCCTAGGTGCTTTAGCACTATCTGTTTATGCATTCTCAAGTTATAAATTTACTAATGAAAATCTTTTAACTGAAGCTGCTATGAAAGCTGTAATAATGCAAAAAACCGTATCCTGTTAAGAGGGGGAGTTATTAAAATGAAGATCCGGAGTATTCGGTAAACAATACAAACACATAGCAGTTTTTAAAAAAACTAGAGTAATAAATATTATTACTGAGCCTCTTCGGATTTTAGCTGCGTATAAACTACTAGGTATTCTACGCAGCTAAGTTTAAGTGTTTTATGCAGGGAATATTAGCTTATTAAGTTTAAAAAGTGCTTAAATAGAGAAGGTTTATTGTTATTTGCTGCTGAATCCGTATCCTGCCCGGTAGTTTCTTTTGCTTTGCTTTCGGTAGACGAACTGCCTTTAGCATTAGGGTTAAAAGTATTATTATCATCTTTAATTGTTCTAATCTTTTCTTTATTGATTTCTTTTCCTTCAATGCTGTATTTGAAATCGTTGTTTTCTGAAACTATCCCGTCAATTTTACCGCTGACGAAGGATTTAATTGAGACCGGGTCATCATTAGCATCAAGTGCGGTAATTAAAAAATTATAATTACCCTCAGGTAATTTATTGCCATTGCTATCTTCGCCGTTCCATTGGAAGGTATGGTTACCTATATTAGTTTTTAATAAATCTTTATATACTACGGCACCAGCTTGATTTTTAATTTCAACACCTACTGATTTAAGGTTTGAGTTTAGAGTATAACTAAATTCACCACTGCTGTTTGATAATTTGAACGAATTGCCTTCGTATGAAGCAACCTTACCGATATTCGCTGAAGGTTGAGCTATTTGCTGATCATGGAGAACATCATAAATTTTTTCCAGCAATCTATTTGATTCTAATTGTTGCTCAACCGCATTCATAGTAAAGATTTGTGCGGTCATCTGATTAGTATCCATCGGGCTAGTTGGGTCTTGATTCTGTAGTTGAACTGCAAGCAATTTAAAAAAGGTTTTTTTCTGCTGAGCAATTTTCTGCTCCGCAAGCTCGGCTTTACTTAAGTCTTCATTGCCGGGCTCTCTTCTTTTAAGATCGGAAATATTGGTTGATAGGGATGCTGATGTTACCATTTTTTTCTCTCCGCTATGCTAAAATATTAATGTTGTCTTCTTCATGCTCAGTACTTATCAAAAATTCAGATTCTTGGCTTTCAAATGAATCAAGATTTTCCTGTTCAAATTTAAAGTTGCTGTCTTGTTGGCTTCTATGCTGCTGATGTTGCTGATGATCGCGAAGCCCGAAATTTAATGAAGTGCCCTCATTCCCTCCGGTTAATGCGGATAAGGATGATTCTAATTCTTTTACCGAGCTCTGCAAAATATCAAAAGTAGTAAATTTTTCACTTAATATTTCTATTTTTTTATTTCCCATAGCATCAACCTGCAAAGATATCTCAATTTTGCCAAGCTCTTGAGGTGATAATTCAACTTGGATTCTTGTTTCTCCGGAGTTGATTGCTTTATTGATTCGCATGGAAACTTGCTCGGCAATGTGGCTATAGCTCGGCAGATTATTTGTTTTTAACTCTTCAAGAGGTTTTACGGAGTATTTGCCGGCTTTAGGTGTTATTCCGCTGATTGAGTTTTGATAATTGCTTTCACTTGAATCAGCTTCAACTGTTAATTCTTTATCAAATTCACTCAATGATCCGGTAGATAAATTTGCCTGAACCTGATGATTTAGCCGCGAATCTTTTAATGGCTGTATTTCAGCATGTGGTTCCAAGTTTTCTGAATTTAACTTTCCTTGGTCATCATCTTTCTTAATATTTAATTTAGGCTCTTTCTCTTTAAAGTTTGTTAAATCTACATCCGGCTTTTCCTTAGGAAATATTATTGAAGTAGAAGTTTCCTGAATCGGTAGTGTTTGAGTATTAATATAATGAGAATTTTCCTCATATATTAAATTTGGCGAATATGGTAAAGAATCATTTTCTTCAAAGAATGTATACTCTTCTTTATCAGCTATAAAATATTTTTTGTCTAAAGGTAAGTTTTCTTTGAGCGGGATATTACTCATTTCATTTGGAATGATTTGGATTTCGCTGTATTCGTTTGTTAATTTACTATTAATGTTTAAATCAGTATTATTCTCTTTTTTAACATTCGGGGTTAGAAACAGTTCCGTGTTTTGCTCTTCTATTTGATCATTTGAGGGTAATTGTTTAACTGCATTTTCAAGGTTTACCAAAGTTATAAATTCTCTTGGCTGGCCAATAAATCCTTCAAAATCAAAATTTTTCTCTATATCGAATGTAGGGGTGCTCTGAAATGTTATATCTTGAGCTAAATTAAATTCCGGTTGAGAAAAAGAATGGTTTATCAAAGAAGGCATAGAAGGATTAGATTCTGCTATATCCTGCTTTTCATTTAATAAGGTGAGGCTACTGTAAAAATTATAGTTTTGCTGATTTGCTTCAGGCTTTATTTCTAAATTTATATTACCTTCAGAAGGCAAGAAGCTAGATAAGCCATTTAGTAATTGTTCAAAATTACCAAGTTCCGAATCGATATTACCACCTATTATCCCATTAAGTAGAGGCTGTGTAATAACGCTCTGCTCATTTGCAGCAATATTGACGGGTAAACTTCCTACTATTAAACTATCCATTATACAGCATTATAAATATAACTTAGTTATTGGTTAAGCAAATTTTATGCCAATTAATTAGAAGCTTTAATTAATTTATCTCCTGGCTTGATATTGTGATGATCAGCAAAGCCTGCGTTTACTTCAAGTGCGTAGGAGTAAGGATGTTCAGATTCTATTATCTTTTTACTGTAGGGTTTTAAATTATGGTGTATTTCTCTTATAATAAGATTTTTATCAAGATAAAATAGATCAAGAGGTATACGAGTATTATCCATCCAAAACTTTAAATTTTTCGGTTTATTAAAGATAAATAACATGCCATTATCTTTAGCCAGATGATCTCTATTGGATAAACCTTTTCTGATATCGGAAGTATCTTCAGCGATTTCTAAATTTAGTTTAATAATATTATTCTCGCTAATTAGAAAATAGTCTTCAGTCTTTAAGGCATGGCTTTGAAAGAAATAAATCACAATAAAAGTAAGAAGTAGGATTCCGACTATCCTTTTAAACTTTAATAATAGCCGATAACCTTTCTTCCAACTCGGCAAATTCCGTTTCATATAGCAAATCATTATAGGGTTCAAAATTCAAAAAATTGTTAAGCCTGCTAACTTTAGTTATTTGTTGTGTGGTTAAAGGTTGCACTGCTTCCGCAATTTCTTTCATTTCTTCTATTTCACCATTGCAGTGAAGTAATATATCGCATTTTGCTTCTAAAGCTCGTGCAGCATTTTGTTTTAGTGAACCTGTCAGAGCTTTCATCGATAAATCATCGGTAACTAATAAGCCTTTAAAACCTATTATATTGCGTATATAATCTATAACTCGGGGTGAAATTGTTGCGGGAAATTTATCATCTATTGCGCTATAAATTATATGCGCAGTCATAGCTAAATTTAAATCAGATAGCCGGCTAAACACTTTAAAATCATTTTGTTCAAGAGTCGCTAAATTTTCATTTACGATAGGTAGGTCGAGGTGGCTATCTTTATCTGCCCTGCCATGTCCCGGTATATGCTTAATAATTGATTGAACCCCGGCATCTCTTAAGCCAATATCGGCAATTTTACAAAGCTCTCCTACGATATATGGATCATTCCCGTAACTTCTATCTCCGATGATGTCGTTGGCATCTTTATAATAAAGGTCGGCAACGGGTGTGCAGTCTACATTTATTCCAAGGTTTGTAAGTTCTCTACCCATAAGTAGATGATTAACATATACTGCAACTTTAGCTTGCTCTAAATCCATAAGTGCAAGGTCGCCAAAAATTTTAGCAGGTAAGCTTTCTCTAAAATTAGGTGGTCTTAATCTTGCAACTCTACCACCTTCCTGATCGATAAGTACTAGAATACTATCTCTGCCCAATAAATCTTTAAGCGATCTTATTAAGTTTTTTATCTGCTCCTTAGTTTCACAGTTTCTTTTAAAAAGAATAAAACCCAATGGATTAACTTCTTTAAAAAATGCTTTTTCTTCATAATTAAGCTGAGTGCTATTTAACCCGAATATTACATTTGTTACTAAAGAGGTGGTTAAGTTTTTCATATTCCAATGCTTTTCAAGCTAAAATTTATTTGTTATTATCAATTTCTATCACATCAAAAACGCTACTTAAAGATTTTTTATCGTTTTTAATGGATGCATTTCTTTCTAAAGTTTGTTTAGAATTGTTTTTAGGTTCTTTTGGTTTTGTTGTTGCTTGTGTTGATTTTTCTTCAAGCTTCTCAGGTTTGGCTATAATCTCTTGAGGTTTTTGTGCCATTCCTTCAGTACTGTCTTTAGCATTTTGTATCTTGGTAATTAAATCAGACATCTTGTCTGAATGGAGCTGTTCAGCTTGGTTAGCCCGAGTTGCTGCCTTAGTTTGTAAAGTCGAATTTTGAGGAGTGATACTATTATATATTTCTTTATCCTGATTGGAAAATATTATACCCCCTCTATCTTCCGGAATGATTCTTAAATAGGAAGGATCACGCTTGATTAAAGGGAGGTTTTCCAGATCGACCGGCTTTACGGTATATGTATAAGAATAAAAGTATATTATTGCAAAAGCCAACACGGAGATTAATAAAAAAGCATAACGAGGCTTAATTTTTAAAAATAAATTTAGGGATAATTTTGATTTATTATCTTCAGGTTTAATATCCTTAAGTCTTGTTCTTTTTAATTCTCGATAATTGCTTTTCATAAATTGATATGGTTTTTACTATTTTATTTTATCTATACTAAATAAAAGGTGAGTTTACTATACTTAAACTTAAGAACTATCATGATACTAAAGTTTAATTATGCTGAACATACGAAAAGAAAATAAATTTTTAATTAAAAACTTAGTAATTTAATTAATAATCTTAAAGATTCTACCGTTGCCTGCTGCCTAATCTCATTTCTGTCTCCGACAAAAGTATATTTTTTACATTTGATATCACCTCTGCTGCCATAACCAATATAAACCAAACCCACAGGTGTTGTAGAGCTGCCACCGCTTGGGCCTGCTATACCTGTAATGCTTATTCCCATATGTACTGAGGAGAGTTCGAATAACCCCGATAACATTTGGCGTGCTACCTCTTCACAAACCGCTCCTTGCTCGTTCAACACCTTAGAGCTTACCATTAATACTTCTCGCTTGGATTTCTCAGTATAGGTAACGTAGCCTCTCTCAAAAACTTGTGAGCTTCCGGGCACGGCTGTCAGGTAACAGGATAGCATTCCACCGGTACATGATTCGGCGGTACCAATTCTAACCAGCTGATCCTTGGCTTTAATTATTACTTCTTCTGCAAGTTTATAAGAATCTAAAAAAATCATATATCACATATAAAATATAAAAAACAACTCCTGCAAATATTGCAGCCAATAAATCATCTAATATCACACCAAAAGGATTTTTATAATACCTATCAACATATTTTATAAAAAAAGGTTTCCTTATATCAAAAACCTAAACCCGATAAAAGCAATAATAAAGGTTAAATCCATCTGAGAAATCCCAAATAGAGTGAAATAACTTTGTGAGATGAGATATAACCATTTAAAACTTATTGCAAGAGTTAAACTCATTCCGATCACTTCATCAATAACAATTGAGGAGTGGTCAAAAGTTTTAGTATTATTTTGAAAGGCCGTTACCGCCCATAACCCTAAAATAAATAATACGATAGTACAAATCCAAAGGTTTAAAATTGCTTCAGAACTATCGGCTGCATGAAGCAATAACCAATAATAAAGCGGATAAAACCCTAAGCTGCCTAATGTGCCGCTTGCAAACCTGATTCTACCTATAAAAAACCAAGTTGATATTAGTGAATATAAAGTAAAAGGAATTTTTACTTTAGTATGCTTAGCATGGGTGATCCTGGAAAGATCATAATTTTTATAAATGTTACTCAAAATTCCTCTCAATAGTTCTTAGGAAGCATAATAGCACATACCGCAGAAACGGAAATACCTTCTTCTCTGCCGACAAATCCCAGTTTCTCGGAAGTTTTGGCTTTTACACATACCTGATTATTACTTATATTAAGTAATTCTGCAATTTTTTTTCGCATCATATCCTTAAAATTCATGAGCTTAGGCTTTTCCGTAATTATTGTGACATCTATATTATTTATAATGCCTCCCTTATCGGTTAATAACATATAAGCATGCTTTAAGAATATCGTAGAGTCTGCATTTTTCCATTTCTCGTCGGTCGGGGGAAAATACATTCCAATATCATCTTCGCCCATCGCGCCAAGTAATGCATCCGTAATCGCATGTAGTGCAACGTCCCCGTCGGAATGCGCGGATAATGACTTGTTGAACGGTACATCTACCGCACATAATTTTATGGTATTATCGTGGTCTGAAGCAGGTTGAAATTTATGTATATCAAAGCCGTAACCGACTCGAGTAATATAGTTTTGCTGCATAATTAATCCTCCGTAAATTAAACACTCAGGTGTGGTAATTTTAATATTTTGTACATTACTCTCTACAAAACCGACCTCAATTCCTTCTTCTATGCACAAGCTTATATCATCAGTGAAGGTTTGATGCTGGTATTTATTGTGAAGTTCTAAAATAGTTTGGAAATCAAACCCTTGAGGTGTGTGGGTAAGGTAAAAGTTATCCCTGTTATAAGTTGCATTAGGATGTTTAGATTTTAAAGTATCTTTTATTGATATTCCGGTATCCACTGCTTTAAATAACTCCAGGGTTTTTAGTACATTTAAGATTACTTCTTCGCTTATAAAAGGCCTGGCTGCATCATGGATTAATACATTCTTAATTTCCGATAATAAGTTTAGGCTTTGTAATCCGTTTCTTACCGAATCCTGCCTTCTTTCTCCGCCACTAACTGGAGGCAGTAACTTGTCCTCTAACCCTTCAGTCGCTTCACAATATAAATCATGATGCTCTGGATTTATTACTACCCTTACAGCATCAATTTTAGGATTATTAATAAACTTAAGAAGGGTAAGTTTTAAGATCGAGGTATGGCCTAATTTTAAATATTGTTTAGGTGTAGAAGTATTAACTCTAGTTCCTAGTCCACTTGCCATAATTAAAGCAATATTTTTCATTTAATTATAAAATAATTTACTTAAATTTAAGAAAGTACTACCATAATTTGTAAGGGTTTAATAGCAAGAAAAAATTTGAGGAAGGGGGGGATGCCAAACAAATTGCAAAAAGGTTATACTATGTTGGAGTTAACCTTTGTAATAGTTATAATTAGCTTGTTAATCTCAGCAGTATATAATGGATATTCTTTAATTCAAACTGCTAAACTAAGAAGTATCATCACTGAGTCAAAAGATTTTATCAATGCAGTTAATTTATTTGAACAAACTTATGGTAGCCTACCGGGGGATTTCCCGACCGCTTCTAATGTATGGGGTGCAAATTGTGATTCAACTCCAAGTAATTGTAACGGAGACGGCGATGGGATTACAAGATTTACAGCAAGTAGCACAAATCAGAATGAAGCATTAAGAGCATGGCAGCATTTGGCCTTAGCCGGTATGATTAAAGGTAAATATAACGGGGTTTCTACAGTGGCGGTATTCAATTTAGATCAATATAATTCCCCGGTTTCAAATTATAATAATAGTGCTTTTTGGAGCTTTTATTATAATTACCCGTATAACCCTCCCGATTATGAAGGCCAATTTATTCAGTTGGTGAACTTTTATGGTCAAAATATAATTACTCCTAATAATGCATATACCATTGATGCTAAAATTGATGACGGCCTTCCAAGGAATGGTTTAGTATGGGCTGAAGGTAGTCTTTGTACTAATGATGGAACTACGCCCTCTACTTATAATTTAGGAGAATTAAATCCCTATTGCTGGATAAAATTTGTATTTAGGAAGTGAAGAAAAATTATGAATAATCACTCGATAAAAGGTTTTACGTTAATTGAACTATCAGCCGTAATTTTAATAATCGGCATAATAATAAGCAGCGTATCTTACGGGTTGAATTTAGCCGATCAAGCTCGGTTAAGAAGTGTAATTACCGAGGCTAACGAATATATGGAGGCTATAAACTTGTTTGAGCAAAAATACGGTAATCTACCCGGAGATATTCCGACCGCTTCCGATCTATGGGGCACAACATGTGATGCTACACCAAGTAACTGTAACGGGAACGGTGATGGCGTGATTTACTACTCTTCTTCTCTTTTAAAAAATGAAGCTATGAGAGCATGGCAGCATTTATCGTTAGCCGGAATGATCAGAGGAAGCTATACAGGAATAGCAAGCATTGCTAATCAAACCGATATCGGAGTTAATGCGCCGGAATCAAAATATAGCAACGGAGGGTGGAGTATATATTATCATCAACCTTATAATCCTCCCTATGATACAGGACAATCCTTAATAATAGGTATGTTCCAGGCAAATTCTTTGCCAGGCAACTCATTAATAATTCCTTTAGATGCTTATAATATTGATACTAAAATTGATGATGGCTTACCAAGAACGGGATTGGTATGGGGAGATTCAGCAACTACATTTTGTTTCGTTAATGCAACATATGTTGATTCTCCTTATAATATCGTAAATACGACTACCCCTGCATGTATCTTAAGTTTTATATTTAGAAAACCTAATTTATGGTTTTAATAAGCATGATAAGAGATTAGCTTAATAGCAAGTAAACACTATAAAATATAAAGTATGAAAAATCATAAACAAGAAGCATTCAGTTTAATAGAGTTGGCAGCGGTAGTAATGGTTATTGCATTTTTAATCAGTGGTATTTCCGTTGCATATTCCATGATTAAGCAAGCGAGTTTAAGAAGTATAATTACCGAAGCTAATACTTTTACGGAGGCTATTAATCTATTCGAACAAAAGTATAAAAGCCTTCCGGGTGATTTTCCGTATGCATCTGTTCAATGGGGAACGGCATGCGATTCTACGCCAAGTAACTGTAATGGGGATGGTGATGGTATGATTTCCTACTCTTCTTCTCTTTTAAAAAATGAGTCCATGAGAGCATGGCAGCATTTATCGTTAGCCGGAATGATCAGCGGAAGCTATACAGGGATTGCGACAGTTGCAGGGCAAACGGTTTTGGAATTAATGGCCCGGCTTCAGCTTATTCTGCTGCCGGTTGGAGTATATTTTCCGTTGATCCCTACGGTTCACCTTATCCGCAAGGCCAATATTTACAAATCGGGGGTTTCCATCCGGGTGGGCCGTCAGATAATCCTTTATTATTTCCGACCGATGCTTATGTTGTAGATAATAAAATTGATGACGGTTATCCCAGAAGAGGCTTGGTTTATGCAGATTTTAATGATTGCTACAGTGCGCCTAAAACTCTTGATTCCCTTTACAATTATGACCTTAATAGCCAAGTTTGTATTTTGAAATTTATATTTAGAAAATAGGAAAAATTGAAAGAGAGAAATATGCAGAAATATAAGAAAACAGGATTTAGTTTAATAGAGTTAGCAGTGGTGATTTTAATAATCGCATTCTTAATCAGTAGTATTTCTATTGCATATTCCATGATTAAGCAAACGAGTCTAAGAAGTATAATTACCGAAGCTAATACTTTTACGGAGGCTATTAATCTCTTCGAACAAAAGTATAAAAGCCTTCCGGGTGATTTTCCTTATGCATCCGTTCAATGGGGAGCTGCATGTGATTCCACTCCAAGTAACTGTAACGGCAATGGTAACGGAGTAATTGAATACAGCTATACAACTCGTACGCAAAATGAAGGGTTAAGAGCATGGCAGCACTTATCTTTAGCTGGGATGATTATCGGGAATTATACTGGTGTTACCGATATGGAGGGAGGGACTTATATTGGAGTCAATGCTCCAATATCTCAATACAATAAAAAAGGATGGAGTATTCTATCGGATGTTCCCTATGACCCGCCTAATTCGCCGGGGCAATATTTAAATATAGGGGGGCCTCGTTTGGGCTTTCCTCCGGATGATTCCATACTTCCTACCATCGATGCTTACAGCATAGATAATAAAATTGATGACGGATATCCGAGAAACGGCTTAGTTTGGGGAGCTTCAATCTACGGTTTTCCGGGTGGTTGCTATTTTCCTAATACTCTTACCGCACCCTATACTACCGATGCAGCTAACGGAATGTGTATCTTACAGTTTATTTTTAGAAAAAAATAGATAAGGGCAAATAATATCATCCCTATTTTAGAAAGCTGGGTAGTAGATGGAATTATTCTACTTTACTAAAAACCTCTTTAAAATCTTCCAGGGCATCCGGAAATCTAACGTTATCTTTATTTAAAAAATCGATTTCAATAAATTTTGCCATTTCTATTTCATTTTCAAACTCTTTTGGAACTTGTGGGCTTGGAGGTTCGTTAGATATGATTTTACATTCGAAGATGTAGAAATCTCCTGAGTTCTTAAGTAACCTAATAGGCTCAGCTTTAAGCCCGGTCTCTTCGTAAGTCTCTCTTGCAGCTGTTTGATAAGCCAACTCTTCTCCTTCCGGTCTACCTGAGGGTATGTCCCATTTATGACAATTTGCATTTTTAACGGCTAAGAGCTTTCCGTTTTTTTTAATTATGCACCCGGCTTTACCATAAATTTTTGGCAATAAGTATGTTTTCTCTTGTTGCATAAAATTTGTAACCTCTATACTGAGTTAATATATGAATACAACAAAACATAATAATAATAAGATGACTAATTTAAAAATTAATAAATTTTCACTTAGACTTTTGAAATAATGCAAATTGTTAGATCATCTTTGAGGTTAAAAGCATAGCTTTTGTCAAATTCAAATATAATTTTTTCAAGCAGCCAGTTGCTTATATTGCTACTTGGTATATCCTGAGGATTAATAGCCAGGGTTTTCAGAAAATTACTTAGGTTAAACAAAATGTTATCTCGACTTTTTGTTTCAATTAAAGCATCGCTGTAAAATATTATTAAGTCCCAGTTAGTAAAATCGATAATATGATTTTTATAGCGGGGATTATCAATTATACCAAGCGGAAAACCTGTAGAATCCAATTTTTTTACCTTGGAATGCTTAAATGAGACCAGGTAAGGGCAGGGAGTACCGGTTGCGGCATAAGTTAGCTTTTGCAGTGGAATATCTATTAAGCAGTAGAACATAGTAGCAAATTGGTCTCTGCTTAGCATGGTAAAGAGATAGCTATTTATTTCATTTAAAAATTCAGCCGGATTTATCTGGGTTCCCGTAATGCTTTGAATTAATGAATGTAATCTGAAAGTATTAATAGCTGCCCTGATGCCGTGCCCTGAAAAGTCCCATATATAGCTTGCAACCAAACCGTCATCCATTTCCTTTATGGCATAATAATCTCCCCCCAGTTCTTCTGAGGTTTTATAGTAAGAGGCGATAGAAAGGTTATTTCTTTTAGAAATTTCGCTATGAACATTATCTTTGGAGATTAAGCTTAAAAGCATTTTTCTTGCTTCTTCCAGCTCAAAATTTAATCTTTCTTGAAACTCTACAAGGCTTTTAAAGAGTTTGCTTTGAGATAAGTGCATCTTAACTCTGGTAAGTATTTCTACTTCTAATGCCGGGGTGCTAAGAAAATCATTGATTCCAAGTGCGAAAGCTTTCTTCTTTTTACTATGAGATTTGCAATTTATTTTAGCGATTATAGGTATGTGCTGTGTTTTACTGTTTGATCTAAGCTTCATACAAGTCTGATAACCATCGAGTTCTTGAGTAACCATATCCAAAATAATTAAATCAGGAATGCTTGTTTCTATTGTTTCTAAAGCTTCATGGCAGGTGTCGGCTATACTCACTTTACTAAAACTCTCCTTTTCTAAGGTATTTTTAATAAAGTTTATTTCGTGTTTACCAACCCCTATAATTAATATATCAGAGCTTTTAAGCTGCTTGTCTATACTTTCAATATGTTTTTCAATAAAATACATAACTCCCCCATTAATTTATTTTAACATCTATATAATTTGTTAGATATGAAAAAGTTAAAAAAATAGCTGATATTAAGAATCCTTGTCAAATATATGGTTTTAAAATAAATCGGAATAGGGGATAAATCTTATTAAACAGTAAAAGTTATGTGAAATATTAATACTTGAGTTGCAAAGTAATACTAAGTGTTTGTTAAATATAGATTGAATTATTATAGGTAGTAATATTTCATAATTTTTAATTTTGGCTAGAACTATAGAATTTATGTAGCTTTATCTAAACCGGTGGTGAGTTGAGATTTTAATAATTGCAAAAATTTTAGGTTATTAGTCTGTGTATTTGCTTGCAAAAATATTAAAAAGTTTATAAAATTTAATATTAGGAGCTAAATTAGCAGAAAAGCGGAGCAAAAAAACAATGTCGAAGGTATTAAAGCCCTCTATACTGGTAGTAGAAGACGAAGAGTCAATTGCTACTGTAATTAAATATAATTTACAAAAAGAAGGTTATCAAGTCCAAATTACTTCAGATGGCGAAGAAGCAATATACTTGGCTAAAAATAGTAAACCGGATATCATTCTTCTTGATTGGTTACTACCGTCAATTCAAGGTATTGAGGTTTGCAGAGTTTTAAGAGAAACTCCTGAAACTTCCAATATTCCGATTATCATGATCTCGGCTAAAGGCGAAGAATTTGATAGAATAAGCGGACTTGAACGCGGTGCTGATGATTACATAGTTAAACCTTTCTCTCCGGCGGAATTAATTGCAAGGATTAAAGCAATATTCAGAAGATTGCGTCCTGCATTTTCAAATAAAACTCTGGATTTTGAAGATATTACTATGGATCTCATGACTCATTCCGTGAGCAGAAACGGGGTGGAAGTGAAGCTTGCGCCTATTGAATTTCAAATATTACAAATTCTAATGGAGCATCCGAACAGAGTGCTTTCAAGAGAGGCTTTAATAGATAAGATTTGGGGTGTTGATATTTACGTCGGATCAAGGACAGTAGATGTGCATGTAACCAGACTTAGAAAAGCTTTAATAAAAGCTAGCCCTAATGGTGAAGATTTAATTAAAACTATTAGACTTGCAGGATATTGTTTAAAAACATCGGTAAGAAGATAAGTTTGCTTGATGCTCTTAAAATTCTGTAGTATTAGAAGTTTAGGAGCAAAGATTTACTTTCTTTTATTATGATGTCATATATACCTGCAATAGTGGTATTTCTAATTTATTTTTTTACTTTAGTAGTAACTTTGGTTTTAGGGCTCAAGGTATCGCATTATCATACTGTTATTGAGCCGTTATCATTTTTTATCTCATTATGCGCAGCCGGTGTTATTAATTTTTTTATTTTAAAAAAAATATCACTTTCTAAAAGGCTAGCTGAGTATCAAACGCAAATATTTTCTACTGCTCTTTCCAATGAGTGTGAATTTTATATAATATTAAATGATAACAACCAGATAGTTTTTTTAGATCCTAATCTTTCTTCACAAATTAAGTTGCTTGGGAGTAGTTTAAAACCTAGCGAATTAGATAGCATATTTGAGTTGCTGAATATCAAAGCAGCAGCAAAAAATTCTATTATGGATGCGATTAATAAACTTATAAAATTCTCAACTAATACAGATGTATTGATTGCGTTTAAGGCCGTAAAAGTCAAGCTGGTAGCTGAACCGTTTTCCGTCTATGATCCGTATGATAAGACTGATAGCATTTTTTCCAATAACAAAAGGTTTTATGTCATAAAAGGTACAAGGCTTAACGGCGATGAAGAAATAATTGAAACTGTTGATAAGCTTGGCTGTGGTTATTATGAGCTTGATGAGCTGGGGCATATTATCCAATGTAATGATTTTTTTTGCAAGAGCGCTTGGTTTTAGAAGAGAAGAGTTGCTTGATGATTTAGTAAGTTTTTCTCATTTTATTCAGGCTGACCTTAACTTAAATAAAAATGAAGGGCAAAACACAAAGACCGGCCATTTAAATAACACCTGGCAAGGTTTTGTAACTCTTTCAACGAAATTTAATGAGCAGATTCATGCGCTCGTAGTACAAAAAGCTTTTTACTCTGAAACAAGAGCAATTAAAAAAATTACAGGGTACTTTATTAAATTACCCGATAAAAGCCTAATTACAAGAGCAAGAGGTGTAGAAGAGGGGTGGATTGATCATAGTTGGCAGTGTTTCTTTAAAGACTCTCCATACCCGGTAGCGTTACTTAAAAAAGACGGAAAGATTACGAAAATGAACCAATCTTTAGAAGTAATGGTAGGCAAGCATTTTATTAATGATAACTTTATAAATCTATTTACTCCGGAAAGCCAAAGACAAATAAAATCAGAAATGCAAAAGATTTCTACGGATATAGTTTCACCGATCATTCCATTAAAGAATCTGAAGCTTGCTAACGGAAAAACAACCGCAGTGTATATGGGGAGGATTTTGGATTTAAGCGGTAACTTATACGGGTTTATGCCGAGAATTACGGATGTTACACAGCAAAAAGAAATGGAAGAGAGCTTATCTCACGCTCTTAGAATGCAAACTATCGGTTATTTAGCAGGATCTATCGCACATGATTTTAATAACTTGCTTACGGCAATCTTAGGTTTTTGTGATATATTATTAATCAGGCATACCCCTGAGGATCCTTCTTTTGCCCATATTATGCAGATTAGGCAAAGTGCTAACCGAGCATCAAGCTTGGTTAACCGGCTACTTGCTTTCTCACGTAGGCAAACATTAAAACCTGAAATATTGAATTTAAATGAATTTTTTGGAGATTTTTATTCCTTGGTTCAGCGTCTGGTGGGAGGGGAAATTCAAATTAATCAGGAGATAGCTAGTGATTTATGGTATATTAAATTTGATCCTGTGCAATTTGAGCAAGTAGTTTTAAACTTAGCGATTAACGCACAGCAATCAATGGGAGAGAACGGAAAGCTGTCGATCCGGGCTTTTAATTTAAAATTGAAAGAACATGATCCTTATCTCGCAAGTTGTATAGCGCCAAAAGGAGAACCTCCTGCAGCGGCAGGGGATTATATTGTTATTGAAGTAGAAGATACCGGGGTAGGTATTGATGAGAGTATTGCTAACAATATTTTTGAACCGTTCTTTACTACTAAGCAAGATAAATCGGGAACTGGTTTAGGACTTTCCACCGTCTTTGGGATTGTGACACAATCCGGAGGAAAGATTTACTTTAAAACTAAAATCGGTGAAGGTACTACTTTTATAGTTTTAATACCTAGACCGGTTATAACTGTTGAAGAGCAAAATGCGCATAGGCAGATACAGCAAAAAACCGGAAGAGACGTTTTCGGAAAGGGGTTAATAATACTGGTTGAAGATGAAGAGGCGGTAAGAGTTTTTGCTAAGCATGTGTTGATAAGCAAAGGGTATGAGGTCATAGATTTTGCTTCACCACACCAGGCATTGAGTCAAATTATCGAGCTTAAAAAAAATATTGATTTAATCGTTACCGATGTAGTTATGCCGGGAATGAGCGGGCCTACTCTGGTTGATGAGATAAAAAAAGTTCAGCCGAAAATTAAAGTAATATTCATATCAGGCTTCGGAGAAGAAGCATTTAATGAGGCTTACGGCAATGCCAGAGACTTTAATTTTTTACCCAAGCCTTTTAATTTAAAAGAATTATTACTTAAGGTAAAAGAGGTGATTGACGGTTAGCACTTTAAATTAACTTAACCTAAGGAGCAGCTAACTATTTAAATTATATATAGACTTAAAAGATTCAAGCTGGTAAAAATTAATATAGGATAACTACTTAAGCAAGAAATGGATACTTCGGATAACAGAACTCAATCAGGTGCTAATGAAGCGGCATCAAAAATTGATGAGGCATTACAAGATATTAGAAAGGCTATGATTTCTGAAACTAATGTCAGCAGTGATATTCTTGAGCTTACGGAAGTTGTAGAAGACGGCAATTCCGATAAAGTAACTGAAAAGGCTCCGCCCTCTATAAAAAAGAACGTTGCTCAGCTTAATGAGGCAGTTACCAATAATTTAAGTGAAAGTTCTGAAGATATACTAAAAAAAATTGATAACAGCGTGGCTGCTAAAAAGCTGAGAACCTCTCCCCCGAAAATTAATAGGGAGGAAAATATGCAAACTAATCAAACTCAACCAAAGGATGTTGAAGAGCAAAGTGTTAATGAAGAAGAAAATATATCTCCTTCAAATAAATTATTTATAGCTGAAGAAGTAGCTAAGGAATCACAAGACCTATTAAGATCATTTATAAAAGCTACCACTAAAAATCATGACGAAAATATAAATTTTAGGTCAGGTGCTACTTTAGAAGATTTAGTTATTGAATTACTTAAACCTGAATTAAGCGAGTGGCTAAATAGAAATTTGCCTAATATAGTTAAAAGTATTGTAGAAAAAGAAGTTAAGAAGCTCATTCCTCAGGACGAATAGATTATGGAGAATAAGGGTAAGAGAATTATCGCGGCGTTTATCGGATCATGTCTCATCTATACGGCAAACTTAGCAATCGCAGAATCCAATCCTACTGTATCTGCTGATTCGGATGATATAGAAAGTAAGGTGAGTTCCGAGTTGGAAGAATTAAATAATTCTACTCAGCCAGCTCTTCCTATTCCTCCTATACCCCAAATTAATGTAGATAATACAACGGTAAACCCGTCGGGAGCAGCTTCTGCACAACCAGACAAAATCTCTAAACCCATTTTAAAATCAACCATAAGCAATTCTAAAGCTAATCCGGTTTCGGTAGCTTCTTCACCAGTTCCACTAAGTATTATGAAAAATGATGAAAATATTTCTGGCAATCCTGCCGCTCAACCGAATAAAGCTCCAAGCAAAGCTTCTGAGGCTAATAAAGGTGAAGGTTCTAATTTGCCTAATAACTTTGATGAAAAGTTTAATTACTTCTACTCACAAACTCAAAGAACTTTAAAGGAAACTAAAGAAGAAGCTGAAAAAGCTCCATTTATTGACGAACAGGATCCGTTGAATCAAATGGAAAACCTATATTTATCTAGCCCGAGTATAAAACAAAATAAACCCGGTTCCGCCTCCGATAAACCGTCAAAAGCTGATGCTTCGCTAAAGAAGAAAAATAACTATTCTCCATATATTTATAACAGAAAAGTATATGATTATAGAAACACCATTCCTTCCCCACAAATCAGCAAAAAGCATTACGGGTCAAATAATCAGCATTTACCTAAAACTTTTTATCAAAAAGAGTATTCCGAGTATTTATTTATTGCAGCAATTAATGACGATGTAAGCAGCATAAAAGCATTTTTAGAAAAAGGAGCCGATATTAACGCCCAAGATGTTAAATACGGTTATACTCCGCTAATGTATAGTATTTTATATAATAAACAAAAGTCATATAATTATTTAATAACTAAAGGGGCGGATCTTAGCATCAGAAGTAATGACGGTAAAACGGTTGCTCACCTTGCAGCAACCGCAAATAACATAAAAGCTTTTGAACTGCTTATAGATTATGGGGTTGATCCTAATATTCATGATAATCAGGGTAACTCTCCATATTATTATTCGACTCAATTTACTGATGAATTTGCTTATATTGCAGTAAAGCAATATAAAAATATGAATAAAGCCTTAATAGATTTTACCAAAAACGGCTCTATTGCTGCCGTTAAGCAAACTTTAAGGCTTGGAGCGGATACGAATTATAAGGATGCCAACGGTAATACGGCCTTAATCATTGCTGTACAAAAAAATAATGTGAAATTAGCCGGCTACTTGCTTTCTAAAGATTCTGATCCTCTACTGAGAAACAAGATAGGTTTATCAGCAATTGACTATGCTGTAATGAATAACTCTAAAGAATTAAAGGACATTCTTAAAACTGTTATTATAACCAAAGAACTTGAAGGAACCGAAGAAGTAAATTTAACTAAAAATGAAGAAAGGTTTTTAAACAGTAACTCTGGTAGAGATGGTAATAATGCTTATAAACATTATTCACGTTGTAATCCGTCAAGTAATTTAAAAGTTGAACATCAAAAGCATGAGGGAAAACATAAGTGTTCTACCAAAAAGGAAGCGGTGGTAGTAAGCCATGGACCAAATAAAGTTATGGAAAAATCTTTAATAGGTGATGAGTCGCTTAAAAAGCCGAAAGTTATAGTTTCTCCTCCTTTAACTAAAATAGAGCCGATTAATCCTGTTACCGATCTTCCGGGCACTAAAAATAATCAAACTATCCCGGTTATTAAATCGCAAGTTGATTCTAAGCAAAATGATAATATAACATTAAAGGTGCCTAAAGTAGTTAGAGAACCTGTAGCTCTAAAAGATTCTAAAATAGCTTCCAATGCAACTAAGGTAAATAATACCATAATCACTACTAAACCTGAACAAGCTACTAAAGTGGTTATTAAACCGCAAGCAGCTCCTAAAACTTTGATTACCACAAATACTTCTTCACAGGTTGCTAACTCTAAACCTTTAGCATCTAGGGCTGATAATGGGTTAAGAGAAGTAAAAAAGGTTAGCCCACCGGAAAATCAACAAGATTCAAAAAATTTAACAACAAATATAAAGGATATGGTTTCTAGTCCGTTAGCTATGCAGGATGAGTTAAGTGCAGCTAATGAAAAAAATACCCCACCTAAAACTACTTCGCTTAAACCAACTGCTCCAACTACTACGGTAATTCCGGCTATGCCTGAAGTTTTATCAAAGCCGACAGTTTTAACTATGCCTATAGCTCCGATAATTCCGGATGCACCTGAAGTTTTATCAAAGTCAGCTGCTGCCGCTACTACGGTAATTCCGGTAATACCCGTTGCACCTGTAGCTCCACCTAAATCATCAGTTGCATCTACTCCGGTAATTCCGGTAGTACCCGTTGCACCTGTAGCTCCATCTAAACCAGAGCCGGAAATACCAGCGTCATCGGCAGTCAAAACCACTCCCGCTGATACTGCTAAAAAACCTACTTCATTATTGCCTTATTAAGTTAAAGGCATCAGTTTATAAAGTATAAAAGTTATATGCATTTTATAAGATAAAAGCTAATATCGAAAAGCATAAATCAGTTAATAGCACATTATATGATGAATAATTTAGTTTGCCCGCACTGTAGTCATAGCACAATACAGGAGCACTTTTGCTCAGAATGTAATAAAGTTTTACCGATTAGAGCTTTAAGCTACTTTGATGTTTTTCGGCTGAGCGAAAACTATAATATTGATATAAAGCAATTAGATACAAAGCTGTTTGAGCTGCAAAGGTGTTTTCATCCTGATAAATTTATTAATCAAAGCCTAATAGAACAAAGCATCGCATTAAATAATAGCGCACTTATTAACCAAGCGTATAAGGTATTAAAAACACCGCTTTTGAGGGCGGAATATCTACTTAAATTAAAAGGCTTTGATATTGATAAAGAGGAAGTGCCGCAACATCTTTTACTTGAATCAATGGAATGGCGAGAGAGCCTTGAATCAAGTGAGGATGAAAGATCTATACGGAAATTATTAGAAGAGGTTTCATATAAAGAAAATAACGCTTATAAGCTTTTAACGGAATATTTTATAAAAGAGCTTTATAATCAGGCTTTATCAATATATATTGAACTTAAATTCTATACACGTTTTAAACTGGAAATTATAAATAAGCTTGATTTAATAAATGATACTATTTGATATTCAAGAGCCGGGAGAAACAGAAAGCTACCCGATCGGTAAAAGCATAGGTATTGATTTAGGTACAACTAATTCATTGGCGGCAGTTTCTTCGAACCGGCAACCTGTAATAATTGCAGATAAGATGAGCGGTGAAAAAATTTTACCTTCTATAGTCGCTTTTGATAATAACCGCAGCTACGTGGGAAATGATGCTTTAAACCACAGCACATATATCTCTTCAATAAAAAGATTGATGGGGAGAGGAATAGAAGATATCAAAGGTTTGCATCTGCCATATGATATTAATCAGAATTCTAACCAAAACTTAATTCAACTTAATATTAATAATACTGTTAAAGACCCGATTGAAATTTCTGCTGAGATTTTAAAAGAATTAAAAAGAAGAGCAGAAGAATATTTGGGAGAAAAGGTAGAAAATGCGGTAATAACTGTTCCGGCATATTTCGATGATGCTGCACGTGTAGCCACTAAGAATGCCGCGCAAATTGTCGGCCTTAAAGTTTTAAGGCTATTAAATGAGCCGACGGCTGCAGCCATTGCTTATAGCTTAGATAAAAATGAATCAGGAATTTTTGCCGTATATGATTTCGGGGGTGGTACTTTTGATGTTTCTATACTTAGACTTGAGAAAGGAATTTTCCAGGTTTTAGCTACGGGTGGAGATGTTGAGCTCGGCGGAGATGAGCTTGATAAAGAAATTATAACCTATTTTACCGATCAGAAGCTTGATATTAATAGCCTTCAGGTTTACCTACGGGAAGCAAGAAAGATAAAAGAATATTTAACTGATAACACTCACTGGCAAGGTGAAATTTTAAATCAAAAATATTCTCTTTCTCAAATTGAGTTTAATAATTTAATTAAGCCTTATATCAGTAAGACAATTAAAATATTTAAGAATGTTTTAAAGCAAGCGGAAATTGAGGTTAACGATATTAGTGAAATCATTCTGGTCGGCGGATCTACCAGAGTTCCTTATGTTAAAGCGGCTTTAACTCAAGCTTTCGATAAGAAGCCGTTAGATACAATCAACCCTGAAGAAATTGTAGCTCTGGGGGCTGCTATTCAGGCTGAAGCTTTAACTTATGGAAGCGACAATATCCTTCTTGATGTTACACCTCTTTCCTTAGGGATAGAACTTATGGGGGGCATTTCGGAAATAATTATTCCTAGGAATTCCCCGTTACCTACGCAGCAAAAAAGAATGTATACCACACATAGTGATGGCCAAACCGGGTTAAAAATACATGTGATCCAAGGGGAAAGTGAGAAGGTTTCCGAGTGTAGGTCACTTGCTCATTTTGAGCTTAAAGGCCTGCCTCAATTACCGGCCGGAGAACCGAGAATAGAGATTACTTTCAAAATTGATGCTGACGGAATTTTAACGGTAACCGCTTATGAAAAGCTTACAGAAACTAAGCAGGAAATTGAAATTAAACCTGCATACGGCTTGAAGGAAGAAGAAGTACTTAGTTTGTTGCAAAAAAATAATGTCATTTGAAAAAAATACTTCTTATATAGATTATATTCTATTAATAAAATTCGGAGGATAAGTGCAGTCACTATCCTTACCTTGCCGTTTGCTGTAAGCCTTCTTCTCTTGATTGAATAACTCTTTCCGCAAAAGTAGCCGGTTTCAATTTATCAGCACCTAAATGTTTATTAACAAGTGAATCTTTCTCAACTTTATTATTTAGTCCTAAATTTTTCTCAAAAGTAGTTTTCTGTTTTGGATCCATTACGCTTTTACATGTTTGTGCGACTTTAGCATTCTCTCCGGTAAACATTTCCGGGCTTTTCTTCGATAACTGCAGAGTAAAATCCATATATTTTTTAGTAAATTCTTTAAGTGCGGTTGTCTTATCATCTTTTGAAATTACAATTTCTGTTATTGCTTTGAAGAACCCCTCAAATGCTTGATTCTTTGCTGCATCTCCTTTCTTCTCGGTAAAAACTTCAATATTATTAATGAATTTTTTAGACCCTGTAAGCCCATCCCATTCATCTCTAACGACGGCTTCTTTAAATAATGGAAGAAGCGACTCCATATATCTGTTAACTATAAGTAATTCTGCTTGTGTTTTATTAGTCTTGGTTGCCATTTTACCCTCTGTGGTTTATCTAGAAATCAGAAGCTAATATAAAATGGTTAACAAATAGTTAACAAATATGAGTAATTTTAAAATTTTTATTCTAAGTAATAATCGGTAAGTGAGATCGGCTTTAAAAGCCGTGTAATTATGAGCTTTGCCCCCCTTTCTTATAGGGCAATAATTTTTCATTATAAGGTTTTATCGGAAGACTTCCGGCTAGTTGATTAAAATAATTCATCTTTGACCATATATGAAAATCCCCGATAATGTATATAGCTCTCTTTGCTCTAGTTAAAGCGACATTTAATAGATTAGGATTTTTTGAAGCCCATTGTAAAGCCCTTTTGGAACTGCCGCCTAGTATAAATATTACTATTTCCGCTTCTTTTCCCTGAAAAGTATGAGCTGTCCCGACGTTTGTTTTCATCCACCGATTAAATTCTACTTTGTTATTAAAAAGCTTCTTGTAGGCCAGATCTTCGTTAAGAAGTTTTCGAAAACCTTGTTTCATGTTCTTAAAAGGGGAAATAACGAAAGTAGACCTTAAATTAATTACCTTATCATTTAATTTATTAATATGCTTTAAAAAGTCAAATGCGACCTCACCTTCCGGTTTAGACCAATTATTTTTTGATTCTCCATTTAAAGTGACATGCGCCCACAAACTATCGGATAATTTTAGGTCAACCTGCAAAGGTTTATTGTTACTTGCGTAAATCATAAGGTTATCATAGACAATGGAATTTGACAGAGTGAACATAGGATCATTACATCTTCTGTGCACTCTTAAGGGAGCACCTACCCAATGACTGTTTTCTTTCCCTCCTGATTGCAGTACCGTTCCTATCGGGTTAGCTCTGTCCGCTAATGTCTGAACCGATTGATTGTACGGATCCCAACTATTTGAAACCTTAAAATATTTTCTAAGTACCAATGACATTACTTC
Source organism: endosymbiont of Acanthamoeba sp. UWC8 (assembly GCF_000730245.1). NCBI lineage: Bacteria > Pseudomonadati > Pseudomonadota > Alphaproteobacteria > Holosporales > Holosporaceae > endosymbiont of Acanthamoeba sp. UWC8. Next base: position 1,089,429 of record NZ_CP004403.1, on the reverse strand, counting down.
CGGGATAGTCACAGCCGGCTCTATTTGCAGCGGATCCCCCACTATCATTGCTCTCTTCGCTCTAAACAAAGCTCCTGCCGTTATTTGAGGCATAGCTTGCCCGGCTTCGTCTATGAGCAGCCAACCGATCGTATTATTGCCCATACCCTTAAATAGTTTGGAAAATGAAGCAAATGTAGTTGAAACCACAGGAACCGTTAAATGAAAAGTTTCCCAAATATGAGGTATTAAATGCATCTTGTCATAGAGTAATTTTCCTTCGGCTATGACTTGGCGAGCAGCTCTCAGAGTATTAGCAATTTTTTCTCTATTATATAAAATAAAAATTTTATGCAGATTTAGTGCTTCAATAAAAATTTTAGCTCTTATTTCATGCAAGTCAGAAAAATTCCAAGGTGAAGTTTTTTGTAGTTTTTCATCTTCCAATGCCCAATATTCATCATCAGGGAAGTTATCTCCAATTATCTCTTTAGCGGAAAAAAGGGAATTGTTGATTCTATTAAGTTCTTCCAATATATTTTGCTTTTCAGTCTCACAGAGCCTTAAGTCATTGCTCAAGTGCTTTAGTTCTTGTGCATTCTTACTTAAAGCGGTATTTAGCTTACTACTTTTTATCTGAAAGTTTTATTAATAATTGAATTCTTTGATTATATTTTGTATCCCATTCTAAATTTTTTTTACGGTCAAAGAAAAAGTTTAATATTCTTTTTATGAATGAAGGCTTTATTTCTTTTAAATACGCTTTAGCCTTTTCGTGTTCTGATATTTTATCTTCTAATTCTAATTTTTTGAGAAATATTTTTTGCTTACTTTCGTCAACCGATTTAATTTCTTTAGTCAAATCATTATGCTTTAGTTTAATAGTATTTAAACAATCCAGTATCTGGGCTTTTTCTTTTAAAAATTTTTCAATGTTATTCAGCTCATTCTGAATTGAATTAAAACTTTTTATACAAGCTAAAAAGTTTTCCTTAGCTTGTTGCCAGTCTTCAAAGTCTGCATTGTTATCTAATAATAATTTATTAAAAGTTTTATCTTTAGGGTGTATCGGCCAAAATGCGTTAAAGAATTCTTTAACATTTTTTGAACTGCCGAGAGGCGCTGCAGTCAAACCCCAGCATTTTTTACCGAATATGTGCGATGCTACTTCTGAGAAGTAATCTGCCCCCCATTTATCATCGATTGCACCGGCAAGCGGAATCTCCGTCGTAATATTCTTAATTGCCGCATTATTAGGGCTGCTTATAACTATACCATGGCCTAAAAGCTCTTCATTCAGTTTCCAAATTTTATAATTATAATTTGCAATACAAACATTTTCACTTCCAGTATAAGCATCGTCCGGAGAATTAAGGGCAGCTAATTTTTGTGCTCGTAAGACAACAATATTAGCAATAACATCCCGCAATAATGTAGTTTTACCGGTACCGGGAGAGCCGTTTACCGAGAACATCTCTGTTTTTGAATTAAACAGAGTGTTTACCGCAAGTTGTTGTCCTAATACCAACGGGTGATCTCCCTTTCCCGGCCAGCGAGCGACAGCTAAATTATTAGGTGACAGCAGAGTTTGCAAAAGGGTTTTATCTTTTCTGATATCCGCTTTAGGCGGGCAGGGAACTATATTAAGATACTCCAATAGAACTTCGCCTAACGGTTCATTTCTTTTCATATCATCTGAAATTGATTTTAAATCTTTAAAAAAGAAACTATTGAAAAGTTTTAAAGATTCGTTTTCCGACTCAGTTTCAATTTCCTCTATTGAATTATCCTGTATATTTTTAGGTTTAGCAATTTTGCGTATATCTATTCTTACTTGATTTTTTACATCGTACAGTAGTTCCTTCCACTCGGTTATCTGTTTAACGGCACCCACCATTTGTTCAAATAGAGTAAAATTTAGAGGTGCTTGAGTATCAGGTTGCCGTAAATTGCAAAAAATATTTTTAAGCATTTCCTCAATTTTAGTTTTAATCGGATCAAAATTATCCAGCCATATATCAGGAGTAAGATGTCTGACTTTTATCAAACACCCCATGGAAGCGACATAATCCGGAATAGCAATCGAGTCCCCTATGGGATGACCGTTAATATCAACTTCAAAACAAAACAGGTATGACTCGCTTTCCTCATTTTTAGAATTGGAATCGATTAACTCGGAGCCAAGTTCCGCCTTTAACTTTTCAATTATATTTTTGCAATTAATTACCCCTACATAAACGCTGTAAAGCCAGGTATGAGTTTCATCCTCGGAATAGTCAGGATTAAGCCACGGTATTTCCTGATCCCCTAAAACCGTTTTTATCGCGCTATCGTTGTCAAATAATGTAGGAGGAGTAAAACGCTCCACCCAAGACCAGTAGTCGATAATATTTTTGGCTTGTGATAAGTTATTATGCATTCATCTACTCTAAACTTAAAGTTTCATACTCTTAAAGAGGCGAGCTTTACACCCACTAATAACATTTTCTTAGCAATTTGATAGCATTTTTATAATATTAATTGAAAATTTAGAGGGCTGATATGCAATAGTTAAGAACAAAGGCGTTTTAAAGTTTTAATTTTAAATAGTGATTTTTCATTTGCCCTAATATAAAAAACAGGGGATATTATTTATATAGGCAAATAAACAAAGTAAAATTTAGCAGATGGATGAAGCAAAGCAGATAATAGCAAAAATGATTGATAACGGGGAATACTTTAATGACTCCAAGGAATGGTATGCCTCAAAATATTTATACTCTTATACTCAAAAAGCTTATATAGGAATTATCGCAATATTTTCCGTTATTTTTACTATAGTAATATTTAAAACAGTGATGATTGATAATATAAAAAAACTTTATCCTTTCCCCCTCTATTCGGAAGATGAGGTTAAATATTATTCAAAAATTATCCCGGTATCAAAGGGTAGTGAGCCGGTTACGATTTCGGTGGCCAGGTATTTTGCTTCCGCCTATATAAAATCACGTGAAGAATATGACTTTAAAGTAGTAAATGATAAAGAGGCGTGGAAAGAACTGTTAAGGCGGGTGAGGGAACTGTCTTCAAGGAAAATATTTAGTGATTATGTCGATTATATCGATACCACTACTAACCCGGATAGCCCTATAATTAAATATAAAGACAGCATCAAGCGAATAATTCAAATTCAAAATATAGAATTTCCGAAAAATTCCGTTAACCCTGAATCAGCTATAGTTTATTATAAAGCCATAGAACAAACCGATAAAGAAGAAAAAGTTTCATTTTGGAAGACAAGTATAACTTTTAGTATGAGTAATATTGAAAATATTTTAGATAATAAGTCCGAAGTGGAATTTACTATTACTAAGTATGATAATTCGGAGCTCAAGCAAAATAATTAGTATAAATGAAATAATTAAAGCTTGCTTACAACATATGTTTTATGACATAAATATTTGAGGATTAAAATTTTACTTTATCATGAAAATTATTAGGATATTTTTACTTTTTTCACTTTGTTTGAGCATGTTATCCGCCCAAGCAAATGCAACATCTACTCCGCGCCCGATAGGTAATGAAAAAAGAATAAAGATTATAAACTATATGCCGAATACCGTGTTTAAGTTCGTCGGTCATTATTTTTATCAATCTATAATTGAATTCGGCTTAGATGAAGAGATAGATACCATTACCATGGGAACACCGACTCCTTGGCAGATTGTCCCTGCAGGTAACCGCATATTTATTAAGCCTGTAGAAGATGACGCAACTACAAATATGACGGTAATTACCAATAAAAGGATGTATTTCTTTGAAATGCATGCCCAAGATGCGAAAAGCATAAGCGATGATGAGCTATCGTTCGTCGTTAAGTTTGTTTATCCTGAAGACGGCACTATAGGGGGTATTAAACAAGTTAGCTCAAACACCGGGCCTGATTTATCTAAACCTGAATTATATAACTTTAAATATACTATAAGCGGTAATGCGAGGCTAATAGAACCGTTGTTAATATTTGATGATGGGGAGTTTACTTACTTTAAATTCAGAAATATAAATGCTGAAATTCCTGCTTTTTTCCTAGTGGATGACAAAGGTAATGAAGGCTTAATTAATTATAGAGTTTCGGGTGAGTACGTAGTGATTGAAAGGGTCGCTCCCAAGTTTACCCTGCGCCACGGGGTTGATACTTTATGTGTATTTAATGAGCTTATGGAAGCTGACCTTAAGAAGAGGTAGTTGCTTCAAAGCTAATAAAAGGAGAGGAATATGGAGTTCAGGGCTTACATGATAGGATATTGCTTTATCTTTATAAGCAGCAAGGTGAAGAAAAAATAAAAAAACAAATAAGAGTAACTAATAGTAAAGTTTAATTACCGAATTACAAAACCCTCAATGCTTTAAATATTATCAGTTAACTAGTAAAATATTTGTGGTAATATCTTCTCCGAAAACAACTTTAATAAAGTGATGAAAACTTTTATCCACCTAAGGGCACATTCGGATTATTCCCTCGGGATGAGTGCCGTAAAAATTAAGGAACTGGCGAAAAAATGCGTAGAATATAAATTCCCGGCGATATGTCTTGCCGACCATAAAAATTTATTCGGTGCACTTGAGTTTTCACAAGCATGTATAAAATCAGGTGTGCAACCTATAATAGGATGCATTGTAAAAGTTGAATATGATAAAAAACAACTCTAAACCGGAAGAGTTTAGGTGAAGTGCTGCTTATTGCTAAAAACAAGCAGGGCTACCAAAATCTTATGAAGATTGTTAGTCACTCATTCCTTAGCAGTGATAGTTTAGAAGATCCCAATGTTAGCCTTGATTATTTCTTGGAAAATATAGATGGCCTAATTGCGCTTACGGGCGGTAAAGAAAGTGTACTCGGCAAATATGTTCTTGATAATAAATTTGAGGACGGGACAATATTTCTTGAGCAGTTGAAGAAAAGGATTAAGGACGATTTGTATATAGAAGTGCAAAGGAATGTTGATACCTATAACGAAGAGTTTGAGCAAAATATTCTAAAATATGCACAAGACTTGGAGCTAGGAATAGTTGCCACAAATGATATATATTTCCTAACCCCCCAAATGCATATAGCGCAAGATGCGTTATACTGTATAGCAGAAGCCAGAAAGCTTGAAGAGACGGAAAGGCCGAGTGTAAGTAAGGATTGCTATCTCAAAAGCACAGAAGAAATGTTTGAACTGTTTAAGGATCTCCCGGAAGCAATCGAGAACACGGTTAATATAGCAAAAAAATGTTTAGTGTATTCTGAAACTAGTAAGCCGTTACTGCCTAGTTTCTCAACTGCAAATAAAGCTAATGAAGATGAAATTTTATCCGAGTTTGCTAAAGAAGGATTGAGAAAGAGGCTTGCTAAACTACAATACACTATTGATGAAGAGGAGTATTTTAAAAGATTAGATTTTGAGCTTTCGGTAATCATTAAGATGAGATTTGCAGGATATTTCTTAATAGTTTCGGATTTTATAAAATGGAGTAAGAATAACGGAGTTCCGGTAGGCCCCGGAAGAGGATCGGGTGCCGGTTCATTGGTTGCCTGGGCAATTGACATTACTGATTTAGATCCGATAAAGTTCGGGCTTCTCTTTGAGCGGTTTTTAAATCCTGATCGAATATCTATGCCTGATTTTGATATAGATTTCTGTCAGGAAAGACGTGAAGAAGTGATAAAATACGTAAAAGAAAAGTATGGTGAAGATAGAGTTGCAAACATCATAACTTTTGGGAAGCTCCAGCCTAGGGCGGTTTTAAGGGATGTAGGCCGAGTTTTGGGAATGGATTATATGACGGTAGACAGAATCTGTAAAATGGTTCCTAATAACCCTGCTAACCCGGTTACCCTAAGCCAGGCAATTAATCTTGATCGGGATCTGCAAGGTCAAAGAGATACTAATCCGGTTATTGCAAAGTTATTATCTATCGGTTTGCAGCTTGAGGGAATGAACAGGCACGTCTCCACCCATGCCGCAGGTATTGTTATTGCAGATAGGCCTCTTGTTGAAGTTGTGCCTCTTTATAGAGACGATAATTCACCGATGCCTATAATTCAGTTTAATATGAAAGCGGCGGAAGATGCCGGCTTAGTTAAATTTGATTTTTTAGGTCTAAAGACTCTTACCGTGATTTCTTGGGCATGTGATCTAATTAATAAAAAAGAGACTGAAAGCTTTGATATAGGCGAAATTTCATTAGAGGATAAAAAAACTTTTAAGCTACTCTCTAGAGGTGAAACAGTAGGTGTGTTCCAATTTGAAAGTGTTGGAATGAAAGAGACTATTAAAAAATTAAAACCGGATAAAATTGAGGATTTAATTGCTTTAGGTTCACTTTATAGGCCGGGACCTATGGATAACATACCTAGCTATATTAATAGAAAACACGGCTATGAAAAGCCGCAATACCTTCACCCTAAATTAGAAGAAATTTTAAAAGAAACCTACGGTATTATTGTCTACCAAGAGCAGGTAATAATTATAGCGCAGGCACTCGCCGGCTACACTTTAGGCGAAGCTGACCTGTTAAGACGGGCAATGGGCAAAAAAATCCAAGCTGAAATGGATGCCAACCGGGAAGTGTTTATTCATGGCGCGGTAAAAAACGGAATAGATCGAGATTTAGCAGAAGAAATATTTAATTTAATTGATAAATTCGCTAGCTATGGATTTAATAAGTCGCATGCTGCGGCTTATGCTATCATCTCATACCAAACTGCATTTTTAAAAGCTAATTATCCGCTGGAGTTTTTTACCGCTTCACTAAACTTAGAGATAGATGATGCTGATAAGATTAATTTATTCTTAAATGACGCAAGAAATTATAATATTACGATTTTGCCTCCTTCGATAAATCATTCCGAAGCTTTGTTTGTAATAGAAGATAAAGCAATCAGATATGGGTTATCTGCAATTAAAAATGTGGGTAGAAAAGCAGTTGAGGAAATAATAAAGATTAGAAAAGAAGAAGGAGAATTTAAGGATCTGGAAGATTTTTTAATTAAAGCCAGCTTGCGTAATCTTAATAAAAGGATGTTGGAAGGCTTGTCTAAAGCCGGTGCATTTGATTGCTTTAACACCAACCGAAAAAGTATATTTAAAAGTGTGGAAAAAATCATTAGCTGGACTTCCATGCAGGAAGAAAATGCATCCACAAAGCAGGCAAGTTTATTCGAAGATATAGATATCGCCTACCAAAAAATATTTCTGGAAAATGTAGAGCAGTGGAATACCAAACAAACTTTAGAAGCTGAATTTGAAGCTTTCGGTTTTTATCTTTCTTCTCACCCGATTGAAGAATATGCAGTAAAATTAAGAAAAATGAATATTACTTTCGCCTGTGAAATTGATAGTAGGGTAGGGAGTAAATCTTCTAAACTAAATTTTGCAGGTGTAATAACTTCTAAAAAAATTAAGTCTTCAGCAAGAGGTAAATTTGCCTTTATCCAACTATCGGATAAGACCGGTTTATTTGACGTTTCAATCTTTGATGAAAAGCAACTGGTGCAATATAATGAAGAAGGATTATTGGAGGTAGGGAAGGTAGTGTTTATAGTCGCCGATGCAAAAAAAGATAATACAGGTTTAAGGATTATCATTGATAGTATGTCATATATTGAAGATGCTTTAAAAGATGTGAAAACTACTTTAAAAATTACCATCAAAGATAAACAGGCTATAAATATAATAAAAGATAGTATTACGGAAATAGGTATACCTATTAAACTTGCAGTATGTATTGATGGTGAAGGTGAAGTGTTTTTTAAAAATAACAAACCTATCTTTATTGATAGAGAAAAAATTTCTATGCTGAGAAATTCAAGCGCTTTAGAAATTATAGAGGAATAGTCTAAAATGAAAAATCGGGTGGATAATATTTATTTCATACTTGTTGAGCCGCAGATGGGAGAAAACATCGGGGCAGTTGCCAGAGTAATAAGTAATTTCGGTTTCACTAAACTTAGGATTGTCTCACCGCGTGACGGTTGGCCGAATGCTAAAGCAAGTGAGCTTGCCGCACACGGCAAATTTGTTATAGATAGTGCAGAAGTCTTTAATAACTTAAATGAAGCAATTGAGGATCTTAATTTTATAGTTGCTACTTCAGCACAAAAAAGAGATATGCAAAAAGAAGTTTGTAAGCCTGAAGACCTGCCGATTATGGTAGGTAGCAATATTGTCCGAAATGGTGGTAAAGTTGGTATTCTGCTAGGTAGGGAGAGAAGCGGGCTCACTAATGAAGAAGTTATATGTGCTGATATTTTTTGCTCTATAGAAACTTCTGCAATAAATAGCTCGTTAAATATTGCGCAAGCTGCATGTGTTATCGCTTATGAGCTTTCTATCTCGCTTCCGAATGAAATAAAAACTAGCTCGGAAGTACAAGGCCTAGCTAATAAGGCAGAACTGGAATATCTTTTCCGGCATTTAAAACAAGAGCTTGATAAAAAAGATTTCTTTAAAGCAAAGGAAAAGGAGCAAAGAATGTTCCAAAATATTAGAAATACTTTTATAAAAGCCAAGATGACGGAGCAAGAGGTGAGAACCATGCGAGGAATTATAAAAGCTCTTACTTCTGAGAGCAACCTAATAAATTAAAGTAGAAATTAATACTTATATATTTTTAAAGCTATATTCGGGCTTTCTATTTGATTAACTAATCCAATTTGACTATATTCAAATTAGAATAAATATATAGTTTGTAATTGAATAATTCCGTGCCCTTAATCCTTTTTAAATATATAGCAAAGAAAAACATTACTTACTTTCTGGTTATACTTCTTATTGTTTCGATAATGATGCTGATCTTTGATTTTATGGAGTTAGTAAAAATTTCATATAATATTGATTTAAGTATGAGTATGATTTTTAAATTAGCGACTTTAAGAAATTATTATCATGTTGAAAAGACTTTCCCTTTTATCTTTATACTTACCACTATTTTAACTTATGCGAATCTTACCAAATCTTCCGAGCTTATAGTTGCAAGATCATACGGCATGTCAGTTTGGCAATTTATATTTCCTGCAGTAACCGTTGCTTTTGTTTTCGGGGTAATAAACGTTCTTTTTTTAAACCCTATAGGCAGTAGTATGCTAGGGAAATTTGAACGGCTGGAAGCAATACATTTGAAAGGTCACTCAAGCACAATTGCTATATCTAAAAACGGGCTATGGTTAAAAGAAGCTTATAAAAAAGGAAATACAATTATTCATGCTATGAGAGTATCCCAAGAAACTAAGGAACTATTTGAAGTTACCTTCTTTCTGGCTGATAAAAATTATAAGTTTTTAACTAGGATTTATGCTAATTCAGCTAAGCTGGAAGACGGCAAATCGTGGCTTCTATCAGATGTAGATATATCAAATACAGATTATTCATTTGAGCATAAGGATGCATATCAAATGCCGACCAAAATCAGCTTTTTACAAATTCAGGAAAGTGTAATATCTCCGGATACCATTTCAATTTATAATTTACCTTCCTTTATAAAAACTACACAAGAATCAGGGTTTTCAACCCTTAGACATTTAAATTACTTATTCAAAATTGTGGTATCTCCGTTCTTTTATCTTTCAATGGTACTAATCGGGCTGGTTTTTGCTACTAAATCTTCAAGAAGTGGAAGGGTAGGGATTTTTATGTTTTTAGGTATTATGGTCGGGTTTTTAATTTATTTCTTATCTGATATTATAAATGCAATCGGTATTGCAGGGAACATACCAGTTATATTTTCTGCTATTGCTCCCACTTTAATATGTTTTACAATTGGACTTTATCTTGTGTTACACTATGAAGACGGGTAAAAATAGAAATATAGTTGGAAAATAAATTGGTTTTGACAAAATAATGAGGGAAAATTTTATGGCACAAAATGATTTAGGAAATAATGAGCTTGTAATTGAGCAATTAACACTCAAGACTAACGATAAAAATTTAAAACAGTTCATAAAAATCCTTTATTCCAGCTTGCCGTACGATGAATTATCTTTATTTGAAACTGATTATTTATTTAAGGCCGCCGCCTCAACGTTTAGGTTGATGCAAAGCAAAAAAGATGAAGAAACAAAACTCCATATATACAAACCTAATAAGGATAAAGAGCAAATTATCCTGGGAAGTGGTAAATAAAGGATATCCCATTTTTAGTTGATTCAATCAGCAACCAATTAAAAATTGAAGATTTTGATATTCACTTGATCACTCACCAGGCAGTAATGATTGCAAGGGAAGAAGATGGGCATTTTATAAGCTTTTCAGAAAGTAAAACCAGCAGCAAAGAATCAATAATACAATTCCACATCTCTAAATGGTGTGGAGATGAATATCTTGCCTCATTCTATCATATAATTGAGCAAGTTCTAGAGTGTGTTAATCTTGCCGTTAATGATTGGCAGCCGATGCGTCAAAAAATGGAAGATGCTAAAAAGCTGATTGAAAATAATAAATTAAGCAAAGACCCCGAGTTAAAAGAAGAAAATATTAAGTTTTTAAACTGGTTAATTAATGGTAATTTCGTATTTGTCGGGTGTTATGAATCTAAGATTATAAATTCTTCGGTAATCCCTCAGAAAGATAGCGTTATGGGAGGGTTAAAAAATAAAGCTTATTATTTAGAAGAATCTCATTTTGATGGTCAATATGAATCCGAAGATGTTTTATTTATTACGAAATGGGATGGGCACTCGCTTGTACACCGAACCTCTCATATGGATCATGTAATAATTAAACAATTTAATGACAAAGGAAAATGTATCCGTACCATTGATTTTTTAGGCTTTTTTACTTCTTCGGTTTACTACCAATCCGTCAAAACCATCCCGCTTATCAGAAAAAAAGTTTTTAACGTAATTGAGAAATACGGATACCCGGAATATAGCCATAATTGTAAAGAGCTGGTGACCGCACTTGAAAATTTCCCGAGAGGGGAGTTAATACAAATGCATGAAGATGAGCTTTTAGAGACAGCAAAAGGAATAGTTTCATTAGCACTGATGCCGAAAGTTAAGCTATTTGTAAGACAAGATACTTCCAAAAAATTTATTACCTGCTTAATTTTTATTCCAAAATCAAGATTTAGTACGGAAGTAAGAGAAACGATTGAAAGTATGCTTTGCAATGTCTTTAACGGAGTGATCTCCAGTCAGCATGTAAACATTAGTGAATCACAGCTTGCAAATCTGCAAATAACTTTAAAAACCGAGCCGAATAATCTTCCCCTCTATGATGTTACGGAGATAGAAGAAAATATAGTAAAAGCTATTAGTGTCTGGGGTGATTATCTATTGCATGCATTAGGGCAAAAATATTCCCGCAAAGACGCAAAAGCTAAATATGTCATATATAAAGATGCCTTTGATATTAAGTATACATCAAGCTTTACTGCTAAAGAAGCAGTAAGCGATATCGAAATATTAGAATCTTCATTACAGGACAATGCGGTAAAATTTAATCTTTATGAGCATGAGGAATCGGATAAACGAGTACTTCAGCTAAAAATATTTTCTCCCGATGAAAGATTGGCACTGTCATCTACCTTGCCTATTTTAGAACATATTGGTTTCTTTGCCTCGGATGTATTAACATTTAAAGTTTCATTAAAAGATTTAGGAGCGGTTAGAGAATTTTATATCCATCATTTTAGGCTTCAATTCAAATTATCGGAGTTTAATTTAACCAATGAATTTAAACGCAATATAGAAATAGCATTAAATAAAATATGGGATCAAAGCATTGAAGATGATAGGTTTAATAGCTTAATATTATTCAGTAACCTTAACTGGCGCCAGGCTAACCTTCTTAGAGCATATTCAAAATATTTAAAGCAAATTAACTTTCAGTTCACTTTAGAATATGTTGTAGATGCATTGGTAAATAATTATGAACTTACTAAGTTATTAGTTGAGTTGTTCGAGCTAATGTTTAATCCGAATAGAGAGAGAAGTGAAGCAGATATAAATAAACTAATTGCTCACATTAATGAAAAACTTGCCGCGGTAAAAAGCATTACTGAAGATAAGGTTATCAAAACCTTGTTAAATATAATACAAGCAACTAAAAGAACTAATTACTTCCAAACATATGAGAACAACCAGCATAAAGATTATTTATCACTAAAAATTACTTCATCGGAAGTTATGGATATTCCATTGCCTAAACCTTACGCGGAAATCTTTGTATTTTCAAAAAGAGTGGAAGCCGTGCATTTAAGGGGAGGTAAAGTAGCAAGGGGAGGATTAAGGTGGTCTGACCGTTCGGAAGATTTTAGAACTGAAGTCTTAGGACTTATGAAGGCTCAAATGACAAAAAATGCCGTAATAGTTCCTGTCGGCTCTAAGGGAGGTTTCGTGCTTAAAAGTACAACACCTAACATGAGTAGAGAAGAAGTATTTCAAGAGGCAATTGATTGCTATAAGACTTTCTTAAGCGGTTTATTGGATGTTACTGATAATATAGTGGATGGAAAGGTAGTAGCGCCTAATGATGTAGTAAGATTTGATGATGAAGACCCTTATCTTGTGGTTGCAGCAGATAAAGGTACGGCAACATTCTCTGATCATGCCAATGAAGTTTCTTTAAAATATAATTTTTGGCTCGGCGATGCTTTTGCTTCGGGAGGATCTGCGGGATATGACCATAAGAAGCTTGGTATCACAGCTAAGGGGGCATGGGTATCGGTTGAAAGACATTTTAGAGAACTGGGAATGGATATTGCAAAAGATCCGTTTACTGTGGTCGGAATCGGCGATATGTCCGGAGATGTGTTCGGTAACGGGATGTTATTATCCGAGAAGATTAAACTGGTTGCCGCATTTAACCATATGCACATCTTTATTGATCCAAACCCTGAGCCTGAGGCTAGCTTCAAAGAAAGAGAGAGGCTATTTTATCTGCCGCGCTCACAGTGGTCAGATTATAATGCTAAGCTGATTTCGGAGGGAGGAGGAATATTTAGTAGGACTGAAAAAACAATTAAATTATCTCCACAAATTAAACAAGCATTAGATATTACGGAAGATATATTATCACCCGATGCATTAATTAAAGCTATTTTAGAAGCGCCGGTTGATTTGTTGTGGAACGGAGGAATCGGTACTTACGTGAAGGCTACCAGCCAAACTAATGATAAAATCGGTGATAAAGCCAATGATAACTTAAGAGTCAACGGTAAAGACTTAAGATGTAAGGTAATCGGTGAAGGCGGAAATTTAGGTTTCACTCAATTAGGTAGAATAGAGTATGCAAGGAGAAGCGGAAAAATTAATACCGACTTTATTGATAACTCGGCAGGTGTGGATTGCTCCGATCATGAAGTTAATATTAAGATAGCTTTCTCTGAAGCTTTGAATAGCTCTAAAATTACTTTAGAGGAAAGAAATATTATTCTTGACCAAATGAAGGATGAAGTTTCTGAGCTGGTTTTACAGGATAATATGAAACAAACTCAGATTATCAGCATTGAAGAAGAGAGAGGAAGTGAGAATTTGGATCAGCATGCATGGCTGATCAAGCGCTTGGAGTCTAAAAAAGAATTGGATAGAGATATAGAATTTTTGCCTTCTATAGAGCAGATATCTACCTTAAAAGCAGAGGGAGGTAAACTGACGAGACCTGAAATTTCCGTACTTATAGCTTATTCTAAAAATTCAATTTTTAATATGCTTTCCGAATATAATTTTTTAAAAGATAAGTTCTTTTATAAATATTTGCTTAAGTATTTTCCAACAGTGTTAAGAGAAAAATCTAAAGATTTAATTGTTGAGCATAAACTCAAAAACAAGATTGTTGCAACCATGATGACCAATGATTTTGTAAATATGCTTGGTTGCTGTTATTTCCATCAACTACTTGACGATACAAGCCATGACCCGGAAGATTTAATCAAAGCGTTTACAGCTATACGAGAAATATTCGATATATCCAAATATTGGAAACTGGTGGAAGATCTAACCGGAAAAGTACCGCCGCAAATTAAAATATTACTATTTAAGGAGCTCCAAAATTTACTTAAAAGGAATATTAGTTGGTTTTTAAGACATAATCATTCTTTAAATAATTTAGATGACATAGTTAAGAAATATAAAGCCGGTGTAGATCAAATATTATCTAATTATAATGATCTGGTTTCAAATACTTTACTTTCTGAAATTGAGTCGTTTACTCATATGTTTGATGGATATGATATACCTTCGGAACTAATGGATGGTATCATTACGCTTAAGGCCGCGGTTTCCGCATGTGATATAGTAGTTATTGCTGATAATATAGAAGAGGATGTGCTTAAAGTCGCTAAAACATTTTATTTACTGGGCGAAAAAATGCACCTGAACTGGATGCTATCTCAGGCAAAAAAATATACATCTAACCAGTATATTGAGAATGTTGCTTTAAGGTCAATTATTAGTGAAATTGAAGATATACATATGGAATTGACTAAGAAGGAAATATTGCTGCAAAAAGAAACTGTTAAAATAATCGATGATAGCATAGATGCATGTTGTTTAGTTAAGACCTCGGATAAGGAGCAATATAACCAATTTATTTCCGAGCTTAAAGCCAGTCATTCCGATTCTTGGGTATCATTATTAATTATTGCGGTAAGAAGAGTTAAGGAGCTAATGAATGCCTAGCAAAAAAGAAGTAAATTTTTATAAGATTCCTGAGGCAAACTTTTTTAAAGTATTGCCCAAATTGTTGGAAAGTATAGTGACTAGAGGGAATAGGATTGTATTGCTTGCTGCAAATGATGAGCAAATAAGCTCATTAGATGATTTGTTATGGGTATATAGCCAGCTTTCTTTTCTGCCCCATGCTACCTATAAAGATGGGCTAAGAGAAGGAAACCCTATATATATAACTACTTCTGAACAGGATAATATTATAAAAGCTAATTTTATTGCTGTTGTTGCAGAAAATTATATCCCTTCCAACCTTAATAATTTTGAAAAATATTTGTTTTTTTATAATGAGCAGACTCTTAATATAACTAAAGATAAAATAAAAAAAATTAATGAAATGGGGGGAGTATGTAACTTTATTACCCAAGATCAAAAAAGCCAATGGATAAAATCAGAGAGTTTATTATGAGTAGAATAATGTTATTTTTATTACCTGCTGTATTGCCGTTATTATTATATGTCGTATCATTTATTTACAGTAATAGAAAAGCATTAAGATACGGCAATAAACAACCTAAGTTTTTTTCAAAAGAATTATATAAAGCTTTTATTACCGGTATGGTAATTGCTCTAATATGCTTTTGTATATTTATCTTCACTAATTTTTACTACCAAACTGAAGGTTTATATATTCCGGCAAAAATTGTGAATGGTGAGCTTGTAAAAGGACATAATAATTAAATATGTCGTAATTCCCCCTCAAGACTTGGCTTCAACCTGAAGTTTGCCTTTCTTCTGTTCAATAAAGATGTAAAAGCTGGCTGAAGCTATGACGCAAGCTCCGATTATTAAATGTGAGCCGGGATATATATTATATACAAAATAGGAAGCAATGCCCATGAAAATTAACCGGCAATAACTAAACGGCATAAGAACCGTGATGGGGGCAAATTTATAAGAGAGAAATAATACGGTAACATTAGTAACTCCTATAACGCTGATAATTGAAGCATCAAATATGTCAATCATTTCCACCGGTTGCCAATAGTATAGGGCAAACGGAAAACTTATTATGGATGACCACATAAATGTATAAAATGTCTGAAGCATATAATGTTCGGTAGTCGTTTGCTTTTTACAGGTTATGTCATATCCTGCCCACATAAGGGTGGAAGCAAAAGCAATAATCAGTCCTTCAACCTTAAATTCATAAATGTCAGGCTTTAGAATGATAACCATTCCAATTAAGCTAATTAAAATTGCCCCCGCACATTTTAAATTTAATTTTTCTCCGCAAAAAAGGGTGGCAAGTAGGGTAGTCCAAATAGGTACCATATAGCTTACTGCACTTGCTTCATTAAGCCCGAGTAAATGTAGAGCCTTAACCCATAAAACAAGTGCAGCAAAATTTAAAACGGCGCGTAATATATAAGCTGCTAAAACCTTCGGGGCTAATGAAAAACTGATTTTCTGTTTAATTATAAGTAGATAAAGATAAGCCACAAAACAGCCGAACAATACTCGCAGAAATGAAATCTGTATAATAGGCAGCTTACTGCCTAAGGTGATCATTAAAACCGACATAATAGTGAATAATAATATATTACAAAATTTTAAGCCGATGGCCAGGTTGTAATTCTTTTGCATAATCAATTATTTAGCCTGTTACCTTTTAAAGTTTACATACTTAATATCAGTAATAATTTTTTTGTAAACCTATAATGCCTTTTAGGCTGCATGGCTTAATAAATAAGCTATATCATCGGAAACCGAAACCCTGACATCTTTTACCGAGCGGCCGGGGCAACATGTTACTCCCCCACTGGTGAAAAGTTGGTTTCCATTCCATATAGCTATAGATCTAAGCTGATAAGAAGCCCCTAAATCAATTATAACATATTGTGGAGACCTAGTATTTTGAGTTACGAATATTTTACCTCTATAAGTTGAGGCACTTGCTATAAAGTCTGCAGAAAGTGCAGAAAATGTTTGTGACGTTCCGTAAGGAGCTCCATCAAATAGTCCAATAGGCTGGAATGGTAGATCATTAGATACGCTACCATTATCTACATATAAGGAACTAGATGAGGCAAAAGTTCTCATGGTTGTTAGCGCAGTGCCAGAGCTAGTATACACTTGAGCCTGACCAAGGTGATACACATCCTGCCTTGGATCCTGCCCGCTGCCGGTCGGTTGGCTGGAAAGTAGAGAAAGTTTTACATATCTTCCTCTGGTATTATTTAAAGGTATAATATCTGCAGATTGGATAGTTTGCGCAGGTGTTAGTGTTGCAGTTGTAGAATAGAAAGCTTTGCAGGTGGGTGGAGAGCTAATTAAATTTTTAGGTATTCTTGAAAGGAAGGTACTTGCTACTAAAGAAATAGAAGAATTAGGCTGGGCTTGAGTCTTCCAGCCGACATTGACGTAGCCGCCGCCATATGCCCCGCCACCGGGGCCGTTTTTATGCCAAATTTCAAAATAATAACTTTTATTCGCAGTTAGACTAATAGCGGCAGATTGTTGAGTAGGATAAGTTGTCCATGTATATGGGTCAACCTTGTTCCCTTTAAGAAAAGCCCTCCTGATAAGCCTATTATCTCCGTTAGAATCGTCTTCTATCCAAAATGCCGAATCATCATCACTTGATATATAAAAGTTATAATTATTGGTAGAAGTAGGGGTTATGTATCCGTAAATTTTTTGAAAAAAGTAATCTTGTAAGTCTGATCTTTCCAAAGGATTGGTTGAGAACTTTTTAGGTTGTAATGTAATGAATTGCGGGGCATTAAATCCTCCTGAAAGTGCCATAGTGTTAACGGTATTGCTTAAGCCATACCATAATTGAACGGATGCTTGGCCATTTATAAAAGTAGTTAGAGCATTGTCGGCAAGATTAATATTAGAAACAGCCATGTATGCATTTGAAGGTGAGGAGGTATTTGTAATAGTAAAATTTAACCTTTTGAATAACTGATCACCTTCCCCGAATGTGACTTTAATAGTATTGCCTGTTCTTGAAGATGAAAAATTGGTTGGAGCAAAGTTAACAACCAGAGTGCTGGAAGGAGCTGAGAATGTAGCAATATTAGTAGTAACTTCAGTGGAAGGGTTGGTTGTTGTTGTATAAGTATAACTTAAGGTAATAGTAGCATTAGTGGTTAAAATCTCATTTACTGTCAAACTTAACTCGGGATTTCCGGCTCTATTTAATTGAAATGTACTTAAATCCAAAGTAGGAGGAATAGTTTTGGATGAAATTATCATAACTTCTTCTTTATTTAGAGTGGTTCTTACCGCATTTTGCCAGTTTGCAGCAGCAGTGCTATTCACGCATTGATTGGTAAGGCAGTTAGGGCTATTAGTTTTTATAAAACAATCATTAATAAAATCGGTTTTATTTTTATATACTAATATATCATCTGAGTTTGCAGGGCTATTTGATAATTGGTAATTAGCATCAAACACAGATGCGCCGCAAGAACTATTGTTACACTCCATATTTCCTCGTTCAATCGGTAAGCTTGCAGGAGGATAAGCATTCCTATTTGAGGAATAGGCATTATAAGCACCATAGCCGTTTGCACCTCTGCTGATTATAATATATGCCGCATTGCTTTCTATTGCTGTGCCGTTTTCATTGTTGACTACTATAACAGCATCCGTACCCAAATAGTTACCTAAGTTATCCTCGTTATAATTCTTATATAAATACGGTGAGGGGGAGTATTCTAATTTATTTCCCCAACCGTCAATCATATATTCATCAGGCAGCCCCAAAGTTCTGGTAGGTACAGCGCCTAAAAATAATCTCATTACGGGAGATGATTCTATTATATTAGGAGCATTGCATATAAAATAAGCATCATTAGTCCTTGACTCTGTGCCATAAATAGAGCTAGAAGGAGTAGCAGTTGGCGAAGCCGGGCAGGGAAGCCTACCGTTCAGAGCAGCAAACCTTATAAGGGCATCATTTATGGTATTCATTCTATGTATAGTGATTTGGTTGCTATCAATACTGCTTTGAGAAGCACGAAAGCCTATGGATGCAGCAGCGAAAAGGGAAATAAGTACAATTCCTACCGAAACCATCATTAAGGTAAACCCTCTTTGCTCTCTCATACAATAAACTCTGTGAATAAAATACTATTTATAATATAACATATTTATTACAGATAAGTAAAACATAATGATAAACAAGGGGTTTGATAAAAGAGCTCTCTGATTACCTATTTAATAGCTTCAAAGAGCCCTTAAAATAATTAGATATGTATGGATCTGGAAAAAGCATTAAGGGTAGATTCATGCATCATTTCCGATAAGGTTGGGTGAGCAAAAATAGTATGCATTATATCAAGCTCAGTACCTTCCATATTTTTAACTAAGCCGAAACCTTGGATCATTTCCGTTACTTCTGCACCCACCATATGCGCGCCTATCAGTTCACCGGTTTTTGCACAGAAAATTGTTTTGATTAAGCCTTCGGTCTCCCCGATCGCCATAGCTTTACCGTTACCGAAATAAGGGAACCTGCCTACTTTAATTTCCAATCCTTTTTCTTTGGCTTTTTCTTCCGTAAGTCCGATGCTTGCAATTTGCGGGTAGCAATAGGTACAGCCCGGGATGTTTTCCAACTTTAACGGATGAACATCTTTAAGGCCTGCTATTTTCTCTACGCAGATGATTCCTTCATGACTTGCTTTATGTGCAAGCCAAGGAGGTGAAGTTACGTCTCCAATTGCATAAATATTCGGCTCATCAGTTTTAAGATACGGATCGGTTTTTATAAACCCTCTGTCAATTTGTACCTTGGTATTTTCTATGCCGATGTTTTCAACATTAGCTACAATCCCGACTGCCGATATAATTCGATCGGCTTCAACGGTTTTGATCTTTCCGTCCGCTTCATAACTGACTTCAACACCAACTTTTTTCTTACTGACTTTATTCACGTGAGCATTAGTGATTAATTTCATGCCGCGTTTTTCAAAGGCTTTATGAGCAAGCTGGGAAATTTCATAATCTTCATGCGGTAAAATATGAGGGCTACGTTCTAAAACAGTGACTTCCACTCCAAACATATTATAGAAACTTGCAAATTCTATTCCAATTGCACCGCTGCCGATGATTATAAGAGATTTAGGCAAACTTTTGGGAGTCATTGCTTCTTTATATGACCAAATATGCTCTCCGTCCGGCTCTATCCCCGGTAACACCCTAGCTCTGGCACCGGTTGCAATAATAATGTGTTTTGCATTTATCTCGTTAACTTTCTTTCCTTCATTTTCTATAAGCACGGTTTTAGATTTAGTAACTTTACCGTGACCTTCAAGAATCTCTACTTTGTTTTTTTTAAGCAGATGCTTAATGCCGCCGCTCAGCTTTTCGGCTGTTGCCCTTGAGCGCGCTATTATTTTCTCAAAATCAAAACTCAATCCTTTAACTTTGATACCGAATTCTTCGGCATGTTGAGCAAGATGGTAGACTTCAGCAGACTTAAGTAATGCTTTAGTCGGGATACATCCCCAGTTTAAACAGATGCCGCCTAAGTGCTTACGTTCTACAAGCGCGGTTTTTAACCCTAGTTGAGCTGCTCTTATAGCAGCCACATATCCGCCCGGTCCGCCACCGATTACCACAATATCAAAACTCATATATTCTCTCTTTCCCTTAAATTAATATTAAACCAGCATTAAACCCGGACACTCAACAAAGTTTTTAAATTTATTTAAAAACTCAGCCCCAAGTGCTCCGTCAACAATTCTGTGATCACATGATAAGGTAACGCTTACCATATTTACTACTTTTATTTCGCCGTTTATAACCGCCGCTCTTTCTTCGCCCGCACCGATCGCAAGAATTGCTGATTGAGGGGGGTTAACGATAGCATTGAAATTTTTAATCCCAAACATGCCGAGATTAGTAATACTAAATCCACCGCCTTGAAATTCTTCCGGTCTTAACTGGTTAGCTTTAGCCCTTTTAGCAAGTTCTTTCATCTCGTTGGAAATCATACTTAAAGACTTTTGATCGGCATTTCTGATTATCGGAGTAATTAGTCCTTCATCAATTGCAACTGCTATTGAAACATCAACATTATTATAAAATTTAATTCCTTCATCAGTATATGAAGCATTTACTTGTGGCGTATCGCGAAGAGCATTTGCTACAGCTTTGATCATAATATCATTTACTGAAATTTTATATCTCGGAGTACCATCAACTTTAACGGATTTATTGTTCATTTCTTCTCTTAAGCTTAAAAGCTTATCTATATTGCAATCTATAGTCAGATAGAAATGCGGAATGGTTTGTTTGGATTCTACCAATCTCTTAGCAATAACTTTGCGCATCTGACTTAACGGAGTTAACGAAAATTCATGAGGATTTCTGCCGAAAGTAGAGCAAGAAGCTTTAACGATAGGCTGAGGTGCAGATTCTGCGTTTAACACATCCGCTTTGATAATCCTGCCGTGAGGGCCGGTGCCGCTAAGAGTGCTGAGATCAATATTTTCCAGCTGAGCTATACGCTTAGCAAGAGGGCTTGCAAAAACTCTAGCTTGGTTTGTACTATTAGATATATGAGCAGAAGGTAATTCAGGTTTTGTATTTTGTTCTTGTTTGGTCGGTTCCGTACTAGCGATTGTGTTCTGATCAGAGCTACCATTCTTTTTCAATATTATTTCAATTGCCGAGTGATCTTCACCGCTTTCAAGCAAAATAGCAATAAGTTGATTAACTTTAACCCCTTCACTTTTATCCGCGACAAGTATTTTACCGATAATACCTTTATCAACAGCTTCAACTTCCATTATTGCTTTGTCAGTCTCGATTTCTGCGATAATATCGCCGGGTTTTACCGTGTCCCCTTCTTTTTTTAGCCATTTAGCAAGATTTCCCTCCGTCATAGTCGGAGAAAGTGCTGGCATTAAAATTTCAATTGCCATTAGTTCCTCAAAAACAAAATTATGCTTACGCATTGTTATAAAGTTTTAATATAATATTTTAAGATTAAAGGTGCAATATTAAATAGAGTTTAATGAGATACTTTTCCTTTGTATTGCTGATGGAAAAAATATCCCATGGCAATTAAGATAATTATAATACCGATCAGTGCATGTTTACTGATTGCATCTTCAAAAAATATATACATTCCGAATTCTATGAATAAAACTTTTGAAAATGTAAACGGCATTAAAATTACTATAGGGGTACTCTTGTATGCAGAAAAAAGAGTAATGCTGCTAAAAATGGTAAGAAAAGCCAACACGGGTATGGTGCTGAGTTCATCGTAAGTAATCGGCTTCCAAATAAAGAGCGCAATCGGCAAACTTAATATTACGGTAAATAAAAAGGTATAAAAAGTTTGAGCAACTATATCTTCAGAGGATTGAAGTTTGCAGATAATATTATAACATGACCACATGAATGTAGCAAATACCCCTATTGTAGTACCGTCGTTTAAATTAACCGTATAATCTGAAGAAATTATAATATAGACTCCAAAGCTGCTGATAAGTAAGATGATAAATGATTTTAAACTTAGTTTTTCATTGCAAAATAAAACTGCGAGTATAGTAGTAAAAATCGCAGTCATATAATCAATGCTGTAAGCTTCGTTAAGTGAAATATATTTTAACGCTTCCACCCAACTTACCATTCCCATTATATTGCATAAAGCTCTATAAGCATATAATTTATATGATTTAACCTTCAATCTCTCTTCTTTTACTACTAAAAGCCAAGGGAACATTATAGCAAGGCCTGTCACAGAGATTAAAAAAAATATTTGAAAAGTCGGAATGGAGGTTTTTAATGATAAGAATAATAGAGTACTACTCGTAAAAAATAGTAAATTAAGCAGCTTTAAACTAATGCCGAAATTATAGTTTTTTACCATTATTTCCGATCGTCATTTTTAAGTTTAAAGCCATTAACAATATCTTCTAAACGTTCTATATCCTTATCATCAAGTCCATTTAAGTTGTTGTCTTTGCTAGTATGGTTTTTGTATAATTCAAGCAGAGATCTTAAATTACTGATTTCAATTTCTTCGTCTGATTTTGTTAAATACTCTTTAGCCCTAATATCCTCAATATGTTTTTGCTCATCTTTAGAAAGCGAGTTTAGCATAACCCCTTTGGCATAAGAAATGAATCTCTCGTCTTTACTTTTTTTGGCAAGTTTTTGATAAGATATATCTAGTTTTTCATTAAAATCTTCTGACGTAAATGTAAGTAAAAGCTGCTTCCCGAATTTTAATAAATCATAAGTTTGGGCATTCTTCAGCCAATTAGGTGCTACTTTTGCTTCGTCTTTAACTTCCGTACCGTTTATTAAGCTTATACCGATTGATAAAAAGAAGTAGAAAAATGAAGCAATCAAAAACCCTCTGAAAAATCCGAAAAAAGCTCCCAAAGTACTATCGACAAATTTTGAACCGAATATTTTAACTGAACTGATTAGGCTATTTAATATTGCAAAAAATATCAGGAAGAATACCATTAAACCACCATACCCTATTGCCGTAAGGACTACCTCATTCGAAATCTTATCAGCAAGAACTTCTTTTAGATGAGGATAAGTTAAATCAGTTAAATATATAGAAAGAATCCAGCCGGTTAAAGATAATACCGAACCGATCAATCCTCTGAAAATTGCAAATATAGTTGAAAGAGCAACAATTGTTACCACTACTATGTCTAATAAATTAAATTCGTTAAAGTTCATAAAGTTATTCTAAAATAATTTTTCTTAATTCATTAATGTGAGATAACGAAATTTGCTCAATCTGGCAAGTAATGTTTTTATTTGATTTAGGAAGTATTGCTTTATTAAACCCTAATTTATGTGCTTCATTAAGTCTTGCTTCAAGGTGAGAAATCTGTCTTAATTCTCCGGAGAGTCCGACTTCTCCGATAAAGACTATATCTCCGGGGATAGGTAGGTTGGAAGCTGCAGAAATTAAAGCAGCCGCTACAGCTAAATCCGCGCCAGGTTCCGTAATTTTCAGACCGCCTGTAACATTCAGATAAACTTCCTTATCAAGTAAATTTAATCCGAATCTTGAATTTAGAATTGCTATCATCATGTTTAGGCGATTTAAATCCCATCCTATTGCAGCTCTTCTCGGTGTTGCCAGGAATGAAGGAACAATTAATGCTTGGATTTCAAGTAAGATCGGTCTACTGCCTTCTATGCACGGATAAATTGTTGAGCCGCTGATATCTTGTGTCCTATGGGGTAAAAATATTGACGACGGGTTGGTTACCTCGGATAACCCTTCTTTAGTCATTTCAAAGATCCCGATTTCATTAGCTGCACCAAACCTGTTTTTAACCGAGCGAATAATACGGAATTCATTTGAAGTATCGCCTTCAAAATAAAGTACGGTGTCTACCATATGCTCAAGAACTTTAGGCCCTGCTATTTGGCCTTCTTTAGTAACATGACCGACAAGAATTATTGATATCCCTTTACTTTTAGCCACTCTAATAAGTTCAAACGCACACGCTCTAACTTGGCTCACCGTTCCTGGAGCTGATTCTATATCTTCATGGTAGAGGGTTTGAATGGAGTCAATAATTACTAAGCTTAAATCTGAAGAGCTTTCTAATGTTCTGATAATTTCCTTTAAGTTAGTAGTAATTGCAACCCTAACGTTATTATCAGTAGTATTAAGCCTTTGGGAACGGAGCTTAATTTGTTCTAAAGATTCTTCACCACTGATATATAAACTTTTATTACCGTTAAATCCTAATTTATGTACCACCTGTAGCAAAATAGTTGATTTACCGATTCCCGGGTCACCACCGAGTAGAGTGATAGAGCCGGCAACTAAGCCGCCTCCAAGTACTCTGTCGAGTTCTTCAATACCGACTTGAAGTCTAATTATATGCTCGTTGCTTTCATCCAATCCGAAAATTTCTAAACTTGTTCCTCTTTGTTTTGCAGTAGTTTTCTTGCTAAAAGGGGAAGCGATTGAGTTCTCTGCCACTAAGGTATTCCAGTTGTTACACTCGTCACATTTGCCTTGCCACTTTTTATACTGAGCCCCGCAGCTTTGGCAGGCATATATCTCTTTTAGCTTCGTCATATGCAATGTTAAAATAATAACTTAATTAGATAATAAGGATAAAAAGCTTAAAAATCAATCTCCCTATAATCAATTTATTTTTTTCACTTCCGCATTTAAATGCTATATTATTTGCTAATTTAATAAAAAATTGAATAAATAAGTTTATTGCTCTATAATTAAGTTAATAAGGGAGTTTTTCTGGGGGGTAAAATGCAGAATTCTTAAGTACCTATATACCACTGAATTATAGGAGTATTACATCCGGAGGGAAAAATGTCAGTACATAAAAATATTATTAAATTTTTAAATTATTCATATAACCGCAGTCATGAGCATATACCGCACAATTGGGATATCTTGTTGGATGCAAAAGACTTAAAAGACGGGTCGCTTGTTTTTGATGCTGTTGCTTTCATTAATAATGAATATAAGCAAATTGTCATAGCGTATAATGGGACTTTATTCAACATAAATAACTTTAAGCAACTTTATCAGGATCTTTCCGTGTGGTTTGATATTTATAAACAAGAAGTGCCTCATCAATTTACTAACGGAGGAGTAAGTTTTTTAAATAAAGTTATAGAGAAGGTTGGGGCGGAGCAGGTAGGAGATTATAAGCTTATTAATTTGGGTCACTCAACAGGAGCAATAAATAGTGATCTTGCCAGCTTATATTTTAATAAACTAGGTTATACCTCAGTATCGATTACTTATGAAAACTTAGGATCAAAACCGATTCTTGAAAAATATGCTGCTTATAATAATATTAACTTAGAAGGAATCCAAGAAAACTTCCAAGTTTATAATACTACAGAGAGTATCATAAATGAACTTAATAAGCATTTCGGTGAGGTAAATAGGCTGGATTTATTTTATAATCCTGAAGATTCCATATTATCTAAAACAGCTTTTACTTTAAGTAATATTGGTGAAATGTTAGGGATTGCACATAAAGTTTATGCTTTATATGCAAGCTTTGAACAGCAAGTTTACCCGCAAGTTTTTGAAGAAGGGCAGGTAAACAACGTAAACTATCTAAATGCAGCTAATTTACTTAATGCCGCCTCTATCGGTTTAATAGTCGCTTCAAGCAAAGTAAGTGAGGTTGATAAAGCTATCTTTATGCATAAGTTTGAGAATATTAAAAGGCTGTTAGGGGATAATCAAGGACTTAATGAAGAAAGTTTAGACTTAAATCAACCATTATTAACCGATGATAGCAGTAACTATTTTAGTAATAATTCACTAAACTATAATTTTCATTAATAACTTATAACTTCTTTTTTAGTTTTAGCGTGCCGTTTAATGAACCTAAATGACACGCTATACTAATATTATATGAATTAGAACTTTGAGCTTAGAAGAAACGTTTCTTTTTCTTAGCTATTTCAGTGGTAGATGTTCTTTCTTGGTCAGCTTTATGACCATTTCCGGATTTTCTTCTGCTAAAATTAGCATCTCTGTCTTTGCTTTCACCTCTAGGTTCTCTTGGCTCGCGCTTATCTTCACCTCTAGGTTCTCTTGGCTCACGCCTATCTTCGCCTCTAGGTTCTCTTGGCTCACGCTTATCTTCACCTCTAGGTTCTCTCGGTTCACGTTTACTTCCACTTTCTGTAGATTCTTCGGATTCCTGGGAAGAAGATTTCTTGTCATCAGAAAAATTAGGTTTATCTTTTAGAGTTAACTTAACTTTACCTGTTCTATGGTCTAGCGAGATCACCTTCACTTTCACAGCTTGTCCAAGACTTAAGAAGTTAGAGATATTGCTGCCTCTTTCGTTGGTTAGTTCCGAGATATGTAATAAACCTTCACGTACACCGAAGAAAGAAATAATTGCACCGAAATCAACGAGCTTAATAACAACACCGTCATAAATATCGCCAATTTCAGGGTTAGTAGTAATACCCTTAATCATGTTAAGTGCTATTTGAGTGCCGGCATCATTATTTGAGGCAATTTTAACAGTTCCGTCATCAGCAATATTAATCTCAGCTCCGCTTTTTTCACAAATATCACGGATTACTTTTCCGCCTGAACCTATTACTTCACGGATTTTATCTTTTTCAATTTTAATTGAGGTAATGCGTGGAGCATTTTCATTCAGTTCGGATCTTGATGTAGAAATCGCATTAGCCATCTTACCTAAAATATGAAGTCTGCCTTCACTGGCTTGAGAAAGAGCTATTTTCATAATCTCTTCATTAATACCGTTAATTTTGATATCCATTTGTAAGGCGGTGATTCCTTTTGCTGTTCCTGCAACTTTGAAATCCATATCGCCTAAGTAATCTTCATCACCCATGATATCAGAAAGTACGGAAAATTTCTCTCCTTCTTTTATGAGACCCATAGCAATACCTGCTACTGAAGACTTAAGCGGAACGCCTGCCGCCATCATAGACATAGAAGAGCCGCAAACAGTTGCCATTGAAGAAGAACCATTGGATTCGGTAATTTCAGAAACCACTCTTATAGCATAAGGAAATTCTTCTTTTGAAGGAAGCATCGCACTTAAAGCTCTGAAAGCCAACTTACCATGCCCAATTTCTCTTCTGCCCGGCGCACCCATTCTACCAACTTCACCGACAGAAAACGGCGGAAAATTATAATGCAACATAAAACGATCATGGCGTAACCCGTGTAAATTCTCAACCATTTGTTCACTTGATTCAGTACCGAGTGTTGTTACGCAAATCGCTTGGGTTTCTCCCCTGGTAAATAATGCTGAACCATGAGTTTTAGGTAGAAAATCTACTTCACCGACAATGTTTCTTATTTCTTTCGAGTTCCTGCCGTCAATCCTTTGATTGTTATCTAAAATATTGCTGCGGACTAAGTCTTTTTGTAAGTTTTTAAAAGCCCCTTTGACTTTAAGCTCATCCAGACCTTGGTTAGTGACCAACTCTGCTATAACTTTATCTTCGGTCGCATAAATTTTCTCATTTCTCGCTTGCTTTTGAGTCTCAGCATAAGCTGCTTTCAACTCTTTTTCAGCTAGCTTTTTAACTTTCGTATCAATCTCGGAGTTATCAACTAAACTTACTTCCCATGCAGGTTTTCCGACCTCAGCTGCAAATTCTTTGATTACCTGAATTATAGGTTGGAATTGCTTATGCCCGAACATAACCGCTTCTAACATGAGTTCTTCGCTTAGCTCTTTAGCTGCGGACTCTACCATTAAAACCGAGCTTTCCGTTCCTGATACTATTAAGTCCAAATCACTGATTGTTTTAGTTTCTTCATAAGTCGGGTTGAGTACGAATTTTCCGTCAATGTATCCGACTCTTGCTGCTGCTACCGGTTCTGTAAACGGAATACCTGAAATAGTAAGAGCTGCCGAAGCACCTATAATAGAGAGAATGTCAGCTTCATAATTGGTATCATAAGAAAGTACGGTACATACAACTTGTACTTCATTATAGAACCCTTGCGGGAAAAGCGGACGAATAGGCCTATCAATAAGTCTTGAAACTAAGGTTTCATGCTCGGAAGGCTTGCTTTCTCTTTTATTAAATCCGCCGGGAATCTTACCGATTGCATAAAATTTTTCCTGATAATTAACGGTGAGCGGGAAAAAATCAATTCCTTCTTTCTGCTTTTTATTACCGACAACAGTACATAAAACAACTGTACCACCCATTTTTACTACTACTGCGGCATCTGCTTGCCTTGCAATCTTTCCTGTTTCCAGTTCTAAAGTTTTTCCGTTCCAATCAATGATTTTTGTGTGTAGTTTAAACATCCTTTACCTATAAAAAATAAAAAGTTGCGCTAGAGCTAACGCAACTTTCTTTAATTAAAAATTATTCCTAATAACATCATTAGTTATTTTCTTAGCCCTAGTCTTGCAATTAGATCTTGATATCTATTCAAGTCTTCTCTTTTTAAATAACTTAACAATCTTCTTCTTCTGTTAACTAAAACTAATAATCCTCTTCTTGATTGGAAATCTTTAGTATTACCTTTGAAGTGCTCGGTTAAGTTAGTGATTCTTTCGCTTAATATTGCAACCTGAACTTCAACTGAACCTGTATCGCTGCTACTTAAAGAAAAATCTTTAATAAGAGCTTGTTTTTTTTCTGCTGCTATCGACATCGTATACTCCTTATAAATTAAAAACACGTTTTGGTTTAAGCTGCCCGTTTTCAAAGATGCATATTGCAATTAACTTCAAGTTAAACAATGCTGCGACTTCGCTCTTTTTATGAAACTCAGCATCTAAATAAATCGGCATTCCGGTTTTTAATTTTTTTGCTTCCGCTTCATTTAAATTCCGTACTAAGATGTCGTCCAGTACAGAAGTTACGGGCTTTAAATTCTCCTGCAAAAATTGCAAAGAAGAGATTTGGTCATCATTATGCAATAGATTTTTGATTTTATCCAGAGGAATTGCATCATTAACTATAAAATTTTTACTCTCTGTTCTTCTTAAGTAAGTAACATAGCCGCATATACTTAAGTTTAAAGCTATATCCCTTGCCAGCGATCTTACATAGAAACCTTTGCCGCATTTAACCGCAAAAGTTGCGCTATCATTATTGCAGCTAATTATATCTAAATTATAAATAGTGACATTTCTGGGCTCAAGTTTTACCTCTAATCCTTGACGGGCAAGATTATAAGCTCTTTCACCATTTATTTTCAGGGCGGAAAATTCAGGAGGCATTTGGTTTATAACTCCGTAAAACGGTTTGATTGCCATTTTTAATTCCATCGGGGTAGGGACTTTATCACTGACTTCGGTTATTTTTCCTTCTCTATCTATAGTATCTCTATTTTCTCCCCATTTGATGGTGAAATCATAAGCTTTTGAATTATCCATAATATAATTAATTAGCTTAGTTGCTTCACCTACACCCACGATAAGTAATCCGGATGCAAAAGGATCAAGTGTTCCGGCATGTCCGATTTTTATGTTTTTAAGACCGATGCTTTTAAACAATTTTTTTATATAATTTAGTGCGCCTGCTGAACTAATGTTCTCAGGTTTATCAATTAATAACCAGCCGTTCATTCTTTCTCTGTTTTTTTATTAGGCACTATATAACTATATGTAAATTTAGGGAAGGGAAGAGAGTAATTTTCGGGATAATTTTTAAAAACAATGCAAGAATTCAAAATCCCTCAACTTTGAATATTGACAAAATATATATATATTTGCATAATGGCCACCTTAGAATAGAAAACTATATAAAGAATATTATGTCTTCATTTACAGCTGGAACTTATACTGCAAAGCCCTCGGAAGTTAATAAAGCATGGCATTTAATTGATGCTGATGGATTAGTTCTCGGTAGACTCGCTGCGGAAATTGCGAAAATTTTAAGAGGTAAACACAAGCCTTCTTACACACAAAACATTGATACAGGCGATAACATTGTTGTTATTAATGCCGATAAAATTCAAGTTACCGGAAAAAAACTTGATCAGGATTCTTTTTACTGGCATACAGGATATGCAGGTGGAATAAAAAGCAGAACTAAAGGAGAAATCTTAACCGGAAAATTCCCGCACAGACTTCTTGAAAAAGCTGTTGAGAGAATGATGCCGAAGGATAGCCCGCTTGCACGCAAACAAATGAAAAGTTTGCATGTATATGCAGGTGAAGCTCATCCGCATCAAGCGCAAAGTCCTATAACATTAGATATTGCTAAACAAAATCCAAAGAATAAAAAATAAGGTATAATTAAACTTATGGCAGATATTAAAAAAACTACTAAAAAAGAAACGGAAGTAGCAAGTATAAACGATATTGCAAAAAAGACTACAAAGCCTAAAGCAATAGAGAGCAAAGAAAAAACAGCTGAATCTAAAGCTGCTCCGACTATAATTACTACTAAGAAGGCTTCTTCCAAGAAGGGCTCGGTTGAAAGGTTTTATGCAACCGGTAGAAGAAAAGAAGCAACTGCGAGAGTTTGGCTCTCTAGAGGTAGCGGAAAAATCGTAGTTAATGATCGTGATGTTACCGAATATTTTGCACGTCCGGTTTTAAGAATGATTATCAATCAACCGTTCGTTGCCACAGAAACTACCGGTCAATTTGATGTAATGTGTACAGTTAAAGGAAGCGGTTTATCCGGCCAAGCAGGTGCTGTTAGACTCGGAATCAGCAGAGTACTGGATACAATGGTTCCGGATTTACACCCAACATTAAGAAAAGGTGGATTCCTAACCAGAGATAGCAGGAAAGTTGAACGTAAAAAATTCGGACATAAAAAAGCTCGTAAAAGCTTCCAGTTCTCTAAACGTTAAACAAATATATTACTCACCATTATTTGGAGAAGCACCCTTACAAATGTTCGGGTGTTTTTTTATTTTATATAAAGTATAAATCAATAAATTTAGCAAGGTACGAAGGAGCTGAGTTATCAATAATATAAATGAAGCAATATAATAACTAAAAAATTATGGTTTATGTAATCTTTATATTATAAAATTTATTATAAAAATACATTAGTATATTAAAATTATATTATATTTATAGTGAAGATATAACTACTAATATTTAAATATCAAATTTAAGGTTATGCTTCATGATAGACACATTATTTCAAGCTATTTTATCTAAGGATTCAGAATTATTGTCCGATATACTACCGGATAATAAGAATGACTTAAACACAAAGCACGTTTTCCGTTATAATTACGATCAAGGTGGTAATGATTATTTTGAAGGTACGCCTTTAGACTTTGCACTCATGCTAAATAATAAAAGTGCGATCAAATCTCTTATTAATGCCGGAGTAAAAGTTCATCCTGTTGAATTAATGAATGCCATATTAAATGATAATCAGGAAATACTGGATTTATTACTTAGAAATAATAAAGAATTAGACTTAAATTCCGAGCATATTTTTCGTTTTAATTATACCGAAGATGGTAACAGGATAGAAGAAGGTACGTTTCTAGACCTTGCTTTAGCGGAAAATAAAATAGTCGCACTAAAAGCGCTTATAGATGCAGGGGCAAAACCTGCTCAATCAACTCTTATAAAGGCAGTAATAATCGATAATCCGGATATACTCAAACAATTACTTAAAAATGTTGATGAGCTAGCTTTAAATTCCGAAAGAACAATAATATATGATAAAATATCTGATTTAAACCGTAAATATATTATTGACGGCACATATTTAGGTTTATCTATAATAAAAGAAAAGGAGAATGCTTTTAAAACGCTTCTTAATGCCGGAGCTAAACCTGACCTATATACCGTTAAAGTTGCGATTGACATAAATAATACTGAAATATTAAAAGCTTTAACAGCTTATTTAATATTAAATGAAGATATAGAGAATCTAAGCTATATGCTGAAGAATACAAAAGATTCAAACTTAATAAATAATAAATATACTTTCCAATATGATTATAAAGATGATAGCAATAAAATTACGGAAGGTACATTTTTAAAATTAGCATTGGCCGAGAATAAGAACGATGCCTTTAAAGTTATAATTGATGCAGGTGCAAAACCTGATATAGCTATTCTACAAGATGCAATAGCGAGTAATAATATAGTCGCACTAGATGTTTTACTTAATAATTTTAAAACTCTTGATTTAAATGCTAAGCAAACTTTTTCTTATAATTACCTGCAGGATAGCCATAGTGTATTTCAAGGGACTCCGCTTGAGTTTACTGCAAAGATTGGTAATATTGAAGCTTTTAAAGTGTTATGTAATGCTACTCTTAGTAAGAAAAGTCCAATTGATATGACGGAAGGGTATAATAATATATCTATGATAGTTGATAAATCCGGTAATCAACTTCAAAATGGTGATTCTCAAAATTATCAGCTGCCTATCGAAAATATTATTACATTTGAAGAGATGTTTCTTAGAGAAAATGGAAAACCTAACCATGAAATTTTATTATCTCTTTGTAAAAAATATGATGAGCAAGAAGAAAATTATTCAAACGACCATCTCATAGATTGTTCGGGGGGTGATTGTAAGGTGTGGATCTAAGGGGTGGGTAGTTTAGATAAAATTAATTGCTAAGTTAACTGCTATAAATTATTTTAAGCGCTTAAGCAGTTAACTATAGCCGATTATTACTAATTATGAAAATTATTGAAACCGAGCGGTTGATTTTACGTACCTGGAGTGATGAGGATGCTAAAGCTTACTTTGATATTAACCAAGATCCCAAAGTAGTAGAGTTCTTGCCTCATAAGCTTACTATGCAGCAAGTTAAAGATTTTATTTCCGCTATGAATGATCAGTATAAAAAAAATAATTATACATTATTTGCTGCCGAGCTTAAGGAAACAAAAGAGTTAATCGGGTTTATCGGGCTTGGTTATACTGATTGGCAAGCCGCCTTCACTCCTTGCACTGAAATAGCCTGGCGCTTAAGTTCTCTACATTGGGGTAAGGGCTATGCAACCGAAGGTGCAAAAGCAGCATTAAACTATGGATTTTATAGGTGTGGCTTAAAAGAAATAGTTTCCTTTACGGTACCAATGAATAAACGTTCTATTCGGGTTATGGAGAAAATAGGGATGCAGCATGACGGGGCGGGTGATTTTGCTCATCCCAAACTACCCCCCGATCATAAGCTTTCCAAGCATGTATTATATAGAATAAAAAGCAATCTGATAACCGAAAAGCCGCACAATAAATCTTAAACCCCGTATGCTTTAATTAGTAATTTAAAGATGTATTTTTATGCTGTTTTGTATTATATTAATTGTCAAAGAGCTAATTTTTCGGCAAAAGATATAAATAAAATTATTAGGTGAATTATGGATAAGCAAAAAGCGTTAGAAGTAGCATTAAGCCAAATAGAAAAATCCTTCGGCAAAGGTTCGGTGATGAAACTCGGAAATAAAAAAACCGTGGATGTTGAAGCAGTTTCAACCGGTTCGTTAGGCCTTGATATTGCACTTGGAATAGGCGGGCTTCCGAGAGGAAGGATTATTGAAATATTTGGGCCTGAAAGCTCAGGTAAAACTACGCTTACTTTGCATGTTGTAGCTGAGGCGCAAAAAGCAGGCGGTGCTTGTGCATTTATAGATGCGGAACATGCGCTTGATCCGGTGTATGCTAGAAAACTCGGAGTAGATATCAATGAACTTATCATCTCGCAACCTGATACCGGCGAGCAAGCTTTAGAAATTGCAGATACATTAATTAGGTCAGGAGCATTAGATGTAATTGTTATTGATAGTGTGGCTGCACTAGTGCCGAAGGCTGAGATTGAAGGTGAGATGGGAGATAGCCATATGGGCTTACAGGCGAGGCTTATGAGCCAAGCTTTAAGGAAAATTACCGCAAGTGTCGCAAGGTCAAACTGTATTTTAGTGTTTATTAACCAAATCAGATCAAAAATCGGCGTTATGTTCGGTAACCCGGAAACAACAACTGGCGGGAATGCTTTAAAGTTTTATGCTTCAGTAAGAATTGATATTAGGAAGATAGGTGCTTTAAAAGAAAAAGATGATGTAATCGGTAACCAAACCAGGGTTAAGGTGGTAAAAAATAAGGTTGCGCCTCCGTTTAAGACTGTTGAGTTTGATATTATGTATGGTGAAGGTATCTCTAAGACAGGAGAAATAATAGATTTAGCTACTAAAGCTGATATTATTGAAAAGTCCGGATCATGGTATGCTTATAAGGGGCAGAAAATCGGCCAAGGTCGTGAGAATGCTAAAAAGTATTTAAAAGATAATCCCTCAATAGCCACCGAAATTGAAATGCAAATCAGAACCAATAGTAACGTGGCCTCTATAATCTCTGATGAAGTCGGTAATAATTTATCATCTGAAGAAGGAGCAACGGATGAAGCGCCATCTGTTTTTTAATATTATAATTTAGTTTAAAACCTCCGAAGCTTAAGGTTTATGGGGGTTTTAACTAAATTAAATTGTATTTCATCGGTATAAGTATATATTGTTACCTGCTCTTCACATCTTATGCTAACTAATTTAGGATGCATGTAAAATTATAGGTGACTACGGTTGACTTTTATGATTATCTTTATAGAATGGGGCGAACTTTTTACAGGGAAATCATGAGAATAGCTTTTAACTTTTTGTTTATTCTTTCTCTTTCTACACAAACATTAGCAGATCAAAATGCAAATCAAGATGAAAATCAAAATTGTTTAGAAAAAAGATATGTATTTGACATAGGGTCAGGGTCAACTAAATCTAAAGGATATCTAGTAGATATCTGTCAAAACAAATTAATTAAAAATTTAGGTGAGGTAAATAAGGCTGTACGGTACCAGCAATGTATATCAAGTTCAATTGACAAAAGCTCAATAACCGAAGAGTGTTTGACAAGCGGGTTAAGTGCATTAAAAGCTATTGAACAGGAATACGGGATTGATTGCGGTGAGCATAAATGCAAAGGAGTTGCAACCGCTTGGGCAAGAAACGCAAAAAATTCAAGCGAATTACTTAACACTTTTAAACTGCATGATATACACATAAACTTAATTTCTCAAAAAGAAGAAGGAGAATTAGGGTTCAAAACAGCTCTAAGTGATCCGTATCTAAAAGGAGTTGATCCTGATAAGTTACTTATTTGGGATATCGGAGGCGGTAGCTTTCAGCTCTCGGTGCAAGACGAACATGATGAAATCCATACATATGAAGGACCATGGGGCTTATTTAATTTTGTTCACCAGTTAAAAGAAGATTTCTCCTTAAAAGGAATTAATTTAACTAAAGAAGGTTTCTTTAACAAAAATGAATTAAAAGAAATTTTAGAATATACTTCGCATGAATTAGGTAAAGATATTCAAAAAGATAGATTGATTGTTGAGAAGCTTAAAACCGCAAAAATAGTAGGTATAGGCAGAATAATGTATATGGGCATTAAATATGAGCTCGATCTTACTAATCCGATCAGTAAAGAAGAAATCAAGGATTTAATATATGAATTTGCCGGAATGACGGTTAGTGAGGCTCAGAAGAAATATCCTAAGCTACCAGATCATTTTGCTCCGCTAATTCAACAAGCATTAATCTTAGTCTATGGAGTCATGGATGGTGCAGGTATTAATAAGCTTGAAATTATAGAGTCAACCTTAACTGATCACCTGGTTCTAGACCAAAGTTTTTGGCATGGTGAAGTTACAGTAGCTCAGCAATCTTTTTAGCTGCAAGCATACCGGGTTTTTCACCACTTTTGACATTAAACATATTTAAAGCAAGATTGAACTTTTCTTTTTGATAATCTTGCTTCTCTTTATTGTTTAATAGCACGTATAGTGCCTTACTAATATTTTCAGCGGTACATTTATCCTGTATTAATTCGGGGACTACTTCCTCCTGTAAAATAATATTCGGAAGAGCAAAGTACTTTGTGGTAATAAAGAATTTTAAAATAAATGCAGTTAAGCCGGATACCTTATAAGCTACAATCATAGGTAAGTTATAACGCATCAATTCAAGCGAAGAAGTTCCGGATTTAACTAATGCTACATCGCTTGCAAATAATAACTCATCTTTAGTTTTACTATCCGAAGAAATAAGGGGAGAAAACTGACCAAATTCTTTTTTTAAAATCTCTTCCAGGTGAGGAAGAGTAGGGATAAAAAGAGTAATATTCGGTTGTTTATTCTTAATGTTTTTTAGCGCCTCAATAAAGATAGGTATATGTTTCTTCAATTCACCTTTTCTGCTACCGGGCATTATAGTTAGTAGCTTATTTTTTAAGGGAACATTATATTTAGTATAAGTTTCTTCTTTGGATAAACTTTGTACTAAAGGTTCTTCAAGGATTGGATGCCCGACAAAAGTTGAAGGGAACCCGATCGTATCAAAATAAGGCTTTTCAATCGGCAAAATTAAAAGTTGATGATCATATAATGCTTTAACTCTATATATACGTTTAGGTTTATATGCCCAAACACTCGGTGCAACATAATTAACAATTTTAATTTTATTTCCGAAATATTTTCTTAAACGTTTAATTAACCTTAAATTGAAGCCGGGCGAATCAATGGTGATAATTACATCAGGATTTATTTTTATAATTTCCTGATAAGTTTTAGTTAGAAGCTTCTTAATTTTAAATATTTTAGGAAGTACCTCAATATAACCCATAATAGAAATTTCTTCTATATCAAATATGCTATTTAGCCCTTGAGAAATCATTTTACTACCGCCTACACCATAAATACTGCAATTAGGCAGCAAAAGCTTTAAGGACTTAATTAAGTTTGCTCCGATCAAATCCCCGGAAGGTTCCCCGGCAATAATAAAAATCTTAGGCGGCATTTATTCTTATTCTATTAAAATTAATAATAAGCTTTATAATTTTAGAGTCTACAAGGCTGTCTTCCGGACTTATTTTTTCGCAAATTAAGTCATATAAAATTACATCATCTATTTCAAGAACGCGCTCATAATCCAGTAGTTCCTGCAGGGAAAAAGAAGGTATATACTTTTCGGCAAACTCTCCGATTAAAATATCGGTTTCTTTGCAGCCTCTATGGGTGCTTCTATATAATAGCTGTTTACGTTTCGTTTCTATATTCTGCATAACTAAAAATATTTTTATGAGAGCATAGTTAAGTAAATTTTTCCTGCAAGGGTAATTTTTTAATTAGAGCGGTTTGGGATTCAGCTTAAGGTTGAATATTTTTAAATTTTGCTTTATTTAATAATTTTGTAACAAGTATAATTAATAACTGCTTGGAATAGTAATATATTACTAATATTTTTAAAATACTTGCAACTTGTTGCATCGCAATATATTATAATACTAATGGGGAATTATTTTATGGGTTTAAATATGGTGGAATCTTTAAGTGCAAAGGCTCAAGATAAGAAAGTTGCAAAGTTGGTTATACCATCTTTAAATAAGGAGATAGAGCTGCCTATAATAGAGGGAAATGAAGGTCCTGCAGTTATGGATGTTACAAAATTATATCAGGAAACCGGGTTGTTTACTTATGATCCCGGCTTTATGTCTACTGCTTCTTGTCACTCTGCAATGACTTTCATTGACGGAGAAGAAGGGATTTTAAGACATAGAGGCTATGATATTGCAGATCTGGCGGAAAAAAGTGATTTTCTGGAAGTTTGCTATTTATTGTTGCATGGTGAGCTGCCGAGTTCTTCTGAAAAGGAGGTATTTGTTAAAAATATAAAACAACACACACTTGTGCATGAACAGCTTCAGTTTTTATTTAGAGGATATCCGAGAAGATCTCATCCAATGGCTGTTATGGTTGGAGCGGTTAGTTCTTTATCGGCATTTTATCATGATACACTTGATATTAAAGATAGCGTACAGAGAGAGAATGCTGCTTTAAAATTAATTGCAAAAGTACCGACTCTTGCTGCAATGACTTATAAATATTCTGTCGGTCAACCGTTTGTTTATCCGGATAACAGCTTAAGTTACGGTGAAAACTTCCTTAAAATGATGTTTGCCGTACCGACTGAAGAATATAAGATTAATCCGGTATTTGCTAAAGCTATTGAAAAGATATTTATTTTGCATGCCGATCATGAACAAAATGCATCAACTTCAACTGTAAGGCTTGCCGGATCTTCGGGCGCTAATCCTTTTGCGGTGATCGGTGCTGGTATTGCTTCTCTTTGGGGGCCTGCACACGGCGGTGCAAATGAGGCCGTGCTTAGAATGCTTGAAGAGATAGGGAGCCCTGATAGAGTGCCGCAATTCGTTGAGCGTGCTAAAGATAAAAATGATCCGTTTAGGCTTATGGGCTTTGGGCATAGGGTATATAAAAATTATGATCCTCGCGCCTCTGTGCTTAAAAAAACCTGCCAGGAAGTATTGAATGAATTGCATATTAAAAATGATCCGCTACTTCAGATTGCAATTGAATTGGAAAAGATTGCTCTACAAGATGAATACTTTATCGAGAAAAAGCTCTATCCTAACGTTGATTTCTATTCGGGTATTATTTATAGAGCGCTCGGGATTCCGACTCCTATGTTCACGGTAATGTTTGCGGTCGCAAGAACGGCCGGCTGGATAGCTCAATGGAAAGAAATGATTGAAGACCCACAACAAAAAATACGGTCGTCCGAGACAGCTTTATATCGGAGAAAGTTACAGGGAATTTCTTTCGCTTTCAGATAGAAAGTAATACTTAATTAAAAGTAAAAAGTAATAAAAAGGACGTGCGTTATGCTCGTCTTTTTTTATGTATATTCTACTTAATCCGCTTAATATTATTTTATAATTTATCCTGATTAATGCTCATTCTACTTAGCTATATTTGGAATATAGTTTTTCAATATTTAATAAAACCTTGGTATTTATCTATATTTTAAAATTTAGTTAAGAAATAGTTACTATAGCATTAAGTTTAGCTAATAGTTGTTGATTTATTGTTATTAGTTTTCCTTGCATATTTAATTAACATATATTAAATTAGTTAGTACAACTATTAGAATAAATTTAAAATGTTAATTAAGTTATTGATATTTTAAACAAATCTTAAAAAACTACTGTTTTTTTACATTGTTAGTATCAGTTTGATTATAAATTGGTATTGTGGTAATTGAAAAAAAATTTGTATAATTTGCCCCTGTCTTAACAAAAAATTATTATTTCAAGGAGTAAAATTATATGGCTAACGGTTCAGCAGAAAAAAAACCTTATCAAAAAGCTTTAGACAAAGCAAAACTCAGAGAGGCAAGCTTCCTTTTAAGAAAAATTGCACATATCTGTGAAGAAGAATACCAAAGTTACACCGAAGCTGATG
This sequence comes from endosymbiont of Acanthamoeba sp. UWC8, assembly GCF_000730245.1. Taxonomy (NCBI): domain Bacteria; kingdom Pseudomonadati; phylum Pseudomonadota; class Alphaproteobacteria; order Holosporales; family Holosporaceae; species endosymbiont of Acanthamoeba sp. UWC8. Next base: position 1,050,046 of record NZ_CP004403.1, on the reverse strand, counting down.
CACCAAAAATGGAATTCATTCAATTTTTACCTCATCTTATGACCTATAAAAAGGATGGAGAGTTTATAGGAACTCCTAAAGAAGAAATTATAAATGTCTATGGCTTAGAAATCGAAAAATTCGAGACTTCTGTAAAGCAAAAAGTTTTTGCTCGCAATGATCCGCTTTTTAATAGTTATAAATTATCGCTAAAAGATGTACACTCTGATCTGACTTTAAGAGACAGATTAATTAAATTTTGTGTGGCGGAAAGCTCTGATTTAGAAGATCAATACACTCTTTGCTCAGACAATTTTATAAGCTATGCTAAAAGTATTATTGATTAATCTTATAATAATACTTTTTAATCTATATTATTCGGTAAGAACTAAAATTATAATCAAATTAATTAATCTAGGCTTTATAAACAACTGGCACGTAAAGTAATAATTTAATTCTTACCTTCCTTCATAAATAAATTTTTAATAATTTAATAAAGTTTTTTAAATGCTAAAAAAAATATTGGTATTATTAATAGTGCTGGTACCAAATTTTGCCAGTGCCAATGATAGTTTTTATGCTAAAGTTGGGCTTGGATATCTTAAGCCTAATAAAAATTCCAGTTACAGTGATAGTACGGGAATGCATAAAAATAATTCGTTTTTTACCAATAATTACCTGTTTGATGCTGGCATCGGTTATCAGGTAAGTGATGCAATTGAGGTTGGCTTAACTTTCCAACATGGAAAAAGTAGATTAAATGCCGGCTCATTAGGTGATACTGCTCATCCTATTACTACCGTAGATGAGAATGGGAATCCAATAAGAATTGATAGCACACCGTTTGCAGCATCTAAACTAAAAATCACTACTACGGCTTTACTTGCCAACGTTAATTATAATTTAGGCAAAATCTATAACTTTTCTCCTTATATATTTGCAGGAGCAGGTATGGCTCGACATAAGTACCGCAGTACCGATTCACAGGTAAATTGTTTGGAGGAAATTTCCAATTCATATAGAGCTGTTGACTATAAAATACCGGGTAAAGTGCAAAATAACTTCGCGTGGAGTGTAGGAATTGGAGGGCACCTGCCGATTAACGAGCAATTATATTTGGATTTAGCATTGAGATATTATGACTACGGACAAATAAAAGCTGAAAATAAAAAATATATAAACGGCATAATGATTGATAATGTCGGTACTGCAAAAGTTAAAATTAAAGGCGCTATGTTTTTGGTAGGAATTACCGTTAAATTTTAACCATGTTACTCGAGCTAAACCCAAAATTATTTTAAAGTAAAAAACATTAATATTCAGGTCTCTTTTGCAGTATTAAGCACAAATTTCGTATAAAACCAACTTAATCCGAGTAAACTAAACCCTAACCCGAAAAAGGAAAATACACGATATAACCCGGAAAGCTCTCCGGCATCATATAAAAATACCTTGCCGATTACAGCAGCCATAACGATTAACGATGAAATTCTTATCATTCTATCATTTTGCATTGTGCCTAAAAATAATAATCCTAAGCCGAATATCAGCCATACTATGGAATAGGTATATATTTCCGTATTACTTGCTTGGAAGCCGTTCAGATATGAACCTTGGAAGAATTGGCGTATGTTGAGTGTGACATATGCAAAAGATAATATCATCATAAGTGCATAACCATAGCTTACCCAACTATTTTTATTAACCAGTGGAAAATTATTAATAAAAACGCGAATCCAAAAGATCGGCAGTGCATATACTATTAATAGAGAGTTAAAGATAAGAAACCCTCCGACGGGTTGAGATGAATATAGCGGATTATATATAATCAGGTCATAACAACAAATTCTGAATACCGAGATAGCATAAAGCGTCAGGCCGCTTAAAATAAGTCCGCGGCGGTTTTCATGTTTGCCTAAAAATATACTTGCTAATCCGATAACGAGAAACAGATTAGTTATTATTCCGCGCTCAAGAAAACCGGCAGCTTTGCTCAAGAAGCTTTGATCAGCAGTTTGGAATAGATAGCGAATCACACAATAACTTGTTAAGCTTAATAATGCTACAGTAGCTACGTCAAATACATTATTCAGTGCCCCGTTTTTCTCCTTAGGTAACAAATAATTGGTAACCAAAAAGCAAAGAGCCGGCAAACCTAAGTGAAATAACGGAGCTTCTGCAATTGCTTTACCTTGAATCGGCCAGGTAGAAAATAGAAGCTGACAAATAAATGAGGTTATTAACATTAAGCCTAATATCTTAAATGTACGGCTTAAAAACCATATAGAAATACAAGCAGTAAGAGTTATTAGTCCGTAAGTATGTGAAAAGAAAGTTCCGACGTTGTCAATATTTTTTGACTCATAAAATTGTGTATTAAATATATGATGAAAGTTTATTCTTCCTAATATGGCAAATATTTTTGGTATAATTAAAGCTCCGAAAATAAAAGCAAGTGCAGTAGTAATATGTTTTAAAGCTTTTATGTTAGTTCGAGTATTAATCCAGGCAACAAACATCATTTGCAGTGCAATAGCAACATGTAATGAATCATAACTGACAACGGCTGCAAAGCTGATCGAGATGAAAGCAGTGCAGAGTGCAGCGTATATTGTCGAAACATGTTCTTTATAAGGATGGTTTTCGGGTATCCTGCTTTGAACTTGCTTAAATATGAAAAAAGCAAGCAAGGCCGGCAGTAAAGCTATGCCGCCCCATAAATATGATATTTTCCCGGCGGAAAAAGAAAAATTAATATTATAGCAACTTACAATATAATATCCGATACTACTCACTGCAAACAGCAATCCCCAAAGTCTCGGATCTCTGCTTTCCCATTGCAGAAAATAGGAACTACCCATGTAAATTAGGGAAAATAATAATATCATAAATATAAAATGGCTAGTCTGATCATAATTCCAAAACCACAATAAAGCGATACTGATTAAACATGATATAAAAGGAAATTTTCCGTAAAGTTTCTGGTTAAAATAAGCAAGGCAGATTGTGCCTAGCGATAGTAAGCCGAATAGCCCCCATTCCATTGCGCTGAAATTACTATGCGTAGTAATAACCGCCATTAAGCTTAAAGCTCCGCCGATAGTAAAATAATTTAAAGCTGAAATATTATTTCTGGATTTAATGTCAGCAGTATTAAGGCTATCACGCTCATCTTTCGATAAAGCAATGATGGTGCCGCTTATTGCAATCAAGAATAATGAGAGCCATATGGTATCAAAAGCCCTGGTATAACCGGCAAACAACCAGAATATTACCCATAAGAAAGCGCAAAGTACTACCGGAACTGCTAAAAACCACCAATACTGCTTTTTAATCACTACCATCAGTCCTGTTAGCACAAAATATAAATATAAAAACATAACGGGAGTATCAATACCTTGAATACCCACCATTATCGGAGTTAAAAATCCGCCTACCAGACCTAAAATTGCAATCGGTGCACCATGTCCTAATGATAAAATAATTGCAGTTAAGGTGATGATTGTCATACCTGTAAGGCCGATCATAACGGGTATAAGATTATAAAGTGTGACAGCGCTGAAAATGCATATATAAAGAGAAGCAATGCCCGCGCCCGAACATGCTTGGGCTATACGTTTTCCATTGGCTAAGTTAGTTTTCTCTCTGACTATATGCCCGATATATAACATTCCGATACCGAAAAAGATACCTGATAACACACGAGCAGCAGGTGTTACTAAACCAAGCTCAATTGAATATTTTACCATGTAAAAGACGGCTAGTATTAGTGCAATACCGCCGATCCACACGGAAAGTTTAGTTCCGAATTTGTGTTCAAAGCTCTCTTGTGGTTGTATCTTCTCATTCACTTCTTCATCGGCTCTTATACTGCTCTCTATATCTTTCGGTATTTCCTGATGTAATGTATTAAAAGATACCGTATCTTCTCTGATCTGTTGATGTGATGGAATAGTGCCTGCTTTAGGCTCTTCTAAGCTTTCATCTTTTAAAGATAGATTTTCTTTAAGAAAAGTTTTATTCTCTGATTTTAATAGGGTAAGAACTCTTTGTAATTCATTTTTCAGAAAGCTGATTTGTTTTTCTAAACTGCTAATTTTAAGATAGTTTAACCAAGTTACTATTATACTTATAATGATAATAATATGATATGAGAACCAGTCCCCAAAATAATTCATAAAAATTCCCTTCCCTTATTAACTATATTTATAATAATTTTTAAGCTTTTTAGCAAACTATAAAAGTTTATTTACCATGCGACTTTATGTTTTTCTAAGCCCTTTATATCAAACCTCACATAGCAGCGGCTAACCCTAAGTTCATTATTACCGGGCTTAGAAATTAACCCCTTAGCTTTACTTTCAAGCATAAAGCCTAGCTTTTCGGCAACACGAGCACTTTTTATATTTTCATCATCGCAAATAATAGTTATGCGTCTCAAGCCTAATTGGTGAAAACCATAAAAGATAAGTGCGGTTACAGCTTCAAAAATATAGCCGTTATTTTGATGCAGCTTATGGCAATAATAACCGATCCCTGCGGAAGGGATATTCCAGTCAATTTTATGCAAGCTGCAACCCCCGACTAATAAATCATTATGAAAAATAAGGAAACGAAAAGCTTTCTTTAAAATAAATTGAGCATAAAACTCACAAGCATTTTTTTCACTATCAACCTCAGTTTTTACACTACTAACCCACGGCAGCCATTCACCAAGTGCATCCCTTGATTCCTCCACCAGGTTAAATAGTATTTTACCGTCTCCGGGCATCATCGGGCGCAAGATAAGCCGCTCGGTTTTTATCGGAAATGGTGTATTGATAAGAAGCGGCTCCTTAATCATAAATTAAACCTAAATTACATATTTTTAAGTTTTTCTTTTAAAGACATGTAATCTATTTTTCCGGCGCCTAAGAGAGGCATTTCCTCAATATATATAACTGATTTAGGAATATATAACTCCGAATAACCTTCTTTGTTTAAAAAGCGAATAATATCCTCTTTTGCCGCTCCTTCCTTATCAGTAAATAAAATGATGCTTTCACCTTTTTTAGGGTCATCCACACTTAGTGTGCCGTGAAGGTTTTCAGGCCATAGTTTAGTTACCGCTTCTTCAATGGCTGCAAGTGAGACCATTTCTCCGCCGATCTTAGCAAATCGCTTAGCACGACCTAATATAGTTATGTATTTATCCTCATCAACCGAGACTATATCTCCGGTATCATACCATCCTTCATATGTTTCATCTTGAGTAACATGAGCAGGCTTTTGTATAATCCCGGGTTTTTCAGGCCTTAGGTAACCAAGCATTACATTAGGTCCATTGACAATAAGTTTCCCGCCCTCATTGATTCCTTCAACCGCCTCGAGCTTATAATTTATATTCGGCAGTATTCTACCTACAGTGCCAGGCTTATAATGCATCGGGCTATTAACCGAGATTGCCGGAGCAGTTTCAGTTGCACCATATCCTTCTAAAACTCTTATACCGAATTTTTCCTGCCAAATTTTTCTGGTTTCTTCCTTTAATTTTTCTGCTCCGGCAAAAACATACCTTATGCTGAAGAAATCATAGGGATGGGCATATTTTGCATATCCGGCTAAAAACGTATCGGTTGCAAAAAAGAAAGTTGCATTTACTCCGTAAACCATCTCGGGAATTATCCTATAATGAAGAGGGGAGGGGTAAAAATAGGTGGATATACCATATAAGAGAGGTAAAATCATACCTGCCGTCAGCCCGAATGAGTGAAATATCGGAAGGGCGCTAAAGAGTTTGTCGGATGATGTGAAATCTATTCTTGAGGAAAGCTGTTTTAAATTAGCAATTATATTTGAATGGCTTAAGACAACTCCTTTCGGCAATCCTTCGGAACCTGAAGTGAATAGCACAACCGCCGGATCATTGGCATGAGGTAGTTTTTTATACTTTTTCTTAGTAAAATAGTGCTGGTAATAATAGAGGGGGAATAATGATTTTAATATTCCTTTAAATTTATTATAGAATTTAATCTCCTTACGTAAATCCTCTAAGTATACAATTTCTATATCATGTTGATTAATTTCTTCAATCATGTGCTCCAGGCTTGCTTTTTCAATAAAGACTCTGGAGGTATAAATAATTTTTATTTTAGCTGTTTTGCAGCTGGAAATTAAATTTTTGAGCCCAGTGGAAAAGTTAAGCATTGCAGGGACTCTGCCGTATAAAATGGTTGCAAAAAATGCTACTACCGTTCCTGCGGCATTAGGCAGTAAAAACCCGACATAATCTCTATAATTAGTTCTTGCTGCAATTCTTTTTCCTAATATAAAGCTGCCTGCACAGATCTTATTATAAGTAAGAGAGTTTTTATTAGCATCCTGAATAATGGTCGTATTGCCACCGAATTGCTCTTTAGCATGAACAAAACTTTCAAAAAGAGTTTGAGTGTTTTTTGTGCCACTAAACATCATTTCAGTCATAATATCATACAGCATATTACCAATTTCATGTCTGCGATCTCTTCCCATAAGGTCATGAGCTGCGCTAAGCTTTTGCGGTTTTAAAATATGCATTCTGATCTTAGGGAATAACCTTAAGCGCAATTTACCGTGCATGCGGGAAAATACACTATACTGAGGGCCATCCAGCCTTATCGGAAGAAGCACTGCATCAGCTTTATCCGCTATCATACCAGGACCTTCGTAAATCTTCATTAAAGATCCGGTGACTGTAATTCTGCCTTCAGGAAATATAACTACAGGCGTATTAGATTTTAACTTATCGATTAACGTTTTAGTTGCCATCGGATTTGAAGGGTCGACCGGAAAAGCGCGTAAAAAGGTAAGGAAAGGTTTTAGCCACCACTTACGGGCAATATATGTATCTATAGCAAAAATAAGCCTATCAGGCAGTAATGCACCGATTAAAATCGGGTCAATAAAAGAAGCATGGTTTGCAATAATCAAAACTCTTTTTCCGGCTTTGTGGTAATTCTCCATCCCTTCGATTTCTACTCTATAAATAAGTTTTAATGCCATTTGGAAAAAGTTTTTAATTACGGTATCCGGTAAAATTTGGCAGATATAACTTGCGGTAAAGAAATTAGCTACCGCCAGAATAAATAGTAGTTGCGGTTCCGAAAGCCCGATGGCAATCAGCGCCATAGTTATTGAGCTTGCAACTACCATAAAAAATGAGCTCATGATATTACTTGCGGCAATTGCGCGCGAACGAAATTCTTTTTTAATTTCGAGTTGTAATAAGGCATAAAGGGGGACTATATATATTCCGCCCGAAACTGAAATCATAAAAATATCAATAAATGCTCTAATACCGTCAACATTAGAAAGAAAATAATGGATACCCCCAAGGTAATCTTTCTTCTCAAAAATGGTGGAAGTCCACCATAAATCAAGAAAGAAAAAGCTCATTACCATCATTGAAGTCGGCACATATTTAGTTGTGATTTCTTCTTTTAGAAGCTTATTACATAGCATGGATCCCACACCCGTTCCAAAAGAAAAGGCGGCAAGCAGAAGGGTAAACACGGATTCATCCCCTCCGAAAACTTCCTTAGTTAAGTTGGACATTTGAGAAATTAAAACACTGCCGATTAGCCAAAACCAGGAAATACCTAGAATTGCCAAGAAGGCACGGCGGTGTTTACGGGTAAAAGTTATACACTCTTTAGTTTCTAAAAATAAGTTGACGGAAAGTTTTATGCTCGGGTCGGATACGGTTGAATTGGGAATGAAGAGGGCAAAAACATATGATATAACAGCTGCGGCAAGGATTATAAAGCAGATCAGATATACATCAAAGCTATCATGCGAGACAAAAAGTCCGCCGAAAGTAACTCCAAAGAGTATAGCTACGAAAGTAGCGGCTTCAATAAGACCGTTTCCGAGTATAAGTTCACTTTTCTTTAAGCCTTCCGGGAGTATACTATACTTCACTGGGCCGAATAATGCCGCTTCAACTCCGGTTAAGAAAATAGAGAATAACAAAATAAAATAACTGCCGGTAAGAAAGCCGATGACGGCAATTAGTGCGACTATAATATTAATTGCTTTAAGCCATACTATTAAACGGGATTTACGGAACTTATCCGCCAATTTTCCGCCCGAAGCAGAGAAAATACAGAACGGCAAAACAAATAACGCCATGGAGAGCGTAATTAGAATTGATCTGCTTATCTCGGAGATTTCAGCAATATAATAAGTGACCAGGGTTGTAAAAGCCGTTCTTACGAAGTTATCACTAAAGGCAGACAAGAATTGACAGATGAAAATAGTCAGGAACCGTCTCTTGCTGAGTAATGAAGTAGTCGTTGAGGACATAAAAATAATTTTCTTATTATCTTTTCAAGGTATATACATTTATCACAAATTTACTTTATTAAAACATTTTAAATTAATCGGCGTTCATTTATAAAAGTTCTGGATTTAATTATAAAGATGTATTATAAAGCACACTAAAGAATAATTTAAAGTAATATATAATGGCAGTACCTAAGAAGAAGACTTCGACGTCAAGAAGAGATAAAAGACGAGCTCATGATGCTTTGAAACCGATTAATGTTTCTTTTGATAAAAATACCGGTGAAGCAAAGCTTCCGCATCATATTTCTTTAAAAGACGGGATGTATAACGGCAAGCAAATCTTAATTAAAAGAGAAAAACCTACGGAAGATTCAGCAAGCGAAGCTGCTGAGGCATAAATTGATTTAATAATATTATGTCCCAAAGGATAGTTATAAGTTTAGATGCAATGGGAGGCGCGAATGCGCCTCGTGCCGTTATAGAAGGGGCAAGTATTGCTTTAAGTAAAAACCCTAATCTTTATTTTAAGATTTTTGGTAACCAGCAGTTAATAGGCAATCTATTTGAGCAGTTTCCTATACTTAAAGAAAACTATGAGTTCATTGAAACGGGAACTTATATCTCTGATGACGAGCAGCCGATTAAAGCGCTGAAAAACGGTGTTAACTCAAGTATGAGAAAAGCAATCGATGCAGTTAAGGAAAATGCTGCGGTAGCTTGCGTATCTTCGGGAAATACTGGTGCATTGATGGTAATGGCTAAAATGGTGCTTGGGGAGCTTCCCGGTATAAAGCGGCCGGCGATTGTCGGAGTGGTTCCGAACCTAAACGGAGGCACGGTTATGTTGGATTTAGGTGCCAATGCCGAATGTGATGAAACTAATTTGTTTCAATTCGCCTTAATGGGAGATTGTTTTGCTAAGATCATTCTAGATAAGAAAACTCCGAGTATCGGGCTTTTGAATGTGGGTGTTGAGCAGATAAAAGGAAGAGAGATAGAAAAGAAAACTTATAATTTGCTTAAAAAATCCGGTCTTAATTTTATCGGCTATGTAGAAGGGCATGATTTAACTAAAGGCGTGGTTGATGTCGTGGTTACAGACGGGTTTTCAGGAAATATAGTTCTTAAAACTGCGGAAGGAACGGCAAGGTTGTTGATGCAAATCATGAAACAAGGATTCCAAAACAACTTATCATCTAAGCTCGGCGGGTTATTGGCTAAAAAGTCATTGAAGGAAAGTTTCAAAAATGTTGACCCGAATGTTAATAACGGGGCAATGTTTATCGGAGTAAACGGTATAGTTGTCAAAAGTCACGGCGGCGCTGAAGCTATTGGTTTTGCCAATGCTATCAACGTTGCTTATGATTTAGCTCAACGCAATATCAACCAGGAAATCATAAAAGAGCTTGATATTCTGCAAGGTGAAATGAGTTTAGGTCAAAATATAGTTGAAAAAATTAAGAAAACTTCAGCAAGAATTTTAGGTATTGGTTCATGACTAACTGTGCAGTAGTTGGGGTAGGGGCATATTTACCTCAAAAAATTATTACCAATAATGATTTAGCGCAAAGCGTTGAAACTACCGATGAATGGATTGTAAGCCGTACAGGAATAAAAAAACGCCACATAGTTGAAGATGAACTTACCTCCGACCTTGCTGCAAAAGCAATTTTGAGTGCTTTGGATTATGCAAATTTGAGTCCTAATGACCTGGACGGCGTTATTGTAGCAACTGCAACACCTGATCTCATTTTTCCTTCTACAGCAACAAGCGTTCAGTATAAGATCGATATGCAGAAAGGATTCGCTTTTGACATTAGCGCAGTGTGTAGCGGGTTTATATATGCTTTATCAGTTGCTGACTCAATGATTAAAGCAGGTAACCTTAAACGTATAGCAGTAGTTGGAGCTGAAGTACTTTCAAAAATAGTTGATTGGAAAGATAGATCAACTTGTGTGCTGTTCGGTGACGGAGCAGGGGCGGTCATACTTGAAGCGACCAAGGAAAAAAATAGAGGAATATTAGGAACCGAGATTCATTCGGATGGAAGTTTAGTCGATATTTTGAAAGTAAACGGCGGGGTTATAAAAGGTAATCCCGGAGCAAAGATTGAGATGAACGGTAGGGAAGTATTTAAAAATGCAGTTGAGAAAATGTCTTCGAGTGCGACTAACTTACTTAAGACTCACCAAGTAGATTTTTCCGACATTGATTGGATACTCACTCACCAAGCTAATTATCGCATTATGCAAACAGTAGCACAAAAGTTAGGTATAGCAGAAGATAAAGTGATTATGACGATTGATCAGCATGCAAATACCTCTGCTGCTTCTATTCCTCTTGCTTTGGATGTGTACGTGAAAACCGGAAGAGTTAAAAAGGGTGATCTTATATTAATGACTGCGGTCGGTGCCGGGCTCACTTGGGGAAGTGCATTGGTTAAGCTTTAACAGCTGTTAGTACTTTTAAATTTTTATAATTTAATTTTTTGAATATAGAGACAGGACTAAGAATTAGTTAGTAAACGAAATATTCTAGCCCTGTTTTCACTAACTTGTTTAAGCTCCTCTTCCTTGCGATACTTCTGATAATATAGCTTTTTGAGCTTTATAATCCTCGGTAAACCTACCGAAAATTTTGTTTTTATTTAAACAGTCAGTAATTTCCGGCTGCATTTCCGAGCTATTGTATTTAGCCGGATTTTTATATGCTGCTTGTATTAATAAAGTATCAATATATATATCAAAACCAAAGTAAAGGGGTGTGCGACATAGCTCACCTAACTCGGGGTGCTTTACATAAATAAAGTTAATAAGATATTTTAAAAAGTCAATTTTGTTTTCGTTAAAATTCTTATCCTGCTCTTCTTTAATTCTATTAAAATCTTTAGAACGTGAAGCTTCGTAGAAATTTTTTAATTTAGTATTTTTATCTTCAGATGAAGAATTTAGAAGAAATCTATGCAATTGAGTATGCGCTTCATTATATTTTTTTAAGCTAGGATCACTATTCGGAAATAAGCAATTCGTTAGAACTGAAGAGCCTTCCCAGCTTTGCTTAATGAAGAAATTATATGCTTCTTCAAATTCTTCATATTTAACATGCTGGAATAGTTTTTTTATTACCTCTCTATCATTATCAAATTTTTGGCGTGATTCTTCTAAAATATTATCAAAAATAGAAATTGGTGTATTTAGTGGATCCAACCTTGGATCTAATAAAGCTTTATCTAGTGAGCGCATTGGTTTTAACCGTAATATAAATTTATATTGGTAGTTTTATATATTATTTAATTATTTAAGTAAATAATATATAATATATAGATTATTTACTGCATTTTATTTAGTAAACAAGCGATAGATAGTCCTGCTTTATAAAAGATTAATATAAATGATATCTATTTTATTAAAGTTTATTAGCCCTAACGTTAATATGATTCAAATTAAGTGCCTTGTTGCTCTGAATAATTACTAATATTTTTTATGAGTAATATCTAGCAAGTTTTAAACTAACTTCTATACCTTCAAGCTCGGCTTCTTCCTCATAAACTTGCTCTTCAGCAAATTTATCCGAGGTGATTTCAACACATAAAGTTTGCTCTTTGATATATTGATCCCATGCTTTAATAGCTTGAGTTATATTTTCATCACTTGAAATTAAGGATACCTTAATACGCTCGGTTATTTCCAGATTAGCGCTCTTTCGCGCCTGTTGAATTAACCTGACAATATCGCGTGCTATTCCTTCCAACCTTAATTCTTCGGTGATATTGAGATTTAATAATACAAGTGCATCATTGCTTGATAAAGCAGTGATTCTTCCCGCAAACTCAGCTTTGGGTTCTAACTTTAGCTCAAATTCATCTTCTCTTAATTCTTCGCCACCAATTAATAACTTGCTGTTTTCAAATTTCCAGTTACCTTGCTTGTTGGCACTGATAATATCCTTAACTTTTTTAGGGATTCTCTTGCCCAGAACGGGAAATTTGATTTGTAATTTATAAGTCGCATAGTCAGTGATTTTTGATTTATCAACGCTATTCCAAGCTTTGACGTTAATTTCATCTAATATCAAATGGCTGAGTTCATCGGAGATAACATTTGCCGCAACCCCAATAAATGTAACTTTAGCAAGCGGCTGCCTAACCCTAATCCCTGATTCGCTTCTGATATGAAGTGCAGCCGTGCAGGCATCGCGAACTCTTTCCATGTCGGAAATCAAATCTTCATCAGCTTTATACATCGCCTGATCAGGAAAGCTTTCTAAGTGAACGCTACCCCGATTATCATTTAACCCGAGATAGATTTCTTCAGTGATTAAAGGTAGTAATGAAGAAACCGCACGGCAAATTAAATTTAAAATACTATAGAGTGTATTATAAGCATCCAGTTTATCCTGATCATGCTCGGATTTCCAAAATCTTTCACGTGAACGCCTGATATACCAGTTGTTAACCACCTCAAGTAAGTTCTCGACAACTTTAGTTGCACTCGGAGTATCGTATTCATCCATTGCTTTTTGAATTAGCTCTATACTTTTAAAGCATTTGGATAAAATATATTTATCCATTAAGTTTTGTGAGGAAAGATCAAAAGTTGCTCTTAAATTATCGGCATTGGCATAAAGCGTAAAAAAGTTATATGCATTCCATAAGGGCTTGATTGCAGCTCTTAAGCTTTCTTTCATACCGCGCGCATCTTTATCAATCACTACTTCCTGTCCGCGCATAACGGTTGAAGAAACCATATACCAACGCATTGCATCCGAACCTAAAGTATCAAACACTTCATTTGGATCAACATAATTTTTAAGACGTTTAGAAAGCTTTTGCCCTCCGTCGCCTAAAATTACTCCGTGGCAGATGCAATTTAAAAATGCCGGCCTATCAAATAATGCAGTTGATAACACAGTTAACGTATAAAACCATCCACGTGTTTGCGCTAAGTATTCGACAATAAAATCGGCAGGGAAATTTTCCTCAAACCACTGCTTGTTCTCAAACGGGTAATGCACCTGAGCAAACGGCATCGAGCCACTCTCAAACCAGCAATCCAGTACATCGGATACCCGTCTCATCATAGATTTACCGGTCGGGTCTTTCGGGTTAGGTCTTGTAAGGGTATCAATAAAAGGCCTATGTAAATCTTTTACTTCTACTTTGAATGCTTCTTCCAGCTCTTTTATTGAACCATAAACTTCAATATTAGGGTATTTCGGATCATCACTTTGCCAAACCGGGATAGGGCAACCCCAAAACCTGTTGCGCGAAATTGACCAATCACGTGCGTTTTCTATCCATTTCCCGAATAAACCGTCTTTAATATGACCCGGAATCCAATTTATCTGCCGGTTATTCTCAACCATCTTATCCCTAATTGCAGTCACTTTTAAATACCATGAGGGAACTGCTTTATAAATAAGCGGTGTATCAGTACGCCAACAATGCGGATAGTTATGCAGATATTGTTCGGTTTTTATCCAATTACCTTGCTCTTTTAATGCTTTAATTACCGGGTCATTGGCATCAAAAACTTGCAGACCTAGAAAATCTTCCACCGGATGAGTAAATTTACCGCCGTTATCGACCGGACAAACAACTTTAATGTTATTTTGCTCACATAATATTTGGTCATCCTCACCGAAGCCGGGGGCGATGTGAACGATACCCGTTCCGTCTTCTGTAGTTACAAAGCTACCGGCAAGAATTCTAAATGCGTTCTCATGATTTTCAAAATATTTAAAGAGGGGCTCGTATTCTAAGCCGATTAATTCCTTACCTTTTATTTCTAAAGTAACATTATTACCTAATTCTTTTTCGTATTTATGCAGTAGAGCTGAAGCAATGATATAATGTTCGCCCTCTTTCTCTACACAAGAATAATCAATATCTTCGCCGACTGCCGCTGCTAAGTTCGAAGGTAATGTCCAAGGCGTCGTCGTCCAAATTACGAGTCTGCAGGATTTGCCGGCCAGCTTTTGAGGTACTTTTTTAAGCTTCAATGTTACCGTAATCGCTTTACTGCTTTTTTCCCTATATGAGTTATCCATCCTGGTTTCAAAATCCGAAACCGGTGTTTCACATGCCCATGAATAAGGTAAGACACGTTGAGATTCATATAATAACCCTTTGTCGTAAAGTGCTTTAAAAGCCCATAATACACTTTCCATGAAGTTAATATCCATGGTTTTATAATCATTTTCAAAATCAACCCAGCGAGCTTGCCTGGTTACATATGTTTCCCATTCTTTGGTGTATTTTAGTACCGATTTTTTGCAGTAATCATTAAATTTATCTATCCCGTACTCTTCAATGGCTATCCTTCCGCTGATGCCTAATTCTTTTTCGGCTCCCATCTCAGCCGGTAAACCATGGCAATCCCAGCCGAATCGGCGCTCAACTTTTTTTCCTTGTGTTGTCTGGTAACGAGCAAATATATCTTTGATAAACCCGGTAAGTAAATGACCGTAATGCGGTAACCCGTTAGCAAACGGAGGACCGTCATAAAATATAAAATCTTTATCCCCTTTAACCGACTTTTTAAAAGTATCTTCCTCCTTCCACTTTTTAATGATTTTTTCTTCAAGGGTTGGGAAATGAGGATTGGAATTAACTTCAGGATAATGCATAGGTTTATTTGTCATACTCTTCTTAACTTTTTATAACAACATCTAACGCAATATAACTTAAGCAGTTGGTATGGTCAATGATCTTAGGCATCTACATTTTAATATTAAAATGTTTGACGTTTAGCATTAATTGTAGCTCTTATAACAAGTTCATTACTTATTTTAGTAACATAGTAACTTAACTTATGCACTATTAGTAAGCACAATAGTAATTTGAGGCAATTTATTTTTAGAGGAAAGAGAGATATGGTTCCGAATTATATTTTAAATTGTGATTTAAAGACAATATTTAAGACTAATACATTTAAAATATGTCGAATTGAGGATAGTTTTACCGATAAAAGATATTATTATGTAGTAAATTTTAATGAAGCCCTATATACAACAGAGATAAAAGACTTCTTTAAAATATCCGTTAATGATTTAGAAGAGCCTGTAGCAAAGGTTAGGTACAATTCGGTTTATAAATTAAATTCCAAGGAATTAATTATTTTTATAAATACCCCTCCTCAATTAGTAAGAGAAAAAGTGTTTAATGATAAAACAATTTATCCTTATACCATAAGTTTTAAGATTGCCAAATACCATGCTTATATAAGCATAAGGGAAAAAGAGACCAATCTTACCGTTGATTTCGGCTTGGCACCTGCAGTTTACGGTAGTATATTTGGCGCTTCATATATCAGAAATGAAACTCTTTACGATAACAAGCACTTTAAAAAAAGAAAAAGGGAAGGATTTGGACAAGAAGACTTAGATGAAGTATTTGAGAGAGAGGAGCGTGACCATGTTGTTGATTGGGCATCGATGTCGGTTGAAATTGATCTTACTGACGAACAAGTTATGAAAATAGAAAATTTTTTGCATCAAGCAAATAGCGAAATGCATGAAAACCATTATTTTTTATTTGGGAAAAATTGTGTTGATTTCACTAATAAAATTTTTGCTTTAATATTTGGCAAAGGCAGTTTTATAGAATATTGTATGGATGATAGCTTAGAATTGCAGGATAAAGGAGTGCTATACGCTTTTCTTTCGGCCTATCCTGAAACAGCCCCTAAATTTATACCTCAAATATTAAGCGCTTTAATTCATTTTAGTACTGGAAAAAATTTATTGGAGTTTTTAAATACTACTTATTTAAGCTTAAATAATCATTCAAATAAAGTTTTATTAAATATAATAGATGCTGTATCTGTAACTTCTTATAAAAAAAAGGGGTTTGATATTGTAAACGAGATATTTTTTAAGGATGATGAGTGTTTAAACGATAATGTAAATACTAAACTACATGTAGCTGCATATAATAACGATATAGAATTTTTGAATAAATTATCTCTCGATTATTTATTAGCTAATAAAAATAATATTAATTGCCTTGGTGAAAGCTCATTACATATTGCAGCAAGCAAAAGTTATATATTTACTAAAAAACTCCTAGAAGTAAAAGCAAATCCTAATTTCCCCAATACTAAGGGTTTAACTCCCCTTCATAGTGCTATCACTTCGCAAATGAATGGGGAGGAAAAATATCAGATAGTTGAAGCTTTATTGGATGCAGGAGCAAATCCTAACCTTCTTGATATTACAGGTTTTAATAATCCTTTAGTTGAAGCTGTTAAAAATGACGACGTTGAGTTATTTAAATTAATATTAAAATCTTGTTATTTCAGGACAAATTTAAGAGAAATTCCTTTCTCTATACAGTATGGATATAATTTTGGAATTAAATTTACTAATCCAGATGGAAAAAACCTTGCACGTATTGCTGTTGACAAAAGTAAAGAGAAAATGAAAAAATATTTTAAAATAAATCATTATGAACTATTTAATCAAAAAGCTAACGATGGTCATACTCCTAGGGAATTTGAAAAAAAGCTGAGAGATTGGTCGAATGGTGAGTTAAAGTATCATTTTAAAACAATAGAATTCCCTTTTAAATATTACCAAAAGCAAGATGATTCGGAAAAAAATATATTTGAAGAGCAAGAATATATTGTAGTAAACGGAACTTTTCATTCCTACGCTATTATGTATACAAGTTCTACAGAATAATTTTTTCATTATTGTAAATACGCTTAAAAATTAGCTCTCAGAAAAGGAGCAAATTAAAGCAAATTATTTGCCATTAAGTTAGCATAGTAACATATAATTATTTGAATTGACGAGTTGTAACAAATTTATTAATTATCGAGTTAGTATTGTATTTAATAAGCATTAGAAATTTATGGCTCTTGATTTAAACACCGCACAACAAAGATATTTTATTCACATGACGGAGGCCGGTAAACTGGAGGCAAGAAAAAGCTCAGGTGCCAATATCAGAATATATGATATTGATGATGAGATAACCGGTATAAAAAATCATTATGTTATCGGGCTTAAAGATAGTCCTTCTCTGAATATAGAGGAAGAGCAAACCTTAAAGCTGCTCTTAGAAGGTAAAACAGAGCCTGTCGTTAATGACGGATATAACTCGATGATTAAATTAGATTCAGGTGAATTGGTAATCTTTAGAGATACGCCTTCCGATATAGTGCGAAAAGTATTGAATGATACAACTGAATATCCTTATCTAATGAGCTTTAGAATTGCTAAAATGCATCATTATATCAGTATACTAGAAAAGGAAACCGGTGTTTCATATGAATTCGGTGTTGCCCCAAAAACATATAATAGTATTTTTAGTACACCTTATATAAGAAATGATACTCTTTATAATTTAAGACATTTTAAAGAAAAAAAGTATCCTAATAATATATCTCAAGAACATGGAAAAATTTTTGAGACTCTTTATTCTAAAGATATTCTTGATTCTGCATCAATATCAATTAATCTTGATTTAACAGCTAAACAAGCTCAAGATATCGAAATATTTTTAAGGGGGGAAAATAGCAAATTATCTGAAGAATGGTATATGCATTTTAATTTTTATATTCTATTTAGTAATAATTGTGCTGATTTCGCTAGTAAAATTTACAAAAAATTATTCGGCAATGGTCATTACGGTGAGTATATTATTTCTGAAAACTTGGATTTTAATGATAAAGGGGTATTGTATACTTTTATTTCTTCACGTCCAAATAAATTTTTTCAGCTTCCCTCAGAAATTATGGATGGTTTATCCGATACAGCTTTTGATAAAAGCTATTCAGAGATATTAAACGATATAATGTTAAGTTGGAGAGGAACCTCTTTATCTCAGATTTTGGATAATGCATCAAATGCTTTATATGGTAATTTTTATATAGAAAATATTTCTGAGTTTTTTAAGCAATACATTTTTGAAGGTGAGTAGCTACCTTGGTAACAGGGATATCCAATATTTCCTTTATTCCCGTACCGGAGAAAATAAATATGCTTATGATGAAAGCTTTTATGGTAATACTAGATTGCATGTTGCTGCATATAACAATGATTTATATTATCTTAAACAGCTTTCAGCAAAAGAGCGGTTTATTATTGATGCAACCAATCAATTTGGGGATAGCCCATTACATATTGCGGTAAAAAAAAGCTATGAGTTTGCTATAAAATTATTGGAAAAAGGAGCTAATCCTAACACTTTCAATAAGAAAGGCTATACTCCGTTGCATTATGCTATATCCTCAAATTGGAATGAAGAAGAAAAACTGAACTTAGTCAAAATTTTGCTTGAAAAAGATGCTAATCCTAATTCCGTTGATAACACTGGTGATTTTAATGCTTTAGTTGAAGCGGTTAAAGCTAATTGTAGCGTAGGGCTTTTTAAGCTAATTTTAAGTTATTGTAATAAACCTGTTAATATAATAGGAGGTTCTTCCGGTATAGGAATTAACTTCACCGATACTCAAGGAAAAAATTTAGCACGCATTGCAGTTGAGCAATCAAATGAACAAATTAAATCTTTTCTTAAAGAAAATTATTATGATTTGTTTAGACAGAAAACCGTTGATGGACAGACCATAGAAGAGTATGAAGCAATAATGGAGAAGTGGAAGAAGGGAGACCTTAAATATCCATACGAACAGATAGAATTCCTTTTTAAGTATAATCAAAAAACCTATGATGTTCACAAAAAGAAAACTACAAAGCATCAAAACTCCAAATATGAACCTGCTTTTTCTCATTCCGAAGAAGAAAACTATTGTGCCAAAGAAAATATTTACGAGAATTATGAGTATATTTGGATATAAAAAAATAAATCCGATAAGAGCATAATTCATGCGGCAGTTGCTTTTTCCATAATTTTCATTATCGTATAATTAAAGAATATAAAGATATACATATGAAATTTTTTATTGACAGCTGTGATATAAAGGAAATTGAAGCCTTACATGAATTGGGATTGGTTGATGGGGTGACTACCAACCCGTCACTGGTTGCAAAGACAGGAAGAATATTTTCTGAAGTTATAAAAGAAATTTGTCATATAGTTAAAACTTCAGTTAGTGCTGAAGTAATATCCACCGACTATTCGGGAATGATGAAAGAGGCTGAAGAGCTACTGAAGATAGGCAATCATATTACTATTAAAGTTCCGCTTACCTGGGATGGTTTAAGAGCTTGTAAAACATTAACTGATGATGGGCATATGGTTAACGTTACGCTTTGTTTTTCTTTAGCTCAAGCATTGCTTGCGGCGAAAGCAGGTGCAACTTACATATCTCCTTTCGTTGGGAGACTTGATGACGTGGGGCAATGCGGTATGAATCTGATTGCCGAAATTTGTGAAGCTTTCCAACATTACCCTAACATCACTACCCAGATATTAGTTGCCTCGATCAGAAGCCCGCAACATATCATAGATGCTGCAAGGATGGGAGCTGATATAGTGACCGCCCCGCCACAGATAATTAAGCAGATGTTTAACCATCCTTTAACTGATAAAGGCTTGGATATCTTTTTAAATGATTGGAAGCGGGCTTATGAAAAATAGGATTTTCTCAATCATTTTTATAAGTTCTTTATCAGTTATAAATACAGCTGTAGCAAAGGATAACCTTAATGATCTGACGGCTTATATGAAATATCTAACTGAGAGAGATACGGTTTTAGCGCAAAATATCGCGAATGCAGATACACCGGGATTCAAACCTAAGGATTTATCGGACTATAGCCAAAGTTCTTTGCAAGGAATGAAGCTTACAACTACGAATTCAAAACATTTAAGCTTAGAAGGAGAATCTAAGTTCCATGTTATGAACAGTGAAATACTTGAGTTAAAACCGAATGGAAATGCTGTAACTATTGAACATGAGCTGCAAAAGAAGAGCGAAAATGCGGTTAAATTGCAGGAAATAGCAAATATATACAGTAAATCTAAAGGAATGTTGAAAACTGCAATTACGGGGCACAATTAACCATATATGAAGCGGGGGAGGGGGATGCTGAAATTTTTTGCTGTATTTAATATATTAGCTATTGCTTCATATGCCGGTGAAGGAGATAGCCTTAGTTCTGCGGTTGCTATATCTGTAGCCGGAATGCGTGCTCAAAACGAGCGGCTTAAAATTATTACTCAAAATATTGCTAACAGCGAAGTAACGGGCGCTAATCCGAATGAGGATCCATACCGCAGAAAGCAAATAATTTTCAAAAATGTATATGATGATAACTTAAAGGCAGTAACGGTAAAAGTTGATCGCATTACTCCCGATAAATCCGATTTTATTTTAAAATATGAACCTAACCATCCTGCAGCCGATGCAAACGGGTACGTGAAATATCCTAATATAAATAATGTAATTGAGTCCGTTGATGCTAAAGAAGCACAACGGACTTTTGAAGCAAATTTAAGCGCTATGGAAATAGCAAGAGCAAATCAATCCAAAATAATTGACCTGATGAGGTAATAATAAAATGCCTACAAGTAAAATTTCAACTAATCATTTTAATAAGGCGGTCAATGCTTATAACAAAGCATTGACTAATAATAAGGCAATTGCCCCGAGCAAAGAACAACAGCAGATAGCACAGCCGCTTAACGTGCTTAGAGCAGGGGATGTTATTGATGTTGTGAGCAAGCAATCGGCGAGCTTTTCCGGTTTAGTAAGTGAGATAGTAGCTCCTCAGATAAAAAAGATTCAGGAAGGTGAGAAAAAATCTACGAAAGTTATTAACTCTAAAGAAGATTTAGTTGAAGTTGCGGCAGCACTAAATAAAGCTGAAGGCGCACTTCACTTGCTTGTGACTGTTAGAGATAAAGTTATCAATGCCTATCAGGAAATTTTAAAAATGCCTTTATAGGGTATAGCTAAAGCACCTATTTAAGTAATAACTGTTTTTCTTACAACGCACTATGCCAGACATTATTCCTCTAATTTAAACAAAAAACGGGCTATAATAAATATAGGTATATTTTTATTCAATTTTCTCTTATTAACTAGGAACAAAGTGTATGAAAAAAATATATTAGGAGAAAACCTATGACCGCTCGGAAAGATATATTAAAACCTATTATTATGTTTTCCAGCCATGCTGATCCAATCGCACCTAAGCTGATTATAAATGAGTTACGTAGTTTATACGATAAAGGATATAAAGTAATCTGTTTAGAGCTTGATAAGCAGAAACCCGTAAATTATTTTCTGAACCAATTAAAGGCTTTAGAGAAAGCTATTGAAAAAGAGGGCGCGGTACGCGATTCAATCTCGGCATTAAAAACCCTTATTATAGAAGGCCGTAAAATTGGGTTTAAATTTGCTAATATAGATCCACAGTCCTTAAATTGAAAATAACCATCCGATACAAGATTTATTGGATAGCAGCGCTTACAGTAGCGAGCAATATCATACTGAGTTATAAAGGTATAGTTTTTAAGTAAAGTAAAAACGGCAAAATCAAATAAAAATAGTGGGAAGCACGCGCCTAGCAGCCATTTATGGCGCGTGCTCGAATAAATGACATAGTCATTTATTCGCAAACTCAGTTTAATTTTTTATAGTTTAACTATGCTCCATGTATGTAGGATATTCAACTTAATACACTATATGTGTAAGGTACTAAACTTAGCTTAGTATAGCATTCCGCAAAACAATAATAACTTAAAGATTACGAAAAAAGTAAAACTCAGTATTCTGTAGTGAATCAAAGAAGGAAAGGAAGATGAAACAAGTTAATTTTTAACTGCCGAATCAGCAAGAGATACTATAGGAAGATATTTATTAATATAAAAAAGAATATTTTTGAAAGGTTATAAAATAATTATTTATAGATTTAGAAAAATTTAATTATTTTGTAATGGTGGGTCTGGGAGGAGTTGAACCTCCGACCTCACGCTTATCAGGCGTGCGCTCTAACCACCTGAGCTACAGACCCATTACCATCTTATTCAGATGGAGTGATTGAAATAAAAATTCTGTTTTTTACTTTACGACAGAACTCAACTCTGCCCTCAGATAATGCAAAAAGCGTATGATCTCTTCCCATACCCACATTATCACCGGCATAAAACTTAGTGCCTCTTTGTCTTACGATAATATTGCCCGGAATTACGTGCTCACCGCCGAATTTTTTAACTCCAAGTCTTCTACCTATGGAGTCTCTTCCGTTCCTACTACTACCACCACCTTTTTTCGTTGCCATTTTTTATCTCCCTTAAATCCAGACTTAGGAAACTATCTCTTTGATCTTAAGCACTGTAATTAATTGTCTGTGCCCTTGCTTTCTACGATAGTTATGCCTACGTTTTTTCTTAAATACAATAATTTTATCAGTTTTTTTCTGCTCTAATACTTCCGCTTTTATCATAGCATTACTAAGAAGCGGGTCACCAATTTTATCACCAGCGGATAAAACTTTATCTAACTCAATCACTGAACCGACTTCACCTTGAAGTTGTTCAACTTTGATTACATCACCTACTTTAATATGATATTGCTTGCTTCCTGTCTCAATTACCGCAAACATACTTGCTTCCAAATTGTTCAATTGAGCTTACCTTTTACATTCTTCATCAATAAAAGTCAACTAGTATAAGTAGGATTTTTTTAATAACTGATAATAATATAGTATAATAAGTTTTTATTGTAATTAAGTTTGCTTTGATATAAAAAATAATACTTGTTTTGCCCCTGTGGTGGAATGGTAGACGCGGTAGACTCAAAATCTATTGTCCTTCGGGACATGCTGGTTCAAGTCCGGCCAGGGGCACCATAAAATTCTTTTCCTTAAGAGTTAAATCTGATGTAGTATTATAATATATATACTATAATGGATTAGAGCTGAGAATTAATGAGAAATAGAAAAGGTTTTACTTTACTGGAAACTTCGATTGTGCTTGTAATAATAGCACTAATTTTCAGCCTAGTCACCTATGCAGCCGGTCTTATTAAGCAAACACAAACAAAGTCTCTAATTACCGAATTAAGTCAATATCAACAAATTATAGAAGCTTTTAGAACTCGGTACTTAGCTCTTCCGGGGGATTTCGCCAATGCGTATTATACTTTTGGTAATGCTTGCTCCTCGTCAGCTTCCGATTGCAATGGAAATTCCAACGGGATTATAGAGGGAAATAGTACAGTAAATGATGTGGAAGCACTAAGAGCATGGCAGCACTTATATCTGGCAGGGCTCTTAAGTACTGCTTATCCAGGGGTCGCAACTGTGAGCGGCCAATCAGATATCGGTGTGAATATTCCCCCTTCGGCATGGCCAAGTGCAGGTATAGAACTAAATGCAAGTGCAACTTCACAAAACGGCACAAGCGGTAATGCAATCCAAGTTGCCGGATTTACATCTTCTTCCGCAGCAAAATCTCCTGATATAATGACTCCGCTTGATGCTTGGAATATTGATTCCAAAATTGATGACGGAATCGGGCAAAAGGGAAAAATAATAGGGTTTAATAGCGGCTCCAGCACTACCTGTGTCGGTAGTGATAATTTAACTTATAATTTAAATCTTACTACTAAAATATGTTATATAAAATATTTATTATACCCTGATTTTAATAGTTGAAAGAAAGTCTTAATAGTTTCTAGTAAAGTTAGTGAGTTTATAATAATATTATAATATTATTATAAAGGCATCTGAAAGCAATTTTAAAAACGAATCAAAGCATTTAAAGAGTTATATTTAACTTAACAGGAAAATCCTAATCTTTACCTATACACAAAATCATATAAACACCCAATCACACAAAAAATTATTTTTACCTCTTGAAACAAATTTATTAACCCCTATATAAGTAATTACAAAATTTTGTTTTAAATTAATAATCCGAGGTAAATTTATGGAAGTTAGACCATTACACGATCGTGTTCTAGTTGAAAGATTAGAGCAGGAACAAAAAACCGCTTCAGGAATTATCATACCTGATACCGCGCAGGAAAAGCCTATGCAGGGAAGAGTGGTTGCCGTGGGTAAAGGTAGCATAGATGAAAAAGGACAAGTTCGCCCGTTGGATGTTAAAGTCGGTGATAAAATTATGTTCGCTAAATGGGGCGGAACTGAAATTAAGCTGGAAGGTAAAGAATATTTAATCATGAAAGAATCCGATATTCTTGCAATCATTGATGCTGCGTAAATTATAAAAATTATAGAGGTAAAAAATTATGGCTGAAAAATTAATATTTAAAGGTTCAGAAGCTAGAAAAAAAATGCTCGAAGGGATTCAGATTGCTGCTGATGTGGTGGCTTCAACACTAGGGCCTAGAGGAAGAAATGTAGTAATAGAGAAATCATTCGGTGCTCCACAAATTACAAAAGACGGTGTGACAGTTGCTAAATCTATCGATAAACTTGCTGATCCGGTACAAACCGCAGGCGTACAGGTTATTATCGAAGCTGCAAAAAAAGCTAATGATAATGCAGGTGATGGAACCACAACTACAACCGTGCTAGCAAGAGCGATAGCTGTTGAAGGTATTAAAGCAGTTGCCGCCGGAATGAACCCGATGGATATCAAACGCGGTATAGATAGCGCAACTGATAACGTGCTTGATCATATTAAGAAATTATCAAAAAGTATTCAATCTTCTGCGGAAGTTGCTCAAGTTGCAACTATTTCCGCCAATGGTGATGCAAATATTGGGGCAAAAATTGCTGAAGCTTTTGAAAAAGTTGGTAAAGATGGTGTAATTACCGTTGAAGAAGCAAATAAAAGCGATGAATTTGAAGTTGAAATCGTTGAAGGTATGAATTTTGACAGAGGGTATCTCTCTCAATACTTTATTACCAATGCTGAAAAGATGACTTGTGAACTTGAAAATCCGTATATCTTACTTGTTGAGAAGAAAATAGGGAATTTACAGCAACTTCTTCCTATCCTTGAGGCAGTAGTACAGGCAGGTAAACCTCTTCTTATGATCGCTGAAGATGTTGAAGGTGAAGCGCTTGCAACTCTTATTGTTAACAAGCTTCGTGGTGGTTTAAAAGTTGCTGCAGTTAAAGCTCCGGGCTTTGGTGATAGAAGAAAAGCTATGCTTGAAGATCTCGCAATCGTGACGGGCGGACATGTGATTAGTGAAGAGCTTGGGCATAAGCTTGAGAACACAACTCTTGATCCTTTAGGTACTGCCAAGAAAGTTATAATCACTAAAGAAGATACTACTATTGTAAACGGCGGCGGTGATAAGGAGCAAATATCTTCTCGTTGTGCACAGATTAAAGCTCAGATTGAAGAAACCTCTTCCGATTATGATAAAGAAAAACTTCAAGAGAGACTTGCTAAGCTTGCAGGTGGTGTTGCTATCCTTAAAGTCGGCGGGATTACCGAGATGGAAATTAAAGAGAAAAAAGATAGAGTAGAAGATGCTTATCATGCAACCAAGGCTGCTATTGCTGAAGGCGTGGTTCCTGGCGGCGGGTGCACTTTATTGTATGCTTCGAAAGTTCTTGAAAACCTAAAAGGTAAAAATGCTGATGAGCAATCTGGTATTAAGATTGTTCAAAGAGCTCTCTGCGCTCCGTTAAAGCAGATAGTTGAGAACTCCGGAGAAAATGGTGCATTAGTTTCCTCTAAGCTTCTTGAGCAAAATGATGTTAATAAAATCTTTGATGCACAAAATCATGAATATGTTGATGCATTTAAAGCCGGTATCATTGACCCGACTAAGATTGTTAGAACCGCACTACAAAGTGCGTCATCTGTTGCAGGCCTCATAATTACTACTGAAGCAGTGGTTGTTAATAAGCCTGATGATAGCAAAGATGCTGCATCAATGGGTGGCATGCCCGGTATGGGCGGAATGGGTGGTATGGGAGGCATGGGCGGTATGGATTTCTAAATCCTTACTCTCACCTTCATACAAACTACACTTAAAAACAAAGAACCTTGGGTTTCCTCAAGGTTCTTTTATATACTTATATACAATTGAATAAAAATATTTCTTAAAACAATAACTTTATAATATATAGAGTATATGGTTTTTGGTTAATTTATTAATATTGTATTTTTTATTTTTTCTGCTATTCCTTTAAAAGAAGCTTGTTTATATATCGTTAATATAAAGCTTAAAAAAATCAATTTATGCTTAAAAAAATCTATATTGATAATAATATTGTAACATTATTACTGTATAATATTTGTTATATTATAATTAGCAGTGCTTTTAAAAGATGATTTCAAGAGAAACAATAAAAAATTCAATATATAAAGTAATTAACGTTGCTTCGGTGCCTGTTACTTATAAAGTGGTGAAATATGGCGTAGTGGCAGCCGCATTACCATGTGTTGCTGCCTCTTTCCCAGCTGCAGGTGCTGCGCTTGCAGTTATTAATTCCTATAAATTTGCTACTTTTTTTGCAGATACTGCCGGTTCACTGTTCTTGGGATATTATTTTGGTAATAATATTAAAAGCACTACCCAAATCTCGCTTGAGACATTAGAACCATATGTTTTTGCAGGTGTTGAAAATATATATGATTTCGGTGAGAATGCAATAATACCGAGTGTTACGAGCTTATTAGGTTCTATAATGGATTACTCATCTTCTTTCTTAAGTCTCACTAAGGATACAATGTATAATCTTTCCAGTAGTGCTCTATCAATAACAAGTAAAATAGGTGAGTATAGTTTAAACTTTGCTATCGATTCAATGCTCCCTCTTGCTAAAGCTACTTTAAATATATTAATTGAATTCGGGTACGATATTGGAGAAGCTCTAATTTCTATTACTAAAGATATTATCTCTAAGAGTTTGCAAGAATTAGCTATAAAAGGAGAGTTGTTTCTTGATACTCTAATACATATTTCTGAAAATATTGTTAAGCCTTTTGCAAGCTGGTCAGCTGAAAAGATGGTTGAAGCAGGTATTTCAGCTAAAGATGCTGCTGCTTATACATTTGAAAACGTAATTAAGCCATTTGCAAGCTGGTCTGCTGAAAAGATGATTGAAGCAGGTATATTAGCTAAAGATGCTGCTGCTTATACATTTGAAAACGTAATTAAGCCTTTTGCAAGTTGGTCGGCTGAAAAGATGATTGAAGCAGGTATATTAGCTAAAGATGCTGCTGCTTATACATTTGAAAACGTAATTAAGCCTTTTGCAAGTTGGTCAGCTGAAAAGATGATTAAAGCAGGTATATCAGCTAAAGACGTTGCCGCTTATACATTTGAAAATATAGTTAAGCCATTTTCTATTTGGTCTGCTGAGAAGATGATTGATGCAGGTATCACTGTAGCTGAAGTTTCTGCTTACACATTTGAAAATATAGTTAAGCCATTTTCTATCTGGTCAGCTGAAAAGATGATTGATGCAGGTATTACTGTAGCTGAAGTTTCTGCTTACACATTTGAAAATATAGTTAAGCCATTTTCTATTTGGTCGGCTGAGAAGATGATTGAAGCAGGTATTTCAGCTAAAGACGCTGCTGCTTATACATTTGAAAATATGCAAACAAGTTTTAATGATTGGTGGAGTCAACCTTCAAGTATTGATATAGCTAAAATTTATAATGATGTTCATCAGGCATTTAATGATTGGTGGAGTCAACCTTCAAGTATTGATATAGCTAAAATTTATAATGATGCTCATCAGGCATTTAATGATTGGTGGAGCCAGCCTTCAAGTATTGATATAGCTAAAATTTATAATGATGCTCATCAGGCATTTAATGATTGGTGGAGCCAACCTTCAAGTATTGATATAATGAAACTTTATAATGATTTATCAGATGTATTAATATGTGGGGCAGAAAAATTTATATCAATTTCAAAACCGATAATTAAAAGCCCTATTTTTAAAGCTACATTTGTGACCTTAGCTAAATTGAACTTTGATAATTATGCTGCCGGTTCGTTTAAGATGTTTATGCCGGTTGTTGGTACTATATCTTCCGTAGTGTCTGAAAACATACAGAACATTATTGATGAAGATGATGGAAATAACTTAGAAGATATAAATGCAGATATTGATGATAATTTGCTAAAAACAGGTGTAGATAATGAGATTAATAATGGTACTAATTTAACAATAAAAGAAGAAAATGTTAATAACTCATTTTGGGATATACCTTTCAATGAGGAAGGCGTTTCAACATATACAAGCTATCTTTCTAACAATGCCCTTTCGAACATAATAAGTTCAGAATACTTTAAAGCAGCATTAATTCTATTTTCAGCTTATAGTATGCAGCAGAAGGAAGCTTATGAGGCATTTCCAACATCTGCTATAATCTTGGGTGCTATGTTTATGAGAAACGATAATGCAAATCAGCAGGAGATGCTAAACAAAGCAGCTGTAGTTAACTTCCCTTATTCTTCTGATGAGCAGTTTGAGTCCAATCTGCAACTGGATGAAATTAATAATCTTTATTATATGGATAGCACTCAAGACTTTAATTGAATTGCTAAAGCCATTGTAGGGCTTATTTATAGTAAAATAAGTTGAATATATAACGCGTTTATCTAAATGCAATAAGTTAAGTCCTGCGACTGAAAATCAGATAATAAGAATAGTAAGAAGCACGCGCCTAGCCGCCATTTATGGCGCGTGCTCGTATAAATGATTATGTCATTTATACGCAAACTTAGTTTAATTTTTTATAGTTTAACTATGCTCCGGGTATGTAAGATATTCAACTTAATATACTATATCAATTTAAATAAATTACTTTTAATTTGATAAAATATAAAAAAACGCGTCATCTTGTACATTATGATGACGCGTTATGTATGGAAACTATTATAATTCTACTGGGTATTACTTGAAAAGCCTTTTAACTTTTTAGCTCTACTTGGATGCCTTAGTTTTCTTAAAGCCTTAGCTTCAATTTGCCTAATCCTTTCCCGAGTTACTCTAAACTGTTTACCGACTTCCTCAAGGGTGTGGTCGGTATTCATCCCAATACCAAATCTCATTCTAAGCACTCTTTCTTCCCTAGGGGTAAGGCTAGAGAGCACCCGAGTAGTAACTTCCCTTAAATTGGTAAGTATCGCTGCATCAAGCGGTTGGATAGCATTTTTATCTTCAATAAAATCACCAAGCATACTGCCTTCATCATCACCCACAGGGTTTTCTAAGCTCATTGGCTCTTTAGCAATTTTAAGAACTTTTCTTACTTTCTCAACCGGCATTGCAAGTTTCGTTGCAATTTCCTCAGGAGTTGGTTCTCTTCCCATATCATGAACAATTTGTCTTGAAGTTCTGAGAATCTTGTTGATTGTTTCTATCATATGCACAGGGATACGAATAGTCCGTGCCTGGTCAGCTATAGATCTCGTAATTGCCTGCCTAATCCACCATGTTGCATAGGTAGAAAACTTATAACCTCTTCTGTATTCAAACTTATCTACCGCCTTCATAAGACCGATATTTCCTTCCTGAATAAGATCAAGGAACTGTAACCCGCGATTAGCATATTTCTTAGCAATTGAGATTACCAGCCTTAAGTTTGCCTCGATCATTTCCTTCTTAGCTTTGCTTGCAACGCGTTCCCCCCTTTGCACTTCGGAAACCAGCTGTTTAAAGGTAGAAATATCCAAGCCCACTTCTTTAGCTATTTCAATTACATTACCGCGTAAGTAATTAATTTGTTCTCTTTCTTTTTGAATAAAGTCTTTAAACCCTTTGTCTTTTAAGCCTTCCAATTTGTCCAGCAGCATTGGCTCAAGCTCATTTCCCGTATATTTAGTTAAGAAAGTATTACGGTTAATTTTGTTATTTTCAGCTAACCTTAAAATTTGAGATTCAATACCGATAAGTTTCTTATTTATGCTGTATAATTTGTCTAAAATTCTATCAATTTGAGCTTCATTGAAACGCATATCCTGCATTAAGGTACTAAGTTCCTGATTTAAAGTTTCATATTTTTTATTAAAATGTCGTGCTAAATGGTTTGTTTTCAAGTGCAGCAGCAAGCTTATCCTGTTGAATGTTTAAAATCTGCCCGGAAAGTTGTGCAGCTTTTCCGAAAACATCAATCATTTTTGGTCTAAGTTCTATTTCCATACTTAAAATGGATAAATTCTCTTCACTATCGTAATCATCCGAAGTTCCAGCTTTCTTCTCATCGCCTTCTTCTTCATCTAAATCTTCATCTTCCGATTCTTCAGTTTCTTCTTCGGCTTCATCCTCATCTTCGTCTTCTTCTTCTTCCTTAAAACCTGCGAAATCATCTTCAGCAAGCTTAGCTTCAGAAAATTCATCTTTACCGAATTCTTTAGAGTACATTGCATCAAGATCAATTATTTCACGTAATAAAATAGCCTCATTAGATAATGCATCATACCAATCAATAAATGCTCTTAAAGCTACAGGTGTTTGACAAAGATAAGTGATCATTTTATAACGACCATCTTCAATCTTTTTAGCTATCTCAACTTCACCTTCTCTGGATAACAGCTCAACATGTCCCATCTCTTTGAGATACATTCTAACCGGATCATCACTTCTTAAAGTTTCCTGCTCCTCTTCTTCTTCCGCAGGCTCTTCTTCGGATATCGGAAGGTCAAAAACCAGCTCTTCATCATCAGAAGATTTCTCTGATAGAGTAATCCCTGCGTCATCAAAAAAGGAAATGGTATCTTCAATTTTTTCAATATCGGTATCACTGATAACACTGTTAAGCTGATCAAATGTTACGCTTCCGGTCTCTTTGCCTTTTTTTATCAATTTTTCAAAGGAAGAATCCTCATTAGCTGCTTTATTTGCAGGTGATTTAGCAGTTTGGGTCTTCACCTCAACTGAATCCATATTATTAATTGAGGACTTTTCAGCCGAAGAAAGTTTTTTAGACTCCTTGAGTATCTTATTATCCTCTTTTGTTGCCGTTTTTTGGTTCTTAGAAGTAGCCTTGCTCATTTTGTTCTCGTTAATTTAAAATGTTAAGTTCTGTTTTTAGGATTTCCTCAATTTGTTTCAAATAGCTTAACTTGTTATAAGTTTCTTCATCTTGTCTTTCCATCAGTAATTGACTTGTGGTTTTTATTTGTTCTTGAATTATAATCAAATTGTTTAATTTGAAAATTCTTATTATTCCCTCTTTAGCTTCTTCACTACTTGCCTCGCTTTTCGCGAACGTGTCAAACATATTATCATTTAACTTAAAATTAAATTGCTCTTCCAAAGTTTGCCGCAAAGTTTTCCGACAAGGCTCGTTTTCGTAATTGATATAACCTTTTAAATTTAATATATATTCACGGATTTTGTCAAGAAAATTAGACCTTATTTCGATGTCATGTAGTTCATAATATATTTCATCATCAGAAATAATTTCAGGGTGGTTAATAACTGTTGCCAGAATAGTTAAAATATTGTTTTCCTGTTCGCTCAGTATTGATTGTATGTTGTGCTTTGAATTTAAAAATTCTTTATTAATATTGGGTTTTTTCTTATTTGAAAGTATCTCATATACTTTGTTTTTAAAGTATGAACTATATGATTTTTGCAGGTCTTTATCAATAATTTTTTTTAGCTAGTAATTCCAGGTTTTTCCTTAAAGTTGTAATATTTTCCGGGGTTTTTACAGTATGCATTTTTAAAAGTGACGTAAACAACAACTCTGATAAAGGGGTAGGGTGATTTATTATTGATTTAAAAAATTCTCTACCTTTATTAACAATTACTTCATCGGGATCTTTCCCCCCCGTGAGAGAGGCAAAATTTAATGTTTTATCCGCTTTTATAAAAGGGAGGATTTCGGAAGCAAGCCTGGAGGTTGCGGCTCTTCCTGCGTTATCCGCATCAAGACAGAGGGTAGGTATATCAACAATTTCCCATAAAGATTTTATATGATCTGCGGATATACTTGTGCCAAGAGGAGCTACGGAATTATAAATTTCATTATTTGCTAGGGCTATAACATCCATATACCCTTCAACTACTATTATTTGCTTGGTTTTAAGGGCTTCTTTTTTGGCAAAGTTTAAGCCGTATAAGGTTTCACTTTTTTTAAATATTAATGTTTCCGGAGAATTTAAATATTTAGGCTCTCCTTTTTCTATTAACCTTCCCCCGAAAGCAACGGTTTTACCGCTCTTATTAAAAATCGGGAAAATAACACGATTTTTTAATGGGTTATAAACCCCGTAATCGCCTTTTAATAATACTTTAGAAGCAGCTATCTGAGTTTCATTAAATTTTTGCTTTAATAAATCATGCAACTCACTATGGTTGTGGGGAGTAAATCCTAGCCTATATTCTGCAATAATATCATTTTTCAAGCCTCTTTTTTTAAGATAATTTAAAGCTTGTTTTCCTTCCGGGCTAAATAGTTTTTGTGTATAGTAATTCGCTGCCGCTTCATGAATTTCTATTAAAATATCTCTAATATCCTGCTGCTTTTTTTTGCACTTCGGTATGTTTCGGCAGCTCAATGCCTGCTTCTTGGGCTAATTTTTCCAAAGCTTCGGGGAATTTAAGATATTCGGTTTCCATCAAATACGAAAAAACATCACCATGAGCACCGCAACCGAAGCAGTGATAAAATCCTTTGTTATCACTCACGTTAAATGAAGGGCTTTTTTCCGGATGAAAAGGGCATAAACCAAGGTATTCTCCGCTCGTCTTACGTTTAAGCGCAACCTTTTTGGATACAACGGACGATAGATTTATCCTTGATTTTACTTGATCAATTGCGTAAGACAATCAGCAGCCTTTATTATTTTACTTCAGGATTATAGCAAAGAATTATTTTAATGATACCTTAGAGTATATTTCAACTAAATGTTTTATTAAGGCTATTTTTATTCATACTAAACTTGCTAACAAAAAAGTAACTAACTTTTATTTATAAGATCTTTGCCGAAATTTCAAGTGATTGCACAGGCTTTAAAAAGCTTACTTCTTTAAGGCGCTTATATCCTAAAATGGTGCAACAATATCCAATATTTGTCTGCCTAATCTTTCCTGCTGATATTCCGATAATTGCCCGCGCCCACCGTAAGATACTCTGGCTTCTGCGATTTGATCTAAGGTAACGGCATTTTCAGTGCTGATATCTTCAGGCCTTACTATACCTTCTATAGTTACTTCCCTTACCTCAAAATTAACCCTCACTTCTTGGGATCCCTTAATATATAAATTATTATTAGGAAGTATTTTTATTACTGTTGCGGCAACTGTTGTATTAATGGTTTCCTGCCTATCAACTTTGCCTTCGCCGGTGTTGTTGTCATTTGAGGTAACATTTAATAATTTAGAAGGATTTACCGCATCAGGTAAAATGTTTTTAACTTTGTTTTCAAAGCCGAATAAGCTTGGCATACCTGCACTTGTAGAGCCTGATCTGGTTTTTGTAGTCTTATTATCGAGTTTTGCTTTATCTTGAATAGTAATATTCACTTTTAAGATATCTCCAATTGCTCTTGCGCGCAAATCACGGAAAAAAGCCCTTGAGCCGGGTTTCCATAAAGAATTGGCAGCTTTTCCTTGCGCCGTGGGTTCTATTGATGATTGCTGTTCCGATTGAGCCGCCTTAGCTTTAAGGTATTGTTCCTGTTGAATATAGTCATTATAAGTATTAACCTTATTAAATTCAGGAGGACGCCCGACATTAGCAAGTCGGTTCGCCATAATATCACAGGCTGTTAAAGAAGATAAAGAAAGAAGTAAGATAATTTGCTTAATATTCATAATTTATATTTTTCCCCCAACCTCAACTACTTGAGCATTTTTTATCCTTCCGATAACTAACTTGCCGCTATCAATATTTTTTAACTTGATAATATCATCTAAGCCACCGGCCTCTAAGGCTACTCCCAGTGTTTCGATTATGAGAGCAGTTTTATTAAATTGCAAGGTAACCTTTTGTCCTTTATTAATTATAGTCGGTGACATAAGCTCGCTTGGTTTTATAGGCTTGTTCGGTTGCAAGGTTTTTTTAGCTGATTTGCCTATAATTTCTTTTACATCTTGGATTATAAGCCCTGAAAGCTTATCTTTCGGATATTTTGCTTCTCCGAACATATCCTCATTAAGTAATTCTCCTTTATTAACCTTGCGGGTGAGGGTAGGGATAATTATTGCTTCCGTGCTAATGCCTTCGAGTGAATATTCATGTCCCTCGGAAGTAACTAATAATTTAACCTTATTAGAGTTAATTTCATATTCAGTAGCCAACAGCTCGATATCTTTTGTGTTCTTGAGGTGACTACCTGCATTTAACCTAACTATAACATGATCAATAAATTTTTCACGTTCCAGTTCTTCCTCAACCATCTCTTTAATTTCAGTGATGGTATGAGCAAAAGCAAAGCAGTAGTGAAAAATAATAATGAAAAATAGGTGAGGGATATATTTCATATTATTTACGATTTAGAATCAATTGCTTCTTTTGCCATCTGCTCCGCCGTTTGCATAACTTTTGAGTTCATTTCATAGTTTCTTTGTGCCTTAATTAGGTTCATAATTTCGGTGATTGAATTTACGTTAGAACTTTCAACAAAATGTTGTTTGATACTTCCGAATCCATCATCAAGAGCAAAGCCTAAGATAGGAGCACCGGAAGCGGTAGTTTCTTTGTATATACTATCCCCTATTGCCTCTAATCCCGAAGGGTTTTGAAATATTGCCAAATCAAGTTGCCCTAAATCTTGAGGGTCAGGCTGGCCGGCTATAGTTGCCTGTACCCTTCCATCTCTGGTTATTGTTACATTGAGGGCATCCTGCGGAATAGTGATGCCCGGGGATATTTCATACCCTAAAGGGTTAACAATCACTCCATCAGGACTCCGCATTAACTCACCGGCTCTTGTATATCCGGTATTGCCGTCAGGTAAGTTGACCAGAAAAAACCCGTTGCCGTCAAGTGCAAGGTTGAGCGGAGTATTAGGTGTCGGGATTAATTCCCCTTGTGAAAAAACTTTGTATGTTGCTCCCACGGCCGTTCCTAGACCAAATTGTATACCTGTGGGGATTATGCTTCCATCAGCAGCGGATAAAGACCCCATCCTGGTTTCGGTTTGATATAATAAATCATTGAAAATGACATCCGACCTTTTATATCCTTTTGTTTCCGAGTTGGCGACGTTATGTGAAATATTATCAATCTTGCGCTCGTTTGCTACCATACCGGTCGCAGCTATATTTAATGCTCTTAACGACATAATAAGTTATCCTCCCCCTATTTTAGTCCCCTGTTTTATTCCCCTATTTTTGAATATACCTTGTAAGTACTACGTTGCATATTATATAAATCATTAATTAAGTTTGATGTAACGGTTGCATCTTTTTGCACCTCAGCTAATTTTACCATTTCTTCAATTGCATTAACGTTCGAACCTTCAAGCATACCTTGTATGATTCTTGCATCTTCCTTAGCTTCTGGAGCTGCCTCCGAAGTAAATAATCCTTCCCCTGTTTTTCGGATAAGACGTGGATTAGCAAACTCTACTACCCCGATTACTCCCCTTGCTTCTCCGTTCACGGTTATAGTTCCGTCCTGAAGTATAACGGGTGGTGGGTCACCTTCTTCAAATCCGATTTCCTGGTTGTCGGCAGTGAGTATCGGGCTTCCTTTATCGTTTACTAAAGTATTTTCCGCATTAATAAAAAAGTTGCCGTTTCTGGTATATTGAATACCGCCTTTAGTATTAACCACAAAAAAACCGCTTCCTACCAATGCGACATCTAATGGCCTTTGAGTCGGAACTAATCCTCCGTCTTTAAGATCAAGAGTAGTTGCAACGTCATTTGGAAAAGCTACTTTTTCTCTCGTATCTTGAGTTAAGTATTTATCAAAGACCATGTGCTCTTTTTTAAAGCCGGTGGTGTTTGAATTTGCCACATTATCAGCTGTAACATTTATTTTATTAAATGCTGCAACTTGTTTAGATAGCATAAAATAAGTCGAATTATCCATAGTATTTAATTTTTCTTATATACAAAAGAGTAAGCAAATTTCATACCAAATAATTAGTAACCTTAAATTTATGTTAAGATGCAAAGCTAGGTGTTGTCAAACAATGATTGTTGCTTGTTCTGTTCCGAGGGGTTTTTTATACTGTGGCTTTTGCCGGAAACGTTTAAAGCTAAAGCTTCTTGAGTGCCGTCATGCAGCTCTATTTTTATTACGCTGTTCAGCTTAATTTGGGTAATGCTTTTTATTACTTTTCCTTTATTATCCCTAATTAACGCAAAGCCGCGCTTTAAAATTTTCTGATAATGGAAACTGTCAAGCAGCATGCCGTGAATTTGTAATTTTGAATTAAGTCGTTGTAGTAAATTAGTCATCAGATTAGAAAGTTTAAACTCAATATTTTCTAACTTTCCTTCCAGTGAGATTATTTTGGAAAGAAAAAAACCTAAGGCGGTTGAGAGATTATTTAGCTTGAGTTCATTATGTTTAATTAAATTCGGCAGAGTTGAATCAAGTCTTCGTTTTAAAGTTTCCACGGTATATTTTAAATCTGAGAGTACGGGAACTGCAATTTCCGCTGCTGCAGTCGGGGTAGGAGATCTTTTGTCGGAAGCAAAATCTATAAGTGTGGTATCCGTTTCATGGCCTACCGCTGAAATAATCGGAATTTTAGAATCAGCTGTTGCTCTGATTACTATTTCTTCATTAAAAGCCCATAAATCTTCAATTGAACCGCCTCCTCTTGCAACAATTAAAATATCAGGTTTAGGTATAGAGGATGGGAGGTTATTAAAGCCATTTATAGCATCGGCAATCTGTTCGGCAGCTTCATTTCCTTGTACCAATACTCCCCAGAGTAGTATATGAATCGGAAAGCGGTCGGATATCCTATGTAAAATATCTCTGATTACCGCCCCGGTAGGAGAAGTAATAACCCCGATGGTTCTCGGCAAATAAGGAATCGGTTTTTTCCTGTCGGGATCAAATAAACCTTCAGCTTCCAATTTTTGCTTTCTTTTTTCAAGCATGGCAAGTAATGCGCCGATCCCTGCTACTTCAACTTTTTCAACAATTAACTGATAATAAGATCTCCCCGGAAAAGAGGAGATGGAACCGGTGCATATTACCTCAACTCCATCTTCAATTTGAAATGGGAGTTGATTCGCTACCTTCTTCCAACAAACTGCATTAAGTACGGCATTGTT
Source organism: endosymbiont of Acanthamoeba sp. UWC8 (assembly GCF_000730245.1). Taxonomy (NCBI): domain Bacteria; kingdom Pseudomonadati; phylum Pseudomonadota; class Alphaproteobacteria; order Holosporales; family Holosporaceae; species endosymbiont of Acanthamoeba sp. UWC8. The sequence continues at coordinate 1,012,704 of NZ_CP004403.1, read as the reverse complement.
ATCTTTTAAACTAAAATATATATGACCTGAAGAGGCAACTTTAAGTCCTGAGATTTCACCCCTAATTCTAATATAAGAAAAGGTTTCTTCCAGTGTAACCTTTATTGCATGAGCAACTTCTGAAACGCTGTATTCAGGAAGATTAGAGTCAGACCCTTTCATCATCATGTTGTTCTATCTCCGCATAAATTGAATATTTACCGTCAAGTGAAGATAAGCTAGAATTATTTAAGGCACGGTTATATTTAAATTCAGAAGCATTGGCAGCCAACCTTAAGTCATTTAATACAGAGCTATCCAAGTCTGCTCCACTCCACTCAACAAGTTTAAGCGGCACACGAAGCGATAAGTTCCGCTCGGATTTAAATTTTCTAACCAGCTCCAGCACTTGTAATGCAGCAGCTCCCTGTGTGTATAATTCTTCTTTAAAATAATGGTTTTCAAGCCTCGGCCAACTGCCGCGTTTATGTAGAGTTTCACCACCGAAAATATGATGATTAATTTCTTCGGTAATATGAGGTAGAAGGGGTGCGAATAGTATCAAAATATGTTTTAAGCAATGGTATATTGTATACACTGCGCTCATCTGACCTTTAGGGTTTAGTTTGGCTTCGTCATAAGCTCGGGCTTTAACTAATTCGAGATAATTATCGCAAAAAGCATTCCAGAAGAAATCTTCTATTATCACTCGAGCATCCGAGTATTCAAACCTTTCAAATTCAGCGGTTGCGCATTCAATTGTTTTATGAAGTTCGGATAATATCCATAAATCGAGGGATTCAAAGATTTTTCCATTCTTAATGTCTTCCTGAGGGGAAGTCGGCTGATTACCATCAAGTTTAGCAAAATGAAAACCGGCAAATTTAGAAGCATTCCAAAGCTTATTAACTAACTTTCTGCCGATTTTAAACAATTCCTCCGAGTAAGCGGTATCCACACCGAGCTTGGAAGTAGATGCCCAATAACGCACCACGTCAGAGCCTTTTTCAATAATTAGTTCCTTAGGGGTAACTACGTTACCTTTAGATTTACTCATCTTGGTTTTATCACTTGCTAAGCACCAACCGCTGATCATTAAATTTTTCCATGGAATAGAATCTTCATGAAAGAGAGATTTTACGATCGTATAAAACCCCCAGGTTCTAATAATTTCATGAGCTTGGGGTCTTAAATCAAAGGGGTATAATTTTTGATGTCTTTCATAATCAACAGCTAACCCGCGACTTATTGCCGAAGTATTAAGCTGTGGGCTGATTGAACTTGTCGCCCAAGTATCCATAACATCATAATCAGGCTCAACTTCTTCCCTCGTATAGCCTTTCGGTAAATCGGTAAGCGGATCCACAGGTAGTTGATCAATATCGGCAAGTAATATTTTTCCTTCTTCTCCGCTACGTTTGGAATACCAAGCCGGAAACGGAACCCCGAAAAAACGTTGCCTTGAAATACACCAATCCTGGTTTAAGCCATTAATCCAATTTTCAAGCCTTATTCTCATATAATCCGGATACCAATTACATGCCCTGCCTTTTTCAATTAAAGCATCTTTATGAGATAAAAGGGTAACATACCATTGGTGGGTAGGAATAATTTCAAGCGGAGCACCTGATCTTTCCGCGCACTTAACAAATTGAGTAACTTCTTCCTGCTTTCTAAGTAGCCCAAGAGTCTTTAAATCTTCTATGATTTGTTTTTTAGCTTCTTCAAGTTTTAAACCGTCATATTTTTCGGCATTCACCATTCTTCCGTCGGAAGTAACACATTCCTTAACTGAAAGATTATGCTTTTTCCACCATTCAATATCTTGGATATCCCCAAAAGTACAGCACATTACGAGGCCGGTACCTTTCTCGGGATTTACGTCTTCATCGGCAATTATAGGCACTTCATGTTTAAATATAGCGGTAAGAGCTTTCTTACCCGCCAGGTGAGCATATCTTTTATCGGAAGGATGATAAAATACCGCAATACAAGCAGGAATAAGTTCAGGCCTGGTAGTTGCGATAACAATCTCCTCCCCGGTTGCTGTTGCAAAAGCTATATCATTCATATAACCTTTCCGTTCCTTATCCTCAATTTCAGCCTGGGCAATAGCAGTCTTATCTACCGGATCCCAAAATGTAGGAGAAAATTTCCGGTAAGCTAAATCTTTATTAAACAGATCAATGAAAGACATTTGGGAAATTTTGCGGGAATGCTTACTGATAGTTTGGTATTCCTGTGTCCAATCAACGCTTAAAGCTATTTCTTTAAATAGTGCTCTAAATTCCTGTTCGGATTCTTCAACTACTTCTTCACAAACTTTAATAAAGTCTGCACGAGGCATCTTTCCTGCCCGCACACCTTTAACTTTTTCCACCAACCTTTCAGTCGGCAGCCCGTTATCATCAAATCCCATAGGGTAAAACACGTTCATTCCCTTCATTCTTTGATAGCGAGCTATGAAATCAGTTTGAGTATAGCTAAATATATGCCCCATATGTAATAAGCCGGAAACCGTAGGAGGAGGGGTATCTATTGAGAATGTGTTTTCTCTTTCCTCTTCGGTATTATAAGCATAAACTTGGGTTGTATCCCAAGTTTTTTGCCATTTTTTTTCTACTTCCTGTGAATTATACTTTTCCGGTAATGAGGACATTTACTTTCCTTCGGTTATTTATTTTTTCTTTTCAATATCTGCTAATATTTTCATGCTAATAATTTTATCGGGATTAATGACTTTACCGTCGCTATTTTCTCCGCCTTTTTTAATTTTATCGACGAATTCCATGCCGCTTATCACTTTGCCGAAGGCAGTATATTGTTTATCCAGGTGAGAAGCGGTTGCAAGCACAATAAAAAACTGACTGTTTGCTGAGTTAGGACTCATACTTCTTGCCATGGAAACTATTCCTCTTACATGGTGAGTATCATTAAATTCCGCCTTTAAATCAGGTTTCGGGCTTCCTCCCATTCCGGTGCCGGTCGGGTCTCCGGTTTGTGCCATAAAATTTTTAATTACTCTGTGAAAGACCACGCCGTTATAAAAACCTTCTCTGGTTAACTCCTTAATTCTTTTTACGTGCTCGGGTGCTTTATTCGGAAACAGTTCGATTTCCACCGTGCCATCTTTTAATTCCATAACTATAATATTTTCCGGATCAAGTTTTCCTTCTGAAGTTGCTTCCGCTTGTATAGAGGAAAAAGTGAAGGCTATGCCGCAAAATGTTGAGATAAACTTTTTCATAAGGAACCTGAAATTATAGTTAATAATTTGCGATATTACTCTTCGAGCACAAAACTTCAACAGTTTTTACATGTAATTAGAAAATAATAGGTTTATATATAATAATCTTATTACATATAAACCCTTAGTTTAAATAATCGATAATATAACTTATTTTCCTAGTTAAGATATTGGTAAATATCCACATCTTCAGCTTTTAAAAAGCTATCGATTTTAACCATGCGTTTAGCTATCTTTTTATTCTTTATATCGCCGAACCAAATCTTCCATTTCTGCTCACCTACTAACTGTTTGTTAATTTGAGTAGAGTGAAGGGAGAATGCTTTGATATTACCGCTGTTGTCTTTGATTAGATAAGTTGCACCGCTTAAGTCGGGGGTAAGGTGTTTGATCGGCTTATCAATCAGGTTAGTATAACTTTTAGTTAAGCTCAGGAAGTTGTTATATCCCGGAATTTTAGAGGTGGAGATATCTTTAGAATAGGCAGCTATTAAAGTTGCTTTTAATTTAAGTAATTTAAGTAAAATTATATGGCGGTTACCAAGTGTTTTTATAACTTGTGAGTCACCTCGATTATGTTCAGGAATGAAGTCTTCTATGCTTGATAAATCTTTTACTCTAAGCGGAGTAGGCGGGGTAGGGGTGTGTATTATTCCAACTACTGATAAAGCAGCTCCGTTTTCTAATGATTCAGCTATACTCGATTCCATAATTTCCTGGAAGGTAACAGCTAATTGACGTAGCTCGGAATCTTTACCCTCAATGGCAACATATCCTCTGCTGTTAAGCTTTTTCCAAAGCCTTTCTACTTTCTTTTTTTCTTTATTGCTTAAAAAAGAATAAGTTTCTATCGACTTACTTATTTTACTTTCAAGGCTAGCTATCTCAGCATTACCTAAGTTTATTTGAAAGATTAAGCTAAAAAGTATTAAAATCGAGTATATAATTTTACTTATTTTTTGCATATTTTTTTACCACATATTCAGTTAATATTGTTTGGAATTCTTCTGCAATTTTTGTTCCCCTTAAGGTATGAGCTTTTTTTCCGTCAATGAATACCGGGGCTATAGGCTCTTCACCCGAGCCGGGAAGGCTTATACCGATATTGGCGTGTTTACTTTCTCCGGGGCCGTTTACAATGCAGCCCATCACTGCGACGTTCATATTTTCAACGCCGGGATAAACTTTCTTCCATTCTTTTATTTGATTACGAATAAAGTCCTGAATCTTACTGGCTAATTCTTGGAAAAACGTGCTGGTGGTTCTGCCGCAACCCGGGCAAGCGCTAACCATAGGTAAAAATGATCTAAGCCCCAGTGTCTGTAAAACCTCTTGGCATACTACCACTTCCTGAGTTCGAGACTCACCTACTCCTGGAGTTAAGGAAGCCCTGATTGTATCTCCAATACCTTGATAGAGCAATATTCCAAGAGCGCTTGCGGTAGCAACTATGCCTTTACTGCCCATACCTGCTTCAGTTAAGCCTAAATGTAAACAATAATTAGATCGCTTAGCTAGTTCTCCGTAAACTGCAATTAAGTCCTGGATTCGACTGACCTTAGTTGAAATGATTATTTTATTAGCGGGAAGACCTAACTCTTCAGCACGAAGTGCACTTTTTAATGTAGAAACTACCAATGCCTCGCGCATTATTTCGTCTGCGGATTTTGGTGAATCGGAAGTAGCGTTCTCATTCATTAATTTTGTAGCTAAATCCTGATCTAAGCTTCCCCAGTTAACTCCTATCCTAACCGGCTTATTATATTTTATAGCACATTCGACCATAACATCAAATTGCTTGTCGCGCTTTTCGCCGAACCCTACATTACCGGGGTTAATCCTATATTTATCAAGCGCAGCTGCGCATTCCGGTACATCAGTTAAAAGCTTATGGCCGTTATAATGGAAACAGCCGACCAAGGGCACGTTATAGCCTTGTTTTACTAAATTATTTTTAATTTTCGGGACTGCTTTCGCTGCAGATTCATTATTGACTGTGATACGGACTATCTCTGAGCCTGCTTCATATAGTTCAATAATTTGTTTTGTGGTGGATTCCGCATTGCTTGTATCAGTGTTGGTCATCGATTGCACGACTAGAGGGGCATTGCCGCCTATTGCCACTCCTCCGACTATAACCTGGTGTGTTTTATGACGATTTATAGGGGATAAAGCAACCATAGCACAATTTATATATTTTATTCTGAACTATAGCTATATTTTTAACAAATATAAAGAGAAAAATGAAAACTTAAAGTAAGTTTGGAAGTAGTTAAGCTTATAAAAATTACTGGGGATATAGCTTGAATAGGATAAAAATATCAGATAAAATTCTATTTTTTACGTTTGATTAATACCGGATAACACCTTAAGTATTATGCCTATATAGATCTAATATTGATAAGTGGTTTATTATGAATGAAAAAATTCAAGAGCTTGTGATAACTGAAAAATGGGATGATTTATATGATTATCTCGGCAGTGAAGAATTGCCTATTACTAATCTAAATGCAGTTTATAAGTATAGGTTTGATGCAATGCAATATATTGCGCCTTCTTCAGGATGTTCACCTCGATTTTCCTCGTCTTCTGCAACTTTACTTACCTTAGCAACACAAAGAGGGCAAGTTGAGCTTGTAAGATTTTTACTAGAAAAAGGGTGTGAGCTTAATCCTGAAGTCGGGGTGCATCCGTTAGAAGTGTTATTTGATAATCTATTTAGTATGAAGGATGTTTTCTATAAATACCAAGATTTATCAGAGACAAGACTCACATTAATAAAAATGCTCTTAACGCATGCTATTGAAAATAATATGGAGTTAGCGCTGAATAAAGTGCCTTTAGAAATAAAAACCCGGGCTTCACGTTGGAATCCGCTAAGAAACTTTGCTCTTATGGCTGCCCAAGGGAATGTAGATAAAATAAGCTATTTACAACTGATCTGCGCCGGAGAAAACTTAACAAGTGAAAAAGAGGATGATATATTCGAAATAATAAAGCTTTTGATAAAAGCTGAAGCAGAGGTAAATTATAGAGATTCCATGAAGTGTACAGTGATTGACCATATTCATGAACCAAAAATACTAGGTAAGTTATTAGAAATAGCAGATTTTGAATATGAGTTTATAGATACCCATATTAGAAGTTATAAGTCAGAATTAATAGATCTAAAATTATCCGGCAAGCTCGATGAATATGATAAAGAAAAAGGGAATTTATTAAAAGATTTGGTAAAAATATTATCAGATCATATATTTAATAAATTTGAGAAAAAGCCTGTAGTGCAAGCTTTTATGTACTACTTACCTAAAATGTTATCAGGAAGTTATAATGATAAAGACCTCCCTGAAATAACATTATCAAGCGATGTTGAAGAAGCATTTATTAAATATTTAGGTGAAAACGAATTATTTAATTTAAAACTAACCTGCAAAGCAATTAATGATAAAGCTTATGAATATAAGGATATAACTTATGTGGAGAGACTTAAGCGCGAGCGAGAAACAGAGCCTGCTTCTTGTATCATGATGTAAATGAGGTAAACTTGTCGGAAAATATTTTAATCAGCTATGTAAGGAATGTTTTGTTAGTAATTAACTCTTAGTACCGACTGCTTTTATAGAAACCCTATCTATTCTAAATTTATCCATTTTAGTAACTTTGTAAATATATCCGCCGGCTTCGAATGAATCGCCGATTTCAGGCATGCGGTTTAATTGCTTTAAAATGAAACTGGAAATCGTTCTATAATCTTCTTCCTTATCTCCGGGAAGAGAGGAAAGCTGGAGTAGCTCCATAATTTCTTCTATCGGGACATTTCCGTTTACATTTAGTGAGCCGTCTTTTTTCTTAATAATTGACGGGGTTTGGCCTCTGTCCTGGGTTACCAAATCTCCGACAAAAGTTTTCAAGATATCATTTAAGGTAACAATCCCTTCAATTTCTCCGTATTCATCTAAAACCATCGCCACTCTTGACTGATGTTCTTTAAATGATTCAAGTAATTTTGTCAGTGTGGCGACTTCAGGAATATAGAGAACATCAATAGATTTGGATTTTAAATTAAGTATACTATCGGTAATTTGGGTATTAAATAAATCTTTTACTGAAACTAAGCCGATAAAATTTTCAAGTTTACCGTCGATAACGGGAAAATAGTTAAACGGATGTTTAGATAGTTTTTCTAAATTAATCTCTTCCGGATCATTTAAATCCAAGCAAACCATTTTCTTCCTTGGAGTCATAATAGTGCCGACTTTTATATCGCTTAAGTGAATCAGGCGCTTTATCATGTCCATCTCGGTTTTATCCACTGTTCCTTCATTCTCAGCCTGAGTTACGAACATTTTTATTTCTTCATGGGTTATCTCAGAAGTTCTATCTTTTATTTTAAGTAATTTTAAAGCAAATTTTGTAGAACCGCTCAGCAAAAATATAAACGGATAAAACACTTTCATGAACAGCAACATAAGATAAGAGACATAAGTTGCCAGCTTTTCAGGATAAAGCATTGCTATTCTTTTGGGAATAATTTCTCCGAGCACTGTAAGATAAGTTATAACGACAACGACTAATAGGTTGGCTATTACACCTGCATAAGTGCTGATAATAGGATATTGTTTAAGCTTATCCGCCAGATCCCCGCTCAGTTCGCTTCCGCTATAAAAACCGATTATAATACTAAGTAAAGTAATTCCTATCTGTACGGTAGAAAGAAAAGCTTCCGGTTGATCTTTTAAACGCAGTGCTTTATTAGCTCCTAAACTTCCGTCGTCGGCATATTTTTTCAGTTTGGTTCTACGTGAGGTAATTATTGCAATTTCAGCGAGCACAAACAACGAATTTATACCGATGATAAGAATTATAATAAACCACTCTTTAAAATGACTAAGCATTTCTTAGACTTTCTAATGCAGTTAAATCATGAGAAAGCGCTGCTCGGTCATCAAAAATAAAACAACTGCCTATCCAGTTGTTATTTGCATTTTTTGTAATTTCCAAATATTTCAATATCCCACCCTCTAAATGATATACTTTTTCAAATCCGTTTTGCTTCATATATGCAGTGGATTTTTCACATCTTACTCCACCTGTGCAAAACATTAATATTGTTTTCTCTTTATCTTCTTCAGTCAAGTTTTCTTTCACCCACATAGGCAATTCAGTGAAAGCTTTGGTTTTGGGATCGGTTGCATTTTTAAAAGTGCCAAGTGCAACTTCATAATTATTGCGGGTATCAATAACTATTACATCATCCTTCTCTAAAAACTTATCCCATTCCTCAGGGCTTAAATATTCCCCCCTATTATCAATATTAACATCTGCTTTAAAGGTAACAATCTCAGGTTTGATTTTTACCTTCATTTTTTTAAACGGTATGAAGTTACTGATGCTTTCTTTAAAGTTTAAGTCGGAAAAACAGTTATAGCTTTTTATAAATGAATAAAAGGCAATTATAGAGTCTTTGTTTCCGGTTAAGGTAGCATTTATACCTTCTTTTGCGATAAGAATGGTTCCTTTAATTTTTACTTCATTGCAAAACTTTAGGAGTTGTAACTTAAGTTCAGTTAGATCCTTAAGCTCAACGAATTTGTAAAATGTTGTTACAATAAAATTCTCTGAATTACTCATCGGTTTTATATATAAATAATAATTTGGTAATAATTTATTCTTCGGTTTCATGGAAGCGCTTGATTGCTTCATTTATTATTTTTTTTGCAATATCCACATCTTCCCAACCGGTTACTTTTACCCACTTACCCTTTTCTAAGCTTTTATAATTCTCAAAAAAAATGAGAAATCTTTTGAATGATGATTTCAGGTAAGTCTTTATACGAGTTGATATCAGCATAAGCAAGATCGACTTTCGGAGATGGGACGGCTAATATCTTTTCATCTTTGCCTTTTTCATCTTCTGTTATTAATACACCGATCGGTTTTGCATTAATAATTGAACCGGGAACTACGGGATAGCTGGAAATCACCAACACATCGGCAGGATCACCATCACCGGAAAGGGTATTAGGAATAAACCCGTAATTACATGGGTAAAACATACTGGTAGGCATAAATCTATCTACAAATATAGCACCGACTTCTTTATCATATTCATATTTAACAGGATCAGAGTTCATCGGAACTTCGATAACAACATGAATATCATCAGGTGGGTGATTACCTACTTTTATTTTTTCTAAATTCATATCTTTTCTATTGAATAGTTTTCCGTATAAAAAGCTTTTTATCATAATAATTAAAAATAGTAAATTACATAAAAAACTATTAAAGATGTATTTATTAAGGTGTACATTTTTAAATATGTTAGTTCCTCTTCTTAAAGAATCAAAAAATTCATTTGTTGCAATATAATTAGCTGAAATACAATTTTTATTCGTAGATCCCGCTTTTTAACTCTATGTAAAGTTGACTTATATTAATTTGTTATGTTATTATGCCGCATTAACCTTTTTAGCTTTAAGGTATGCAACACGCTGTAAAGTCAGTTAAGAATTTTATTTGGCATTTTGTTAAAAAGCAAAAAGGGGGCTTCATTTTTACGCAAGTATTTGCGCTTGCTTTGGCTTTAGATGCTACCCTTTGGCCTTATGTCATTAAAGTAATAATCGAAACGATTGAAGGGTTTCAAGGTCCCAGAGAAGAAATATGGCCTGTGATCTCGCATGTCATCATTTTGGGTTTAATATTATGGTTTTCACTTGATATCGCTTTTTGGATAAACGGTCTATTTAAAACCAAAGTTTATCCTCGTTTTGAGGCCGCGATAAGAATGTTTATGTATGATTACGTCAATAGCCATTCCTATTCTTTCTTTATAAATAATTTTACCGGAACCATAGCAAATAAAGTAGCTGATATGCCGAGAAGCTGCGGATCTATCGTGGATATGGCCATCACTACATTTATCCCTACCTTCGTCGCTCTTATAATATCTATAATATTTTTTAGTTTTATTTCTCCGGTATTTGCACTAATCCTGGGAGGGTGGGTTATTATCCATATAATAAGCTGTTACTTTTTCCTAAGGAAATGTACCCGTTACTCAACGATTCATTCGGAAAGTAGAAGCAGGTTACTCGGGAGAATCGTGGATACCATTACAAATAACCTTAACGTACGCCTTTTTTCACGTAATACATATGAATATCAATATACTTTAGAATTTCAGGAAGATGAGCGCAAAAAATATGCCGAAACATTATGGCATATTGAGAAAATGCGCTTGATACTTGCACTGATATGCTTTTCCATTACGGGTGTGCTTATGATTTGGTATGAGGTGTACTCTTACAGAAAAGGAATTATTGATATTGCCGAGTTTATATTTATCTTAAATACTACCTTTCAGATCACTTCCATCACATGGATGGCAGGGATAATGCTGCCTGATTTTTTTAGAGAAGTGGGAATAGCAAGGCAAGCGCTTAGCATTATTAACTCGCCGGTGGAAATAGAAGACTTACCGAATGCAGAGGAGCTTAAAGTAGACAGAGGAGAAATTAAATTTAATAACGTAACTTTCAAATATCATCATAATGAAAACTTATTTGAAAATAAATCAGTTACAATTTTGCCCGGGCAAAGAGTAGGGTTGGTCGGTGTTTCGGGTTCAGGGAAAACTACTTTTGCTCACTTGATTTTAAGACATTATGAGTTAGAAGGCGGTGAGATATTAATTGACGGGCAGGATATTAGAAATGTGACCCAGGAAAGCTTGCGCAGGCAAATTGCTATGATCCCGCAGGAACCGATGCTTTTCCACCGTTCGTTAAAGGAAAACATCAGGTACGGCGATATAACCGCAAGTGACGAACAAGTATATAGAGCGGCAAAGATTGCCAATTGTCATGAATTTATCATGAGTTTACCGCAAGGGTATGATACGATTGCAGGAGAAAGGGGATCAAAGCTTTCAGGTGGACAAAGACAGCGAATTTCTATTGCCAGAGCTATATTAAAAAATGCACCGATTATTATATTAGATGAAGCGACATCTGCTCTTGATTCAATAACTGAAAAACAAATCCAAAGCAGCTTGGCGCAAGTTACATATAATAGAACTACGATAATTATAGCTCATAGGCTTTCAACTCTTACCGACGTAGATAGGATAATAGTATTTAAAAAGGGTGACATAGTTGAAGATGGAAGCCATAAGGAATTATTTAAAAAACGCGGTGAATACTATAAGCTTTGGGAAATGCAAAATGACGGGTTTTTACCTAAGGAGTTGATTGATGAATAACTATAAATTAATAATTTTTGATTGCGACGGAACATTAGTTGATACTGAAACACTTTTAAACAGAGCTTGTGCGGGTGTTTTAAACTATATGGGTTATAAGCAGTATACCCCGGAATATTGCTTAGAAAAATTTGTCGGAGTAAGCCTTAAGGATATTTTGGATATATTGCGGGAAGAAGTAGGAGATGAGTTTGATCAGAGTGAGTTTGTAGCTAGGGCAGGGGAAATATCAAAAAAACTAATTGAAACTGAAATTAAATCTATGCCGAATGCAGGCGACCTACTTATAAAATTAAAAGATTTTTCCAAATGCGTGGCTTCAAACGGTAATCGCTCTACGGTGGTACACTCTTTAAAAAGCACGGGACTTTATAATCACTTTACCGAAGAAACAATATTTACCTACGAATTAGTTAAACACCCGAAACCGGCGGCGGATCTATTTTTATATTCTGCGGAAAGAATGGGGTTTTCTCCGAAGGAATGCTTAGTAATCGAAGATAGCATTGTCGGAGTGAGAGCTGCAAAAGCAGCTAAAATGGATGTATTAGCTTATAAACACTTGAACGAGAAATTGCTTCCCGGACTAAATGAATTAAAGCCTACAGCCATAATTAATAATCTTACACAAATTTTAGATTATTTATAATTTTTTGCTTTTTTCTTATCTGCTTTTTTGGGTTAACATCAGCTTTTTTATTATTATCCAAGTCATTTATTTTACTCTCTACTTTATTGGTAAAATATCATATATTAAAAAAGTATTATGAAAACTTAGAAGCCCAATGATGTATAATCAAGGAGAATCTTATGATAATATTGCCCAAGGTTTTGCTAAACTACGCGATTCTTTTAACACCGAGCAAAAATATCTCGACGCTTTAATAAAGTATATACCTGAAAAATCACCTCCCTGCTTCTTTATCCATGCATACCTTACCCCGAGTCCTTGGCAAAGTATGCGGCTGCCTTTTTTAATAAGTCTCGTTCTTGCGTTACCCTTACTAATTCTTTTTTCAGTCGCTTCACTTCGTCATATATATGCTCATCAGTTTTCATTGCCGGATCCTTGGGTTTTGAGTATTTATCAATCCAAGTATATAAGGTATTAACATTAATGCCTAGTTCCCTTGCGCTTTGCGCAATCGATTGCTTCGATTCATTAGCTAATTTTACCGCTGATTCCTTAAATTCACCAGAGTAACCTTTTTGTTTTAATTCGGACATTCTATTGTGGCTCCTTTCTTTCAAATTTGTATTACATAAACTGTCCGACTTACTGTAGCCACTTCAGGAATCGCTAAAATTCCCTATAGTTTCTACTAAATTAAAGAGTATGTTAGCATTTGCTTTGCTTTTTAGCCTCATGCCACAGTTCAAGCATAAACTCTAATGGTTGCCCTTTTAAATCCTCTAGTCCTCTTTCCCTGGCTATCTTTTTTAATGCGTTCATTCTAGCCCCGAATTTCTCATTAACATTTGCTAAAGTATCTTTAACATCATACCCGGAAAAAATGCATAGAGAGATAGCGGTATGTAATAAATCTCCTATTTCTTCCCTTATTCTATGTGGGGGCTCTTTATGTAATATAGCTTCTCTTATCTCTTCACATTCACTGATTGCCTGATCTATGATCATTTCCTGATTTGGCCAGTCAAAGCCGTATTCCCTTGTATCCTGCTCAAGGGTGATAAGTGCATCTAAAGCAGTATCTAACGTTTTTGACATATATATTTATCCTATTTTTATTAAATATATACTAAGACATTTTATAAATTTGCGGTTTTACTTAGATAGGATTAGCAGCACCGGCTTTTTAAGAGTTTTAATAGCTCATTTTTTGACCGGTGCCTTTAATCCGTAGAATATTATTTCTTTTTTGAATTCTTGTGGTTTACTGCTTCTTTAAGCTGCTTACCCACTGAGAATTTAACTCTTTTACTAGCCGGAATTTTTATCTTCTCTCTTGTTTGCGGGTTAATGCCTTCTTTTGCTTTCACATCAGATACTGCAAATGTACCGAAACCTACAAGCTGTAAGCTATCTCCTTTAACTAATACTTCCTGTACTACTTCAAGTAATGCCTCTAAATGCTTTTTACTATCAACCTTAGTTGCATCGGTTTTTGCAGATAATGCACTTATTAATTCTTCTTTGTTCATATAGTTTCCCTAATTATTAATCGTTATAGTTTAATGGTTGTTAACATAATAGATACTGAAATAATTAGATTTTATATGCAATCTTTTTTATTAAATGCTTCTATAGCTTCTTATCATCTTTGATGGAAATGCTACAATTATGTTTAAAATAATAAAAACTACACTCCAGTATGATTAACCTATGCCGAGTAGTCTAAGTAATTAAGCTATGCAATATAAGCTTAAAACTATCTAAATAAAAAAATGCTTAAAATACATTTTATAGCATTTTAAGCATCTTACTAAATACCTAGCGGTTTATCTTTTATATTTGACGCATTTCTTTTCAAAGCTATCTATAAACTGATTAAGCTCAATAGAGTTGAGGGTGAGTTTGTTTCTCTTAACATAGCTTTTAAAAAGCTTATCAAAGCAATATTGCATATGTCCTGCTTTATTATCCGAGAACAATTGATTCAAAGAGGGATTAAGTTTAACAGAAATCATTTCATTATCGGAAAACTCTCCGGTCATATAACAACAGGTCGCGCAATCGCTTAAGCTACTGCTTGTATTATAATCGAATACATTTCTCGAAGAATTTTGGATGAAAGTTAACGGGGTAAGTTGTTTGGTATATCTCACCTTGCCGGCTTCAACTTTAGCATCAATGACACCGCCCATACAACGATCACCACCGTAACCGTTAATAAAGTTCAGGTTATCACCCTTTCTTTCAATTAAATAAACATAAGAATGTTTACCGGATCTTCCATCACTCCACATTTTATGAACTGCATGTAATTCACCTGTTTTACCTAAATATTTATAAAAAATATAAGGAGGAGACATTACCGGAGTATCGCTTTTATATTCATAAGAATAACCCATAAATCCTTGTTTTTGGAGGTCGGGAGTAACCGGGCTGGTTATATTAATTTCCGAAAAAGGATTACTGCATCGGGCAAGATTAACCGAAGGTGAGGAAGAATGGGTTATTGAATTAATGCACCATGGTTCAATAGGTCTTCCTTGAAAGGAAAACTCGGAATCCAATTTATCTTTCGGGTTGGAAGAACATGAAGTTAAAGTTAGAGCTAATATAAAACTTAAAGAGATTTTTTTCATATGTGCTACCTTATAAATGTTAAAAAATTATTGTAGGCCGCCCCTTGCTTGAACCTTAGTTCAGCCTATATTGTAATTCAAGCATTATGTTATTAAGCCCCGGGTTGGTTTTAGAGATGCCGGCATTTGATCTATGTGATACGCTTGCTCCTAAGGAAACTGAAGGAGCTATATCATAATAAACTTCAAACTGGCTTTTAAACTCTAAAGGATGGCCTAACTTTTTGCCTTTGCCGCGGTGATAAATTCCCGGGCTAAATGAAATGCCGAGATGCAGGGGAGAGAAATCAATCACGTAATTTAAGCCGGCATAGACATATGCACTTTCTTTACTGCTTCCTATCACGCCGATATGCGGCTGAAAATCATAATAAAAAGAAGAAAAACGATATTCAAGCTTAGCTTCATTACCCTCCATAGGCTTTTTTTTAGCTATAATGCCTTGTTTTCCTAACCCGAGAATTAAGGAAGGGGAGGTCGCTTGAGCAAGATTGATATTTAAAATCAGATAAATAAAAGTTAAAATTGTACTTAAGTTTTTTAAATACATGTAAGGTTGCCTGGTTAGGTTGTTGAGAGTCACATTATTATGGTTTATTTTTTTTTGTAAAGAAGTAAAAAATACAAATTTTTTACCTTTAGTATTAAGTTTAGTTAGGTAAAATATTGCTTTACTAAGGATATCATCGTGATATATCTTTTCTAAGATTTATATAGGATGGGATTATGGAATTATTAGATCCGGTTTTGTTATCGCGAATACAGTTCGCTTTTGTGATTTCATTTCATATCATCTTTCCTAGCTTAACTATAGGTTTAGCTAGCTTTTTAGCTGTGCTTGAAGGGCTGTGGCTTAAGACTAAACACCCAGTATACAAAGAAATATATAAATTTTGGGTAAAAATATTTGCGGTTTGCTTCGGACTAGGTGTGGTTTCGGGGGTGGTAATGTCTTATCAATTCGGCATGAACTGGTCAGGGTTTTCGGCAAAAGTCGGTAATGTGCTCGGGCCTCTCTTAAGTTTTGAAGTTTTGACCGCTTTTTTTCTTGAGGCCTCTTTTTTAGGTATTATGCTTTTTGCTTGGGATAGGGTGAGCCCTAAAGTGCATTTTATTTCTACCCTTGTGGTTGCAATCGGCACCATAATTTCAGCTTTTTGGATTCTTTCGGCCAACAGCTGGATGCATACTCCCCAAGGCTTTACCATGAAGGAAGATGGGATTTTTTATCCGACTGATTGGATGGAAATAATTTTTAATCCGTCTTTCCCCTATAG
The DNA here is from genome assembly GCF_000730245.1 of endosymbiont of Acanthamoeba sp. UWC8. Lineage (NCBI taxonomy): Bacteria > Pseudomonadati > Pseudomonadota > Alphaproteobacteria > Holosporales > Holosporaceae > endosymbiont of Acanthamoeba sp. UWC8. The sequence continues at coordinate 996,668 of NZ_CP004403.1, read as the reverse complement.
ATTTTTTCATATGCTTACCGCTGCATACCTTACTACCTCTTTTATTGTTGCCGGAGTTGCCGCCTGGTATTTGCTTAAAGACAGATATACCTCACATGCTCGCATAATGCTCACGATGGCAATGCTTATGGCAATCCTTGTTGCTCCTATGCAAATTATGATAGGAGATATGCACGGCCTTAATACCTTGAAACATCAGCCGGCTAAAATTGCAGCTATTGAAGGTCTTTGGGAAACTGAAAAAGGTGCCGGGCTAAAGTTATTCGGATGGCCTGATCAGGAAAAAGAAAAAACACTTTATAGTATTGAAATACCTAAGCTCGGCAGTATAATCCTTGCCCATGATATTGATGCAGAAATTAAAGGATTAAAACATTGGCCTAAAGAGCAACGTACCGATGGTGTAGCTCTAGTTTTCTGGTGCTTTAGAATAATGGTAGGGATTGGATTAATCATGAGCCTAACCGGAGTACTTGCGATAATACAGTATGCACGTAAAAAAATCTTTACTTCCAAACCTTTTCTTAAATGGTGCATAATGGTTTCTCCGCTCGGGATACTTGCTATTTTATGCGGGTGGATTACTACTGAGGTCGGAAGGCAGCCCTATGTTGTATATGGAGTAATGAAAACAATTGAAGCGCATTCCCCGGTAACCGTAGAGCAGGTTCTGATTGCCTTAATTGCATTCTTTGTAGTTTATGCGTTTGTTTTCGGGGCTGGGGTTTACTATATTTTCAAACTAATTTCTAAAGGTGTAAAGATTGGGGATTGGATTGAGATGTATGGCAAGCACGGACAAAAGCATCCGATATCAATTGCGGATATTTTTCCGAAAACTTTTTAAAAAGGTAAATTATGTTTGACCTCTCTTCATCAATTGACTTACCGTTACTATGGGGTGGATTAATTGCTCTTTCAGTACTTTTATACGTTTGCTTAGACGGGTTTGATTTAGGAATAGGAATATTATTCCCATTTGCCCCTTCAGATAAGTGTCGTGATAAAATGATGAACTCAATCTCTCCTTTTTGGGATGGGAATGAGACTTGGTTGGTATTGGGAGGGGGAGGTTTACTTGCAGCCTTTCCGTTAGCTTATTCAGTTCTTATGCCTGCGATTTATATGCCGCTTACCATAATGCTGATAGCCCTGATTTTTAGAGGAATATCTTTTGAATTTAGGTTCAAAGCGAGTATTAAGACAAGGAGAGTATGGGATTATTGTTTCCATTACGGATCTTTGGTTGCAACTCTCATGCAAGGCGTAATTCTTGGAATATTCGTGCAAGGTATTAATGTAGTAGACAGAAAATACGCAGGAGGAGCCTGGAGTTGGTTAAACGGTTTTTCTATTACTGTAGGGGTCGCGATGGTTTTCGGTTATGCGCTGCTCGGCAGCACCTGGGTTATTATGAAAACTGAAGAAGAAACTCAGAGTTGGGCAAGAAAATGTTCCCTGTATGTTTTAATATATGTGCTTGGATTTATGGGGATAGTTAGCTTATGGGTACCGTTCTTAAATAATCAGATTTTTGATCGTTGGTTTTCATGGCCGAATATGTTTTACTTTTCTCCGTTACCTATTATCTCGGTTTTCGTTTCTTTTTATCTTATAAAAACAATTACCAACGGTAAAGAAGTGGTGCCGTTTTTGTTATCTATATCGCTATTTATATTGGCGTACATAGGGTTAGCAGTAAGCTTATGGCCCTGGGTGGTGCCTTACAGTATTTCTGTTTGGGAAGCGGCAGCGGCTTCCGAATCACTTTCACTCATTTCAGTAGGGGCTGCTATTTTGCTTCCGGTGGTATTAATATATACTGCATATAGCTATTATATATTCCGCGGTAAAACCTCGCATGAGAGTTTGTATTAAATTTCTGCACGTATCTGATAATCTATAAAGCTAAAAAATTACTTACAGATCCTCATGCACGGCATCATTGCCTTTGGCAAAATATTTATCGAAAATATCTTGTGTAGGCGGATAAGCATCAAAAAGGTACTCTATATCATTAATCAAATTGATTGTTTCTTTGCCACCGCTGAATTTAACGGCGGAAATTGTGTTCAGGTTTTCTTCACGCATGACGGTAATATATTCATTAGTAGATTTATGCCAAATAACTAACACATTATCCTGATTGCCGTTATTCGTTGAATAATAAATTAAGTCTTGTTTAGCGGAAAGCGGAATCTCTATATGGCTTTTTATACATTTATTTGAAATACACTGGTCATAATAAGTATCGTTTCCGTCGCCCGGTGACCAAATAAATTTATTATTACCTTGGCCTCCGTATACTACATCATTACCTTTATTACCGATATAGGTATTATGTTTGATAGCAGGGGGATATTTCGTTTGAGGCCAATTATCATAAATAACATCATTAAATTTACTGCCTATAAATGTGCTTAAAAACGAACTACCTTTCAAGGTATCGCCGTTCGTACTGCCTTCTTCTATATCTCTTGCTCTATACTCAAGTCCTTTTTCATTAAAAAAAATTTTTTCATTTGATTTTAAAAAATGTATACCATACATCGCTTCAGGATTCTCATCTCTGGGAATAGTTAAAAATTCACTGCTGCTTTTAATTTTTATATATAAAGTTCTGTCTCCCTTCTTATCATTTTGCATGTGATAATCAATATCTTCTGAAGTTATATCTCCTACCATTTGCACCATATCTTTATGATCGCCTTTTGTTTTCTTTTCAATAATAACATCATTGCCATGGCCTTTGCCCCAAATATAAATATCATTACCTTGGTTTAAAGATTCGATGGTGTCATCACCTGCTCCGGCAAAAATAAGTTTTTTTCCGGCGTCTTTACTATCTTTGGAAATGATATGGTCATTTTTTGTAGTGCCGGTAATCTTTTCTATCTTTCCGTCACCGGTTTTTTTCCTGGTCACTTGATCAACAATTTTAAGCGGCTGTTTATTGCCGAATTGGTCAATTGCTACTGCTTCGCTAACTTGATTACTCATAATACTGCTCAATTAGTTATAAATGAAACATATTATCGAATATGGAAGTTTAGTATAAAAATTATATTAAGTTTTAGTTAAGTAAAAGTATCTATTAAAGCTTGGAATAAGACTTAAATAGTTAAGCAGTACTAAAATATCAGATTTCTTCAGTTGCGGGTTTTTTAGAGCCCATCGTCTCTTTAGCTTTACGCGGGTCATAAGGTTCCTGTTGCGGCAAGCTGATAGGCTTTAATAGTCTTTTCTTAAAAAAGGCATCATCGTAATACTTAATTTTTTTAGACTTAATCGGCGGGCATGATTCAATAAGTAAAATTTGATCATCACGCGGTAAGCCAATAACTTCCTGAGGTAAAAGTAAAGCCCTTTGAGTTTTGGAAACGTTTAATGATCTGGAAGCCGGATTAAAGTCTAAGAATTTAGGTCTGTTTGCTGAAACTTGGTCAACGGTTTTATTACCGATTAGCTGAGAAATCAGGTTAGCGGTTTCCACGTTGTTTGCTGCAAAAGTCACTCTATAAGTCGCATTGGATAAAAACGAGTTCATCCCTGCTTCTTCATATATCCCCTTTAACTGCTCCGTATCTTGAATAATTAAGAATAATCTGACGTGATAACCCCTGAAATATGCAATACCGCTTGCAAATTGCTCCATTTTTCCGAGGGTAGGGAACTCATCCATCATGAACATTACTCCATACGGATCTTCCTTACTGGGCAGTCTTCTCGCTAAGAACTCGGTAGCCTGCTGGTAAAATACCTGCATTAAAGGCTGTAAGCGCTGTAGGTTATCAGGTGTTAAACCGACGTATACGGTAGTTAGCGTGCGTTTAAAGTCGAGTATGTTAAAGTCACTGGAAGCGGTTGCGGTATCAATAAGCGGGTTAGCCCACAATTCAAGGTTAGAGTTCATAGTGGATATTACGCCCGACCTCTCTTTATCGGCTTTCTGCAGGAAAGCTGCTATGTTCATATAAGCTACGGGGTGAATTTCCTGACCGATAGTATCGAGTACTACCGCAAGGTTATATACTACGTCATCGCTTCTCATAGTTCTAACTACTTCACCGAATGATTTTATCTTATCAGGCACCGCAATCAAATATAACACCACTCCGACAAATAATGAGCGTGCTTCGTTATTCCAAAATTCCTTCTCAGGCATAATCAGGTTAGCAATTTTCTGCACGTCATCCACCATTTGGCCGGGTTTACTACTTACCCAGTCAATCGGATTATAGCAATGGGTGATACCATCCGGGTCAGCCGGGTTCCAACAATAAACCTGTTGCCCCATTTTCTGCCGCCAACCGCTGGTAAGCTCAAAGTTTTCCAACTTAATATCATGGCAAAAAACGGAATCTTCCCAATAAAGTAAGTTCGGAATTACAAAGCCGACACCTTTACCAGATCCGGTAGGGGCAAACAGCAAACAATGTTGATATCCTGGTGCAACTAAATAACCCTTATTATCTTTTCCGAGTAACATTCCCTTTTTAGCTCTTAAACCTGCTTTAGATATATCATCCTCACTTGCCCATTTCGCATCACCGTGCAGGGCTTCTTCAGGTTTGAAAGGCCTTTTTTCATAAATGGTTTCCCGATATTTCCAAATCAGGAAGGCAAATGTGATAATAGGTATAATAGTAGCAAGCACTAATCTGAATATGAAATAATTATGAAAAGTTATAGTGATGCTGGATAGATTGTTTATCCACCAGGAATAATAATATATTAAGACTGAAAAAGGTTTAGATGAGGTTAGGAAATACGGAGTTATTGAATATATTCCTGATTCAGTAATACTAAATATAATTCCCGAAAGATAAAATGCAAAAATAACAACGGCAATTCCAAAAGCAATAGCCACCATTGCGTTTCTAATAAAATTACCTGTCTTACCAAAATTTTCAGCCATACCGGTTATAGTCCTTGGGTTATATTTCTTGAGCCTTTAAAGTAAATTTCCGATATATACCGTTTACCTTTTCCGGCTCTTTTTAATTGTACAACAACATCAATTACATTTAAAATATATTCTTTGATTTGCTCCGGCGGCATTCCTAAGCCTGCTTGCATAACCATAAGCTTCAATTGCTCAAGTGCCATTAGCGGAGTATCTGCGTGCAATGTTGATATCGAGCCCGGGTGGCCGGTGTTTATCGCTCTTAAAAAGCTAAATGCTTCGGCGCCTCTCAGTTCTCCTACAATGATTCTGTCCGGTCTTAAACGTAAACATGCTTCGATCAGATCCTGAGTTGTTACCTTCGCACGACCTTGTCCCCCCTTAGAGGATAATAAATGAAGCCTGTTCGGATGACCGCTCAAATCTATTTCTCTTGCATCTTCACAAGTGATTAAACGCTCTTCCTTAGGGATAGTACGGAGCATAGCATTAGTAAAAGTTGTTTTACCGGTGGAAGTACCCCCGCTGATTATAATATTTTTTCTGGAAAGTATTCCGGTTTTAAGAAATTCTTTTATATTTTTGTTCTTAAGATAATTATTTAAAATTTCTCTTGCTTCATCGTGTTCTTCTTCGATAGCAGTACTATCAAAAGCCCCCATTTTCTCATAATCATCCAAGCTCATTTTGATTGTTGAAGGTTTCCTGATCGACATGCCAATAGTTCCTGATTCACAGGCAGGAGGTATAATAATCTGAATCCTGTAGCCGTTTGGAAGAGTCGCGGAGAGCAGGGGGGTTTCCTCGCTTATCTTTTGGTCTGTTGATTGAGCAACCAGCAAACTTAAGCCCCTTAAGTGATCAAAATCCAACTCAGGCATACTTTCATATCTGATATCTCCCCTTTTTTCGATCCAGGCCTCAAAAGGACGGTTAATGGAAACCTCATTAACATCCTCTTCGGCAAAGATTTTCTTCAAAGGCTCGAGGTAAGTTTCTAAAGCAGTTAAGGTCATTTCAATACCTGTGCACTGTTTGAAGTAAAGCCTGAAGGGAATACAAGATCTTTTTTAACATAAATATTGATATAAGAACCTTGATTTACGGTAATAGTCGGTTTTGTAGAGAAGGTTTTTTCAACTATTTCTTTACCGACTTTTGTAAATTCATCAGAAGCTTCCTGAGCTTGCTTAGCGGCAAAACTTGATTGCGAAGTAGTTGATGTTCCACCTACACCTGTAGTCGTAGTGGTACTTATCTGGTCATTTTTATTCACGTTAGTAAATTTATTGGCAAGAATAGGTATTACATACGAAACAAGTAATGCAGAGCCCAGTTTAGTCCAGAATTTGTTATCAAGTTTACCTTCAACCCCGGCTCTGCCAAGTTGGTCTGTGCCCGGAGAAGAAATTGCAAGATCAATACCGTCAGGCCTTATCACTCGATCCCAAACTATACTAACTCTGGTTTGTCCGTCTTTAATTTCAGAATCATAAGTTCCGACTACCCTTGAACCTTTAGGAAGTAAAATGTTTTTTCCTGATTCTGCATAAACATCACGCACTATAGCAGCTCTTAACATTCCCGGCAGATCAGTGTTAATTGCCGTCTCTAAAACTGCATTAATAACTTTTCCCTGGGCAATAATTAAATCAGTATTACCTATTTTAGTGGCGGTAACTTGTTCGGAAGATGTTTTGGAAAGTGAAACGCTGTCCAAAGAACCGTTACCAAAGCCTAAAAAATCAACTTTGTTTTTTTTCTTGGATTCCCCAGAGTCTTTTTCATCAGCTTCGCCTTTCTTATCATTAGTAGAAAATGCTCCTCCGCCACCCACCACAATCATGCCTGCTTTACGTTTAGCTTCCAGCTTTTTTATCCTTTCAAGATCATCTGAATTAGATTTTACAATATTGTTAATGATAGGTGTATTGTTTGGCTGATTAAACAATGGTGAGGAAGGTGATAACGGAGTAGGCGGGGGAGGCGGCTCTGGAGGAGTCGGGTCGGTAAGCGGCGGCGGCTCCGGTAATTTAGGCGGAGTTATACTTATGGTTGCTTCCGCCGGTTTAGTTACCGGTGCCGAGGTTTTTAGCAGCTCTTCTTTTTGAGCTGCTATTTCTCTTTCTTTCTTATCTTTAATCTCTTCCGGAGAGTAAGGGCGCCCGAAAAATATATAGTATAACACCCCGATGGTAACTACTACAATTCCAATTGCCATAACTTTCTTATGTTGTGGTGTAGAAGCAACTATAGAAAATTGGCTTGCTTGACTTTCCTGTTCGTTGCTGTTTCCCGAGGGAGCACTTGAAGGTTCGGCTTCACTGCCGGGAACCTCAGTATGGTTGGCATCGACCTCAATTACTTTATTATTTTTATCGTCTGACATCATTTATTCCATCATTTATTTTTTATAATTCTCATTATATACTTTCACGATATCCGTATTATCAGATAGCTCAAATTCCGGAGCAACCGTGTTAACTACAATATATTTTCCTTTTATTTTAGGAACGAGTTTTACTGAAGTTTTACCGTTCACAGTACTTATTTGCGGAACGTTTCGTGTTGAAGGAAACTCGAAAAACGTATTTATCCCGTCATCAAATATTTTAATTGGCGCAATTCTATCAGCTCCGGAAAGAGTGTAATTAAAGTTGAAAGGTTTAACGACAGGTATAGCATCCTGTTCTGAAAAGCTTTTAACTTGAGGTTTAATCTGATCGGTTTCATCATCAGGGTAGAAGAATCGTACTACATATACCAGTTCCTCATCAATTGTATATGACAGCAATCTTGATTGAATTTCAAATTGGTATGTTCTCATATTGGTTATGATTGTCATGTTAGTAAGAATATTTTCTTCTAATGGCCTAATAAAGAGTCTTCTGCCAACCGGAATTAGCTGCCATGCAAAGCTATTTCCTACTGAAATAGTTTGTATTTCTTCGCCGTCGGCAAATTCGATACTCGTCTGATAGCCATAATGTACAACCACTCTAAAAACCTCGTTTTCACTATATACGAAAGTTTTTATTCTGCTATCGATTGCGATAGGTTGATTGGCATGAGCAAATGCGCAAGGTAAGATTAATAAGATTAATAATATTAATAAAACAAATCTTTTAGTTAAACTACACATCTTTACTATGCTCCTCTTTGTTGTTCATCTTCAATTCTATATAAGGTTACTTTAAATCCTAACGGATTAATTAACCTTTCGTCATCATTCATTTGTAAATTAGCAAATTTAAATTCTACAAAACAAATTTTATCCATTACCTGGTTCATTATTCCTTTTACTTCCATCCTGATTCTAACTTGTGCAGATGTCGGTGATTGGAAAATTATAGATTTTAAGCTTACTGTTCTATAGTTATTATTACCATATAAATTGTATGGGCTATTAGGGTTTTTAATACTGAATTTAGGTCTATAGTCACTATAATACACATCTTCCGAAGAAAGAACCCTTACTACTGTATTGTAATTATAATCATAGGAATTGAAAATGAATTCTTCTCTTGCTCTTATATATTTCATAACAAAATATCTTTTAACGGCGTCATCCGCCGAGTAAGCTTTAACGCTCACAGGCTCTACAACAGTAGGTACACCCGTTTTTCTTTCAATTTCAATTACGAACGGTTCAATTGAGCGGGTACTTTTTATATACCTGATGGCAAGCACTGAAAGTGCTATAGTAATCAATGAAATGACACAAACTAAAAACAAAAGGTTGCGTTGTATAAGCATTTTTTCATAGCGTTCAGAGTACCAATTCTTTAATGAAAGCGTAGCTTCCTTTGATTGCTCCTCTTTTTTCAATAACCCTTTTATTTTATCTATAAATTTCATATGATTCCTAAATTATATTTCCCCGCCTCAATTAATAATCTATCTTGAATTAAAGTTTTCTTCAACAAATTGCCAGTTAATTAGCTTTTCTATAAACGTATTTACATAATCAGCTCTGCGATTCTGGTAATCCAGATAGTATGCATGTTCCCAAACATCGATAGTCAGAAGGGCTTTTTGACCCAAAACCATTGGAAGTTCGGCATTAGCTGTTTTTATTACTTTTAACTTATCCTGATCTGAAACCAGCCATGCCCAACCGCTACCAAATTGAGTGATTGCAGCATTTTTAAATTCTTCGACAAATTTTTCCAGGCTACCGAAATCTTCATTTATTTTATCTTGTAAAGTTTGAGAAGGTAATCCACCGCCGTCTTTTTTCATGCAGTGCCATAAAAAAGCATGATTCCAAACTTGCGCCGCATTATTAAAAATTCCCACTTTATCAACTTTTTTATAGGATTCTTTTATAATTTCTTCTAATCCCATTTCAGCAAACGAAGTATCTTTTATTAAGTTGTTCAAGTTTGTAACATAGGTTTGGTGATGCTTGCCATGATGAAAAGACAAAGTTTCCTCGGAGACATAAGGCTCCAGTGCATTTTTTGCATAAGGCAACTGAGGTAGGGTAAAATTATTTCTTTGCGAAAGTAAATCTTTTAACATTGTCTTCTCCTTAATTAATTTAACTCTTGAATACTAACCAATTTAAAATATAAATACCATAAATAGCAATATTCAAAAGGCAAAAAAGCACCCAAATAAATTTGACTGTTACTATTATCTTTAATAGGGTAGAAAGTAATTTGCAAGGTGTAGATTATATTAAACAAAAACTTATTTATTTTTTTAACATAAAATTATGAAAAAAATTGGTATAAATGATACAATAACTATCTTTGGTGGTAGCGGCTTTATCGGAAGTTATATTGTAAAAGAATTAGCTAAGACGGGGGCTAAGATAAAAATAGTTTCTCGTAAGCCTGAAGAGAATAATCAGCTGAAAGTTTGCGGTTCAGTCGGGCAAATTGCTTTTGTTAAAGGGGATATTAAAAGTTTTAAAGATATTGAAAAAAACGTTGAAGGTTCAACCTTCGTAATAAATATGGTCGGGATATTATTTGAGAGTGGCAAGCAGAAATTTAACAAGTTACATTTAGAAGCTGCAAAAAATATCGCTTTATCCTGTTCTAATAATGGTATAAGAAGATTAATACATTTTTCAGCGCTGGGAGTAAATAGGAATCATACTTCTAAATATGCCTCAACTAAGCTTGAGGGTGAAAAAGCTGTGCTTCAGACATTCCCGAATTCAGTAATTATTCGACCAAGCGTAGTGTTCGGAAGAGAAGATAACTTTATAAACATGTTTGCAAAACTTGTTGCCGTATTCCCTGTTATTCCTTTAATCGGCGGCGGCCGAACCAGGTTTCAGCCGGTTTATGTTTCGGATGTTGCTAAAGCTGTGGGGAGATGCTTAGTTAAGGATAATATTTGCGGAAAAGTTTTTGAGTTGGGAGGGTCAAAAGTTTATACCCTACGAGAGATATATGAATTAATATTTAAATTGATCGGCAAAAAAAAGCCGTTGGTAAGCATCCCATTCATATTTGCTAAAGTTATGGCTACGGTTTTAACTTTATTACCTCGGCCATTACTTACTTGTGACCAAGTTGAGTTACTTAAAACCGATAATATTATAGTAAAAAATAAGAACGGTTTTGAAGAATTAGGCTTAACCCCAACCTCAATGGAGGCAGTTTTATCCGAGTATATCAGATAACTAAATTGACTTATTCTCCGGGCAATAATATTATTATATTAATAAAGAGAGGAAATATAATTTTTCTATGAATTTGACAATTTGGATTTATACAAAGCTTTTTGGAAAGTATAGGGGGGAGGATCAATTCGGTAATCGATACTATGAATCAAAACGTTTTCATAGAGATTTTAACAGAAATGACCGTTGGGTCTATTACAAAGGTATACCTGAACCTTCGAAGGTTCCCCCCGTGTGGTATGGTTGGTTGCATTATCAATCGGATGATGTGCCGCAAAAAGATAAAAAATTATATAAATGGGAAAAAGAAAAAGTACCAAATTTAACCGGTACGGAGTTTGCATATTATCCAAGCGGACATGTTTTAGGTGACGGAAAAAGAAGAAAGGCGACCGGCGATTATGAAGCCTGGAAACCAAATTAATAACGGGAGAGGAAATGTCTAAGAATATTTTTGAAACAGTGGTCGGGTTTATAGTGCTTGCAGTTGCAGTAGGCTTTATAATAATCGCCTATAAAAGCGGCAGTATTAATTATAAGGATATTAAAGGTTATAAGGTAACTGCTCAGTTTACCAGGATTGATGGTATTAATATCGGAAGTGATGTTAAATTAAGCGGGGTTAAGGTCGGTAATGTTATCTCTCTTAGGTTGGATCCGAAAAGTTATAATGCAGTAATTGAGCTCGTTATAAATAATAATTATAAGCTTCCCGTTGATAGTTCAGCTGAAATTATCGGTAATGGTTTGTTGGGTGATAAGTATATTTCACTTGCCCCCGGAGCGGATGAAGAATTGCTGAAAGAAGGCGGTAGAATCGAATTCACTCAACCTGCTATTAGTTTTGAAAGCTTAATTGCCAAGTTTATTTTCGGTTCCACGGATAGTAATAAGAAACAAAAGGATACTAATAATTCTTCGGATACTTCGCATGCTACAAATCACAGCTAAATTTTTAGCTTTTATTTTTATTTTTTGGAATACTGTATTTGCGGCTGAAAGTAATGACAGCACTCTTGTAAAAAAAATAGATGAATCAATATTTAGTGCTCTGGATAAAGAGAGCGCGGAGGAGATAGAAAGACAAGGAGTAATGGGGAGCTTCTATAATACAGCTCAAATTAACATTGTCGATAAAAAAATGGGTAAGATGGATGTTGTAACGGTTAATCTCCAAAAACCTATCATGTTTAATGATGAAATTGCTATTAGAGTTCTTAGCTGTTGGAAGGAGAATGAAAAAAAACTTTTACCTGATAGTAAAGCATGGATTGAATTTTATACGGTTTCCAAGCAAAATGAGTTGGATAAGCAGTTTAGCGGTTGGATATTTTCTAATAATGCAGGGATTTCAAAATACTTTAATGAAAAGTATGAGTTTATCCTTAGTGATTGTATAGATAATTAGATCTTATTTGATTTGACATATTTTATATTCGAAAAAAATGTAATTTAATAATAAATTTTCCTTACCACAATATTTCTTTAATATACTTGTGCTATAATGCTTGCTTAAAAGAATCTTATACTTTTTAGAGTGTATTAAAATGAAGCAAAACACACCAAGAGATGACTATATTGAAATATTGGAAAAAGAAAATCCCACTACAAGAGACTTTATATATTTCTTTTTAATCAATGAAGAAAATAAAAGCTATATTAATGAATGCAATAGCAAAGGTTACACAGCATTACATAAAGCAGCAACACTAGATAATGTAACGCTTATTGATAGCCTATTAAATACCGGGGCTGTGGTAAATGCCGGAGCTCATGATGGTACAACACCTTTACATTTGGCGGTACTTAATAACAAATTAGACATAGCAAAAGGACTTATTAAAGAGGGAGCTAATATCTTTTCAGAAACGAATAGTGGGGAGATACCTTTATACTATGCAATTTCCAATCAAAATTTGCCTATTGTTAAAATGCTATTGGAATATGAATGCATTGATATTGATAGATATAATTATTATTTAAGTAATGCATTAGAAAGAGCCAAACTAGAAGGTGCAGGAGAGATAGCTGAATTTTTAAAAATAAGGTTGGAAGATAAAAATTTAAGGCCGTTAAAAAAGGTTAAAACAGATCATATGCAGCCAAACATTACTATTGAGCAAGGAGATTGGTTAGGGGAGTGCGTTATGAGCCGAGTTAATGATTTTGAAGACTGGAATGAAGTTATAGTTCAGCAATTCAGACTACCTCAAGATGATTGTGAAGTTATAATTATAAACGGCTCAGATACGGAAGAAGCTCTCACCTATACAGGATCAAATAAACGCAAGCGCGGAGAAGAACAAACTTTTACAGAAAAATTAGAAAAGGAGAGAAATTTACCTCAGGATGAAAAAAGAGGTAGGGGTACTTAGTTTCAACAAGTAATATGTATTATTCATTCATAAACACTTGCAAGCAAAGCAAGCTCAGCGACTAATGCTTCAGAGTTATATATAAAATCGCTATTACAAGTAAAGCTGGCATTTGGAGAATTCAAATTAGTTAAGTGATCGCGCGATGAATTGATTCTTCTGATAAAGCTCACTATATTACCATTGACTGCATATGCGATATTTTCATAAGGAGATGAGTTGAGGTTATGGATAGTGGGTACACCTTCTTGAATAATAATTTCACGATTAAGTACGCCTTCTTTTATAACATCCATGGAGTGACGCTTTTTTTTATTAATATTTAGTATATCATCACCGCTACTTGCAATCATGATGCCCATCCCGAATGTTCCGTTATCAGCTTTGATGAAAACATACGGGGGTGAGGTTATCTGATATTCTTCATATTTTAATTTAATTTGTTCAATTATATTATTAACCAATAATGCAGCTTTTTCTAAGCCTACTTTATTCCGGAAATCAATATTTTCGGCTTTTGCAATGTAGGTGGAAAGCAGCCACGGATCCAAAGAAAACTCCCGACAAAATTCTTCAACAATTTTATTATAAGTAGTGAAGTGAGTAAATTTTCTCCGCTTATGCCATCCTTTATTTAGTTCAGGTATAATAGGTTGAGATATATTTTCTATAATTTCCGGAACTCCGCCGGTAAGATCGGTATTTAAAATAATTAAATCCGGTTTCCAGTTTTGCTTAATATATATTGTATTTTGATGACGAGTAATAGGATTAAGTGTAATTACTGAGGATGCGTTATATTCTTGAATCTCCGTAATATGCGGTGACCCGAATTCCACCGCTATATCGTTAGAAGCTACTATGTTTTTTAATGCCAGCAAATTTTCAAAATAGTTTTGGTTGCGGGTAAAATTTTCAGGTATGATAAGTATCTTACTTGGCTTGGTTTTTTTAAAAATTTCCGCAAATTCTGCTTTAGCATTTTGTAGCCCGTGTATATCCAGGTTATTAAAACCTGCCGGGAAGAGGTTGGTATCTACGGGCGCAACCTTAAAACCTGAGTTTCTAACATCTACAGAGCCGTATAACGGCCTTTTATTTTCTTTATAATTTGAAATTATCCACTCTTTCATTTGAGCAGACTTATCAGCTACTGCTTTGTTTAGATATTCTGATATTTTTAAATGTTTATTATCTTCTGTCCTCTGCACTTTTTAAACCTTTAGCTTATCAAATTATTTATTTCCAGTTATCCATTATTGTATTATAGCAACTTATTGCGGCAATGCCGGCTGTCTCCGCACGCATTATTCGTCTTCCAAAATTAACAGTAACTGCATAGTCCAAGCTTTTTATAAGATCAGCTTCTTCAGAGCTAAACCCGCCTTCAGAGCCGATTAGTATACAATTTCCGGTTTGTTTTAACTTGCTTTTTAATGGTTGAACCCCTAAGGGGTCAGCTTTCTCATAGCAGAATATTAGGTTACCGTCAAAAGGTTTGCATTTCACAAAGTCGGCAAGATTTTGCATAGGATGAATTTTAGGTATACATAATCTTTCTGATTGTTCCGCGGCTTCAATAGCGTTTTTATTAAGTTTTTCCAAGTTTATTTTGTTTATCACTGTGCGTCTTGAAGTAATAGGCCAAATCTCCGTTACTCCTAATTCGGTTGCTTTTTGTACGATAAAGCTTGGTGTAACATTTTTAACCGGACAAAATGCAAAGTGTAAAGGAGCTTGGTTTGTTTGAGAGGCTAGTTGTTTTACTAAATTGATTATAACGTGTTTCTTGCTGATCCCGGTTATAGTTGCTTCCCACTCTCCGTCTTTTCCGTTAAAGACTCTCAATAGCTTATGAGTTTTGCATCTTAAAACATTGCTTAGGTAATGCGATTGCTCTTCATTTAAGTTAATATTTTCCCCTTCCGTTAATAGATGTTCAATAAACAACCTGGTTCTGAGAGACATATACTCCTATACAATTTTCTAAGTTAAATTCTGGCTTTTTTAGACTTATTATTTTTAGAATCTTGCCCAATGCTTTGAATACTTAATGGATTAATATCTTTAATTTCATTTTGAGCTATAAGCTGTTTGGATTTTTTAGTTTTTAATAAGTGAGCAACTTTCTTGCTATCTAAACTTGCGGTTTTTATCGGCTCAATATTATCAACTATGCTGAAGATACTTTTGTGTGATGCTGCGGCATTGTTAGCAGCAACGAGAACCGGTGATTTTTTAATGCATTTAGGATTATAAATGCCTTTATTTTCAGAAAGATGACAAAAACCCAAATCCAGTATTTTTATCATATGATCATCCCTTATCTTTGCGTTTTCCCCACCGAAAACTACTCCTACCAAGTGACCATGAGGTTTTTTAGCCGTAGTGATTAGATTAAATCCTGAAGTTCTTATATAACCGGTTTTTAATCCTTCGGCACCGGCATATCTTTTAGTTACATGATTGTGGCCATTCAGTACTTTGCCTTTATAGGTAATGGTGGTTTTCGAAAAGAGCGAATAATACTTAGGAAACTTTTTTTTAAGAGCAAGCGCAAGCTTTGCCATATCGGTTGCGGTGGTATACTGATTTTTATCATGGCAGCCGTGTGCGTTTGCAAAATTGGTTCTGGTCATTCCCAAAGCCTTAGCTTTCTTAGTCATCATTTTAGCAAAACTCCATTGACTTCCGGCTATCGCTTCGGCAAGTACGGATGCGGAATCATTCGCTGAGATAACTATGGTGCTATATATGCAATCTCTAACCGTAATTCTTTCTCCCGCTTTTAGTCCTAACTTACGTGGAATTTCTCGGCTAGCCCGATCGGAAACGACAATTTGTTGATTCATAGTAAGTTTTCCGCTTTCTAAGGCTTCGAATGCTAAATAAACCGTCATTAATTTAGTTAGAGAAGCCGGATAGCGTAAATCATGCGCATTTTTTGAGTATATAACTTTCCCGGTTGCAGAATCTAAAACTAATGCCGCATATCTGGTTGAGCGTGTAATATCATTCGCATAGGCTGTAAAGGTAATGGAGTTAAAGATAATAATAAAAGCAATTAATAAACTTTTAAAACAGGCATAACGAAACAAACCTGCCGATCGAGATTTTTCGATTCCCATTTTCCCTTATCCTACCTCAAAACTTAACGGTTTTTAAATAATGTATATTTATAAGATATTAAGATATTTTTTTCAAAAGTAAAGTATGTTGTATCTAAGCTTTTACGGTTGGTTAGTATGTATTATAAGAGTTGAATTTTTAATAGTTTTTGGAGTAATAAAGTTTATGAAAAAATATTTTAAAAACCAATTTATTAAGCAGCTTCATAACTTTATATTAAAACTTCTTATTCTTTGTATATTTTTCATATAACAATATAATATTTAAATTAAAATAAAATATTGACATTTAAGTTTAATTAACAGTAAGGTATGGGTAGTTTCAGTTGTTAAATTAACAGTAATTTAAGAGGTGAAGAAATGAGTACAACAAGTCCAAGTCCTTCGGCGGCAACTCCAGCTGTTTCACCGGTGCAAAGTCCAACTGTTTCACCGGTGCAAAGCCCAACTGTTTCGCCAGTACAGAATCAGCCGGAAATAATAGATTCAATAAAAATTGTAAAAATCAGTTTGCTTGAAGAATTATTCAAGTTAACAGGAAAGGGTTTTACTGTTGATGAAGCATTAAATTCACCTGATATCCCCATAAATTTTTTTAAAGAGAAGTTAAAAGAGGCTGATAGGTATGAAGAAGAGGTGGCGGCGCATAAGCAGCTAAGGGAAGAGTATGAATTATTTAAAGAAAAGCATTTCACGGAAAAAGGTTGGTATAAAAGAATATCAACAGAAAATGTGAAGTGTAAAAATAAGTTTGATGATTTAGTAGATAGGTTTGATGATTTAGTAGATAGATTTAACGCATGTGAGTGTGATTCGGGCTATGAATAATTTATTATTAAATTAATCCTATCTTTAAAAAACAACTTTGCTCGATAAGTGTTAAAAGAAATATTATGTATCCTATGTTATATGCATTTCTTAAAATTTTACCTCATGCGTGAAATTATTCTATAATTCACTTTTATTGATATTATATTTGGTATAAAAATTAAATATTAACAGTTAAGTTTTATTCGAGATATGGTGGTAGTCAGTTTTGAAGGTTAATGCAATTAATTAATAAATAAAAGAGGTATATATGAGTTTAAGAGATTTAGTTAAAGCAGCTCAACAACAGCCGGTAACTAACCAAAAAACACCAACGCCTGCTCCAACTTTAGGAAGTGCGGATATGAAGGATATACTTAAAATAGCAGCTGTACTACAAGCTACTGAAAGCTATAAAATAGCCGCTGATACTCTGACAGAATTAAATAATAAGCTTGTTAGCGAAGGGGTAACCTCTACTTCTGTTAATCAAAATAATATTGACCAAGTAATAAATGAACTAAACATTCTTAAAAATTATAAAAATGATGCGCAGCTATTAAGCACGTTTAATAGTAAACTTGCTAATCAAGGCTTTAATGCTATTAATTCAACAAACATAGTTGAAACAGTTAATACATTTAAAGCTTATCAAGTGAATTCCACTTTATTTAGTGAATTGAATGACAGTGCTTTAAAAATAGGTTTAAATGCACCTATAGACCAATATAATATAGATGACTCAATAAATACTTTAGGGCTTGAAAGTGCCAAGGCTGATGGATTTGATATTGCAACAAGGACTTCCGGCTTAAGAGGTAAAAATGATACCTTTGACCATATAGGATCCGTAGTTAAACAAACTTTAGATCATATAATAGATTATTGCACACCTAAACACGGAACAAATAATACTCTTTGTATTGATATCTGTGAATCAGGCTTTAATTTTAATAATGCCTGGGATGATTGTGCATAGAATAAAAAATGAATTTTATAAGGTAATAATAATGAGAAAAATAGTATATGGAGCAGTGATTGTATCTTTTTTGCCGCTATTGGCAAGCGCTGAAGCTAACCCTTATGTTCGGCTGGATTTAGGTGGAGCATTGCCGACAAAACTCAAAGGGGATGATTATGGTAGTAAAAAGCCAAGTAATTCTTTGGCTTTCGGTTTAGGAGCAGGTTATAAGTTTGATGAAAACTTTAGATTAGACCTTAATTACTTAAGAGCTAATAACTTTAAATTTTCCCATGATTTAACTATTGATAATGTAACTTCTGCTGTTAGCCAAAAATTTCATAGTAATATTGCAATGCTAAATGCTTATTTTGATGTTGGTAATTATAGTGGTTTTACTCCTTATTTAACTGCAGGTATTGGTATTGCACATAATGTCGCTAAAGATTATGAGGTTGCGATTAAGAATACTAATAGTAAATCATTACAGAAAGGCCATAAGAAAAATAACTTTGCCTGGAATATCGGAGCCGGCGCTAGCTTTCAATTGGTTGAAAATACCTATATAGACCTTGGCTATAAATTCTATCACTTAGGTAAGGCTACTACTTCCTCAACTTATTCAGCTAATGGTGGAGCAAGTACAGAAAGTACGCCAATTTCAACCAGCCTACGTGCTCATGCAGTGACCGTGGGTTTAAGGTATACTTTCTAAGTTAAAATAAAGGCTTAAATTTTTAAAAAAACTAAAGTGCGCTTAAGGAAAGATATTTACTTCTTATGCGTACTTTTTTATTTATGGCGGCATCCGGAATGCTTTCAAATGATTAATTTCAATATATAAAGCCTTGATAAAATTTTAAATTGCTTATAATGTAATCTTTATGAAATGTAGTAAAATTTATTGATGGAAACATCGGTTAGTTTAGTTTTTGATAATAACAGCTTATTGCCTATACTCTTCGGTGAGCAAAATAGTAATATAAAGTTCATAGAGCAAAGCTTGGCTGTACATATTTCTTCCCGAGGGAATTATCTTGCAATTACCGGTGATCAGGAAAGCTCAAGGCGTGCATCGCATACGATTGATTGGCTTTATGAGCGCATAAAAAATGGTATAAAAGAAGTAACTCAAGCGGATATAGAGGCAGCCATCCGCTTCACTATTGGAGTGACCGATCTTGAACAACTCAAGAACAAACAAAGAGTAGAGAGTAAGTACGCACTTAAAACCCGAAAAAAAGAAGTTATACCTTATAATAAAAATCAGCATGCATATTTAGAATTGCTACATACCAAGGATATAGTGTTCGGTATAGGTGCGGCAGGCACAGGGAAAACTTATTTAGCCGTAGCTGCTGCAGTTTCAATGTTTTTAAAAAAACAAGTTGAAAAAGTAATCTTGACTCGTCCGGCAGTGGAAGCAGGGGAGAAGTTAGGGTTCTTGCCGGGTGATATCAAAGATAAAGTAGATCCTTATCTAAGGCCGTTATATGACGCGCTGTTTGAAATGCTGCCAAGTGAAAATGTGGAAAGGTGTTTTGCCACCCAAGAGTTTCAAATTGCACCACTTGCCTTTATGCGTGGCAGAACTTTAAGTAATTCCTTTGTAATTTTAGATGAGGCGCAAAATGCAACTTCTCTTCAAATGAAAATGTTTTTGACTCGTTTGGGTTATGGCTCTAAAATGGTAATAACAGGAGATATAACACAGATTGATTTGCCGAAAACCATTGAATCCGGCCTTATTGACGCTACCAACCGCTTAAAAAATATACCTGAAATAGGTATAGTAAAATTTGGTAGTAGTGATGTAGTAAGACATCCTTTAACTTCGAAAATTATTGATGCATATGAGCAAAGCTGAAGAAGAACCCGATAGTATAAATTTCTCTAACATTGAAGTTGAATTGATCAACGACTCATCTTTATGGAATACACTTGATTGTGAGCCCGAAGATTTTATCAAGCAAGTTATAACTCATACACTCGTCGAACTTAAGCTCAATGAAACGAGCAAGAAAATTGAGATTTCCGTATTGCTTGCCGATGATGAAAAACTACAGGAACTAAATCGGCAATACAGAGATAAGGATAAGCCGACCAATGTACTTTCTTTCCCGAATTATGATTTAAAACCAGGCAACTACCTTAAAATTTTAAAGAAAGAAAAGGAAATATATTTGGGAGATATAGCATTAAGTTACACAACTATATATCACGAATCAATAGAGCAGGATAAACTTTTTATGCACCATTTAGCGCATATGCTTGTGCATAGCATGCTGCACTTAATAGGTTATGATCATGAGGATGAAAGTGAAGCCGAAAAAATGGAAGAGCTGGAAATAAAAATTTTAACAAAACTAAATATATCAAACCCTTATTAATATTAACAAATTAGAATCTATATGAATGAAATGAAAATTAAAGATGAATATCCAGGTAAAAATAATCACCGGCTTACTTTTAAATATTTTATGTTTCTACTGGCAAAAATAATCAAACCTAAAATGATTACCCTTGAAGAGTCGGTAAATGAATTAATAAAAGAACATGATCTTCAAGATACGATAAATTCCGAAGAAAAAGTAATGCTGCAAAACTTTGTAGATTTTAAAGACTTAAAAGCTTATGAAGTGATGATCCCGAGAACTTTTATTATCGGCATCACTGAAAATGCTACTTTTGAAGAATTAAAGCAGAAGTTCATTGAAGAAGAGCACACCAGAATCCCGGTTTTTAGAGAAAATCTGGATGAAATTATAGGTTTTGTCCATATGAAAGATTTTATCCTCTTCGTCGGCAAGGAAGAAGAATTTAAAATGGAGAAAGTTTTAAGAGAGTTGATTTATGTACCGCGCTCTATGAAATTGGTCGACTTATTAACTAAAATGCGCCAAGCACGAATACATATTGCAATTGTGCTTGATGAATACGGCGGCACGGAAGGGTTAGTCACTATTGAGGATTTGGTAGAAGAGATCGTGGGGGATATAAGAGATGAGCATGACGATAGTGAAGACCCGGAATTGGTAAAAATTGAAGGCGGCACCATTACTGTAGACGGCAAGGCGCGCATTGAAGAAATTGAAGAGAAATTCAAAGTAGATTTAGCTAAAGATGAAGATGATTTCGAAACTTTCGGGGGATTTATTCTGGCTTATTTAGGTAAAATACCCGCAATCGGAGAAAAATTCGATCATCCTTCCGGTTTACGGATAGAAATCATTGATGCAGATAAACGCAAAATCAAGAAAGCTAAGGTCAAGATTAAGGATTAGTTTATTTTATAACCTTTTATTTTTATATAAGGTATTCGGCTTAACTTGTTTTATAGTGAATTAAGTTGAATACCTAATGCATTTGTTTAAATATAATAAGCTAAGTTTAATATAACTATATAGCCTACCACTGAAAAATCAGATAATAAGATAGTAAGAAGCACGCGCCTTGTGCCACCATTTATGGCGCGTGCACTGTATAAATGACATAGTCATTTATACGCAAGCTTAGTTTGATTTTCTATAATTCAACTATACTTCCTATATGTAGGGTACCCAACTTAATTTACTATATAATTTTTGTACCCCGGTAGCTATAATGGTAAGCAGTAATAAAAAATCAGTGAACTCCGGGTTAATGCTTATCAAAATTGCCGGTATTAATTTCTTTAATAAATTTAAACCTCAACTGTTCTTCACCGTTATATACAACCTTTTCTTCAAACATGGGAAGAGAGGGCGAACCCAAAGGTTATAATCTCCGTATAAAGCTTGATAGATCACGTGCTTTTCAAGAGTTTCACTATGAATGCATACGCTGAGAACTTGATAATAATTACCTTTAAAATGCTGATATAATCCTAATTGCATAAAATAAAAACCATAAGTTTAGAGGCATATTTTTTAATAAATATAAATTATAAAAGCAATAAAAAACTTATTACTTCTATAATTAAATAATTAAGGGTTTTTAGTATGCGGTTAAAATAGTAGTACTTTAAATATTATTATTGGCATTTAAAGGGCTTCTACCGTTTACTAAATACGGTTTTAAATATCTGCCGGTAACGCTTTGTTCGCACTTAACCACTTCCTCAGGAGTTCCGACCGCAACAACATTACCACCCTTATCACCACCATAGGGGCCGATATCAATAATGTAATCCGCAGTTTTAATGACATCTAAGTTATGCTCAATAACAAGCACTGTATTTCCGGAATCAACCAGCTTATGTAAAACATCCAAAAGCTTTCTGATATCGTGAGTATGTAATCCCGTAGTCGGTTCATCTAAGATATAAAGTGTTCTTCCCGTAGACTTGCGTGAGAGCTCCTTAGCAAGTTTAACCCTTTGTGCTTCTCCGCCTGATAGAGTCGTTGCCGATTGGCCTACGCTCATATAACCTAACCCGACTTCTTTAAGTGCAGCAAGTTTTTCATAAATGAGCGGAACATTTTCAAAAAATATAGCAGCATCTTCAACATTCATGTTGAGTATATCAGCAATAGACTTTCCTTTATATGTAATCTCTAATGTCTCTTTATTATACCTTGCACCCTGGCATTCTTCGCATTTAACATATACATCAGGTAAGAAGTGCATTTCAATCTTGATAACCCCGTCACCTTCACAGGATTCGCACCGGCCGCCTTTCACGTTGAAAGAAAACCTGCCCGGCTTATATCCTCTGATTTTAGCTTCCGGAAGTGAAGCAAACCAATCTCTGATCGGGGTAAAAGCACCTGTATAAGTCGCCGGGTTTGATCTTGGTGTTCTACCGATAGGTGATTGATCGATTTCAATAATCTTATCTATATATTCAAGCCCCGTTATTTTATCATGCTCTCCCGGAGTTGCTTTAGCTCCATGAAGTTTTTTAACCGCAGCTTTATATAAAGTATGAATAGTAAAGCTTGATTTGCCGCTTCCAGATACGCCGGTAACAGTAATAAATGTACCGAGCGGAAAGCTAGCCGATATATTGTTAAGATTATTAGTTCTGGCTCCGGTTATCTCAATAAACTTATTAGGATGCCCAGGCCTCCTATTTTGCGGAACCGGTATAAACTCTCTGCCTGAAAGATATTTTCCTGTAATACTTTCTTCAGCATGAGCTATCTCAAGCGGGGTTCCGGCTGCAATTATTTTACCGCCGTGGATACCTGCACCTAAACCTACGTCGACTATATAATCAGCACACATCATGGTATCTTCATCATGTTCGACTACAATAACCGTATTGCCGAGGTCACGCAAATTGCGCAAAGTACTGAGCAGTCTTTCGTTATCGCATTGATGTAACCCGATAGAAGGCTCATCCAATACATAAAGTACACCACTTAACCCGGAGCCGATTTGAGAAGCAAGCCTAATTCTTTGGCTTTCGCCGCCTGACAAGGTTCCCGATTCTCGATTTAGGGTAATATATTCCAAGCCTACATCATATAAAAACCCTAATCTTCTTCTTACTTCTTTTAAAGCTCGTTCTGCAATTTGCTTGTGTGTAGAGCTTAATAAATTTTCAAGATTTTCAAACCATTTTATGGCATCGCTGATAGTAAGTTTACATACTTCACCGATATTTTTGCCCCCGATTTTTACACATAACGATTCTTGTTTTAGCCTATAACCGTTACAAGTACGGCAAGCTTTGCTACTTTGGTATTTTCTAAGATCTTCCCTAATAAATTCACTCTCGGTTCTTAAAACCCTCTCTTCAAGGTAAGGCATAACCCCCTCAAAAGGTTGAGTTATTTTAGAAGTTCTAAAGCCGTCATCATAAATAAAATCTAGTTCTTCCTCCTTAGAACCGTAAATGAGAACTTCCTGAATTTCAGGAGGTAAATCCTTGAAAGGCTTAAACATCGAAAATCCATAATGTTTGGCGATTGATTCTAAGGTTTGTTGATAGAATTTTGTTTCGCTGGTGCCGAATTTGTAATTAACTTTATGCCAAGGGGCGATAGCACCTTCTTTCAAGCTAAGTTCAGGATGAGGTACAATTAAACTTGCATCAAAAAATACTTCCGATCCTAACCCGTCGCATTTCGGGCATGCACCATAAGGACTATTAAAAGAGAAAATACGTGGTTCAATTTCCGTTAAAGTAAAACCTGAAATAGGGCAGGCAAACTTTTCAGAAAACACTATAACTTCACCCGGTTTACGGTTACTTTCTTTACCTTCCGGGATAGACACAACTTCAACAAATAAAATCCCTTCACTTAATTTTAGTCCTGTTTCAATGCTATCTGCCAGTCTATTACCTAAATTTTCATCAATAACCAGCCTATCAACTACTACCTCAACATCATGTTTTTTATTTTTATCCAGAATCGGTAATTCATCAAATTCATAGAGTATCCCGTCAACTCTAAATCTATCATACCCTTGTTTTTTAAAGGTTAGAAAATCTTTTCTATGTTCACCTTTTTGTCCTTTAATTATCGGGGCTAAGATATATATTTTAGAATCTTGAGGTAATTCTTTGACAATTTCAACCATTTGCGAAGATGTTTGTTTTTCAATTGGCTTGCCGGTTGCAGGAGAATAAGGTATCCCAATTCGAGCATATAACAGACGTAAATAATCGTAAATTTCAGTTGCGGTAGAGACGGTAGAGCGCGGGTTTTTTGAAGTGGTTTTTTGATCAATAGCAATTGCCGGAGAGAGACCGGTTATCGATTCGATATCAGGCTTGTTTTGCAGTTCGAGAAACTGCCTTGCGTAAGCTGATAAGCTTTCTACGTATCTTCTTTGGCCTTCTGCGTAAATGGTATCAAACGCTAGAGAAGATTTACCCGAGCCGCTAACTCCGGTAATTACAACCAACTGATTTCTTGGGATATCAACACTAACATTCTTTAAGTTATGCTCTTTAGCGCCTCTTACTGAAATAAACCCTTCCATTGCAACTAACCCTCAAAGTAATTTTTTAAGACTGTGATTATATACACTACTTCATCATATTCAACTGTTTAGAAAATGTTTATAATTTAAAAGAGTTAATCTTTATTTAAAACATTTTATCAACACAATATTAATGATTGTTTGCTCAATTTGTAAATAGAAAATGAAGTAAGGTAACGGTAAAATTTTTTACTCAAACTTTTTAATATTGGTATTATGAAATAATTTATAAAGCATTATAAAAAAACTTAGTGAAACTTTAATAATACTTCTATATATAACTTTCACATTAATTAAACTGTTAAGCAGATAGATATATGAAGGATTCAACTTTTAGCTTTCCGGAGCGTTTATTTACACACTATGTTTATAGAGAAGCATACCATTTATCAATAGATACGAAAAACTTTCAGCTATATATTGGCAGGAGAGAAGACCTCACTAATCTCATCCTAAAAAAAGACCAGGAAGAAAGAGAAGAAAGTCAAAGAATTATTGAAGAAAATCAAAGAGCCTCCAATAAAAAAAATGAAATTCGTGAAAGATTGTTAGAAAAGCACAATATTAGGCGAAATGCACAAGGCTTTAATTCTACGGCACATTATATATTTAATGCTTCGCAAGCTGTAGAATGGGATCCTAGTATTAAATTTTTACAACTAATGGATGAAAATGAAAAACCCGGTTTTGTCTCAAGAATAAAAAGAGCAAGGGAAGAAAAAGAGGACATAGAACAAAAAGATAATAAAGCTGGACGTGCTGAGAAAGAGCGTGAGAGAGGCAGCAACCATGATAGTAAAAGACTTTGTGTTACTAGATAATATAAAATTACTCATACTTTATGCAATATAAGTTTACTGATCTTGCATTTTATCATTTATAAATATAAAATGGTTGCGTTGAATTAAGTATAAAGAGTTAGTTATGTCGGATAAGTTTCCAATTACGCCTGAAGGATATGAAAAGTTAAACCAAGAATTAACTAAGCTAAAGTCCGTTGAGCGGCCTGCCATAATTGTTGCAATTGCTGAAGCGAGAGCGCACGGTGATTTATCTGAAAATGCGGAATACAGTGCGGCAAGAGAGAAGCAGGGGTTTATTGAAGCAAAGCTTGCTGATTTGGAAAGTAAGTTATCAAGAGCGGAAATTATTGATATTAAGTCTTTAAGCGGTGATAAAGTAGTTTTCGGTGCCACCGTGACTTTAGTTGATGAAGATACCGAAGAAGAGATGATATACAGAATCGTAAGTGATATTGAAGCTGATATTTCAAAAGGAGCTATTTCATTTTCTTCGCCGGTAGCTAAAGCATTATTGGGTAGAGATAAGGGAGAAACAGTAGAGGTTTATACTCCTAAAGGATTAAAATATTATGAAATACTGGATGTTCAATTTATTTCTTAAAAAGTTTCTAAGCATTCGTAGCTCAGCTGGATAGAGTGTTGCCCTCCGAAGGCAAAGGTCGCGGGTTCGAATCCCGCCGAATGCGCCATTTTTTAATTATTGGTTGTTAACCCTTTATTAATTATTAAAGAGTATATTTTTAAAGAAGTAGCTTCTTTTATAGTAAGTAAATAAGCTTATATATTATAACCATATACGGAAAGAGAGCTTTACTGAGAAAACAACGAAATCTCAGCGATTGCCTCAAAAGAGCAGATAGAGTAAGATATAATTTTACTTAACCGAGAAATAAAATGTATGCAGCATGAGAAAGTAGAAATAGTAAGAAGTATTTTAGTTTTAATGCTAATAATAGCTTCTTTTATTGCTGCAAAAAGATATAAGAATATTCCCTTATTAAAGTATTCCCTTTATTGGGTTGCTATATTTGTATTTTTCGGGCTTATTTATACTTTTAAAAATGTAGCATTTGAAGTTAAAGAAAAAATGGCTGCTGAGCTTATACCCGGATATGCAGTCGGCAGTGGGGGGCGGATGGTAGTTAAAAAAGCTGATAACGGGCATTTTTACTTATATCTTAATTTAAACGGTAAAACAGTTAGGTTTATGGTTGATACAGGTGCAACCAACGTTTCAATTTCTAAAAACTTAGCTCAAGAAATCGGAATTAATACCGAAGACTTGAAATTTATATATACTGCTTATACGGCAAATGGAGTGATAAGAACAGCTAATGCGATAGTTAGGGAAATTGGATTAGCTGATTTTAAATTAAATAATTTTATACTAAGTGTTAGTGATTATGATGAAACTATCCCTCTGCTTGGCATGTCTTTTTTAAATAAATTCAAATCATATGAATTTCAGGGAGATAACCTTTATCTCAAATACTAATTTATTTTATCTAAATTATTTAGTAACATATTTACAGAATAATTGTTTAGCAGCGTAGCTTGTGTTTAAATTGAGCAAAATAATTGCTATATTACTTTTACTAACTTTTGCTTTGGAAGTAAAAGCTCAAAGTCAGGAATCTTCCAACACGTTAGCACAAGAGGGGAAAGATAATGATTCCCGCTATATCTCAGTTAAGCAACAGCCATTTAAAGCAACAATAGAAATTCCCTTTAAAAAGGATTCGGCAGTAGCAGCCTACATAAGAGGGAATAAGCTTTGGATAATATTCGATGAATATAAAAAATATAATTATGATGAATTTGGATTAGAGAATAATAATTCTACGTTTAATAAAGATAATTATTGGATCAAATCTTTAAGTCAACAAGAGTTAGATCAAAATAATACTTTTTTAGTAGTAGATCTGTTTACAATATTCACGAAAACTCCGCAAATAAAACTTACCAATAATGATGGAAATTGGATTTTTGAGATAAGTGAAAATATATCTCAGTCGAATCCCGATATAAATGTGGTAAGTAAACCCAATGAGCTTCCTTTTTCCAGGGTTGAAATAGAGGTAGCTGAAAGCATTAATGCTATAGATTTTATTGACCCGTTTGTTGGGGATAACTTATTAATAGTGCCTATGAAAAGCTTTAAGCAAGTATCTAAGGAAAGAAGATTTGTTGATTTTAATATATTTAAATCAATTCAAGGAATTGCTATACGGAAAATTTCCGATGAAGTAGCTTATAGTGCAAACGGTGATGTGTTATATATTAGCTCTGATGATATTACGACGCTCTCAGCAAAAGTTATTCCGCCGAAATCAAAAGTTATTAAGCCTCTGCTTATTGATAAATTATCCGGATTAACCAGTCATGAGAAAGGTATTATAAATTTACGCCCTTATATGGTTAAAGATGCAAATTTTAATTATGAAAATTATAAATTAATGCATGGGTTAGGTGGGTTAAATAAAGACGAAAATGCAGCGGCTTATACTAAGCTCGCCTTACTTTATTTAGCAAATGACCTTTATAAAGAAGCTAATCTTATGCTCAAAATTATTAAGCAAAGTAATTATGATTATTCGTATAGCTATAAATTTAAGTTATTAGAAGTAATCATAAATTTCATGAATAAAAGATATGATGATGCTTTTATAGTAGTTAAGTCTATAGATACTACCGACATACCTATTAATTTTAGAGATGAAATAAGATTTTGGCAGTCAATTATTGCTTATGCTTCAGGTAACACTAAAGACTATATATTAAGTAACCGGGTGGGCAGCTTATTCGAAAATATATCGCTTAATTTTTTATCAGGGTATACTCCCAATATAATTACGGAATTAGCTATAATTACAATTGATAATAAAGTGGCAAACAAGCAATTTAAGGTAGCTGAGCAAATTGTAAATTCAGCTCTCGATACTAAAGGTATAAGCGAGCATTTAAAGAATAGATTAAATTATATTACCGCAAAATACTATCTCTCACAAAATCAGGAAAAAGTGGCTAATCCATATTTAGATGAATGTATTGCAAATGTATTTGATACATTGAATCGAACTTTGTGCAGATTTGAGAAAGTAAAATATCAACTTGACCATTCAAAGATAAATCCTGAAGAAGCAATTGATGAGCTTGATAAGTTGACTTATATTTGGCGCGGAGATCAGGTCGAAATAAATATATTGGACTACTTAGGGAATCTTTATAATAAAAATGATAAATATATAGAAGCATTAAAAACATGGAATAAAATTGCTAAATATTACCCGAACTCGAATAATACTATGGTAGTTCAACGTAATATGAGTGAAACATTTATTAAATTTTTCCTTAATAGCGGAGATGAAAAAATGGCTCCGTTGGAAGTTTTAGGAATCTTTTATGAATTTAAGGATTTAATTCCGCTTGGAGATACCGGAGATAAGATAATATCTAAGTTTATTGACAGCTTAATAAGGCTTGATTTACTGGATAGAGCGGCGGCAATTTTGAATTACCAGGTTTTAAACAGATTAACGGGTTTAGAAAGGGAAGAGGCAATTAATAAGTTGGCTAAGATAGATATAAATAATCTGAAACCTGAATTAGCTTTAGAAATTTTAGCATTGGGTGATAAAGATTTTCCTATGGTAAATGCATTAGTTGAAAGAAAATATATTAAGGCTGAAGCTTTATATTTAACCCGCAATTATAATCAAGCTCTTGATGATCTTAAGAATGACTATTCACAAAGAGCCGATGATATAAAAGCTGATATATATTGGGATTTACAATATTGGAACGAATTTAACAACTATTCCGAACCCTATTTATATTCAATAATAAATAAAAATGATCCGCTTTCCGAAAAAGAAGTAAAAAGAGTATTAAAGCAGGCTGTCTCCTATATCATAACGGAGAGAAAGGATTTGCTTGCAGAATTATATAAAAACTTTAAAGGTCGTATGCCACAAAATACCGCATATTCAAATGTACTAAAAATTCTTTCCGAGGCATTGCTTACCAAGCCGGGTAGTGGTATTATAGGTGCGCAAGATATTGCTAACTATAAAGCAATAGTTGATAACTTAGTACAACCTTCGGGGACAGTAAAATAATGAGCAAAAACTCTATAGTTATTATTCCGGCGCGTTTAGCTTCCACAAGATTACCGAACAAACCGTTGCTTGATATCGCCGGCAAGCCTATGATAATAAGAGTTGCTGAACAAGCGCAAAAATCCGGAGTAGGGGAGGTATTGGTAGCCTGCGGTGACCAACAGATTTTTGATCTGGTTAAAGCACATAATTTTAACGCAGCAATGACGGACCCGAATCTTTCCAGCGGGAGTGACAGAGTTTATGCTGCTTACAAGCAATTAAATCTAAAACATGAGTTTATAATTAACTTACAAGGAGACTTACCTACGGTTTCACCTGAGTTAATAATTAAAATAAATGACGATTTAATTAGCTCAAAAGCTGATATAGCAACTGCTGCAGCTAAAATTACCGATGAAGAAGAAAAAAACAATCCTAATGTTGTGAAAGCGGTTATCGGGTTTAATATGAGAGCTTTATATTTTACCAGAAGTGCCTGCCCTTGGGGAGAGGGGGATTTATATCATCATATCGGCATTTACGGTTATAAAAAAGAAGCACTGGAACAATATGTTAACTTCCCGCCTTCACCTTTAGAAAAGAGGGAAAGACTTGAACAGCTGAGAGCATTGGAAAATGGGCTTTCGATAAGCGTAAGTGTTGTTGATTCAATTCCGATCGGAGTGGATACTAAAGAAGACCTGGAAGCGGCAAGAAGGTCATGTATATAATTTAATTTTTGTCTATTTGTTTGGAATTAAATTCGTATATATTACTTTACTTAAAGCACCGTCATCATTATTTTTTTCTTCTTTGTTTTTAGTAGGTAAATTGCAGCCTTTTGCTTCAAATAAAGAGTTAAGATAATCAAGCCTATCTTGTAAAATTAGTTTATTTTTTAGCGAGTCTACTTGAACAACGGGAATACATACGGGAGATGACATAAACACCTGCGGGAACTTATAGCGTTTGTTTGCATAATTTACTAAATGCTCAGCTTCTTTTATGGAGTAAAGTAGGCCGCTACAATCCTTATATTCATCAGTTATTTCAACTACCTTCATTTCTTCCATATGAGAAGATTTGCAACTGCACCCTGCAAGAAGCAGTAAAACAATAGCAACAACTTTTGGTTTATGCATTAAAACTAATTATAAAACAATACTATAATAAGATTATTACAATTTTCTTTTTTAAAGTCCATTGCTTATTAAGTAATATTTATAGTAAATCAAATTGAATACCTGCATATAGGGAGCATAGTTGAACTATAAAAAATTAAACCAAGTTTTGCGTATAAATGACATAGTCATTTATAAAGTGCACGCGCTTACTCTTCCCTCATATTACAAAATTGATTTTGCTTATCATTCATATTTACATGTTGGGTAGTGTGCACCTAGCCCAAAAACCTACTCGCAACCGCATAATAGAGCGGTATCCCGATAATGATATTAAAAGGGAAGGTGATGGCAAGTGAGATCGGTATGTAAAGCGCAGCTTTAGCTTGTGGGAGTGCATGGCGCATTACGGCGGGAACGGCAATATATGAAGCACTGGCACAAAGCGTCATGAACAGCATACCGGTACCTAAATCAAGGTTTAGCAGCATACTAACACTTAGCCCGATTGCTGCTCCAATGAGCGGCATATAAATACCG
Source organism: endosymbiont of Acanthamoeba sp. UWC8 (assembly GCF_000730245.1). Classification (NCBI taxonomy): domain Bacteria; kingdom Pseudomonadati; phylum Pseudomonadota; class Alphaproteobacteria; order Holosporales; family Holosporaceae; species endosymbiont of Acanthamoeba sp. UWC8. The sequence goes on along the minus strand of NZ_CP004403.1, from coordinate 965,371 downwards.
AATAAAAATAAGGGAAGGGTAAATTTACGCAAGTACCCTAATTCTTTTGCCACCGTTAAACCCATATCCAGAAGAAATAAAGATAGCATACCTTGAAAAGGAGTGACTATAAAACCTTCCATTTTTTCCATTCCGCCTGCCCCTCCTTGCCAACCTATAACAAAAGAGCCCAAAAGAAGCACGATAGCGCCATTAGTAAAAATTTTGTGCATCGGATGAGAGGAAGCTGAATTGGTGTTCGTAAAACTAGAAGGGGCATATCTGTGAGCAATATGTAGCCCGGATAATATTGCGGGTGCTTCCATTAACGCCATGATAGCTACAATATAGCCGGCATATTCAATTTGATTCGATTTTAGAAATGCAGAAGCAGTGATAAAGGTAACCACGCTAATCGAGCCATAGTGTGCAGCAATCGCAGCAGAGGTAGGAATATCTATTTTTGTGGTAATCTGCAATAATATGTGGCCGATATAAGGTTGGATAAAGCCTAGTATTAAGCTCAAAGATATCAAAATCCACATATTATTATCCACTGAATTCGCTTCGGCAATAGTTACCCCGCCTTTAAAGCCTATTGCGAGCATAAGGTATATAGTTAAATAATTACCGATGCTTTCAGGTATTGAGAGGTCGGATTTTACTACTCCGGCTAGAATCCCTAAAATAAAAAACATTAATGGTATTGATAAAAGGTTAGAAGATATGGTTTCAATGAAAATCATAACGCATTGTTTCCTAAAATTTTTTTACTAAATAAGTTTGCTTCAGTATTAATCCGGTTCTGCTTTTTTATTCTTAAAGCCTGAAGCATAAATAAAGGAATAAAAAAGAAAAGTCCATAAGACAGAGCTTTATTACTTTGAATTAATAAGTGAATAAATACTAGCCACTCGGCTATATACATTCTCCTATTCAGCTTTTTCCATTTTATATAACCCATTTTTATAAAATTATTACCGGTATGATAATCGGAATAGAAATAAAATAAAAATAATTCCAATTTACTCACTCTTCATTATTATTCTTTATGCTATTTTAAGTGGAGGATTTCCTTAATTTTATACTTTCTGATTTTAATTGCCCGCATGCAGCTAAAATATCCTGCCCTCTCGGTCTTCTTACGGGGGACATATAACCAGCTGCCTCCACAACTTGAGCAAATTCATGAATTGTTTTCTTGTCGGAGCATTGGTATTCGGTGCCAGGCCATTTATTAAACGGAATTATGTTGATTTTCGCCGGAATCCCTTCAATTAACCGTACTAATTCTTTTGCATCTTGTTTACTATCGTTTATTCCTTTAAGCATGACATATTCAAATGTTACTTTCCTAAAACTGTTTTGTGTGGGAGCATATTTTCTACAAGCATTAAGTAAATCTTTTATAGGATACTTTTTATTGATAGGAACCAATATATTTCTCAAATCATCTCTCACCGCATGTAAGGAAATTGCAAGGTTAACCCCAAGCTCATCACCGCATTTTTCAATTAGGGGAATAATTCCTGAAGTGGAAAGAGTAATTTTTCTTTTTGATATCCCAAGCCCGTCAGGATCCATAACAATCTTTAATGCTTTTGCCACATTATCATAATTAAGTAACGGTTCACCCATTCCCATCATAACAATATTGGTAAGTTTTCTGTTCTCTTCTTTAAAATTCCAATCTGATAAAGAGTCCTTAGCATGTAGAATCTGCGCAACAATTTCTCCCGCAGTTAAGTTTCTAACTAAATTTTGCGTTCCCGTATGGCAAAAGCTGCAGTTTAATGTGCATCCGACTTGTGAGGAAACACATAAAGTACCTCTGGTTTTTTCAGGAATAAAAACAGCTTCTATTTCATTACTATCAGAAAATTTTAATAACCACTTTCTAGTTTCATCAAAAGAAATCAGTTCTCTAGAAACTTGTGCACGCTCTAAAGTATATGACTCATTAAGCTTCTCTCTTAAGGAAGCGGGGAGATTAGTCATATGATTAAAATCGGCAATACCTATGCGGTATATCCATTGCCAAATTTGTTTCGCACGAAAAGAAGACTCGCCAAGCTCTTTAATTGCTGCAGCGAGCTCTACTTTATCCAAACCGATTAAGTTTTTTTTATATTTTCTGACATTTATAATAATTTTTAAGCTGAAACGTTAGTATCTACCCAGGAAATATTCCCGTCGCTGCGATAGTATACCAGATTTAGCTTATTGGTTCCACTATTAATAAATAATAGAGCGGGAAGATTCATCAAATCCATTCTCATAACTGCATCGCTCACACTTAAGCTTTGTATGCTGGTTGCTTTTTCAGCTATTATAACGGGAGCCTCGGAAGTTTCTTCGACCTCATCTTCCTCAGTAGAAGGAGAGATTATGTATTTAGTTGCTGCGAACTCCTTCTCAGGCCTTATATTATGGTGGTTCTTAACCTTTGATTTATAACGTCGCAGTTGTTTTTCCATTCTTCTTACTGCATCGTCAAAGCTTTGATAAACATCCGCTTCTAAGCCTTCGCCTTTTATTAATACTTTATTTCCCGTGCCTTCATTGACAATAATCTCAGTTTTGAATAAATGATTTTTAAAGTGATGCCCTTCTTTTGCGATTGCAACATGAGCGCTTATTGCCGAATCAAAATATTTAGTTACATTCCCGGTAATACTTTTTTCTATATACTCCCGTAGAGAATCACCGATATCTAAATGTTTTCCTATAATTGATACTTGCATAAACAAACCCTTATTAAAAGTTAACATTCATTTTATAAATATAACTTTAATTTTAAAATGGCCAGCGTAAATTTCTATTTTATTTGATTAAACGGTAAATAATTTTATATAGTCACTTTGCTTCCCTTCAATCCTTAATGATTGGTATAAATGAATCTGATTAGATTGAAACTTTTTATTATTGATTGCCTTATAAGTGGTTAAAAGGTTGTTAAGTTCAATTTTATTAAATTTTGCTTTTGTGCGTGCAATTGTGATATGGGGTTTAAATGGTCTTTTATCAATATCAAACAAAGCATGCCGGAAGAGTATTTCATCAAGCTCATGTTTAATTGTATTTAAATATGGATTTAACTCTACTTCCACCACAACTATATTAGGGTTCCAAAATACCGCCTTATTAAGGATAATATCAAAGTGAGGAAACCTAATATAGTTTAAAGCTTCTTTTATAAGTATAATTTTCCGCTCATCCGATTTGCCTAAGAACTTAAGGGTAATATGCAAATTAGATGGTTTAATATACTTTATATTTTTTAAATCATTATTATATAAGGCGGTAATTAAGTCAGTAATATGCTCAGGAATGGCTATTCCGATAAAAGCATTGCCGATTATTGGTACTGACATAGGAATCGCTGTTTTTATTAGATGATAGTAAAACAAGTTAAATTACGGCGCAAGAAAGAAGGCGCTCTTGCTTTGTTTTTATGGTAAGATAAGTTGAATATCTAATGCGTTTATCCAAATACAATAAGTTAGGTTTAATATGACTATATAGCCTGTAACTGAAAAATCAGATAATAAAAATAGTAGAAGCACGCGCCTTGCGGCCATTTATGGCGCGTGCGCTTTATAAATGACTAGGTCATTTATACGCAAACTTAGTTTAATTTTTTATAGTTTAACTATGCTCCCTGTGCAGCATGACATAGGGTAAACTTTTATATAATATATAACTTAACTTATTTTAAAATTATATCCGCAATCGGGATTAATAATTTTTACCATATAGTATAATTCTGAGTTGAGCTTATAACCCGATTCAATATATTTAAGCTTGAACCCGAGTTTTTCATATAACCCTCTGGCTTGCCACTGATGAGTATGAAGCGCCAGAAAACCGCAATTATTTTCTTTGGCGATCGCTTCCGCTTTATGTATTAACCGAGTTGCAAATCCCCTATTTCTGATAATCTCTGCCACGAATACATCACGAATATAAATACAACCCAAATATAAAATCATGCTTAATCCGCCATACATATTGCCCGTCTCATCCTTAATAAAGAGAGCAATATTCTCTTCCAACTTCTCAATACCAATTTTATTAAAAGTATCTTTATCAAGTCCCTCGGAAAGAAATTCCAAATCTTGCTCAGTGGGAGCCTTATCCAAAATAATTTTTAATTCATTATCCATAAGCTTTTTATGTTTTCTATCCGTTTAGAGTGAAGTTAAAACCAACAGCTCCTCAGCTCTTCTTTTCATCATACTCGGTGCATCAGCGCTTGTGATAACCGTGTTTAACATTCCTTTAGCTTTTTCCTTCTCTCCCAGTGAAAGATAAAGAACAGCTTGTTGTTCAATCGCAGAAGCTTTAAATATTAAATTGTTTTTAATATAATTTTCATACTCCTCAATCCCTTGACGCGCATCAAGCTCTTTGGCGTTTAAGCGCATTGAGATTTGCATTAATTTGGCAAACTCCCGAAATAGAGGATCAAAATCCGTGTTATCCCCAATCATTTTATAAATTTGCCCTGCTTTGGTAAACTGCTGTTTTATAGATAAAAATGATGCATAGTTTAATCCGGCAAGCGCAGAATAAGAGATATCACCGGCTGCAAGCCTTTCCATAATATCGGCGCCTTTTTCGAAATCTTTGGATTGCATCCTATACATTCCCATTAGGTACTCGCCTCCTAACGCGTATATTTTGTTTTCTTTAAAAGTTTTCCATCCGTAGTAACTGATACTACCGATCAAAAAAGCTACTATCAACATTATAAATACTTTAGCATATTTGAAGAAAAGACGCTCAACTCTTTCTTCTTTTATGTCTTGTATAGCTTCATCTAAAATATCAACCATTTATCTATTCCCTTATAGTACCGCAAATAACTTTAGAGCAGTTTTTAGCTTATTTGTAAAGAGTTTTTGCAATCAACTTTATTTATTGATATGATGCCCTTAAATTTATAGATTTTTTTAGATAAACAAGTATACTGACCTCAGTTACAAAAGGGCTGGTTTTTTATAATGATGTATGAAGTTTTTCTGCAGTTGGTTGATCTTGTTAAAACCTTTGGATATTTAGGTATATTCATTATGACTTTTATCGAGAGTACTTTTGCTCCGATCCCCAGTGAAGTAACTCTTATACCTGCGGGGTTTTTAGTCTCACAAGGTGAAATGAACTTTTTTGTAGTATTATTCGTAAGCGTACTCGGAACTATTGGAGGATCTTTATTTAACTATTGGATCGCTTCTCACTTCGGAAGAAGACTTTTGCTTAAATTCGGCAAGTATTTTTTTATTAATGAAGATAAACTTAAGTCTATTGAATTCTTTTTTGAAAGGCATGGGGCTATTTCAACTTTTAGCGGCAGGCTCCTTCCCGGTATCAAGCACTTTATCTCCTTCCCGGCAGGCCTTGGCCGGATGAATTTAAGGATTTTTACTATTTATACATTAGCAGGCGGCTTAATTTGGAATTCCACACTACTTACTTTGGGTTATTTAATCGGTGAAAACAAAGCATTGTTAAAGCAATATATTAAACAAATAAATATTGTTATAATTATAATTCTGACGCTGGTAGCTCTGCTCTACTATTTTAAAAATAAGAAAAAAACTTCTTAAGATAACTTATTCATGATATGTTGTTAGGTAGGTATTGTTTTAAATGACATTAAGCAATATATACAATTTAATATAACTATAACAGATACTGATTATGACACGAAAGAATGCATTTGGCATATACTGGATGATATTTCACGGTATTACCCTCACTCTAATGTTTGCCTTAGGTAAAACACTTAGCCAAAAAATGGATGTAATGCAAATGATATTTACCTATCATCTTATTGCATTATTAATTACTCTTTTTTACACATTTATCACAGGATTTGAAAAGATTAAAACCTCTAGAATCAAAATACATTTTTTGAGGGGTAGTCTTAATGTATGCGGGTACATAACCTACTTTTACGGTTTGAAATTTACTACTCTTGATAGCGCAACCTCTATTACTTACTTAATTCCTATTTTTCTTTCATATCTAGGCACAATATTTTTTAATGAAAAACTTAATAGAAAAAGATTCGTTACTCTTATACTCGGCTTAGCTGGTGTTTTGGTTATATTAAAACCGGGAGCACCGACGTTTGAGATAACAAGTTTATGGGTGTTTGTCAGTGTTATATTATGGTCAGCATCCGACCTTTTAACTAAAAACCTCGGCAGAACGGAAAATGCACTTAGCCAAGTATTTTATAATACTCTTTTCGGCAGCCTTTTAAGCGCTCCCTTTGCTGCATACGGTTGGCAAAATGTGATTGTTATTGATGATTTTTTTTATTATCACCTTAATAAGCTTACTTTGTTTAGCAGCAACCACAAGTATATTTAGATCATTTCAAAATGCGGAGTTTTCCATAGTTATGCCGTTTGACTATTTAAGGCTTCCCTTAAGTACCGTGCTCGGCTATCTTATGTTCGGTGAGATAATGGAGATTAATACTATTATCGGCTCGACTATAATTGTCTTTGCAAGCCTATATCTTATTTATTCCGAACGTAAGAAACCTGTATATACTATAACTCATTAAATATTACATTTATTTTATATAATTCATTATAATCCTATTGCACAATTATTTAAATCTAAGTATGTTCTTAATAAAATATGGGATTTTATAATAAACTTTAATATATCGCCTATAAGTCTTGGCATTTTAATAATTTAATGCTTATTATAATTTTGATATTAGTGGATTTTCTACCATGGAGTATTTAGCAAGATACTTTGATATTGATAAAGCAATAATACTAATTTTCTTAGTATTTACCCTAATCATCGGCATAATTGCCGGCAGAAAAACAAAAGATACAAACGATTATGCAATCGCCGATAAGGCATACGGCTCTCCTATACTTCTCCTCACCCTAAGCGTGAGTTTGATAGGAGGAGGTTCTACGATAGGTGAAGCAGCCCAATTTTATAGTGACGGTTTAGTATACCTTATCGCTTCAATAGGTACCCCTGTTTCAATATTACTTACTGCTTTATATGTAACTCCGAAATTCGATCGTAGGTTTAACGGCAGGATTTCAGTTGCGGATATGATTGAATATTTTTACGGTTATACTCCGAGCAGATTTGCCGGAATAATCGGATATTTTGTATGCTTAGGAATTTTAAGTATGCAATGTATGGTAATGGGATATCTAACTTTTATTTTTTTAGAGATAAGTTATTCGGCAAGCGTTTGTTTATCAGTAGGATTATTAATAGCATATTCAACTTTCGGAGGAATTCGAGCAATAACCGTTACTAATGTATTTCAATTTGCAATGCTAATTGTAATGGTACCGCTGATTGCAAGTGTATCAGTGACGGAAGCAGGAGGTTTAAACAGTATATTTAGTAGTTTTAAAACTAACTCCCATATGCAAATTTTAAACCATCCGAAATTTTTTGATTACTTAGCATTATTTTTATTTTGGTCATTACCCTTCTCTGCCTTTTTTCCTCCGCAAATCCAGCGATATTTAATGGCAAAAGACCACAAACAAGCAACCAGGATAACTTTTTTATATTTTTTTTAAAGATTGCTATTATTTTTATAGTGATGAGTATAGCTTTTTCTGCCGTAAAACTATTTCCCGATGTAGAACCTAAAGCAATTATACCTAAAATAATTGATGATTTAATGCCTCCTATAATTCGAGGCATCGCAATAGCGGGCATGCTGTCAGTCACTATGTCTACTGCTGATTCCGCTCTCAATACGGCGGGTATATTAATTATTCATAATACATTACCTGCAAATTGGTTTTACACGGATAGAATTAAATTATTCTTTTTAAGAATATTTACATTTATAACCGGCATTATCGCTATGTTTATTGCTTTACGAAATTACAATATTATTAGCGTATTAGTTTTAAGTGAAATATTATCATTTTCAGCACTAGGTATCCCCTTACTTTTAGGTATGCTGGATTTAAAAGTAAGTAATAAATCTTTTTGGGTATGTAATGTTTTTGCCGGGTGTGCTTATTTTATTTCTAATTATTATAATATACGAGAATTTGCTGTTCCAATTATTACATGTATGGCCGGCATTAGCGGATTTATGTTAGTTCATCTTATTGAAAACCGAAAAATAGTATTTATTGAAAGAAGATATACACAACGAAAATCCGGTAAATTAGTCCTCCTAAATACAATAAAAAATTTTTATACTTTATTACCTAACTTTAAAACCGCTTCATCATATTTGAAAACTAATCTTGATAAGTTTAGTGCTAATTATCTTATGTTCGGAATTTTTTGCTGTATAAATTATACCGTGCCATATTTTATGTGGACTTATCAAAAGCCTGAAAATTATCTGCTTATGCTCTCAATGCGGCTAATTGCAGGCATTTTATGTACAGGGTTACTCGTAAAAGATTATTGGCCTGAAAAAATAAAAAAATACTTTTCTATTTATTGGTATATTACCGTGCTTTATTGTTTGCCGTTTATGACAACCATTATGTTTATGCTGATGGAAGCCCATATTGAATGGCTTATAAATTTAACTTTAGCAATTATGCTACTTACTATGCTGGTCGATTGGATCAGCTTCATCGTAATATTAATAACCGGCACCATTTTGGGATATTTGTTTTATAGAATTGCAATTGGAGTTCCGGATATTCCTACGGATTTTGATACAATATATCTCTTAATTTATGTTTGTGTCTTTTCCAGTTTAATCGGTTTATTATTTGCAAGAAAAAAAGAAGTTGTTAATGAAGGGAAACTTGAGGCAATGAGGTTGTTCGGAGCATCAATAGCCCATGAAGTTAAAGATCCGTTAAGCTCACTTAATATGTGTATCCAACACATTGAAATGATTTTAAAAAAGTTAGCTGATAGCTCAAAATTAGAGCAATCCGAAATTGATAATTACCATTCACAGCTAGTAGAATTAATAGAAATTCTAAAAAATACGAGTATTCAAGGTATTAAAATTATTGATAGCCTCCTTACATCCCTAAAAAGTAGCGTGATCGCTGATGATAGAGGAGAATACCTGATTAGCGAATGTATAAAACAATCAATTACGGAATATCACCAAGGTAATTCAAATCCGAATCATATTCAAATACTTTTGTCCAAAAATATAAAGTTTCACGGTTCGATGCAATATATGAAGCATCTATTTTTTAACTTATTCAGATATGCATACAAGCATAATACCCGTTCTTTAAATATTGATATACGCACGGAAGGTAATATTTTATATTTTAAGGACAATGGACGCGGGATACTAAAAGAAGATTTGCCTTTCATATTTGATAGGTTTTATTCTGATTCAAAAAGCGGCAACGGCATTGGACTCGCATTTTGCAAAATAGTAATGGAAGATATCGGCGGATCAATCAAATGTAATTCCGAAGTAGGAAGGTTCACTGAGTTTGCACTTCATTTCCCTATTATAAATAAAAAACTTTAACACTCATTATTAATATATCATTTCTTATCAATCATTAACTTTTTTATAAATTAAGCCTGTAGTTGCGGGTTGGAATTAAAAGTGCTAAAAGCACACTCTCAATAAGTAACATCAAAAAAATTAAATTTTGACTATATGGTTATATGGATACTTTTACTTTTATATTAGTAATATCAGCAGCAATGCTGCATGCTACCTGGAATTTTTTACTAAAAAAACAAAAGGAGATAGGCTAACCATGCTTTGGCTCGGTCAATTAGCAGTAGGATTTATTACTCTCCCCATCACTTATTACCTTTCTGATTTCGGGGGTATAACAAAAGAATTTGTTTTTTATATAATATTAACCGGGGTTATTCATTCATGTTATTTAACGCTTCTCGGGTGGTCTTATAAAGTCGGGGAAGTATCCATTGTTTACCCGGTCTCACGCGGCACGGGAATTATAGGAACCTCTCTACTTGCAATAATGCTTGGTATTGATAAAATTTCTTTTGTAGGGTTTATCGGAATTTTAGTCTTAATTTTAGGCATATTATCTATAGCGATAAGTAAATCCGTTACCCGTAATGAAGTTGTATTTTCCGCAAGTATGGTCGGGATCGCTATTTCTTTATACTCAGTGGTTGATAAACTTGCAGTTCAATTCATACCTTCGCTTTTCTACGGCTCAATTATGTTTATTTCTACTGCCTTAATTCTTTCACCGTTTATTATAATAAAGCGTAAAGCGCAACTACTTAATACTTTGAGGAGATATAAATTACCAAGCTTTATTATTAATGTTTCAATGTTCAGCACCTATAGCATTATTCTATTTGCCTTTCGCAATAGCCCGGCCTCATATGTAGTAGCTCTTAGGGAAGTATCGATAATTATCGCCACCCTTCTCGGTACTTTCTTTTTAAAAGAAGAGATTACTAAAAATAAAGTCTGCGGGATATCTTTAATTATGCTTGGAGCAGCAGTTATTAAGTTTGCTTAATATAAAAATTTTTACTCTTTATATTTTTATAATTCCATGTTTATACATTTTTCATATCCATATATAGTTTTTCCTATATAAAGATCATATTAATTGCTTGGCTTAGCTCTATATAAGCAGCTCTAATAAACGTATCATTAGAGCTGTTTTATTAATGTGTTTTTTCTTTTCCCGGCTCAGGTTGTGCTGAAACCAAGTTGCAGAAATAATTTTTAGCTCCGGTGGCTATTATCATATCAAACATTTCAATTGCGGAAGATATGCAGATATTGGTAAAATCATTACCGTAATTCACCAGCTGATAGGCTGTGTGATTAGCTGCGCCTAAAGCCGCAAGTGTTGTTCCTAAAGCAAAATTATGTTTACATCCTTCAGGCTTATTATCAGCAAAGGCATAGCTTATTAAATATTTTAATGCACCTCCGAGTGCGGCTCCGTATAATAAACCTTCGTAGGTCACAAGATGAATATAATATTTTGGATAATGGGCTATTACTTCTTTAAATGTCGAATATAAAATACTATTAACCTCAGTACTTTCAGAGGTTTTAGAAGTATTATTCGGTGCTACCTTCTCGGTTGCGGGTTTATCTTTTTTATCTTCATTTCCATAGATATAGTTGGAAGTTTTACCTATAAGCCCAAAGCATAGAGTGGGGATTCCGCCTACTAATATAGTGTTAACCAATGGCTTAACACCTAAACAATCACTTAAAGAATTTCCTTCTACCGAATTAGTTATATTATTACTAAACCCTGCAAAAGACATGCAAATAGTTGCACTGACAAACGCAGTTTCAGCTATTGCTGCTGCATCTTTAGAAATGAGGGTATTATTTACCGCATATTTTAACATGTAAGAGGCGCCTAAGTGCGCAGCATTACTTAAAATGAACGGGCTAAGATAAGTTGATGCACATAAGCTATATGTCGCAGAGGCAACAATTGCAGTTGCGGTAACAAAATCAACTGAAGATAAAAAAGTTCTAAAACGAGGATCTGTAGGCATAAAATTTTCTCTGTTATATAATTTTTAAGTTTTTCAATATAAGTATTTTTACTCCAAATTAGTAATTCCTCTAATGCTTTACGATTACTATAATAAATTTCTAATCTGGTGACGGCTTCGGGCAAAAATGCAGGAACGGGTAAAGCAGCGGCGACGCCCTTAGCTGCCGCGTATATACCTCCCTTTATTATGCTGCTTTTAGTAATGCTGTAAATATTGTCTAAACTAGGCTGAGCAATATTCATCGCATGCATGGAAAGATGTAAAATTAAGCCTTTAATAAAACAGCCGTAAGGGGTGGCGTATTCACTTGCAATTTGGGCTGAAAACCCTGGAAGTATGGAAGTAAGTATTAAATTGCTTGTACTTAAATAATTGCTGTTAGGATTAAATTTTTTCTCAATATCTCGGGTTAAGGGATTACAAATTTTATCTAGTGTTTTATAAACAATCGGAGTAATTACACCTGAAGTAAAAGCTGCGGAAAATTTTAATGCACTATTGAATGTTAAATAAGAAATCGGTTCTTTTATTAGCAAGGGCGCATAGCTTAATAGGTTTGAAGCGCTTTTTAGTAAAACATCGTTTTCAATAAGTGCGGCAAAGTATGGGGTAAGTTGTGATGAAAGGCAGATCGGGTAAATAATCGGCCAAATCGGGTCTAAAGCAATCATAGCTGATTTATGAAATTGTTCTCCTATGTAATCCTTGCTTTTTAAATAACTTAAGCTCATATGTAGAGTAAGCTTAAATGCTTGAGCGCCGAGCAGGGGGTAAGTAAGAGCAGGTATGTAATAACAAGTGGTTACAAGAAAAGCTGTAGATATACCCAAATCAATATCCAGATCAATATTTGATTTTTGAATCGGGGTGAGATAAGTTGAGATGCATGTTAACATATATAATCAGTTATAATTAATTACTGCGATAGTTTTTCAAGAGCTTTATAAGATCCATTTGCGATTATATCCAGGATTATTATTAAAAATATGTAAAATAATATTGCATTGGATTAGAATACCTGCTCTTTGTATGTAGGTGTAAAATAATTAAATATAGTAAAATTTATGTCAAAAATTTTAAAAAAAGACCGGGCTATTAATCAAAAAGCTATAAATGCCATTAGAAGTCTAATAGAATGTATAGGTGATGACCCTGGCCGACCGGAGCTTAAAAAATCTCCTTACAAGATATTAGAAGTTTTACAAAGCTCTTTAAGCGGTTATGTCGTTAACCCTGATGAGATATTAGCTGAAACTATTGAAGAGGTTGAGGGATATGATGATATTATTATGCTTAAAGATATAAATTTTACTTCTTATTGTGAGCATCATTTTTTGCCTTTTAGCGGTAAATGTCATATCGGCTATATTCCGAATAAAAAAATTGCCGGGATCGGCAAATTTGCAGAAGTGCTTGAGGCATTTGCAGGCAGGTTGCAGATTCAAGAGAGATTAACCGTATTAATTGCCGAAGCTATATATAATAATTTGCAGCCGAAGGGGGTGGGAGTGGTAATAGAAGCGAAGCACAACTGTTTATCATTTAAACACTCGGGTTGTAAGGATGCTAAAATGCGGACGGTTAAGATGCTTGGGAATTTCTATGAAGACAGCAATATAAGAAATGAATTTTTATACGCTTTAAAATAAATTATATGGATTCGGACGAACCTTCAGCTCTAACTATTTCAAAAAACGACAAACCGACATGAACTAAGGGTGCAGCAAATGGCAGAGTGAAGGCAAATGATTCGGGTAAATAAGAATCTTCATCATTAGGATAAGGTGCGGGAATATTTTCTTCCGGGGCAGGTGTAGGGCTCGGTAACGGAGTAGGCGAAGGAATCGGTAACGGAGTAGTTGAAGGAATCGGTAATGGAGTAGTTGAAGGAATCGGTAATGGAGTAGTTGAAGGACTTGACTCTCGTTCTTCGGTTAAATTAGAAAGAATTGAAGAAGCTTCTTCAATTTCTTCATTTAAGGTTCGCGAAAATTCGGTAAGTTCTTTCCTCAAAAGCTTTAGTTGGTTTTCGATTGAGGGGATTTCTTCATCTAAAGTTCGTGAAACTTCGGTAAGTTCTTGCTTCAAGTGCTTTAGTTGTGCTTCAAGTGAGGATATTTCTTCATCTAAAGTTCGCGAAACTTCGGTAAGTTCTCCCCTTAAGAGCTTAATTTTTTCATTAATTGTTTTTAAGTCATCTTTTAATTTTATACCTTTTTGAGTTGCTTGGTTTGATTCTTTCTGCGCTTCATTAGCATCCAGACCTAGGGCATATATTTCTTCATTATAACGAGTAATTTCACTATTTAAATTTCTTTCCGTTCGTGTTTCATTTTCTATAATAGCGTTAACAATCGGAATAACCGAGTTAATATCGCTACCCTCTTCTAAAGCTCGCCGCAAATCATAAGTATCAACAACTTCATTTAATTCAACCAAATTTCGATTTATAATATTAATTATATCTTCTAAAATTTTGGCTTTTTTAGCTTCCTTGATTTCTTTAAAAAGGTTGAAGGCTGCTACATCTGGTTCTTCCGAGTTTTGTATCAGCTGCAGCTGAGAATCAATTTCATTATTGAGTTCATTATATGTTACCAGATGCACTGACAGCTCTTCCTTTAACATATTCAATTCTTTAAGAATTTCTTGTTTTTGCTTAACCTCTTTCAGGAGTTTGTTTTTTAAACTTTTTTTTGCTTCAATACTACTCTTAATATCTTCTATTATATTTGTTTTTACAGTGATTATTTGTTTAGCTTCTTTTAATGATTCTTTAATCTTATTTTTATTTTTATATAATGAGTTAAGCTTATCTTCCTCTGCGGTTATTTCATTTATCTTATCTTCTATTTTTCTTTTCTTATCTTTTATCTGTTTAGCTTTCTGCTTTTCTTTTCGCGCGCGCTCTCTTTCTTCTGTTGCTTGTTGCTTTAATTCTTCATCTAATTTTCTTTGGCTTTCTTTATCCTGTTCTGCTTTTTTAGCTGCTTTTCTAACTTCTTCCTGCTTTTTTACGGTTGCTTCTATCTCTGCTTTTGTTGCTTCTTCCTCAAGCTTTCTCGCCTTTTCTTTAGCAATTTTCTCAGCTTCTATTGCTTCTTCTTCAGCTATCTTTCTTTCTTCTTCATTGAAATGATCCCGTCTAACTTCATTTGTCACAAACTCGGTATCCACTCCTTCTAAATCCTCTTCCAAATCACCGTCCAGACTAATGGTCGAAGGGGTGTCTAAATCTTCTTCAGCTTTCCTTCTTTCTTCTTCGGAAGTAACCCTTATTTTACCACCGTCTCCGTCTTTCGGATTATCCTTATCATCTCCATCGCTTTGATCGTCTCCTTCATCTTTATCATCCTCTTCCTTATTATGGGTATCATCTTTAGGGGGTTCCTTGGTTTTATAATCTTCCTCTTTACCTTGAGACTCGGCATTTGAATGTTTTATATCTTTATGCTTTAAACTTTTATCTTCTACGAGCGAGTGCTCATCAAAAAAGGATTTTAAAGAGAGTTTATAAAGTGCAGCAACGCCGAATGCATATAAAGCGGAATATAGCAAGTTGCTACTTATAAAATCCGACCAGTTAAATTGATTTGATATCGTGTTTGATAAGTTATTTGGAGAATTTTTATCATTAGTCTCTTTTATATAGGGTTTTAAACATATTGAACCGTTTAAAAACGGAGGAACAGTCGGGGGGTGATTATGATAAGTATTATTTTGATTTTCTTCTTGATTACGAGGAAAGTGCGGAACATCTTTTTCTACTTCGGGATTAGCAGCCTCTGATGTTACATCAATCTTGCTCTTTTCAATGTTTGCCGCTTGCTCGGTTGAAGAATTATTTTCAAACTTTATTGAAGCCGAACCATGATAAATGGCAAGCGGATAATTATTTTGCTCTGTTGAAAACGGAAAATTATTTGAAGTAAGAAATTTTACAGTATTGCCGTTTACCGCTTTTTCATCCTCAACAAAGGTTAATGCCAAAGTGGAAGTTTTTTGGGGTAAAGAATCCGCTTTTAATATTGCAATATTATCATCAGAATAAGTAAGGGCAGGTATATAACTGCTAAATGAGTTGTATTGAGGTTGAATATTTACATCGGATAAATTTATACGGCAGTGGTTATCATCTGCTAAACCTAATGAAAAATTATAAGCATCGGCAATTGGGAAGTTATGAGTTGTTGGGGAAATTAAAGAAAAAGCGGTGGATTTTATATCTTCTTTATTTTCCGTAGTAACAAATTGTTTTATTTGTTCGGAAGAAAAATTTATTACATTTAAGGGTTTTTCTTTTTCCTCAGCAGCTGAGTGATGATAAGTTTCAGTTTCATTTACTGCTTCTTTAATTTCGTCATCGGAAAAATATTCTTCGCTACCTTTAAAATTTTGACTTTTGCCTGAGCCGGTGTTCGAATTGCCATAAGCCGTATTATGTTTAGGCGTTGAGAAAAAGAATCTATTAAACTCAAATGAAGGAGTTAACTTATTAAAAAAACTTTTAGGGTAAACTTCCTGAATCGGTATAACCGAAAAATTATTATTTCCGAAATTTAATTTTTTGTAATCAGAAATGAAAGTTCTTTGGCTTGTTTCACTTACATCCGATTTCAAATAGTGCGGCTCGGAAATAACTTTTCTATTAATTTTACCTGTATAAGCTTTAAGCTCCAAAGGTAAGAAATCAAACTCTTTTTGATTAAATAAAGGTGCTTCGTCGGGTAGAGAAAAAAAGAAAGTGGTTTTTAGACGGGGTAATATATAAGCGGTAGCGAGTAATGCAGCATACTGCATACTCCGCCTTCTTCGGCGATGGCCAAGTGCGCGAGAAAGGTAAATATCCGATATAGCTTGCATGTTACTTGCCCTTGCCAAAAATTTTAAACTTCACCTTAGTAAATTAAATAATTATTAAATGATTGATGAATTTAAAACTTAACCAGTTGTTAAAAATACCATAGATCATAAATTTGGTATTCGGTAAGTAAAAAAAAATTAATAATCACAAGGTAAGTGCAAAGACATTTTACTATATATAAAGGGGATTTTCTAGATAATGTTGCGCTAAAAAGAGATAAAACTCAATAAAAAGCCTTATTTATTGCTACTTTATTACAGATAAGAAAAGGAAATATTATTATTTTGCTTAAGCAAGCTTGATACGGCCGTTTTCTTGCTTAGAATCTATCACGCTCGGAAGGCATATAATTACACTTTTATTCGTTTCCATTTGAATCTTGGAAAGCGTGTGGAAATTGTTTTCAATGCTAAGATTAAATTCTTTTTTGAAATTAATTACTACTACTCTTTGTCTTGAATTTTTCATATGCCTGTAGTTCAAAATTATTTACAAATAGAGTATGTAATATCAATAGTTAACAAATGGTTAATAAAACAAAATATAAATAAATTTTTTTATTCAGTTAGGGAATGAGCATATAAAAGAATTTCCTTAGCTATCGGAAGAGCGCTTTGTGAGCCCCATGAGCCGTGCTCTACAATCACGGAGATTGCATATTTCGGATTTTCAAATGGAGCGAACCCTAAAAACAAACCATGGTCGGTATGATGTTTTTTAGTGGTTTTTCTTGCGGAAATTACTTGGGCAGTTCCTGTTTTTCCGCATATTTGGAAATCAGGGTCGGATATCCTGTGTCTATAACCGTTCCCTCTATTATCATTAAATACCATAAACATCCCTTTTCTGATGGTATCTAAGTTATGTGGAGAAAATTTTAGATTTGCCGGTTGACCGGATTTTTGTAAAATTGTGGGGGCTATATTTTTACCTGAAGCAATTCTTGCCGCCATTAATGCAAGTTGAATAGGGGTGGTTAATACAAACCCTTGACCTATTGAAGCGTTTACCGTGTCGCCTATAGTCCATTTTTGACTGAATTTAAGAAATTTCCAATTGGGTTCCGGTATGTTACCCTTACTTTCATAGGGAAGCTCAATATTGCTTTTTTCACCAAACCCTAGCCCAAGTGCTGTTTTTGCAATATTTTTGATTCCCATTCTTTCTGCAACAACATAAAAATAGACATTACAGGATTGTGCAATTGCTAGCCTAACATCAACATCACCATGACCTGTATCGCGGTTACAATGAAATATTCTATTGCCTACTTTATGCTTTCCGTTACAAAACACCTTAAAATCGGGGGATATTCCATGTTCTAAAGCCGCAAGCGCGGTTACGATTTTGAAAGTGGAGCCCGGCGGATACAGGGCGGTAATTGCTTTATTTATAAGCGGAGTTTGTGGGTCATTGGCTATACTGTTCCATTCTGCGGCAGAAATCCCACCCACGAAGCTATTAGGATCATAAGCCGGACTTGAATATAAGCAAAGCACCTCACCGGTTTTAATATCAATTAAGATTATCGAGCCGGTTTTATCCTTTAATACTTCTGCTGCATATTGTTGAATATTAATATTAATTGCAAGTTTAACCGATTCTCCTTCCATGGAGGGAGAATTTGAGATTTCTCTAACATGATTACCTAGAGCATCAACTTCGGTTTTTTTTATCCCCGGGTGGCCTCTAAGCCGTGTATCTAATATCTTTTCAACTCCGTTTTTACCGACTAAAAAATCATTAAAGTTTGGAATAGATATTTTTTCTAATTCCTTTTTGCTGGGGCTAGCGATATACCCTGTAATATGAGCGGTAATATTATGAAAATTATAATATCTCCTTTGACCTTGATCAATAAGAATGCCGGGTAAATTAAAGCTATTGATTTCAAGTTTAGTTACATCCTCCCAGCTAAGCCTATCGCTTACCATGAAGGGCGAACTTCTTAAAAGTTTTTTAAGTCTTAATTTTATATCATTATCACTTATTTCAATTTTATTAGTAATAATTGTGTTAACCGCGGCAAGCATTTTCTTTATTTGTGTTATATCTCGGGTGGTAAAGGATAGCCTATAGCTAAGCTTATTAGTTGCGAGATCAACGCCGTTTCTGTCTCTGATTGTTCCTCTCAGGGGCGGAATAACTGATATCTTGATCCTGTTTTTATCAGACAAGGTTTTATATTTTATTGCGTCTATAATTTGCAGATAATAATAACGACAAAATAAGAAAGAAAATAAAGCGGTTTTTATTGAACCGAGTATAATAGCTCTTCTGGTGAAAACCTGATTTTTTTGAAAATTATCGCGCATTATATTTTCGTCTGAAATAAAACATTTTAGTTAGGGCAAAATGTGCCGGTGGGTAAAAAGTAATGGTTAAACAAAGTTCCAATAATAATCTGACGCTAAACAAAGATGTTTTATAAAATATACTTAATATAATAATTTTTAATGCGTATACTATAAAAATTAACACGGTAAAAGCTGCCCAGGTTATCCCGAATTTTTGCTCCTCTAAAGCCTTCATATTTTTACTCATTAAAGAACTTAAGATAATAAGCTGCAAGGAAGTAAGGCCGATTAGGCTGCTTTCCAGGTAATCATTAAGTAGCCCGCAAAATATTAAAAATAACTTAGATAACTTTTCTCCTTCGCTTAGCTCAAAGAAGAAAACTATAAGAAACAATAAGTTAGGGTAAAGGATATCAAGTGTGTAATGCATGGGTATATGATTAAGTACTACAACGAGCATAATCAAAAAGTAGATAAATATTTTTTTCAAAAGATGTGAAATCATAGGAGATAAAAAATGTTTGTTGTGATATATATAAGATAGCAAAGAAAATTTAAAGTATAAACCTTGTGAAATTTAAAAAGCAACTTATATATACTTAATATAAAGCAATAAAAAAAGTAAGCTATGACTTCTATTGATATTTATCCGGTTCTACCTTTAAGAGATTTAGTAATGTTTCCTAATATGATAGTTCCTCTATTCGTCGGGAGAGAAAAATCTGTTAAAGCCCTTGAAGAAGCCTCTGTACTTAATAAGAATAAAATCTTGTTACTGGCGCAAAAAGATGCAAATAGGGATGATCCAAAAACTTCCGATCTTTATAAAGTAGGAGTGATTGCTAACGTATTACAGGTTCTTAAGTTGCAGGACTCGACAGTTAAAATATTAGTCGAAGGAGTAAAGCGGGTTAAGGTCATTAAGTTTTTAGGGGATGATAATATTATCCGTGCTCATGTGAAAGACATGAATGATAGGCCTTTAAGTAATGAAAACAAAGAGATAAGCGTCCTTCAGCGTTCAATCACTGATCAGTTTGAAAGTTATACTAAGTTAAATCGTAGAACAAACCCTGAGGTTGCAGCGAGCTTAAGCCAAATTCAGGACATCCATAAATTTTGTGATGCAATCAGTGCGCACTTAATAATTAAGGCAGATAAAAAACAAGAAATACTCGAACTCACGGATGTTTCAGCTAAGCTTGAGAAGTTGCTGTTAATTTTAGATTCCGAGATAGAGCTCCTTAATACCGAAACCAGGATTAGGAGCAGGGTGAGAACTCAAATAGAAAAAAATCAGAAAGATTACTACCTTAATGAACAGTTGAAAGCTATTCATAAAGAGTTAGGGGAAGAAGATTTTAAAGAAGAGATCGGTATTCTTACTGAAAAACTTAAGAAGCTGAAGTTGAGTAAAGAAGCTAAAGAAAGAGTAGATTCAGAGCTTAGGAAGCTTAAAACCATGAATCCGATGTCTTCGGAGACTACCGTAATCAGAAACTATCTCGAATGGATTATTGACCTGCCTTGGGGTAAATATTCGCCAATTAAAAAAGATTTGAAAAATGCTGAAAAAGTGCTGGAAGATGAGCATTACGGCTTAGAAAAAATAAAAGAAAGAATTTTGGAATATTTAGCGGTTAACTTAAGGACAAATGATCTGAAAAGCCCGATTGTTTGCTTGGTGGGTCCTCCGGGCGTAGGTAAAACTTCACTTGCTAAGTCGATAGCTAATGCTACAGGAAGAAATTTTGTGAAAATTTCTTTAGGCGGCCTTAGAGATGAAGCCGAAATAAAAGGGCATAGAAGAACTTATATAGGAGCAATGCCGGGCAAAATTATTCAAGCTATGAAAAAAGCTAAAACCAACAACCCATTAATACTTCTTGATGAAATTGATAAGCTGGGCTTTGATCATCGCGGTGACCCATCTTCAGCTTTACTTGAGGTGCTGGATCCTGAACAAAACCACTTGTTCAATGATCACTACATCGAGCTGGATTACGATCTTTCAAAGGTAATGTTTGTTGCCACCGCCAATAGTACGGATATTCCGCGTCCGCTTATGGATAGGATGGAAGTGATCAGATTATCAGGATATACTGAAGATGAAAAAGTTCAAATCGCTAAAAATTATTTAATTCCTAAGCAGTTTAAAGCTCACGGGATTAAACCGGGAGAAGTTGAAATTCCTGAAGAAGTTATAAGAGAGGTTATTTATTCTTATACTCGCGAGGCAGGAGTGAGAAGCTTGGATAGGGAGATTGCTAAAATCTCTCGTAAAGCGATAAGAGAAATAATGCTCAAAAAAATTGATAATATAAAAATTACTTTAGAAAATGTAAATAATTTCCTTGGGGTTAAAAAGTTCTTAGGTAACGAGCTTGAGAAAGAAGATATAGTGGGTGTAACTACCGGTCTTGCCTACACCGAAGTGGGTGGAGATATACTTTCCATAGAAGCGGTATTGATGTATGGCAAGGGTGATATTAAGATCACCGGTAAATTGGGTGATGTTATGAAAGAGTCGGCGCAAGCTGCGCTTAGCTATGTAAGATCAAGGGCGGTTGAGCTTGGTATAAACCCGGGGTTATTTAAGCGTAGGGATATTCATATACACGTTCCTGAAGGGGCAACTCCTAAAGATGGGCCTTCGGCAGGTATTGCGCTTTATACTTCTCTTGTTTCAGCGCTAACCGGTATTCCGGTTAGAAAAACAGTTGCAATGACCGGAGAAATAACTTTAAGAGGTAGGGTGCTCGCAATCGGAGGGCTAAAAGAAAAATTACTTGCAGCTTTAAGGGCTGGAGTTAAGACTGTTATGATTCCGAAAGAAAATACTAAGGATCTTGAGGAAATCCCGGCGAATGTTAAAGATAATTTAGAAATCATTCCGGTAGAAAATGCAGATGAGGTTTTAAAAATTGCTTTAACTAAAATTCCCGAGCCTATTGAATGGGATGAGGATGTAGAAAGATCGGAGGAATATGGTAAACGCCTTAATGCGCAAACTTTCGCTCATTAAATGAGTAGATTTAAGCTGTTACCTGTTTCAGGAAATACAAAAATAAGGGTGGGGATTTTAGGAGGAACCTTTAATCCCGCACATGAAGGGCATAGGTATATAAGCTTAGAAGCAATTAAGCGTTTAAATCTGGATTATGTGGTTTGGTTGGTTTCCCCTCAAAATCCTTTAAAAAGTGAAGACGTTAAAGGTTCATTAAATACCAGAGTTGAAATAGCTGAAAATACAAAGCATTCAAATAAAATTATAGTCAGTGATATTGAGAAATATTTTAAAAATAACTTTACGGCAAATTCAATTAACAGAATAAAAAAAATAGCATAGGAACGCAGAGTTTGTTTGGCTGATGGGTGCGGATAATATGGTGCAGATTCATAAATGGTATCAGTGGAAACAAATATTTAGGCAATCTTATATAGCAGTTTTTGACCGTTTCAGTTTCGGAATTAAGGTTAATAAGTCAAAAGCTGCTAATATTTTTCCATCGCATAAAATGCTTAATTATGGTAATGTTACTAACTTTAAAAATAAAAATTGGTGTTTTTTTAAAATTCGGCAAAATCCGATTTCATCTACCCAAATAAGGAGCAGGTTAAAATATGAAAAATCAAAATAAAATCAGAGAATTAGGAAATAAAGAAAGAGCAATAGATATAAAAGATTTAGTGCTAAGTTGTTTAGATAGAGATAAGGCGGAAGACGTCACTTTAATTGATTTAGAAGGTAAAGCTGATTTTGCACACTTTATGGTAGTTGCAAGCGGACGTTCAACCAGGCATGTTAACTCATTAGCTGAAAAAATACTGGCGGACATAAAGAACGAAGGTTTCGGAGGAGTAGGTGTTGAAGGGATGAAAGAGGGTAATTGGGTTTTAATTGATGCATTAGATGTAGTGATTCATATATTTATCCCTGAGGTGAGAGAAAATTATAGCATAGAAAAAATGTGGAATTTTACCCTGCCGGCAGAAAGAACTGAAGTTTAATCATATTGTATTGAATAGAAAGCTTTTAGCTTAAGTTATTTAGATATAATAAATAATGCTTTAAAAGCTAATTTATTAATAGCTTAATATTGTGCCATTATATATCTATTTTAATATGTAAATTATTCTATTTTATACAAATTTATCTTGTCAAATTTTATAGCTTTGCTATTGAATCGTAGTTTGAAAATGTCGGTAGTGTTTTAAATGCTTATGTATAAAAAGATTGAGCTTAATATAACCCGACATAATTTATGAAAATTATTACCAATGACCCAAATTAAATATGGTGCTAAATTACTATTAGTATTTTTTTTTCTGTTGATAATTGCTGATGAAGCTTTAGCTTTTAATAGCTTGGAAGAATTTGAGTCTTATCAGGATAACGGGACGTTTGCATGCCTTCGCTTAAATAAAATATCAGGCCATGATGAAACCCAAGTTTTATATGATAGCTTCCAAAAATCCAAAAAAGAAAGAGAAGAATATCATACTAGGGTACATACGCCCTTAAATGCTTCTATGTTTTCCTATGTTACAAATTTTGCCAGACAAGCAATAGGAGCTGTAGATTCGTTGGTCGGGGCTATTCCTATGATGCATCGTTTTACTTTGGGTGATATATGTACTAATGCATATATAGTAAGGCCTCATGAATATATAAATAGAATGAACGGATGGATAGACTCTAAAGTGCAGCCGGGCGGAGGTTACAGGAATCAGCATTCGCTTGCTTTAACTGCAACCGATATACCTTTTTATTATTCATGTGATCCTGAATGGGATCCTCTTCATAATTCCAAAATATACCGTAGTGAAGCGGAACGGCATTTAAGAGGCAAAGTATGGGGATATATGGGGGCTGCTTCTCCGTTTTGTGCTGGTATTGCTAAAAATTATGCGCTTAAAGAATTGGTAGGGCAGGTTAGAATTGAATATGCTGATTCATATTCTCCAAGGAACGGCAATTCTTCTTTGAGTGCAAGAGAAGGAAAGTTTTTAAAAGCCGGGGAATCAGCAGAGTTAAGATCAGTAATATTTCATGCTTATAATTATTTTAATACTGCGCTCGGGAAGATGCAATTATGTGTTGCGACCCCGGAGACGAGAATTCCTATTAAAGTCGGATGCACCTCAATTGCGCCACCTGTAGAGAGAGCTGTGGAACCGCCGTTTTTAGAGCAAATTAAAAGTACAAGATGCTACCACTTGATTAGCGGTAGAGAAGATTTGCAGTCTTTAGGAAGGGCTTTGTCTATTACTGATCAGCATTCACGAAACGGGTTAGCAATGAAATTATTTCTTGAGAGTGAATTTCATGTTACGAGCACGGTAGTAGGATGTGTAAAAGATATGATACTAAAAGTATTCTTAGGCGCTAATCAAAGCAACAAAAGAGGGTTGCTTAATATATTGCATGAAAACTTTAGAGGGTTGGTGTTTGCTGTCTTGGTACTATATGTTTCATTAGTCGGAATTAAAATAATGAGCTCAACCCAAGTACCGAACCAGGGTGAGTTCTTAATGTATATAATAAAATTTACATTAGTACTTGTTTTTACCGGCTCAGGCACTTGGTACTATTATCAACAAGGTGAGGCTAAAGGACTTTTTCCGGCTATAACTTCCGCAACGGAAGAGCTATCTTTAATATTTTTTAAAGTACAAGTTGATAAAGATCCGGTCGGGTTGTGTAATTATTGGTTTGAAGGAAAAGAGCTTTTAGGGCAAAGAGATATTAATGTTTTTTCATTTGCAGGTAAGATTGAACCTACTGCCGGTTCACATAATGTAAAGTTAACCTTTTGGGACTTTGTCGATTGTAAACTTGCTAATTATTTAAATTTCGGTTCCTGTCATTATTCCATGAGCGGAATGATTAGTATGTGGATTGGTGCTGCTGCGTTATTTGTCAGCGGAGACGGGTTTTTGCTGACAATTATCTCTGTTCTATATGTTTTTTTGCTTTTATTAATAATTTTTAGGTTTACCTCAGTATTCATTCATTCGTTATTTATAGTAGCGATACTGATATTGATATCTCCTATAATGCTTTGCTTCTCTTTATTTAATCCTACTAAAAACATTTTTCAATCCTGGTTTAGAATGATTATAGGCTATATTATTGCTCCTGCGGTATTATTCATATTACTTTCTTTTATGTTAACAGTACTCGATTCGATTTATTTCGGTGAACTTACTACCAAGAGTGCGGAGATCAAAGAGCATAATATTCCTATAACTCAAGCATGTAAAGATATCGATTCAATATTTTGCACAACGGTCGGTATGGTTGCAAAAGATCCATGCTCGGCAAATATTGGAGTTTTTGCAGAGAATTATATTGAGCCTGTTGATCTTGGTGCTTTAGGTGAATTTAAGCGCTTAAAGCCTTTGGCTATTAAATCATATTTCCATCCGGCATTAAAATTATTATTATTCGTAACTATCTTTTATTTTTTCGTCGGGGGGGCAATTAAGCTTATTGTAGTCCTAACCGGTGTTTACGGTATAGCGGATACGAGCAGGGGATCAATTAATATCCTTAGCCCCGTCAGAAGCTTAGTAGGAATGGCAGCCGGCAATGCTTCACATATGCTTGGAATGAGTGTAGGAAAGATTGTCGGTGGTGGAGATCGGGATGATAATAAAGTACCGAGAAGATAAAAGTATTTAAAAAGGCTAATATTTGCTTCTCTGTTTTTTTGCACCAAAAAAAAGTTAGTTTACTATAGAAAATTAATAGAATTAATAGTAGCGCATCCCTCCGAAACCTAAAAGAAAAGCAGCGCTCATAGAAATTATTTTATACAATCAATATACTAAGAATTGTCAGATTTATGTATAATTTACTATAAATGATAGTAGGGAAAGAAAGTAGATGGAATATTAACCTAAGCTGAGTACTATAAAAGTAGAAGAGCAGCCTTAAACAATTAAAGCTGCTCTTTTTAATGCAAGTTATTACGAACCGGCTTTTAGTTTATTTTAAAAAACTTAGGCCTTTAAACTTATCGTTAAATTTAGCTACTTCACTTGCCTTAGCATTTATGTAGTTAGCTTCTCTTGTCCAAGCCGGGTGAGTTTTTTTATCAACATCAAGCTTAAGTACATTGTTATGGTAAGTAGAACGGGTTTCATACACTTCACCATCAGTCATTTCTACTTTAATAATTCTATAATTAGGATGTAAAGTCGGTTTGTTTTCACCCTTGTTCGGAGTGGTTGAAGATTTCGCGTCAGATTTCTTAATTGCCATATTACTAGTCGATACAAATTTATTTACTAAAAAATTATAAAGTAAAAAATCAAGGCAAACAAGTAATATTTTCACCTAAACAAATAAATAGTTTGACTTTATTTTCGGCTTGGGTCTAATAAATACATTAATAAAAATACAATGAAAGTTATGGCCGGAAGTCTAAATAAAGTTATTTTAATCGGAAACGTCGGGAAAGATCCCGAAGTAAGAACTACGCAAGACGGCAGGGAAATAGTAAGCTTTAGCTTAGCCACTTCTGAAAGTTGGCGGGATAAATCCTCAGGCGAAAGAAAGGAGAAAACCGAATGGCATAGAGTGGTTATCTTTGCTCCGCCCCTAGTTAATATTATAAAAAATTATGTGCATAAGGGTTCTAAGGTTTATCTGGAGGGTGCATTGCAGACTAGAAAATGGACTGACCAAAGTGGTCAGGAAAAATTTGCTACCGAAATTGTCCTGCAAAATTTTAATAGTGTGGTTGTATTGCTGGATAGTCGTAGCCAAGGCGGGGGTTCTGGCTCTGATTACGATCATAATGATTTTGAATCTAATTCCAAATCACCTGCCGGTGTAGCCCATAAACAGGGCTCTTCACATGATGCAGGCGAAATCTTAGATGATGACATCCCATTTTAATTGAAATAGAATCAGTAATGATTAATTGAATTAAAAATACTGATAATATAAATAAAACAAAACAATCATATTTTATATAAAAATTATGATAAAAAGTAAGGATATCACGCGATCCCAAACGCCATCCGATGCAGACCCTTATTGCCCGGAAAATATTTCGCTCTTTGAAACTATTTACGGCAAAAATTTAATTTCCTTAGGAGGCTTTCCTGCAATCGATAATATGTTCTCAGGCCTTAATATAAGAGGATTAAAGGCTTTAGATTTAGGCTTCGGTTTAGGTGGTGCTGCATTTTATTTGGTTGAAAACTACCTGATGACGGTTTTCGGAGTGGAAGTTTACCCGTGGATGGTAAGATATGCGCATAATCATATGCCTCAGAACCTTGCCCACTCCTTGGAATTTAATGTGTATAATGATAAAGGAGAGCTACCTTATAAACCAAAGTCGTTTGATTTGGTTTACAGCAAGGGTGTTTTAAATCATGTTGCCGACAAAGACACTTTGTTTCGTCAAGTGAATGCCGTATTGAAACCGGCAGGCTTATTTGTTATCGCTGATTGGATTTTTCCACAAGCTATAACTGATAGCTCGGTACCTTTGGTGTGTGAAACGAAAAAATCTTATGAACAAGTATTGAAAAATACCGGATTCAGTGAGATTGAATTTCGTGATGACAGCAAAATATTTTTGGGCTATGCAAAGGCGTTACTTAAAAATCTAACCGAGCATCGTGAATTTATTGAGCAGACATATAATAAAGAACTTTTTTTTCTCATAAGGGTACAGCATGAAGAATTGATCGAGAAAATTAATAATAAACAAAAATATGCCACCCGAATTGTCGCAAAAAAAGATTAATTAAGTTAACCGTATTAAGTGAATTTTTATAGGATTATAATCCAACTTACTATTCAATACAGCTATAAAAGGAAAGTTAATTACTTCCAAAAAAAATTGTGCAATGTTTCGTTTAATTATAAATAGTATTATTAATCAGTTAGATATATAATAAACTGATAATTAAAAAATAATTTATTGCTGGGTATTATTTTGATTTCAGCAACTAATTTATTAGTTTTACTTTAGGGCTTTCTATGGAAAAAAATAGTGCATACCGTTACGGGGTTGGCATAATGCTGATTAACAATGAAAATAAAGTTTTTGTCGGCCAAAGAGTGAAAGAAAGCAGTGAAGCTTGGCAAATGCCCCAAGGTGGTATTGATGAAGGAGAAAATCCCGACCAGGCTTTGATGCGAGAAGTGCTGGAGGAAATAGGCACTGACAATATAGAGATTATAGGCGTTTCAAGTGACTGGTATCAATATGATCTCCCTAAACAATTTGCTCCCCTCTGGTGGGGCGGGAAGTATATAGGTCAAAAGCAAAAATGGTATTTAGCTAAATTTTTGGGTAAGGACAGCGAAATAAATATAAATACTGAGATACCTGAATTCATAAGCTGGAAATGGGTAGATGTTGAAGAACTCCCCGAACTGATTGTTTCATTTAAAAAGAAACTTTATCAGGGTTTAGTCGAGGAATTCAAGCCAATTATAGATAAGCTTTCAGGCAGCTAACATTATTTAAAAACAGGTAAGCTTTATGGCAAAATTATTGGTAATAATCACAGGAAGCATAGCAGCTTATAAAAGTATTGATTTAGTTAGAGAATTAGAGAAAAAAGGGCATGAGATCAGCATTATATTAACTGAATCGGCAAAGCATTTCGTTAGCCCGCTTACCTATTCTTCATTAACTAAAGCTATTATTTATAATGATTACGTATTTGAAGATTCGCATTATAATCCTATGCTTCATATAGAGTTAGCTAAAAACCACGAACTTGTTTTAGTAGTGCCGGCAACTGCGGATTATATAGCTAAGATGGCAATAGGCTTAGGCGATACTTTATCGCTTTGTACTCTGTTAGTTAATAGCAATAAAGTTTTAATTGCACCTGCTATGAATCCAAGGATGCTTTTTCATCCGGCAACACAAAATAATGTAGCTGTTTTAAGGGATAGAAACGTTGAGATTGCCGAGCCGATTTACGGCTCTACCGCTTGTAAAGATATCGGGTACGGGAAATATATAGGTAATGAAGCCATATTAGAATTAGTCGATAAAATGCTATATAATAACGGGCGCCTAAAAGGTATTAAGGTTACCATCACATTAGGAAGCACCAAAGAAATGCTGGATCCAGTCAGGTTCCTCGGTAACACTTCCTCAGGCAAGCTCGGCGCATTAATTGCAAGCCGCTTGATAAGAGAAGGAGCGGAAGTGACTATTATTGCCGGGAATATAACTTGTGAATTGCCTCGGGAAGCTAAAGTAATTCGTGCGTTCTCTGCTGAAGAAATGCTGAAAAGTTCTCTTTCTAAATTACCTACCGATATTTTTATTGGATGTGCCGCAATATGTGATTTTAAACCACTTATCTATTCGCAAAATAAAATTAAGAAAAAGACTGGAGAAAATGTAGCAATTGAGTTTATTCCTAATACGGATGTAGTAGCAACTATCGGAGGCAGAACTGATGGAAAGCGACCGCAACTTGTTGTAGGATTTGCGTTAGAGAGTGAGAATTATATCGAGAATGCTAAGAATAAGTTAAAATATAAGAATCTTGATCTTTTAGTATTAAATAAGGTCGCCTTTTTAGAAGAGAGTTTTAATGATTATACATTGGTTTATAGAGATTATATTGAAGAATTAGGCAGATTAGAGAAACCTGAACTGGCGACCACTTTAGTTGAGGCATTAATTAACAAATTACAACGGAACAGTTAATTATAATATTTTTTAAGTTGCATTATTTGAAAAAATAATAACTATTAGGTAATTCGGTTTTTAAGTTGTGTGCTATGAAAGCACTGAAGTTCATATGAGGAGCAATATGAAAAGTAAATATATTTCATTTCTTAACTTTTTTTCAGCAGCAATATGCATGGTTATTCTTTTAAGTAATGCTGCGGAAGCAAGGTGGGCAACTTATGACGATGCGTCAATTGAGATTAATAAATATAATGTAATTGAAACTGTTAATAAAGACGGCACAAATGAAAGCATAATTGAAGAAGAGAAAACTATACTAAAAGAACTTGGGCGCGATTATGCCGCAAATTATGTGATAAAATATAATGGTGATAGTTCCAAAGTTACTATATTAGAAGCAAAAACAATTTATCAGGAAAAAGAATATAAAGTAGATCAGGATATGATCGAAGATAAGCCTCTGGCAAGTTCGCATCAGGGATTTGATCAACAAAGACAAATTCTGATAGCTTACCCGAAAGCCGAAATCGGTGCTAAGATTTATATAAAATATAAAATTGCTGTAAATAAAGTGCCTTTAGCTAATAGTTATTTCACTAGAGCCACCTTTGGATTGGACGGTTATGAAAAAGAATCCAATATAGAAATCAGGTCTGAACTTCCTTTAAAGTATTATGTTAATGACCCGAATAAAGCTTTGGAAATTACTCAGTCTAAAGAAAACAATCTATCGATAATTAAAATAAAGTTAATAAAACCGCTATATACTCAAACTAGCGGTGAGCCCAGAGATAGTACGATAATAAATAATAAATATATCACCTCTTTATCAATTTCGAGTTTAAATACTTGGGAAGAAATCGGAACTCGTTTCGGAAAAGATTATGCGAAAATAATTAATCAACCTTTACCTAAAGCTTTCGATGAGATAGTGAGCGAAGTAAAAAAAAGTAATTTAACTGAAAAAGAGCAGATTGAGAGAGTGATTTCCTTACTGAATGATAAGGTGAGATATATGGGAGATTGGCGCACGGTAAACGGACGGATAATTCCTAGGGATTTAGAAAAAGTAGCAACAAGCCAGTTAGGGGATTGTAAGGATTTCTCGGCAAGCACTGCTGCAATTCTAAATAAACTGGGCTTTAAAGCAAGGGCAACTTTAGTTATGAGAGGGGTTATGAATCAATCATATGATGAGCCGTTACCTAATATTTATAGTTTTAACCATGCGATGCTTAAAGTAATCGGAAAGGGTGGAGAAGTATACTGGATTGACCCGACCAACTTCCAAAGCATGACTGACGGAATATTCCCTGATATTGCAGGTAAAAAAGTTCTGGTTCTGGATACGAAAGAACCAAGTTATGAAACTATACCGGAAATTGATCCCGACCATTCGCAGATGATTAAAAATAATGTAATGGAGCTTAAAAGCGACGGCGCTATACTTGATACGGGAAGTTTAACTATTAAAGGGGAAGAGCGTTTGCAGTTCAGCGGGATGGGTTTATATTTTTCCAAACAAGCAATAGAGGACTTTTTATTTACAGCGATTAGCGGAAATCACTTAACCGATGAAGAAAAGAAAAGCATAGAAGTTCCTGATCTGACCAAAAGAGAAGTGAAAGATATAACTGTTAAATATAGCTATGAACATAAGAATAGTACCTTTAAAACCAATATGGGTCAGGCTTTAACTCTCTCTTCAAAATGGCTTGGGAGCTTTACCAATGTAGCTCATGATCAGATCAGAGATACGATGGTCGGGTCGCCGATGACTTTAAAACGTTCTACCGTGTTAAAAGATATGAAAGTAAAAAATGTACAAAGCTTAAATTATGAAATAAAGAGCCCCTGGTTATATTTTAAAAGAGAATGTAAAAATAAAGGCAAAGATATTGAGATCTTTGATACGGTTAAAATACTAAAAACCTTTATTACCGGTGAGCAATTAAATTCTTCTGAATATAAAGATTTAAAGCAAGGTATAGAAAGAAATATACAAAATGCAGCAATAATATTTTCCGAATAGGTATTATACAGAAGATATTGAGGTACAATATATAATTTCCGGACGCTTTCCGGCAATCATATCGTTAAAGTATACATAGTATTATATGCCATTCAAATTAATAGCTTTTACATACGAATTAAGTTATAACCAACCGTTATATAAGTATGTTTTTTAGTAAATCTGTAAGGATAGTGATAAGTTAAATGTTTAAGAAGCTAAGAAGAGCATTATATATATGGAGTTCTCTGATAATTGGTGGTGCAATTATCGGGCTCATAGTCTTATTGCAAATTATTCTTTATTTCGGAAAAGATTTGCCGGATTATAGGCAGCTGGAGGAATATGACCCGCCTGCAATCACGAGATTATATACCCAAAAAGGACATATTCTTGATGAAGCGGCAACTGAAAATAGGATATATACTAAGTATGATGAGATTCCGGAATTAATTGTTAATGCATTTATTGCTGCGGAAGACAGAAATTTCTTTAAGCACGAGGGCTTAGACCCTGTCGGAATTGCAAGGGCTGCAATAGTTAATATAGTAAATGTCGGAAAGCACAAAAACCCGGTGGGGGGTTCTACAATTACTCAACAGGTAGTAAAGAATTTTTTGCTTACCAATGAGAGAACTTTATCAAGAAAAATAAAAGAAGCTATTCTTGCGTATAGAATTTCTAAAGTATATTCCAAAGAAAAAATAATGGAACTTTATTTAAACCAAATTTATTTAGGGAATAATTCATATGGTATTGCTTCCGCTGCATTAAATTATTTCAATAAAGAACTGGATGAGCTGAATGCTGAAGAAGCTGCACTTTTAGCAGCATTGCCTAAAGCGCCTTCATATGTAAACCCTATAAAAAGCCCGAGGCGCGCAAGAGAGCGCCGGAATTGGGTGCTAAGTAGAATGTATGAAGAGGGCTATATAACTGATGAGGAGCTAAGTAGAGCAACTAAGAGCTTAATTAGTCTTAAAAAAAGAAGAGAAACCGATTTCTTTCGTGCCGATTATTATTCGGAAACCGTTAGGCAGGAATTGATTACCAAGTTTGGAGAAGATGCGGTTTATAAAGATGGTTTACAGGTGTTTACCAATGTTAATGAGGAAATGCAGGTAATCGCCGAAAAAACCTTGAAAGAGGGGTTGCTGAGGTATGATAAGAAGCATGGGTATAGAGGGGCTTTGGGTAGCATTAATATTGAAAACCCTAGTTGGCAGGAAGACCTGAAAAATTTTCCTAAGCCCCTTGATATCGGGGCTTTCAAGCTTGCAGCAGTTTTACGAGTTGATAACTCAAGTGTAAATATTGCTTTAGAGGGAGGGGAAAAAGGAGTAATTAATTTTGAACACCTATCATGGGCGCGAATGAGCTTAAAAGAACAAATGGTAGGGGCAACGATTAAATCAGCTCATGAGGTATTGAAAAAAGGAAATGTAATATTGGTAAGTCGACTTTCTGAAGCTGAAAATAATTATGTATTGGAACAAATTCCTGAGGTTAATGGAGCTATTGTAGTTTTAGAACCTAACTCCGGAAAAGTTTTAGCTGAGGTCGGCGGTTACAGCTATAAAAAAAGTAATTTTAACAGGGTAACTCAAGCCGATCGGCAACCCGGCTCAACGTTTAAAGCATTTTTATATATGGCTGCATTGGAAAACGGTTATGATCCTAGATCTATAGTATATGATCTTCCCATAGAGTTAAGCCAAGGTGCGGGCATGCCGCCTTGGAGACCTAAAAATATGCGAGGTGACTATTTGGGAGCAATTACGCTTAGGAAGTCTTTAGAAAAATCGAGAAACCTTTCCACCGTGTGGCTAATTACTAAAATCGGTTTGAACCCTGTAATTGAGATGTCCGAGCGGCTTGGGATATATAAAGATCCTCCGAGGAATTATTCTATGGCTTTAGGTTCCTTTGAGACTAAAGTATTAAGTCTTGCTAATGCTTTTAATATTATTGCGAGCGGCGGTAAAAGAGTTGAGCCAAACTTTATTGATCGGGTTTATGACCGAAAAGGTAAATTAATATATTCCTCAGATAAAAGAAAAGCTGCAAATGTTGATGAGCTGAATACCTCATCCCCGCCTGAGTTATTTTATGAATACGATCAGCTCATTGACGAAAATATTAATTATCAAATGGTCTCAATCCTTGAAGGAGTAGTGCAGCGGGGCACGGCAGTTGCTGCTAAGCAGCTGAAGCGAACTTTGGCAGGGAAAACCGGTACGACTAATAATAGCTTTGATACTTGGTTTGTCGGGTTTAACCCGGATATAGTGGTTGGGGTCTATGTCGGTTTTGATGCACCACGAACTTTAGGGCAAAAGGAAAGTGGTTCTTCACTTGCTTTACCGATCTTCATTGATTTCATAAAAGAGGGTTTAAAAAATACCGAGGATAGGAAGTTTACCATCCCTGAAGGGATTGAGTTGGTAGAGATAGATGCCACAACCGGAGCTTTGGCGACTGAGGAAACTAATCCTCGTGATATTATCAAGGAGGCTATCAGAAAGGCTCAGCTTGAAGGAAAGGCAAAGTCAATTGATGAAATACTAGACGTTATCGAGGGTGGCGAAGGGAGCTCCGCTACACCTAAAGCCCATGATCTTAACGAAGATTTCGGAGGGATATACTAAGAATGGAAGCGGTAAATTTATTGAAATCATTTTTAGCACTCACCTTCGTACTGGCTATTATCGGGTTAATATATTTTTTATTTAAGAAATATATGCTGCAAAGGATTATTGCCGCTAAAAATTCTAAATTCAGCATAGAAGAAATTTTATATATTGACCAAAAACGTAAGCTCTTATCCATAAAGAGAGAAAATAAAACCTATATACTGCTTTTAAGTAATACGGATCAACTAATTGAAATTATAGATAACAAGCTATGAATAAACTAAGCATTCTTTTTACAATTTTACTTTTTATTGCCCCTCAAGCTTTGGCACAATCGGTAAATATTGATTTAAGCGGTGATAACCCAACGGGTGGTGCGCTCTCTTCAAAAGTAGTACAGATAATCGGGCTTATAACTATTCTAAGCCTTGCACCTTCAATATTCATGATGGTGACATCTTTCGTTAGGATTGTAGTAGTTTTTTCATTGCTACGAACCGCAATAGGCTTACAGCAAACACCGCCCAATATGGTGCTGACCAGCTTAGCCATATTTTTAACTTTCTTTATTATGGCGCCTACCTTCGAGAAATCTTACGAATACGGAATTAAACCTTTAATCAACGAAGAAATTACCGAAGATATTGCTTTACCGATTATCGCCAAACCTTTCCATGAATTCATGGTTGAAAACACCAGAGATAAGGATTTATCCCTTTTTCTTGATATTTCAAAAATTAAAATAGAAAAGAAGGAAGATCTACCCTATCATATTTTAGTTCCTTCTTTTATGCTCAGTGAACTGAAACGTGCCTTTGAAATAGGGTTTTTGATCTTTCTGCCGTTTTTAATTATTGACTTAGTCGTCTCCTCAGTGCTGATGGCTATGGGGATGATGATGCTTCCTCCCGTGCTGATATCCATGCCGTTTAAGCTTATCTTCTTTGTGTTAATCGACGGGTGGTATGTGCTTTGCGGCAGCTTAGTTAAAAGCTATGGAATAGCTTAAATCACATAATTCCCTATTATTGTCGTTTACGTTAACCCTTTGTTAATAAATAGTATTTATAATTATATTTAATAAAGAAATACTTATTTTAAGGGGATAAGGATGAAGGGTGGGATTGAAGAGTTGCAAGAATTAAAGACAATTGAGATAACATTAGCAAAAAGTAAAATTACTGCAGAGGATATCTATAAAGCATATAATTCAGCTTTGGATAATTTCGATAAATTAAGCCTTGATAAGCAAGATGAAACAAGGGTTATTCCTGTTGAATTTAAATATGATAATAAAAGCTTAAAAGCTTATATAACAGCTGTTCCCGGACAATCATTTAGTGACAATTTTAAGCATGCAGCCCATTTAAAAAAGTTTCAAGTAGGGTATGATGTAAGAACAGATGCCAACATTGATAAAATGATAAGAATATTTACCGTAGATGAGATGTTAGTTAATGGGGAGCAAAGTGGAATTGGAGTAGAAAAAGATTTGGCGGATAAAACATTTATTAGTTTTAAAGAATTTACCAATACAGTGGAAAAGGCGCAAATTATTCGGTCAATTAATAACTTAGAAGGGAAATCAAGTGACCAACCGCAGGAAATAAATGAGATCAGTATAGCAATACAAGGTAATGAATTGACTGTAGAAGATCTGAAACTTGCGCTTGAGCTTGCATACACACAAGTGGATAAGCTAGGAGCTCCTGTGAGCGAAATTAAACTAAACTTTAAAGATCAAAACGGAAATTCATTCGAAACCGATCTAGTGACTAAAAATGGGGCAAGTATTAATAAGAGCTTTATGGATAATAACCTGCAACAGATAAGGAATATGACAGCAGCGGACATACAAAAGCAATATGCTTTTAATATTGTGCAGAATATCGGTAAAAGAAATGATTTAAATGGTATTAAGATATCCGAAGATATAATTGAAAATTTCTCCAAGGTAGAATCCATAAAAACTCAAAGAAACAGTGTTGCTATGTCAGGAAGACCCCAAGCAAAATTAAATACAGAGAAAATACAGGTGGAAGTAAGTGGGGATAAAACCAATAATGTTGCACAACAAGAAGATATAGAGATTGCTAGTGATACAGGAGGTTTGTTCTATGGGGCTAAGAAAGAGCAGATAGAAGAGGCAAAAGTTGATAATAGCCAAAAAATTGATGATATAAATAATGTAATATTAGCACCCATCACAGGCAGTATACAAATGAGTAATATAAGAGCAGCTTTAAAAGTTGCCTCAATTGATGCGAGACATAATGAATTAAACAACAAAGTTAATATTAACTTCTACGACCCTGTTCAGAAAAAAGGCTTTTTGGTAGAGCTTGAATCTATAAATGATAAAAGTATTACGGATTTTTTAAATGAGGTTAAATTAAACCAAATACCCTTGGAAAATGTTAACCTTCAGGAAAATATAAGATTTAAAGTTTCAGCTGAACTTCCTGGTGATATTAAAATTGAAGAAAATATAATGAGTTTATTTCCCGGGGTGAAGCAGCAGCAGGCAGAAGTAACAGAAGTTAATGTAAGTAGTAATGCAGTAAGTGAAGTCAGTAGGTCGGCTGGTTTTGCAAGTAATACTCCTATTAGTGTTGGGGTAGCTAAAGCTGACGTTCCAGAAATGGCTCCCGTAGCAACAGGTGTTGAAGTGGGTAAAACAGATGTAATACGACAAGAAAGTGCAGAATCCCAGGCTATTAATACGAAGAACCCACAAGCTCAAGAAATCCGTAATATAACTAATAGTATAGCCCAGCAACAGGGTTCTTATGCTATAAATGTATCAATAGCAGACGATTGGATACAAATTGAAAATGTTAATACTGCAATACGAGAAGCTTTAGAGTTAATAAAAAATGAAAAAAGTGACATAAGCGCTAAATTTAATATTAACTTTAATACAGTTGATACCAAAAAAACATTTACTGCGAAATTAGAATTTACTGATCAAAAAATGCTTCAAGAAATTATAGATAATACCGATTATCTATACAAGCTTGCTCAAAACTGGCGCTCTGAAGCACCAGAACCTCTTCCGAAGAATCTTGTTCAAAATTTAAGCTTTAGAACATCACACCTACTTCCCGAAGGTATTAGTATTGCTAAAGATGTATTAAACTTATTCCCCGATATTAAGCAGCAGCAAGAGCAAATTATTTCAACAAAACCGCAAGAGAAGCCTGAAGTATCCGAAACTAATCCTTCACTTTTCAACAGAATAAAGTCATATGTTTCAGAACATCCGATAAAAGCTGCTGCAATAGGAGTGGCTGCTACAGTTGTGGGAGTGGGGGCATTAGCTGCAACTGTGGCGACAGGGGGCTTGTTTGCCGTGGGAGCCGGTTTAGCGGGTGCCGCAATCGGTGCGGGTGCTTACGGAATTGTGAAATATAATCAGTATAAAGAGGATGAAAATATAAAAACAAGTAAATTAAGTGGGTTTAAAGCTAGTGAGGATATGCTTAAAGGTGACGGAATAAGCACGCCTGAGAATAGCCAGGATCAGATTGGAAAAAAATCGCCAAAATTATTTACGGATATAGTTAAACCTAAGGCATCAGCAGACCACCATAAACCGGAAAAAGTTGAAAACCATACTGATCTTGCTAAGCATAAAAGTGGTTCTTCTATAAGTATGGGTGGATAAACTTGTAATAGCTCATTAAGCTTTGAAAGCATAATGTTATTGCATGAACTTTTGCTTGACTAGCGGGGAGTATAATTTATAACTTTATATTATTTATTCTGCAATAACGTTTTGTTATGAATTTATCTGATATTTTTTTTAGGATATTAACTGATTTATCTCATTTTCATGTTATAGCTTTAGTCTCTATCATCGGGTTTGTGCTATTTAACAGAAAAGCTTTTGGAAGTGCGCTCTTTATCACAATTTTTACCATGGCACTTAATGCTTACCTGAAATCCGTTTGGCAGGTGCCGCTTAACCCGGAACTTAATAAAGAAGGGTGGGCTTTTCCGAGTGGGCACACGCAATCAAGTTGCGTCTTTTGGTTCTTTTTAAGCTTAATGCTTGAAAAGCGCCGGATGATAATATGTGCTCCTGTTGTTCTGCTTGGAGTGGTATCCGGGATCGTTCATTTCGGTTATCATGAATGGTATGAAATTTTATCGGCAATTGGCTTTGCAGGATTGGAGATAATATTCTTCTACTATTTGCTTAAAGTATGGGATTATTATCAAATCGGGTTTTACTATCTAGGCTTTTTTTTAATCGTTGTTATATTGCTGTTTTTATCGTTTCTATTAACCCCAAACAAGCAAGGATACTTTTGGCTGTGGAACGGGCTAGGCGGAATGCTTGGTATCTCCATAGGTTGGATGATTGTGGAAAAAGTTTATAAACATTACGAAATTAAGCACAAAAAATTTATTTCTTTTATATTACTTGTAGTGTTTACAGGAATTTTTTACGGGTACCATTTTGATGAAACAAAAATAACTTATAATACTTTTATAACCTTTATCATAGGGTTAATAATTAGCATCGGTCTTCCGCTGATTGATAGAAGAATATCTAAGTATTATAAGATGTGATTATTTGTTAATAAATTAGCCTGATATTCTATCAAAACTTAATTATAAGCTAATTGTATTTCCAATTTATTATCCTATAATTGCGGTTTAATAATATTAGATAAATACATTTTTATATGAGATATTCTAGAGATTTTACTTTTACAAATTTTGTAGAAA
Organism: endosymbiont of Acanthamoeba sp. UWC8; assembly: GCF_000730245.1. Classification (NCBI taxonomy): domain Bacteria; kingdom Pseudomonadati; phylum Pseudomonadota; class Alphaproteobacteria; order Holosporales; family Holosporaceae; species endosymbiont of Acanthamoeba sp. UWC8. The sequence continues at coordinate 926,681 of NZ_CP004403.1, read as the reverse complement.
CAAATAATTTAGAAAAAATAAAAATTGCATTGGGCAAAGAGCCAGAGCTCAAAGAATTCATAGATAGGAAAGGGAATAGCTTAGTTTCGGTGGCGGTTGAAAAAGGTGATTTAAAGCTACTAGAATTTCTTATAAGTAAAGGAGCTGATTTAAATGTTGTAAATGCAGAAGGTAAGACTCCTTTAATGATTGCTGCTTCCAAAAGATCGGAAGAAATTTTAAGGATGCTTTTAGAGAATAGAGCAGAGGTTGACAAGAGAAATGACCGCAATTCCGACCGATATAAGTGGACTGCTTTAATGTATGCAGTGAATATAGGATATAGCAAGGGAGTCAAAATTTTACTCGAAAATAAAGCCGATGTTAATAAGAAGGATAATGACGGATGGACAGCATTAATGCTGGCTGCAAGCTCAAATGATAAAGAAATGGTTAAGCATTTACTGGCTCGCCCTGAAATTGAAATAAACTCTCTAGATTTAAAAGGAAAGACAGCATTAATATATGCTGCGGAAAACAATGAGGAAGAAGTAATTAAGTTATTACTTGAAAAAGGAGCGGAAGTAAATATCAGTGATAACAACGGTAGAACAGCCTTAATTTATGCGGTAAGGATAGGAAGTTCGGAAATAGCGGAATTACTAATTAATAACGGTGCTGATATAAATAAAGTTGATAGCTATAAACTAACTGCACTATTTTATGCAGTATCTGATGATTATTTAGATAGTAAAAAACAGCATCAATCTAATATTATATTATTGCTTATCAAAAATGGTGCTGACCCACATGCTAAAAATGAGCATGGCGCAAGTGCGTTTGAGCTAGGAAATTTAAAGATTAAAAAGCTGTTGCAAGATAATGATGATTTTGAATCTCCGGAGGTTCAAGAATTATCGGAAGTTGACTGTAGTACCGAATCGTGGGGGATCAAGCAAGCTCGTGAAACAATAAGTAAATTTTTTAGTGCCTCAAAAAATGAATTATCTGAAGTCGAATTAGATAACGATTATGAAAAGAGCCCGATGACTAAAAAAAGAAGCAGCAGAAGCTCAAATGAAGAGTTTTTCTTCGGAAGCCCTACAGGAAGAGCCGGTACTTGGGCTGGTAGAACAGCTTATAAAAGCGAAGAGGGCAGGGGATTTTAAAAACAATAAACCTAAACTTATAGTAAATTGAGTCGTAAATCTCACAATGCAAGCTTTTTAACCTGCTTGCTTTATAAAAAATAAGATGAATTTTGGAAAAAACCGCTGGAGTAGCTGAAAATTTATTTAAAAAATATTTAAAGAGTTAAATGCCCTACATATAGGGAGCATAGTTGAACAATAAAAAAAATAAACTAAGTTTACGTACAAATGGTATAGTCATTTATAAAGTGCACGCACCATAAATAGCGGCTAGATGAGTGTTTCTTACTATTCTTATTATCTGATTTTCAGTTATAGGCTATATAGTCATATTAAACTTAACTTAATTCACTATATATATAGTGAGCTGTTTATTAATTACTTATAAGCAGTGTTTTATGATATTTTAATTGTTAAGTTAATAGGTAATAAACAAAAAAGACTTTTCATAATAAAAAGCTTTTTAGAAATCTTCAATAAGTAATTAAAAGTTAAGCCTGCTTAGCTTTGAATTTTGGGTTTGCTTTATTAATAACGAGAACTCTACCCTTTCTTTTAACTATCTTACAATTTTTATCTCTTGTTTTAGCAGATTTTAATGATGACAAAATTTTCATAAGTATTATTTACTAAGTTTTATAACCTAATATATCCAAAAGTTACTCAATAAGCAAGGTATTTCTCAGCAAAGTTAACGTATAAATATTAAAAATTTTTTATATCGGGATTTACCTATGGTGTTATTCTAATAATTATTTGGGCAACAACACCGGTAAATGCAATCTTATAACTACAAAAAAATATATGAAGCATTAATTTAAAGCGGGGGAGTATAAATAGAGCGCTTAATAAGAATACAAATAAGCTTATATATTATAAAAACATTGACCTGAAAGTTAATTAATACTTACTTTATGTTTAGCTATAATTAATATATTTACTTAATGTCTTGGTTGAAAATTTTTAAAGTTAAAAAATATTATATTTTTTATCTTTAAAATTATCATGTTAGCACAGTAATAAGGCTGCAATTATTTTTAGTATATCAAGCTCTTAGGCTTCTAAACCACTCTTATCAAGATGTAGCAAATGGTAATTATTTATTATCCAATTCTTAATAAAATAGCTATTGTCAAATTAATTAACATTCTTTAATCTATTTCAAAGTTAAATAAATAACTTTGAGGCTATTATAATGTCTATTTTCAAAAAATCTTTTATTTTTGGTGCTGCAGCAATAGCTATTTGTGTATTTTCTAGCTTCAAAATTAATAGTAGTAATGTGTTTGCCAATTCTGAAAATGTGCATAATTTATTTTATTCCAAGAATGCATTTCTATGTCAAAATGGCGGCGATATGTAATTTAGTTATTAGCATATAATGCTTTCAATATAATTCTAATGTTATATATACAATTAGATAATCAACTAACTTAATAGGCATTGGTTGTGTATACAATAATACCTTTGCCAATCTTTAAAATTTATCTTATAATTTATTAAAATACTTATTAAAATAATTTAAATGTTAATATTAAGTTATATTGATCTATCAATTGTCTTATTTTTCCTTTTTACTTGCTTAGTGATTGGTCTATATAAATCTGCTCAAATAAAAACCTTAAAAGAATTTGCTTTAGGATTTAAAGGAGTTTCTGTAACTGTATTAGTGTGTGCTATATTTGCATCATCGGTAGGAGCGGGCAGTACAATAGGAGTAGTGGGAAAAATTTACGAGTCTGGCTTCCTTTTTGTTGTCAGACAATTGTTAGCACCTATATATTGGATAATTCTTATAAGAATTATTATTAATAATATAAACTTATTTAAGGGATGTATTACATTAAGTGAAATAATGTTCAAGCTTTATGGTATGCCTGGCAGGTGGGTAATAGTTCTGGCTTCAATTATAAGAAGTTTAGGAGCTATAGCTTCTCAAGCATTAGCATTAAGTTTTGTTTTTAGCTATTTCCTTGGTATTGAAATGGCATATGGAATATTAATTGGTTATGGGATAATTACTATATATTCTGTGCTTGGAGGTATAAGAGCAGTAATACACACAGAGATTTTTAAATTTATTGTTTTCTTCCTTATCATTCCAATCTCTTATATTTTAGTCTTTTCTAAAAGCGGTGGGTTTGAAGTCTTTTTTCATAAGCTACCTGAATCACATCTAAAAATAGATTTATCTACTAACAACCTTAGCTTACTTTTTAGTTTTGTATTATATGCACTAATACCGGGGTTTTATCCGGCTTTTATTCAAAGATGCTTAATTGCAAAGGATACTGCACAGTTAAAGCAAGCTTTAAAAATGATTGCATTAATATCTTTGCCATTTGCTGCGGCTCTTTGCTTAATTGCATATAAAATGAAAGCTGATTATCCGAATATGAGTTCAGATGTAGTATTATTTTCTTTTATTGGGTTATTGCCTTCTATTATGCAAGGTCTTATGGTTTCAGGGCTTATTGCAGTAATTATGTCCTTAGCAGAAGCTGAAATTAATGCAACGAGCATTATTCTTGTTAATGATTTTCTATTGGTGCTTTATCCTAATTTAACTAATAGAGTACAACTCATTGCTGTTCGGCTTAGTACTGTACTTCTAGCTATTTCTTCATTATCTGTTATTAGGTTAAGTAATGACATTTTAAACTTAGTGTGGTTAATAGCTAATTTTTGGGGACCTGTAGTATCAGTGCCAATGATGGCAGGATTTTTAGGTTTTAAGACAAACAGTAAATCCTTTATAATTAGTGTTACGGCAGCAATGCTTTTTACCTTTCTTGGAAGATGGATTGTTGGTGAATTCGCTATTATGAGCTGGAGCTTTGGTATACTAGGAAGCTTGATTGGGTTTTTTGGAACTCATTATTATCAGCTAATCAATCGCAAAATTGGTAGAGCAGAATTGTCATTAAATATTAAAGACCTAATATTTACTAACTCCAAAAATAAATTTTTAGAACTTATAAAGAATTTCTCAAAATTTTTTCAAAGCATTTTACATCTAGTTTTAAAAGGCACAGATCAGCATAAACTGGAAATCAGAAAGTTTTGTACCTTTACTCTTTCTTATTATTTTTTATATAGCCTATATATAACATCAAGTCCTGGTCATACAATATTTGCTTACCTTATAATTATAGGTTATTTTGCCTGTATGGCATTGTTGTTTAGAGAATTTATAGCTAGTAAAAGGTTTATAGAAAAATATCTACATTATTATTGGTATTTCCTGATTACCTTTTGCTTACCCTTTGTTTCAAGCTATATGCTATTTATTGGGTTTAATGATCCATTTTGGGTTATTAACGGCATATTATCAGCTTTCTCACTTTACCTATTCGTTGATACTAGAAGGTTTATATTATTTTATTCTATAGGTGTTATATGCGCATTTATTCTTTTTAGACAAAGTGGAGATGATTTCGAATCATTCCAGGGAATTGCAACGGCTAGTCGTATAGCCTATATTTATCTATTTTTCTTGTTCGCAACTCTCTTTTTCCTCCGCAAACGTGAGAAGGAGCAGGAAGAAAGAGTAGAAACTATGCATATGTTCGGTGGCGCTATGGCACATGAGGTAAAAAGTCCATTGGCTACTATGGATATGTATGCAGGGCACTTAGGCTCATTACTGGAAGAAGCAACTAATAATAAACAGAAACAAGGCGACTTTTATTTTTTAAAAATTAAAGAAACTGAATTAGAAATGATTTTAGATGCCGGGAAGACATTGAAAAAAATAAGTTCCCATGGAATTACCACCGTTGATACTTTACTAGCTTCAATGAAGAGTTCCGTAATTTCTGATGATAAAAAAGAATTGTTTATGAATGAGTTTATAGATCTGGCAATATCTGAATATGAGCTCTTAAAGCAAAAACAAGACGGTATAAAGATTATAATCATAGATAACTTCCATTTTTACGGGTCTATGTATTTCATGAAGCAAATGTTATTTAACCTTCTTAACAATTCATATAAGTATGGCGGCAAGAACGTAAAAATAAATATAAGAGTAGAGAATAATAAGCTATACTTCAGGGATGACGGCAAAGGTATAGCAGAAGAAGATATACCTTATATATTTGATAAGTTTTATACCAAGAGTAAAAGCGGAACGGGTATCGGGCTTGCTTTCTGCAAAATGGTAATGCAGGATTTGGGCGGATATATCGAGTGCAAATCCAAATTAGGTAAGTATACTGAATTCATTTTAACTTTTCCTAAGCTTAAGAAGAAAAAGAAGCTAACTAGGAAATAGACCATGAGATATTACTCGCTTCCTCTAATATTTGGTGGGCGAAAAACACTAATATTCCTTCCATCCAGCAACAAGTAACCAAAGCGTGGGCTAGGTTGTTCAATATTCAGCTGGTAAGAGCGATAAATCGGTAAAGCAATCAAAAAAATAATTATTTATTAAAGAGAAATAAAAAAGGGGAGTTATGATAAATTAATTAGACTTCTTGCAAAGGTTTAATTTTTTAAAAATGCAAAAAAGTCTAATATTTAATTTCAAATAATTTTAACTTAATAAGTTACTATTTAAATTTAGAAATCAAAAAATTCTGAAACTTGAGCTACCCAGTTATTTGCAAATAAAGAGTCAGCACTTCCAAGATCATTATTGCCTCCTCCATTATGCTTAGGGCTCGCGGAAGGTGAAAGGTTCGGAGATGGCGACGGGATATTAATATCTATACAGCTTCCATCATCGGCATATTCACTGCCTAGCGCAACACCTAATGGACTTATTTGGCTCCAGAAGAAAGCAAATCCTCCATCATTCAATCCTTGACTATCAAACTGCTCATTAACACCATTCCCGGTAATATTAGTAATTTGTATTTTACTTCCGACTAAAGTACCATCGGTTTGAAACTTTTGAGCAAATAAATTACTTGCCGTACCTGAAGTCTCCGTTAATTTAACAGGATATCTTACTGTTGCTACCCAAGTATCAGAGTTCCTTTTCTTCTTCTCTACTTTTTCGGGAAAACATCATATAATACCTTGGCTATTATCTATTTTTATAAAAACATTGTTGAAAAAAAGAGTACACTTCATCGAAGGTATCATCAGTCAATGGCACGAGAGTGCGATTACTTGGGGACCATATCCCAGGGCAAGCCGGTAACCATAACAGTATAGCATGGCTCCTTAAGTGGCATGACATAATGCCAAGTATTTTTATCCGGCATTTCATACATAGTTTCTGTTGTGAAAATCCCGCTATATATTATCGGCGGCTTTTCTTTGCCGTACCCTATTGCAGTCTCATATTCCCCTTTCAATATCGCCATAGCACTAGGCCAAGGATGAGAATGGAATAAAGGTTTTTCTTTGCTTACATGTATCCTATGGAGGTTTACTCGAATGTTTCCTATCTGTCTCCATATTCGGTCTACATTGGGAAATTCGTCATTAATATTTAAACTTTTCCAATCGCTTTTATTTTGAAGCAAAGTTGGCATATCAGATAACACACCAACTAGTATACTCAGCATCTCACCTTATTTCATATATTTTTCCGTTGTTTGTAATATTATTCATACCAATCCATATAGTATTGATCATCGTGATTAATAAGGCAGTGTTCTGCTGTTTCTTTTTTTCTTGCGGATATAGATACAGAGAAGGATTGTTCCGGGCCTTCTATCCTGTCGGGACCAAGAGTAAGGCTGTAATACGATGCGCTTATGATATCAAACCTATCGTTAGCAAAAAGCTGGGATAGACTCTGAATATCGAAGTCGTTCCATACTTCTGTTAAGTATGCATTACCGTCTTTCGCAAAAAGTTCTTGCTTGAACGAACACAAATTATCGTCTTGCATGTCTTCTATTTTATGGCAATTTTTGGTTGAATTGAAGTATATATGTTTCTCCATCGCTGATTGCATAGACACTTTGATATAGCCTGGAAAAGCATTGTTTGCTTCAGTAGCTTTCTTGTATATTTCAGCGCATTTTTCATCCATGTACATCTTGCGTAAATACAAGGAATTTGCTGTCACAACAGCAATGCCATTTGGTTTAAGTAAGTTATAAATGCCATCAATCATTAGCTTTATATCTTTAGAGCAGTAAAAATGTATTATATTTTGGATGTTAACTATGTCAAACGCTTCTTGATATAAACCGTCAATTTTATTTAGTGAGAAGATATCATCGTCTAGAACGGTTAATCTGTTTTGCAAAACATCCTGCGGCACTTTATTGCTTACATATGTTTCAAATGCTAATCTTGCGCTCATCTCCTTATAAGCAATATCAGCTGCCACCACATTTGCTCCGGAAAGCAATTCCCTCCATACGGTCATGCCAATCCCTGCACCTGTATCTAATACGTCCGGTTGCGTTTTGTTGACTGATTCAATTAATGATTCTTCTAATTCTTTAGGGAAAATTGGTACACTTTTGCCATAATATTTTTCCTTTCTTGCTCCAACCTCTCTCCTTACTAATATTTTTATCTATACCGCTTTCATCAATGTATACAATATCCTGCAAACTTATATGAGAAGTGCTCCCCAAAAACTGGAACAGTTGAGAGAGGAGGATTTAGGGTGTAAATTAAACTTAAATATAGAAGGTAATTTATGACTAAATCAAATATAAAGAAGAAACCCCATACAGCAGCATATAAATTTAAGGTAGCGCTAGCAGCCTTGAAAGGAGATAAGACGATAAGCCAGCTTTGCCAAGAATATGCGGTAGTATCCAGCCAAATATACAAATGGAAAGCCGCCTTATTAGAACATGGTTCTGAAGTATTTAAGAACGCTTGCACAACTCAAGATCCAAACAAAGAGATAGAAGCATTACATGCTACTATAGGGAGATTAAAGGTAGAGAACGATTTTTTGTCGAAAGTGCTAGGCAAATAAGCCTGGCGAAGCGACAACAAATAGTAAATACATCTAAAGGTAGCAAGCTAAGTAAACGTTGCAAGGCAAAATTATTGGGAGTCAATTTATCAAGCTTATATTATAAACCTAAAGTGTTATCGGATGATGTTACTTTGATGAATGAAATTAAAGATTTACATAACCGTTATCCATTTATGGGCTACAGGAGGATTACGGTATTACTAAGTCATGCCGGATATGAAACGAACCGCAAGCGTGTATTAAGGATAATGCGTATATTGGAAATACAGGCTATCTATCCTAAACGTAATTTATCAAAGCGCAGACAGGAGGATGTGGTGTATCCATACCTACTTACAGAATATAAGCCCGTTAAACCTAATGATGCTTGGAGTATTGATATTACCTATATAAAAATGCAAGGAGGCTTTATCTATTTAGTAGCACTAATAGATATAGTATCACGCATGATAATAGGGTGGTGTTTAAGTCCCTACCTTGAAACAGAAAGTTGTTTAGAGGCTTTTAATATGGCTATTGTATTAGCTGTTCCTACTATTATCAATTCAGATCAAGGATGTCAGTTTACCAGTAAGAAATGGGTTGAGAAAATGCAAGAATATCAGATATTAATCAGCATGGACTCAAAAGGTGCTTGGCTGGACAATGTATGGATTGAAAGATTTTGGCGCAGCATAAAATATGAGGAGGTATATTTAAAGTCATATGATAGTATAGCTGAGGCAACCCAAAGTATTGCCCAATATATTGAGTTCTATAACCACAAAAGGCCTCATCAGGCCTTAGGATATAAAACTCCTGCTCAAGTTTACTTAACATTAAAAAGGAGTGATATAAATAATATATAAGACACATAGTTACAAGGCACAAACCCTCCAAGGAGCGCATTGTCCCTACTTGAACGAGCCGGCAGTTATAGATAACCTCAGTAAATCTAAGTTTAATATTGACACCGGCAGCCTTCAAGAGTTATAAGAAAAAAAATATCTGTAACAGACATGTAACCAGGTATAAAGAAAGAAATACAGGTAGAGAACTTCTTTGTCTGGATTCCTTAAAAACAAACCTTATTTCTCCTCAACTCAGAGGTAAGTTCATTCCAAATAAATGGGAGCACTTACGATAATGCATCATTCCATAAGTCGAAAAAGACTCAAGTACTAATTGAATCAGTAGGGTGTAGGATTATATTCCTGCCTCCTTACTCTCCTGATCTTAACCCGATAGAAAAGTTTTGGGCTAATATGAAGCGATGGATAAAAAATAACATATTAAATTTAACTGACTTATATCATACTATATTACTGTTCTTCTCCATCCCTATTACAGGTTGATTTACTATAATAAAATTTGTTACTAATAAAATAGTAATGTGTTCTGAGAGGGAGGGGTGGTTAAATAAACTTGAGCTACTATATTATACTGCAAAGCTATTGCTTGAACGAAGTGCATACAGTTTGAGTGCTAATACAGTAGAAATTTAACGGGTTTAAGATATTAAATGCTTGAAACAGGTCTCTGTAAAGCGCTTGTAATCAAAGTTAATAATTTTTATTTTATGAAATACCTTTATATGAAATGCAGAAAATAAAGAGTTAGTAAATATAAAATAAATATTGTAACCTAGGTATTGCCTGGTGCGCCCGAGAGGAGTCGAACCCCTAGCCTTTAGATCCGTAGTTTAATAAGTTGTTAGATTTACCCGGGTTTCAATAAATAGTTTTTTATTTAAAATTCAAATGCTTACTGCTATTACAAGATAATTGATAATAGTAGCATTATGCCACGTGTACTAACTGTGTACTAAAGAGGGGGAGGGTTATAGAGAAAAGCTAATAACGTAAGTGTAGAAAATATATTATTAATTGGTTCCGACGTCAGCGTTTCAGAATGTTATCTCCTATGTTTATAATTTTCATATGAAACTATGCGAGCAAAGAAAACTTTTCAACAAGATATTGAGAAGATAATACCATGCTTATATAAAATACCTGCCTCATATATTATGGCGAATATAAGAAATTTGTAAATAATAAATCCCAATCTTGTTCGGCGTTTTGTTATTGACTACGGTTAAAATTTATTTCAGGTAAAAATTTTAGGGTTTATGAATAAGAGGTAAGTTTAATAAAACTAATCCTAGGAGATAAGCTAGTAATTTGTATTATTCTTAAAAACACAGGCATAAGTTTTGTGTTATCGTAGGTTCAGATTCCTCTCCATTCATCCTTTTCTTTTTTTTATCGCTATTAATGGTGATGATAAAAAGCAATTGTTAGGGTTGCTTCTATTATGGTTAAAGTTTATAGATTGCATATTAATAATTAGAGTGAAATAAATATTGCAAAGATAATGATATTATCTATATAAGTAGCAAATACACTTTCTTATAATGGCCTTTCTTATAATGGTAATTAGTGGATAAAGATTTTTTAAAAAGGAATGCATATAAATTTCTTTATTTTCTTTATGATAAATTATGTATTAGATTTATTGTAGAAAAATTCCATCCCTCTATTAATAATGCAAGGTCGCCAAGTACTTTTCTTCTGTGGTTTCTAAGTATTTATATAGGGTTGTTTGGTATTGCTTATGTGCGTTACGAACATAAAATCAATAGACTTGAGAATCGTTTAAATATTATTTCTTTTCAAGCTGATACTGAAAATTGGAAGAGATATTTTAAGAAGATATCTAGCTTGCAACGTACTTTAATCCCTTATCCTCCTTCAATTGATAAGCCTATTACATTACTCTATTCTTTATTGCCTTCTAAGGATACTTATGATCTTGAAGTTATTAGTGAATTGCAGGATTTAATTGTGAGTAAAAAAGCTGAGCTCAGCGGAATGATGCTTAATAAATTAATCTTAATTGATGTTAATGATGATACATATTATACCAAACCTAATAAATATAAATATGGCCGGCTCTTTGAAAGGGATTTTATTCGATCCAATTTTTCGAAGTCATGGTTAGATGAAGTAAAATTTTCATATATTGATTTTGCACATTCAAATTTTGATAATGCCTCACTACATAAGGCTGGTTTGAATCGTTGTAATTTCGAATACTCAAGTTTTTATCAGGCAAGCTTAATAAGCTCTGATCTTAGCTATGCAAACTTGCAAAGTACAAATATGCACTCTTCTGTTTTAATGGGGGCGGATCTTAGGGGGGCTATATTAATAGGTGCTAATTTGTATAATACTTATGACTTAGATAAGGCGAGATTGAAAGGGGCTTGGTATAATTCGAATGAGTTCCAGTTTCCAAGAGACTTAGTGGCAGACATAGAAATAGAAGAGTTTTGTATGAGACGGATGAATGAAGATATTTGTGCCTTTCGTATATCAGATTTTCCATATGGTATTTTAGGAAATGCTACAGTATTTCCTGAAGAATTCAAACCAGAAGATCATGGCATGATTGATGCTTATAAAATAATAGAGATGATAAAAAAAGAGCAGACAGAAAAATAGTAAATCTTAAGGTAATGTAAAAATTTAGAAAATTGATGGGATTTACTGTTTGCTAAATTGTATAATTAATGAAGCGGTTTTCTATCATTAACACATAACAACTATATTTGTAGCTTAGGAGACGCTGAAATAATATTATTTAAGTGTAGAATCACTTTAGCATTTAGTAATTATTTATTTAATACAGAGCATGATAAGTGTAGCACTTTATTATGCATAGAAAGAAATTAAATAATGCTTGGTTTTGTTTTAATTATTATCCATAAAGCAATATAAAGATTAATATGGGTATGTTTTATACTATAAACTTATAGCCTTACTTTTAATAAATAAAGTTATATATTAGCAAATACAATAGGTTAGAGCAAGAGTATGAGAGCACAGAAAGCAGTAAGTATTTTAAAGTAAAGCACTCTAAAAACAGCTGTAAGCCGCATATTACCTGGTGCCGAAGAGAGGATTTGAACCTCCGACCTACTGATTACGAATCGGATTAATAATTATTTTAAGTCATTAAGAATGACAAGTTAAGCTATTGTATTTTATAGTTTAATTGATTGCAACATTTATAATTTTTTTCCTACTTTTTGTTTCGTGTACTAACTGTGTACTAAAGAGGGAGCGAGTTATAGAGAAAAACGCAAGAATTTACTACCAATAGATTGGAAACTTTTAAAATAAAAATACTACTTGAGAGGTATATTTATTCTTACTACATATATATAAGTAATAAATATAGGTGGTATCTAAATTCTTAGTTAACTTAACGAGGTATTAATAATATTTTAATAATAATTCTAAATTAATTTAAACTAATAAAGTATGTTAACTAAAATCCCTTCCATAATTAAACTTTTTGCTTTATAATGTGTTTAAAAGCAGCTTTCTTTCTTATATGGTTAAAAGAAAATAGAGTTACTATAACTTATCTCTTTAGCTATCTTGTCTTAGAAAGTACCAAACCGAAATGAGAAGTGTATAAATATGCATGGCAGAGAAAGAGATATAAATGATATTCCTCCGAAAAGTAGAAGGCTGGATTCAATAGGGGCTCTAATAGAAGGAACTAACCCGTGTGGTGCGGCTTATTTTGACGGAAGAACATTATTGCTTGCTACTAATAATAATATTGAATCAGAGCTGATAAAAGATATTAAGAGATTGCTTACTTATATAAGCGTAAGTTCGGAATTGCAGTATAGTGATAGAGAAAAGCCTGATTATTATGAGTGGAGAGAAACTATTAATCAAAGAATAAAAGATATAAAAAGGCAATACTGCACTAGATTTAGAAATAAAGGTAAGTATTACGAGCAATTTACTGCTGCTTTAGAAAAAGTAACAAACTCAATAATACTTGCTTATTCAAACCCTAGTGATGAAAGAGCGTTTACAACAGGCTTTGTAAGAACATTAGCTGAAAATAGATATACCTTTATTGAAGGAAAGCAGAATGTGCATGCAGAATTAAAAATCATTCAACATCTTATGGAAAAGAAAAGAATAGGAAGAAGAGGAGGTACTGAAGAGTCAATTTATATAGGGGTATCAAAGCGATGTTGCTTAAAATGTGAAAAGATGATTGAAGCTATAAATGAAGCAGCCGGAGAGATGGGGTTTAGTGCAATAGAGGAGCTTATAAGCATAAGGGGTATACATAGACAAATTTTTCCTGCTACTATCCCGGATTTTATTGATTATAATAATAACATATTAGAAGAAGGATTTAGAAGGAATATTAGACGAAAATTTCTGGCAAAAATGGAAGTAGATAGCCTAAGCAAAGCATTTGCAATGAAGGGAGAGAGAAGAGTTGACGGTAGAATACAAGTACATGAAAGATCGCCACACCTGCGTATAGGTTTAAAGAGGTAGAGGCGCCTGAGATACTAAGAGAAGTACCTGAGGTAGACAAAAACAGAAGAAAGTGTTAGCTCTTCAAGCTATATTAGGGCTATACCGGAAGAAAGTGAAAAAGAAAAAGAAAAAGAAAAAGAAAAAGAAAAAGAAAAAGAAAAAGAAAAAGATAAGCCTATAGGAAATAAGAAAAGAAAGGGTAGAAATGAAGAAAGTGAAGAATTTAATGATGAGAAAACAGATAGAATAGGTAGACCAGCCAACCATGCAAAGAATAAAGAAGGTCACGTTGCTCAAATTAGACGATCTAGAATGGATAAAGGGAAGCAAAAAGACGACGGTAGATCTATTGGATAATAAAAAGTAGTTTTGCAATATAATTTTTATTTTTATATACTGAACGTTAAATGTATAAATTATTGATTTATTTAAGATAGTGAATTATAATGTTTTGTAAAAGATAAAAAAGGTATAAAATGAAAGAAAGTCAAAAAATGCTAGAGGCTTATGGTGAAGAAGGAATAGAATATATTAAATCTTTCTTAAAAAAGGGGGGAAATATAAATGAGAAAGATGATGATGGGAGTGAAATGGGACTCCTTTATTATGCAGTTACTCGTAAAGATGCTAAGATGGTTGAGTTCCTACTGAAACATGAAAAATTAGATGTCAATTCCCAAGATTACTTTGGTACTACTGCTTTACATGTAGCTGCCCGTAATGGGTATATGGAAATAGCAAAGTTGCTTCTAGCAAGGGGGGCTGATGTCAATTTAACTGATAAAGAAGGGGAGACTCCGTTACATAACTCTATTTTAACTATGCATTGTCTTGAACTAATCCCTTTACTTATGGGACGTGGTGCTAATATTCATGCAAGAAGAGCAGAAGAAGGTAGTACAGTTTTACATTTAGCTGCCAGAACAGGTGAAGTGAAGATTTATAAATGCTTGCTTGAATTTGGTGCTGATCCTGATATGCGTACTTTTGAATTAAAAGATATTGTAGATGGTGAGGAAGTAGTTACAAGGAGTTATTCTGCGAGAGAACTATACAGAAAACTATATCCCGAAAAAATAAAAGAATTTGAAGCTGCTGAAAGGGAAGTTGAAATTGAAAGGGATAATAAGTTTCGAAGCATAATTACAGTTGGATCTAAGAAACGTGTAATTGGTTCTACAGAAACTCAAGGTATAGTTGAGGAAAATGGATATGAGCCTGAAGGAGAAGTAAATATAGAAAATTCTAGCAATATTATAGCTGAAAGAGGTTCAGCTGACTCATCACCTGATAAGCCCTCAGCAAATTCTCAGGGAAGCGTAGAAGGAAGATGGGTGAGTTCTATAGCTAAAAAACCTAGACTTAGTAAAGACTTTATAAATCCAGCTAATGATCAAGGAACCCAGCAATCAGTAGTTAGAGGGTCTTAAGGGGATTGCTACAAATGTCTTGCCGGTGGGGAGGGTAGGTGCTTAGGTTTAATAAATGCTAGGCTTAGATTCACCTTTTGTGACTAAAAGTATTATTAAAAAAATAAAGACTGTTTTTTAAATCAATAAGAACAGTCTTTTTTTATATATATGCTTTATTTATGTTTGATTACTTCTATAGCAATATAAATTTAATATATTTTAATATCACAGCAGCACCATAGCACACATACAAGTAATTTAACAAAATAACTATTGCAAATTTATTAAGCATTGTATTAAACCTGATATTTAAGATATTAGTTAATATTTAAAATAGTTTTAATGTTTTATTAATAAATAAGGATGTTACTCAGCATGTCTTATAATTTATACTGCTTACCTGAAGTTATTATTAGATTTGCCCGTAACCTTCCTAAGCAATCACTTCAAAATTACTTTAATTGTAGATTTCCTTTCCTCTCTAAAAACATAAATTGGGATTCTTCCCAAGCAGGTATCATGTATTTAGTGATAGAAGCAGCAAAGCAAATGGAGGAGAACGACCTTGCATTACTACACGCCGATGCTGAACGTATACATGAGATGACGGATGAAGTAGGGCAAGCAGCTCTACTATCGGTAGTTAACGACAAGAAAACTTATCAGGCACTTGGTAACGGTTATGACCGAGCTCTATGGTTTCTGCTTAATGAATATACATCATTCTGCTGTGCTGAAGATATCCGTTACACTGATCATCATAGGTTAGGTAGATTGTGGGATGGGTTTTTAGGCTCAAAAAACCTGGAAGTTAAAACTGAGACAGAGCAAATAGAAGCTTTTAAACAAGGGGTTCTTAGCTATTTTAATATAGGAGGCAATATTAAGATAGAGCTATTTAGGTATACCCGTAACAATGCTGATAATAACTCCGAAGTTGTTCAGGTAATGTTATACCGTGAAGGATTACCTGATAACTACCTTGCTTTTGATGGAGAAGAGGTTGTACCGAGATTAATGCGTCCCGTATATGAGATGGTATTGATCTATGAACCTGCAACCGGCTGGATTGAAGTGATTGCTAAAGGGCGTGAATATAGAGAAGAGCTGGCTAAGTTATTTTCAATCTCTTTGCTGCAAAGCTTAATCGGTTGTGAACGTATTCCACTCAAGCGATATAATATAAACAAACTAAGAAGTTTTTATGACTTTCCGACTGATCCTGAAGATGGAATAGAGTCGGTTAAAGTAACTATGCTAGAGCTTAAAACATATGACAACAGCAGCAAATTAACATTTGAGGTTAGCTCAAGATCAGATTGCAATATATATGAAAATTTAAACAAATGGTTTGATATAAATGATCCGTTAGGACGGGGTATTTTATTAAATAAGGTAAAATTATTAGTTCACTTCTTCCCTGATAAGGTAAACCCAAGAGGAATAACATTACCAATAAAGATTACCTGGCCTAACGGATGTGATTTAAAAAGTAAAACTGAGAAAGAACGGTTAATAGGAGATAAGTACTTTTTACGTTGGGGTTTACTTGAGGAGGTTGATGGTAACAAGCATTAGCACTAAAGCAATTTGCTTATTGAATCAAATAATGTCTTCTCCAATCCCTGCAATTACCGCACAAAATTTTATTGAGCATTTTTACTTAGAAGGCAAAGAACTATTAGAGCTTGGGGCTTTAGTACCTGCAGTACATTGTAAATATGTAGAAAACATATGTGATCATGAAGGGAGGTTAGTTGAAATCGTAAGGCATGATAGAGAATTCAAATACTTTTCCTATACTTCAGGATGGGTTGCTGTTTCGTCTCAGGAAATAACTGTATACCAAGTAAGTATGAAGTGGGTTATAAAGCTGATAAAAAGTAGTATAGGGATAACTTACTCTGATGCAAAACAAATAGATGAGCATATATGGGTACTGGGTGAGGCATGGCTAAAGCATATAAAAGTGCCGGTTATCCTGGCAAGCCGCTTAAGACAAAAAGCTGTATATGAAACACTGTCAAATTATCTGTTAGAAAGACATAGTAAAAGACCTGCATTAGTACTTACGCTTGATCTTAACTTACCATCTTATATCACTTTACCTACAAAAAACAGGCTTGTTACAATTCAGGATGCAATGGTTTTCAGCCATGAAAAGTTTAGCTTAAATATCTCATTTTTAGCAGAAAAGATGGGGAATAATATTACACAACATGGATTTAGTAACGGATATAGAAATCTTAACTTAAACGATAAAGCTTATAGATTCTCAAATCAACAGGCATCAATACTTGAGATATTGGATAAGAGCGGTTGTCCTATGCATAAGCATGAAATTACCGCATTATCGAACTCTATGCAAAATGATTTGAAAGGAATATTTAGAAAGCAGGGAAAATATCACCCGGCATGGGGAGAAGTTATTAAATACGACGGTAAAGGAAATTACTGGCTTGAATATTAATAATCGAATAAAATAGCATTTTTCTAAATAAACCGCTTATTCACACCGATTCTCACACCGCTATCCTTACTCTTTTTTAAGAATAAGTAAAAAATAATACTAAAAAATAGGTTGTCCTCTATCAAGATTTTCCTTCTTATGAAATTTTTTTATAAGAAACTGCATTTCACACCGAAAATCACACATCTGTCACACCGAGTTTCACACCGCCCATATGCGATTATCCTCTTTGTCATGCTAACTGATTAATGAGGATTCAAAATGACCGACAAGCAGTTTTTAAACCAGATAGAAGTATCTAAGCGCTGGAGTATATCACCAAGAACATTAGAGCGTTGGAGGTGGCTCGGTACAGGACCATGTTTCGTAAAGATTGGAGGATTGGTGCGTTATAAGCTTGAGGACGTAAAACAATATGAAAATGATCACATACTAAGCAGTACATCTGAAGCTTTCATATCTGCTAAGCAAATAAAGAGCAGGGGTAGTATATGATTACCTTAAAACAAATAGCGAGTATGCCGATTGGAGAGGTAGCAAAACTTCCTCCTAAGCAACTGTTAAAACTTATAGAAGAAGCGAGCATGCAATTAGTAAAAGCAAAAACTATTAGAGATTGGTTGCAAGGAGCACTAAGCTTGCGTTATGAGGAGAAAGCAAGAGCTAAACGTTTGAGGACGGGTAAAGATACCGGTACCATTAGATTGGATGATGAAGGTATAAGTATAACATGTGAACTACCTAAAAAAGTAGAGTGGGATCAGAACGAGCTTTTCGGGATTGCTTTAAAACTAATGTCAGAAGGAAAGGAAGTTAGTGAATATTTAGACTGTGAGTATTTTATCCCTGAAGTAAAATATCAATCCTGGCCGCCTGAAGTAAAAGCATTATTTGAAAGTGCACGCACTATAAGAACCGGAAAGCCGAGCTACAAGTTAAGTGATACAGAAAAGAGAGGTAATATATGAAAAACATTATCTCAGCTGATCAAAGGCTTAAAGAACAAAGGGGAGTAAAAGGAGTTATTTTCGGTAAAGCCGGTATAGGTAAAACTTCTCTACTGCTCACCCTTCCGACAGAAAGCACGTTATTTATGGATCTGGAAGCGGGGGATCTTGCAATTGAGAATTGGAGAGGGGATACTATACGCCCGCAAACCTGGCAGGATTGTCGTGATTTTGCAGTATTTATAGGAGGGGCTAACCCGGCATTAAGGGAAGATCAGCCTTATAGTAATGCTCATTATGAAGCGGTATGTAAGAAGTTCGGTAACTCGGAGGTTTTAAATAAATATGAAACTATCTTTATAGATAGCATAACGGTTGCAGGAAGACTTTGCCTGCAATGGTGTAAAGGCCAACCTCAGGCATTTAGTGAACGCACCGGTAAACCAGATATACGCGGAGCTTACGGATTACACGGACAGGAAATGATATCCTGGCTTACGCACTTACAGCATACCAGAGATAAAAACATATGGTTTGTAGGTATACTTGATGAAAGGTCGGATGAATTTAACCGCAAGGTATTTGCTCCTCAAATTGAAGGTTCAAAGGTAGGTCTGGAGCTGCCCGGTATTGTAGATCAGGTAATTACTATGGCTGAAATTAGAAATGAAGACGGTAATCTTTCTCGAGCCTTTGTTAACCATACTCTTAACCCTTTTCATTATCCGGCGAAAGATAGGTCAGGAAGACTGGATTTACTGGAAGAGCCGCATTTAGAGAAGTTAATGAAAAAGATAAAAACTGGTAACCGTTTACCGCTTATCCACCTTGAACCAATTAATTAAATAGAAAATAAGGAGAACAAATAATGACATGGAATGATTTTAACTCTGCTGAAGAGCAAGGTACTTTTAACCTTATACCTGCAAATACTATAGCTAAAGTAAAGATGATAATACGTCCCGGCGGTTATGACGATTTGGAACAAGGTTGGACTGGAGGTTATGCCACACAAAATGATGTTACGGGATCAGTATATCTTAATTGTGAATATATAATATTGGAAGGTGAATATGTACACCGTAAAGTATGGGGATTAATCGGGCTTTATACTTCTAAAGGAACAGCTTGGGCAAATAGGGGAAGAGCTTTTATAAAAGCTATGCTTAATTCTGCATATAACCTGCACCCTCAGGATATGTCTCCCTATACGCAAGCTAAACGCCACATTAAAGGATTAAGTGATTTAGACGGTATAGAGTTTTTAGCTCAAATTGAAGTAAGCAAGGATAAGAGCGGAGAATCTAAAAATGAAATACGTTTAGCAATCACTCCTGATCATAAAGACTATGCATCTTATATGAATAATATTTCCGGCAACCGAACTGAAAGAGGATGGTAGGAAATGTTAGAGATCAACCAACAAAAGTCTGCTCATATTAATACATTTATTGATAAGTATTTAATGAGTATACGACAACCAAAGCGCAGTTACTTAGGAGCTTCAAGGTTAGGAGCAGAATGCAGCCGAGCATTACAATATGAGTTTTTAGAAGGATGTAGTAAGATTAGTGCTAGAACTCTTCGTATCTTTGCTATCGGTCATTTGTTTGAAGCGTTAATCATAGACTGGATGAAAAATTCAGGTTTTGAGCTTGCGACAGTTGATGATACGGGCAAGCAATTCGGATTTGAAGTAGCAGAAGGAAAGATTAAAGGTCATATAGACGGAATAATAAAAGATGCTCCTAAAGAACTCGGATTATCATACCCTGCGATATGGGAATGTAAGTCACTAAACAATAAATCCTGGAATGATACGGTAAAGCGAGGAGTAGCAATTTCAAAGCCTATTTATGCTGCTCAAATTGCGCTTTACCAGGCCTATATGGAAAGCTCCATTCCCGGTATTTCACACAATCCTGCCTTGTTTACCGCAATCAATAAGGATACTGCCGAACTTTACCATGAGCTTATCCCGTTTGATGTAGAGGTGGCACAAAAAATGAGCGACAAGGCGGTAAATATACTACGCGCTTGTGATGCAGGGGAGCTACTCCCCCGTATTGCAGCTAACCCGCAATATCATATTTGTAAACTATGCAGTTGTCAGGATAAGTGTTGGGAGGAGAAACTATGACTGAAAATATTGTTTGGTTTAATTTTAACCATGCTCAAGAACAAATAAGAGATAAGAGAGAGCGTAAAGAAAAATTAAGAAGTGATTTACTGAATAATCTTTCATCTTATCTGCTTAGATTGCTACCAAGCGGACATATTAGAGGTCATAAGTTTTATATCGGTGATATAAACGGAAATAAGGGTAAAAGCTTGGTAGTAGAACTAAGAGGAACTAAGAAAGGAATATGGCATGATTTTGCCACGGGTGAAGGAGGTGATGTATTTGGCTTATGGGCGGCTGTTTTAAGTAAGAATGGTAAATTTGGAGATCTTCTTGATGCAGTCGATAATTGGCTTGGGTATTGTTCAAGTTTTACTAAAATTAAATCTTCTAAATTAAATGATCTTGGGGCTTATACAGCTAAATGGGATTACTTGAATAGTGAGGGTAAACTGATTGCATGCGTATATCGCTATGATTTAAAGGATGGCAAGAAGCAATATAGACCTTGGGATATAAAAACAAGCTGTATGAGAGCTCCCGATCCCCGTCCTCTTTATAACCAGCCCGGAATTAAAGAAAACGAATGGATAATATTAGTTGAAGGGGAGAAGTGTGCTGAGGCTTTAATCAGGCAAGGTATTTGTGCTACAACTGCAATGAACGGTGCCCAAGCTCCAATTAATAAAACCGATTGGTCACCTCTAATAGGAAAGCAGGTTATAGTTTGGCCTGATAATGATGAACCCGGATTAGCTTATGCTCAAGAAGCAGCCAAAGCTATATTAAATATAGGTGCAAGTTCAGTTAAGGTTTTAACACCTCCATCGGATAAGCCGATTAAGTGGGATGCTGCCGATGCCGTGTTTGAAGGATTTGATGTTGCTGAGTTTTTAAGGGAAGCTCAATCTATTAAGCTAAAACAAAAAATACCTGCTTATAGTTTTGGGGCTCTGTTACAGGACGCTAGTCCGATGCCGGAAGACTTAATCTCTCCGCGTGTACTTACTCAGGGAGGATTATTAGTATTCGGGGGAGCATCTAAAGTCGGTAAAAGTGATTTTTTATTATCGTGGTTTACTCATATGGCAATTGGCGAGCCTTTTTTAGGGCTTAAACCACCTAAACCGCTTAAGATATTTTATTGTCAGCTTGAGGTGCAATATCATTATTTAAGAGAGCGAGTAAAATCATTGGATATGATTAATAAAGAACAAATTGAGCTTGCCTCACAAAATCTGATGATAACACCACAGCTACATATGTTATTGAACGATGAAGGAGTACTTGAGCTTACTAAAGCGATACACAAATCCTTTTCTAAAGGGGTGGATATAATTGCTATTGATCCGATTCGTAACCTATTTGACGGAGGATCTAATAACGGAGGAGAAAATGATAACAATGCAATGCTGTTTTTCTTAACTCAAAGGATAGAAAAGTTACGTGCTGCATGCAATCCAAATTGTGGGATTATACTTGTGCACCATACACGTAAGATTGGTAAAAAACAATTTGAAGAAGATCCGTTTCAGGCTTTAAGTGGTGCAGGAAGTTTACGTAGTTTTTATAGCAGTGGTATGCTGTTATTTAAGCCTGATGAAACTAAATCCGAGCGTCATCTTTATTTTGAGCTACGTAATGGATTAAATTTACCTAAGAAAATAGTGGATAAACTGGAAAATAAATGGGTTGAGTTAGAGCAAAATAATGAGAGAGTAATTTGCCAAGCATATGGTAAAAAGTTAGATCTAGAACGTGATCGTAAACAAGATATAATCCTCCAGCTGATTACTGAAGAAGCTCATAAAGGTCACCTTTACACGAGCAATCAATTTGCTGAGAAATTTGAGAACAAAGCCGGGCTTGGAGGGAAAGGTACTATTATTGAACGTATATCTGTTCTTGCTACTAAAGGGTATATTAAGTTCTGTAAAGATCTTAGTCACCTAGGCTATGCAAAAAGCAAATCAAAATATGGTTTTCTTTGTGTTGAAGATATGTACTTTAGTGAAAAAAGAATAAGTGTTCTTCCTAGCCATTATAAATGTTCCAATACCGGAGCCATTCTTCCAGTTGAAAATCAAACAGTGTGGGTAGTTCATTAAAATGAAAACGAGAAGTAAAAGATGTACGCATTATTTAGAGCAAATTCTTATCTATAAGATTTTTAAGTTATTGAAGTTTTCAAGTAACAAAATCTTAACCGAAAACTTACCCAAGCCAAGAGAAACCAAGGTATTTAGTAACTTTTTCAAGTTTGTGATTTTTAAGTTTATAACTCTAATTTTGAAAACTTCAGGAGAGTCATATTTTAATAGGGTTTAAGCTAGATTTTAAGTTTAGTTTTCCCCCTCTCTATAAGAGAGAGTACTTATAAAGTACTCTCATATAGAGGAGATGTTGGGAGCCAAAACACAAAAACATAATAGGAGAAAAAAATGAATATATTAGCACTAGACTTAGGAACAACAACGGGTTGGGCAATTAAGCATTTAGATAGCTCAATTGTTAGCGGAGTAATGAGTTTTAAGCCCGGACGTTTTGAAGGTAGAGGCATGTGCTTTTTACGTTTTCAGCAATGGCTTGAGGAGATGAATAAAACCGTGAGTGGGATTGGCATGCTTTATTTTGAAGAAGTCAGAAGACATTTAGGAACTGATGCAGCTCACATTTACGGAGGATTTTTAGCACAACTAACTGCCTGGTGTGAGTATAAGCAAATACCTTATTCCGGTGTAGGAGTCGGAACTATTAAGAAATTTATCACCGGTAAAGGCAATGCATCTAAAGAGGAAGTGATAGAAGCAATTAGAAAGCTTGGCCATAATACGAGAGATCACAATGAAGCAGATGCGCTGGCATTACTATACTTTACAATTAACAAATGGAAGAACTGATATGACCCGATGGACAAAAGAAAGGGTAGCAGAGCGTTTTGAAGAAGCTGTATTAACATTAAGGCGGTTACCTTCTGTAAAAGTACCGGGGTATTTTAGTGTATGGCCTGAGGTTATCCGTAGTGAAATGGAAATTCTGCAGCAGGATAAACTCCCATTTAAATTGGGCGCCCCGCTACCTGATGCGATTGATCGCTTGGATCAGGTATTGCAGTGGGTGTTATGGATAGAAGTAGATGAGCGTAAATTAGTTTGGCTTAGGGCAAGGGGAGTACCGTGGAAGCCGATATGTTTACGTCTGGGAGTAAATAGGACAACAGCATGGCGGCGTCATAGCGAGGCATTGAGTAAGATTGCTCAAAAGCTAAATAATATTACGCTGTAACTCGCATAAATATTTAAGATCAATTTTGTTTTCTAACCGCTTAGAAGTCAGGTAAATAGCGGTTGACAGCCGCAACAGTTTTTGAGAGAATAACAAATATGCTTAAAAGAAATGTATCCGAATGACACATTTTTAGAAATTAATTGCCTGGATAAAAAATAAAGCGACGGTTCCTTCCCTAGCCTAGGTGCTATGCGGGGGGCAAAGCCGCTCGAAATATCTAGCGTTAGGATAAAAATTCAGGTTTGCAGTTCGCAATCTTTTTTTAATATTTTATATAAATTGGCTTATGAATTTAAATGTTCAAAATATAGCTATAGAGCAGCTTATTCCTTATGCGCAGAATGCCCGTACTCATAGTGAAAAGCAGATAGTCCAAATTGCAAACTCAATTGCAGAGTTCGGGTTTGCAAACCCTATTCTTATGGGTGGAGATAACATCATTATTGCCGGGCACGGAAGATTACTTGCAGCACGTAAACTAGGCTTAAAAGAAGTTCCGGTTATTCACTTAAAGCATCTGAACGAAACACAACATAAAGCGCTGGTAATTGCAGATAACAAAATAGCTGAAAATGCCGCTTGGAATGAAGAGCTTTTAAAGATAGAGCTTGAGCAGTTGTCGGAGGATAATTTTGATATTAACCTGCTTGGATTTAGTGATAACGAACTGAATAGTCTGTTATATGATTTTAAAGATATAGAAGATGAAATTACTGAAGAAACCATCCCTGAGCCTGAAGAGCAAGCGATAAGTAAGCAAGGAGATTTATGGATATTAGGTAATCACCGCTTACTATGCGGAGATGCAACTTGTAAGGAAGATATGAATAATTTAATGAAAGGCGAATTAGCCGATATGGTATTTACCGATCCGCCGTATAACGTAGATTATAGGAGTAAAGCGGGCAGCATATTAAACGATAACCTCGGCGGCAGTTTTGAGAGGTTCTTAAGCGCGGCTTGCAGTAATATGTTAAACCTAACTAAGGGGGCACTTTATATCTGTATGTCATCTGCAGAACTTCATACCTTACAATCCGTATTTAAGAAGTGCGGTGGAAGATGGTCTACTTTTATTATCTGGGCAAAGAATGCATTTACTTTAGGCCGTTCTAATTATCAGCGGCAGTTTGAACCCATATTGTATGGTTGGAAAGAAGGCAATGACCATTACTGGTGTGGAGATCGCAACCAGGCAGATGTGTGGTTTTATAACAAACCACAAAAGAATGACTTACACCCTACGATGAAGCCTCTGGAGTTAGTCATCCGTGCGATTAAGAATTCAAGCCGGATCGGAGATATAGTACTGGATCCTTTCGGCGGTTCAGGTACAACCTTAATTGCAGCAGAACATATAAACCGAACAGCAAGGCTTATGGAGTTGGATCCTAAATATGTTGACGTAATTATCAGGCGTTGGCAAGAAATGACGGGCAAAGAAGCTATTCTGGATGAAGTAGGAAAAGCTTTTGAAGAAATAAAGAAATTAAGAATTATAAATTAAAGATATGGGAATATCCATACGTGCTTATGCAAGGATGCGCGAGATAAGCGATACTGCGGTACGTAAAGCAATTAAGGCAGGTCGTATTACACAGCTTACCGACGGCACTATAGATCCTGAGGTTGCAGATAAAGAGTGGCAGGCTAATACGGTAAAGAAAAGGCATATATCGGCTAAAGATAGTTTTTCTGAACAAGCCATGCCAAGCAGCACAACAACATTCATGCAAGCTCGCACTGCTAACGAAGTACTTAAGGCACAAACGGTTAAAGTAAAATTAAAACAACTTAAAGGTGAGTTAATTGATAGAAGGGAAGTAATTGCACATGTATTTAGATTAGCTCGTCAGGAGCGTGATGCATGGATGACTTGGCCTTCGCGTATTTCCTCTCAGATGGCATCGGAGCTGAAAGTAGATGCTCATAAATTGCATGTAATACTGGAGCGTTATGTCGGTAAACAACTTGAAGAACTCAAGCCGCCGAGTTTCGGAGGATGAATATGAAGGCTATGAGTATATTGAAGAAGCTTGGTATAGGGGCTTAAAGCCTGATCAGTTTTTAACCGTTTCGCAGTGGGCGGATAAATATAGAATGCTTTCTGCGAAATCAGCAGCTGAACCCGGGTTATGGCGTACTGACCGTACTCCTTATTTGCGTGAGATAATGGATCAGCTTTCCTCACATAGTCCGACACAAAAAGTAGTATTTATGAAAGGAGCCCAGATCGGCGGGACTGAAGCAGGTAATAACTGGATCGGTTATATCATTCATACTGCGCCTGGAGCTATGATGGCAATATCACCGACCGTAGAGATGGCCAAACGTAATTCCAAACAAAGGATTGAACCGCTGCTTGAGGATAGCCCTGAGTTAAAGATGAGAGTAAAACCTGCAAGGTCGAGGGATTCGGGTAATACGGTGTTATCTAAAGATTTCCAAGGCGGTGTACTGGTAATGACCGGAGCTAACAGTGCTTCAGGTTTACGCTCAATGCCGGCACGTTACCTGTTTATGGATGAGGTCGATGCATATCCCGGAGATGTAGAAGGTGAAGGAGACCCTATATTACTTGCTGAGCGCCGTAGTGCCACTTTCCAAAGCAGACGAAAAATATTTCTGGTAAGTACTCCGACATTAAAAGGTTTATCAAGGGTAGCCAGGGAATTCGAACATTCGGATCAACGTTATTATTATGTACCTTGCCCATATTGTAATCATTATCAGGTACTTAAGTTTTTACAACTTAAATGGCCTGAAGGAAATACTGCCGAAGTTAAATACCAATGTGAACATTGTGAAGAGCTGATTGAAGAACATTACAAGACTGAGATGCTAGGTTCTGGTTATTGGCAGGCAACTTCCATCTCGGACGGCACTACAGTCGGGTATCACTTATCTTCGCTTTATAGTCCGGTCGGATGGTTTGAGTGGAAAGATGCAGCTAAAATATATGAGCAGGCAAAACAATATCCTGAACTGATGAAAGGCTTTGTTAATACCGTGCTTGGTGAGCCGTTTGAAGAAGAGTATGAAGCGCCTGATTGGAAAGTATTATATGAGAGTAGAGAGAGTTATTCTATAGGTATAGTACCAAGAAGCGGGTTATTTTTAACCGCAGGAGTAGATATCCAAAAAGATAGAATTGAATGTGAGGTAGTTGCCTGGGGAAGAAATAAGGAAAGCTGGTCGGTGGATTATATAGTATTAAGCGGTAATACGGCTGAGGTAAGTGTTTGGCATAAATTAGATAATATTCTACAAAAAGATTGGTTACATGAGAGTGGTAATACCTTACCTATTAGAGTAATGGCGGTAGACAGCGGCTATGCAACTCAGGATGTTTATAATTGGGTTAAACAATACCCGCAAGGCATATGGGGAGGAAACGGAGCAAGGGCAAGTCAACCTAGAACAGTTATTGCGGTTAAAGGCAGGGATAGAGATACCGCACTTATCCTTGGTGTTTCTAAGGCTGATACCAAAGGACGTAAGCGAGGTTTAAGGGTTTGGAATATAAGCAGCACTATTGCTAAAATGGAATTATACCGCTGGCTTAAATTAAAAGGAGTGGAACAAAATAATGAAGCTAATCAAGTAGGTAAATGCCACTTCCCTCAGTACAGTGAAGAATATTTTAAGCAGCTCACTGCTGAAAGAAGAGTGATCAGGGTACATAGAGGATTCCCCAAAGCAATTTGGGAGAAGGATCCCAGCCGAAATAATGAGGCATTAGATACAAGGGTTTATGCAAGAGCTGCCGCAAGTATTTATGGGCTTGATCGTTTTTACGAACATCATTGGCAGGAGATGGAAGCAGCATTAGCAATTAGGGCTGAGATACTTCCTGAAATAGAAAAGCCAACAAAAAAAAGATTTGAGCAAAGAGCAATGGTGATCGCAAATGATCCTTATCTTTAAGGTAGCATATAATGACTGAAATTAAAGTCCTAAGGGAAAGATTAGATGAAGCGGAAACGGCTTATCATATGCTGTTAACGGGAACGAAAGAGGTTGCGGTAAATATAAGCGAGTATGGTTCGGTTACCTATAACCAAAGCAGTGCCGATAAGCTGGAGAAATATATATACCGTTTAAGAGCAGAGGTTAGCCGCAAAACAAGCGGTATTAAAAGAAAAGCAATATTTATAGAGTTTTAAGAATAATGGGGCAAGAGACTGCGCATAAAGCTGCATCGCGGAATATACGAGAATTAGCGAGCTGGCAGCCCCAAACGGGATCTCCGGATCAAGACCTTATACCCGAGCTTAGCACATTAGTTGCACGCTCACGCGATTTGGTGCGTAACCACGGGATTGCATCCGGAGCAGTTCAGACTCTAGTCGATAATGTAGTAGGTACAGGGTTAAGGCTTGCAGCCGTGCCCGATTACAAAGCATTAAATAAAGATAAAATATGGGCTGACGAATGGGCAAGGAGCGTAGAGTCTCACTGGCGAAGCTGGGCGGAAAGCACGGAGTGTGATGCGGCAAGGATGCTGACATTTGCAGGACTCACCACTCAAGTATTTCGCTCACTAATAGTAAACGGAGAGGCTCTTGCTTTTCCTCTATGGCTTGATGATAGAACGTTTAATACAACCTTACAATTAATTGAACCCGATCGTTTAAGTAGTCCTGAAGATAAACCTGACTCTAAATATTTAAGAGGTGGAATAGAAATTGATGATTACGGAGCACCACTGGCTTATTGGATAAGAAAAACGCACCCGGGCGATATTTTTAGTCTAGCTGAAGATAATAGTTGGGAGAGAGTGCCGGCTAGAACCAAGTTCGGTAGGCTTAGGGTATTACATATACATGATAAGGAGCGTACTGGACAAAATCGGGGTAAGCCGTTAATGGCAAGTATTATGCCGCTCTTTAAGATGCTTGATCATTATGAAAATAGTGAGCTGCAGGCGGCAATAGTCAATGCCATGATTGCGGCATTCATTGAAACCCCGCTTGACGGAGAGTCAATCTCCGAGATGTTCGGCGGCTCGGTTGATAATTATATATCTGCGCGTAATGAATGGAAGATTAAGCTGCAGGGAGGGGCAATAATTCCGGTATTCCCGGGAGATAAGGTTGCACCGTTTACACCAAGCCGACCTAATAGCGCATACGGGAACTTTGTTGAAAATATTTTAAGGCATATCGGTACCGGATTAAATCTTCCGTTTGAGTTATTAATGAAGGATTTTTCCAAGACTAATTATTCCAGTGCCAGAGCGGCCTTAATGGAAGCATGGCGGTTTTTTATCGGAAGAAGACAATGGTTAACCACCTATTGGGCAAAGCCTGTATATGAATTATGGCTTGAGGAAGTTATTGCTAAAAAGTTGGTTGAAGCTCCTAACTTTTATCAGAACAAAGCAGCTTGGACGAGAGCTAAGTGGATCGGAGCAGGCAGAGGTTGGATTGACCCTGTAAAAGAAGCCGAAGCTTCACGGATCAGGATGGAAAATAATCTTTCAACTCTAGAAGAAGAATGTGCTGCACAAGGTTTGGATTGGGAAGAAGTGCTAGAGCAGAAAGCGAGGGAAAAAGCAAAGATTGATGAATTAGGATTAAGTAGTTCGGAAGATAAATTATTTAACAAGAAAGAACAAAAAAAAGAATAGAGAGAATAAGCATGCGTATATGGAATAAGATAAGAGAAGAGGCATGGGCAATAACTGCAAGCTCTCTACATAATATATTAGATATTGCCGCTCGTAATAATGAGGCGCCGCATGTAGTTGCTGCACGCTTAGGTAAAGAATTGCAAAATACTTATACCATGAACATAAGAGACGGAGTAGCTATATTGCCGGTGGTTGGGGCATTATTCCGTTATGCTAATTTATTTACTAATATAAGCGGAGCCTCATCTTATGAGATTATTGGGCAAGATTTTAGGAAAGCAATAGAAGATGATCAGATAAAAGCAATAATACTTGATATTGATTCACCGGGCGGAGAAGTAAACGGTTGCGCGGAACTTGCCGACATGATTTTTGAGAAGAGAGGTAAAAAGCCGATAATCGCTTATGCTTCGGGGGATGCGGCTTCAGGAGCTTATTGGATTGCAGCTGCATGTGATAAGATTATAGTTTCCAAGACCTCGGCCTTAGGCTCTATCGGCGTAGTAGGTGTTTATCAAAATAATAGCAATGAAAAAGAAGTTGAGATTGTTTCTTCACAAAGCCCGTATAAACAACCTGATTTGGCTAGCGATGAAGGAAAGATAAGGCTACAAGCTCGGATTGATACAATGGCACAGGTATTTATAGAAAGTATTGCCAAGTACAGAGGAATTTCCGCTCAGGAAGTTATATCTAATTATGGTGCGGGTGATGTGTTTATAGGAGAAACGGCAGTAGAGAAAGGACTAGCCGATTATGTCGGCTCTTATGAAAAAATACTGACTGAACTAAATCAAGATAATCACACTTTAAGTTTAACTAACGAGGACAAAAAAATTATGCATAAGGAAAGCCGAGAACAAAATTCAGACTTTAAATCTATAGAAGAAATGAGGTTAGAAGAGAGAAAGCGTATTGAAGCTATACTTAACTCAAAGGCAGCTGAAAATCATATGGAACTTGCACGGCATTTTGCATTTGCAACCGATATCGAGGCAGATATTGCCATAGCCGCCCTTACTAAAGTCGTAACAACGGATAATACAAGCTTTATATCAGCGATGCAAAATATAAAAAACCCTAAAATAATTCCAAGCACTGATGCGGATGCAGACGCAGACGACATAAATGCACTGGCTAAGCGTATAGCCTCATATTAATAAAAACAGGAGAACAAATGACGGCAAGAGGATTTAGAAGTAGTGGAGAATATACTCCCGATAACTTATTTGCAGGAGAATTTCCTTCCGTGCAGAGAATGGAAACTATCGTAGGAGGAAAATATAAGCGCGGCACGGTTTTAGGAAAAATTACCGAAAGCGGCAGTTATAAAATATGTGAAAAGACGGATACCGACGGTTCTGAAAAGCCGGTAGCTATCTTGGCTGAGGATATTGATGCTAAACTAACTGAGGTGAAGGCTGCCGTGTATCATGCGGGAGAATTTAATTTTAATGCATTAATCTACGGCAAAAGTTTTGATGAAGATAGTATAAGAGAAGCTTTTCAAAGCTCATGTGCTATTTTCTTACGTAAGAATCAGGAGGCTTAAATGGATATTTTTTCTACTTTTGTATTAAACCGTACGGTCGAACACCTGGAACGCCCGGCTTCATTCTTATTGAATAGCTTCTTTGGTTCTATTCAAACCGAGGAATCGGAGGAAATACATTTTGATATAGATAAGTCAAAACCTCGCCTTGCACCTTTTGTATCACCGCTTATTGCCGGTAAAGTCGTAGCTAATGAAGGCTTTATGACTAAAAGCTTCAAGCCTGCTTATGTAAAAGATAAGCGCAGGTTTGATGCCAATGCTCCGCTTAAGCGCTCAATCGGAGAAACTATAGGCGGAAGTTTGCCTGCAGGGAGAAGGTTGGAAGCTGCAATAAGCAGAGCATTACACAATCAGCTTGAGAATCTTACCCGTAGAGAAGAAGTAATGGCAGCAGAGGCTTTATGCAAGGGTAAGATTACAGTAACGGGTGAAGATTATCCGACCGTAGAAGTTGATTTCCAAAGGGATGAGGCTTTAACTATAATTCTAACCGGTACAACCCGTTGGAGTAATGATAATGTTAATGTTTTAGAAGATATAGAAGATTGGGCGGCGTTAATTCAGGAAAAGTCGGGCGCGGTTGCCCGTACGATTATCATGGATCCTAAAGCTTGGCGGTTGTTTAAGAATAAACCGATTGTAAAAGAGATGCTTGATATAAGGAGGGGAACTAATTCAAGTTTAAGCATTACACCTATAGTAAGAGGACAAGGAGCTGAGAAAGCTAGATACGGGGGTGCAATCGGGGACTTTGACTTTTATGTTTATAATGATGTTTATGTGGATGATTCTGGTGAAATTAAAACTCTTCTGCCTCCGAATACAGTGATTATTGCGAGTCGTGAGCAGATCGAAGGGACTAGGTGTTATGGGGTAATCCAGGATGAAAAAGCAGGATATAGGGCACAGCATTATTTTACTAAATCATGGGTTGAGGAAGATCCTGCGGTAAGATGGTTATTAATGCAATCAGCCCCTCTTCTAGTGCCCTATCGCCCTAATGCTTCCTTTTGTGCTACGGTTGCTTAAATAGAGGATAAGATATGGAGATCATTGCTAATACTACTTTACTTACAAAAGACGGATATATACCTCCTAAAGAAAAAGTAACCCTTAGTGAAGAAGAAGCCCTTAGCTTAATTGAGAGAAATTTAGCTGTTTTAGTAAGCACTGGAATTAAGCCGGAGAAAGAGTATAAATCAAGGATTAAGCATAGTAAAATAAATGATAAAAGCATTTAACAAGGCTTTAAATATATTATTTATTAAGTTCGGTAAGTCTGCGGTTTATCTTGATAAGGAGGATAATAGCCATTTAATTACGGTTATTAAGCGACAACCCGATCAAGACTTACGATTCGGAGAGCTAACGGTTCATTGTTCTCCGAATCTACTTGAAGTAAGAGTGTCGGAAGTTTTTACTCCTAAGGTAGGGGAGAAGATAGTAGTAGATGATGAGACTTTTACTATCCAAGCAGAGCCTGAGCAAGATCGGCACCGGCTTATTTGGAGGCTTAATGTGGTAAAGAATTATGAAACTAAAAGCGGCATTATCAGGTGACTTGGCATCTTTTCTAAAGAATGAGAAGAAAAAAACAGCAAAAGCCGTAACTAAAGGTATATCGAGTGCTACGCTTGGTTTAAAGCAAGCTATGCAGCGTCAGGTTACAGCTTCAGGCTTAGGCATGAGGCTTGCTAAAAGCTGGAGGGGTGAGGTATATCCTAAGCAAAAGAATAGCTTAAAAGCAGCCGGTGTAGTTTACACAAAAGCGGAAAAGATAATGCAGAGCTTTGAGTTTGCTCATTATATCCGCTCAAATAAAGGTTTATGGATTGCCGTTCCTACTCCTAATGTACCAAAACGCTTACTATCTAAGCGCATTACTCCGCAAAAGTTTGAAAAATACATGGGGATTAAGTTACAGTTTGTTGATCGTAAGTATGGAGCTTCGTTGCTGGTCGCTAATATGAGAGCAAGTTACAGCAAAAGAACCGGAAACCACAGTTTTAAATCAGCTCACAATTTCGGTAAAGGTGCAAGCAGTGTGGTAATGTTTTGGCTGGTTCCGGCAGTCAAAATGCCCAAATTAATTAACTTTAAGCATAAAGCTAAAGTGTGGCACAATAAATTGCCTCAGCTGATACTTGAAAATTGGGTGGACTGATAAATTTAATATAATTGTATTTTACTTCTATTTTTGTTTGTTACATAGCTTGTTTAGGTGAATTAGTAATAATTTGCTAAATATCTGATAATAATTAAAGGTAAAATATGGATAAATCAAAATCATCTACTATAATCTCAACTAATATACAAAGAGGAAGAGGTAGCATCGCATCGCATGTTAATATGACCTTTAGAGAGAAAGAACAAAATGTTTATATACCACCCGATTATAATATAACATTTGAGCAATTACCCTACATTTTAAAGGATAGGGATAAAATACTTCCTAGTGCTTTGAAAAGAAATATAATACTCATAGATTTGACTTCTGATAGTGATAAAACTTTAGAAGAGCTAGTTAAATTAGTATATAGTACAGATAGTTTGCCTATGAAATTAGGTGTGTTATGTAGAATCAATGGGCATACAACCCCTTTTTGTATTGAAAAAGTTATTTATGATGATGATAATGAAGAAGTTTGTATTTATCATACTGATTCTGTAGTAATGGATTGTGACCAACAACCTTTAATGGTGAACTTAATAAAAAGCTTGTCGCAATTATCTACCGAAGAGGGAAAAAGATATGTCAAAATATTTTCACATGGCTTTTTAGATCCTAAAAATGAAATAAAAAGGGATTATAAGAGGCAATCTGATGGATACTCATGCCCAACTTTTTCTTTGTTTGATATCGAATTTATGTTGGAAAATAATTTTTTAGATTTTGCCAAAAAATATTCTTTTCCAGCTGATAGCGAAAACAATATCTATTGCTTAACCCGGTTACCGGAATATCTTATGTCTACTATACAATCCATAGAAGGTAGTAATGATGGAGGAGAAGTCGTACGTAAAGGTTTAAAAGGGATTATAGAAGATAAGAAATTAGATATAGACAAAGAATTTATTATCAATGGTGAAAGGTTAACACTCAGGACGCAATTTTCCCAGATTTTAGAATCCTTTGAACAAGAAAAAGATTCTGGAAGGCCTTTTAATCCTATTATTGAAATCTTGATTAGACGTTATTTTAAGGTTTATAAAGAAACTATGAGCCAACATAAGGAAGATGATTTAAAAAAAGAATACCTATTAGAATTAAATGAGAATGGTCAACCGGAAACTTCTGAAGAAAAGAAGAAGAGAAAAAGAATTGGCAACCAAGTACATACACTAGGTCTTTATTACGAAGAGAACCAACCTGAGCTTGAACCGAAAAAACTAAATATCCCTAAGCCTACTGTTAATAAATATGAATCGATAATTACAACAACACTTCTTGTAGCTATAGCTATATTAATGGGTTATAAAGTTGAAGAGGTGATTAACTTAAGTAAGATACATAGCATATCTGAGCTAGGAAATAGTATAGCTAATCTATTAAGTAGCAAAACAATTGAAGCAGCACCAACCTTTACTAACAATACTATCTTAAAACGTCTAAATGATATCAATCTTTCTGCTGAAGATGAGTTGTCCGATGATATAGAGGATGATACAAGAGCAATGAGAGAAGAGGGTAGTACAGAGTTCATACCTTTGTATATAAGCTCAATGGGAAGCACTTTAACTCGAAGTAGCTTCTCCTCAGGAAGCTCCGGTAGTGAACCAGAGCAGGAGAGTTGTACCCCAGGTTCATGGGTAGATAGAGCAACAGATAAAGGAAAAGAAAAAACAGGTTGTGGCAGAGGCTAAACTCTTTTCATTAAATTTTATAATAAAAATCCTTAAGCTAAACTTTCACACAAGTTTAGCTTATATTTATTTTTAACCAACAGCTTTTTAACAATATAAAATCCTATGCCAACCACCCGAGAAAGAGCATTATGTAACTTATGTTCATTTTTGCGGGAAGAGTTGAAAGGAGTAGTAGTGCTGCGTAATGAAGTGCTGCCTGCTATAATTCCTGAAGTCGGGCTAGTAATCATAAGAGACGGAGAGTTAAGCGAACCTGAGGTTATTCTTTCTCCCTTGCAATATATCTATCAGCAAAGGATTGAAATAGAAGTAATAGTTCAAGACCCAAGGCCTGATAAGCGGGATTATATACTTGACCAATTAATAAAGAGTATAGGGATAGCTTTATCAGGTAATCCAACTCTAAACGGTGCGATTGATTTCTTATCTATCGGGAATACAGAATTTACCACCGAAGCAATAGAAGGAGCTGCTGCAATAAAGCTCGCCAGGATAGCATTATATCTTGAATACACTCTAAACACTTTAATTTAAATTATAGAGAGAACAAAACTATGTCACGTGCCTATGGCTGGAATGCAGAGCTTCTGCTCGGCTTTGAAACAATTTATGGGAAAGCACCCGGAAGCTTTCATCAGGTTCCCTTTGTATCATCAAGCATTGATTCCGAGCAGGGACTAATTGAATCCAATGTTTTAGGTTTAGGGAGAGATCCTACCTCACCGTTTAGGGATATTATTAATATTGACGGAGATATAGTAGTTCCTATTGATCTGCGTAATATCGGGTATTGGCTTAAAGCAATATTCGGGGATTATTCGGTGGTAAAAACAGAAAGTTATATGCATACTTTTAAATCGGGAGCTTCATTTATACCAAGCTTAAGTTTGGAGATAGGTTTACCTAATGTTCCGGAGTATATATTATTCAGCGGAGTAAGAGCTAATTCAATTGCACTTGATTTCGGGCGTTCGGGAGAAGCTAAAGCAACTATAAATCTTATAGGACAAAGCGAATCTTCTAATGAGTCAAGCTCTGATACCAATCCGAATAAAGTAATTTATACTCGTTTTTCCCAATTCCAGGGAGCTATAAAACAAAGAGGGAAAGCACTGGCTGATGTGACGGGAGCAAGCTTAACCTACAGCAATAACTTAGAGAAAATAGAAACCATCCGTGATGACGGTAAACTTGACGGTATTGATCTTGGTATTGCTAGTCTTACCGGTTCGATTTCAGTCAGATACGGCGATAGCAGTTTAATGGATATTGCACGAATGGGAGAAGCAATTGATATAGAGCTTTCTTATACCATTGATGAAAAGAATAAACTTAAGTTTACCGCGCATCAGGTATATCTGCCTAAACCTAAACGAAGTATTACAGGACCGGGAGGAGTAGAAGTCTCTTATGATTTTCAAGGAGCTAAACATGAAGGGTTGGGTAATATGCTGGATGTAATATTAATTAATGATGTTGAGGATTATGATGTTAAGACTAACAATAGCAAAGGATCCCTATTCGGTTGATCTCGGTATGGGAGTAAAGCTTTCGGTCAGACCATGTACCGCAGCAGTATTTTATCAGGCGCGTGCATATATGAATCAGAAGCTGCAAAAATTCGGAGAAGATTATAAAGCAAAAAAAGAAGTCGGAGCATTAACTGCCGATACCTTAAATTTAGAGGATCAGGAAGTGAGGGAAGCATTAGCCGAACAATACCTAACCATAGGACTCGCAAGAGCAGGGATTATTTCCTGGGAAGGAGTGTTAAACAGTGATAATGATGAGCCGGCATCTGCTACTGCCGAAAAGATTGAAGAGTTATTCAGTAATTACTGGGTGATTGCCGAGAATTTTAGGCAGCAATATAATAGTATGCGGGAGTTGCTGGAAGCGGAAAAAAACTTATCCGCACCCGTGTCGGTTGGCACTTCGGAGACGGGGCAAGTTACTGCATCAAGTGCCGGGAGCAAAACCTCCCGTGTGCGAGGGGAGAAAAGAATAAAGAAGGTAAAAGATGCCCGTATCGGGAAAACGAACTCAAAACGCTTGAAGGATGGCAAGCGTGGGACATAATATGTAAATTATCCGCTCAAATACGAGAACATTTCCCAATTATCGAAGGGCTTAAACTTGCCGAGTGCTTAGGTTATGATACTACCGTTATGGCTGAATTATTACCTGAAGCGGCAATCGGGGTTGCTATAGCATTAAAAGACAGGACTTAAAACCATGGCACATGAGAAGAAATTATCTATACGCTTAAGTGCAGTAGGGGGAGAAAAGTTAGCTCGGGATTTTGATAAGCTTGGAAAAAGAGGAAAGCAAGCGTTTAATAAGATAACTGATTCTACTACTCCTGCGAGTATCGGGATAAAGGCGGTTGATGCATCGGCTCGAGCATTAAACGGAGTGTTTTCTCAAGCGGCGAGGCTAGTCGGAGCTTATGCAGGAATCCGTAGTTTATCCAAATCATTGGGGTTTATCTTATCTACCAATAGAGAATATGAACGTTTACAGGCAAGTTTAAAAACAGTTACCGGTTCAGTAGAAAATGCCGCTAATGCATTTAAGTTAATTGAAGAGTTTGCAAATTCTACTCCGTTTAACGTAGAGCAAATTACAACTGCCTTTATAAAGCTAAAAGCATTAGGTCTGGATCCTTCAAGAGAAGCATTAAGATCATACGGTAATACAGCTTCAGCAATGGGCAAGAACTTAATGATGTTTGTAGAGGCAATTGCCGATGCGGTAACCGGGGAGTTTGAGAGACTCAAAGAATTCGGGATTAAGGCTAGGACGCAAGGTGAAATAATTACTTTTACTTTCCAAGGGATAAGCACTTCGGTCGGTAAAAATGCCGCCGAGATTGAGCGCTACTTAAGAAGTATCGGTGAAGTGCAGTTTGCCGGTGCAATGGCGGAGCAAATGAATACCATAAACGGGGTATTCAGTAATATTCAAGATAACCTGGGAAGCTTTGTCCGTGAGATCGGTTCAGCAGGATTTAATAATGCCATACGTGAAGTAGCAACAAGTTTAAAGGAAGTAACCGAAGGAGGCAAAGAAACTGCTCAGGTTATAGGTAAAATGCTTGCAGGTGTTATAAGAAATGCAGCAAGTGCGGTTAAATTATTTACTCAACATATCGGTATAGCTGCGGAAGCACTAACTGCTTTGCTTATTGCAAGAACTGTGGCCAGTGCTATTACTATTATGAATATAGCCATTTTAGGTAATTTAGGCGCAATTGCAGGACTCAGGCTAATGGCACAAGTTTCTGTTCTTGCAGCAGCAAAAATGGTTATAGTAGAAGGAGCGGCAAAGCTTGCAACACTTGCCCTTACAGGGTTACGTAGTATGCTGTTCTTAGTGGGAGGAGCAGCAGGAGTAGCAGTACTTGCCGGGTATGCGCTTTATAAATTAACTAAAAGCCATGATGCTGCGGCTAAAGCTGCCAAAGATCACGGGATGGAGCTTGAAGAGCTGAAAGATAAACTTAAAATTACAACCAATGAAGTTGAGGATTTAACCCGAGCTACAAAAAATGAAGCTTTAGTACGTTTAGAAGAAAAGCTGAGTATTGCAAAAGATAATATCAAGAGTGTAACTAAACAGCTAAAGAATAGAGACATCACCAGTGTTTGGAATTACTGGACAAGCTTTAGTAAGGATTTAAAAGTAGAGCTAAAGCAAGTACGAAGTGAATTTAAGAACGGTAAATTATCGGCTGATGAATATAGCGAAGCATTATGGGAGCTTTCCACCCGTTATCCTGAATTTACTAAGCATGCAAAAGAAATACAGCAACAGGTATTAGCTTTAAAAGCTGCTGAACTTGCTGCAGCTCGTGCACGCGAACAGATTGAAGCAATAAAGTCGGGGAAAGCTGAGAATAAAAGTAAACCGATGGATCAAGCGTTTTCCAAAGCGCCCGAAAGTACTAAGCAGAATAGTCCGACTACAAACCGACAAGCTGATATACTTAATAGTATAGATAAAGCATATAATGCGGCATTTCCTCAAAGTGCAGTTGATAAAGCTAATAAATGGAAGAGTGAGACATTAGCCGGGCTTAAAGATGTAACCGCCGGATATGATGAATTCAGCGCTAAGGTAGAGCAAATATATAACCATATGATAGCTGAAGCCCGTGAGCAGGACTTGCAAAATTCTAAGTCTTGGGAAGACGGTATAAAACGTGGCTTAAACAATATAATAGAAGAAGCAGAAAACTTGGCTAATAGCACCGAGCGGCTGGTAAAAAATGCATTTACTGGTATGGAAGATGCTTTAGTGAGGTTTGTAAAGACAGGTAAGTTGGATTTCAAATCATTAGCTGATTCTATTATTACCGATTTAATTAGAATACAGATACAGCAAAACATAACCAAGCCGCTTGCACAAGCTCTCGGCAATTTTAACTTCGGCTCAATGTTCGGAGGTGCATCACAGTTTCATACCGGGGGTGTAGTCGGGGAAAGTGCAGTGCCTAATAGGTTTGTTCCCATAAAAATGTTTAATAATGCTCCACGCTTACACAGCGGATTAATGCCTGATGAGTTCCCGGCAATTCTGCAAAAGGGAGAAACCGTATTACCTAAAGGGGCAAATAAAGCAAACAGGGTAAATATAACAATGAACATAACTACTCCTAATATCAAAGGCTTTATGGAATCAAGAGGGCAGATCATGGCGCAGCTTGCAAGTGAAATGCAAAGATATAAATTTAGGAATGCATAAAAATGACTGCTTTTCATGAAGTGCAGTTCCCTCAAAACATAGCATACGGTGCAAGCGGAGGAGCTGAGTTTTATACAAATATTACAACTACGGTTGCAGGGTTTGAGCAGCGCAATATTAATTGGAAGAGCGCAAGAGGCAGGTGGGATATATCTACCGGTATAAAGAACAAGAAAGATATTGATGCAGTTATAGCTTTTTTTCGTGCTCGTATGGGTAGAGCTTACGGATTTAGGTTTAAAGATTGGTCTGATTATCAAAGTTTACATGAAAGTTTAGGTGTTGGAGACGGTAGGCAGGCAGAGTTCCAATTAGTAAAGCGATATTTAAGCGGAGAATATGAATATAAAAGAATAATAAAAAAGCCTATAATTGGAAGCGTTAAAATTTACCTTAATGATAAGCCGGTAACTTCAGGTTTTACTATTGATTATACTACGGGAATTATAACCTTCACTAAAGCTCCGAGTAAAAAGACTAAGATAATTGCCGACTTCGAGTTTGACGTACCGGTAAGATTTGATACCGATAGATTAAATGTTAGGCTTGAGAGATACGGACAATATGTATGGGATAGTATTCCGATCGTAGAGGTAAGAGTATGAGACCTATTTTACCTATACTTAAAGACCATTTATCATGTGAGGTAACCACTATTGTTACCTGCTGGAAGCTTTCTCTTATTGGGGGTAGAGTAATGGGGTTTACCGACCATACTTCAGATTTAAATATTGATACTGTGTCATATATAGCTGCCGGCGGGTTTAGCCCTTCCTCGATTGAAAATAAAGATAGTTTTGCGGTAGATAACCTTGATATTTGCGGAATTCTTGATAGCTCGGCAATTACCGAAGAAGATATAATTAACGGAATATACGATTTTGCAGAAGTTGAGGTATTCCAGGTTAACTATAATGATTTAGAGAGCGGAAAAATAATTGAACTGCGTGGTTGGGTTGGGGAAATAAGCATAAAAGGCAATCGGTTTATTGCAGAAATACGAGGTATCACTCAAAAATTACAGCAGAATATAGGAGAGCTTTATTCTCCAAGCTGTAGAGCAATATTCGGAGACTTACGCTGTAAGCTAAATGAAAATGACTTTAGCTTAACCGATATAGTATCAAATAGTACTAACAGGCAAACTTTTACTGCAAATAATGCAATACAAGCAGCAGGTTATTTTACCGCCGGTGAAATAGAATGGCTTAGCGGAGAAAACAAGGGCAGAAGAATGGAAATTAAAGAGTTTGTTGATAAGCAATTTACCCTTGCACTGCCTATGGCCAAGAACATTAAAGAAGAAGATAAGTTTAAAGCAATAGCCGGGTGTGATAAGTCTTTTGCTGCTTGCTGCAATAAGTTTAACAATGCGGTTAACTTTAGAGGAGAACCTTATGTACCGGGTATGGATAAAGTACTTGCGACTGCTGCAACTTCATATTAACAGGCTTTTATTTTCAAAGCTTGCAATAAAAGGCTATTTAGGGTATTATAATTCTAAGCAAGTGTAAGTTCCTTTGGTGTGGGGCTCCGTAGGTTCCTCGTAAATAGCATCTAAGGCATCTTGCTTTAACCGAATAAAGGACAATCTTCGATTATTAGTTTCTTTATTAGAGTATAATAGCTTTCATCATTCCTTTCATATTTTCTAAATGCAGCCCAGCTTATAAAATCAGCTGCTTGTAGAGCTTTTTCCTGTGCAGGGGTTTTAATTATAACCTCTATATCTGCGTGGTTTTTACTTTTAATATAATTTTTAAAATTTTCATTAAGGAAATAATTTGTTTCTCTTCTTGAGGCTATAAGAAAGATTTTCTCATTAGTAGGAATAAGTTTCTTTGAAAAAATTCTATCTAATAAAATATTGGTTACATAATTATAAAGTACAGGTTTCTCATTATGCAGATTAGTATAGACTTTATTTTTATTAAGCCTAATAAACATAACCGTAATCTCTAATTCTTTTAAGCTATTAAAAAGCTTAATTCTGGTTTTTGGTGATTCTTTATTACAATGAAGAACTCCGGAACAAGATTTTCTTTCCTTCTGAGGAAAAGATTGAAATATTTTTTTAACTACCTTTTCTATAGGCCTCTTATTAGTACAAAATAAAAATGATATTATAAAATGTTTAGAAGTTTTGGGTTTAGAAAAATTAAAACCCAAGCACCCGCTTTCATCCATAAATATATAAGCCATAGTATACTTTATTTCTACTCAAGCGTTCACCATAAACAAATATGACTAAAACTTCAAACTTAATTGTTGAGCAGGCGAGGACTTGGCTGGGCACAGCGTTTCATCACCAGGGAAGGATTAAAGGGATAGGATGCGACTGTTTAGGCCTTATTGTCGGAGTTGCAGATGAACTAAACTTAAAAGATAAAGACGGGATTAGATTAAGTTCCTACGATGAGATCAATTATTCCAAAGAACCTGATAGCAATCACTTAACGGCAAAGCTTATGAGTATATTGATTGAAGTACCTACTAGTGAGATAGAACCGGGAGACATAGGATTATTTCTGATTAACAATAACCCTCAGCATCTGGCAATCATAAGTAATTACGGAGGGAAGCGGGGTATAATTCATTCTGAGGCAAGAGCTCGTAAGGTTGTAGAGCATTATTTTGATGAAGAATGGAATGAAAGACTAACTAAAGTATTCAGATGGCAAGTATAGTTTTAGCA
The DNA here is from genome assembly GCF_000730245.1 of endosymbiont of Acanthamoeba sp. UWC8. Taxonomy (NCBI): domain Bacteria; kingdom Pseudomonadati; phylum Pseudomonadota; class Alphaproteobacteria; order Holosporales; family Holosporaceae; species endosymbiont of Acanthamoeba sp. UWC8. The sequence goes on along the minus strand of NZ_CP004403.1, from coordinate 884,568 downwards.
ACAGCTGCAGGCTCAGGAGCAACAGCATTGGGAGCAGGGGCTTTTCTATCGGGAGTTGCAGGGCTTGCGGGTGCTTATCTGGGCGGGATGGTCGATCGTTCTCTATTCGGTGGAGGTAAAAACCACAATATCCATCAGGAAGGCTCACGCATGGCTGAGCTGATGGTACAGGTTTCCGTATACGGTAAAGTAATACCCATTGTTTACGGCAGTGGAAGGATTGCAGGTAATATTATCTGGTCGCTTCCCATAAAAGAGCATGTAAGTACTACAACTCATACCTCAGGCGGAGGTAAAGGCGGCGGGGGCGGCAGAGTAACAACTACTACTAATAGCTACTCTTATAGTGTTAGTCTAGCAATTGCTATTTGCGAAGGAGTGATTGATAAGATCACTCGTGCATGGGCGGATAGTATGCAGCTTAATTTAACCGAAGGCAGCTATACGCTTTATTTAGGTACCGAAGATCAAATGCCCGATAGCTTTATGGCATCATTTCATCCTGCAAATCAAATGCCCGGCTATAGAGGCATTGCTTATGTAGTAATTAAAGATTTTCCGCTCGCAAGGTTCGGTAACCGTATCCCTAATTTTACCTTTGAAGTACAGCGCACGGTTAAGCTGCCGGGAGATTTAGAGGACAAAATAAAAGAGATTACTTTAATCCCGGGAGCAGGAGAATATGTATATGACACCGTTATACAGGAAAAAACTACGGGAGCCGTTGATGAGTCAGGCAATTTCTTTCAGGCGGGAAAATCGGAAAAGATAAATAGGAACAATGTATCTTCTAAAGCTGACGTACTGGTTGCACTTGATGATCTTAAAACTACCCTTAAGAATGTAGAATGGGTATCGGTAGTGATTAACTGGTTCACGGATTCCAAAGATCCTGGGTTAGGTGTGATAAAGCCCGGGGTTGAGCATGAAGGCAGAAATACTAAAATTACTCCTGATGAATGGAGGGTCGGTAATTTTAGCAGAAGCAATGCTTATAAACTTTTATACTTTCCGCACGGCACGCCGACCTACGGAGGTACACCTACTGATAAAAGCATATTTAGGCTTTGTAGGGAACTAAAAAGCCGAGGCTATAAAGTGCTGCTTTATCCTATGCTGCAAATTGATACTATTACACCTGAATGTAAACCGTGGCGGGGTAGAATTATTCCTAACTCCGTTTCTGACGTACTTAAATTTTTTGAGCGGAAAAACGGTTATAATGGCTTTATACTCCATTATGTAAATATGAAAGAAGATAAGGAAGCTCTTAAAAATTACATAGATGCTTTCATGATAGGTTCCGAGCTGGTAGGACTTACGCAATATATGAGTGAGAGCGGAGTATTTCCTGCCGTAGATTGTTTGAAAAGTCTTGCAGGCTTAGTTAAAAAAGAAGTTGGAGAGAAGGTTAAGTTAATTTACGGAGCTGACTGGAGTGAATATCATTCCGTAAACGGTTGGTATAATCTTGATCCGCTTTGGTCGGATGAGAATATTGATATTATCGGTATTGATTGTTATTTTCCGCTCACTCCTGATTTACCGCAAAACCAAATTGATTATAAAAAAGTTTATGACGGTTGGACACAAGGAGAGGGCTGGGATTATTATTATATTGATTCGGTAAAACGTACCGGTAAAACCGATTATGGAAATGCTACTTATGCCTGGAAGAATATAAAGCATTGGTGGAGCGGTAAACACATTAACCCTGACGGCAGTAATACCGAGTGGCAACCTAAAATGAAACCGTTGTGGTTTACCGAGATAGGATTTTCTTCAGTTGACGGTTGTTCTAATCAGCCTAATGTGTTTTATGATTCATCTTCAAGTGAAAGTAATTTTCCGAGAGGCTCAAAAGGAAGGATAGATTTTTTAGCTCAAAGGAATGCCTTAAATGCCTCAATTGATTATTTGGATAGTTTGAGTTTAGAAGAACCGGGTTTAGTAGCAAAGAAATTTGTTTGGACTTGGGATGCAAGGCCATTTCCTTTTTGGCCGGATCTACATAGAGTTTGGGCGGATTATAATAATTGGAAGACAGGTCATTGGGTGCAGGGGAAACTCGGGCTTTCCAACCTCGGTCGGATTATTGCCGAGCTACTCGGTAAAGTCGGGTTAGATCCTACTATATATGATACCGGTCGCTTAAATAACATAGTTGAAGGGTATATAATTACTTCCCGGCAAACATTAAGAAGCATTCTTGAACAGTTAGCTATTGCTTATCCGTTTGATAGTGTAGAATCAGAAGGAATATTAAAGTTTGTAAAGCGCGGCGGTATTCCTTGTGCTGCCGTTGATTACAGTGAATTAGCAATCAAAGAAAACGATAGTGAAATTCTTACCCTGACGCGTACTCAAGAGCTTGATTTACCAAGACAGGTAGATATTATTTACCTTAATAAAACAAGAGGGTATCAATCGGCAGTTCAATCTTCGCAGAGACAAACCGTAAAGGCTGTCGATTCTTTAAATATTAATCTGCCCCTTATACTTTCAGATCAACAGGCAAAGAATATAGCGGATGTTTTATTATATAATGCATGGGTACAACGACTTCATTATCAATTTACCCTGCCTCCTAAATATATAACAATTGAACCGACCGATATCATTACCTTAAATAAAGAAGGAGTAATTCATTCTATTCGAATTACCTCGACTAAATTAACGCAAAGCGGAATGCAGGAAGTGACCGCAGTTGCCGAAGATATTACCGCTTATGACTTTTATATCCCAGCCGGTGTTATACCGTCTAACACCGAGCTTACAGCTAAAGTCTCTCCGAGCAGGTTAGAGCTGCTTGATTTACCTGCTTTCCCGACGGATAATGCAAGTGAAGCAGTTTTACGTTATTGCACGGTAGGTATGGGAAGCACTTGGGCAGGATCAGCAATATACTGCTCAAATGACGGAGGAGAAAATTACGAGCTTATACGCCGTATTACTACTCAAGCAACTATGGGAGCAGTAATGAATACTATACCGAGTACTCAGCACTATACTTGGGATAATGCAACTTGTATTGACATCATGCTTATTTACGGGGAGTTGCAGTCGGTTACTGAAATAGCAATACTTAACGGTGCTAATGCCTGTGTGATAGGAGATGAAATAATCCAGTTTAAGAATGCTATACTTATCGGCGACTTTCAATATCGCTTAAGCGGATTATTACGCGGAAGGTTAGGTACGGAAGGGGCAATGGAAAGCCATAAAATCGGGGAAAGGTTTATTCTACTTAACAGTACGGTTGCCAAAGAGTTAATGCCTCAATCGTCATTTAATATGTCAAAAGAATATAAGCCGGTAACTATAGAAGCATCGCTTAGTGATACCGAAGCACAAAATTTTACTTATTCGGCAAAAGCATTAAAGCCTTATTCACCGGTTCATATCAGAGGAGTACGTGATGAGAGCGGTAATATCATCATAAGCTGGAAACGGAGAACTCGTATAGGAGGAGACTGGCTTGATGGAGTTGATATACCGCTTGCTGAAGAGGTTGAGGCTTATGAGGTCGATATCATGGGTGAAGGAAAAATTAAGCGTACTATTTCAGGTATATCTAAGACTCAAGTAATTTACCCTATAGACCGGCAGATAGCAGACTTCGGCTTGGTACAAGATAAGATTACAGTTAAAGTTTATCAGCTTTCTGCAAGCATAGGCAGAGGCTATGCGGCAAATGCAACAATTTAAAAAATCTAAAGAGGTTTAAATGAATAATACTACACCCAGGCTTGGCCTTCCTTATATTTTACAATCTCAATCCCAAAAGGAAGTTACTCATAATGAAGCACTGAATATCTTAGATGTTTTAACTCAATCAGTGGTTGAAGATATAAATCTGAACAACCCTCCCGATAATCCGAGTATAGGTAAATGTTGGATTATCGGGGAATCACCCGTAGGAGCTTGGCAAGGCAAGGAAAAACATATAGCACAGGCAGGTCAAGGAGGAAGTTGGTTTTTTACCGCACCTTTTAAGATGCTGAAAGTATGGGTGGAGGCGAGTGAACAGTTTTATACTTATAACGGCTTAAATTGGGTGCCTGAAGGAGTAAAGAAGGCTAGTGAATTTTTAAGCATAGAGCAAAAAGATGAGAAAATTAATTTATTAGGCACTTCAGTTGATACAAATATAAAAATACCTAAGCGTGCTTTAGTGATTGCCGTAAATACATGGGTTCATGCGGAAGTTAAAGGGGTAAGCTCATTTAATGTCGGTGTACCTGATGAGAAGAACAGGTACGGGGATAAAATCGGCATATCTCTAAATACTACTAATATCGGAGTAAGTTATCACCCGATTGCTTATTATAATGATACTCCTGTAAGGGTTGCCGCAAATGACGGTAAATTTAGCGGAGGAAGCGTGCAGATTACAATACAGTATTTTAAACCTAGAGGAGCATGGAATTGGGAGTAAATAAAACCAAAGTTACTGAAAAAGAACTGATAACGAAAATAGTCGTAATGCAGTTACAAATCGAAAACCTCACCAAAGCTTTAGATGTTCTAACCCAAGAAGTTAAGATATTAACTGCCTTTGCCGATCAGGGAAGGGGAAGTTTACGTATGCTTTTATTTTTAGGTGCATTATGGACGGGAATTATTGCGTTCTTAAGTTTTATAGCAGGGCATTCCAAGTAAAATAGGAGAAGTATAATTATGATGACATTACTTGGAACTTTACTTGGGTTCTTAGGTTCAATTTTTCCTGAAATAATTAAGTTATACAAAGATGCGACAGATAAAAAGCATGAAGTTACATTGCTTAAGATGCAGATGGATTTCCAAACTCAGGGACATAGAGAGCGGCTAGAGGAAATTAACATACAGGCGGATGTTGCGGAAAGCCAAGCGATTTACAGGACATATACCACTAAGATTACTTGGGTGGATGCATTAAACGGAACGGTTCGTCCCATCATTGCTTATTCGTTTTTTACCCTTTATGTGTTAATAAAATTTATGTCTTTTTTAGCATTGCCTGAGGTTGGCGTTCCTTTTATAGTAGTTTATCAAACACTATGGACTGAAGATGATGCCGTGATATTTGCCGGTATAATCAGCTTTTATTTCGGGCAGCGTGCATTAGCCAAGGCAAGAGTCGGCAGATGAGATCTATTACTCAAGAAGGGTTGAATCTAATCAAACATTTTGAAGGGTTTTCGGAAACCTTATATATTTGCCCGGCAGGATATCCGACTATCGGGTATGGCCATATGGTAAAAAACTATGAAAAGTTTCCAGAGGTTATTACCAAAGAAGCAGCAGAAAAGTTATTAAAACAGGATCTTAAAATTGCCGAGCATGCGGTTCTGCGCTTAATTGCAGTGCCCCTGTCTGACATGCAGTTTAATGCGCTGGTATCCTTTACCTTTAACTTAGGTGCAGGAGCACTTCAAAGATCCACTCTTCGTTTAAAGGTAAACCGAGAAGAGCATGATGAGGTTCCGAACCAATTACAGCGGTGGATTTGGGCAGGAAACAGAAAACTAAACGGCTTAATAAAACGCAGAAAAGCTGAAAGTTTGATGTATAGCGGTTATTAAGTCTTGTTTTTAAACCTATCAATTAATAAAATAATTAAAACTATTATGCCTATTATAAAAAATGGATAGTAAACATTTGATTGCACATCGGTATTGCTTGCTTTTACCCAATGACCATAATTGTAATTAATTGCATCGGAATAATAGCTAGGATATTTGTAAAACTTATGTCTGGCATCAATAGCATATATATAAATATCTTCAGGATTAACTAACCCCTTGTTTACCGGCTCAGATGATTTATCCTTCCAATAATCTATAGTAGCTTCAATAGCTAGGTTTTGTGCTTTATAATTAACTTTTTCTTCTGACCTTATCGGTGCTTTATAGCTACTTTGATTAATATCGGTAAAAAAGTTTGGTTGGTTTGTGCAGCCGTCAATAGAGGGAAAGCCTACTTCTGTAAAAACTATCCTTTTCATTTTTGGTTTCCAATCAGTATACTTGCCATCCGGGTTTATATGGTAATTTTTCCACCAATACTCTATATTTTTTATAGCCCATTTCGGTGCTAACGGATGCTTAGTTCCTTTTGTATCTTTAAAATAGTCAAAATACTCTCCATATTCCCAACCTTTTCTAATTATCTTATATGTAATTTCTTTTTGGGGTAGATTATCTGTTAAGGGGAAATAAGCATTAATGCCTATAAACGAAATATCAGGAGAGACCCATAACTTATCTAAATGGTACCAACCTCCTTCAGTATGATGGTACTCATCCCAATTAGCGGCATAAGTAAGTTCAACTTTATCGCCTACTAAAGTTTTAACTTTTGAAGCTAAGTTTATCATCTTATCAACTGCTTTAAAGTTATCTTTATCATCTTGGTATTTTAATAACTCTTTAAATTCTGAGCCGATAATAAACTTATCTATATAATCTGTAATTCTTTTACCTTGGTATTCTAAAGAAGCATAATGAAAGATGAATTTATTATACTGATTAAAAAAATGTTTAATTTCAGATGAAGAGTTAGCCTTAATGCTTCCTCTCCAAGGTTTGCCTGGTAAATCAATGTAAAGCATTGGATAAAGCATAACATTGTACCCATTGTTATAAAGCAATTCACAAGCTTCAATTACTGATTTATCACTTGGAGTACCACCCCAGTTTGGTATACCGTTTACTTGAAGAACTGGCTCAGCCGTGTTTCTTGTATATTTATCTACCTTCCAGTCCTCTCCTTTAACCGGAGATTTACTTTCAACTTTCGGTATTATTTTTATATTTTTGGCTTCAGTCGTATTTGCAAACCAGCCAACAACTAATGATATATTTTTAAGCTCCGGAAAATTTTGTTTGAGTTGCTTAACTGTTAAAATAATATTTGATTCGTTAATTCCATTTACAGCATTTATAGGATCGCCTTTATAGTCATATACTATACTAGCTGAGTAAACAAATTCTCCTGAGCCGGGAATCATTACTAATGACTTAATTTTATTGTTTAAATTCATAGAAGCCCCTAAAACTTATTTACTTCAAGCTAATATGTTTTTTAATATTTTCTTCTATGGAGAATTGCTTATCTTGTATTTCAAGAGGAAATTCTAAGGTTAAAGTCAATTTATCTTCCAACTCAAATAGCTCTACATTACCAAAGTTTATCTGTGCCAATAACTTTATTTTATAATAGTATAATATTTCATTCCTTAATTTTGTGCTTGTTAAGTTATTTATATTTTTTGGCACTCCTGAGAATGTTAAGAGAATTCTAGAATCTTCTAAAGTAGTAATTTCCACTTCAGAAGAATAATGCTCATTTTTAAGATCAAAATAAGCATTTATTAAGTCTATCATCTGATAAAAAGGCTGAACATATACTTTTAAAGTCCAGTCTGATTCCGAACATTTAAATTTTAAGAATTGAGTTAAATTTAGTTTGAGGTCATTAAGCTTTATAGTACCCTTCTTATCTTTTAAGCTATATAAATTTTGCTTCAATAAGGTTAAAAGTGAATTAATAATATAAATATTATCAGCTGTATTAATATGCAGCTCTTTAAGAGTAGTAATATATTCTTCATTTAAATTAATGCTTTTATCATTAATTAAATCAATTATTTCTTGCCCTAAATGTGCAGTTTCTAATTCATTTTGACTAACTTCTTTAATTAACTCCTCTACTATTTTTTCTACATTAGATATATTAAACCGGTAATCTTTAATCAACTGTGAAACTTTAATTAAAATATCGGAAGCTATTTCATAACTATCAGAAAGCGAATTATTTTGAAATTGTTCTATTTCCGGTTGGCTGCTACTAAATAACTGACGATAAAGCGCTATCATTTTGTTTTTTCCTTTCTGTATTTTCAAAAAGATTGCCACTAAAACTAAAAAGACAATATCCCAAGGAAGAATGAATTTGAAAAAATCTAAATAAAATTCCTTATTGGGTATTATCCCAAGCTCGTAGACAGTATTATTTAGTTCTATACAAAGCGGTTTGGAAATTGCTTGATTAATAGTATATATTTTATGGTCATCTTCCATGGGTTTCAAAGAACTTGCCTTAAAATTTAAATATTTATGGCGGATCAGTGAGCTATAAAAATCTTTGGTATCAAGCCCTATAATGATTATTCCGTAAATGGTATCATTATATTCAAGCGCTTTACTAAAAGGTATAGCTTGTGTATTGGATATTATACCTTCTACTAACTTACCTTGATGTACTATGTTAGGATTTTGTAAAGATTGCTTAAAATAGTCTCTGTGCCGTATAGAGCAATTATTTGTTGAACATGGTTGGGTTGCAAATATTATCTTACCTTGTAGATCGGCAATAATGATATTACTGAAATCAAAAGTATCATTTCCAAGATTTGCTTTTAAAATTTCAAGGTGGCTATCCAAATCATTTATTGCATCAAACCCTGCTACTTTAAAGTAACTACTGATTAAATTAATTTGTGAATTAATTTGTGCAGCTTTTTTATCAAGGTTTTGTTCTAGTATCTCAAATGTATTTTTTTGCATATCTCCAACTTTAAATAGAAAAACAGCACTTAATATGATATTGAGGATAAATAGCAAGCTGCAAACAAGTAAACATTTTCTTAACATTCTTGATAATAAATTAAAAATTATACAACAAATAGGATATAAGGGGGTAATATATCCTATTTAATCTTTAATACAAATATTACTTAGAGCAGTATACATTTATAAGTTCTTGCTTGTCTTTATTTGCAAGCTGCTGTGTAAAAGCATGCACATAATGGGGAAGAGAATGACCCTTCCAATTAACTTTATCAGCTATTTGTATTGGGATCGTATCACATCCGAAAATTAAAGCTTTATCAAAACTTTCTTCGCTTTTTTGTATTAAATTGAGCCCCCGTTCCAAGCAAGAAGCACCATAGACTAATTCCCTGTTAAACCTTGGTCTTAATATTCCGAAGTCCTCGGTAGAGAGTAATACAAGCTTACTAAATCCCGGTTCTTCAGGAGCAATTGACCAATCAAAAGCATAGCCGACTAGAACTGCATTAACGTAAGACATAAGCCTTTTTACTTCTCTCTCCTGGGTACCTTTGTCTTTAAAATATTGCTTACAAACATTTTCAATCATCATAAGCTCTCTACAAGAGGCACTAAAACAAAAGAAAGAAAGCGGCTGCTCATATTCTATTTTTGGCAAAACATACTTTAATGTAAGTTCGGTCATTTCTTCGGAGGCATAACTTGGTTGGGTATGGAAGTTAAGTATTTCATGGTACCTTTTTTCCTTAGTATGAAGTGGGAAATAAAAATATGTTTTATTCATATCCTTTTCTCCTGTTTCTATCCCTAAACATGAGTAAAATTGGAATAGGTTTTTTCTTAACGCGCCAAAATGTTCCATTGTGTCAAAATCAATACCACCCATTGCAATAGTAGCTATATCTGATGGTTTAATACTCTCAACCTTTTTAAATGGGCTTCTATATCCATCTGAAGATACAATAAACGAACCTTTTAAACTTTTATGAATAGATGATGCTTTAAAATCAATGTGGTTATGTTTTTTATTTCCTTCTAATGCAATACTATCCCAGATTTCATCTGGGGAGGGATAATCTAAAGCATCGGAATCTTGTTTTACCGTGTTATTTGTTTTTATAGAGTTTAGTTTGTGTAAAAATCTGGAATAAATTTTTTTACATTTTATTTTAGGGTTATCATCGATACATATGTTTTCTAATAATCTCAGATTAAGTTGAATAGGGGCATAAAATATACCTTGATGAGTTAAGCTCTTTGTGCTTAAGTTTTTCATAAGTCCTCTTATAAATGATTGAATCCGTAACAATTCATTATTATAAGAGGGCACTACCTACGTATGGAAGTCCTGATATTAAAATAATTTTAATATTTTTCATTAAAAGTTTATAAAGCTGTTGTTTTTTTATATTATAAGCTTGTTTTAGTGGTTGAGGTGGGGCGGTATAGTATATTTTACAGTATACTCATATCACCTATAGCAAGGAAAGATTTTCTACTTTTTTGATATATGATTACTAATTGCTGCATTTTCTAGTACGTTTAATAATAGGATTCTTAAAATACATAAAGACTAAAAGAATAAAAGCGCACTTATGGAGGTGGCATCGCATTATGGTTTGGAAGGTAAAATAGCAGTATATATAACTATAGAAGAAACACTTAAAATTCCTGAGAAGAGATGAATAATATATAAATAATAGTGGTTATCTTACTAACTATATAATCAAAGTTTACTGCTTTTTAGTTAGCTTCCTTATCTTCTTGGCTTTGGGGAAAGTTAAGATAAATTCGGTATATTTGCCTAACCTTGACTTGCACTCAATATATCCTCCTAAGTCCTGCATTACCATTTTGCAGAAAGCAAGCCCGATACCCGTCCCGCTTTTACTCTTGGTATAAAACTTATCAAATATATATGGTATATCTTCTTCTGCAATACCTTTACCGTCATCCCTAAAGTAAAGCTTATTATTTTCTGCTCTTATATTTATTTTTACGTTTCTGCCACCATACTTATATGAATTGTTAAGAAGGTTGAATAACATTTGCTTCATGAAATACATAGACCCATAAAATTGGAAGTTATCTATGATTATAATCTTTATACCGTCTTGTTTTTGCTTTAAGAGCTCATATTCAGATATTGCCAGATCTATAAACTCATTCATAAACAATTCTTTTTTATCATCAGAAATTACGGAACTCTTCATTGAAGCTAGTAAAGTATCAACGGTGGTAATTCCATGGGAACTTATTTTTTTCAATGTCTTCCCGGCATCTAAAATCATTTCTAATTCAGTTTCTTTAATTTTTAAAAGATAAAAGTCTCCTTGTTTCTGTTTATTATTGGTTGCTTCTTCCAGTAATGAGCCTAAGTGTCCTGCATACATATCCATAGTAGCCAATGGACTTTTTACCTCATGTGCCATTGCGCCACCGAACATATGCATGGTTTCTACCCTTTCATCTTGTTCTTTTTCTTTCTTTCTAAAAAATAATAATGTTATAGTTGTAAAGAATAAATAAATATACGCTATGCTACTTGCTGTAGTAATTTCCTCAAATGATTCAATGCTATGCCCAGTTAATTTAAATAAAATAAAACCAAAAATAAGCCCAATTGAATATAAAAGAATAAATCTTCTGGCATCTACAAACAAGTACAGTGAAAAAGCAGATAGTATGCCGTTGATTACCCAAAAATCATCTCCTTTGCTAACAAACAACATATAACTTGATACAAACGGCAAACAGAAAGCAAGTAAGAAATACCAATAATAATGTAGGTATTTATTTATAAAATTTTTACTAAACAATGATTCCCTAAATAATAAAACCATACAGAAGAAATAACCAATAGCTATGAGGTATGCAAATACTTCATGGTCAGGGTTAGATGTTAAATGCAAGCTATAAGTAAAATAGTAAGTTAGTGTATAAATACAAAATTGCCTAATTTTTAAATTATGTTGACCAGGATTATATGTAAGTAAGTTTATAGAAGATCTAAATGACTTATATAAATTACTTGCTAAACTTAAAGCTATATTGTGGCTTATTGTATTCTTAGGTTTTTGTAGGCTTTGCTGTAATTTAACTTGTCCGGTAAATATCTGGTAATAATGCATACCAAATAAACCTATTGCACTTCCTATGATACCAAAGCTCATAATGATGACTGTAAACTCCCCGACTATAAATCTCCCAATTATGATAAAAGCCATAGCCATTATTACGCTTGCAATAAAAGATTTACTATTAGTCTTGAGACCTAAAAACCCTGCAATGGCAGGAATCGAAATTATAGGCTCCCAAAAGTTACCCACCAACCACTCTAACTGCAATATATCATGACTTAAATTAATTATACACAAAGAAGCAAAGGATAGAATTATAGTAATACCCCTTAAAGCAATAAGCTGTAAAGTATTGCTAATCTTGGGGTATAGAACTTTAAGCACATCATTGACTAGGATAATACTGCTTGCATTAATTGTAGCTTCTGCTACAGACATAATAATAGCTAGCAGTCCTGCTACCATTGTACCTTTTAATATTGGTGGTAGTATACCAACAAAGTGCAACAATGCATCATTAGGGTTGATATTAGGAAAATCAGCTCTCATCTTATAAGCAATAAGGCAAATTGCTGCGGAAAAAGGAAGTGATATTAAAGCAGTCATATTCAAAGCACGTTTCAACTGTTCGGCATTTCTAGCCATTAAGCATCTTTGTATAAAATCGGGATAAACTCCTGGTAATAAAAGGTATATAATAAAACTAGATAAGAACTTTATGTTTTCATTCGAAAGCTTTAAATGAAGGTAAGATTCAGGAAGATGCGATATTAAATTCTCTAACCCGCCTGTACGAGTAAAAATGACTATATAAGAAATAGGAATTATAAAAAAGAAAATATTAAATTTAAATGTTTCTGTATGTATAACTGCTCGGATACCTCCTAGTGCTGCATAAATAGTAATTATACCGTACCCAATTAATATACCATACCCTGTTTCTATGCCTAAAAAGTAGTAAAACACATATCCCATGGCTAATGCTTGAGCTGTTAAGGATCCTAAGCTTCTTGCAGTAGCTGCTAAGGCTAGCATCCATCTCCCAGGCATACCATAAAGCTTATACATTATCTCACCCATGGATATACAATCCTTAAACTGATCAATATTACGAGTGACTATTTTTGCAGTAATTAACCAATACACGGGTATGAGGAGCTGCAACACTATAAATACTGCACCAAATTCGTAAATTTTACTGGTGATTCCAATAGTACTGCTGGCACCTACCGAAGAAGCAAATATAGTGCACACCAGAACTGTAACAGATATATTTTTATAACCTACAGCAAAATCCTTTAGAGTCTTAATCTTAACAGATTTATATAGGCCAATAATCAGACATATTACTAAAAAAGTAATAACAATGAATAAATCAATATAACTTAATTTTAGCATTTTACCTCTATTTTAGTAATGCTTTATAAATTATATATAATTTATAATTAAATTTCAATTATATTTATAAAAAATAGATTATTAAAACTATTTATTAATTTACCATATTTATATAACAAAATATATAAAATTAGAACATACTTTAAGAATTAATGGCCTGGTTTTTGTATAGAAAGTATACTTTTTTCAAATGCAATGTTTATCCCATTTTTAACATAAGGTGCTATGCTTTCTGGCATATTATTAAAAATGCTTATTTCAGCATTACTTGAGTAAATGCCAGATAACGCAACCAAAGCTACTGCTACTGCGCTAAGAACAAAACCATTTTTAAAAATAGACATTTTGATTGCCTCAAAGTTATTTATTTAACTTTGCAAAAGATTAAAGAATGTTAATTAATTTGACAATAGCTATTTTATTAAGAATTGTATAATAAATGATTACCATTTGCTACACTGAAGCAAATAGCTGATTGGTTAATGTAATAATTTTATTATAATTATACCTTAAATTCTGCCTTAGTAGCATAGCATTAAAATATAACACCATAGTCTTGAAAAGAGAAAATCAGGTAGTATTATTATGATTAATAGCACCTGATTTTCATTATTATAGGAAGTATTCTTCTATGTTTACATCATTATACAGCAACCTTTTTTTTCAGCTTGTGAGTCACGATCTTTTAGGCGTTGAGCATGTAAACTTTGGCCATTTGTGTTATGACTGTTATAAACTTGTTCTGGTGTATTTTGAGCCCGCTCAGTATGCCCTTGTTGTTGCCTCATATAACCTTGAAAGTCAAAATAACGTCCCTTTTCTTCCCAGTGCCTATATGATTGCGAGAGCAATCTTTCATCAACATTTATATCTTGTGGTATTATATCTTGTAATATTCCTAAAGCTGTTTTATGAAAATTACATTTAATCATGGTATCGCATCCGCTGTCTACAAGCCATCCTAGGAATGGCGAATATGCCTGGAGAAGCCTTAATTCAGGGTACTGGCTCCCAGCTTCTGCTAATTTCTGACTTCCAATTTTAACTTTATGACCATAGCTTGCTACTCCAAGATGCAATGGAGTAAAACCTTCATTATCCACAGCATTTATATTAGCTTCATTTTCTATTAAGTACTTTGCTACTATTAATTCAGCACTAATATATGAACGATACATTGCAAAAATATGAAGAGGCGTCCTTCCTTCTGAATCTCGCGAATTCACAAGGTCGTAAACATTTTTGGAAGTATTTATTAATTCCATCACCTTTTTTTCATCACCGTTTCTTATGGCTTCATGTAATTCATGTTTCATTATGGATCTCCAATTATAAATTAATTAGTTTAACATAGTAGTATTAAGGCAATCTTTTAACAACTATGGTAATAATAACTCTTATTATATAATATTATTAATATTAATGGAAGTATTAGTATATATTTATAATTTTTTGAAATAACTATATTAAAGTACTATGTTATCTGTTTATATTATTATTTTCTTCTTTACTCCTTCTTTCACTTTCTTTAGAAGTAAATTTATCCTCTTTATTAGCTATTAAATTATCATGTTTCTGATACTTTGAAATATTATTATGTGCTTCTTTACTCCTTCTTTCATTTTCTTTAGAAGTAAATTTATCCTCTTTATTAGCTATCAAACTATCATGTTCCTGATACTTTGAAATAATATTATGTGCTTCTATTAAATCATTCTGATCTATTACCTTAGAATTATTTAGCGGCTTTTCATTATTAAGTTTATCTCTTTGTTCGTTGTCTTCTAATTGCATTTTTTTTGTATTAAAAGTTTTTTCATTAGGTGGAGCCGATGTTGATTGTTGTATGTTTATAGTCTCTTTATCAACTCTTTTGTCTTCAAATACCGTATCCATGTAAGGATTGCTAATAATAGAGCTTAGCTTTAATTCTCCTACATATTTACTTAAATCTTTATCATTTATTCCAGAGCTAATCTCTATATCTAACTGGCCAATAAAAGACTCCAAGAATTCTTCTGCATTAGGATTTTCACCCATTCTCTCTTTAACTTTTTCATGAGCTATAAAACCTTTTACATCTTTTACAAAACTTTTTTCTGCTTCAGTTATTTCATGTGTAATATGTACTATTCCCTCTTTAATATCAGATAATAAATTACTAACATGTGGAAGATGTTTATGCGGATGTTTTTCTAGTTCATTATGTTTTACAACAAGTTTCTCTTTTGTATCCTTCAGCCCCTTTAAATCTTGTGCTCCATTAGAAATTCTTTCTTTATTCGCCTCTGTATTTTTATAATTTTCTATTAATTTTGTGCCATGTATTTTAGCTTCCTTAGAATTAGGGTCTTTTAGAATTTCGTCGATTAACCCTGCATTAATATAAGTTTGAGCATAATTTTTCTTAAATTGCTTAAGATCTTTCAATACCTCATTCTTAATAGAGTTTAAGTGCTCGACATCATTTGTTAAGGCAGCATCTTTTATAGATTGTATAACCTGATAAATTTTCATTCCTTCATGAAAAGCAAAAAAGAGTTCATCGGTATATTCCAATCCAAGTCCGCTGCCTTCTATAATATTTAAAGCAGATTTAAGTAACAATGTAGGATCGCCAACACCCCTCCTCATTAATGATTTAATTATATCCAATGCTCTTATGGCCTGTACCTTTTTATCTTCCGTAGTTAATTCCGCCATTCGTCTGTTCCCCTGTATAAATTACCCAATTAATTTAAATGCTTAATAATGATTTAAAGTGGGTATCGATCTATTATTTATTGATCTTACCAACTAAGTGTTAATAAAAGGTAAACAGATTTTAATTCTTGTATTTTAAGAATTTATTAAGTAAAATATTTAATAGGCTTAACTTAGGTTATTTTAAACTATGTAGATCGGCCTAGTTTTTATTAAAATATTCTTTCTTTAGGAATATATTTAGTAATCCAGGGCAGTACATTCCGCTAAGAAGACGAGTGAGGAACCATACTTGTTTTTTATTCTAACACCCGCCCTGCTTCTTATATTCATTTGGTTCGGGTATATTTTTTAACCGTAACTTTATTATCTCCGTATTACAATCGTACAATTAGAGCTCTGTCTTTTAAATAATGGTTTTTTCTTGTGGCTCCAGGGTCTTATCAGTTTATTTTACTAATACACTCTTTTAGCTTTATAACCTCCTTATCCTTTTCTCCAAACACTCTATTATATATTCCAAGCGCTTTGTTATAATATTTCTTAGCTTGGCTTTTATCTCTTAACTTCATACATACATTACCAACTCTTTAAAGGACTTGACTATAGCTGTATTGTGCATTCCGTAATACTTTTTCTTAAACAGCAATGCTTGCTTAATATATTTTATTCCAGTTTTAATTTTGTTTAGTCCTATATATGCTATTCCTAGATTTTCGAAATTATTTGTTATTCTGGGGGAGATGTCTTTTTGGGTTTTTTTCTAATATTAAGTGCTTGCTGTTGACATTTTAATGCTTCCTTATTCTTACCCAATTTATAAAGCACCCTACCTTTGAGACCCAAGCCCCAGGACACCTGGTATTTATCTCCCGAATAATATTTTTTTGTTAGCTGTAAACCTTCGTCGAATTTTTCTAATGCTTTTTCATAATCTTCCCGATACTCCAGCACTTCTCCAATGCCTTGAATAAAGGATATATACCACCCCGGTGCTTCGGCTTTATCTATTATTTCCAAACCACGATTAAAATATTCTAATGCTTCTTCACACTTGCCTTGGGCAAAAAGTACATTTCCTATATTGTACAGGCTTTCTGCATTAAATCCGTGTTCTCTACCAAACATTTCTTCATCTATTTTTAAAGCTATTTTATGATATCCCAATGCTTCTTTATATTTATCCCGGATTGCTAATATATCCCCTAGATCATTCAGTGCACTGGAATAATCACTGTTCTTTTCACCATGCATTTTCTTTAATATTTTCGCCCGTTCTACATAACACTTCAGTGCTTTTTTATATTCACCTAATGCATAAAATATGTCTCCCTCTACTTTAAGCAATCAATATACTTTTGATGCTTCTTACCAAATATTCTTACCACTACAGATAGAGCCTGGCTTATATATAGTAATGCTTCTTTACTATTGCCCAGTTGATATAATATACTACTCATGCGGTACGAATTATTATAATGATGAGGGTAGGTAGCATAAATACTTTTTTTCTCTTGAGCTTTAATATCTTTATAGTATTTTAAGGCTTCTTCATATTTATCATGTGTAATCACATAGCTTATATTATTGAGTGAAGTGATATACTCCGGGTATTGCTTTATGATTTTTTCTTCTTCAATCAGTATTGCCTCTCTTATATTTTTCAGAGCTTTTTTGTATTTGCTTTAAAGATAATATAGAAGTGGCTACAGTAAGTCGGACAGTTTATGTAAAATAAATTTGAAAGAAAGAAGTCATAAAAGCATGTCCGAAATAAAACAAAATATTATACTTCAAACTAACATATGTAATTACATTATAACAGAAAAATTAAAATTCTGCTGAAATTGTATCCTATATTTTACCTGCAAATCAAACTTATGGCTCTCAGGCAGCTATCCTAGCAACCTTAAGCAATACTGTAATAGGTAACCTCTCTTTATATATTCATCTATTTATTAAACAGTCATAATTTCTCCTGATACCTATAACCTTCTATATGGATCACACACTTAATGCAAACTTTGTTGTGGGTTATCAACCTCAACAGTATTAGTTTTAATAGTGGTATTATGATCTTTAGATAAAGATTGCTCTAATTCCGGTTCTTTCATTTTTACTAAAGAAATTAAAGCAGAACTTATATTTATGCTTTTATCATATGAATTTAAATATAATATATGCTTCATTAATTGCTTTAATATCTTTAACTCTCCATTAACTGCTGCCCAATTAAACCCTTTCTCTATATCTTTAGCTGTTAATTTAAATTCTTTGAAATTCGAAAGTAAAAATTTTACCATACCGAAATGTTTATATTGAATAGAAGTATCTAAAATTTCGGTAATGCTTTTTCTTGGAAATTGGTCTTTAGCCTTTGAATCAAGTAATACGGAGTATTTATTAGAAGTATTTTTAGGTATAAGATTTATAGCCCCTGTATCAATTAACATTTGCCCGATTTTTGTCTTCCCTTGTTTTATTGCTATGCCTGTACAAAGATTAAAATTTGTTAATAGGGGGCTAGCTCCATACTCCAATAATAATATTGCAGTTTCCTCTTCACTATTAATTATGGCATGTAATAATAGCGTATTTCCATAAATGTTACCAAGATTAGGATCAGCGCCGTTTTCTAGGAATAACCGGACAATTTCAAAACCACGGAAATGAACCGCTCTACTAAAAGGGGTACTTAAAACTGGGTTTTCTAAATTTGGATTTGCTCCTGTTTTTAATAGTAATTCCAGCATATCTTGATTTTCCCATACTGCAGCCTCTTGCAAGAGATTATCACCTGAATCCTCTATAGTTGGATCAGCACCATACTTTAAAAGAAGCTTAACTATATTAAAGTGTCCAAATCTCACAGCTTGTGTTATTGGTGCAAAATCATAAGCTTTATGTTGATTAGGATCTACTTTATTTTTAAGTAATAATTCCGTAATCATATAACAGCCGCTTTGGCAAGCTTTACCTAATAATGTTAACCCTTGTTCATTAATTAAGCTATTCGGATCTGTTCCTGTTTGTAGGATATGCTTTATTACGCTAGCATCACTATCCTCGATTGCTTTGAATGCTTTTCTTATAATTGTATTATCACTTGTAAGTTTGCTGATTAATTCAGCTTTATCTCTACTTTTTCTTTGCTCAATCCACCGGTTAACTATAGCTGCAACCTTTCTATAGTATATCGGGTAACATTTTATATTATTTTCTATACGTCTGAAATCTTCATCGTTAATATGCATAGGATCGGCACCATTCTCAAGTAATATATTTATTATATCACCAGACATACTCAATACAGCTTCATATAATGCTTTCCCTTGCGGTATAACAGCCCCTACCGATAATAAAAATTTAACAGTATCAACTCGCCACCAAGAAATAGCTGCTAGCAATGCATTCCCTTTATTATGTTGATAATTTACGTCAGCCCCTAACTTTATAAAACATTTTATTATATCTATATTACTATTTTGTGCAGCATACATTAATGGAGTACCTCTCTTACTTTCACAATTTAATTTAGCTCCATATTTTACAAGTAGTTTAGCAATTCTAGCATTAAATTTATAAAGCGTGGCTAATACAATTAGCGGAGTTTCACCAAATTTATTTTGTTGATTAGGATTCGCTCCTGCCTTAAGTAGCTCTTCAACTAATAATGGATCACCTCTCCTTATAGCTGCTATTAAAGGAGTACAACTACCTTCAAAACTTGCATTAAAATTAGCTCCGTATTTCAATAATAATTTAACTGTACTAATATCCCCTTTTCCTAATATTGCTTGCATTAATGCAGATTTAAAATATTTATTCTCTTGATTTACATTTGCATTACTTTTTAATAATACTGTCATATTTATATTTTCACCTAGATATGCTGCTCTCATTAAAGGTGAATATGTCTTTTCATCTTCAGTATTAATAATAGCTCCATATTTTAATAATTTTTTGACAACTAACGAACTATAATGTTCTATAGCTATCAATAATGGTGTACAACCCGTTCGGTCTTTCGCATTTACATCCGCTCCTTTTTCTATTAATAATTTAGCTATCTTTAAGGCACGTAAATTTAATGCAACCATTAAAGGTGTCTCATCGTTCTTTCCCCATTTTTCATCAATATGCTTTATTGCAGGCAATAAAGCACTTACTACTTTGTAATTTGAAATTAAAATGGCAAAGATAATCGGAGGAATATTATTTGCATTTTTCTTTGTCTCTGTTTCTAAATAATTTGCTTTTGCACCATATTTTAAAAGCATCTTTATAATTTTAACGTTGCTCATAGCTATCGCAATATATAATGGAGAGTTTGGGCAATCTAATGAATAACTAAAAGCAGTAGAATTAAGCGTTAAAAAATATAATTTTAAATGTCTCAAACCTTTTTGCTTTCTAATAATATCGAAAGGTAATCCTCTGGAAAGTACCTCCCAATTCGGATCAGCTCCGGCTTCAAGCAAAATTTCAACTATATTATCATGGCCATTAAGTATAGCTCTTGTAAGTGGAGTTAACCCTTCTTCTGTCTCATAATTCGGATTAGCCTCTTTTAATAAAAATTTAAATACTTTTCTTTCATCTCCAGCTAATACTGCATTATATAAATTATCATTATAATTTAATTTCATAATTTAAACCATTGTTTTAGACCATAATATTATTTTATTTAAAAAGGTTAATTTTTAGTTAATAAGTAGGTATAATCAATAATTAGTGCAATTTGATTTTCTTATCTTTATCATCTGGATTTCTAATATGGTAAATATCCCTTTATAATTTTAGGTAACTTGTTATTAGCATTTTCTATAATAAAATCAGCTGTAAAAGTAAGGAGTTAACCTTACATTCCAATGGTAACTAGGTATATGAATCACACAGTTTTTACTGTATGACAGATTATCTAAGTATTAAAATATCTGGTTAACCCTAAATACCATCTAGAATAATGAGTTCATCTTCTTTTCTTACATTAACTACAAGCTTTGAGAACCAGGCATATTTATAATAAGTTTCACCTATAATCTCAAATTCACCTCTGACCACTACTCTCTTTCCATATTTCAACGAATGTAAATATCTATTAAGCAGCTCATAATTCCAAATAAACACATAAAACCGGAAAGAACGGTGCTCTTGTTTTGGATTGCTATGCTCATTTACTTTCTCTACTAAAATTATACCATACTTAACATTATATTTAGATATAATCACTTCTACATCGGTACGAATTATACCGGTAATCTCTACATATCCTGAATTCAGCACAGAACATCTCCTTAGGCATTTATAGCCTTTAATTAAAGTTTGACTTTTAATAAAGAGTCTGAGAGAATTTTAACTGTTTTTAGGTCTATCAGACTCTTTAAGCTAAGAGGGAAATATTGCAGTATTTCCCTTAGCTTTGCTTACAGACAGTTACCTCTACATCGAATGCCAGTCAACTCTTTTTTTATGGTGATTATACACTTGCAATCAAGGGAAACCCTAGCTTGCAGTAGAATTGCTATTTTAGTTTTTATACTATTGCCTTATAATGGCAGCGATATGAGATGTAACATTCCCTGCTGCTTCAATTACTGCTTCAGGCATGAGGTGGGCATAACGGGCAGTCGTTTGCACTTGGGTATGACCGAGCAGCTTGCCGATCATAGGTAAACTCATCCCTTGAGAAACAGCAAAAGAAGCAAAGCTATGCCGTAAGTCATGGATGCGTAGTTCTGCTCCCAGACCTGCTTTCTTTTTAATCCGGCGCCAAGGTTTATGTGCATTATTCAAATGAGCTAAGGGTTTTGCACCCCAGATAACATAAGGATTATCCTTAGGCTGTAGCGGATGAGCTTTTATCTCTTTTAGTATCTCAAGCACATTATCTCCAACATGAACTACACGGGCACCGGTCTTAGAGTCAGGCAGGCGTATACAGGAGTTATTATAATCTATATAATCCCATTTTAAGGTTTGAATCTCTCCAAGCCTGCATCCTGTGTAAAGTAAAAGCTCAATACAATAAACGGCAGCTATATTCTCGCTATCATCAGTCTTCATTTTTTGTAATATTTGCCCTAGGCGCTTAGCTTCTTCTTTACTTAAGAATCGCTCTCGCTTCTGCTCGGTATATTTCTTTATATGTTTACAGGGATTGGTGCCCTCAACTCTCAAGCCCCACATCTCGGCAAGATTAAACATAACAGATAACACAGCAAGGCAACGGTTAGCTTCATAGGGAATATGGCGCATGGCATTATGTATATTAGCAATATCAGCTCGACTGATCTCTGATACTTTTGCATTACTCAAGATGGGTAAAATACGTTTATCTAAATAGCGCTTATACTCTTTTATAGTACGACTTTTGCAATGTAATGTAATATATTCCAAATATTGGGTGGAAAATTCCCTTATGTTAATTTCTTTTGCTCTTTGAGCTTTCTCTGCTTGTGGGTCTCCACCGTCTTTAACCTTGGCTAACATGGTAATTGCTTTATCCCTGGCTTTTTCTACCGTTATAATACCGTGTTGTCCTAGCGCTAGCCTTTTAACGGATTTTTTAACCATATATTGCAGGTAGTAATGACGCTTACCTTTTTGTGATATTCTTACACAAAACCCGGGAACTTGAGTATCAAATATAAAGTATGGTTTTTCTTTTACCTCAGCTTGTTCGATAACTGTTTTAGTTAGCTTTGTCATTTTTTGTCTTGTTTGGGTTTTGCTTATAATTTAGGTGTTACCGTACAAAAGCTTGCAAAGTCAACCTGAATTAAGTTCTGATAAAAGTGCTTAGAAAACAAAATAAATAATTCGAAAGTAGGTGGTAGAAAGATAATTTTGTGTACTAACGGTGTACTAAAGAGGGAGAAAGTTGATTAGTATAATAGCAAAAGAATGAGAAGAAAAAAGCTACTAATATATCCGTAAATACAATAGGTTAGGGCGAAATTAAGTAAGCATAAAAAGCAGTATGTAGTATTTTAAAGTAAAGTACTTTAAAAACAGCTGTAAGCCGCATATTACCTGGTGCCGAAGAGAGGATTTGAACCTCCGACCTACTGATTACGAATCAGTTGCACTACCCCTGTGCTACTTCGGCTTATAATATTTATTTATATACCTATCAACTATAAATAATCAAGGTAGATTACTTAATTTATAGCCATAGATATATTTGTATTCCCTCGCCAAAAAATAAAAAACCTATTTTAGGCATGCCTTTTTCACTTTATAGTAAATCTAAATGACTTACTCATCCTCGGAAAAATTACCTTTAAAAAGATAGATTCCCAGCTCCTTCCCAAGCGCAAAGGCTTCAGTATCACAATTAGTTAATATAAGATGTGTAGAATTTAATGACTCAATTTTATTATATAATAAATTAAGAACTTTTTCTTGTTCTGGATCAATTAATATCTTATCAAACTTTAATTTAATCAAATCGAACCCAAAAATTTCTGCTTCAATAAGTAAAAATATTTTATAATCGATATCATTTAAACATACTTTATAGCCATGATTTTGTAGAGTATTCTTAATATCCATAAACTCATCAATATTTTCAAGTACTTCGCTTATGTTAAAGGCAATTATAATATTTTTCTTAAATACTTCAGCAATTGCAGAATCGAAGAGCTCAAATTCTTCAGATTTGAGCGTTGAAAGAGAAATGTTTATAAGGCAGCCTACACCTTCTTCTCCTTGAGCCTCATTGATTAATTGTATCAAAAGCTTAATATCCACAATATCACACAAATATTTAAATAAATGAGAATTGTTGAGAAAATCTAAGGTGTGGATTAAATCATTTCTTAATTTGTTTTTATTGATTTCAATTTCTCTAATAACCATTTTGAAAGAATCATCGTCAGAGTGCATCCATATAGGAGAGTTATCAGTATAACTCTCCATATCTATTTTTGCCAAAGAATTTTCAAGACAATCGGTTAAGAGACTTTCTATATCAGATTCTATTTCAGGGGATAAATTAAATTCAAAATTATCATTCTGAGCCTGTATTATTTTATCTTCACATCTGGCGAAAAAATCATTCCAATCACTTTGAAGATCGTACATTTGGCAAAAGCTGTTGTTTGCGATTCCGGGGCTTAGGTAAGCTAATTGATCGTCAACAAATAGATAACGCATTTGAAAAATTGCCTCTTCTATCTGTTGTAAATTTGTATTGTTGCAAATTACGAAAATGTCTCCATCCCCGAATGATACTATATCTCCAACACAAGTGCTTAGCTTATCCCTTAAAACATTAAGCGCTATATTAAAATGCTCCTCATTTTTATGTTGGTCTTCAAGGCCGGCAAGATTAAAAATTAAACCGATACGAGCATTTTGTTTGGTATGCTGATTATTAATTATATTTATTAATTTTTGCTCTGCTTGGCTTTTATGAATATACATATTTTCTATATTTAAGAGATATATAACCAGTATATGAAAAGTTTTTTTTGTTTACAACTCTAACAATTGATAATGACACCAAAACTTAGGATAAGTTTTATTTAAATTATATAGTGCCTGCTTAGCTTTTTCCTCGTCTGAAAAAATACCGAAACAAGTGCTACCGCTTCCGGACATTCTGGATGCTATACATCCTGCTTGTTTAGCTATTATATCCAGTGTTTCCGAAACCGGGGGGGCAATGATTAATGCAGGTGCAGTAAGATCATTTTTGCCGTAATATATTTGCTCAATCATGGATTTAGCGCTAATTTCCTCCAAATTAGGAGTAAAAGATTTAACGCTTAGTTTATAAACTTCTTTTGTATTAACATTGACGGGAGGCTTAACTAATAATACGGGTAAAGAAATATTAAGTTTAAGGGGTAGGAGCTTTTCTCCTCTGCCTGTAGCAAAAGCACTATTATTATGTATAAAAAATGGAACATCCGCTCCTACATTATAAGCAATATCTGCCATTTCCTTCATGCTTAGATTAAGGTTATATAAAGTATTTACCAACCTTATGGTGCTTGCCGCATTACTTGAGCCCCCGCCCATGCCTGCGGCAATCGGGATTTTTTTATTTATCAGTATTTCTACCGGTTTTAAGAAGCCTATATATGCCTCCATTGCTTTAAAAGCTTTTAAAGCAATGTTTTCTTCTCTTATTTCAGCATTTTCAGTAATGCAGTTTAAGGCTAAAGATTCTTTAATCGCAATTGCATCACCGCAATTAAGTAGAGCAAAGTAACTTTCCAGAAGATGGTAGCCTTGCTCATCTCGACCGATAACATTTAAAAATAAATTTACCTTAGCAAAAGCAATTTCTTCCAGTTGTCTCATCTTAGCTTTCTATGCAAAAATCATTAATGAGATGAACCGCTACCATTATAAGTATTCATTTGTTCAAAAAACATTCCATTCGATTTAGTTGATTTTAACTTACCGATTAGAAATTCAATAGCATCGGTAGAACCCATTGGATTTAATATTTTTCTTAATACCCACATCTTAGAAAGAGTGGATTTATCAACTAACAAGTCTTCTTTTCTGGTGCCTGACTTAGATATATCAATTGCCGGGAAAGTACGTTTATCAGCGATTTTACGATCAAGCACAATTTCAGAGTTACCGGTGCCTTTAAATTCTTCAAAAATAACTTCATCCATTCTCGAACCGGTTTCAATAAGAGCCGTTGCAATAATAGTAAGTGACCCGCCTTCTTCAATGTTTCTTGCAGCTCCGAAAAATCTTTTAGGTCTTTGTAAAGCATTAGAATCTACCCCGCCGCTTAAAACCTTTCCTGATGAAGGAGCAACGTTGTTATAAGCACGTGCAAGTCTTGTAATCGAGTCTAAAAGAATTACTACGTCTTTCTTATGTTCAACTAATCTTTTTGCTTTTTCAATTACCATTTCCGCTAATTGTACGTGTCGATTAGATGGTTCATCAAAAGTTGAGCTCACAACTTCCCCTTTTACCGATCTTGCCATATCGGTTACTTCTTCCGGTCTTTCATCAATCAAAAGAACGATTAATACAACTTCCGGATGATTTTCACTGATTGCATGCGCAATATTTTGCAGTAAAACAGTTTTACCGGTTCTGGGAGGAGCTACTATTAAAGCCCTTTGGCCTTTCCCGAGCGGAGCTACCATCTCAATTACTCTTGAGCTTAAATCTTTTGTCGGCTTGTGAGTTTCCAGCCTTATCTTTTCATCCGGATAGAGGGGAGTAAGGTCTTCAAAGTGGACTCTATGGTGAATGCTTGTGGTTTCATAAGCATTTACATTATTTACTTTAATTAATGCAAAATATCTTTCGCCTTTTTTCGGCGCTCTTACTGGACCCACTACAGTATCTCCGGTTCGCATACCTAATCTTCTGATTTGGTTCGGCGATACGTAAATATCATCAGGACCGGGAACATAATTATTTTCGGATGAGCGTAAAAATCCGTATCCGTCTTGTAAAATTTCCAGCACCCCTTCCCCTATCATTACACCGCCTCTATCGGCAAGACGTTTTAAGATAACAAAGATAAGGTCATTTTTTGCTAAGCTACTCGGATTTTCAACTTCTAAAGATTCTGCAAGATCCAGAAGCTCGTCAGGAGCTTTTTTCTTTAGATCTTTAAGGTGGAATGTCATTTCAGGCTCGGGTTCCTGCTTATCAAATGCCTCTTCTTCAGCGCATTGTTGATTAGGGGCTTTATCTTTTTTATCTAATTCTAACGTATCACTTTTAGGTTCATTTAAAGTATTATCTAAGGTCTCTTTATCTTCATGCTTCTTTATTACTTCTTCTTGAGCATTTAAAGTTTCTGGTTGCGGTTCAGGATTAACAGCTTTTAAAATTCTCCTGCGTCTTGGAGATGATCCTTTTTTTTCTGCTTCTTGGGTAATTTTATTATCGTCAGAAATTAGCTCTTCGTTTAATGCTACTTCTTTGTCATGTTTCATAGATTATTATAATCCTCATTAAGTCTATTAAAATTTATGCTTAAGCATGCTTAAGCCAAGTCATAAGTCTAATGGGGCTTTTATAAGGTGTACCCCTAAAGAGATTGATAGGCTTAAGTCTTTTTATTGATTAAGAAAAAGATATGTTACGCCATTATAATATCTTTTTAATTTTGGATATGTCAAATCTTTTTTGTGTAAATATTGCTTTTTATTTAATAAAGTCTTCTTGCCTAGTTCATGAAATATATGAAATTAATGATTAGAAATGTTTCTATCTCCATTCAAAACATTAGCGATCTCTTGTAAAGTTTGTTCATTATCTTTTATGATTCGTTCAGCATATCGTTTAAGAGCGTTTAAATTTTCTTCAGATATATTGTCTAAATCTCCATGCTCAGATTCAATAATCGGCTGAAACCTGAAATAGTCCGTATGGGGATTGTTATAATTAAAGGTATAACGCATTTCATAATCGGTTACTGCATTAACCGCATACATCATAGTCGGAATAATCTTTTTTGCCCAGCCTAAAAAACCTGAGTTTGCAACCTCTTTGCGAGCAATATATTTGCTTTTAGCACCATAATTAGTACCTGTACCTAACGACACTATAAAAAATGGAGTTTTTATCCCGTAAATTTCCGAAGTATATACGGCTGCGGAAAGAGTAGGGTTATTTACCGATATTCCTCCGTCAATAAACACATGGTTAGCGGTTTTTAGTATATTATTAATTTGGGCGGGTTTAAAGTATCCAGGTGCCGCGGAAGTTGCGCGTGCAATATCTTTAAGTAAATAATTCCCTTCCTCTGTTTTGCGTGCTTTATTGGTGTGGAAGAAAAAAGTCTGATCTTTTTCAATCTCATACGCCGGTATACTTACATTACTTAAAGTATCCTTTAATTGAGTATTACCAAAATATTTACTTAATAATTGTTCTAAATTCTTTTCCGAGTACTTAGCTCCCCACCAGCCCGCACCACTTCTAACATTTTGCCAAATTGAGTTTTTAAATACTTTGTTACCTAATTCTAAATAAAGTTTAAGTATGTGATCGGCTTGATATTTCGGTTTGCCCCTTTCATCGGGGGTATTTAACAATAAAACTATAATTCCTCCAGTCGAAGTGCCGGTCATTATATCAAAACAATCTGTAAGATGACGCCCTTTTTTTAATCTGGATTCCAGATTTTTTAGTACTAATGCCGGAATAATACCTCTAATCCCACCTCCGTCAATTGAGAGGATTCTAATATGCTTATTTTTTGGGAGGGTATTTCCTTCTAAAGTTCCGGCAAATGAACTTGGAATAAGAGCAACAATGCTTAAGTAAGCAGCAAGTAATGTGAGGCATAAATTACGCAGATAAACTATCAACTAATATCTCCTAATCACCCAGGCCTTTACCTTACACTATTAACATGCAAAATTTATTATTTCCAGATTTAATTAGAAAATGAATTTATAAACTAAGATTATAAAAATATCTTACAACAAACGCTATTACCTTTATTTGAATAAACCAGACTATCAAAACTAATCTGCTTTGAAAGAGCAATCCCTCTTCCGTTGGGGTCGGTAATTCTATTTGGGTCGATTTCTATATATTTTTGTGGGGAAAAGCCTGCACCTTGGTCAATTATAGTGATTATAATCTCAGTATTAGTTCTTTCAAATTCAAGTCTGCAAATTTTGTGTTTATATTCTTCTCCCTGTAATCTGGTGTTAATTTCTTCAAGCCATCCCCCTTCAATTAAATACCTTTTCTTTTCTTCGTAAGTTAGGCCAAGGTTTCCGTGCTCAACAGCATTTAACATTAACTCGGTAATCCCCCATAGAACATTTCGTTCTTTCGGGCAGCTATTGGAAATTAGGGCGGAGAGCGATTTAACTTCTTCCAAACTTCTGAATTCAAAACTGGCTTTTTTTATAAGTTTTAAGGCGTTTAAGTTCAAGCTTACGGTATCAACCAGCGCAGAATATTTCTTTGCACTTTCAAGTGCGGATCTTACTATAGATAACAACAACTCTTTTTGATAAGGCTTACTTAAATAATAAAATGCACCTGCTTCTACCCCTTCACGTACCTCTTCTACGGAAGTTGCTGCTGTTTGCATAATAACCGGGGTAGCTTTGAATTTTTCGGTAGCTTTAATCTTTTTCAATAGTGAAATTCCGTCCATATTAGGCATCATGCGATCGAGCACAACTAGGTTTACTTCTTCCTCCTGAAGAATTTCCCAAGCTTTAACTCCATCAGGAGCAGTAACGATTTCATAGCCTTCTTCTTCAAAATATTCTAATAAAATATCTAAGTTTAACTCTTCATCATCTACTGCTAGAATTTTTATTTTTTTATCTTCAGTGCTCATTTTGCCTTACCTATGTTTTAACTATGGGATTTTCATCTATTGTTGTTGCATTTAAGTCTCTCGGTAGGATGACTTTAAACATAGCTCCGCCTTGAGGGGTGTTTTCCGCCCATATTTTACCGTTATGTATTTTGCTTATATCCAGGCATATTGCAAGCCCTAGCCCGGTTCCCCCGCTGCTTTGTTTGGTTTTACTGCTTTGGTTAAATTTTTGGAAAATTAATTCCAGTTCGCCCTCAGGAATTCCGGTGCCATAGTCTTTAATGCTAATAATTATTGCCGGGTAAACGTTGTTTTCTCGTTCATACAAAGTATCTTCAATATTAATTTCTATGGTAGAACTAGGAGGTGAAAATTTAATTGCATTTGAAAGCAAGTTTATTATAAGCCGCATTATAAGTTCAGTATCCAGAGTTATTTCCGAATTTGATAATTTATTAGAAAATGAAACATGTAATTGTTTGTTTTCCAATAATGCGGAAAGCTCATTTAATGACTTGTTAATGATATCAATAATATTAGTTGTTTCAAATTTGGTTTTCATTTGGCCTGCTTCCAATTTGGAAAGATCCAGCAGGTTGTTAAGAAGTTTAAGCAATCTGTTGCCGCTTGAATATATATTATCAAGATATTTTATTAGCTTTGATAGGTCTTTGCCTTCATTATAACGATCCAATATAATTTTTGTATAACTTAAAATTGCATGCATAGGCGTACGCAACTCATGTGACATATTAGCCAGAAATTCGCTTTTTGCGCGGTTGGCACTTTCAGCTTTTTGCTTGGCTTGAATTAATTCCTGGGTATTAGCCTTAAATACTTCAGTAGCTCTGGCGATTTTCCCTATTTCATCGAATCTATGTATAGAAGGTATTTCAAGATTGGTAACTATCCTACCTTGAGAAATACTGGTTAAGATTTTAGTAAGGTATGAGAGTGGACGTACTAAATTGTTTGCCGTATAGAAAGAGAGAAATATTGCTATGCTCAAGCAGATGAGGAATATTACGATAGTAATTTTAATAATTTTTAATGCTTCCAGGTTAATCTTTTCAGTCGGAACTTCTAATGAAAAAAGCCAATTACCTTGGTAGTCATCAATAGTAATCGGAATAGTTACTTTATACATTTCATTATCTTCTTTCCACAATTTATGATAAAAATTTTCTTTATCAATATTTATGCCCGTAATAAAAATTTCTTGGTCAGTTGAAAGTGAAAGCACTTCATCATTTGAAATTTTTGTTTGTTTAACAATATCTTGGATGCTTGATATATAAATATCAATCCCGACCAGAGCTATAAATTCTCCGTTCATATTATATAAAGGTTTAAAAAAAGTGACCAAATTACGGGTATCTTCATTCCTTACTACAATATAAAGATGATTATTTTTTTTATTAGCTAATTGATATTGCTTTTTGTATTCTTGCGTATAGTCCTGTAACTTGTTTTTTATAAATTTATTATCTTTAGCTTTGAGGAGAATGCGTCTTCTATTTTCATTATCTGCGGAATTGTTAAGCTGCCGATTATCCTGATCCCATACTATCCAAGCCATATAAACATTATCTAAATTACCTACCGTATAATCGAGAAAAAAGTTAAGCGCATGATCATTAAGCATATCGGCATTAGACAAGCCGCCAATGACTCCGCTTAAATGTTTAATAACATAGCTGACATTATTAAGGTGGTTTTGTATTTGATGGGCATGGTAATAAGTATATTTATAGGTTTCGCTCTTTGCTTTATCTTTTGAAAATTCTCCAAGCTTTTCAGTAACAAAAATGAATACGAACAATGCCGCAATAATAAACGGCAAAATCGTTACTACTAAAATTTTTGTTCTTAAACTCCAATACTTATAAAAAAACATATACGAGTTATTAGTATTATATAATTATAAGGGTACAATAAGTATTTAATTTACGCAAAGTTTATAGTTAGTGTACTTTAATATAAATGAATAGCTTATATTAAAAATAAGCATATGAGAAATTTAAGAGCCGCTGCTTTTGCGGAAAAATTATATAGAGTTTTGTAAGAAGCTAATTTGATGTTAATTCTATCTGGACAACTACTATATTTATTGATATAAAATAGATTTTAAATTTCCAGGGGACCTTAGTTCAGTTGGTTAGAACACACCGCTCATAACGGTGTTGTCGTAGGTTCAAGTCCTACAGGTCCCACCATTCCTCTTATAGTTGCAAATTAATGCTACTCTTTAAGTCTTAGATATAGAACCAGCATATTAATGATATAAAGTGCGATTAAGCCGAAATAAATTACGCTTTTAAAGTAAATAGGGAGGCCTAATACTATAAATAAAATAAAGTAAAATAAAGAAATACAAACTACTAATTTGAAAAATAACGGACGAACCATTTCAATACTTTTATATATTGATTCTTTTATTCCCTTACCTTCAATTAATATTATAAATTCCACCATAGAAAATGCTACTACTACGATAATCCCGGGAAAAAAATATAATGTTAGACCGATATTAATTAATATCGATTTTAGAGTGCAAGCCAAATAAAGGGTAATAAATTTGTTTTTAACAAAAGCTCTTATTCTTTCAAAGCATTGAAAAATATTTTTCGGTTTAGATAAAACAACTAAAGTTATAGCGATTACAAACATCGTTTGGTTAAGTAGTATAGTTAGGGCGGTAAATATTATAGGTAGAAGCTTAGCTTCCTTTAATGCTTCGGGGTTCTTGGCAAATGCAGTCAGATATTCGGTAACAGGGTAAATAGCTAAGTGAGAGACCATTGAGACAATAATTACTATTATTCCAATCTGCCAAAAATTTAAACGAAAAATATTGAATGATTTTAGTAGCACTTGAATGAGTGTGTCTAATGTATATTTTTCTTGTATGTTCATTTAAATTTAGAACCTTTAAACTGCTTATTTTTTAGTTATGATAATACTAAAAAGCTTAATTATGAAGCCTTTTAGTGGGGTAAGGCTGAATTAATATTATTAAGCAATCTCACAGCTAAGCAACATTTGATAAATTATTAATTTACTTTGTTTTATGGTTAGCTTTGTTTCCGATATAGTTACCTTTAATGCCTATATATGCGCTTAAGCTCCTATAATTATTATTCTACGGTTACTGATTTTGCTAAATTCCTGGGCTGATCTACATCATTACCTTTAAGCACTGCAAAATGGTAGGCAAGCATTTGTAACGGAATAGTATATAGTAGGGGGGCGGTAAAATCATCTGCTTCAGGCAACTCAATGGTCATAAAACAAAAGTTTTTGAGTTGTTCTATACCATTCTTATCACTGAATAAAATGATTTTACCTCCTCTTGCGTATGCTTCCTGTAAGTTGGAGGCTGTTTTAGCAAATAGCTTATCATTTGGAGCGATTACACAAACAGGCGTGTTGTTATCAATTAAGGCTATCGGTCCATGTTTTAATTCCCCTGCCGGCATACCGAGCGCAGGAAGATATGATAATTCTTTTATTTTTAGTGCTCCTTCCAATGCTATAGGGTAGGCAATACCTCTGCCGATATAAATAATATTATTAAGGTGAAGAATGTTCTCAGCCAGGGTTTTAACATTTCTATCCAAGTTTAACGTTTCCGTAACTTTACCAGGAGTTTCATGCAGCTTTAACAACTCCTTTTCAAATTCTATATTGCTTAGTAGGCCTTTCGCATAACTGATATATAGAGAAAGCAGAGATAATACTATAAGTTGGCATGTAAATGCTTTAGTAGAAGCAACCCCTATTTCACTTCCGGCGCAAATAGGTAAAACAAAATCAGCAAGGTTACCCATAGAGCTCTCTTCCACGTTTACTACTGCAAATGTTTTAATCCCCTTTTCCTTAACCATTTTAAGTGCAGCGAGAGTATCGGCAGTCTCGCCTGATTGGGAGATAAAAATAAATACGTCTTTAGTATCTAAAACCGGTTCACGGTAACGAAATTCCGAAGCTATATCAATTTCAACGTTAATTTTAGTTTTTTGCTCGAGCCAATATTTTGCCACTGCTCCGGCATAGTATGAAGTGCCGCAGGCAATTATATATACCTTTTTAACTTCATTCCAGTTAAAGTCCATTGCCTTAAATAACAGCTCTTTCTTATTAGAATCATAATAGTGATCAAAACAGCGAGCAATCGCACTCGGTTGCTCATAAATCTCTTTAAGCATATAATGCTCAAATTCTTCTTTACCGGAAACTTCCTGGATTGAAACTTTTTTAATTTCTTTATTCAGCTCATTTCCCTTCATGTCGCAAACTTTATATTCGCGGGAGGTAATGGTAGCAATTTCATTATCATTTAAATAAATAAGCTTATTGGTAAGCGGAAATAAGGCATAAGCATCCGAGCCGAAATACATCTCATTTTCACCTATTCCGACTGCGAGTGGCAAACCTTTCTTTACCCCTATTATCGTATTTGGATCATGACTGCTGATTACAATAAAAGCATATAGGCCATGGCAACGGTCGGCTGCATTTCTTATTGCCTGATCGAGTGGCTGCTTTTGGTCAATATAAGATTGGATCAAATTTGCTAATACTTCAGTATCGGTATCGCCGCTAAACTCATAATTTTGTTCCTTTAGCTCTTCTTTGATTTCCATATAATTTTCGATAATACCGTTATGAACCAGTGCGATATCTTTAGTTAACATAGGGTGTGCATTTTCGTATGACGGAGCCCCGTGAGTAGCCCACCTTGTGTGGCCTATACCTATCCGGCCGCGAGTCGGGTTCTTTTTAAAAACGGCTTTAAGGTCTTTTACCTTGCCGGCTAATTTCAGCAGGTTAAAGCCATTAGAAAATATTGTGGCAATGCCGGCTGAATCATAACCTCTATATTCTAATCTTGCGATTGAATGTAATACTCTTTCACTTACATCCTGATAATTACTTACTATGCCTATAATTCCACACATTAAAAATGCTCTTAATTATTTTTTATGTAAAATAATTAACACTGAAATAAAAAATCCGCAACCTTTAGATGGGGGGTTGAGACACGGTAAAATATACATTGATGTAATATATTTTATTTAGATATATATTATCTTTGATCAAAATGTATTCTTAAAGGTTGATAATTAAGTTCTTCCTGCTGCATGCTCCTTCTATTTTGGTTTTTCTCTGTATAAGTGATCTTTAAGGAGCGGCGGTTAAGCATCTTGGAAATAAGAATGTATTATCATAAGTATAATTATTATTTCACTAATCCTAAGTTTATCAACTATGCTTTTGAAAATGTTAAGATTGGATAATTAATGCTCTTTTTGTGGATTTATAAATTATTACTTGCTTTTAGAAAGCAAACAGTATAGGAATATACAAGCAAATGCAGCGACCCCTTCGTCTAGCGGTTAGGACTCCACCCTTTCACGGTGGCAACGCGGGTTCGAGTCCCGCAGGGGTCGCCATTTTCTTTGCGGCTATTTCATAAGCCCAGATAGCTCAGTCGGTAGAGCAAAGGATTGAAAATCCTTGTGTCGTTGGTTCGATTCCAATTCTGGGCACCACTTAAAATTACCTATCTGCCTTTTGAATCATTATTTGCTGACATAAATTTTTCTTTTATTGTTTCGGTAAAACTTTTTAATAATCTCAAACTCTAGTTATTTCACCCCATACCCCTTTAGCTTACTGTGCTTAGTGGCCTTTAAGTATAGGAAGTATATCAGTAAGACTTGTAGTATTATAATAAAGAACTATACAATTTTCTTAATTCTTATTAATTTTGCTGTACTTATAAGGTGGAAAATAGCTATTATTCCTAGTATGGTTATCTTCTTAAGCTTGTAACAGCTGCTTCTTCTTTCATAATCTTATTAGTAAACTTACCTATGTCTTCTCTTGTTTCCTTTGCGCTCTTAGTTAAATCCTTAGTTTGAGCTCGTTCGTGTTCTCGATCTATGCCGGTAACCTTATCAATTAACTTACCAATAAAATTTTCTAAAGATTTCCTTAACGGGGATTTATTCAATTCATCTTGAATTCCAATCTCTTGAATACATTCTTTTCTAGGAGTTGATTGAATTGCATATTCTTTAAAATCAATTTTGTTTTCTTGTTTGTTTTTCTTCATAAAAGAGTCGATGCTCTTTTCCATTTTAGTAAGTAATTCAAGCATTGTACCTTCTTCAAGTCTCTTGGGTTTGAATTCTATACGATCATCTTCATCTATTGGGGTAATATCTAAAGTTCTACCATCAACTCCTTCCTCATAAACTCTTTTTGTCATATTTTTATACAGTTTACCAAGTAAGCTTTCTTTGTCTTCCTTTGTGCATCCGGGAATTGTTTCAGCACCGAATGTTTGACATCGAGATGCTTTAAGTTTAATCATTTCATCTAATATATCTGTAAAGACTTGATCGCATATTTTATCAATAATTTTCTTCATTTCGACTGGATCTCTTTCTACCGGCATAACTATATCTTTTATAAATTTAACTTGCATAAATAAGTATATTCCAAAAATAGTTAATAAGTAGTTAATAGTTGTTTTAAAATCATCTATCTTTCTTTTGAACCATTATTCTCAGATATGAATTTTTCATTTAAGCTTCCGGTAAAGCTTTTTATTCTATTCCATGCCCTTGTTATGATATTTTCTAAGCCTTCTATTTTAGAAGGTTGTGTATTTTTGAATGCACTTTGGTTATCTGCTAAATTTGTAGTAGTCGTAAATCTCTTAATGGTAGCAGGTGAGGAAGCTAAACCGAGCTTTGTATGTTCGCCTGTTTTTGGTAATTGGGAGGTAGTTTGCTGCAAGGCATCTATTTTTAATTCCGTTTTTGAAGATAATTTCGCTTCATAAACAGGATTATCGCTAAAACCCAAAGCATTTTCGATAAATTCTCCTTCCTGCTTAGGAAGAGTTCTAGAAGGAAAAAGCATAAATTTTATACTATTTAATACTTCGCTTACCTTTAGATCTACAGAGTCAAGACCTTTAAGCAAAGTATCGGTTATATTGTATTTACGCTCGATGCCGAGTGCTTCCTCCGCCGTGCTTAATACCGTTTCTTTGAACTCACGGTAATTTTTTAAGTTATCCTTATCCCTGAATTTCAGTTTCTCCTCACCCTTTAAAATTGCCGTGAAATACTCTTTATGTTCTTTGATAACCTGATGCAAAGTAATAACTTCTTCCTTAGCATTATTATATGAAAGTTCACCGCTTTCTTTATAATTTTTTAAGCATAAATCAGTTTTGATTTGGGCTGAGAATTTGCTTAAGTCTTCTTGCCTGGCTTTTATAATAACTTTGTAATACTCTTTAATAATTCCTGTTAATTTCTCTTTATTTACCTCGGTATTCGGAATACGTAGTTGTTTTGTCGGCACACCTAAGAGCTCTCCGAATGCTTTAATTGCTTTAAAATTATTGTATTCGGCGATTTTTTTAAAAGCATCATCAATAGTTTCAGTGTAATCATGCTTAGCTACTTTATCGCATTCTGCGACAAAGGTGGGAGTAATTTTATATTTCCTGCCGTATTCTCTAAAGTGGTTAGTAGGTCCTAAGCCGGGTATATGTCTGGTATGGGAATGCGGGTGGATCTTTTCTTCAAGGGAAGCATTGGCGCCGCCAAAATCAATACTGACAATTATTTTCATACCGTTTTCAACTTTCACTCCCAAGTTTCCCGAATGCATATCCATATCATTGGTCAGCAACCTTGGTACTACCGATTCGGCAAAACCCGGCGAACTACTTAAAACTTCATTAATAAGAGTGGTCGTATTCTCTATCTCGAATGTAGAGGCAATTAAATTTTTAGTTCCTATAAGTTTCGGTCTATCTTTCGGCGGGATTAAGCCCTTGCTTGTATAAGCGTATTTAAAGAGATCTCCTTGGTAATTATTAAAAAATATGGAAGCAATATAAGGATGAGTCGGTTTTCCTGTTTCATCCGTAACTTTAGCAAAAAACACTTCTGCCTGATGCTCGGGATGGGTGGATCTGTGCATTTGAGAAGCTAAAAACTCAGCTATATTTTTAGCGGGATTCGGGTCTTGTTTAAATAAAGCGGTTCGAGTAAAGCTTTGATATACGCCTCCTAATTTCCCGGCTTCATTAGCACCGCCTCCTTTACCTTCCTTGTACTGCCAAACCTCAGGTTCAATAGCATTAGGGGAAGACTGAGTGACAAACTCGTTTTCTTTAGTTTCCGAGTTATATCTATATAATGTCTCTCTATGCTTTTGATCTCTTGCCATTATTTAACCTTTGCCTGACTTCTTTTATTAGATTTTAAATAAAAAAAGTTAATAAAAAGTTAATAAAAAGTTAATCTAATAGAAAAAACGGATTTAGTCAGCGATTACTGATTTTTTGATGACGAGGATTGAAATCAAGTGAGAGCATATCGTTTATCTCTTCACTCTTGTCTAAAACCGGATTAACACCGAGTATAGGAGATATTCTTTTCACGATCTCTCCTGCAACAGGGGCGGCAACCGCTCCGCCGGAGAGTAACCCGCTATTGTGAATATTGCGTTTTGCTTCATCAACCATGACTAAAACCAAATATTCAGGCTTATGGATCGGGTATGCGGCAACAAATAAAGATAAATTTGAATTTTTGCAATAACCTCGACCACAGATTTTTTCGGCCGTACCACTTTTCCCGCCTAAAAAGTATCCGGGTACTTCAGCCCTTCTTCCTGAACCGCCGGTAACTACCAACCTTAGCATCTTACGCATAAGTAGTGAGGTTTCTTCTCCGATTACTCTGGGGTATTCGTCTCTGGGCGCATGATGTTTAAGTAGAGTAGGTTGTACTAACACCCCGCCGTTTACGGAAGCTGCAATAGCTCTTGCTAGATGAAGAGGAGTGACTGCTATGCCGTGCCCATAGCTGATCGTGACCATACTTACTTCATTCCATTTCTTTTTTGGCGGATAGCGAGGGGAGGATACTTCAGGAATTTCAATGCTTAGCTTGTCCAAAACTCCGAACCTCTGCATGTATTCCTGCTGATCCTTAACTCCGATATAAGAGGCTATTTGAGCGGTGCCGATGTTTGATGAATACATTAAAATCTCAGGTATGGAAAGCTCTCCGCCTTTACCTTTATAGTCATTGATTTTAAAATTTGCGACCTTGTAAGGAATGGAGACATTAAAAGCATCATTAACTTTTACCCTTCCTAAATCAAAGGCTGAGGCAGTGGTCAATACCTTAAATACCGATCCCATCTCATAGGAGCCTAGGCTAATTTGATTAAATCTTTGTCTGTCGTTGGTACCTTCGGTTCTATTAGGATTAAAATCCGGTAGGCTTACCATCGAAATAACTTCTCCGTTATTAATATTCATAACCAAACCTGAAGCACCTATGGCTTGGTTTAAATCAATGGCACTCAATAATTCTTCACGTACTATATTTTGTATCCTTAAATCAAGAGAGAGTTCCAGGGGCAGCTGAGTTGACTCAGTCAAATCGTAATTAAAAGTTTTTTCTATGCCTGAGAGCCCATTGCCGTCAACATCAGTAAACCCGACGCTATGGGCAAATAAGTGAGTTTGCGGGTAGACTCTCCTTTCATCTTTAGTAAAATATAAACCCGGGATACCAAGATCATGAATGATTTGCTGCTCTTTAGGGGTGAGGTGCCTCTTTACCCAGGCAAAATTTTTATTTAATTTAAATTTAGTTATTAAGTCCTGATATTTTATGCTGGGTAAAGCATCTGATAATTTTCTTGCAGTTTCTTCAGCATTAATTAGGTAACGAGGATTGGCATACAACGAAGCAGTAGTAATGTTGGTTGCAAGCAGCTCTCCATTTCTATCGGTAATTGAAGCTCTCTTTAATAAAAATTCCTTAGAGGGTTTTCTACTTGAAGTAAGTTTTATATCTTCAATTGATGAAAAACCAGTTAAATAAAAAAGTCGAAAAATCAAGGCTAAAAAAGATAAGGTTAAGCATATGATAACAAAAGTTAGCCTACCGTGGCATATATCCATGGCTTTTTCATAATTTGCAGATTTAGCCCTTTCAGTAATCTGCTGGTTATGCTGCTTTGTTCGAAGCTGCATTTTATTCCGTCCCCTCTTCCAAAAAAAGTTTGTTTATTTCCCCTAAATACACACTTTTAATCCTCGTCGGATCTATCGATACTAAGTTTAAATTTTTCCTGGAAAGCTTAGCTAAACTTTCCGGCTTAGTAATATAGGATAATTCAGCTTTTAAAATATGTATATCTTCTTTCGTCTTTATTATTTCATTGTCAACCGAATTTAGTTCTTTGCGTATTTTTTGTACGCTATATTTAATTTCAAATAACAATATAGAACTTAAAATCAGTGCTAGAATTCCGATTAAACTTGAAGGCTTAAATAAGGCGTTAATCATTTTATCCTCCTTATTGCTCTAAGTTTGGCCGATCTGGCTCGGGGGTTGCCTGATACTTCTTCGTTTGATGGGGTTAAAGCTCCTTTGAATACAAATTCGAAGCTCGGTTCGTTATAAAATTCAATCTGAGGTAGATGGCGGTTGGTATTAATACGTTTTCCACATAACTCATTAAAATATTCTTTAACTATTTTATCTTCCAATGAATGGAAAGTGATAACTAATATCTTTCCACCCAAAGCTATATGCTTAGCAGCAGCAATTAATGCATTTTCCAATTGAGTAAGTTCGTCATTAACAACAATCCTTAATGCCTGAAAAGCTTTAGTTGCAGGGTGAATGGAATGATTATATCTACCGTTTCCGCGAGCAATTATCTCTGCCAGCTCACAAGTTGTTTCGATAGGTTTAATACTGCGGGCTTTATTAATCAGATAAGCTATTTTTCTTGATTTTCTCTCTCCGCCGAATTTAAAAATTATATCAGCCAGCTCTCCTTCCGAAGTGCTGTTCACTATGTCGTAAGCAGTAATGCCGCCGCTATTTTGATCCATCCTCATATCAAGTGGTGCATTTTTAGCAAAAGAGAAGCCTCGCTCGCCTTGATCCAGTTGCATGGAAGAAACCCCGATATCAAACACTATACCGTTAATTCTATCTAGATTATTTTCTAGTATAATGTTTTCTAAACTACCGAATTCCCCGTTTATAAAATTAAAACGTCCTTCAAACTGCTTGGATAAATCATCTGCAAATTTTGTAACACTGCTATCTCTATCTATACCATGCACCTTGCAACCGGCATTAGTTAAAATTTCTTTACTATACCCACCGGCACCAAATGTTGCATCGATA
Organism: endosymbiont of Acanthamoeba sp. UWC8; assembly: GCF_000730245.1. NCBI lineage: Bacteria > Pseudomonadati > Pseudomonadota > Alphaproteobacteria > Holosporales > Holosporaceae > endosymbiont of Acanthamoeba sp. UWC8. The sequence continues at coordinate 844,280 of NZ_CP004403.1, read as the reverse complement.
TATATACCTCCATCCTGAGGAGAAAGGGCTTCTAATACTTCTTTTATCAATACGGGCTTATGAGGCTTTAAAGTTTCTGAGGAGTTTATAATCTGCATTTATTCCCCTCCTCTTTTTTGCTTTAAAGTTATTTTTTTGGAGATAGCGTAATCTCTTGACTTTTTAGAATGCTCCGGAAATTCCTCAATCGACCATATTTCAAATGTTTTTCCCTTACCTACAAAAGCTGCTTCATTTTTTATATTACCGAATTTAATTAAACGCTCAGGTAGAACAATGCGGCCTTTGCTATCAATATTAAGCAACTCTGCACCACCTAAAATTGCAGTTTCTAACGCATCGCGCTCTAGTGAAAAGATATCCAAATCTTCTATGTATCCCTGTAACTCCCGCATTCTTTTTTCCGTACAAACTTCAATAGCATTATTAATAAATGAGCAATACCCGTAAATCGTCATACTTCCCTCAGCTTCAATTATGCTCCTGAAAGGAGCCGGAACTGAAAGGCGGTTCTTATCATCTAACTTATTTATATAAGTAGAAATAAAAATTCCCATATTATGCATGACTAGTGTTTATTAATAGTATTACACAATTTTGTATTGAATAATAGTGTTTTTTGGGAGTAAATGGGGTATAATGGGAAAGAAATGAGTATATACGGGTAAGCGATGGAGCAGATAATCAGCAATGATAAGAAGAATTTACGGTTGGCAAGTTATGCCGTTGATATTGCGCATAGCCAGGGAAGACGGCATAAAGAAAGCTATGAAGGATATCTTTTACCATACCAAAATGACCGAAATCGTATAATAAATTCCATATCTTTCAGAAGACTTGAATACAAGACTCAAGTATTTATAAATTATGCGGGAGACCACTATAGAACTCGATTAACCCATAGCTTAGAAGTCGCTCAAATTGCAAAAGCTATTGCATATGAGCTGAACTTAAATGAAGATTTAACCGAGTGCATAGCTTTAGCTCATGATTTAGGCCACCCACCCTTCGGGCATGCGGGTGAAGATGCCTTGCAGGAAGTAGCAAAAGAATTCGGCGGATTTGACCATAATGCTCAAACCTTAAAAATTCTAACCTATCTTGAGCAAAGGTACGCAGAATTTGACGGACTAAATTTAACCTGGGAAACTTTAGAAGGAATTGCCAAGCATAATGGCCCATTAACCGGGAAATACAGTAAGCCTAAAAAACTGAGTAATATATATACCGATATAACTAAAGTATTTGATTTAAAACTTGAAACCTTTGCCTCTCTTGAAGCGCAGGTTGCATCGCTTGCCGATGATATCGCTTATATAAATCATGACATTGATGACGGATATAGAGCAGGATTTATTACCATTTCGGATCTTAAATCTTTAGATCTGTTGGGTGAAATATTTACTATGCTTGAATCTACTTATCCGAATCTCTCTGTTTCAAAGATGATAAGTGAGGCGCTAAGAAGATTGAAAAAACAAATGGTTACCGATTTAGTTGCCGAGATTAAAAGAAGAATATCTTTTTACAATATTCATTCTGCTGAAGATATTAGAAACATGCATGAGCCGATTGCGGCCTTTTCAAAAGATATGGAAGTGATAAAGGATAAAATAAAAGCATTTCTGTTCGAAAGGATTTATCGTCATTATAAAATTAATCGTACTAAAGTAAAAGCGTGCCATGTGGTGAAAAATTTGTTTGAAACCTTAATGAAAAATCCGAATTGTATGCCGACCGATTGGTATGAGAAGCTGGTTGATTGCGACGAACAAAAGAAAGCTGAGATTATAATAGATTATATAGCAGGCATGACGGATAGATATGCTATTGAGCAATATAAAAAGCTCTTTGACCCTTTAGAATATTGATGTAGATTACAAACGAAAAAGATAGTTAAGGACATATGAATATAAAGCTTAGTAGCAATCTGGAATGCTCTCAAAGAAGAGAAGAATTCTTAAAAGTATTACATTATATAAAAGATAATAGAGCTTCTGATTATAAGTTGTTTAGCTTCAATTCAAGTTATTACTATAATTTAACTAATTTGCTGGAGCCTATTGCAAGGCAAATAAAGGAAGATTGCTGTACAGTAGTAATGGTCGGGATGGGTGGGGCTATATTAAACCCTAAAACTTTTGCTTTATTTAACCGAAATATAGATTTAAACATAGAATATCTGGATACTTTAGACCCGGTTTATTTCCAGCTATTAATTGAAAAAATTGATCTTAAGCAAACGAAATTTTTAATAATCAGTAAATCCGGTGAAACACTTGAGACAATCTCTCTATGCCTTACATTAATTAAAATTTTTGAACAGCAGGGAATAAAAAATATCAATAAACATTTTATATTTATTACAGAATTCAAGAGTAGCACCTTAAAAGAAATTGCTATAAATTTAGGCAGCACTATTCTTCCGCATGAAGAGATTGGCGGTAGATTTGCATCGTTTACTAACATTAATATTCTGCCTTTAATGCTTATGAATCAAGATGCTCATGCCTTTTGTGAAGGGGGAGAAGAAGTGCTTAGGGATTTTTTTTATAACCGAGAGGATAGCTTAATAGCAAAAGGAGTGGCTTTTTTAACTAGCATGGTTGAAAAAAAATATAGCATACATATTAATATGTCATATGCGCGGTCTTTACATAATTTTTTGGAATGGAACAAGCAGATAATTGCTGAAAGCTTGGGTAAAGAGGGTTTCGGAATTACCCCGATGTGTGCGCATGGTCCTGAGGATCAGCATAGCCAGCTGCAATTATACCTTGATGGGTATAAAGATAAATTTTTCTCTCTTTATAACTTTGCAACATATAAAGCGCCTAGCTTGCCATCAGTAGAGTTTCAGGGGATATTTAATAAAACTATAGAAGATTTGACTTTAGCTCAGTATAAAGCATTTATAAATGTTTTATCGCAACATAATATACCTACCCGTCAAATCACCATGCTAGATGATTCTCCCAAAAGTTTAGGAGCCTTGATGATGTTCTCAATGGTTGAAACTATAGTTTTAGGGCTGATGAATAATATAAATCCTTTCGGGCAACCGGCTGTGGAAGGGATGAAGCAATTAGTTTATAAGTTATTAAAGTAATTAACTAAAATCTCAAGCGAGCAATGACATATTGAAATAACTTACGGAAAGAATGTGATTAACGAATTCCCGGTCATTTCTTTAGGTTTTTTTATGTCAATCAACTCCAAAAGTGTAGGCGCTATATCAGATAATGCTCCATCTTTTAACTTTATATTCTTTTCCCCGATGTAAATTAAAGGTACTTTAAATAAAGTATGAGAAGTAAACGGTTCAAGGGTATCCGGGTTCTTCATTAATTCCGCGTTACCGTGGTCGGCTGTAATTAACATTTCCGAATCAGTTTCTTTAATAGTGGTTAGGATTTTACCTAAGCAATCATCAATAGCTTCTATAGCTTTCACTGTAGCTTCAATATTACCGGAATGACCTACCATATCAGCATTTGCAAAATTAGCACAAATTAAGTTATAAGATCTGCTTTTGATAGCCTCAATTAATTTATCGGTTACATCATATACTGACATTTGAGGCGCTAGATCATAAGTTTTAACTTTCGGAGAGGGAACTAAAATCCTCTCTTCTCCTTCAAACGGCTCTTCTCTTCCGCCGCTTAAGAAAAACGTAACATGAGCATATTTCTCGGTTTCCGCTATCCTTAGTTGCCGCATTCCATGCTTTGAGATAACTTCTCCTAAAGTATAAGCAATATTTTCAGCAGGGAAAAGAGTGCTTAAATATCGGTTTAGCTCCTCCGAATATTCAGTCATTCCTACAACCGATGCTAGTTTTACTTTATTTTCCCGAGGAAAATCTTTAAAATCTTCTTCTACTAATGCGGTTAAAATTTCTCTAACTCTATCAGCGCGGAAGTTTGCCATCAGTATAGCATCATTTTCTTTTATCCCTTGGTAGTTGTTTCTTACGTGCGGAATGATGAATTCATCGGATATATCCTGAGTATAGCTTTGCTCGATAACTTCCTGCGGAGTATTAAACTTTGGTGCTTGTGCCTTAATTATAGCATTATAACTAAGTTCAATCCTATCCCATCTTTTATCTCTATCCATTGCATAGAACCTTCCGCTTATACTTGCAATTTCTAACCCTGCTTGAGTAATGAAATTTATATAACTTTGTGCGCATTTCGGAGGGGTATCCCTACCATCAGTAATTGCATGGATTAAAACTTTAATATTATGTTTCCGAAGTATTTTGCTGAGGGCGACTATATGATCAATATGCGAATGCACTCCGCCGTCAGATATAAGCCCCATTATGTGGCAGGTTCCACCGTTTTCTTTTAATGTTGCAATCAGCTCCTTTAATGCTTCATTATCTTCTATCTGTTTTGATTCAACCGCATGATTTATTTTAGGTAAGTCTTGGAACATTACTCTTCCGCTGCCTATAGTCATGTGACCTACCTCGGAATTGCCCATCTGCCCTTCAGGTAGGCCGACATCTAAACCACTTGTTTCAATTAAAGAGTGGGGATAATTTTGTAATATATATGAGTAATTAGGAGTATCAGCGCCTAAAATCGCATTATACTTCGGCGAAGGGTTATAACCCCAACCGTCAAGAACTAATAAAATACGAGTAGTCATATAATTACTAAATAGGGAATATTAATATAATTCTTAAACCATTATAAGGGCTTTGGGCAAGTTTAATTTTCCCTCCATGCGCTTGAACGACACTTTTTAAAATTGCAAGCCCAAGTCCATAACCCTCTTTACTATTAGAGGTTTTTTGGAATGGTTTGAAAACCATTTTTCTATCCTGCTCTTCTATACCTTTGCCGTCATCGTCAACCGTGATATAGAGGTTATCATCCAGCTTATAAACTATTACTTCTATTTTACTCTTTGCATATTTGATAGCGTTCTCAATTATATTATTAATCGCGCGTTGGAATGCATTAGGGCGGAGAGGCATGTACTGCATATTAACGGAAGTATTGATAACCAATCGGGCATCATTAAACTTTGCTAATGTTTTATTTAATAAAGCTATTATTTCTGTTTCAACCACCTCTTCATTACCCTCACCTTTGGCAAAATCCAAATAACTTATGACCATTTGCTCCATTTCATTTAAATCTTGGCTTATTTCTTCAGCTATTCCCTTATCATCCAGCATAGCGGTTTGTAATTTTAACCGAGTAAGCGGTGTTCTCAAGTCATGTGAAATATGGGCTAGAAGTTCAGTTCGATATTTTATCTGTCTCTCAATTCTTTGTTTCATTTTTATAAATGCATTACCCGCAGTTCTGATTTCTTTAGCGCCCGAGGGCTTGAAAAATTCTATATCATGGCCTTTACCGAACTGGTCGGCAACTTCTGCAAGTTTAGTAATCGATCTTATTTGGTTTCGCATGAACGTTAGGGATATTATAATTAACAGCGAAGCAACCCCTATCATCCATAGCATAAATATATAAGTGGTAGGGCTTTTTATCCGCTTGCTTGAAAAACATATTTCCATGTATTTTCCTTTTGTGGTATAGCCGACTGTAATTGATGATTTATCGCTAATATAACTTATATAACTTGGTTGGGTTTTAAGCTTCTTCAACTTTGCTTTAAATTCTGAAAGATCTTGGTCAAATTGCTTGGAAGAAAACTTATTTTTATTTTGTAGAAATGTTTCCTTAGTTAAAAATTTTACCTCCAAACCTAGGGGACTTAGTATATTTAAAGCCTTCTTATTATTTGATTTTGTGCTGTTTATGGTGTTTAAAACTGTTTCCACTTCTCCAACCAGTGCATCTTGCATATGAGAGGTGACATTCTCCCAATGCCTTTCATAAAATATTATGGTGATCACTACCTGCAGCAACACCATAGGGAGCATGATAATTAACAAAAATCTTCCGAATAATGAACCGGGGGTGAATTTCATTTCTATTTGCCGAATACGTTTATGTAATTAATTAACTCAAATTAAACGACTGGACAACGTAAACCTAACTGATATAGAAACAAATTTAGATAGAATATAATCCTTAAAAGCTCATGAAAGCATATAATTTTTTAGAAACACATTTTAAAGAAATTTCAATCATTGATCAAATTTCAAGCATACTCGGCTGGGATAAAGAAGTGATAATGCCGACTGGGTCACTGCATGCCAGAATCGAGCAGTCATCTTATCTTATAAAACTGGCGCATGAGAAAATTTGTAACCCGTTAATAAGGGAAAAAATTAATGAAGCTTTAGCGGATTTGAATTTATTAAATGATTGGCAAAAAGCCAACTTACTTGAAATGAAAAAAATTTTCGATGATTATGCCTCCGTTGATAATAGTTTGATGAGAGAATATTCATCACTAAGGCAAGAATGTGAAATGGTTTGGCGTTCGGCAAGGAAAAATAAATCCTTTAATGAAGTTAAGCCTTATTTTGCAAAGCTGTTATCGGTAGTGCGTAAAATTGCAACCGCGAAAGCGGATTATTTTAAAGTTTCTCCTTATCAGGCATTAGTAAATGAATATGACCCTAAGCGAAAAGTTGAAGAAATAGATAATATATTTTCCGAACTTAAAAACTTTTTACCCCAATTTATTGAAAAGGTGAGAAGTACTCAAGGTGAAAAGCCGGAGCTGGGCGGGCACTTCCCGATCGAACTTCAGCAGCAATTAGGTATAGAGATCATGAAAGATTTCGGATTCGATTTTAATAAAGGAAGGCTCGATACCAGCACTCATCCTTTTTGCGGAGGGATACCACAGGATATAAGACTTACTACGAGATACGACGAAAATGATTTATTTATTGCTTTGCAAGGTATAATCCATGAAACCGGACATGCTTCGTATGAATATAATTTACCCCTCGAATATGCATATCAACCCGTCGGACGCAACCTCGGGATGGCTATTCATGAAAGCCAGTCACTGCTTACTGAGATGCAAATCGGAAGAAGTGATGAATTTGTCGAGTACCTTACCCCTAAGCTGATTAAGTATTTTTCAGTCGATAGAACTAAATTTAATCAGAAAAATATTACAAAATACGTCAAGCATGTGGAGCCTTCTTTTATTCGTGTAGATGCTGATGAAGTTACCTATCCGCTGCATGTAATTATGCGTTATGAGCTTGAAAAGCAACTTATAAGGGGAGATTTGGAGGTCGGTGATTTACCTTCCGCCTGGAATGCTTATTTTAAGCAAACTATAGGATTAACGCCTGATAATGATGCTTTAGGTGTTTTACAGGACACGCATTGGTATAGCGGGATTTTCGGGTATTTTCCAAGCTATACGCTGGGTGCGGTTACTGCTGCTCAATTAATGAACTCGATTAGAAAAGCGATTCCTGAAACAAATGAACTGATTAAAGGAGGTAAATTAAAGCCAATTTATGATTGGTTAAGAATAAATGTCCATGCAAAAGGAAAATTGTTCTCAGCTGATCAAATGCTCGTTAATTCTACGGGAGAAAGTTTGAATCCCAGGTACTTCATAGAATATTTAGAATCTAAGTATACACATAATTAAAGCCTTTATAATTGGGGGTATAATTCAAAACCTACGGATTCTAAAGTAGGTGCGGCATAATCCTTTTCGTCCGGGGTGGCTTCATCCTCTTCATATGTAAAGTAATCTTTTACTAATCCGGCTGTTGTTAAAATTACTCTGCCTTTAATTGAGGAAACCTCATGAATGTGAGAATAAGCAGCATCCAGTATATTACCGCCTAAAAAGCCCATGGCCATACCCGGTAACTTTGGAAAAATTATATCAATAACTCCGCCTTTTATAGCTTTTTCAATTCCCCAAGTAACGCTCATGACTGCTGTATTCAATAGTATTTCAAGCTTGCCGCTATTACTTGAAAGTGTGTCGTATATTCCGTTTAATACTCCGCATGAGGTGCTTGTTATAGCCGCTAAAGCGAAACAGTAAGAATTATTGGAAAGTGCCCATAAAATGGCTGCATCGGAAGCTATACGCACTTCGGAATCTTTGAATCTTAACATGAAATAAAAGCCTAATATGAAATTTAAGCATAGTTTAAAGATATTTAAACTATTAACAAGCAACTAGCAATAGAATAAGTAAATTTTTTTACAACTGTCGATTTTGTTCTTTTTCCTGAAATGATTGTATCATTAAAATTAAAACGCCGATTACAATAAAGGAATCAGCAAGGTTAAATGCAGGGTAATGATACTGCTTAAAGTAGAAATCTATGAAGTCAACAACCGCTCCGTATTGAATTCTATCAATAATATTGCCTAAAGCCCCTCCGATGATTAAGGCAATAGGGAATAAAACCTTATTATCATCAGATCTTATAAGCCATATGATTAACCCTGCCACTATAACAAGAGAAACCGAAATTAAAATAATTTGACTTTGTTCCAGATCATTAAACATCCCGAAACTAATCCCGTGATTCCAAACTAAAACTATGTTTAAGAACAATCCTACCTCTATAGCATGCGTCCCATTATGGTGAGTAAAGAAATTAAGCACCAGGTATTTGGTAATTTGATCCATTGCGACTGCAATAATAATAATTAAAAGTAATTTTATCAGTTTTCCGTTTAGCATTTATTTAACTCAATGTTGAAAGGATGAAATGTTGTTTATCAAGATGGAATGTTTCCACCTCAATCAGCTTTTTCTGCAATTCAAAGAAATAATTTAGCCTGTCTTCTAAGTTACTGTCATTTAATGATAATTTAATCTTGTTTATTATTGATTTAAGTAACATGAATTTTACTAGAGACCAGTTTTCCTGCCCTGTTTTAATATTCTCGACAAACTTTAAGATATCATTAATAGAATTACTATTTAAAGAGTGTTCCAATTCTTTTAAAAATTTGATTCCGTACTCGCTATGTATTTCAACCGCAAGTTTTAGATTGCCGCTTGTGATATTATATAGTTCTTCAGCTTCTTGCGTATCAATATTTTCCAAGTTTTGCTCTAATGCTGTTTTAAAATCTTTAAATGATAAAGGTTTAAGCTTCAGGTTAAGGCAGCGAGAGCGAATGGTAGGGAGTATTTTAAATGCTGAACTCGCAATTAAAAAAATAAATGTATTTTTTGGAGGCTCTTCTAAAATTTTAAGCATAGCATTGGAGGCACTGATGTTCATATAATCCGCGCCGTCAATAACTACAACCTTATATTTTGATTCACTTGCGGTTAGCCTTAAAAATTGTATTACCCCTCTGACTTCTTCAATGGTAATAGTCGGCTGTTTACGAGGTTCTCCGTCTTTTATTTCAGCATCAATTATGATTAAGTCAGGGTGGGTTAATCCTTCTATTTTTTTAACAACCGAGTTTCGGGTAGAAATTTCCAGATTGCTCGGTTGATACAGTGGATGCTGAAGTAGAAATTTTGCAAAATGGTAAGTAAGAGTTGCTTTACCTATCCCTTTTTCCCCGGTAATCAGCCATGAGTGATGTAATCTTTCATTTTGAAATGAATCCAGGAAAAGCTGTTTAGCTTCTTTATGGCCATAAATTTTATTATTTTTAAGCGGGCTTATAACCATTAAATTACCCCTAAGGTTTTAAGCTCATTATCAATCTTAATACAATTAGGATGAGTGAGTGTAAGAAGCGGTAGTCTTAATTCCGGAGTCGAAATCAACCCCATCCTGAAAGCAGCATATTTAACCGGTATGGGATTAGTTTCACAATACATTAAATCTATAATTCTTAGATATTTTTTTAGTTCGCTTACAGCTTGAGGATATTGTTCGTTTAAAGTTAAATCCTGAATACGAGACATAGCTTCCGGGAAAAGATTGCCGATAATTGAAATGCAACCTACTCCTCCGTTTAAATTAAATACTGCGGAAGTTGCATCTTCTCCCGAAAGCTGGATAAAATCTGTATTACTAAGCGTAGCTTTTAAGTTAAGCGGCCTGGCGAGATCACCGGTAGCGTCTTTAATGCCTATAATGTTTCTAAGTTCAGCCAATTCCGAAACTGTTTCATTATTAATATTAACTATTGTTCTACCCGGGACATTATAAATAAAAATCGGTAAATCAGTATTATCGTTTATATATTTATAGTGCTCATACATACCTTGTTGAGAAGGTTTGTTATAATATGGGCACACTATTAGGGCTGCATCTGCGCCTAACTCTTTTGCTTCCTCCGTATACTGTAAAGTTTTAATTGTTGAATTACTTCCGGTCGCGGCGATTAAAGGTATCTTTGTGCCGCTATTATCAATCTCTTTGCGACATAACTTAATTAGTGCCGTCCTTTCTTCATCTCCAATAGTTGCGCCTTCACCCGTGCTTCCTAGGACAACTAACCCATGTACCTTAGATTTAATCTGCCATCTTACGAATCTTGTAAAGCTTTCATAATCCACCTCCCCCTTTATGAAAGGGGTTATAAGTGCGGTTAATAACCCTTTAAACATAGCATATTTCCTTACTTAATGTTTTTCTAATCTAATATTAGGAATTAATATTTTTATTTTTGTGCCTTGGTTAACTTTGCTTTCAATCTCCATTTTTATATCATGTAAATCTAGGATACTTTGCGCTATAGTCAACCCTAGTCCTAATCCGCTTTTAACTTTAGTTAACACATCGCCGGTAGTAGAAAACATTTCAGTAATTTTATGTAAATTATCTTCATGGATACCTTGGCCTGTATCGGAAATTTCGATAATGATACCTGCGACTGATTGTAAGGCAGAAATCAGAATATCCCCATCAGGTTTATTAAATATAATACTATTATTAATAAAATTTAATAATACAATTTTTATCTTTTCAGGATCCAGATAAATATATGGTAAATTATGCTGAATATCGAGCTTTAAATTTAGCTTATGTTGTTTGATTTTAGGTATTAATGCATTAAGTGCATTATCTATAATTTCCTTAATACTACATTTGCTCTCATTTAGTTTGACATTACCTGATTCGAAATCCGCTACTGCTATAATATTATTAATTTTTCCTAGTAAGTCCCGTCCGGATTGATGAATGATTTGAATATATTCAAAATATTCAGGAAGCATAGGGCCTGCAAATTCCGAGCCGAGTACATCGCATCCGCCTATGATATGATTTAGGGGAGTCCTGAGTTCGTGTTGAATATTTCTGATAAAATCTAATTTAGTTTTATTCATTGCCTCAAGTTTTTTAAGTAAAAACTCAAGTTTCTCATTAGCTTCAACTAATTCCGCTTTTTGTAAAATCACCTTTTTTAAACTATTTGCCAAAAGAGAGATTTCTGTGGTTGTATATTCATTAATTTCAACTAAACGATCATTAGAGGAAATTTTTTCAGCCACATCCGACAATTCAATTACAGGTCGAACTACAAATTTATTGACAAAAATAAGAATTATTATGCATAGGCAAAAATTAGGGAAAGATTATAAAAAGTTTTTTAAAGCTGGTAAGTAGCAACTCATCCCAGATTATTTCATTGAAAACTACAACGATATAAAAATTTTTTAAATACGAAGTTTTTTTATAAATATACTTTCCGCACCTTTAGACCAAGGCATTGCTGTAATATCAAGGTAATTATAATTTTTTGAATTAATAAATTTTTTAATAGAGTTATTTAAATTCTCGGATATAATGCCGCTCTTTGACTTGATGATAACCTTGCCTTCTTTATCAATAATAAAAAAACTGATATTTTTATTATACATTTCAATATTTGAAAGGTGCTGTTCAAGTTTAAATAGCTCAAATCCTGAAGTTATGGTTCCCAGGTACTGTCCTACTTCATTGGTTATACCCATCCCGAATGGTATAACCTTAGTTCCCGTGACAATATCCGTTTTATAAGATCCTATACGCAGCTCCCAAGGTTGAGTAACCGTATCGGGGAGAAAATGTCGGGTAGAAATATTTTTATATGGTGATTTCATAATGCCGAGCCCGGAATCCACCCTTATATTAAAAGCATTATCACTCCAAGTTATTGCGCTCCAAGTAACTAATTCTCTAACACTGGACTGCTCATGAAATGTATCTAATAAATTTAATATTTTTTGGTTATCATCAGCATTGAATTTTACAATTAATTCTCCAATGTACGAAATAATGCTTCTTGCATTGTCAAAAGGATCGGTAAAACTTACCTCAATGCTTTCAGCGGCATTAGTTAATTTATCTTTTATTATGGAATAATTAATGGATTGTAAGTTGCTGATATACCAGGTGATTAAGATTAAAAAAAGTATTACTTCTAATATTATAAATTTGGTAATAAATTTAGCAGGCTTTTCTTTGTGTTTAATATACCGGTCTTGCAAGGCTATTTCCTACAGTAATATTCATGGTCGGGGCAGAGAGATTCGAACTCCCGACCCTCTGGTCCCAAACCAGATGCGCTACCAGGCTGCGCTATGCCCCGAACAGATCTAAGTGATATAGCAAGTTTTTTATTATTTTGCAAGGTGATAATTACAAGGTTTTGATAGAAAAAGCAATTTTTTACTATTAATATTTTCAATTTTAATTCTCTTAATAAAGTTACAAGAGATAAAAAGAGGGTATTAATCATTTAAAAGCTCAGGGTATTTATAATTACTAATTTAACTACCTAAATAAATATGATATTTTTCTTTCTAAATTATAAATTAATTGCTTACTTTTAAAATGAGCATCATCTCCATTCAATCACATGTGGCATACGGCTATGTAGGCAATAAAGCGGCAGTATACCCTCTGCAATCGATGGGGCATGAAGTGCTGCCGATAAACACGGTGCAATTTTCCAACCATACGGGTTATAAAAAATGGCAAGGGGAGATATTTACCAGAGATCATATTAGAAGCATTATCAGAGGGATAGAAGATATAGGTGCAGATAAAGACTGCCAAGCTATATTATCGGGGTATATGGGTAGCCGTGAAATATGCCTGGAAGTATTTGAAACAGTGGAAAGATTTAAATCCAAAAATAAACATCTGATATATCTTTGTGATCCCGTAATCGGTAACACAAGCTGCTATGTGAAGCCGGAAGTATTAGAATTTTTTAAAGCAAATCTACAAGCTGATATTATAACCCCGAATGAATTTGAAGCTGAGATTCTTTCAGGGATTAAAATAAAAACTATAAAAGATCTAAAAGATGTAGCTGAATATTTTCATAATAGGGGGGTAAAGATAGTAGTGATTACAGGCTTAAATCTGAGAGAGTTATCTGAGAGCGGTTTATATATCTTTGTGTCGGATCAAGTGCATACTTATATAACAAGAACAGTAGAATATAATTTTGATACTCCTCCCAGCGGTACCGGAGATTTATTCTCCGCGTTGTTTTTAGGTAATTATCTTTCAACTAAAAGCGCAGTACAATCCTTAAAGCGTAGCGTATATTTTATTGATCAGGTGATAAAAAATACTTTTACCGCTAAAAGCAGAGAGCTGAAGATTATAAATACTAACTATGCTTGCATCAATGAAACTACCCTTCCTGATGCTATAGAAGTTTAATTATAAATAATTTTATTTCTTATTAGGTTCGAGGTTAAAGACACTATAATTATACTTAAAACTAAATTTATTAATCCAAAGCTTGCGGCACTTCCGTTATAAAAACAATTTGCCAGCCAAGTAACCGCGGAACATAATAAATATCTTATACTAATAATTAGTGAAGAAGCCACCCCTTTCTTATTCGGAAATATTTCCATTGAGCGAGCAAAGATGAGCGGATAAAGAATAGCAAAGCCTATACAAAAAACTGCCATCATTAAAGTAAGATAATTTTCCGAAGGGATGACAGGTATCATGGTTGAGCTAATTAAAATCAAGAATAATCCCAAATAAATTGATTTTTTAACTCCCAACATATTTGTGATGCTACTTGATATAAAACTGGTTAAGGCAAACGCAGCGACAATTATACCCTGATGAATAGTATAGGTAAGAATATCAAGCTTATAAGTTTGCATATAAAGAAACGGCGCGATTGCGACAAATGCTATATAGCAGCCATAGAGCAAGCTTGGAATTGCAGCAGCACTGATAAAGACAGTGCTTGATAATATTGCTTTAAAATCATTAAGAGTTGCGTTTAAGTTAAATGATTCTTTTTGTTTTTTAGTTTCCGGTAAAAAAAGTAATAATAATATCCATGATATAATACATATCAATGCGACTGTTGCATAATTTCCGCGCCAACCAACTGCCTGATTAATAAAACCTCCTAGAACCGGGGCAAGTGCCATGAGAGTAGTGAATACTGCATTCATAATACCATATAGCTTTGCTGCCTTATTTGTATTATATACATCAGCTATAATAGCTGAAACAACAACTGCGGAAGTTGCAGCTCCCGTTCCTTGAATAAAGCGAAACAAAAGTAGCCAATTTATTGATGGCGCGAAAACACAAGCAACAGCACCAATTGCAAGGATGGCATTGCCGATCAGCATAATGCGCCTACGCCCGAAATTATCGGATAAAGCTCCATACACTAATGAAGCTAAGCAAAAAGCAAATAAGTTATAAGTAATAGTTAACCCTACTCTATATTCGGGAACGGCAAAATGTTTCGCTATATCAGGAAAACTCGGTGCAGATATCTCAAGTTCGATACAGCTGTTGATGAGTGCAATTATAAGTAAAAGCTGTAAACTTAGCCGGTTCATTGAGGTTACCTCTTATTAAATGTTGAAAAATTATTTTTTATTTGGGCTTCCATGGATAAAGCTTATTAAATATAATTCAGATAAACCAATCTAAAAATTATATTTATGGATAATAAATCTTCTACTTTTTTAAAACTCTCACAAAACCAATCTCAAAAAGAAATTGTTATTAATGAAAATTTCGTACTACTGGATAAGCTGTTTAATAAATATATAAAGAGTATTAAGCTTTCATCACCGCCACTGGAAGAAGCACAACATTATTTATATATAGTCGGGCAAAATGCAAAAGATGAATGGAGCGGGCAGGAGAATAAAATAGCATATTACCGAGATGGGTGGCAATTCATAGAACCGGGAGCAGGGGCATTTTTCTTTGTTTATGAGGAAAAAGCCTTTTACGGATTTAATGGTAATAACTGGGAGAAGCTCACTTAGGGGTGCTTTGCTTAAATTTTCTGATCAGCTCATCAAGGTTTATATCTTTAAAGTTACCTTGTAAATTAGCCACCAATGCATTTATTTGAGCTAATATAGCATTTTGATCTAGTTTCATTATCGCGCCGTAAGCAATCGCCACAAGCAGCATCATGGTAACTATTAAACTTTTTAAAGCACCAAACATTATATATTCCCCCTTCTTTATCCAACGATATAATCAATTATAAAAAATTAAACAGTTTTCTTCCATATATTTTAATGCTTCAGCCATTCCTTTCAGCGAATAAAAATCTAAAGCAGTATCATCCGAAACATTATAGCTTCTGACGCTTAAGCTACGCCCATCCTTAATCATATCTTCTATTATTGCCTTATCCTGCGTGCTTGAATAAGTCCAAGCATAGTTGGGCAGGGCGGAATTAAGCAGATATGAGCGGTTGTTGGTTTTTAAAATTATTTCATTGTTTTTATCAATTAAAAACCCGGGGTTTAAAGATATAGAATATTGCTTTGTCCCTTTAAATGATATAATCAGATAGGGAGCTTCCCTCACGCCTTCAAATGCTTTTGTTCGATAAGACGATGCAAATGCATAGCATTTTGTAGTGCTGTTAGAAATTTGGTGATAGACTTCCCAATCACTAAAAGTTTTAACTAATTTTAGTTCTGTTTGAGGTACATAAACGTACCTTTGGTTCAAATCCTGCTCATCAGCATTTGCATTCGCCTGAGTTAGTAGTAGAAGTAGTATAAAAATAAAACATCTTTTCATTGCATGCGCCTTTTAAAATGCTAATATATCCCTTTAATTATAGATAGTAATCTTTAAAGGTTAAGAAATGATTAATCTTAAAACATATATTCGATATTTTGTCATTATTTTTTCGACAATTTTAGCTGATAATACTGCTTATGCTTTTGAAACCAGCGCTAAACAGGCTTATTTGATGGACTTTAATACAAGGACATGTTTGTTTGACAAAAATGGCGAAAAAAGAATGGTTCCATCTTCTATGACTAAGGTTATGACTGCTTATGTAGTTTTTAGTAACTTAAAAGAAAATAATATTGATATTAGCGATGAATTTTTAGTGAGTGAGAATGCTTGGAGGACAGGCGGGACAAAAATGTTCGTGAATTTGAATTCTAAAGTTAGGGTTGAAGATTTATTAAGAGGAGTGATTGTCCAATCCGGCAATGATGCATCTAAAGTACTGGCGGAAGGTATACACGGCGAGGAAAGCACTTTCGCTGAAAGCATGAATGAGCATGCCAAGCAGATCGGAATGCATAGAAGTAACTTTAAAAATGCTTCAGGTTTGCCTCATGCAGAGCATTACTCAACAGCAAAAGATATCGCCGTTCTTGCGGAAGCTACAATTAAAGATTTTCCTGAGTATTATAATTATTTTTCAGAAACCGAATTTAAATATAATAATATTCATCAATATAATAAAAATACATTATTAGGTAAGAAAGGGGTAGACGGGTTGAAAACCGGCCATACCGATGCAGGCGGATTTGGTGTGGTGGTGTCTGCAAAGCGGGATGGCAGAAGATTAATTGCAGTTGTAAACGGCTTAAACAGTGAGAAGGAAAGAATAAAGGAAGCTGATAAGCTACTAAGCTATGGCTTCAGTAACTTTATTAATAAAAAACTATTTAGTGCTAATGAAGAAGTAACAGTGGTCGATGTTTGGTACGGTAAGCAAAATGATGTAGCAGCAGTTGCTGCAAAAGATATAGAAGTCGTATTACCGAAAATTATCGGTAAAAAGAATAAACAAACTACTAAGGTAGTTTATAATTCACCGATAAAAGCTCCGATTAAAAAGGGAGATATAATTGCTCAACTTAAAATTGAAGAGAATAACCAAGTGCTCTTTTCTACGGATTTAGTCGCAAAAGAAGATGTAGCGCAAGCAAATATACTCGGTAGAGCTACGCAAAATATAAGATATTATTGGGATAAATATATTAAATCTAAATAAAATATGTGTACAGAAAAGTAGAATGCATAGTTATATATGTTATCATTTTCTTAATTAACTGAAAATTAACCTTTTATAATTATTATATAATAATGATTATTGTATAATGAAGAGGTGGATATGTTCATTATCCCGAGTAAAGAAGATAATAAAAGATATGTAGAAAAATTAAAAGCTAAAAAAGCTACGGAAAAATTTAAAGAAAGCTTAAAGGATCACATTGAGGAGATCATTGAACAGCTGAAAAATGACAGACTAATTACTAAAGCAGACATTTCTGAAGATATAAAGAATAATGCAAAAAATAAACTAAAAACAGAATTAGCCGTAAAGGTTGGTGAATACTTTTCAAATTTAGATGTACCGTTGAAAGTTATATTTGATCCTTCTAAAGATAATCCCTTTTCCATAGTTTCTACTATAGAAAGCTTAAAAACCCTGCAACAAGATTCGAAAGGAGATAATAACCCACCTGCTTCTCAAGATATCCCGCAAGAGTTACAAGAAAAAATTAAGGCTGCTAATGTTTTAGAAGAAAAGTTAAATGAAAATTCTAAAGCGCTGGATAATATTATTAATTCTTGTGTAGATAATTTAGCAGCAAGTATAGAACAAGGAAAGGGTATGGATTCGGCTAAAAAAGACCTGCAATCTAAAATAGCAATAGCTGTAGGAACCATAGTAACCGTCGTTGTGGCCGCAGCTGCAATCGCGACCGGAGTCGCCCTGGCAGCTCTTGTACCGGGTGCGGGTCTTGTTGCAGGGATTATTCTTGCTATAGAAGGACCTATGGTAGCCGGAGTTGTAGGTGGGTTAGCTACTTGGGCAGTTAATGAGGGTATAAAGTATAGCAAAGGTGAGGTGACAAGAGATGGGGTTAGCCAACTTGAATCCATGTGTAGAGTAATGAAGGAAGCCGGAGAATTGACACAAAAACAATCTGAAAAGGGAATAACATAACAAAAATTAATTCTCAAAATTATATTTTGAAAAAGAATTTCGGTTATTCACGGTAAAGCTCCTTATCCCAGCGTTTATGAACCCAAAACCATTGGGTCGGGTCTTTTCTAATCCATTGTTCCATTTTTAGGTTAATTCTACTCATAATGGAATAAGCATTTTCTTCTGTACTTGCAATTATAGCCGGGAAAATTTCAATTTTATATTGCGCTCCCTTAATCCGTGTAACGCAAGCAAGGTAAATCGGGATATTAAACTTTAAAGCCAGATTTGCGGGAGCAGGGGTAGTTCGGGTGGGAAGATTAAAGAAAGGTACTTCAATGCCGTCATTAGTCTTCTGATCAACCAGCATGCCGATTAAATGCCCTGATTTTAAGCTCTCCATAATTTTACGTATACCACCGACTCCTTTTTTTATTTGAATTATTCCATGCTTGTGGCGCGCTCTGCTAATTATGTAATCTACAAACGGATTATTAGCCGGCCGATAAACCAGTGAAAGATTTAAATTATTTTCCTTTAATAAACGCGGAAAGATTTCCCAATTACCATAATGGGCGGAAAGAAAAAGTGCACTTTTGACCTTTTGAAAGGCACCATTTGAGTAATCACATATGGTTACTTGCTTAGCAAATTTTTTTGAAGACATGGTTTGCCAGTGAGGAATCTCACCAATCACTCTCCCTAAATTATTCCACATCTTTTTTATTATTTTATGCTTCTCTTGCTCGCTAAGGTTCGGAAAACATAAGGTAAGGTTTTTATAAGCTACCTTGTTCGCTTTAAATAAACATCCTATTATTTCAAGTAATTTACCGCTTAAGGAAGATGCAACTTCCAGAGGCAATAAGTAGCAAACCAAAAAGTATATGCAAGCAAGTAAAGCTTCTGATAAGTATTTTATTTGCTTCAACATTTATATATCTTTGTGATATTGATCATTAGCAACTAAAGCGCCAAGCTTAGTTTTGCCCAATATATGCAGATGAAAATGAGGTATGGTTTGCATTCCGTCACTGCCATGGTTGGTAATTAATCTGTATCCACTTTCAGCAAGGTCGAAATCATGTGTAAGGGTTCTAACCGTTTTAAAAAAATGTGCAATTTCCTGCTCTGAGGCTTTTAGAATGAAATCATCATAGGAAGTATATTCTCCCTTAGGTATTACTAAAATATGAAGCGGGGCAGCGGGATGAAGATCATGGAAGGCAATTATATTATCATCTTCATAGATTTTATTACAAGCAATCTCATTTTTTATAATTTTAGCAAAGATGTTATTGCTGTCGTATTTTTTCACTTTTATCCTACTAATAGTTAAAAGAAGGGGCTTTCTGTTGCCCGGTAGCCCCCAAACCGCTAATGATTAATTCACACTTAAGCTGCTAGAGCCATAGGAGCGAATCTTTCATTGCTAGCAAAATTATCGTTTGCATTTACTATTTTGACCCATAATCGGTGGTATCATACCGGGTAAAATCTACCTTTTTTAACGCCTGTCGAAGCTAGTTCGCCCCCATAATTTTAATGGTGGAGGCGTCGGGTACCGCCCCCGAGTCCAAAACGCCTATTATAAGCGACATTTATTACCATAGTCATTGCTGACAATTTTAAATATAATACATTTTTACAATTTCTTCAATCTTTATTGGATGAAAATAATCATTTTACTTGATGCTGTTAACCGGCAGTTACCAATATAGATTTCTCTTCTTCTTTTAGCTCTTCATTTTTGAGCTTCGGAAACTCTAAAGTAAATTGAGTATATTTATTTAGCTCTGATTCACAGGAGATATCTCCCTCCATATCTTCCATAACCATTCTACAAAATGCTAATCCGATTCCTGTACCATCTTTACTTTTAGTATAAAACCTATCAAATATATATGGTAAATCTTGGCTAGGTATACCTCTTCCATTATCCTCAAAAATTAATTTGTTATCTTCAGTCCAAATTTTAATATTAACAGCCTCCCCACCATATTTATACGCATTATTAAAAAGGTTTTGGAAAACTTGTTCCATATAGTGCATTGAACCGTAAAACTTAAAGTTACCGGGAATATTAACTTCTATATTTTCAAGCTTGGCAAAATCTCTCCCAAATTCTACCAGCACACGGTCTATGCAATCGATTAAATAATACTCATTTTTATCTTCAGCGATCACCGAGCTTTTTAAGGACATTAGTAGATTACCTACCGTATTAATTCCTTGAGAGCTAATCTTTCTTAAGGTTAAGGCTAAATCTTTAAGTTCGGAACATTCCTTTAAAACAGAATTATCGGATGAGCCGGATTCCAGAGTTGTAATCATTCTTGATAAAGTCAGATCTATATGCTGAGCGCACATATCAATAGCAGCAAGAGGAGTTTTTACTTCATGTGCCATTGCGCCACCGAAAAAACGCATGACCTCTAACTTTTCCTCTGTATCAATTTCTTTACGCCTTGCAAATAATAAGCCTATTAGGGTAGCAAAAACACAAACATAAATTGATAAGTAAACAGTATCAAAATCAACCTGAGGAATAGGTGCTCCGATCACCGACCCATAAAATAGATAGCCCAGTAATACACCGGTGAGAAATATTATAATAAAACTTGTCCAATCAACAAGCATTGCAAGCAACATGATAGCTAAAGTTAAGTTGATCAGCCATTCGACATCCGCACTCATAACAATAAACATAACGGTAGTTACAAATGGCAAACAATACATAAGAGTAAGGTGCCAATACAGGGGGAAATATTTCTTAAATCGTTTAGGCCAATATTCTTTAAATAATAATCCGACGCATAGTAGCCCGGCAATTAACCTTAAGCTAAGCATTACAAAGTAATTAAGCGGTTTTTGATGAGTCCACATAAAGTAAGGCA
Organism: endosymbiont of Acanthamoeba sp. UWC8; assembly: GCF_000730245.1. Lineage (NCBI taxonomy): Bacteria > Pseudomonadati > Pseudomonadota > Alphaproteobacteria > Holosporales > Holosporaceae > endosymbiont of Acanthamoeba sp. UWC8. The sequence goes on along the minus strand of NZ_CP004403.1, from coordinate 823,342 downwards.
CGATGTAGTTAACACAACAAAATATTCCGAACATTAGATGATTAGCACCAAAATTTTCTACTTTGGTTTTAGAATACCTGTATATATTCTTAGGCGTAGGTAAATGCTTAACTATCATCTTAATCATTTTTTCATAGGTTACAGTGCTAGCTTGTTTAGGAGATGCCGTATTCGAGAGGACTTTTGTTAAGCCTTGTTTTAATATAAAAAGCGGGATGATATAACCTAAAAAACCTAGGGCAGCAGTAAATATCGGAATTGCTGACCCCATATTAAGGCTATTTGCTACTGTAGATGCAATTATAGAGCAAATGCTGCATAACCAAAAAGAAGATTTTAAAACCCGATAGCCTAAAATGCCGAAAAATAAAGGTATACCAAAAATGGTGAGTATAAGAGAACAACTTAATGTTAATATGCTAATAATATTATAATTTCTCAGGGCAATCATCATTGCCAACAAACCTGCCGTTAAGGTACATAACTTCATGAAATTAAGTTTGCCGAGCTCAGTCTTAAGGGCTTTTTGCGGCATTACATTATGAGCAATTAGTATACCTGCTGAGTTAAGAAATGAATCGGCAGTGGACATTAACACTGCTATCATTCCGGAAATTGCCAAACCTTTTATCAAAGGAGGAAGGTAGTCATTTATTAATGTGGGTATCAGCACTCGGGGTTCGGCATTCGGGTATAATTTTAATGTGGAAAGACCGATACAGGTTACCATAAATACCATGGCAATTTGTAAAACAGCGTATGCATAGGTAATATGGGCGACTTGTTTATTGTTTTGTGCCATTAAATAGCGCTGAATGATTGAAGGAAAGAAAAGGCTGAAAGGTAAGGAGAAAAATAGTCCAAGTAGTAAATATTCATAAAATTTAGGGTGATTTATAATTTGCATATGAGGTTCGGTTTCAATACCGCTAAAAACTTTACCTAATCCTCCTACTTGGTTAGTCGCCACATTAGCAATGATCGGTACCATGATAATCAACATTGCAAATTGGAGAATAGCAGTCACGGTTATCGATTTAATTCCGCCGAAAGTTGAGTAAGCGATAATTAATCCGCTGGTAATTAATACTCCATAAGTATAGTTTATGTTTAAAATATTTGCAGCTAAATGCCCAAGTGCGATTAATTGCATTGCAAGTAATGTAGTGCAGGCTATGAATCCGGCAATTCCTGAAAACTTTTCAGCCTTAACTCCGTAAAAGTATTTTATCAGGTCGCTTGCTGATATCATGCCGTCAAATCTACCGTCAAATCTTGGTGCGATATAATAAGCCATTATCAGGGCGCTTATTATCGGTCCTATCATAGCTAAAAGATAAACTATTCCATCCTCGAATATTTGAGCAACATCTCCGGTAGTAGAGCCTCCCCCAACCATCGTTGCAAGCAGGGTAATAAGCAATACTGGTGTACCAAATGATTTATTGGCAATGGCATATTCTCTTATGTTTTTGAGGTCTTTGCCGGCAATTATTCCAATTACTAAAGTAGCCATCAAAAATATAAGAACTATGGTTTTATCTATATCAAAATATTGCATTATGTAACCCTGTTCCATCACTAATTATAAATATATTGTTCTAGCTACCTAAAAATCATTTCACAGATAATAAAGTTTTTAACTAAGCTTTTAAAGCTTAAGTGCCTATATAACTTACGGCCATTAGGCAAATTAGTAATAAATTTTTAATATTATTGCAATCTTTTTATAAATAAAACATATGAAGCATGCTTCGTATGTTTATGAAGAGCTTATGTCCAATAAGCTAAAAGCCATAATATATATGAAATACAATATAACTTAAGAATGGATAAATAGTTTGAAAATTAAACTAAAAATCATTACCTTAATATATATTAAGAAAAAAATTATTTTTCAATTAAGTATTTATTATGCTTTGTAAATATAAGAAGCTAGTTTTATTATTGTTATATATTTTAGGTATTTTGTTTCCTTGTCTTACTTTCAGTAGCCAGGATATAAAAAAAGTAGCCGATAACAAAGCTTCTAAAGTTATAACCGAGCCGAATAATATACCTCAAAATACTAATAAAAATTTAACCGAACAAGATCTGATTCATTCTATTGCGGAAGCTATTAAACCGCCTATACCTACTAAAGAAGGAGTGGAAATTAATTATGGTTTTACTCCTGCCAGCCCGGTTAATCTCGGAGGAAGTGCTTCTAAAAGTACTAATTTAAATATCAAAATTGAAAATCAATCAACTACTGAATTACCCCTGGTTGAAATTATTAATAAAGGCTACCGAGCTGCTTTAGCCGGGCACTATGAATCAGCAATTTTTTTATATAAAAAAGCTCTTATACATGAGTCGGATAATATAAATATTCTTTATAGTTTAGGTATTATGTACCATAAACTAAGGCAATTAAAAGAGGCTAAATATTACTATAAAGAAGTACTGAAGCTCAAGCCGGATCAGCAGAAAGCGCTGCATAATTTCTTAGCGGTAATTGCTGAAGAATCACCAGAGAAAGGCTTACAGGAACTAATGCTGCTTAATAAAGCTAATCCGAATTATTCACCGGTGCTCGCACAAATCGGTATGATATATGCAAGGCAGGGAGAATATGATAAAGCTGAAAGTTATCTTAGGAAAGCAATGATTATTTCACCGCAGGAAATTCTTTATAAATATAATACTGCAGTAATGTATGACAAAATCGGTAAATACAAACCGGCATTAAAATTATATAAAGAAATTATTGAAGCAGGGGATTCAGGTGAAGCTTTGCCGCAGAGTTTGAATATAATTAAACAAAGAGCGAGATTTTTAATAGCAAAAGGGAACGGATAGACAATATCCGAATGAGGGAGATAATTTTATGGACTTAAACAGCTTACTTACCTACGCAAGGGAACATAATGCTTCGGATCTGCATCTGGCTTGCGGTTATCCTCCGATAGTTAGAATCGGCGGTGTAATGCAAAAGCTGAATGTAAGCCAATTAACTACCGAAGATATAGAAAAGATCTTTTTCTCAATAGCTAATGAGCAACAAGCAGAAATATTCAAACAGGATTTAGAATTGGATTTTGCAATTGAATCCAACAAATTTAGATATAGGTCAAATATCTATAGCACAATTAATGGTCCAAGTATTGCGATTAGGGTAATCTCGGACAAGATAAAAAACCTGCAAGAATTAATGGTGCCGGCAGTAGTTGAGAGGTTTACTAAAATTAAAAAAGGGTTAGTAGTTGTGACGGGGGCTACCGGAAGCGGAAAAAGTACTACACTTGCAGCTATGATTGAGCATATTAATACACAATACAGCAAACATATCATAACTATTGAAGACCCGATAGAATATAAATTCACTTCTAATAAATGTTTAATAAACCAAAGGGAAGTAGGTGCTAATACTCACTCATTTGCTAAAGCGCTTAAAAGCGCATTGAGAGAAAACCCGGATATAATAATGATCGGGGAGCTGAGAGACTTGGAGACCATTCAGCTTGCACTTACGGCCGCGGAAACGGGGCATTTGGTTTTTGGAACATTGCATACCAGCTCGGCTGCTAAAACTATTGATAGGATAGTGGATGTCTTCCCGACCAATGATAAACCGATGATCAGGACAATGCTTGCAAGCTCTCTGGAAGGCATTATTTCACAGGCGTTGCTGCCTAAACCTAACGGTAATGAGAGGGTAGCGGCTTATGAAGTTTTGATTGCAAATTCGGCAATCAGAAATTTAATAAGAGAAAATAAGCTTTACCAAGTTTCTTCTTTAATGCAAATTGGCAGTAAACAAGGAATGGTACTAATGGATCAATCTATCAATGCTCTTTATTCTAAAGGAATGATTAGCGAGGAAGTTGCTAAAGATTATGCTGCGCAGCTTAATAATAAAGAAGAGCAGCCGAAAACTTCGGAAAACTTAGCTTCTCCCTTTACTTATCAGGATAACGAATTTTAATTAGTATGCTGAAATCCTATCAATACGGCTTAAGGGGAGAAGAGTTGGGATGCGAGTATTTAAGATCAAAGGGCTATAAAATCTTATCAATACGGTTTAAAACTGCTTACGGAGAAATTGATATAATTGCTTGTCATGAGGACACTATTATATTTACTGAAGTTAAAGCGAGAACCAAACTAAAGCACTATGAAGTTTTATCAAATAAGCAGATCAAAAGGATATCTCAAGCGGCAAATTACTATCTGGCCGAGAATAGTATTAATGATAAAGATATAAGGTTTGATTTTATATTATTAGAAGGCAATAAAGTAGTTTCACATATCGAAAACGCCTGGGAATATGCAGAATAGTTTTTAAACTTCTTTAAATACTTAGTAGATAATAAGTATATTATACATAGCTATATATAAAATTGGTTTTTTCCCCATTCTTTAATTAAGAAAGGTATACTTGTAATCTTAAGCACTAGCTATTTATACTTGCTTTATATGGGTTTTGACCCTAAATTTGGTAGGAAAGTAATTTGTTTGAGGGCTTGAGTATGAATAGTTCTTTAGCTGATAAAGCTCATGAAAAATTTCAGGGAGAGGAAAAAATAATTTGGAATAAAGCTTCGCTGGAGCAAGCTTTAGGCTGTGAAGTAAGAGCTTCTTTTTCAGCTTGCGGGGTTTCTATAAATTCAAGAACCATTCGGAGGGGGGAAATATTTATTGCAATTAAGGGTGAAAATTTTGACGGTAATGATTTTGCATTTGACGCATTAGAAAAAGGAGCATCGCTTGCAATCGTAAGCGGCGCTGATAATAATTTGCTGCATGACAATAAAAAAGTGGTTGTAGTTAAAGATACCATGGTTGCTTTAACTAAAATGGCTAAATTTGCTCGTAGCAGAATTAAAGGCAAAGTGATCGGAGTTACTGGAAGCGTCGGCAAAACCAGTGCGAAAGAAATGTTAAAATTAGCTCTTGAGAACCAAGGTAACGTATTTGCGACCGAAGGCTCGTATAATAATCATATAGGCTTACCACTTTCGCTAGCTAAGCTACCCGAGGATAGTGATTATGCGATTATAGAAATGGGTATGAATCATGCCGGTGAATTAGCAGACTTAACTGTGCTTGCAATTCCGGATATTGCCGTCATCACCAATGTTGAAGCCGTACATTTAGAGTTTTTTAAATCAGTATCAGCCATAGCTGACGCTAAATCGGAAATATTTAACAGTATGCAAGCAGGCGGGTTTGCAATTATAAATTTTGATAACCCTTATCACCAAATATTAGTTAGTAAGGCGCATAATAAACAGCTTAATGTAGTTGGGTTTAGCGAAACACAAAAGACCCCGGCACGTTTGATAAGCTATAAGTTGGAAAAAGGTATTTCGCATATAAAGGCTGAGCTGTTCGGCAGAGAATACGAATATACTATAAATGCACCTGGAAAGCACTTAGCTTATAATAGTATCGCAGTATTAGCCGCAACTAAGATTGCGGGAGCCGAAGTGGATTGTGCAGCATATAATCTTTCAAAGTTTCATAGTGTAAAAGGAAGAGGAGAAATCCATCATTTAAAAAAAATTACCGTGCTTGATGAATCTTATAATGCAAGCCCGGTGGCAGTTAAAGCCGCACTTAGCAATTTAGGTAATTATCAAGCTAAGGGTGTAAGGCTTATTGCCGTTCTTGGTGATATGGCTGAACTTGGTGTAAATTCGGCAAATTTCCACAAAGAATTAGTTCAGGACATTATTAAAAATAAAATCGATAAGGTATTTACGGTTGGTGCATACATGAATCATTTGCATGAAGAATTACCGAAAGAGCTGAAAGAAGCTCATACTGATACTTCAGAACAAATGGCTGAAATTATCAAAAAATATGTCAATGAAAGCGATGTTATCTTAGTAAAAGGCCGCCGCACAATGAAAATGGAAAATATAGTTGAAGCTCTAGTAAAGTAGATGAAAAGAAGTTTGTCGGAAGAAATAGCTAATTTACAAAAAGAAATCAGGCATCACGACTACCTATATTATAACCTGAATAGTCCTGAAATTTCCGATGCTAAATATGATGAATTAAGAAAAAGGCTGGAAGCTTTAGAAAAAGAGCTGAAGCGGCAAGGGGGGCAAAGCACGCTTGATCTGGTCGGCTTTGAGCCGGATAGGAGATTTAAAAAAGTTAAGCATACCTATCCTATGCTCTCACTTGCTAATGCTTTCGAGATGACGGATATAGAGGAATTTATTACAAAAGTTAATCGGTTTTTAGGACTACCCGAAGATAATTCGCTTGATTTATGCTGTGAGCCCAAAATTGACGGCTTATCTTTCGCCGCAGTATTTGAAAAAGGAAAGTTAGTGAGGGGTGCAACCAGGGGAGACGGAGAATTCGGTGAGGACATTACCCAAAACTTAAAGCAGGTGATAAGCTTTCCTGAGCAGGTGGAATTAAAGGAGGATTTTGAAGTTAGAGGTGAGGTATATATGCTTAAGAGTGATTTTCTTAAGCTTAACGAGACTCAGGAAAAAGCGAATAAACAAATATTTGCAAATCCTCGTAATGCCGCCGCAGGTTCATTAAGGCAGCTCGATAGCAGCATTACTAAATCAAGGAATTTACGATATTTTATTTGGAGCGGAGATATAGGGGGCGTAAGTACTCAACATCAGTTGCTAAGCAAACTTAAGGATTTAGGGTTTTGTACTAATATCCATATTAAAGTAGCCGGGTCAGTAGAGGAGATTGAAGAATACTATAAAGATATGCAATTTAAGCGCAGTTCACTTGATTATGATATAGATGGGGTGGTTTATAAGGTTAATGATTTTGTTTTGCAGAATAGGCTAGGAATAGTAAGTAGGGCGCCAAGGTGGGCGATAGCTCATAAATTTTCAGCTGAAAAAGCGATAACAAAAATAAAAAATATAATTATACAAGTCGGCAGAATGGGAACACTCACTCCGGTTGCCGAGCTGGAACCGGTGAATGTAGGCGGGGTTTTGGTATCCAGAGCTACGCTCCATAATGAAGAAGAGATTATTCGTAAGGATTTTAGGATCGGTGATACTGTAGTAGTGCAGAGAGCCGGGGATGTTATACCTCAAGTAATTGAAGTAATTTTAGATCATAGACCTTCTGATACTAAGGCATTCAGGTTACCTGGTTACTGTCCGATATGTGGAAGTGAAGCTGTAAAAAATCCGGATGAAGTTGCTAAAAGGTGCTCAGGCGGGCTAAAATGTAAAGCACAAGTGATCGAGAAATTAAAGCATTTTGTCTCTCGTAATGCTTTTAATATCGAGGGCTTAGGAGAAAAGCAAATAGAAGAGTTCTATCATGATAGCTTAGTTACTACTCCGGTTGATTTATTTACTCTTGAAGAACGAGATATTAAAGCTGATCATAAAATAATGCGAAGAGAAGGGTGGGGGAAAAAATCTTCCGAAAACTTATTCAATGCTATAAACAAGTCACGTGCCATTACGTTAGATAAATTTATTTATGCGCTAGGGATTAGGCATGTGGGGGAAGTTACCGCTAAGCTTCTGGCTGTACATTTCAGTAATATAGAATTTTTATTAAATGCTTTTAATGTAGAAAATATTGAAGATGAACTTATCAATATTGAAGGTATTGGTGAGGTGATGGCAAATGAAATCATTCATTTCTTTAAAGATAATTTTAATAGTAATTTGATTGCTAGGCTTTTGGAATATATTACTGTTTTGGATTACAGTTCTCCCAAAACAGGTGAGAATGAATACAGCGGTAAAACATTCGTATTTACCGGCAGTCTTAAAAATATGACACGCAGTGAAGCAAAAGCAATTGCCGAAAGAATGGGGGCTAAGGTTGCTTCAGCAGTCTCAAAGAGCACAAACTTCGTGGTTGCAGGAGAAGATGCGGGATCTAAGCTTGAAAATGCTAAAAAGCTCGGGGTGAACATTTTATCCGAAGAGGAATGGATAAATATAGCTAAGCAAATAGGCTAAAAATTATTTAGCAAATTTAGGTGTAAATAATCTTATTAAAGTGTTATAAAGGCACACAATTACTAATTAATTTTAAAGGTAAGCCTGTGGGTAGAGAAATGCTTGAAAAATCCATTGAAAGCACTGCGGAACAACTTCACGCAATAATGGATGAATTGCTTCCTGAGCCGAGCGGGTTAATTGAGGATCAATTATTCAAAGCATTAAGATATGTTGCTCTTTCTCCAGGAAAAAGAATTAGGCCTTACCTGGTGGTGGCAACTTCAAATGCTTTTGGGGTTTCTCTTGATTGTGCGTTAAAGACAGCAGTTGCAATTGAGTTTATCCATGCTTACTCACTAGTGCATGATGATCTACCGGCAATGGATAATGATGATTTTAGAAGGGGGCAACCGAGCTGCCACAAAAAATTTGATGAAGCTACTGCTATTTTAACCGGAGATGCGCTTCTTACTCTTGCTTTTGAAATGCTTGCACATGAATCAACCCATCCTGATCCGGGGGTTAGAACTGAGTTGATATCTAAAATAGCCGTTGCATCAGGCTATAGGGGTATGGTCGGTGGGCAAATGATGGATTTATTAGCTCAGCATAATACCCTGGAATTTTCTGAGGTTGTACGCTTACAGCGCATGAAAACAGGAGCATTATTTGCTATTTCTTGTGAAGCGGGCGCAATTTTAGGCAAAGCTTCAAAAAACTTAAGGAATGCTTTAAGGGCTTATGCAAATAATATCGGTATAGCCTTCCAAATTACCGATGATCTATTAGATGCCGAAGGCACAAGAGAAGAAACCGGAAAAAGTGTCGGAAAAGATAAGTCCCAAGGGAAAGCAACTTTAGTTTCATGCATAGGGATAGAAAAAGCAAGGGAACATGCGCTGGTTTTAGCTAAACAGGCAATTGAGCATTTGAACATATTTGACGGCAAAGCTAATTTGTTAAAGGAGCTTGCATACTTTATTGTTGAACGTAATAAATAGATGTAAATGTATATGGAACTAAAGAAAAGCGGTTACCTATTTACCAGTGAGTCGGTAGCTGAAGGGCACCCGGATAAAGTTTGCGACCAGATATCCGATTCCATCCTCGATACTTTTATTGAATCTGACCCGAATGCCAGAGTAGCGTGCGAAACCATGGTGGTGCCGAACCATGTAATACTTGGCGGTGAAATTAGTTCAACACATTTACTTTCAAGCGAAGAGATTGAACTGGTCGTGAGAAATAAAATAAAAGAAATAGGTTATGAGCAGGAGAAATTTCACTGGCAAACGGTAAAGATTTTAAACTTTATCGGAAGGCAATCACCTGATATAGCGTTAGGGGTAGACAGTTCAAAAGAAAAGGAAGAAGGTGCAGGAGATCAAGGGCTGATGTTCGGTTATGCTTGCGGGGAAACGGAGGATTTAATGCCTGCGCCGATCATTTATGCGCATAGGGTTTTAGAGAATATCTCAGTTGCACGGAAGTCAGGAAAAATACAAGGCTTATATTCGGATGCAAAAAGCCAAGTTACTTTGCTATATGACGAAGAAGGGTTACCGCTTAAAGCAACCGATGTTGTGGTTTCAATTCAACATCATGCAAGCCTTACCCAAGCGAAAGTTAAAGAAATAATTTACCCTTATGTTGAAGCCACACTGCCTAAAGGGTGGATGTGCGAGTATGATAGGTTACTCGTGAACCCGACAGGCAAATTTATAATAGGGGGGCCTGAGAGCGATGCAGGGCTTACGGGAAGAAAAATCATAGTAGATACATACGGCGGCGCAGCCCCGCACGGCGGCGGAGCATTCTCGGGCAAGGATCCAACTAAAGTTGATAGGTCAGCGGCATATGCAGCACGTTACCTGGCAAAGAATATTGTTGCTTCGGGTCTGGCTAATAAATGCCTGATCCAAATTTCTTATGCGATAGGTGTTCCTCAGCCTGTTTCAATATATGTTAGTACTTACGGTACCGGTAAAATAAAGGATAGAGAAATAGAGCTTATTATTCCTAAATTGATGGATTTGACTCCTAAAGGTATAAGAGTTCACCTTAATTTAAATAAACCTATTTATTCAAAAACCGCAACCTACGGGCATTTCGGCAGAAAGCCGGATGAGATGGGACATTTTACCTGGGAGAAGATGGATTTAATTGAAAAACTTAAGTCATATTTAGCATGAATCAAGAAAAAAAATACCTATCATCATTTGCACGCAGAATAAGCAGGAAGCTATCTCCGTACCAAAAAGAACTGTTGGATCAATTTCTACCCCTTGTATTGTTTAATGGAGAAAATTTTGAAAATGTGCTAAAGAATTATACACGAGCCAAGTTTGAAATCGGTTTCGGTAATGGAGATCACATATTAGCACAAGCAATAAAAAATCCTAAAACTTTGTTTATCGGTTGTGAGCCTTACTTAAACGGGGTGACCAAAGTATTGGATGAAATTAAAAACCAAGGTTTGAAAAATATTTTGCTTTATCCCGATGATGCAAGAAATGCGTTGGAGATTATAGAAGTTGGTGTGTTACAAACAGTTTATATATTATTCCCCGATCCATGGCCGAAAAATAAACAAAAAAAACGCAGAGTTATTAATAAAGAAACATTAAGCATGATACATGAAAAGTTATGTAATACTGGTGAATTAATTATTGCAACCGATCACAAAGATTATGCTCAATCAATTCTTAAAGATATAGAAGAGATTGACTTATTTAAATTTAATGATGAAAATTTTGACATATATGAACAGCCTGAGTATTGGGTAAAAACTAAGTATGAAACCAAAGCCTTGGCCGGCAGAAGCCATTATATACTGTTGGTTAAGAAGTAAGGCTTGCTAGCGCGCGAAGGTTAGAAAAAATTATAGAATATTTTAGCAGATATATGAATAAATTTTAAATGGCTGGGATGGCAGGATTCGAACCTACGAATGGCGGTATCAAAAACCGCTGCCTTACCACTTGGCGACATCCCAAAGACTTAAAAACAGAAACTAATATATTACCTTACTTACTTTTTGCAAGTCTTTTTTATATGAAAATTATTTTACAGTTATGCTTGTAAGTAGAATAAATGTATGATAATCCTACCCAGTGTTAATATTTAAGTATATTATGGAAGCAGCAAGAAATGTTACCGCTAAGCGTTACTCAGAAGCACTTTTTAGTGCCGCCCAAGGTGTGCATGCTTTAAAAGAGGTGGCTGCGGATTTAGATAAGTTAAAAGTAGTCTTTAAGGAGAATCAGCGGTATTTGAAATTCATACTGCCCAAGGTAGTTCCTTCTAAAATTAAAAATATATTTTTAAATACGGCAATTTCAAAGCTTGAGCTGAATGAGATTACACATAACTTTTTAAGAGTGCTTGTCAGGCAAAATAAAGTTTATGCGATCGATGATATCCGAAAAGCTTTTTTTGAAAGTCTTGAAGTTCATAATAATGAGCTTAGGGTTTTTGTTACCAGTGCAGTTGCTTTGCCTGAAGCTGAGAGTAAAAAACTTTCCGATGAGCTTGGGGCGATATTTAATAAAAAAATAATTCTAAATGTAGTTGTGGATAAGAATGTTTTGGGTGGTCTTTTAGTTAGAGTTGGATCGCAATTGCTGGATGCAACGTTAAAAAACAAGCTGCAAAGGATTAGAAAATTAGCTTTACAAAATTAAAATAAATTAGGAGATACTGATGAACGCATCAGAAATATCAGAAGTATTAAAAAAACAAATTGCGAATTTTGAAAGTGATGCTGAGCTAAGTGAAGTAGGGCAGGTTGTTAAGGTTTCTGACGGGGTAGCGATTGCCTATGGCCTGGATAATGTGCAAGCCTCTGAGATGGTAGAGTTTAGCAGCGGTGTTAAAGGGATGGTGCTGAATTTGGGTGAAGACGGTGTCGGAATAGTAATCTTCGGGGAAGATAGACAAGTTAATGAAGGTGATATTGTAAAAAGAACCGGCAAAATTGTTGAAGTGCCGGTCGGCAAAGGATTGCTCGGTAGGGTTGTTGATGCCTTAGGAAATCCCCTGGACGGTAAAGGTGCCCTTACTGATGTGGAATATAAAAGAGTTGAAGTTAAAGCACCGGGTATTATTGATAGGCAATCGGTAAGTGAGCCGGTGCAAACAGGTATCAAAGCGATTGATAGTTTAATTCCGATTGGAAGAGGGCAGCGTGAATTAATTATCGGTGATAGGCAGACAGGTAAAACTGCTCTCGTTTTGGATACAATTTTAAATCAAAAGACCGCTCACATTGAAAAAGATACGGCAAAGCAAATTTACTGTATATATGTTGCAATTGGGCAAAAGCGTTCTTCGGTTGCTAAAATAGTGAAAAAGTTAGAAGAAGAAGGTGCGTTAGATTATTCAATTATAGTTGTAGCAAGTGCGTCGGAAGCTGCCCCGATGGCATTTTTAGCTCCCTATACAGGCTGCGCAATGGGTGAATATTTCAGAGATAACGCTATGCATGCGTTAATTGCATATGATGATTTATCTAAGCATGCTGTTGCATATCGTCAGATGTCGTTACTTTTAAGGCGTCCGCCGGGGCGTGAAGCTTATCCCGGAGATGTATTCTACTTACATTCGCGCTTACTTGAGCGTGCTGCTAAGATGTCTGATGAGAAAGGTGCAGGTTCTTTGACTGCGCTTCCGGTTATTGAAACACAAGCCGGGGATGTTTCGGCATATATACCGACTAACGTAATTTCTATTACCGACGGCCAGATTTTCCTTGAAACAGAATTGTTTTATAAAGGGGTTAGGCCTGCGGTAAATGTAGGGCTTTCAGTAAGTAGAGTAGGTTCTGCCGCGCAAATTAAGGCGATGAAACAAGTTGCGGGAAGCGTTAAACTTGAGCTTGCTCAATATCGTGAAATGGAAGCTTTTGCTCAATTCGGTTCGGATCTCGATGCTTCAACCCAAAAGTTATTGGCGCGTGGTTCAAGGCTAACGGAATTATTAAAACAAGCTCAGTTTAAGCCGTATTCTGTGGAAACTCAAGTCGCAATAATCTTTGCCGGCGTTAAAGGGTATTTTGATACTATTCCAGTAAAAGATGTAAAAAGATTTGAGGAAGAATTAGTCCGAGGGCTTAATAATAATCCGAAAATCTTAAATAAAATTAAAAAAGAACAGAAGATTAGCGAAGAGACGGAAGCCGAGCTTAGAGCTTTTCTTGAGCAAAGTGCTAAAATGTTTGCATAAAAGGGTTGAAAACAGATGCCGTCATTACAGTCACTAAAAAATAGAATAAAAAGCATTAAGTCTACGCAAAAGATTACTAAGGCGATGAAAGTGGTATCTACTTCTAAGCTTAAAAAAGCTAGAGAAAAATCTGAAGCCGCAGTCCATTATGCAGACAAAATGCAAAACATATTAATTGCTGCTTCTTCGTTAATATGTGAAGAATTTGAAGAAACATCTTTACTTAAAAATAATAGTGAAGAAAAAGTGCAGTTAATGATCGTAGTGACAGCTGATAGAGGGCTTTGCGGAGCTTTCAATATTTCGATAATTAAGACGGTTAGAAAGGCTATAGATGACCTCGTTGCCCAAGGTAAGGACATCAAAATTATTTGTATTGGTAAAAAAGGATATGAACTTTTAAAGAAAAATTACGGTAAATATATTATTGCTCATAAAGACGGAATCGGAAGCAAGGGAGTGAAATACTCCGAAGCCTGTGATATAGCTGAAAGAGCGTTATCTTTAATTCATGATAATCAGGTTGATTCTTGTCATATTTATTATAATAAATTTAAATCGGTAATAGCTCAAGTTCCGACTCAGCAGCAATTAATCCCGCTCTTAAAGGAAGAGCTGAAGGAAGAGGAAGAAAAGATTGTTAATGAATTTGAATTCGAACCGGATAAAGAAAAAATATTGTTGGATTTACTGCCGAAAAATTTGAAGGTGCAAATTTATAAGGCATTGCTTGAGAGTTTTGCCGGTGAACATGCTTCGCGTATGACTGCAATGGATAATGCCACAAGAAACTCGGGCGAGATGATTAAGAAATTACAGCTTGTTTATAATAGAACAAGGCAAGCATATATTACTAAAGAATTAATTGAAATCATATCAGGCGCGGAAGCAATTTAAAGGAGAAGATTATGAGAAGAGCAGCATTACGTACATTATCTATAAATGCCCCTACAACAGTTTTGAGTACAAGCGCCCAATCACTTACGAGCCATACTTCTATGAGCGGTTATATGGCAACTTCAGAAGTTTTAAATTTTTTACAACTCGGCACAAGCAAGGAGCATTTAACAATAGGTGAACTTGAAGAGCTTGCAGATGCACTAAAAAAAATAGAAACCTATTTTTACAAAGGAAGGGAATCATCCGAGATTGCAAAAATAAGTGGTTTTATTATTGAAGCGCGCGAATATTTTGAGTTTCTAAATTATGGGCCTGTGCCCTCTTCTATTAATGAACCTTCTTCAGTTAGAAAGGTGGATGCTATACAAGCCATTATAAAGATAAGAGACCTATTAGAAAATAAAGTTGAGAAAGAGATAGGTAAGGCTTTAGAAATCTGCGGAGTAAAAGCTAACGTTAAAGGGGTAAGTGAAACTATTGAAAGCCGTGCTGCCAATAAAAAGGAAAGTGTGGCTGAAGAAATAATCTCTGAAGCTATAGAGCTGTTAAATGACAGAGGTAAAGAGGTTATAGATCGAGCTTTAGAAATCTGCGGAGGAAAAGATAATATTATAGGATTGGATAAAGTTACAAAAAACTATGGTGCTAATAAGGAAAAAAGTGCTGTAGATAGGCTGTCAGAAAGCAGAGGAAAAGAAGCAGGTTTAATTATATAAATAAAAATACTAAAACTTTAAAAATGATGTGAGTTATGGCAAATAAAGGAATTGTAAAACAAGTAATCGGTGCGGTAGTAGATGTTAAATTCGAGCGAGGGTTGCCTAGAATTTTAAATGCACTGAAATGTGAAAACCAAGGCAAAGAGCTTATACTGGAAGTAGCTCAGCATATCGGTGAAAATACCGTGCGGACGATTGCTATGGACTCCACCGACGGTTTAAGCAGAGGACAGGAAGTTATTGATACCGAAAGCCCCATCACCATTCCGGTTGGAAGAGAAGTTTTAGGTCGTATTATGAATGTTATCGGTGAGCCAATCGATAACCGAGGTGAAATAAAATCAACTCAATCAGCTTCCATTTACGCACCGGCTCCCGAATTAATCGAGCAATCTACCGCAAATGAAATTCTAACTACCGGCATTAAAGTTATTGATCTTTTAGCGCCTTATGCCAAGGGGGGTAAAATCGGCTTATTCGGCGGAGCAGGGGTCGGTAAAACCGTAATTATCATGGAACTGATTAATAATATTGCTAAAGCACATGGCGGATTTTCAGTGTTTGCCGGGGTGGGGGAAAGATCAAGAGAAGGTAATGACCTCTACCATGAGATGATTGACTCAAAAGTTATTGATCTGGAAACTCCGCAAAATTCTAAAGTCGCACTTGTATACGGCCAAATGAACGAGCCGCCGGGAGCCAGGGCAAGAGTAGCATTAACCGGCCTTACTCAAGCTGAATATTTTAGAGACCAGGAAGGGCAGGACGTATTATTCTTTATTGATAATATTTTCCGATTTACTCAAGCTGGTTCCGAAGTTTCTGCACTCCTCGGGAGGATTCCTTCTGCTGTAGGTTATCAGCCGACTCTTGCGACCGAAATGGGTACATTGCAGGAAAGGATTACCTCTACCAAGAAAGGTTCGATTACTTCCGTTCAGGCGGTATACGTTCCGGCGGATGACTTAACTGATCCGGCGCCTGCTACCTCATTCGCCCACCTTGATGCGACTACTGTACTCAGTAGACAAATTGCCGAGCTAGGGATTTATCCGGCGGTAGACCCGTTAGATAGTACCTCACAAATGCTAAGCCCTGATATTATCGGTGAAGAGCATTACAAGATTGCGAGGGAAGTACAAAGAATTCTTCAGACTTATAAGTCGTTACAGGATATTATTGCGATTTTAGGTATGGATGAGCTTAGTGAAGAAGATAAACTTATTGTAGCTCGAGCTAGGAAAATTCAGAGATTTTTATCACAACCGTTCCATGTAGCGGAAGTATTTACCGGTATTTCAGGAAAATTTGTTGCGCTTAAAGATACCATTCAAGGGTTTAAAGGTTTGGTGGAAGGGGAGTATGACGATCTTCCGGAAGCTGCTTTTTATATGGTAGGGAATATCGATGAGGCAATTGAGAAGGCTAAAAAACTTGCTTTAGAGGCTGCATAGTAGATGACTAAAATTAGACTTGAAATTATTTCTCCTGAAAAGACCTTAGCTAACTTGGAAGTTACTATGGCAGTGCTTCCGGGTGAAGGCGGAGAGTTCGGTGTATTATTCGGTCATGAGAACTATATTACTACTATTACTCCCGGAGTAATTAATGTTTATCAAGATGAGGCAATAACCGAAAAATATATTGTTTCGGCAGGTACGGTTAAGGTAACCTCGGAACTTTGTACGGTTATAATTGATGAAGCTGTAAGCGCAGATAAAATTAATTTTGAGCAGTTTGAAAGCAGGCTTGCCGAAACCATCCGGGAAATGGAAAAAGAATCCTCCGAAATTGTGAAAGATGAGTTGAAGGATGAAATAAAATACCTGGAAGAAGCACTTAAGTTTAGGGTTTAGTGAAGTATATTTAAATTTTATTATTATCAGCTTCAACTTTTATCATAGGAATTATTACTCCTGTTTTATCTGCTTTTAAGAAAACAACTCTTTTCTTATCAGTTTCATAGATAACTTCACCTTTTTCAAAAGATTTTAAAAGAGTATATTCTTTACCGTCAGAGTTTTCTACTGTTGTTAAATAAAGTTCACGGTCGAAATTTACTGAATCCATATTAAAAATACATAAAGCTTTGGAAACAGCAAAGACTAAAAAAGCAAAGGAGGAACTTAGGCCTAATCTAATTTTCGGATTAAAAGCAGTAATAAAAGTTAAAGCGTAAGCTATTACCAAATAAGAGGCAAAAGCAATTATTATCGGATAAAATATATAGGTGCTAAAATTAAAATTTTTATTAAGCGTATATATTTTATAACTAAAATATGCAGCTAATATAATAAGCAATAATTTAGAAAATAAAGAGACATATTTAGCGAATTTGATTTTTCTACTATTAACATGAGGAAAGGCGCTGGTTACCGTTTCCTTGTAAAGAAAAAAGGGTTGAATAAATAAACAGAAATAAACTATCAAAAGCTCAAATACTACACTTAATGAAGTATTAATGTGATCCGATAAAGTAAACGGTATTAAATACGGGTTAAATCCGAGAAAGGATACATATATATAATTAATTATTAATCCTGAGGTTACTAAAGCAGCTATAGCAACTTTTGTAAGAATTTCAAAATAGGAACTTAAATCATTTTTTAATTTGGGTAGTATTGAGGTTTTACTCATCTTATGATCATAAAAATTATTTAAAATATATTACTAATAAAGCTTCCGCTTGTTTGGTAGTCAAGTTTTCTAATATGAAAAACACTATAAAATATTTTAAAATAATATTAAATTTTCTATATAAATCTATTTTTATTTAGCGAATTTGAATTTATAATGTTATAATTCAGCGAATTATTAAATAATTGCGTGGTTATTAGATTATGTTTTTAATGCGATATGTAGTTTTATTTATACTGACATTTTCACTGGTAGGTTGCTCAGGCGGTAAAGCGAGTAATAAAGATTTGAAGGATGAAGAACATTTTAACTTAGATAATGAGATTTTAAAGAGTCTTCCTGATGAAGAGCTTATTATACTTCATAAAGCTGTTATGTCATATTCCCTGATTAAAAATTCTAAATCTGCTACAAATGAGGAGAAACTGGTTGCTAAGGAAAAGTTCAATTCTCTTATGGTTAAAATGACAAATTTTGTGGTTGAGCATGATTTAAAGCCGATCTACTTTAGTGAAGAAGAAAAAAGAGCAGCCTTAATCGATTTTAGATTTGTGTTAATGCAAACCGAAAATGAACTAAGAAGAAAGCCGCCATTAGAAGAAGTGGTGAGAAGAGTTTATGCCCTTCAGCCTGAAAGAGCGATAAGAATTTTGAGGTTAGCTGCCCAAAGATACCCTAAAATAAGTTAGATTGATTGCAATGTATTTCAAATTAAGTTTAATACATTGCACATTTTTTTTGCTTAAGACTTTAAGTATTTTATATAGCTTATTTTATTTGTGTTGTATTAGTATTATTAGGCGGGTTTTTAATATTACTTGATAAAGGCCGTTTATTTGGAAAATTTATTTCCTCAATATAATCCCATTTAGAAAAATTAAATGAATTATTGGACCTATTATACCATATTACGCCTGCTTCAAGCGGCCTAACTAAAACTTCCTCTTTATAGCTTTGTTCTTTAGGATTAATATTTTTATAATCTTTTATAATTATCTTAGTTTTAAATTTTTCTGTTCCCGTTTTTAGTTGATAATAATCATATTTGCCTTGGTATAAGCTAAGAGACAAAGTGATTGTTAATAAAGCTAAAAAGCTTCTAATCCCTGTTCTTATTTGGTTAGAAAGTGCTTCTCTATATGTTTTCGAATTTTCTATAAAATATATAAAAGAGGTGAGTAGGGAAATAATAATAGTCATATATAGTATAACGTAAGGGTAAGAGAGTTCAAATAATATTGCTGCTAAAAAAGAAATGATAGCTGGAAGTAAAATAATAAAACTAATAACTCTTGTTTTATTATTTGGCTCTTCCTCTTTATTGTTACGAATAAAGCATAGAATTAAAGCAAAATTAAATAAAGAGTACAAGCTTATTTCGGGTAACCAATTTAAAGCAGACCTAAGATGATCAAAAAATGTGCTTGGAATCTGATCAACTTGAATACCTAACTGAATAAAATAAATATAATCATATAAATAAGCCATAGCCGGAAGTAATACCGGGAAGTACTTTATAGTCTGCATGCAAACTATTGCAAAAGGATGGGCATCGTTTTTATGTTTTCTGTATGTATAATTCCTCATCACAGCCACCTTGCGATTTCGATTGCCGCATAAGTAAATATTCCGTTTGCACCCGCACGCTTGAAACAAAGCATGGTTTCTAAAAATGCTTTTTGTTCATCAATAAACCCGGCGGCACTTGCTGCTTTAATCATTGAATATTCTCCGCTTACCTGATAAGCAAAAATCGGGATGTTATAATTATCCTTAACTCTCCTGATGACATCCAAATAAGGTAGTCCCGGTTTTATCATCACCATGTCCGCTCCTTCTGAAATATCCAGCTCCACTTCTCGTAAAGCTTCATCGGAATTAGCAAAATCCATTTGATAAGTTTTTTTATCCTTGCCGCCCAGCAAAGATTGCGAGCCGACAGCGCCTCTAAAGGGGCCGTAGAAGCAAGAAGCATATTTTGCAGCATAAGCAAGAATTTGAGTATCGGTTAAGCCTTCTTCCTCTAAAGTTTCTCTGATAGCACCGATTCTGCCGTCCATCATATCGGAGGGGGCAACAATATCACAACCGCTTTGAGCAAGGAGTAGCGCTTGTTCACATAAAGCATCCACGCTTTCGTCATTAAGTACATCCCCTCTTTCAGTGATAAGGCCATCATGGCCGTGAATAGTATAAGGGTCAAGTGCAACATCGGTAATTACGCCAAGCTCGGGAACTTTATTCTTCAGTTCCTTAATGGCTCTACATACTAAATTCTCCTTATTTAATGCTTCGCTACCTTTATCATCTTTTAACGTCGGATCTATATAAGGAAAAAGAGCAATCGCC
The DNA here is from genome assembly GCF_000730245.1 of endosymbiont of Acanthamoeba sp. UWC8. Lineage (NCBI taxonomy): Bacteria > Pseudomonadati > Pseudomonadota > Alphaproteobacteria > Holosporales > Holosporaceae > endosymbiont of Acanthamoeba sp. UWC8. The sequence continues at coordinate 803,571 of NZ_CP004403.1, read as the reverse complement.
GGAATCCCTAGCGCCTTTGCATCCTTAGCCGTTTTAACCAAATTATCGATTGAAAGCCTATTTACACCCGGCATAGAGGTAATCGGCTCCAGCTCTTCCTTACCTTCTTTAACAAATATGGGGAGTATTAAGTCAGAAGGCCTAAGATGATTCTCGGCAACCATATCTCTCGACCATTGTTCTTTGCGGTTTCTTCTAAGCCTGGTATAAGGAAATGCTTTCATATTATTTAACCATGTTTTTAAGTTCATATAAAATATCAAGTGCTTCTCTGGGAGTAAGCGCATCTATATCAATTGCTTTTAGCTTCAGTTCAAGTTTATCAGCTTTAGGCTTCAGAGAGGGAGAAGCAATAGGTATAGGAGGAGGTGCCGAGGAACCGGAATTTTTAAGCTCCAGTTGAGATAAAATTAAGTTTGCTCTTTCAATAACCGATAAAGGTACGCCTGCAATTTCAGCCACATGAATGCCATATGATCTATCAGCTTTCCCTTTTATAACTTCATGCATGAATATTATTTTTTCTTCCCACTCGGTAACCTTCATCGTATAGCACCTTAGGTACTTTAAATGCTGTTCAAGTTCGGTGAGTTCATGATAATGGGTAGCAAACAATGTTCGGCATTTAATTTCATTATGGATGTTTTCAATCACCGACCAGGCGATCGATAAGCCGTCGTAAGTAGAAGTACCTCTGCCGAGTTCATCCAAGATAACAAACGAGTTGGCGGTAGCATTGTTTAAAATAGAAGCGGTTTCCACCATTTCAACCAAGAATGTGGATTGTCCTCTCGAAATATCATCACCTGAGCCTATCCTGCTGAACAGCTTATCAACAATTCCGATATGGGCGCTTTTAGCAGGCACGAAACTACCGATCTGAGCGAGTATGCATATCAATGCATTTTGTCTTAAAAATGTACTCTTCCCTGCCATGTTAGGTCCGGTAATCAACCATAAATTTTGCTCTTCATTTTGAATGCAGTCATTAGGAATAAATTTAGATTTTAAATATTTTTCAACAACAGGGTGTCTACCTTCTATGATTTCAAAGTTTTTTGAGCTATCAACTAAGGGGCGCACATATTCCATCTCAACTGCAAGAGTTGCAAGCGAGGAAGAAACATCAATTATGGAAATTGCCTGGGAAAGAAGAGCTATATTATCCGAATAAGAAGTAATCTCATTAATAAGTTCGGCAAATATTTCCTGCTCTAAGCCGTAAAACCGTTCTTCACAAAGCTTGATATCGCTTTCAAGTTGCTTTAATTCCTCAGTGGTATACCTGATTGAATTACCCAGAGTTTGCCGATGAATAAATAAATCTTCAGGCATTTTTTTGAGGTTGGAAGGAGTTATTTCTACAAAATAGCCCAAAATATTGTTATGTGATATTTTCAGTGTTGGTATACCGCTCAATAATTGGTATTTCTCCTTAAGTTTAATTAAATTTGAATTAGCGTTGGTTTTGATATCCCTTAACTCATCCAGTTTTGAATGATAGCCTTGTCTAATAAAATTTCCTTCTTTAATATTAAGGGGTAATTCAATTTTCAGCGCGCTTTTAAGCTTTTCTAAAAGGTTGCCGAAATTACCCGTATAGTTTAAGTTTTGCTTTATTTCTTCAGATAAATATTCAGATGAAAAGGTTAAAGTTTCAGCTATAAGCAAGGCAATATCCAGTCCATCACGAATTATCCCTAAATCGCGCGGGCTTGTGCGTTTCGCAAATATCCTTGATAGAGCGCGTTCAATATCCGGAAATGCTTTTAGAAGCTCTCTTACTTTAGTTCTTAAGCTGCTTTGCTTTATAAAACATTCAACATTATCAAGCCTTCGGTTAATCGAGCTTTGATCACACATGGGTGCAGAGAGTTGAGTGCTGAGTAACCTTCCCCCTAAAGAAGTTAATGTTTTATCAACCACGCTAAGTAAGGAGTTTTTCTTTTGACCTTTAATATCCTTCTCAATTTCCAAATTTCTTCTGGTAGCAGGGTCAATCAGCATAAAATGTTTGGAGTCAATTTTCTTCGGGCGGTTAATTTTAGGAAGAGCGCTTTTTTGCGTATGTTCTATATATTCAATTAATGCTCCTGCACTTGTTATTTCAGCTTTATTATAATTATCTAAGCCTTCTAATGAGGTGAGGTTAAAAAATTGTTTTAGGCGATTCTCACTTCTGGTATAATCAAATATGTTATTAGCTCGTACTGAGATATTTTTGTTATATTCCTGTAATACATGTTTCATCCTTTCGCCTTGAAACAGCTTTTCAGGTAATATTATCTCACTTGGCGAAAGCCTGGCGAGGTCACTTGCAAGAGAAAAGCCGCTAGTAGTAGATATATAGAATTCCCCGGTAGTTATATCAATCCAAGCAAGGGCAATAATTTTATCAATTACAGCAATCGAGCAAAGGTAATTAGTTTGTTTGGATTCAAGTAAAGATTCCTCTATTATAGTTCCCGGAGTAATTATCCTTACCACTTCCCTTTTTACTACTTCTTTATATCCCCGCTTTTTTGCCTCTTCCGGAGTCTCCAGTTGTTCACAGATAGCAACCTTGAAACCGGCCTTAATTAGCTTTTCAAGATAGTAGTCATAAGCATGGGAAGGAACTCCGCACATAGGAATATCTTCACCCTTATGCCTACCGCGCTTAGTAAGTGTGATATTTAGAATATCTGCCGCAACCACTGCATCATTAAAAAAGAGTTCATAAAAATCACCCATTCTGTAAAACAACAAGTACTCCTCATGCATTGCTTTCACATTAAGATACTGTTGCATCATCGGAGTTATTGCGGTTTTTATTGAATCTGATAGTAAATCCGATTGCGGGGTAGAGGAAGCTATCATATATTTATGTAAAATCTTTCTATATTTTACCGAAGTATATAAAAATCTTTTCTAAAATAAAATATAAAGATAACTTAATTAGAAATTAAAAAGCATTTTGATGGGCATTTAATATATATTAACCGTAAACTAATGACTAGTATAACCGGTTATTTAATACTCATAATTTTATAACCATTTTTGTACTTTATTTTTGCACTTTTATTTCGGGTGCTATATATTGAACTCCAAATTACTAAACGGCAAAAAAATATGAGTGATTATAATCCGAAAGTTATAGAGAAAAAATGGCAGGAATATTGGAATCAAAACAATTCATTTAAAGTATCCGAGGATTTTTCAAAACCTAAGTATTTTGTGCTTGAGATGTTCCCTTATCCTTCCGGGAGAGTGCATATGGGGCATTTAAGGAATTATACTATAGGTGATGTGGTCGCAAGATTTAAGAAATCCGCCGGGTTTAACGTATTGCATCCGATGGGTTGGGATGCGTTCGGTTTGCCGGCTGAGAACGCTGCAATTCAAAATAACCGGCAGCCAGCGGAATGGACATACTCGAATATAGAAGCGATGAAAAAACAACTTCTCCCGATCGGCTTTTCATATGATTGGGGAAGAGAGCTTGCAACTTGTGATGCCGATTACTACAAACATGAGCAGGCAATGTTCATAGATTTTTATACCGCAGGCCTGGCTTACCAAAAAGAATCGATAGTTAATTGGGATCCGGTCGATCAAACCGTGCTTGCGAATGAACAGGTTGAAAACGGTAGAGGATGGCGTTCGGGCGCACTTGTAGAGCGTAAGAAATTAAAGCAATGGTTTTTAAAAATTACCGAGTATGCCGATGAATTATTAGATGACTTAAATAAGCTTAAAAACTGGCCTGAAAAAGTGCTGACCATGCAGAAAAATTGGATTGGTAAATCTGAAGGTGCCATAGTTAAGTTTAAGGTAGAGAATAGTGAGCAATATATAGATATTTATACTACTCGCCCAGATACTTTATTCGGCGCTTCTTATATAGGAGTTGCTTATGATCACCCGATTCTAGCTCAGGTAGAAAACGAAGAAGTTAAGGCTTTCATCGCAGAGTGTGCCCATAATGCCGTAAGCGAACAAGTTTTAGAAACTGTCGAGAAGAAGGGGGTATTTACCGGGCTTTATGTTTTGCACCCTCTTGATGATTCAATTAAGCTTCCGGTTTATATCGCAAATTTTGTTCTTATGGATTACGGCGCGGGGGCAATTTTTGCCTGCCCTGCCCATGACCTGAGAGATCATGAATTTGCTTTAAAATATAATTTACCTATCATTCCGGTGATAAAGCCTGTGTCCGATCAGGAAATAGATTATAATAAGGAGCCATATATAGAAGAAGACGGAGTAATGTTTAACTCCGCATTTTTAGACGGGATGGATAGTAATGGCGCTAAGAGAAGGGTGGTAGAAGAATTAGAGCGCTTAAAGCAAGGTGAAGGAAAAGTTCAGTATAGGCTTAGGGATTGGGGTGTTTCCCGTCAACGTTATTGGGGTTGCCCAATTCCGATGATATACTGCGATGATTGCGGAGTAGTTCCGGTGCCTAAAGAACAGCTCCCTGTTAAGCTGCCTGAAGATGTGAGTTTTACCGGTAAAGGGAACCCTCTTTCCAATCATCCGACCTGGAAACATGTTGATTGCCCGAAATGCGGCAAAGGAGCTACCCGCGAAACCGATACTTTTGATACTTTCTTTGAATCTTCCTGGTATTTTGCAAGGTTTTGCTCCCCGCAAAGCGAAGAAGCTTTCGACAGAAAACAAGTAGATTATTGGTTGCCCGTTGATCAATATATCGGAGGCATTGAGCATGCGGTCATGCATCTTTTATATTCGCGTTTTTTCACTAAAGCGCTTAAGCAATGCGGTTATTTAAACCTTTCCGAGCCGTTTGACAGGTTGCTTACCCAAGGAATGATCTGCCATGAAACTTATAAGGACGGAACAGGCAGCTGGTTATATCCCGAAGAAGTTAAAAAAGAAGGTAATAAGGTTTATCATTCTTCGACCAAAGAAGAGGTGGTTCTCGGCCGTTCGGAAAAAATGAGTAAATCTAAGAAGAACGTTGTGGATCCGGATTCTATTGTAGAGAAGTACGGAGCCGATACCGCACGCTTCTTCTTACTATCGGATTCTCCACCTGATCGCGACTTGGAATGGACTGATACCGGGATTGAAGGCTCGTATAAATACCTTTCCAAGTTATATAAAATGGTGCATGAAATTAATCCTGCTTTATCTTCGAATCCGACTCACGATGAAAAGGCTTTAAAAGTAATTCATAAAACTATCAGAGATGTGACGGATTTCTTGGAGCACTTCCATTTTAATAAGGCGATAGCTAAAATTAGAGAACTTACTAACTATTTGAGTAGTAACTCTTTATCGGAAGCAACTTATAAGCTGGGGATGGAAATGGCGATAAGGTTATTAAACCCGATTGCGCCTCACATTACGGAAGAATTATGGCATATGCTAGGAAATGAAAATGTATTAATAAATATAGCTTGGCCTGAAGCTAATCCGAAATTTTTAGTTGATGATAATGTCACTATTGCTGTACAGTTAAATGGTAAAATGAGGGGCGTTATGGAAATAAAGTTAAATGCAACTAAAGAAGAAACGCTAGCGCAGGCTAAACTTCTGGGTAATATCGGTTCGGTTTTAGAGAAGTCAGAAATTAAGAAAGTGATCCATGTGCCTAATAAAATAATTAATATAATTTTATAAATATATGAAAAAAATATTATTTCTGTTCGCCTGTTGTTTAAGTTTAAGTTTAAATGCTAATGCGGTTGCCCAACTATCAGATGAGTCAAGTGCGCTAAGGAAGCCAAAGCTTTCCGAGACTGATTTATTTGCAAGAGTAGAAGGTATCGAGCAAAACATGGTAGCTTTACAGAAGCAGATTTATTCCGAGCCGAAAACTTCAGGCGGTTCAAATAGTGCAGCGGTTTCTGCGCAGTTCGATGAGCTTTATCAATTGTTAAAAACGATTAGGGGTGATATAGAGCAACTCCAATTTGAATATTCACAGCTTAATGATAAATTTATAAAATTTTCCTCCGATATTGAATATAGATTTAATGAACTTAATCAACGTAAGGATCAAGCTAAAATTAATGCCGGTGAAGCTGATAAAAAACTTGATTCCATTGATGAGCAATTAACTGAACAAAATGTATTCAAAGGAAGCGATCAGAAAGCTTTGGAAAAAAAAGCTAAGCAAGAACAAAGCTTAAATAAGACTAAAAATAATACTAAAGATGATCAAGGAGAAATCCTTTACAAAAAAGCTTATGCTGCAATCAAAGAAAAAGATGCGGATAAAGCACTTAAGTCATTTCAGGAATTTATTGATAATAACCCAAATCATACAAGAGTGAGCGAAGCTCAATTTTGGATCGGAGAAATTAACTTCCAGGCTGAAAAATATAATCAAGCTGCAATAAGATATTTAAAAAGCTATCAGCAAAACCCAAATGGTGATAAAGCGCCGGATAGTTTAGTAAAGTTGGGTGAGTCTCTCGGCAGATTGCATAAAGTTAAGCAGGCTTGCTTTACATTTGCCAAATTTAAAAAAGAATTTCCTAATGCTTCAACTTTTCTTAAAAAGAGAGCTAATGAACAAATAACAAGTTTGGGTTGTAAATAACATTTTTCGTACCATCTTGCTTTTTTCTCTTCTCCAATGGCTGGATTAATGGGGTGTCAACATGTTTTTTACAAAATCAACATATAGTTGAAAATAAAAGTCATTGCAAATTCTAATACTATATATAGTATAGGATCAAAGGTTTTTTAAGAGGGAATTATTATGTGCTCAGTTGCCGCGTTCAAGGTAGAGCCGCAAAAGTTAATCAATAAAAAAGAGTTTAAAATAACTTTAAATTCTGAGCGAGATAAAAATTTAACTGACTTCGGAAAAGCAGTATTGGTAGATCGTTACCTATTAGAAGGGGAGACTTTTCAAGATTTGTTTGCAAGAGTTGCTAAGTATTATGCTGATGACGAAGAGCATGCAAACAGGCTTTATGATTACATGAGTAAAATGTGGTTTATGCCGGCTACTCCGATTTTGAGTAACGGAGGAACTGATAGAGGTTTGCCGATCTCGTGTTTTTTAAATGAGACCGGAGATAGCTTGGATGGAATTGTTGATGTTTGGAATGAGAATGTGTGGCTGGCTTCAAGAGGCGGGGGAATCGGCACCTATTGGGGGGGGGTACGCTCTATCGGAGAAAAAGTAAGAGGCAACGGTAAAACTTCAGGAATTATTCCGTTTATAGGAGTTCAGGATAGGCTAACTCTTGCAATTTCTCAAGGCAGTTTAAGAAGAGGAAGTTCAGCTGTATATCTACCTGTATGGCATCCTGAGATTGAAGAGTTCATAGAGCTTAGAAGACCGACCGGAGGTGACCCGAACCGTAAAGCGCTCAACTTACATCATGGTATAGTTATTACCGATGACTTCATGGAAGCGGTTGAAAAGGATGATCCTTGGGAGTTAAAAAGCCCATATGATAAGTCGACGATTGCAGTCGTAAAAGCCAGAGATTTATGGATTAGAATTCTAACCGCCAGAGTAGAAACCGGAGAACCTTATTTACTGTTTATCGATCATGTGAATGATGCAAAACCTGAAGTATATGAAAAACTAGGTCTTGAAGTAAAAACTTCCAATTTATGCAGCGAGATTACTCTTGCAACCGGTAAGGATCATCTGGGCAATGAAAGAACGGCGGTATGCTGCCTTTCTTCATTAAACCTGGAAACCTATGAAGAATGGAATAACAACGAAGATTTTATTCCTGATATTATGAGGTTTTTAGATAATGTGCTGGAAGATTTTATTGATAAAGCTCCGACCAGCATGAGTAAAGCAAAATATTCCGCTTACCGAGAAAGAAGTGTAGGCTTAGGAGTGATGGGATTGCATTCGTTCCTGCAATCTAAGATGCTGCCTATGGAATCAGCTATGGCTAAAGCATGGAATTTGAAAATATTTAAGCATATCAAGCAAGAAGTGGATAAAGCTTCAAAAATGCTGGCTGAAGAAAAGGGAGCATGTCCTGATGCTTTGGAAGCAGGATTAATGGAAAGGTTCAGTCATAAAACTTCAATAGCTCCTACTGCTTCAATTTCTATTATTGCAGGTAATTCTTCTCCTGGAATTGAGCCTTATAATGCAAACACTTATACCCAAAAGACTTTAACCGGCTCATTTAATGTTAGAAATAAGCATTTAAAGAAGCTATTGCAGGAAAAGGAACACGATAATGATGATGTTTGGTCTTCAATCATGAATCACGAAGGCTCGGTTCAACATTTAGATTTTTTGAGTCAAGAAGAAAAGGATGTATTTAAAACTGCATTTGAAATTGATCAAAGGTGGGTAATTGATTTAGCTGCTGATAGAACTCCGTTTATTTGCCAGGCTCAATCGTTAAACATCTTTATCCCGGCGGATATCCATAAACGTGATTTGCATTTGCTGCATTTTACGGCTTGGAAGAGAGGGGTGAAGAGTATGTATTACTGTCGTTCCAAGTCGCTCCAAAGGGCGGATAAAGTATCAATTAAGTCCGAGCATTCTCCTATACAGCTTGAAATGAAATTGATACCGGCAGGTATTCAAGGTGACGGTACAGTGTCGGGTGATGGTAGTAATACTAATTATGATGAATGCTTAGCATGCCAGTAATTTTATAAAGTTAATAAGTTAAAGTAAGTAAAAAGAAGAGAATGTTGAAAGTAATATAAAACTTTTTCTATGATCTTCTAACAGCTTATGTTAGATTATCTCCATAAAATTTCCAATGAGTTGAGATCATGAAGATTGATGCTAACAGCATTCGTGTAGGTGATGTGCTTGAATATAACGGCAAACTTTGGGTAGTGCAAAAAACTATGCATACTCAGCCCGGTAAAGGTGGGGCTTATATGCAAGTTGAAATGAAAGATATGATTAACGGCACCAAATTAAATCATAGATTTAGAAGTAGCGAAAATATTGAAAAAGTGCGCCTGGATCAAAAGAAATTTCAGTTCCTTTATATGGAAGGGGATAACCTGGCTTTAATGGATAACGAAAGCTATGAGCAAATTTATATCGATAAAGAGATTGTCGGTGAGCAAGTAGTATTCTTACAAGACGGAATGGAAGTAAATGTTGAGTTTTATGAAGATAAACCGCTTACGATTTCCCTTCCCGAGACTTTAGTAGTAACCGTTAAAGAATGTGAACCGGTGGTTAAAGGTCAGACCGCAGCTTCATCATATAAACCCGCAATTTTAGAAAACGGAGTTAGAGTAATGGTTCCTCCGTTTATCAGTATGGGTGAAAAAATAGTGATTAAGACTGCTGAGATAGAATACTTGGAAAGAGCTAAGGATTAAAATTATGCCATTAAAACCCGATATTTTAAAAGAAATGATTTTACAGGCATTCCCGGATGCAGAAGTTGAAATAATAGATACTGTTGGTGATAACAATCACTATGAAGCAAAAATTATTTCTTCTAAATTTAAAGGAATAGGTATGATTGCTCAACACAGGCTGGTATACGATGCCTTAAATTCCCATTTAAAAAGTGGAGAATTGCATGCGATTTCATTAAAAACAAAGGCTAAGGAGTAAACGAATATGGATGATGTACTTTCTCAAATAAAGAATGAAATAGAAAACAATGATATAGTTTTGTTTCTAAAAGGAACTGCAAATATGCCGCAATGCGGTTTTTCCGGGGTAGTAGTTCAAATTCTTAACCGCTTGGAATTACCTTTTAAGGATATTAACATTCTTGAAAGTGAGGAGTTAAGGCAGGGTATTAAAGAGTTCTCTAACTGGCCGACTATTCCTCAATTATATATTAAGCAGGAATTTATCGGCGGGTGTGATATTGTAAGAGAGATGTACCTTTCCGGTCAGTTGCAAAACTTGCTTCAAGAAAAAGGGCTTAAATAAAAAGTGAGAATAAGTTTTGTACGATATTATTAATATATACCTTCCAATTGCTGAGGTGAACTTAAATATCTTCCTTATTATCTCAATAGGTATAGGTGTGGGGATACTTGCCGGTATTTTTGGTATAGGAGGCGGATTAATCTTAGTGCCTATTTTGGTTGCAATTGGGGTTCCTTCACAGGTTGCGGTCGCAACTTCAACTAATCAGATGACAGCGGCCTCTTTCTCCGGGTTTTTAGCTTATGCCCGCAGAAAAAGAGTGGATTATAAGTTAGGAGTATTAATGCTTATCGGCGGTTTAGCCGGAGCAACTTTAGGAGTTATAGTTTTTGATATTCTAACCGAGCTCGGAATGATTGATATTTTTATATCCTTAAGCTTTCTGGTATTGCTCGGTATAGTAGGTTTTACAACTTCAAAAGATGCTATTACATTACTATATTATAAATTTAAAAAATTAGAGAGACCGAAACACCAACCTAAAAAATTGTTCAAAAATCTATCTTTACCGCTAAAAATCAATTTTATCAGTACCAGGCAGGAAATGAGTATATTTTCGCCTGTATTGGTCGGGCTTATAGGCGGATTTTTGGTCGCAATTATGGGGATCGGAGGAAGTTTAATTATGCTTCCTGCAATGATTTATCTGCTTAGAGTTTCCGAGGCTTTTACTGCCGGTACTACCCATTTTCAAATTATATTTACTACTATACTCGCGACTATCCTGCATTCCGTAACTTCACATAATTTAGATATTGTTCTTTCAACTATCCTGATTATCGGTACGGCTTTCGGAGTACAAATTGGAGCGAGGTTGGGGTCTAAATGTAATCCTGATAATTATAGATTACTATTTGCTTTAATTATCTTTATACTTTGTGTAAAAGTAGCTTGCGGGCTGGTTGTAACTCCTCAGTCCTTATATACAGTTGAGCATCTAATTAAATGAGACGATTATTATTCAGTTTAGTTATAATTATTTTGAGCTTAAACATAGGTGTTAAAGCTAATGCCGGCTACCTTATCGCTGATCTTTCTACAAAAAGTATTATCTTAAATTATGATTTTAAAGGACAGTATATAACTATTTCCGGGATAAGCACCGGAGTTGAAGAAATTATAATTTCCGTAGACGGACCGGTTAGGGCGTATAGGGTTTGGAAAAAAGAAAAAATAAACGGGGTCTGGATAAATGCTAAAAGTTTTACCATACCTTCCGAGCACTCGTATTTCTTCCTGGCCTCAACTAAAGACCTCTATAGTATTGCAGACTTGGATACATTAAGGGATCTTGCCCTGGACTACCAATTTGAAAATTATCAAGTCCAGGAAAGATATCCTCAACTGCAATTTGACCGATTTAAAGAAGAATTTAAGCTTTATAGACAAGCTTTGAAATTATATCCGACTAAAGTTGAGAGCATTGAGCGCATAGGGGAAAATATCTTCAGAGCAAAGTTTTATATCCCGAATTATGCTTATAGCGGCAAATATGATGTAAGTATTTATGCTTTTACAAAGGGTAAAGAAGTAAACAATATCCATTTAAGCTTTGAGGTTGGAAAGCAAGGATTATATGCGGCAATCGACGAAATATCGAAAAGGGAGCCGTTAAAATATGCTGTTTATGCAATTTTAATTGCTTTGTCGGCAGGGCTGATAGCGGGCTTTTTATTTAGAAAAGATCGTTAGTTTTTGTGATATAAAAGGGAGCCAGACTTTGTATTATGAAAATAATCTTGTCATTTGCATATAAAGTTAATAGAATTTGTATTTGCATTTTGGCAAATGTTTATGAATTAAAAGCTGATTTTTTAAAGAGGGAACATGAAAATAAAGCTGTGGCAAAAAGTGATGGCCGGAATGGTGCTGGGTATTATATCCGGGTATATTCTTAAAGAACAAGCTTTGATTTTAAAGCCGATAGGTACTTTATTTATTAATATGATTAAGATGGTAGTAATACCGCTCATCTTTTTCTCAATACTAAACGGGGTCACTAATATGAATGACGCGAGCACCTTTGGTAGGGTAGGCTCAAAAGCATTTTTTGCATATTGTTTCACCACTATATTTGCCGTAATGATAGGGCTTGGTTTTGCAATAATATTCAAACCCGGTGAGGGCTTAAATATTCAGCTTGGGACTGAAAGCGTTACGCATGTTCAAAAGAGTGCGGTAGAAATTTTGATGGATATAGTTCCGACTAACCCAATTCAAGCAATGGCAGCCTCTAACACGATGCAGGTAGTGGTATTCGCATTTTTTACGGGGTTTGCACTTATCTTAATCGGGGATAAAGGGAGAGAAGTGAAAAACTTGGTAGTATCCGCTTCACACTTAGTATTTAAAATGATTGAGCTTGTTATAAAGCTTACTCCGTATGGTGTCTTTGCAATTATGTCTTGGGTGGTGGGAGTGTATGGCTTAGATGTTATGTTTTCATTAGGAAAATTTGTATTGGTCGTAATGGGTGCGCTTAGCGTACAATACATATTATTCGGAGTTATGCTCTTTGTATTCGCCGGGTTAAACCCCTTGCCTTTCTATAAAAAGATGATTAATACTCAAATGCTTGCTTTTGCAACCGTAAGCAGTAAGGCAACGCTTGCAACTGCAATTAAGGAATTGCAAAATAAAGTCGGGGTTTCCAAGCAGTCAGCTTCATTTTTACTACCACTCGGGGCTTCGATTAATATGGATGCCACCGCTATTTATTTAGGAATTTGCAGCGTATTTTTTGCGCAAGTTGTCGGTATGGAATTGGGTATGACTCAATACTTAATGATAATTTTAACTTGTACGCTAGGTTCTATAGGTGCAGCTGGTTTCCCGGGCGGTGCGATGGTAATGATGGGTATGGTGCTGACTTCGGTCGGGTTACCGCTTGAAGGGATGTCAATTATTCTCGGAGTTGATAGATTCCTTGAAATGTTAAGAACAACGGTTAATATAACAGGGGACTGTACAATTACAGTGCTTATTGATAAATCTGAAGGAACGTTTAACAAAAAAATATATTATTCGGAGGAAAAAGATGATGAAGAAGACGATGATTAAAAAAATGATCCTTCCGGCAATGGCATTACTACTTGCCGGTTGTAATACAATTCAGGAGAATAATATTAAAACTCCGGCAATCAACCAGGAAACGGCATATAAACCGGGTTTTATAGTTTTAGATGTTAAGGATATAGTAATCATAGATAGAACAGATAATACAAATTCAATTGGAAGCAATTACAAACCTCCGATTAATCCTAAACAGGCAATTATTAATTGGGCGGAAAAGCGCTTAAGAGCTAAAGGGAGCGTAGGAAAGATTGAAGTTGTTATTAAGGAAGCAAGCTTTAAAGAAGAAAAACTCAAAAATGAAACCGGGCAAATTATAGAATCTTTAAGAAGAGGAGAGCATAATAAGTATGATGCACGCTATCTTATATCTATGAAATTATATTCGGATGAAGCTGCACGCAATAAGGTTTCGGAAATTGAGATCGAAGCTTTCAGCACAAGGAATGTAGAAGGGGTTATTTCTTCGGAAGATAAAAATCTGATCATTACCAAGATGCTGCAGGAGCTGCTTGATAATGCTGAGCAGCAGTTGGAGTATAACATTGCGACCTACTTTATAGGTGCCGAATAGGCGAATTAGAACTTGCAATTTTATATTTTAAGTATAGACTCAGAGCCCGTTTATGTTATATAGGCCTTAAAGGCATGCCTATAAGCGAAACTAAAAAACTTATAAAGGAGACAAAATGCCAAAGATGAAAACTAAAAGCAGTGCTAAGAAGAGATTCAAGCTCACCGGCACTGGTAAAGTAAAATCTAGCCAAGCTAATAAACAACACAACATGCGTAAGCGAAGCAAAAGACAATTGCGTAACCAAAGAGGTACTACGATTCTTAATGCTGTTGAAGCAAGAAGAGCAATTGCATATATGCCGTATGGTGATTAATTAGTTAACAGGAGAAATAAAAATGGCTAGAGTTAAACGCGGAGTTACCGCAAAAGCAAGACATAAAAAAATATTAAAGCTTGCTAAAGGATATAAGGGACGCTCAAAAAATTGTTTTAGAGTAGCAGTTGAAAAAGTTGAGAAGGGTTTGCAATATGCTTACCGTGACCGTAGAAATAAAAAGCGTGATTTTAGAGCACTTTGGATTCAAAGGATTAATGCTGCGGTTAGAGAGCATGGTATGATTTACTCTCAATTCATCAAGGGCTTAAAGCTTAGCGGAGTTGATTTAAATAGAAAAATGCTTTCCGAGATTGCAATCCATGATCAGCCGGCATTTGAAAAAGTAGTTGCACTTTCATTAGAAGCAATCAAAAAAGCTGCATAGCTATGAAAAGTACTGAGGAAATTAAGCAATACTTTATTGATAAAGTTGCTTCTGCTCATGACCTTGCTCAACTTGAGCAGATAAGAATAGAATTCTTAGGGAAAAAAGGGCAGGTAACTGAAGCTCTCAGCTTAATTTCCAAGGTTAACCCAGAAGAGCGTAAAGCTTACGGGGAGAGGATAAATACTCTGAAAAACTATATCATAGAAGAGCTTGAGCATATTAAAATTAAGCTTGAAGCAGAATTTCTGGAAGCAAAATTACTTGCTGAAAAAATAGATATAACTTTACCTCCTAGAAATTATTCAGTGGGTAAAGAGCACCCGATAACTAAAGTAATTACCGAGCTGAGATCTATATTTTCCAAACTGGGTTTTGACTATGCGGAAGGGCCTGATATAGAAAATGATTGGAATAACTTCACGGCTCTTAATATTCCTGAGCATCATCCTGCCAGGCAGATGCATGATACATTCTACTTAAAAGAAGATAAGTTATTACTTCGCACACATACTTCGCCGGTGCAAATCAGGCACATGACCAACCATAAACCTCCGATAAAAATTATTTCTATCGGCAAAGTTTATCGCTCGGATTATGATGCAACTCACACCCCTATGTTTCACCAAATTGAAGCATTATATATTGATAAAAATATAACCATGGTGCATTTAAAAAGCTATCTGGAAATGTTTTTAAAACTCTTTTTTGAAGTCGAAAATGCTCCTGTAAGGCTAAGACCTAATCATTTTCCATTTACCGAGCCTTCTGCCGAAGTGGATGTTAAATGTGATAGAAGCAGCAAACAGGAAATCAAAATTGGTATGGGTAATGATTGGTTAGAAATTTTAGGTTGCGGAATGGTAAACCCGAAAGTTTTAGAAAATGTCGGATTAGATCCTAATGAATATCAAGGCTTTGCTTTCGGAGCGGGAGTGGAAAGGCTTGCTATGCTTAAATACAACATTCCTGATTTAAGAACCTTCTTTGAAGGTGATATCCGTTGGATAAAACATTACGGTTTTTGATTAACTTATTCTAAAAAGCGTTAGAAAGTTATTTTTAGTATCCATAATAAAAATTAATAAAAATGAAATCTTATCCTGAAAAATTATGATAAATTTATTATAACCTAAAAGGCTTTAGATTTACATTGTAAGAAGAGTTGGCTATTATTTGCGAATAATTAAAAATTGTTCCTTCCATTATGGCTAAATACTCAAAAACTTTTACATTAGACAAAGATTTTATTAAATATGCACCGGTTGACAGATACTCAAAGTCTTCAAGTATTAATACCTATATTTATAAGTTAAAAGATGAGGAATCAAGCAGCAATCAAAGCTTGTGGATTATAAAAGAAAATATTAATTCCTGGATAATCAGAGAATTTATTGCAGGTGGAATTTATAAATATTTTTTGGGTGATAATGCCTCTACTATGATGCTTGTAAAAGACAGTAAATATGCTAACCAAATTAAGCTTGCCGTTAAATATATAAATAATTTTCACCAGTTCGATAATTATGGATATGAGGTAGCAGCTAAGATTAACGCAGATAGTATCCCTTTTGATTGTGTTATAGGGGGGTGTGAAATTCAAGGCGGTATATTAAAACATAATAGCATAAACCCGTCTATATATAACGGGAAACCGGTTCTTGGTTTTGAAGTAGCTACTATATTATCTATATTTATAGATGACAGAGATATTGATAATGGGATAAACTATGCCCTTATTAATGGCGGGGATAGCTTAAAGGTAACCAGATTTGATTATGATGACAGCTTTTCTTTTATGGTTCCTACTCGCGTTGTAAGTGACCATCATTTATTACCTTGGCAAATACAATATATGATTGATGCTCAGTATATTTATTATAGCCTTGCTGCACCCGGCTATCTGAAAACTAAATTTGGAAAAGAATTGGTAAAAAAAATAGACAGTGAAAAGTTATTAGAAGCTTTAGATGCAGTTGCTTCTACTCCAATAGCTGAGATTAGAAAAATAATTCATGAAAGAATGGAAGTCGTATCGAGTTATTATTCAAGCAACCAATTAAATAAGATATTTAATTTTAAAAAACTTAAAGAGTTTACTCCTGAAGCAACAAACACTGCAAATGCACTGGAAAGCTTATTGGTAAAAGTTTTAGATGATAGATTGGATGAGCTGAAAACCACTAGAAACTGCTTTGAAGTAGAATTAGCTGCACTGGGACATAATCAGACTAAATTATCCGAGCTGGAGAACTTCATGGAAGACGGTGAACAAAAATGCACAAGTATGTATCAAGATTATGAAGCGATTACGCCATATGAGCTGGTTAATCTCTATAAGTTTACCGAGTTTAATGACGAGCTGTAAAAATCTCTTAAGTTAAAGTTCTTAAGTTAAAGTATTTGCCGGTAATATAGAAAGTCTACTGTTTGCAAGGTTTTTACAACAAACTATGATGCCGTATTTATAATCAATAATAAAACGACATTATTAAGTTATTATTCGGGGAGTAGGGATATTATAAACCGGAAAAAGCTAATTTTATAATGATGATATCTTTAGCGAACAACTATTCAAGCTCTTCATTAATCAAGTTATTAACAAAGTCCGACACACCTAGTCTTCTGGCTTTTTTCAACCTTTCGGCACGCAGAATGGCAAGTAGCTTCTTAAGGCTATCATCAATATCACGATTAATAATCGAGTAATCATATTCATGCCAGTGGCTTAATTCCTCATTAGCCTTATCCATGCGCGCTTTCACAACCTCCGCGCTATCTTGGTCGCGTGATTTAAGCCTATCAAGCAGTTCTTTTTTGGAAGGCGGGAAGATAAAAACACTTACCGTATCTTCTCTGGCTATTTGTGTAAGTGAACGGTTACCTTGCCAATCAATATCAAATAATACATCTTCACCATTTTCCAAGTGCTGATCAACAAACTTTTTAGGCGTACCATACATTTCTCCGAACACTTCCGCATATTCAAGAAAAGCATTTTGTTCAATCATTTTTTTAAATGTTTCATGATCGGTAAAATAATAATGTATACCTTCAATCTCATTCGCACGTTTTTTTCTGGTGGTAAACGAAACTGAAGGTCTGATATGCTGATCGGATTTTAATAACAGCTGTGCTAGGGTAGTTTTTCCTGCCCCCGACGGAGAAGAAAGAATTAACATAAGCCCGCGACGTTTAATTTGTAACATATATTATATGGCAATCGATTAATATTAATCGCACCCTTATAACATGCAATTTAACTTGCTTTCAATCTGATTTGCGATTTCGACTTCAACATTTTTGTTATAGAGTCTATTTATTGCAACAAGCCCTGTCGGTGATGTCACGTTTATTTCAATCAAATACTTATCAATTATATCTATACCGACAAAAAATAATCCTCTTTTCTTTAATTCCGGTTTAAGCGCTAAACAAATTTCAAGATCTCTTTTTGAAAGTTCGGTGGTTTGTGCGCTACCTCCTACTACAAGATTAGCTCTAAAATCCTGCTCATCCGGAACTCGCTTTATTGCTCCCAGAATCTCCCCGTCTAATAATATTATCCGCTTATCGCCCTCTCTTATTGAGGGTAAATATTGCTGCAATATGAAATTGCCGTATTTTCTGATATATTTATTCAATATACCTTTTATATTAGGCGTAGTGCTTTCAATTTTTTCTATATCAAGCCCGCCGAATGCATATATAGGTTTTATAACAACCTGTTTATGTGCTTCAATAAAATGCATTACTTCGGGTGTATTGCTTGAGGCTATAAGCGTTGCAGGCGTAAGGTCAGGGAAATTTAAAACGCAAAGTTTTTCAGCATAATTTCTGATTTCCGTAGGGTTATTAATTATAAGGGTTTTATCCTTTATTAACTCAAGCAGGTAAGTAGTAGTGATATACTCCATATTAAAGGGAGGGTTTTGCCTGATAATAACGGCTTTAGTTTTTGCAAGGTTTATTACTGTAGTTTTACTTACGTTATATTTAGCCGGGAAATACACATCAATTTCAATAAAATTTCCGCGTGCGCACACCTCATCATCCCGGTAAAAAAGGTTTATAGGCGTATATATAAATAAGGCGAATCCTCTTTTGAAAAGCTCATAGGCAATAAGCCAGGAGCTATCGGTGGCAAAAGAGATTTTATTTAAGGGATCCATTTGAATCGCAACTATATTGCTTGTCATAATAAATTGAATTAAGTTTAAGTTATTCATTCATAATAGATTTAAACCTTGAAATATAAAAAATCAAAAAAAAATTAAAAATAGATGTTGACTAGGCAAATGAATTCGCATATAAATTCAACTCACGAAGCGACACGAAAAAACAAACGTCGTTAGTGAAAATGTAGATTTAGTCTACATTGTTCTTTTGAAATTGTGAGAAATTTTCCAAATAATACACCGCGAAAATAAAATTTAATTTTGTTGTAAGTTTAATTCTGTATGCGATGTTAGTATTTTTTAAGAATCAGCTAAAGTATAAAAAGAGCATTTGGTGAATGCCTTGGCGACAGGAGGCGATGAAAGACGTGATAGGCTGCGATAAGCTACGGGGAAGTGCCAATAACTTTTGATCCGTAGATGTCTGAATGGGGAAACCCACTGAATTTATTCAGTATCTTTGAGTGAATAAATAGCTTAAAGAAGCGAACCTAGGGAACTGAAATATCTAAGTACCTAGAGGAAAGGAAATCAACCGAGACTCCGCTAGTAGTGACGAGCGAACGCGGACTAGGCCAGTATCTTTATCATAAAAACTAGAATATTCTGGAAAGGATAGCTATAAAGGGTGATAGCCCCGTATAGGTAAAAAGTGATGAAGATCTCGAGTAGGGCGGGGCACGTGAAACCTTGTCTGAATATGGGGAGACCACTCTCCAAGCCTAAGTACTACCTGACGACCGATAGTGAACAAGTACTGTGAAGGAAAGGTAAAAAGAACCCCGATAAGGGGAGTGAAATAGAACCTGAAACCAAATGCTTACAAGCAGTCGGAGCAGCCTTTCTCGCAAGAGAATGTGTTGTGACGGCGTACCTCTTGTATAATGGGTCAGCGACTTAGTGTATCTAGCAAGGTTAAGCCGATAGGTGTAGCCGTAGTGAAAGCGAGCCTTAATAGGGCGTTAAGTTAGGTGCATTAGACCCGAAACCGGGTGATCTAGTTATGAGCAGGCTGAAGTTAGGGTGAAACCTAACGGAGGGCCGAACCCATCACTGTTGCAAAAGTGAGGGATGACTTGTGACTAGGGGTGAAAGGCCAATCAAACTCGGAAATAGCTGGTTCTCCGCGAAATCTATTTAGGTAGAGCGTTGTCTATTACCATCGGGGGTAGAGCACTGGATCGGCTAGGGGGGCCCAAAGCCCTACCAAACCTAACCAAACTCCGAATACCGATGAGTAGAGGACAGCAGGCAGGCTGTGGGTGATAAGATCCATGGCCGAGAGGGAAACAGCCCAGACCGCCGTCTAAGGTCCCCAAATTATGGTTAAGTGTTAAAGGATGTGGGAATGCCAAAACAACTAGGAGGTTAGCTTAGAAGCAGCTATCCTTTAAAGAAAGCGTAACAGCTCACTAGTCTAATAGCGATCCTGCGCCGAAAATGTAACGGGGCTAAAACCATATACCGAAGACGCGGGTTTATATTCTTTAGAATATAAGCGGTAGCGGAGCGTTGTGTAAGCCTGTGAAGGTGTGTCGTAAGGCATGCTGGAGGTATCACAAGTGAGAATGCTGACATGAGTAGCGTAAAAAAATGTAAGAAACATTTTCGCCGAAAGTCCAAGGGTTCCTACGTAAAGTTAATCTGCGTAGGGTTAGCCGGCCCCTAAGGCGAGGCCGAAAGGCGTAGTCGATGGGAACCACGTTAATATTCGTGGGCCTGCTGGAAGTGACGAAGGCTGAAAGTTGTACTGGGTGATTGGATTCCATGGTGCAACCTAAGACTTCCAGGAAATAACTCCAGCGTATAAGACCGTACCCCAAACCGACACTGGTGGACTGGTAGAGTATACCAAGGCGTAGAGAGAATGATGTTGAAGGAACTAGACAAATTGCATCCGTAACTTCGGGATAAGGATGGCCTTACTTAGGCAACTAAGATAAGGTGGCACATAGCAGGGGGTAGCGACTGTTTATCAAAAACACAAGACTATGCAAACTCGTAAGAGGAAGTATATGGTCTGACGCCTGCCCGGTGCTGGAAGGTTAAGGTGAGGTGTGCAAGCACTGAGCTGAAGCCCCAGTAAACGGCGGCCGTAACTATGACGGTCCTAAGGTAGCGAAATTCCTTGTCGGGTAAGTTCCGACCTGCATGAATGGCGTAACGACTTCCCCATTGTCTCCAACATTAACTCAGCGAAATTGAAATCTCCGTGAAGATGCGGAGTGCCCGCGGTTAGACGGAAAGACCCCGTGAACCTTTACTATAACTTTGCAGTGGTGTTAGGGGTTTGATGTGTAGGATAGGTGGGAGACTATGAAGCGATGGCGCTAGCTGTCGTGGAGTCGCCCTTGAAATACCACCCTTCAAACTTTTGACATCTAACCAAACCTCTTGAATCAGGGGTTGGGACCCTGCATGGTGGGTAGTTTGACTGGGGCGGTCGCCTCCCAAAGCGTAACGGAGGCGTGCGAAGGTAAGCTCAGGTTGGTCGGAAATCAACTGTTAGAGTGCAATGGCATAAGCTTGCCTGACTGCGAGACTGACAAGTCGAGCAGAGACGAAAGTCGGTCATAGTGATCTGGTGGTTCTGTGTGGAAGGGCCATCACTCAACGGATAAAAGGTACTCCGGGGATAACAGGCTGATGAGCTCCAAGCGTCCATAGCGACGAGCTCGTTTGGCACCTCGATGTCGACTCATCACATCCTGGGGCTGGAGAAGGTCCCAAGGGTTCGGCTGTTCGCCGATTAAAGTGGTACGTGAGTTGGGTTCAGAACGTCGTGAGACAGTTTGGTCCCTATCTGCCGTGGGTGTAAGGAAAATTGAGAGAATCTGACTTTAGTACGAGAGGACCGAGTTGGACGTACCACTGGTGTACCAGTTGTTCTGCCAAGAGCAACGCTGGGTAGCTATGTACGGAAGGGATAACCGCTGAAAGCATCTAAGTGGGAAACCCATCTCAAAACTAATTTTCCCAACTAGTGCCGTCAAAGACCATGACGTTGATAGGTCGGGTGTGTAAGTGGAGCAATCCATTGAGCTAACCGATACTAATAGCACGATTGACTTTAGCTGGAAACTAATATCGCTTACAGTGTTAAGCTTATAAATTATTTTCCCAGTGAATTTGAAAATTTCTCACAATACCTCTTATAAAATAGAGGTCTTACTTTTTGGCTTGGTGATTATAGAGCTGGTGAAACACCTGATCCCATTTCGAACTCAGAAGTGAAACCCTTCATCGCCGATGGTACTTTGTCTTAAGGCACGGGAGAGTAGGTTGTTGCCAAGCCTAAAAGTAAGACTTTATAGCATTAAATATATCATTTAAAATTACTAATCTTAAATACTAATATTAATAGCCTTAGCCAAAATACTTAATAAACTTATTTATGTTAGTAGTATTTTTTTAGATTGATTGGTTACTATTTTATAAAGCTTATTACACTAATCCGTGATCAATTCATCATTCTAGCTAAGCTAGTCAAACAAGGATCCTTTTTTTATATCTAATTAAAAAATATTTTTTTAATTGTTAAAAATATAATAATTACCTTATAAGGTATCTATAAAGTATAATTTTTACAACATTAAACAATGCAAATTACTACCGCCCAAATAAAAGCTGCAAGAACATTATTAGGCTGGACTACACAAAATCTTGCCGATTTCTCCGATTTATCCGTAAGCACGATTAATAATTTAGAAAATGATCGGCATTCTACTCATAAAAAGACTATGGAAAAAGTAATGATTACCTTTGAGAAATTTGGGGTATGTTTCGTTGAAAATAGTGGGGTATTAGTTAATTCTTCTATTAAGGTGTATGAAGGGTTGAATGGTATCCAGAAATATTTGGATTATAATTATGAGGTGTTAAAAGCAAGTTCAAGTTACCATAGAATTTTTACTGTTAACGGCGTAGTGCTCAGGCAAAAACTTGGTTCTATGATACAGGTTCATTATGAGAGAATTGCCAAATTGGATAGTGTAAAAGTAAAAATGTTTACTCCGGATGGAAAATTTTTAAATTTTGATAAATATAGTAATTTTAATATCAAGAAAATTCCGCTATATAGCTCCCCATTAGCTGCACATTCATATTTTTCGGGTAATGTAGCTATATTTTGTATGGAAAAATTAAAAGTTATTGTTATCCAAGATCAAGCGTTGTTTGATGTGGGTGTTAAGAATTTTGACTACATATGGGATTCATTTAAATAAACCCTTTTTTGAATAAGGTTGTAATTTTTTATATAATGAATTAGTTAAATTCTTTTATAAAGAAAAAGCGGAGATTGCATCATATGAATGCTAATACTTTTACATCTATTGCTCCATGTTAGCCCAAAATTTCTCTACCGAGTTGAGATTCGGTGAGTAATGGGGGGGTAGCTTAAAGCAAACTGATTTAATTAATTGATCACTTCTCTGAGGTTTATAAAAAGAAATATTATCCATTATTACTACTAATCCTCGGCTTTTACCCAAGTATCTTATTGTTTTATATCTTAAATCTAAACTATAAGGATTCGATGGCATCTTTCTTTATTTTATTCCTAACTTGCTCTGCACTATTTTGAAGAGTTTTTTACAATAACTCATTATTTTATTATGCCATTAAAATAACTACTTTATGCTAAATGTTTTAGTAGCATAATTATATGAGAAAATTTCCGCATACCTTGCATAGCTGATGACTATGTTTAATAGTTTATTTGCCTGCTCTTCGGCTAAGGTTTTCGTTAGCTCTTTTATAAAATGGCTGCGATTTACTTTCTTTCTTTTAGCTAATTTTAATGCTGTTCTGATATTGCTGATAAGTGCGATATTTTCAACTAAATGGCGGGCAAATATTTGTTTACGTTCATCAGTATCTGCTTCGGCATACATTTTACCCGTGGAAGTCAATAAAACATCTCCTTTTTTAATTAATGCAAACTTTAATGTTTTTAATAATTCTAAAATAGGAAACAAACAATCAATAGAAAGGCTTAGTTGTTCAGATAGTCGGTAAATATCAGCCGTGCCGTTATACGGTTCAGCAAATAAAATTTCAATTACCCCGTTTAGCTTATTAGTTGAAATTTGAGCCAGTAAACTCTCATTCTCAACCGATTTAGTAAGTGTATCGGTCGAGTTATTTTTACTTAATGCGTTAGTCATTATGGTATAAATATTATCCACTAAATTTCTCACTTCAGGATCATGTCTATTGCGGGGATGAGATATATTAATTTTTATTTCTGAAACTACCTTGCCCGGATTAGAGGAAAAAATTAAAACTCTATCACAAAGTAAAACTGCTTCTTCAATATTATGGGTTACAATAAGAATCGACTTTAAGCCGGTCTTTTTAACCGACCATAAGTCAATAAATTCAGCTTTAAGTTCAGTAGCAGTTAATATATCAAGGGCAGAGAAAGCTTCATCTAAAAGCAAAATTTTAGGGTTAGTCACTAGTGCTCTTGCAAAACCTATCCTTTGTTTCATGCCGCCCGATAACTCTTTGGGGTAGGCATTTTCATAACCGTCAAGGCCGATTAAAGAAATTGCATCCAGAGCTTTCTTATTAATTTCATCTTTTGGCATATTTTTTGATTCCAGCCCTATTGATACATTCTCAATAACATTTAGCCAAGGGAAAAGTGCAAATGTTTGAAAAACCATTGCAAGCGTACTGGACGGCAAGGGAGCAGGAATACCGTTATATATAATCTCTCCGCTACTCATAGGTAATAATCCTGAAATAATTCTGAGTAAAGTAGACTTACCGCTACCCGAACGTCCTAGTATGCCTACTATCTCTCGTTCATTGAGAGATAAATTGATATCATCTAAAATAACTTTTTTTCCACCATCCGGTTGATCATAATATTTATTAAGATTTTTAAGCTCTAAAATCGGTAAATTAGTTTTAATGGCCATAAATTTCTCCTATCCCAAATGCAAAGTTTTTTCAGTTAATTTATATAAAGGGCGCCATACTAATTTGTTTAAAAGCATAACGTAAAAGCACATAATACATACTCCTAAACTTATGTTATGATATTCTCCCGCAATAGTGTTTTGAGCTATATAAGCGCCTAAACCGGTCGCATAAAGAGTGGTTCCCCCCCAGTTAACAGCTTCTGCAACAATGCTTGCATTCCAAGCTCCTCCTGAAGCGCAAAGAGAGCCGGTAATTATATAAGGAAGAATACTTGGCAGAATAACTTTCCTTATAAAAATTAAGCCTTTAATATTAAATAAAGAAGCAGCTTCAAGGAGTTCTCTCGGCAGTGCTGAAACCCCAGCAATGATATTTAACAAAATATACCATTGTGCACCAAGTATAATCAAAGGGCTAAGCCAAATATTAGGGTTTAAATTATTACTTACGATTATTATAACAAAAAAAGGAAATAACAGATTTGCCGGGAAAGCAGCAAGAAACAATATTACCGGTTGCACCCCTGCAGCTAGCTTTTCATTTAAACCTATATATATTCCGATAGGGATTAATATAATTAAAGCTAAAAATATTAAAACAATAATTCTTAAGGCAGTAATAGCTCCTAAAAAAAGCACATGGGTAAGTTGACTCAAATTACTGAAATTATACAAAAAGCTGAATATATAATAAGCAAGGCTTGCCGTTAGAAACGCAATACTCAGATACCAGGCATAATTGAAGCTCTTACTTTTAGCGATGGCATGTTGTTTATAAGAGGGTAATGATAGGGAGCTTCTAAAACTAAATTTAAAGATTTTGCTTATAAACCAGGAAAAAGGTTTGAATAGAATTTTTAATAATACGGATTTACTTAGTATATTGTAAATCCAAGATCCGCTTATTTCTTGAGCATTTACCATTTCATACTTAAATTTCCTTGCCCAAACTACTAAAGGTTGAAAAATTAGCTTATTATATAAAATGATTAGAATCAGTGTAGTTAGAATTGAATATATAATAGCATGCCAGTCTTTTCGGGCTATTGCAGCACCGAGGTAAGAGCCTATGCCGGGTAGGGTATAATTAATATTACCTACCGATATTGCCTCGGAAGCAACTATGAAAAACCAACTTCCCGATACCGAAACCATAATATTCCAAACTAAACCCGGAATGGCGAAAGGAAGCTCTGCCAGCCAAAATCTTTGCCAGGGAGATAATCCGAAAATAATTGAAGCTTCTATTATATCCTGTGGTACCGTTTTCAATGATTGATGCATGCTAAATGTTATATTCCATACCTGAGAAGTAAAAATGACAAAAATTACCGCCATTTCCACGCCCAATACTTTATGAGGAGAAAGCGCAACAAAGAAAGTAACTGCAAACGAGGCATAGCCTAAAATCGGAATTGATTGCATAACATCTAAAAGGGGAAGAATAATTTCCTCCGCTTTTTTACTTTTTGCAGCGAGTGTAGAGACACAGAGAGCAAATATAAGTGAAAAAATAACCGCAATAAATATTCTTGCCGAGGTCATTAAGGCATAATAGGGTAAGTTAGAACTTGCTAGGGAAATATACTCGGTTTCATAAACGCTAATATTAACATTTGTCTTTTTTGCTGCAAGACTGAGACAGAAAAACATACTAAGTACAATGGTTAATGCCGCTAAATTTAAAAATAATATTTTTACCGGGTTTTGTGCGTTTTTTAAAAATATTATATTTGATTTTAGCATTTTATTCGTCTTTAATATTTTTGCTTATTAATTAAGTATGAGCAGATTTTTTTATATTTTCAATATTATTAAAGAGTAGTGTAAGCTTCTGATAATTATATAACACGGTTTTTTATATGACAAAATATTATTCTAATATTACTACAAAGCTAGGAGATATACTTTTATTATCGGATTCGGAAAATATAACTGGACTATATTTTGTTAAAGAAAAATATATTCCCCAACTCAAACTGGAGTGGCAAAATGACTCGGAACTGGAGATATTAAAATTAGCTGAAAAGCAGCTTAAAGAATATTCATGCGGGAATAGAAGAAAATTTGAAATACCTTATAGTTTCATAAAGTTCACCGAATTTCAAAAAAAAGTATGGGAAGAGCTCAGTAAAATACCTTACGGAAAAACTATAACCTATAAGGAACTGGCAAATAATATCGGTGCTTCGAATAGCATTCGAGCCGTGGCGGCGGCAGTCGGAAGAAATCCGATTTCATTAATTGTGCCTTGCCATCGTGTTATAGGTAGCAATAATTCTCTTACCGGATATGCCGGTGGAATAGAGCTAAAGCACTCTATTCTAACTTTGGAAGGAATTAGAAATATAACTATTTAAAAAACACAACATAAAAATAAATATAAAAATATTTAGCCCAAATGAGCTTTTTGGATTTTATTATAACACTTCGCGAGGTACTTTAGTTGCATCATGCTCAGCGAACTTGGTCGCAAAATTCCAGATATATCCGTTTGGATCTAATACTCTAAAAGCTTTATCACCCCAAAATTTTATTTCTTTACCATGAAGAAATTTTAGCCCATAATCTTTTGCTTTGCAGTAGCTTTCTTCAAGATTATCACAATAAACATAAAAGCTAACTTGCGGAGGACAGTTACTTGAAACGGGAGGTGACATAAAATCTTCCTCTTCAATAGGATTTGGAGGGGCGATCATTAGGTTAATCCCTTTATAAACCAGCCTTGCAAATACAACATTTCCCTCTCGGTCATTGGTAACCTCATGTGCTTTAAATCCGAATACCTCAACATAGAATTTTACTGCTTCATTAGCATCTTTAACACTAATCATAGTAGAAAGGTGATTTAAACCTTCTGCGGTAATCTCATTATTGTTCATATTTCCTCTCATATTTTATAAAACTAAATTTTAACTTTCGGCTGGATAGTGCTTATGCCGCCGTCAATACTAATTGCTTGCCCGGTAATCCAGCTGTTTTCTTCAGCAAGCAGGAAGGTGATTAATCTTGCCGCTTCATCGGGGGTTCCGATTCTT
Source organism: endosymbiont of Acanthamoeba sp. UWC8 (assembly GCF_000730245.1). NCBI lineage: Bacteria > Pseudomonadati > Pseudomonadota > Alphaproteobacteria > Holosporales > Holosporaceae > endosymbiont of Acanthamoeba sp. UWC8. The sequence continues at coordinate 776,207 of NZ_CP004403.1, read as the reverse complement.
CCTAATGGATGCATTTTCTTTGATGCTTCAAGGGTAAGCGGGTTAGAGGTAACTTTTTTAGACATATCAGTTTCCACAAGTCCCGGGGCTACTGCATTAAACCTTAAGTTTTGATGTGCATAACTTGCAGCGGCTGACATCATAAGGCCAATGACCCCGGCTTTAGCCGCAGCCATTGCCTCATGGCTCGCAAGCCCGATTTTAGCCACCGCCGAAGAGATAAGAACAACCGATCCGCCGTTTAACATATGTTCTCCGGCTGCCCTTACGACTGCGAAAGCTGAAGTTAAATTAGCATTTATGTTTAAATCAAATTCTTCCCGTGTTGTTAAGTGTGCGGGCTTGAGTAAGAACGAGCCGGCACAATTTACCACTCCATGAAGCTCACCGCATAATGATTTAACTTTTGCAAAGCATAAATTTACTGCATCAAAATCAGTTGCATCCAAGATTTCATATTGAACGTTACCGAGTTCATCTGCAATTTTTTTGGTTTTTTCCTTATTTCTGCCGGTAATGAAAACGGTGTTTCCAGATTTAAGCAAATCTTGTGCTACTGATTGACCAATCCTACTAGTTCCCGCAATTATCAGATAATTTGCCATGAGCCCTCTATCACATTGTATTAATCTTATAAGATTTTAATATAGATAGATTAAAAATTTGGTAAATAACTTTTTAAAGGTTTTAAAATTAGTTTAAAAGCAGGGTATCAAGCATTAAATTCATTCTGGAAAGAGGGGTAGTGAATTTGTATGCTTTCCGGTTCGCTAAGTTCCGCTATGGTTTTATTTAATGTTCCGCTAATAAAATTTTCAAAAAAGGAATCTTGATAGTCAGGATAATAGTGTATAATTGTATTTAGTAAAAAGGCCGAAGCTGCTTTAGAAATTTCTACAGTGGTTTTGGATATATAACCATTATCATTTAGTGAATGCGATATTGAAGCACCTGCAGAATAGATTATAAAAACCTTTGAAAAATTAAAAATTTCTGTTGAAAAAGTTTCTAAGTAAGCGGTTGAGAATTTATTATCATTACTGCAAAGCGGCTGTACAAATGTACCGACTGCACTTTTAAGGCTCGTTAATACAAAAGAATAAGTTAAGCTTTGCTTATTATTATAAGTAAGCCTAGCAATAATACTCCATTGAATTAAATCATATAAGAATTCACTGCCGGTTATTAAAGAGTGTGATTGTCTGGTAGTAATGCTGCTATCTAAACAATTTTCCATTTTTATGATGTATATAATAACTATAATTAATTATTATATAATAAACTAATTCTTATTAATTAGAACATGGACATTTGCTAAATTTTTGTGAGCATTCTTTTATATTATTATTAATATATGAATTATTATCCTGATTTAGACAAAGTTCTGCAAGGCCTTCAATAAACTTTGGATGAGTACCAACCGCTTCAACCCTGAAATATCCAGGGCAGCTGTTTTGTTCAGCCAACTCCTTATACATCATATCCAACTCAACTATAGTTTCCGAATGTTCTGAAACAAATGCTATAGGCACCACAACAATAGGTTTCTTATCAGTACTTGCTTTTATTATCTCGTCTTCGGTGGCAGGTTTAAGCCATTCCAGAGGTCCCACTTTACTTTGATAGCAAATTTTATAGTCTAAATTTTCTATATTCAAACCTTCTACAATTGCTTTTACTGTTTGGTTTACCTGCCATTCATAAGGATCTCCCGCTTTAACACGATTAAGAGGGATGCCGTGTGCTGAAAATAGAATTATAGGATGTGCAATATTAACTGCTTCTTCATATTTTTTTCGAGTCAAATCAACATATGCATCAATAAAACCTTGGTTTTGTGGATAGCAGCAAACTGTTCTAGAGGGCGCATGCAAGTTAAATTTATGTGCGGTTTTATGCCAATGTGAAATTGAGGAAGCGGTAGTGGTAGTGGAAAACTGCGGATACAGGGGAAGTAAAATAACTTCATCAGGATTAAAATCTTTTACTCTACTCACCACATCTTCAGTTAAAGGATGCCAGCATCTCATCGCAATAAAAACTTTGAATTCATTGCCGCTCTCCTTATTCAAGCTTAATTCTAAGGCATCTGCCTGAAGCTTTGTCAGTTCTAAGATAGGAGATTTGCCGCCTATTTTTTCATATATTTTCTTTGCGTATTCAGCCCGCCTTGAGGAAATAAATATGGCAAGTAGAAACCTGAAAGGATTTGGAATATTTAAAATAGCTTTATCATAAAACAAATTAAACAAAAAGGGTTTCACTGCATCTAAACTATCGGGCCCACCTAAGTTAAATAATACTACTGCTTTCTTGAATTTATTCATATATAGTTTATATCCTTAAAAATGCTTGTAAAAAGCGAAAAACCGCTGTAGAAAATAAGGCAAAGTTTGCTAAGATTTTATATATATGAAAAAAATAATTTTATCTATACCATTTTTAATTCTTCTAACTAGCTGCAGTAATGATGTTAAATCCAGCTTAGGGCTTAGAAAAGAAGGACCAGATGAGTTTACCGTAGTCTCTTATCCTCCCTTAAGCATACCTCCCGAATTTAATTTAAATGAACCGGGCGTGGATAAAAGAGCATTACCCAGAAGGAATTCCGAAAATGCTGCTAAATACACAGTAGAGGAAAGCCGTTTGCTTAATGCGGTTTCAACCTCGGCAACAAAAAGTGCGGTTAAAGAATCAATAGATAATGAAGCTTTAGGTAAACAAGATACTACAGAAAATCGTGGTTTTATCAGAAAAACTTTAGGATCATTAAATGATGAAAGCGGGAAAGAACCAGTGGTAGATGCTGAATTAGAGAAGGAAAGAATCTCTAATAACCTTAAAGAAGGCAAGCCCGTTAACGAAGGTGAAGTTAAAAATTTAAAGCAAAAGTCCGGCTTTAGTAAACTCTTCGGTTAATTCTTAATAATTTTATATTTAGCCTCAAATCAACCAAACAAGTTAACTGTTTGTTAACCTGTTATATATATAGTAGTGCCATTGAGTATTTTTTGGTTGCACTATGAATGGTTTAGAAGAACAAGGCATTATAAAGAATTTAGTTAACCAACTAAAAGTTAAAGCTGATAAACTGATCGATGAGAAAATAAAAACTCAATTCTTAGAAAATTTAAAATTTCATGAAGAGCTTTCCGAGCATTTATATAAATGCATTCATTTTGTGGCTCCATTCATAAAGATTTCAGATGAGAGCCCAATAAAAAATAATAATCATAGATTAAAAATTGAATCCAGGCGCTTAAATAAAAGCAAAAATGAATTAGAAAAAATTGAAAATGAAAATACATTAGTATTAGAAAAAGCTAATATTATTTTAGATATTCTGATTACATGCCAGAAGCATAATTCAGCAGGTTTGGAAGAAGGGTTCAAGGGAGGGCACTTTAAAATAAATGATAATGGCGAACTTTATGCCAATCTTGAAAAGAGCGGTTTGACTAGAGAAAGAATTTCTTCCCACTATGGGGCGTGTAAAGAAAACGGAGCAGTAGACGGTAAAAGTGACCGTTCGCTAACGGCAGGTAAAATGTTTAGTGAATTCTTATTCGGGTTTACTAATAACCCTCCCGCTACTTGGTTTCAACTTGAAGCAGCCCCTTTAACGAGGGAGAAATTTATTGAAACAAGAGTACAAAAGATATTGAATGATATATTAGAAACTTTAACTGCTATAGTAACCTTAGGGTATACAAGTATTAATTTAAATACTATACAGCATGGATTAGATTGGGTTAATTATGCAATTGTTAACGGTAAACAAAAAAACATCGGGCAATATGGAGCCTCGGAGCATACGGAAAAGAAAACCCCTTTAATAATAGAAAGCGAAATAAAAGTTACAATACCGGAAAATAAAGTAAGTGATAGAGTTAATAATAAAGAAATTACAAGCCTCTCCCCCCGCCTTTAGCTCCGTGAGCTTCTAATGCTTGCACGAATCCGAATTTATGTGATTCCAGGTTTTCTAATTCATTACTATTAAAGTTTTTTACATGTTCCGCCCCCTCATATTTCATAGCTTCCTCCACTCCTCTGGTTTTAACATTATTTACAAAGTTTTCTAATGAAGTTTCCCCGGCTAGCTGATGCGGATTTAATATTTTGTATATCTCATACATTGCAAGCCTGTAGCGTCTTTCTTTTTCTTCTTTAGATAGCTCTACTTCTTGTGCCTCTTCAGGCTCTAAGTCTAAATCTTCTTCCTGTTGTTCTTCATCCTTAACAAGCTCTTTTTTCCTTTTTCTTTTCTTCTTAAGTCCTAGAATCTTTTCTAGAAATTCTATTAGTTCCGGGTCTATATTATTTTCGTCTAAGTTAAGAACCATATATTCAAATAGCATAGCCATTAAGCTGATATCTACCGCAATCTCTTGAGAGCCTACCTCATTTCCTTTTGAAAAAGCCTTTTTAAGGTCATAAGCAATATTAATTAATTTAATAAGAGATTCCAAATCCATATTGTTGACGGTTTTTTTATCATCCGAGGAGTTATCAGGCTTTTGACTCATGCAATTAGTGTAAAAAACATTTTGCTATATCATTTTATTATATAATCGGTATTTTCATTTTTAAACATAAATTATATAGTATAAGAATGATTATTAAAATCTTCTTAAATATTAACAAAGGTAATGTATGAAAAAAATTGCCGTGATTTTAGCCGGATGTGGCCATCAGGACGGTTCTGAAATCAGAGAATCCGTTCTAACCTTACTTGAGCTTGATAAGTATAATGTAAAGGTAGCGATATTTGCTCCAAACGTTAAACAATATGATGTTATTAATCATCTTGACGGGAGCGTGATGAATGAAAGTAGAAATTTATTAGTTGAAGCTGCAAGAATAGCGAGGGGGGAAATTAGCGCCCTGGATAAATTAAAAAGTAAAGATTTTGATGCACTCATTATTCCGGGTGGGTACGGAGTGGCTAAAAATTTAGCGGATATTGCGCAAAAAGGTGAAAAGGGTGAAGCTATACCTGAAGTGAAGAATATAATTAATGATTTCATAAGAGAGAAAAAACCGATAGGGGCAATATGTATTGCCCCCGTAGTAGTAGCTCAAGCAGTAAAAGGTTCTTATAAAGTAAAACTTACCTTAGGCGAAGAAAATAATCTGCTTACTGCATTCTCAGCCGAGCAAGAAGTTTGCCCGACTGAATCATGTGTATATGATGAAAAAAATAAGATAGTATCTACTCCAGCATATATGAGAAATGAAAGAATATCGAGAGTAGCTAGGGGAATTGAACAATTGGTAAAAAAGGTGGTAGAAATATGCTAAAGGTTAATTATTGTATACTTGTGGCGGCATTTTTAATACAGCTAAATATAGCTAAGGAAGCCTATAGTAATTTTGATGCACAGTTTAATACTCAGTGCCCGTTAACTCCGTCAATTTGGGATGATATTCCATTTGAAGGCAAAGTTATTAAAAATAATAATTTAAGAAAAAAGGCAGGTTCACCAGATTTTGCAGAAGGTGAATTTATTAATATTACCGGAAAAATTTTAGATAGTAATTGCGTACCGGTAGCTGAAGCGGTAATTGAAATTTGGCAGGCGGATGCATCAGGCAATATAGTTCTGGCAAATAACCAGATCGATAAAAACTTTGCCTATACCGGAACTGCAATCACTAACAACCTAGGGCAATATAATTTTTTTACCATATTCCCCGGTGTTGTTGATAAGCAAGCTCCACGTATACATTTTAAAGTTAAGCACCCTGATTTTTTGCCGTTTGAAAGTTATATGTATTTTCCTAACAACAATTTGAATGAATTTGATGCTTCTCTTAAAAATATTGTAGACAAAAAAGAAAAAAACCTTTTAATTTCCGCCTACACTGAGTCCTCTAATGTTCCGGTGACATATAGCTTTAATTTAACTCTTGAGGGAGTTAATAAATATAAACGTTATTAATAAACGGAGAATCATATGACATTTTTACAAGTTGCTACCTTATCTTTAGTTTTAGGCGTGGCATCTAAAGCAGTTGCCTGCGAATCTCATGCTTCTGCGCAATCTGCTGCTGATGAAGGCCAACAAAGCGAGCAAAGCCATGGAGATACCAATACACCTGTTGAAAGCAATTAATTAATATATAAACAAGCTTTTAAAAAATAGGGATATTAAGTATCCCTTTTTTTATTTTGCTTAATTTTTTAAATCTCTAATTGTTTTTGGATAAGTGATTGATAGGGAGCACCTAAATGCTTTAAGCAAGCTTCGGTTAACATTCTTCCTCTAGGTGTTCTTGCTAAAAAACCAATCTGTAGCAGATAAGGCTCTATGGTATCTTCTAATGTATCCTTATCTTCCGATAAACCGGCAGCTATAGTTTCAATTCCGACCGGTCCGCCTTTATAATTTTCAGCAATATAGTTTATATACTTCCTATCTAATTTATCTAAACCGAATTCATCGATATCTAAGCTGTTTAAAGTTTCTTTAATTTCTTCAAGCCCGACTTTAGCGCTCTTTAAATGCTCGGCAAAATCCCGAACTCTTTTCAGTAGTCTCATAGCAATTCTGGGGGTGCCTCTTGAGCGCTTAGCAAGTTCAAATGCAGCTTGCATGTCAATATTGATATTATATAAGATTGCTCCTCTTTCCACCACTTTTACCAACTCTTCCCGGTTATAGAAATCTAACTTAAGCGGTATTCCGAATCTATCTTTTAAAGGATTGGTAAGTAGTCCTAATCTCGTCGTTGCTCCAACTAAAGTAAATTTCGGCAAAGATATTTTAACTGCTCTTGCAGCAGGTCCTTCACCGATTATTATATCAATATAGAAATCTTCCATTGCTGAATATAAAACTTCTTCAACTGCGCTGGGAAGCCTGTGAATTTCATCAATAAATAAAACATCATTTTCTTGTAAATTGGTAAGGATTGCAGCCAAATCCCCGGATTTAGTAAGAACAGGGCCTGATGACATTTTTACGCCCACTTCCAGCTCATTGGCAATTATTTGCGATAATGTGGTCTTTCCAAGTCCGGGAGGGCCATAAAAAAGCACATGATCCAAAGCTTCACCTCTGGCTTTAGTCGCATTTATGAAAATCGATAAATTTTTCTTTAAATCATGCTGGCCAATGAACTCATTAAGTTTTTTAGGCCTTAAAGTTAATTCATTTTCTTCGCTTTGCGGGTTATAGAATCTGTTTGATTGAGTCACTATTAACTCTTAATTAAAAAATTTTACCGTCTCTTATAGTCATGACTTTATCAGTTTTTCCTGCAAGTTCAACATTATGTGTAACGATAATTGCAGATAATTTCCTTTCCCTGGCTTGTTTTATGATTATATTAATTACTTTTTCAGCGTTCGCATTATCCAGGTTTCCGGTAGGTTCGTCAGCCAGTATTAATTGCGGCTTATTAATTAAGCTTCTCGCAATGGCGACTCTCTGCTGTTCTCCGCCTGAAAGCTCGGAAGGCATACTGTTTAATCGCTCCTTAAGCCCTAAAGAGTCTAAGAGTATAATTGCTTCTTCCTTTACTTCATTCTCGCTTTTGTCTAATAGCATCCCGGGTATCATTACATTTTCCAATGCGGTAAATTCAGGAAGTAAATGATGGAATTGGTAAATAAAACCGAGGCTTTCCCGACGAATTTTAGTTCTTAATCTATCAGAGCTTTTAGAGCAATCCCGGTCATTGAAATATATCTTTCCCGAAGACGGGTTTTCAAGCAGGCCTGCAATAGATAAAAAAGTACTTTTGCCGGAACCTGATGGGCCGACTAAAGCTATAATCTCACCTTCTTCAAGGGTGAATGTAATATCATCTAATACTCCTAGGCTTGATTCACCTTGCTTAAAAGTTTTACTGATATTTTCTAAGCGAAGAAGAGTCACTCACTTAGCTACTTAGTTTTTTCTCTTCAAAGAGTACGTGCTTTCTTAATTTAGGATCGTATTTTTTAAAATTAAGTTTTTTAGTCAATTTTTTCGGGTTTTTCTTTTTTACAAAAAAAGAACCTGTACCTTCACTGCTCGCAAGTTTGATCAGCACTATATTTTTCTTTGCCATTTGCTTTTTAAACCAATTGAAATTTGTGAAACAATATTAGTTACTTTGTGTGTTTAGTCAATAAAAAAAGCCTTTAGATTTACTAAAGGCCTCTTAAGAGTTGTGTAAAACTAATTAGCCTTTACAAGCCGTGCCTCCGGAGAGAAGTTGTACAACATCCGGTGCTCCGAATAAAATACCCATACCGACTCCGACTGCAATTGCCACACCCCAGGTCACTTTACCTAAGAAAAGCATTATAGCTAAAGATATAACTATCAAAATAGCAATCGATCTACCGATGTTACCGGTAAGTTGGTTAACGGCATTACACAATGTTTCAGTGATTTTTGTATCATCTGCGCCTTGTGCATAAGAATTAGTCGGCATTAATGCAGAAATACTCAGCATTATTACCATAATAATCTTAACTAAAAAGTTTTTGTTAATATAATTCAACCCTGAGGCTTGCATTATTCTCTCCCTTATATTTTAAATATTTTGTGCTTATGTTGAATTTAAACTCTAAATTTTATTATTCAACCATTACATACTCTTTAGATAGTAACAAGGTCATTAGCTATAAACAATATTTTTTTAATATAAGGTATCTAAAATAAATTTTACTGAAATAAAAATTTCCTTATTTATAGATATAATAAAGGCTTTAAATGCCTTGGATGAAATTGATTGATGTGGTTATAAATCAGTTAAGTATTAAATTATTAAACATTTTTATAAAGCTTTATCTTGAAGTTCTATCCAAGATTTGTAATTATGTATTTAGGATCAATATTTTATTGTTAATATGAGTGAATCAAAACCTTTAAAAAATTTCAAAGTTCAAAAAGGTAAAGAGCATAATTTAGAAGCTGCCGGTAAACAAACTAAGAAATTTAATATTTATCGCTATAATCCGGATGAAGATAAAGATCCGCAGGTTGATACTTATCATATTGATTTAGATAATTGCGGTCCTATGGTCTTGGATGCTTTAATAAAAATTAAAGATGAAGTAGACAGCACTCTTACATTCAGGAGATCATGCAGAGAAGGTATCTGCGGTAGTTGCGCAATGAACATTGACGGTACTAATACTTTAGCGTGCACAAAAGCAATATGCGATGTTAAAGGTGATGTAAAAATTTATCCTCTGCCGCATATGCCGGTTGTAAAAGATTTAATCCCGGATCTTACGCATTTTTATGCGCAGCTTAGATCGGTTGAGCCGTGGTTAAAGACTGAGCAGGACGGAGCTTCAGGTAAGGAGAGGCTACAATCGCCGGAAGACAGAGAAAAACTTGATGGTTTATATGAATGCATATTATGTGCTTGCTGTTCAACCAGCTGCCCGAGTTATTGGTGGAACGGTGATAAATATTTAGGCCCGGCAATATTGTTGCAAACTTACCGATGGATAATCGACAGTCGAGATGAATTTACCGGAGAAAGGCTGGATGATTTAGAAGATTCTTTCAAGCTTTACAGGTGTCACACCATTATGAATTGCACCAAAACTTGTCCTAAAGGTTTGAACCCGGCGAAAGCTATTTCAAAAATTAAAGAAATGTTAGTTGAAAGACAGCAATAGTTTTGTTATAGAGAAATCAAAAGTATGCAGACTTTCATGAAAAAATTTAATAAACATCTACTAACGATATCTTTAATCGCTTTTCTTAGTGCTTGTAATTCGAGTAAAAAAGATGCGGATAATAAAGTTTCACATAATCCCTCCGAACTTTATAGTGAAGGGAACCTGGCAATAAAAGAAAGCAAATATAAATCAGCGATAAAAAGCTTTGAGACTATAGAAAGAGAGCACCCGGCCTCACCGCTTGCTCCTGAAGCAACAGTAAAAAAAGCTTATAGCTTCTATTTGGATGATGAATTCGATGATGCCATATTTACCGTTGAAGATTTCTTAAAGCAGTATCCGAGTCATCATAGTGTTGCATACATGTATTATTTAAAAGCGCTATGCTATTATGATCAGATAGTTGATATCGGAAGGGATCAACAGCTGACAAGAGAAGCTTTAGAGGCATTAGAAGAAGTGGTTACCCGTTTTCCGGATTCCGAATATGCCAATGATGCTAAACTAAAAATTGATTTAGCATTTAATCAACTGGCGGGTAAAGAGATGAATATCGGTTTATCTTATTTACATAAAGGTAATTTAATTGCAGCTTTAAACCGGTTTAAAGTAGTGGTTAGTGAGTACGATACAACCATATTCGTGCCTGAAGCACTTTACAGGATGACGGAAATTTATTATTCGCTCGGTGCAATTGACCAAGCAAAGAAATATGTATCCGTGCTCGGGTATAACTATCCGAACAATAAATGGTATAGTAAAGCTTATAATTTACTTGAATCCAATATCAATGAACCGCAACCCTCAATCACTAAGAGAATAATCAGTAAAATATGGTAAACGGAGTTATGAATAGCCAGCTATATAGTATATCCCCGATTGAGGTAGGTATCATCCATTTTATAGGGATCGGCGGTATAGGTATGAGCGGAATGGCGGAGATATTAAAAAATCTCGGCTATCAAGTGCAGGGCTCGGATATAAGCGATTCCTATGTAACCGAGCGTCTGGAAAAATTAGGTATAACCATATTTATCGGACACAAAGAAGAAAACGTTAAAGATGCTGCGATTATAGTTAGGTCAACTGCGATTAATCCATTTAATCCGGAGATAATTGCGGCAAAAAATCTTAATATACCGATTATTAAACGTTCGGAAATGTTAGCTGAAATTATGAGGTTTAAGCATTGTATAGCAGTTTCCGGAACTCACGGAAAAACTACTACTACTTCCTTGGTAGCTAAAATGCTCGAAGAAGCGGGTCTAAACCCAACTGTAATTAACGGCGGTATAATTAACGAACTTGGTACTAATGCCAGATTAGGTTCAGGCAAATTCCTGGTAGCTGAAGCAGATGAATCGGATGGTACGTTTATCAGTATCCCTGCTTTTGTTGCAGTTGTAACTAATATAGATCCCGAGCATTTAGATTATTACGGTAGTTTTGAAAATGCAAAAGATGCATATTTTAAATTTATTGAAAACTTGCCTTTTTATGGTTTCGGAGTGCTTTGTTTTGACCATGAAACAGTAAGGGAGATCGCTGCAAGAGTTACTAATCGGTTAATCGTTTCATATGGTATTAATAATAAGAATGCTGATTTAGTGGCTGTAAATATTAATCAAGCGCTTGAAAAGATAACATTTGATGTCAAAATATCGGAAACTTTACAGAAACACTTAAAGATTGATTTTAACGAGATTAAAGATATTAAACTCAGTATCTCGGGAGAGCATAATTTACTTAACTCATTAGCAGCAGTGGCTGTTGCTTTAAAGCTTAACATCAGCAAAGAGTTAATCCAAAAAGGGTTAAGTACTTTTCAAGGTGTAAAAAGAAGATTCACTAAGGTTGCGGAAATAAACGGCATTTCTATTATTGATGATTATGCGCATCATCCTATAGAAATTAAGGCTACGTTAAAAACTGCCCGTAAAATTGCCGATGACAAGGGTTCTAAAGTGATAGCAATTGCTCAGCCGCACAGGTATTCAAGGCTGAAAGATTTAATGGATGAGTTTAGTGCTTGCTTTAAAGAAGCCGATACTTTGTATATATCGGAAGTCTATCCTGCGGGTGAAGAACCTATAAATGGAATTGACTCTCAAGCACTAGTACAAAATATCAAAAAAACTACCGGTCAGGAAGTTTACTTATTACCTGATCATAACCAAATAGCATCAATACTGAAAAGCACCATACAACCAAATGACCTGATAATTTTTCTAGGTGCCGGGAATGTAACTAAATGGGCATACCAATTGCCTGAACAATTAGCAAATTTACAAAAAATTAAAGTTGCTTAAAATATGGGAGGAAGCTTTGATTATGAATAACATTTTAAAGAAAATGGCTTTTTTGATAGGATTTAGTTCATTTACTATACCCTATGTATCTAATGCATATTCTATAGCGGATGCAATAAGGGCTTCAAGGGCTAACAATCTGGATATTAAAGCAAGTAGAGATGATTTGCAATCTACTAAATCCCTAAAGTATAAAGCCTTTGCCGGAGTTATGCCCAACATTAATGCTGAAAGTAATTTTACTAACACGGATTATAAGTCGCAAGCATATAAGAATAGGGTACAAAATCCGAATAGAAGTGAATTATCTCTTAATGTTGTACAGCCTTTATTCAGTGGCGGAAGCACTTTATTTGATTTAAATTACGCAAAAAACTCGATTAATTCTGCTCAAGCCAATCTGCTAAATACTAAAGAAAAGATAATTTTAAGTACTATTAATGCTTATGAAGACCTGCTTACTAAGCGAGAGCTCTATAATTTAAGCATTAAAAAAGAAGAAGCAATAAGCAACCACTTAAAGGCAACCCAAGCTAAGTTAGAGTTGGGAGAAGCAACTATCACCGATGTTTCTTTAGCTACTTCAAGGCTTGCCGCTGCAATCTCGGATAAAGAGCAGGCAAAAGGTGCGGTGATTGCTGCGGAAGCTAATTTTACTGCCATAACTGGGGATCCGGTTCCTGCTAATATGGAACCGATCAAATTAGAAAAAATGAGTATACCGGCTAATCTTGAGCAATTTATGGAAGCGGCTATACAAAAAAATTCTAATATTCAGAAAACAAAAAGCGATGCATACGCTGCTAAAAATCAAAAACAAAAAGCATTCTCCGCACTTTCTCCTAAAGTGAATGCATTTGCTCAGTTTAATCGAAATGATGACCTCAAAATTGCCAGAAGCGATGGGGATACTTACGGTGTACAAGTTAAGGTTCCTATTTTCCAAGGCGGAGCTGAATATGCGGATATTAGGAGTAGTAAATACCAAGAGCGTAGAGCACAACACCTGCATGAGGCCACGATTACTGGGGTTACTCAAAAAGTTATACAGGCATGGAGCGAATATTATACTACTAAAGCAGTTATTGAATCTTCGGCAAAAGCTGTAGTTGCAGCGCAAAATGCATTATTCGGTACAGAAGAAGAAGCTAAGGTCGGCACTAAAACAACACTTGATATATTGGATGCCGAAAATGAGTTATTTGCTGCTAAGATTAAGAATGCGGAAGCTCATAAAAATAATGTAATAGCTTTATTTAGTATACACGCTTTAATGAGTACTTTAAATCAAATGGATTTTAATAACTATTAATTTACTTTTATTTTCTGAGCTTTAATTGGGCTGCATTTAAAAAAATAATATATTTAAAGATTTTTTGATAAATTATTTTTTGGTATTCTAATTTTTACAAAAGCAGAGATTGAGGTTTAAACGATAAGCGCATATAATACCAGAATGAAATAATGGTAGTATAACTTGAAAGATAAAAGCTTTAGAAATACAAAACAAAAACTTAAAACAGCCAAGGGAAGAAAAATCGGTTCGATTAATTGGTTGCAACGCCATATAAATGATCCTTACGTGAACCTTTGCAAGAAGAAAGGATATAGATCAAGAGCTGCATTTAAATTACTTGAAATAGATGAAAAATTCAAAATTTTAAATAATGTAAAGTGCATAATAGATCTGGGAGCAGCTCCGGGCGGGTGGCTGCAGATCGCAAAAGAAAAGGCGAATAAAGCAAAAATAATTGGGATAGATTTAAAAGAAATCAAGCCGGTAGAAGGGGTGCTTTTAATTGAAGGTGATTTTTTAGAGCTAATTGACAATAATGAATTCCAAGGAGCTTTACCTGATAAAGTTGATGTCGTGCTCTCCGACATGGCGGCTAATGCCTGCGGTGATAGGCAGATTGATCACTTAAGATTAGTTGAGCTGGTGGGGTTTGCTTTAGAGTTTGCATTTAAAAAATTAAATAAGGGTGGATGCTTTGTTGCTAAACTTTTAAAAGGTAAGGAAGAAAAATTCCTCCTTGATGAAGCAAAAAAACATTTTCAGACAGTAAAATACTTTAAGCCGGATGCGAGCTATGATGATTCATCAGAAGTATACCTAATAGCTTTGAAATTTAAGAATCAACAAACAGAAAATTTATAAGCATACTATTATTACTTAACCAGCAAACAAAAACTTCTCATATTTTTAATTAGATGCTAATTTGGTAATTAAATATCTCAGAATATAAAATAACCAAATGAAAATTTTAAACGCAATGTTGGGTAAAGGGCTTGGCGGAATTGAGCAAGCTTTTTTAGATTATACTAATGCTCTTACTCAAGTCGGCTGTAAAGTCGTTCAAATTATTAACAAGAATGCGGAAATTAAAAAATACTTAAAAGAAGATTTTTATCCTGTTTCAAATTTCTCAAAATATGACCCTTTTACTATTATTAGGCTTAAAAAAATTATAAAGGCTGAAAAGCCTGATTGCATTATTACACATGGTAATAGAGCAGCAAGAATACTTCAATTCGCTGCAAATAACGTTCCGATTATCTCACTATGTCATAATTATAGTTTTAAACAATTATTTAAAAGCAAGGCTATAATCACTGTTGCAGATGACTTAAATGTAAAAATCAAACAAATGGGCTATAAAAATGTATTTACTATACCCAACATGATTGAAATTAATGATGATATTCAGTTTATAGCTCCTCAATTTTATAACCCTCCGATAATTGGTACGGTCGGCAGGTTTGTAAAGAAAAAAGGTTTTGATATATTTCTAAAAGCTTTATCAATATTAGAGCAAAAAAAAGTTGAGTTTAAAGCTATCATAGGAGGTGAGGGTGAAGAAAGAGAAAATTTGGAAAAGATGGTTAGGACTCTACAACTATCTGATAAAGTAAAAATTATAGGATGGGTGGAAGATAAGGAAAGCTTTTATAAAAATATAGATATCTTTTGTCTTCCTTCTTTGCATGAGCCCTTTGGAATAGTAATCTTAGAAGCATTTAAATATTCAAGACCGGTCATTTCAACTAAAACCGAAGGACCGAGCAATATTATTACCGACCGACTAAACGGATTGTTTGCAGAAAATGATAATCCTCAAAGCTTAGCCGATAAGATTGAGCTTTTAATTAAGAATAAAGAGCTTGCAATCAACCTAGCTAGAGAAGGTTTAAATTTAGTTAAAACGAAGTATAGTTCTAAGGTGGTAGGAGAACAGATTATGCATACTGTAACAAATATTTTAAAAACTTTAAATTAACGTATATATTGCTTGATATATAAACAATGTTTTCTATTGCTGATATTGTTTTTTACTGATAATATCGGCACAATTTATCTTAAGAAAACATTGGTGCATAATTTAATTAATTATGACATACTTTAAATATATAAGGGGAAAGGGTAATTAATCATGGACTTAATTAGTGAATATGATGTATCTGTAGATCTGTTTCTTTTAGCTTTAAGTAGTAGTTATTGCCCTAATTATCAATATTATAATGATATATTAAATGTTCAATATGATGATATCGGCTCATTTTTTAATTTAAAAAATTTAATAAGTTCAAATGGTACCCAACCAATTTATGGGGATGAATTAAGTAACCTTTATAATAACCGGTTTAGCGATGGGCTTTTAAATAATATTCCTACATATTTGACCTTTGGAGAAGAAAGCGAAGAGGCAACCGGTGAAGCTTATAATTATGACCCGTGGGCAACAAAGCTATATAACGCAACGCTGTTTCTAGCTTCAATTTCAGTACTCGCTTTAAGTTATAAATATATAAACCCTAACATTATAAATCTGACTGCTTCAGCGTTAATTATATCAGGTGTAGGGTATATAGCTTCCGAATGTTTTGATGGAGTGATAGGTGAAATCGGAAATTTTGTTAATAATAATGCGGTAAAGGTTTTTTCCGGTATATATAGCTGCTTTGTGACTGAAAAAGTTTTATTCTATAGCGGGTGGAGTAAAAATGATTCTATTTATTTCAGTTCGGCGAAAATTATTACCAGCTTAGGTATGCCGCTAATCTCAAGTGCATATAGCTACTTAGAAAACACACTTGAAGAAAATATATCTGAAACTTTAAATTTAGAAAACTCCGTAACCTGCAATGAAGAAGCTGAAAACATGCTTATAAGTGAGAAATTACAAGCAGACTTTAAGTATCAAGCTAAATTCCATTTAAAAAACTTTTCCGGTAGAGGGTTAAAAGAAGCGGTTAAACTTGCTACTGATTCCTCATTTGATTCTGAGATTGCAGCTAATCTAATTAAAAATATTTTGTTTGAAGATAATCTTACCCTAGAGTCAGGCAAGCGCTTCAGTTGGAATGCTTGGGCTAAGGTTTTCAGTAAAAGTGTTGCAAAATTGTTTGGTGCAAAAGATTATACTGTTGCTGCAGTAGGGATTGCTTGTAGTAATGTAATGAATACTATATATCCGATATTTATATCAGAATAATTTTATTTACATTGCTCAATAATAATTATAAAAATGAGCAATAAGAAATTTCAATTTCATATATGAAAAAAATTTTTTTCTTATTATTAATTCTAAGCAGCTTAAACGCATTTGCAGGTGCATCAAAGCGTTGGTATGCGGATAATTATGCGGAAAATGCGCTTCTGCAACAAAGCTGGGCAACAAAATTCTTTTTTCAAGATTATATTTTTCAAGGGGGTGAATCTATTTTAGATATTGGTTCGGGGGTCGGAAATATTACTGCTATGATGGCAAACTATGTGCCGCAGGGGGATGTAGTCGGAATTGATAGCGATGAGGCTGTAGTTAACACAGCTAAGCAAGATTATAAATATATAAAAAACTTAAGCTTCCTAAATAAATTCGCCGGTGATGCTAATTTTTATAATTCGCATAAAGAAAAGTTTGATATCATAACTTCTTTTTCAGTACTACATTGGATATCAAATAACGATAAAGTTTTAAAAGGAATGTTCACTGCTCTTAAGCCGAACGGTATTTGTTATTTGAGATTAGCCTCAAAAGGGGGAGATCCTGTTCAGGATATAGCTGACAGATTGGTTAAAAGTGCAAAGTGGAAAGCTTATTTTGCTAATTTTAAAAGTCATATGAAACGTTTTACGGTAGGGGAATATGCTGCATTGCTCGAAAAAAATAACTTTCAAATAGTCAGTATCCGTAATGTAGAAGATAAAAATTTTTTAAATAATACCGCACAATTAAAGATGCAAATAAAAAGCTGGCTACCTTATTATCATTATTTAAAAAGTATTAATAGCTTAGAGGCAGATAAGTTTGTTAATGAAATTGTCGATGTTTATATATCAAAATTCCCTGTTAATCAAAATGGTAGTGTGATTTTATATGATCATAATCTGGAAATAGTTGCTACAAAACCGGCTGTTTAAGTATTCATTAATAATATATACTTTAAGCCTATTTACCTTTTTTACCTTTATCCCTTATAGCTTGTTTTTTAGAATTTAATGCTCGCTGTTTTAATTGTTTAGCTTTCACTGAATAGTTCTGAGCAGACCCTTTAGTCGATTGTCTATTTTTCATATGTCCTCAGGTTGTATAGCTTATAAAAGTGATTATGAAGTTAACATGTTTTAATCAAATTTTCTTTCTTTTCCCTTTTCTCTCAATTCTTTTTTTTCTTTTTCAAGGCGTGAGGTATGTTTCCCTACTACCCGGAAAGAACCTTCGCTCTGTTGAGTTTGCTCATCTATCTTTGCAGATAACCAGCTATCAGTGTATAGTTCAGCTTTTTTTAAAGCGGTTGCTAAGAATTTCTCATTTTTTTGTAATTTACTTACATGAGTCTTAATTTTTTCAATTGCCTGTTCTCTGGTTTTTGTGCCGTATTTTCTATCTTCATCATCCGGCATCATAATTAAATCTTTAATATAAAACCCGGCAACTATTTTTGAGATGTTTCTCATTTCATCTTCAAACTTATCAGGGTTTTCCATACCTAAGGAAATAAAATTATTAAGTTCAATTTTAAACTGTTTCTTTAAACCTTGATGCTCAATCCATCTTTGAGCAAATTCAGAGTCACGTTCCTTAAAATAAGACCCATGTTTAAACATGGGTCTGTAATCGGATGCTATACTTTCTTCTAAAGGGGTTATTAAGTGCATAGTTAAAGGGTATTTTACAGTTATTACTTCCAGTAATGCCGTAACTTTTTCTATACTGCAAACAGCCGTATTACATTCATTTAGAAACTCTTTAATTCCCCCAACTTTCCTAGTATAAGCTCCGTCCTTCTTATCATCATTTACGAAATTAACCCCGATACAAACTATGTTGCCGGGAGGAATTAACGAATCAGTTCGAGCGGTAAGGCTTTTAGTAGAGTTCTCCGCTAATCTTAGCATAAATGTATACACTTCATCAGCTTGATCTTTTCTATCTAAAGGAAGAATAGGGTTCACAAAATATCCGTTATTTTCATATTTTTCCCGGTTTGCTACCATATCATTGGCCAACTTTAGAAAGTGAAGGTAATTTTCTTCAAATAAGTCGCTTTGATTTACTATAGCTATAGCTGCTTTCTTCCGAGCTTTCGGAGATTCTGCATCTCTAAAATTTGTAATTAATATATTTCTTTTATTAATTTTATTTTCATTTCTCGGTGAAAGTCTAAAACCAAAAAAACTGAAATTATTTTTTCTAGGTGAAAATTCATTTTCTCCGTCACTTCTCGGGGTAGCAGGAGTGCTTGTGCTATTCTTTATATCAGGGATTGTATTATCTGTTTTTGAGCTTAGCTCTCGACTACTGGTTCTTCTAATTAATTTTATACCCCTAGATAATAAATTTTCTCCGGAAGAAGTTCCTCTCGGGGTTAAAAATACACCCTCGGGTTCCTTTGTACTTGATATTGAATCAGCTGATAAAGCAAGCGGTGACCTTAATTTTTTCTCAGGTAAGCTTTTATCAACTATACTTTGTGTTGATGGAAGTGCTCTCGGTGACAAAAATGCATAATTAATAGGTATTTTATCATCTTGCTTCTTTTTTACGCTATCTAATACTAATGATGGTATATTTCTGCCCAACCCTACTTTCGGTGTAGATTTTTCCCCGCCTTCCCTCACTTTAATTCCCCTTTGAATTTAAAATTATAAGTTAATTATATATTAACTATATTGAGAATAAATTGTTAAAACAACTATATATTTATTTGAGTAAATAACATCTGGGTCAGTTGTTTAAAAAGTAAGCTTAATATTATATAAATATTTTATCTATATATATTAAATTTTTATTGCGTTTATAGAAAATGATTACTATAACTCAACAACATTTTTAAATTCATTATTAAATTTAGCAAGAATAGTTGATGATTTATTCGATTATAAATCTAAGCACATAACCATAACTTAACCTTATACAATTTAAGCAAGATTATTTATGAAAAGAAAATCAGAAGAGAAGTTTGTGCAAAGCAGCCAAGCAGCACTTAAAGATGAGAATAATAAAAGACCAAAAACAGATGAAGAGGGAAGGGTTGAGGTAATAACCCGAGAGCAAAGAGAAAAAACTATTATAAGAAGAAAGAAGGAGGCAGAAGAAGATAAATATGCTGATTTGACAGCAGATTTGTTTAGAAATAAAAAATATGAAGAAACTGTAAAAATTGCAAGTGAGTATTTAGAAAAAAATCCTCGTTCAATTAATGTGGGTTATAATTGTGCTCTTGCTTACCTTTATCTACTAAGATTTGAAGATTGCTATAAGCAATGTAAAAAGTTACTTGCCATATCACCATTATATAAAAAAGCTATTTTGCTTAAAATAATTTCTATTCAGGAGTTATTAAAATTACCAAAGGAGAAATGGGTATATGATACTAAGGCTATATCTTATTTAAGTGATATTGCAAATTCTACTACTTTATATTATCGGAAAACTTTATCTACAACTTATGGCTTATCCACTTTATTTCAAGAAATAAAAGAGAAATCACAGGAAAAGTATATAAATCAATCAATGGAAGTAATTGTTCAAGCATTACAATCTAAGTTTGATTCGCTTAAGAGATCAGAAGAAAATCTGCTGAATGAATTAGAGGCTATTAGAACAAAAATTACTAATATTAATATTGCTACATTATTAAATCTTGAAATTAATGATGAAGTAAGGCTGGAAATAGAAAGAGTATACTTTTTATCATATAATATTATTAATATTCTTAATTTGTTGAAATTAATTAAGGTAATTGATAATCCGGAATTAAAAGGCCCAACAGAAAATTTAATTTTAGATATTTTAAATAATAAAAGTCTAATGGAACCTAATGAAGTGATATTTAAATCTTTAATAAAAACATTTTCTTTAAAACTAAATGTATTTAAGTTTTGTATTAAACTTTGTCGAACAAACCATTTAAGAAATGAAGAAAAAAGATTTTTAGAAACAGAAATTATTGATTCTATTGGGATGGAATTATTATATACTGATAACAAAACAAATTTAAAGAATTTTTGTTTATTATTTGAGGATGATCCTATTTTGGAGGTTACTATCAGAAGCTTTAAACGAATTGCTTTTCCAAAAGGATATGATAACCCTGAACTTGAATATACAACGGATATTGAAAAAGTAGAGATAAATAGCTTACCAATAAGAACTCCTGTTTCTGCTTTGGCTACATTGAGAGTATCAAGTTTTAGCAAAGGGAAAGAAAAAGAGGAATATACTTTTTCCGAACAGCTAGCTTTAGAAGCTCATAAAATGCAAGGTGAACTACCTGAGCTTGTAGATGATACCCCGGATGATATCGGAGAAACTAGTACGCAAGAAAGTAGCCCGGTATTGCCCGGAACTAATGTTCAAGTACAACATGCTTCTTATGCTGATAAAGTAAGATTAGCCAAAGAAGCTGGAAATAAAGAGAATATTCCACCTCAAAAATTTACTCTTACTCAGGCTCCCGGTACCTCCGGAGGTTTTAGAAAGATGGTAGTTTCTGCTAGACTAAACCCATCTATTCTACCAGAATCCGGAGAAAGCAAGATTTGCCAAATAGGTAGAGGTATTTAACTGATTCTATTAGCAAATATAAATATTTATTTATGCTTGCTGATGGTTAAATTAGATTAATTATAAAACTTAAGCATACGCTTAACTATGACTTCCTCGCTATAATCTCTAACTACAGTTTCTCTGGCTTTTAAGGCAAGTGAGGTACGTAATTGATTGTCCACGATTAGTTTTTCTATTGCTTCAGCCAGTGAATCAGCATCTCTCACTTTAACCAATAAGCCATTTATACCATCTTCAACCAGTTCTCGGCAGCCGGGGGCATCGGTGGTGATAAGCGCTCTACCGAGAGCAGCAGCTTCAAGCAGGCTTCTGCTTAAGCCTTCTCTATAGGAAGGAAGCACGGCAACATGTGCTTTTTCCCAAATAGTTTTTATATTACTTTGGAAACCCAGCCATTTAATTATCTTTTTATCTTCCCATTCTCTTAGTTGATATTCAGTAACTGACCTCGAGTTATCGGGATCAGGAGCTCCGACCAGCCAGAACTCCGCTTCCAATCCTTTATTATTGATAATCTCAGCTGCTGCCGCAAACTCAGCTATCCCTTTATCAAGAATCATTCTTGCCATTAGTGCAAAAACAGGCTTGCCGTTCGGTTCGGATAGGGGTAGGAAATTTTTCAAGTCTATTCCTACCGAACACTGTGCAAAAATTTGTGCCGGCTTAGCAATATTTTCTTTTAAAAGCAGTTCCTTATCATCTTTATTTTGCACAATGATTATGCTGTTTTGTTTAAGCATGAACAGCTTAAGTAAATTAGTGAAAACTACTCTGATGGCTTTTACCCATAATTTATCACTGATAAACACAAAGCCCATGCCTAAAAAGGTATTAATAACTTTAGGGACTTTATTGAATATTGCTGCAATGCTGCCGTACAATATAGGCTTAATCCCGAAATGTTGCGCAATATCAGGCTTCTCTTTCCTATATACTGCTATTAATTGAAAAATAATTTTCAATTCCTTAAATATATTTAAACCAAAACGTTCCAAGTTGATAGGGAACAGCTCCAAACCCTGTTTTTTAATTTCCTCCCCGTGCTCATTTACGCAAGTTATAACTTTTATATCATAACCTTTTTCCTTTGCCGCAAGTGCAATCGGCATAAGATGGGCAACAAAGTGCCAATCCGCGTTACTAAAAAGAATTATTTTCATTTATAAAGCTTTGAAGGATATATTTTATAATACCTTTTAAATACCATATTTTATTTGAAAGTATAGGTAAATGAGCCTATAACTTTTAAACATTAAATAGTATGAGTATTAGGTTAAAGTGAAGTATCTAGTGACCGGAGGGGCAGGGTTTATCGGTTCTCATCTTACGGAGCAACTTCTTGAGAACGGGCATGAAGTCACTGTTTTAGATAATTTATCTTATGGTAAGAAAGAAAATTTACCGCATAAATGTGAATTTATTTACGGTGATATTTTAGATAAAACCGTTCTTAAGAAAGCTTTTAAGGGAGTCGACGGTTGCTTCCATTTAGCTGCCGTTGCCTCGGTGCAGCAATCGGTAAAAGACTGGGTTAACACCCATAGAGTTAATTTAACCGGCACCATTAATATATTTGAAGAAGCTGAAAAACAAAATATTCCGGTGGTTTATGCCTCGTCAGCTGCCGTATATGGAAATATTTCCAAGTCTTTTTTAACGGAAGACCTTCTCCCGCAGCCTATTTCAGGTTATGCTGCGGATAAGTATGCTTGCGAGCTGCAAGCTAAGGCGTTCGGTGCAATTTTTGCCCTTCCTACTTTCGGTCTAAGGTTTTTTAACGTATACGGGTCACGCCAACTCCCTGATTCATCTTACTCAGGAGTAATCTCTATCTTCCTAAGCAGAATAAGAAATAAGCAACCACTTACTATTTTCGGTGACGGTAACCAAACGAGGGATTTTATTTTTGTAAAAGATGTAGTGAATTTTATCATTGCAGCCATGCAGAATGTCTCGGCTCACGCTCCGGTAACTAATGTTTGCACCGGTAAAGGAACCACAGTAAATGAATTAGCACAAAAGCTTTTTTCCATATTAGGTAAAGTAAATATTGAATATTTACCGGCTAAGAAAGGAGATGCGCTAATCTCAGTCGGTTCTCCCGTTAAGGCGGAACAAATATTAAAAATTAAGGCTCTGGTTCCGTTGGGAAAAGGTTTAAATGAGCTGGTTGTTTCGGTAGTGTAATAAAAAATAATAAAAAACTTAGTAATGGTAATAAAACTTTAACGTTTATAGTATATAATTTACAATAAAAATTAGAGTAAAATTATGTCGGAATTAGAGCTTTATAATAAATCTCAAGAAGAAATCACCAGCTATCTTGCTGAACAAAAGCTTGATAAGGAAGAGTTTTCATTATTATTGAAGACTGCTTTCAATTATAAATCAGAGAATTTACTAACGGCACTATTAGAGTATCATAAAGCTAATAATTTAGATTTATACTGGATATACATCGATTGCTCATTACATGAAATAAAAAACTACTTGGAAGCTTTCAACAAATATTTTGAAGCAGATGAATTTTTAGCTTTTGTGCTGGATTATATTATTACTTCAGGTGAGGAAGAAGTTGATAAACAGAAAAGAAGTATTCAGAAAGAATTAGTTAAAGCTGCCCTTGATAGAGGAGCTAAACTTAAATATATTACTGACTCAATTTATCTGGTTTTTGAAAATTTACACAATAGCTCGGAATTATTCCTAAATTCCGATCCGGATATATTTTTGAAATTAGTTTTACAGAGTTATGTAGGTGATAAAGCATCAGAAATTACTCAGAAAGAATTAGTTAAAGCTGCTTTTAATAGAGGAGCTAAACTTGAAAATATTATTGATTCTATACGCTATATTAATTTGAAAAACTTGTATAATTATTCGGAATTATTTTTAACTCATACAACAGTTGACAAATTTTTAGCTTTAATCTTAAGAGTTAATACGGAAGATATTAACTCTGTTGATAAAGAGCACACCATAGATGAAGAGTTATACGCTAAGCAGAAGGAGTTGGTTAAATTAGCTTTGGAAAATGGAGCTAAGCCGGAAGCTATAGAAATAGGTGGGATTCCTTTGGAATCAGTTTTATCATTAAAAGAAGTTATGATTAACCGAGGAGAAAAATATTTTTCCGCTGAAGTATTTTTAAAATTTGCTTTACAGGCTTATGTTAAAATAGAGGAGAATACAACTGTAATCCCTGAGTACCTTCAAAAATTACGGCAAGACCTTGTTGAGTTTGCGTTTGAGCAGGGAGCCGACCTAAAAAACATGAAGCTTAATGACTTGATCGAATCATTTTTAACGGTTGACACTGCCAAGTTACTGCTTGATCACGGCTTGAATCCGCATGCACTGCTTTTAGATCAAAATATCATTTGTACAGATACGCATAATAATCTCATTAAGCTTGCTTTAGATCAGGGAATAAAAATTATTCCCTTAGAGCTGGTTATTACCTTATCATCCGATACTCCGTTAGAGACTATTCAACTACTTATTAAAAACGCCACTGTTAAAGTAGATGAGAAAATAACTTTTAAATCTATGTATGATGAATACATTAAATTAGGCTCGCAATTTAAAGAATACCTTGATGAGCTTATTAACAATATCGGCAGCTCGGGGATAAGCAAATTATTAGCTTACAGCGGTTCATTACTGCACATTATGGTTAAAAGCGGTTCAAAAGAAAATTTGGATTATATATTAGATAATTTTGAAGTTAACTTAAACGTACTAAATGACAAAAACCAGACACCTTTATTTTATGCTACTACTTCCAAGATTGCCGATCTCCTGATCAGTCATGGTGCAGACTTATCAATCAAAGATATAGAGGGGAATATTTGGTTCGGAAATCCAAGCCTAGAGCTTATTAAATATTTAAGTGAGAAAAATTATATTTTACCTATTTTAGAAAATGATAAAATATTAAAAGATCACTTTATTAAAGGTAACTATGAACATGCCTATAAGTTATTTAGCTATGGCATGGCTTTAAACCCTACCCCTTTAAAGGATGTAGTTGATGCTATTGAAGTAGGTTTAGAAAGTTCCGTTGAAAATAATAAATATCAGGCTTTACTCAACCTTATGCACAAGGCGGGAATCAAAATACCAAGCAAATTTGAGCACATGATCCATACTTTCCATGATGATTTTACTAAAAACGATTTTGGTTTTTTAGATGGGTTTACTCATAAACTTGCAGCCTACTACTTAAGCAAATCAGAACAGGATTTAAAACATCAATTAGCCGGTGAATGCCCTATGTTAAAACTGGATTTAGCAAACCGGTCATTTTTAGGTAAAGAGTTAAGTTATTCTACTTTTGCAGATTTTAAAGCATTATGTGCAGGTAGTGTGCTTCTGAATAAAATAGATAATGATTTTGATATTTATTATCAACTAGTCGGAAAAGCACTAAACAGACTTGATGAAGATTTTAGCTTAGAGGTGCTAACTTTAAACGGCTTAGTCCCAAAGCCGATAGAAGAAGAGATTGCTATATTCAGAGGGTTAAAATTTAATGTTGATAGCGAAGATATAAAATCATGGTTTAAATACGGGATCAAAGCTTTTTCTATTGGAGAAAACCAAAAGTTCTTAGGTTTTTACGTTAACCAGCCTTGGAATGAAGTTGACGAAGGAAGATGGGAGTTCGGCGGTACGTATGTCTCGTTAGAACCGAATATGTCAGCAAGCTTTGCCGCCGGTATGACGGCAGAAAACACAAGCCAAGATAGCGTATTTATTGAGATGCGAATTTCAAAAAATTCTCCTCAAGTATGCGGTAGCCATACCCACGAGCATGAGTTAATTTTTAACGGCATTAAGGGTGAAGAAGTTGTAGCGGTATATAAGCTTGATGTTGAAGAGCTTAACTATAATAAGAAATTTAAAGTAATCTCAGTGGAAAAGAATCCTTATATATCTGATGATGTAAAGCCAAAGTACCAGGTCGGGGACTACATTGAAGTTGATCAGGAAGCCGTATCAAAATATAAAAGTCTCGAGTGCCCCGCCGAGCATACTGCTGATATGAAATCTATACTTTATAAAGATTATGATAATTTTATAAATAAATATA
Source organism: endosymbiont of Acanthamoeba sp. UWC8 (assembly GCF_000730245.1). Lineage (NCBI taxonomy): Bacteria > Pseudomonadati > Pseudomonadota > Alphaproteobacteria > Holosporales > Holosporaceae > endosymbiont of Acanthamoeba sp. UWC8. The sequence continues at coordinate 750,095 of NZ_CP004403.1, read as the reverse complement.
CTCAGGATCAATATTCAGAAGACCAAAATACGTTACTATCAACTTATTTTACTGATAGAGTACATTATGGGAATTATACAATAAAAGCCTTGTTCGGGTTTGATGGGTTTGAATATAATACATGTGACCCTGAATATTTATGTTGTTAGCAACTTCTCAACTGATAGAAATAGCCTTTTTAAAGAGGCTATTTCTAAATACTCTAGTTATTTGAATCCTTCTCAATCCACATACGGCAACATTCGCGAACTAAATTTCTTATTCTTGAGATATAAGAAGTTCTCTCGGTAACACTGATAACCCCGCGGGCATCAAGTAAATTAAATATGTGGCCGGCTTTCAAGCACTGATCATAAGCGGGTTGAATAAGTTTATGAGATAATAGATTTTTACACTCCTGCTCATGATCCGTAAAATGGCGCATTAATAATTCAGTATCGGCATATTTAAAATTATAGCTTGAATAATCAGCCTCATTGGCTAGAAATATATCTTTATACTTAACGCCCCTGTCATTCCAGGTAATATCAAAAATACTGTCTACACCTTGAATGAACATAGCAAGCCTTTCCAAGCCGTAGGTGAGTTCTCCCGGGATAGGTTTACATTCAATTCCGCCAATTTGTTGCATATAGGTAAATTGAAATACTTCCATGCCGTCACACCACACTTCCCATCCTAAACCCCATGCACCTAAGGTAGGGTTTTCCCAGTCATCCTCGACAAATCTTAGATCATGTTTTTTAGGATCAATACCGATCCTATATAAGCTCTCTAAGCATAGTTCCTGAATATTATCAGGAGAGGGTTTAAGGATTACCTGATATTGATAATAATGCTGTACTCGATTAGGGTTTTCTCCATATCTGCCGTCGGAAGGGCGCCTGCAAGGTTGAACATAGGCAACATTCCAGGGTTTGGAGCCTAAGCATCTTAGAGTGGTTGCAGGGTGTGAAGTTCCCGCTCCCACTTCCATATCATAAGGTTGTAAAATTACACAGCCTTTATCAGCCCAATATTTTTGAAGTTCAAAAATTAAATCTTGGAAATACATAAAACAATTTTTAATTACTTTTAATAATTTATATGAAATTATGTATGCTAATGCAATCATTTTACAATTATATAAATAATATAGTAAGGGTAATTTTAGTTGCTAATTAAATATGAGTAGGGTAAATCTAAGATGCAGGGGCAATTTAAGGTAATTATATATTATGTCGGGAAGACTTGGTGAATTGTTATTAATTTTATTAATAATTTTTGTTATCTTCGGAGCAGGTAAACTTCCGAAAGTAATGGGAGAATTAGGCAGAGGTATCCGCTCGCTGAGAGATGGGGTAAATAACCGAGATAAGGATGAACCCCGCGATCACAAGGAGTAAGGTTGCTACTTGCGAGGTAAACTACATCTTCTAAAAGGCTTAATCAATAATATGTTGTATATTATACTTAGTTTCAGGAATTACGTATTGAATAGCAGTTTTTGCAGTTGAATCAATAAATATCGGTGCGCGAGCATTAACAATGATTTTTTTCCCCTGATCGGTTATTTTAGTTGAAGCAATAAGAAGAATTGCAACATCTTCTACCTTTATTCCCAATACACTGCATGCCTTCTCAAGATCGGAGGAATCAATAAATTTATTATGTATCAGGATGGGTAAAGTAAGAAATGAAAGTTTAGTGTCCACTACTCCTTGCAGCAGCTTAAAATACTTAAATTTTTCAACATTTATATTAGCAAGGCAAAAGTGTTTGCAATCAGGCATTCCGATCATCCCATGAGGGAATATAATCTGATTCTCAAGATTAATTTCAATTTCACCGAATTGATTGATGATTGTGACAAACGGATCTTTTCTAAGTTCGTATTTTATAGTATGACTAATCATTTTCTCCCCCTTATTTTTTAGTACTATCTTATATAATCCCCGATAAACATCTCGGAAGCTCTGGCAACAACCATAAAACTTGCTTGCAACTTTCCTATTTTCATAATTAATTTCGGATATTCTAATTCCGGATTAACTGAAGTTATTGAAGTCAATGCTGCCTGTTGATCAATAATTGCTACTTCGTCATTCTGAATTATCCTTTCTACCGTCTCTCCATTGCTTCCCAATACCGCTACCATTTCATTTAACCCTTTTTGAGCTTCATCCATAAGATTAAATGATTTGACCAGGTCGGCTTTATCCTTACTTTCTTCATATTTCGCCGCATAGTGAAAAGCAGCAAATAACTTTTGAAAAGATTCATTATCTGCTGTTATAGCGTAATCTAAGTCTTGAGTAGAAGAAACCTTTTGGGCGGAGGTAACATTATCGCCGAGATAATAATTTGAAGTAATGGTGCCGTCTGGTAAAACATTTGAAATAGACTCAATGTGTGAAATCGGAGATATATTAGTTTTAGAACCGGAGAATAAATACTCTCCGTTAAAGTTGCTTGATAAAAGTCTTTTGACTTCATTTATATAATTGGTCGATATGTCTTTTATAGCTAAAGTATTGTCATTACTGGAATCTTTAGCCACTTGAACAAAGCGCATTGCATCTTCGGTTACTTGTTGGATTGTCTGGACAGTATTTTCATATTCATTGAGTTTACTTGTCAGCAATTTATTATTAGTAATTCTGTTTGCGGTTAGTTCTACTTGGTTAGTTAAATCTTCCGATAACCTTAAATCATTGGGTGCCATTTCGTGAAAAGATTCATATTGTTTATCTGCCGAGATTTTGTTACTTGATTTATTAACCGAAGCATAGTTCTCGGAAACATTTTTAATCATTTGCTTATGTGAAGTAAAAGTAGCGATTGTAGTCATAACATTACCCTTTTATTAAAAACTTGAAATTAAAGTATCGAAAAATTCCCTTGCGGTTTGGATGATTTTAGCTGAGGCGGTAAAGTTTTGTTGGTATAATATCAGGTTGGTTAGCTCCGCGTTTAAATCTACTCCTCTAATTGAATCCAATTTATCCTGTAATGCTTCTCTAAACAGCTCATTCCTACCCGCTTCCTCTGAGATCAGCTTGGTTGAAACCGAGTTGAACGACAGTATTTCAGTAGCATAGCTTGAAAATGTTACAGTTGTTGCCGGAAGCCCGGAAGTATTGGCAAATAAAAATTTTTGATTACCAATATGAATTAAATTAGTTAACGTATCTTTATCTCCTGAAGTAACTTCATAAGTATAAATCGGGGAATCAGCATAATTTGAGTGTGTCTGTCTAAGCTTACCGGTAGAAAGCAAGTTCGGGTCAGCTTGAATTTCACTTCTTACCTCCAAATATACCGCGGAGTTTTTTAAGTTGCCCCAGTTTTTCGGTGCATCATTACGCACAAATAAATCATTTAAGCCGAATAAGGTATTAAACCCGTCATTAGTCGCCGGAGTGTTATTAGTCGGATTACCTAAATATTTGCTATCAAGCTGGTCTATTACTAAGCGATAATTACCTTGTAAGGTTGAGATATTTAATCTTCCGGGCTGTATGCTGTTAGACGGTATACTATTCCCCTGGTCATCAACAATAGTTGCACTTAATACTCCGCCGTTTACCGCCGGTTGAACTAAAGTTGCCTGGCCGCTTACGCTGTTCGCGCTAAAGCGCTTATTTATGATTCCGTTCAAAGGATCTGGAGACGGATTATTTATTTGGAAGGTAAGTGTTGAGGTATAAGTTGAGGTCTCATCAGTTACTTGGCAATCCAGGGAAATTGTATAAGGATATTCCAGCGGAGCGGCTGTATTATTTAAAATAATGGAAGAACCTGTAGTCCCTGTTCTTTGCATGCTGCCACTAGTAATAGTTGATACTGCATTGTTAAAGGATGATAGTATATTTACCCCCATATTATCTACGGCTGTTGCTGAAGTTATATTAATTTTCGTATCTTTGCCTGAGAAATTGGATAGTTCCAGATCAAATGTTGTACCAGCGCCCGGAGTTATTGAGTCACTTACCGCTGCTAATTTTATATCATTTAATCTTCCTAATTTAACGCTATTGTCCCCGGTAAACCTTTGATTAAAATGATAATTGATTTCATTTATAATACCTTCCATATTAGGTCGTCCTGCACCGCTTCCGGTATCTAATTTAGAAAGATCAAGAGTTAATGCTGGAGTACTCGGGTTAGGTAAAGGAAGCCCGTCATCGCCGACAACCGCAATCCTTACGGATCCGCTGAATTGCAAAGTTTCATCGCGGGCGGTAAGTTTAGTTGCAGTAAGCGTAGTCGCAGGCGGATAGCCTGTCCCGGTGTTATGAACTTTATTAAACTCATCTTTTAATTTTTTTGCCAGTTGATCTAATTGATTTAATGCTCTTGGAATCTCAACATCACGCATATCAAGTAAACCGGCTACTTTACCGGGGGATAATTCATAATGGGTTTGTCCGCTGATCCCGGGAGGAGTAACAACAATATCCAAATTCAAATCATTACCGAAATCATCCACTGCGGTAATAAAGAAGCTGTTTAGCGGACGTTGCTCAATGAAGTCATCTGCTGATGAAGCGGGAGTGTATTTCGCCTGGTAAGCATGCTGTGTACCGAGTAGATTAATCCCGGTCGGAGTATAAAGGTTTAGGCGGCCGAGTTTATCGGGATATTGTTTTAATTCAAAATATTCTGAAAGCTTCAGAACGCTGGCTTTTAGTTTTTCTGCACTTTCAACATGCTCTATGCTGCCTTCGGGAAAAGCAGTGGTTTCTTGGCTTAATGCGTAGGCGGTTTTTAGTTCAGCATTTAGTCCTAAAGTAATGCTGCTTAGTTCCGTATCAGCTTGATACCTTAAATCTTCTAGGCTTCTTGCCAGAGAAGAAATTTTCTCTGCAGCATTGCTTAGACTATCAACCGTGATTACTTTTTGGGTTGCAATATTAAGGTTACCCGAAAGAGTATCAAGCTCTTTAAAAGCTTGGGTAATAAAAGAATCCAGACTATTACCTTCACCCGGTGTTCCGAAAACCTGGTTCATAGATTCAAAATAACGTTTTTTAGTTTCCGTATAGTTTGCTTCGGAAGTTTTTTGCAGTAATGTTTGTTCAAGAAGCCTATCGGTTTTGGTAGTTATACCTTTAATTGAAACTCCTTGAATATTGCCGGCAGTAACTACTGAATTCTGTATGATCGAGCGCTGACCGTAACCTTCCGTATCAACATTTACTACGTTAGAACTGGTTATTTCCAGCTTTTTCTTATTTAGTTCTATACCGGTGAGTGACGAAGCAATTGCAGACATTTGATTATCCCTCTTTAAAGTTTCTTATTGATAGCAAGATGGGGAATCTCACGGAATTTAGAGGTATTTTTTCTCACCCCTCTTTGGTTATAGTTAACACTTCTGGCTTCTTTATCTACAATACCTCTAACAATAGTTAAGATCTTTTGGTTAACATACATTGCTTTAGAAATTTCTCTTTTGCTCTTGTTTGCATAAAAATGTAACTCTTGAGAAAGCTCGTTTAGAACCTTTGCCTGATCTTCATTAAGGATGGATCGTTTATCGGCTAACCTAGCTAAAGTCTCCTTTTGTCTAGCAAGAAAATTCATTAAATCAGTTCTTTCATTTAGGGAATCATTAATCTTATCAATATTGTTATTCTTTATATGCTGCTCATCATCTTTGATAAGGTTTATCAGCTTATTAAAAGCATTAGTTACAATATCATAATTAAAAAATATTTTTTCAGCTTCCATATTCTTACTCCCCTAAACTTTGTTCTTGAACTTGTAATAAAGACGATTCAACTATTTTTGTAATACCTAAGCTATCCTGCTTTGCCGCCACCTTTGCATACTCGTTGGTGAGTAGGCCTTCAAATATTTCTTGAGTTGTACTATTTTCGTTAAGCATATGATTATTTACCGGAGGGGAAGCCTCTTTTAATAAATGGGAAACGACATAAGCGGAAAATTCCTGTGCAGCTTCTTTAGTAGGTGAATTACCTGATAAACTTTTTTCCCTTCCCTGGTCAACCTGCATAGTTGCAAAACTGTTGGTTAAATTATGTATATTAGTCATTTTATCTTACCTCTATATCTGCTTGTAGTGCGCCTGCTTGTTTTATAGTTTTTAAAATAGAAATTAAATCCTTAGGCGTAACACCAAGGGAATTTAATCCCTGAACCAGATCACTTAAATTTGTATTTTGACTAAACACTGCTATTTCTTTCCCGGGCTCGGAAGGAAGCGGTTCAACTTTAGTTAATCCGATCTCATAAGCATATTCTTCCGAATCTTTTACTTTTACGATCAAATTACCTTGAGCGATGGCAACTGTGCTAAGTTTAACGTTTTCTCCGATTACTATCGTGCCGGTAGCTTCATCTATAACTATTTTAGCGGTGGAATCAGGTTGTATGGTTATGCTTTCAATATCAGCAAGCAAAGATAGAACTCTTCCTTTATATTGGCTTGGAATATTTACTCTCACCGTACCCGGATCTAAAGCTTGCGCATAATCGTAAAACAAGTTTGCATTAATTGCGGTTGCTATAGCGCGCGCAGTAGTAATATCAGCATTTTTCAACGCAAGCCTTACTTCGGAAAGATCATCGAGTCTGAAATCAATTTCACGCTCTATAATTGCACCGTTAGTTATATATCCTGATGTAGGAGTTAATGTCGCGGTAGTATCCGATAAAGTTGCAGGGCTTCCAATGCTAATTGCTCCTTGTGATACTGCATAAACTTCACCGTCCGCACCAACCAATGGTGTTGCAATCAAAGTTCCACCTTTTAAACTTTTTGCATCTCCGATCGTGCTTACGTTGATTGAAATTTTGCTGCCCGTTCTTGCAAAAGCCGGAAGTGAAGCAGTAACCGTAACAGCTGCAACATTCTTAGTTTTTAAATTTGCACCCCTAGTGTTAACCCCGAGTTTTTCTAAAAAATCGGTTAAGCCTTTTTGAGTAAATACCGAGTTTTTTAAGTTATCTCCGGTGCCATTAAGTCCAACAACCAGCCCATAGCCGATCAGCATGTTTTCCCTGATCCCATCAAAGTTTACTATATCTTTAATACGAGAATCGGCTTTAACTTCAAAAGCAGTAAAAGTTATTATCAATACTGCAATTAAGAAAAAAGCTTGCTCGAATAATCTATTTAAATATGCTAACATCATAAAAACATTAAAACCTTATTCCACTTATTTTATAAGCAAGATTCGTGCCAAAAAATTTTTTAAAAATCAGTGTTAAAGTTAGCCCTCAAAGTAAAAATGATGAAGTGCTGGAATTTTTGCAGGACATGGATAGCCGGTATTTCATGAGAGTGAGGGTAAAAGCTCCTCCTCAGGGGGGAGAGGCAAATGAGGCGGTAATTAAACTTCTTTCAAAGTATTTTGACCTTGCTAAATCAAATATTGAAATCATCTTAGGCGCGGCTTCAAAACAAAAAGTAATAAGAATAGTTGATTTTAGTGATGAAATAATTGTAAAAAAGGTGCAGAAGAATCTGTTTACTTAAAAATGCTTGATCCCTCCTTTAAATTAGAATTTAAAGATTTATACTCTCCAAATAAGCTACCTCTTTTGGATAAGCGGTTTTTGGGGTATGTTATTGCTTTTGATGATAAGTTATATCATCAACTGATGTTAGCTCGTAGCCTAAGCTTAAGTGCTAAAGAGGAATCCGATTTAATTATTAATCTAGCTCCTTATCTGGAAGATTTCATAGCTGAGCTGTTCCAAATAAAAGATGAGGTGATAAGCTTAGCTAATTTACACCATGACTTAGCTCCGATTTTTTGGTGTAAAAGGCAGTTTATACAGAGGAAGGTAGCAAAGAATACTAGTGAACTTGATATTGCGCACCTGGAACAAGCTAAATTTAACTTAGCGCAATGGGGTGTAGACTTATATAATGAATTATCCTTTGCTAAATTTGTACAAGATGCAACCGAGGATCTAGAAGAAGAAAAATTAAATTATGCAAAAATTTATGCCGCATGGGCTTTAACTTCCGAAGAAGGTAAAAGAATATATAAAGAAGGGGCGCTATTTAAAACTCCGAAAAAGCTGGTTTTATCTCATCTTATAGAAGCTGATAAAGATGAAGAGGGAGTGTATAAATACAGCTCGGAAAATGTAAGAAAAAGAGAAGGGTTCGACCTGACTGATAATACACTAAATTTAGTTAATGCACTTGATCATAGTAATTACTGCATATGGTGCCATAACCAAGAAAAAGATTCCTGTTCTCACGGCATAAAAAATAAAGCGACTAATAAATTTGCGGTCAGTGAGCTCGGAGCAAACCTTACGGGATGCCCGCTTGAAGAAAAGATTTCCGAGATGAATACTTTAAAAGCTAAGGGAATAATTATCGGCGCACTGGCTACGGCGATGATAGATAACCCATTGCTTGCCGCGACGGGACACAGGATTTGTAATGATTGCATGAAATCCTGCATTTATCAAAAACAGGAACCGGTAAATATCCCGCTTATTGAAACACAGACTTTAGATGATGTTTTGGCTCTTCCTTACGGGTTTGAGATATATAGTTTGCTTTCTCGGTGGAATCCTTTGCATTTTAAAAATTACTTACCTAAGGAAAGCAGTAATTATAAAGTTTTAGTTGCCGGGATGGGACCTGCTGGGTTTACTCTTGCACACTATTTACTCAATGAAGGATTCATAGTAACCGGCATTGACGGGTTAAAGATTGAACCTTTAACCTCTAAAGTTTCCGGAATAGATTTGGATGGAAATAGAGTAGAATTTAAGCCGATTAAAGATGTTAATGAGTTATATTCTTCGCTCAGTGAGCGAGTGCCACAAGGGTTCGGGGGAGTAGCCGAATACGGCATAACCGTTAGGTGGAATAAAAACTATCTTACTTTAATCAGATTGCTGCTTGAAAGAAGAGAGAATTTCAGAATGTACGGCGGGATTAGGTTCGGCGGCACAATCACCTATGAAACTGCATTCAATCTCGGGTTTGATCATATTGCTCTTGCCCTCGGTGCAGGTAAGCCTAATATCCCCCCGATACCTAATGCCTTAGCCAAGGGAGTGCGAACTGCCTCAGATTTTCTGATGTCTTTACAGTTAACCGGTGCTCAGCGCGCAAACTCAATTGCTAATTTACAGGTGAGGCTGCCCGTGGTTGTGATCGGAGGGGGGTTAACCGCAGTTGATACTGCAACTGAAAGCTTAGCTTATTATTGTGTCCAAGTTGAGAAATTTCTTAAAAGCTATGAAAAATTGGGAGAAGAAATATTTGATAATCTTAGTAATGAAGAAAAGGAAGTTGCTTTAGAATATATTGAGCATGCAAAAAAACTAAGAGAAGTTGCAGAAGATGATAAAATAAAGTTATTGCGCGCGTGGGGCGGAGTTAAAGTAGTTTACAGAAAAACTTTACAGGAAGCGCCGAGTTATAGATTCAATCATGAAGAAGTAGAAAAGGCCTTTGAAGAGGGAATAGAATTTGCGGAAAATATAATACCGGAGGAAATATTAATCGATAATTCGGGCAGTTGTATAGGGTTGCGGCATAGTAATGGAGTGCTGGATGCCAAAACCATATTAATTGCGACCGGAACGGAGCCGAATACAGTCCTTGCCAGAGAAGATGAAGAGCATTTCAAACTGGACGGCAGATATTTTACCGCGCTTGATGAAAATTTTAATATAACCTCGCCGGAAAGAATTGCTAAACCTGAAAAGCCTTATGTTTTAAGCTCACTGAATAATAAAAATAAAGCGGTTAGTTTCTTTGGAGACCTACACCCCTCTTATGTCGGCAATGTAGTAAAAGCGATGGCAAGTGCTAAGCAGGGCTATAGTGTAGTAACTGAGATTATTAGAAGATTTGAGCCTTCGAACAATTTATTAAAAAAAGAATTTTTTAAACAATTAGATGATTACCTGTCGGTTAAAGTTAAAGAGGTGAAAGAGCTTGCGCCCAATATAATAGAAATTATTTTTCAAGGAAAAGTTGTAGCTGCTCAGTTTCAACCCGGGCAATTTTATCGTTTGCAGAATTATGAAGCAAATGCGCTTGTGAGAAACGGTGTTTCTTTAGCGATGGAAGGTTTAGCTCTCACGGGGGCATGGGTTGACAAAGAGCAAGGCTTAATTTCAACCATTGTGCTTGAGATGGGAGGTTCTTCTAATCTATGCCGTTATTTAAAAGAAGGAGAGAATGTAGTGCTAATGGGGCCTACCGGTACCCCTACCGAAATTCCTGAAAATAAAACGGTTATGCTGGTAGGGGGAGGTCTAGGCAATGCTGTTTTATTTTCTATCGGTAAGGCAATGAAAGAAAAGGGTTGTAGAGTGCTTTATTTTGCCGGCTATAGAAAAAAGGCGGATAGATATAAAGTGGAAGAGATTGAAAAAGCCTCTGATGTAACTGTCTGGTGCTGTGATGAAGAGTTATTAAGTTATAACAGAGATATCGATAAGGCTTTCAATGGTAATATTATACAAGCAATAAAAGCTTATGGGGAAAAAAGCTTGGGTGCGGTTGAAATAAGTTTGGAAGAGGTGGATAGAATTATTGTCATCGGTTCTGATAAAATGATGGCTGCAGTTGCTTATGCGAGGCATAATATCTTAAAAAGCTTTTTTAAAGGCGATCATATTGCGATCGGCTCGATAAATTCTCCGATGCAATGCATGATGAAGGAAATTTGTGCGCAATGCCTGCAAAGGCATGTTGATCCTGTTACTCAAAAAGATTACTATGTTTTTAGCTGTTCCAATCAGGATCAGTTGCTTGACGAAGTAGATTTTAACCATCTGAACTTACGGTTAAATCAAAATTCATTACAAGAAAAGGTATGTGCTAAATTAATTAAACAATTACTGGTGGTTTGAATATGAAAAATTTTATTATAATGCTCGCTTTTATTTTTAGTATTTCGAATGCTTTTGCTAAAGAAACAGTGCAAGCTTCTCAGGATCCAATAAATATTGAATCCAATGAATTGGTAATAGAGCAAAAAGAGAACAAGGGAGTGTTCACCGGTAATGTTGAAGTCATCCAAGGCGATATGGTGATCAATTCGGATAAAATGATTGTTTATTATGCTGAACCTACAACTGATAATGCAGATTCCCAAGAGCTACTCGGCAGTAATAAAATTTCCAGGATCGAAACGTTTGGAAATGTTGTTATCACTACCCCGAAAGAAAAGGCGAAAGGGGAAAAGGGAGAGTATATTACTAAAGATCAAGTATTTATCCTCAAGAAGAATGTGCAGTTGATTCAGGGAAAAAATATCTTAACCGGTAATAAGTTTATCTATAACAGATTAAACGGTAAGGGAGTTTTAACCTCCGGTGGAAAGGGGGGTAAAAACAAGCAGAGAGCTAAAGCATTAATTGTCCCGGAGCAAGTTAGATGAATGAAATTTTAAAGGCGGTAAATTTAGGTAAAGCATATTCCGGAAGACGCGTTGTAAGAGATGTAAATATTGAAGTTAATACGGGAGAAGTAGTAGGGCTTTTAGGCCCGAACGGTGCAGGTAAAACTACTACTTTTTATATGATTATGGGATTGATTAAGCCTGATTACGGCAATATCTTTCTAAATGACGTTGATATAACTCATCTTCCTATCTACCGCAGAGCACGACTTGGAGTCGGTTATTTACCGCAGGAACCTTCAATTTTCCGTGGGCTTGATGTTGAGAAAAATATTTTAGCCGTACTTGAAATCAATGAGCCTATCGAAGAAAATAGATATACTATTCTTGAAAGCTTACTTGCCGAGTTTTCGATTACTCACTTAAGAAATGCTTCTGCTCTCTCTCTCTCGGGGGGGGAAAGAAGAAGGGTGGAAATAGCCAGGTGCTTAGCGGCAAAGCCGAAATTCATTCTGCTTGATGAGCCGCTAGCAGGGATTGACCCGATTGCAATTTCGGAAATTAAAGACTTAATTATGCATTTGAAAGACCGCAACATCGGAGTAATTATTACCGATCATAACGTGCGCGAAGCTTTATCGATTATTGACAGAGCTTACATAATTCATGACGGAATAGTGCTTATGCAGGGCGGGGTCGTAGATGTGGTTAACCATCCCGAGGTGCGGAAAGTTTACTTAGGAGAAAAATTTAATTATTAGTTGTTATCTCTGCTTGCCATTAATGAAAAAATGTGGTTTTATAGAGAGCGCTTTTAGAAGCTTTTTGGAGAGGTGGCCGAGTGGTCAATGGCAGCAGACTGTAAATCTGCCCGCGCGAGCGTTCGTAGGTTCAAATCCTACTCTCTCCACCATCTAAAACCTTTTTTATGTTTGCGTATGTTAAGATAATTAAGCGTTTGACTTTTTATTTATCTGGATGTATGTCTATCACTCGTATGAGAGCTAGATAAAGTTCAGCCAAAAAGCGGGTGTAGCTCAATGGTAGAGTCCCAGCCTTCCAAGCTGGTTGCGTGGGTTCGATTCCCACTACCCGCTCCAGTATAGATTTTATATAGTAGGAAATTTATTTTTTAGGAGAGACCGGAGATGGCCAAACAGAAGTATGAAAGGAATAAGCCGCACGTTAATATAGGGACGATAGGGCACGTTGACCATGGGAAGACGAGTTTAACGGCAGCGATAACGAAGTTTTTCGGAAATTTTGTAAGTTACGATAATATTGACAAAGCGCCTGAAGAGAGAGAAAGAGGTATTACAATTAATACCGCGCATGTTGAATATGAGACTGAGAATAGGCACTATGGGCACGTAGATTGTCCTGGGCACGCTGACTATGTTAAGAACATGATCACCGGTGCTGCACAAATGGATGGAGCGATATTGGTGGTTAGCGCAGCTGACGGACCTATGCCACAAACCAGAGAGCACATATTATTAGCACGCCAGGTTGGTGTACCTGCACTTGTAGTGTTCTTAAATAAAGTAGATATGGTAGATGATCCTGAGTTGCTTGAGCTGGTAGAGATGGAAGTAAGAGACTTGTTAAGCAAGTATGACTATCCGGGTGATGATATTCCGATTATCAGAGGATCTGCATTATGTGCGCTTGAGGGAAGTAATCCTGAGCTTGGGGAGAATGCGATCAGAGAGTTGTTAAAGCAGGTTGATGCATATATCCCGTTACCAGATCGTCCGATTGATAGGCCGTTTTTAATGCCGATTGAAGATGTATTCTCTATCTCCGGAAGAGGAACTGTAGTTACCGGGAGAGTTGAGCAGGGAGTAGTTAAAGTTGGAGAAGAGATTGAGATAGTGGGTCTTAAGCCTAATGTTAAGACGACCTGTACGGGAGTTGAGATGTTCCGTAAGCTTCTTGATCAAGGACAGGCGGGTGATAACGTTGGTGTGTTATTACGCGGAGTAGGTAAAGAAGATGTAGAGAGAGGGCAGGTTTTAGCTAAGCCCGGAACTATAAAGCCGCATAAGAAATTTAAGGCTGAAATATATGTACTGAATAAGGATGAGGGTGGAAGACATACACCGTTCTTTAGTAACTATAGACCTCAGTTTTACTTCAGGACTACTGATGTAACGGGTTCTATCGCGTTACCTGAAGGAGTGGAGATGATTATGCCTGGAGATAACACAGCTATAACGGTTGAGTTAATATCTCCGATTGCTATGGACAAGGGTCTTAAGTTTGCTATCCGTGAAGGTGGCAGAACTGTAGGTGCTGGCGTCGTAGCTGAAATAATTGAGTAATTAAAAAAGGATTTTACCTGTTTTCTCCTTTTAAAGCAAAATAGGAATCTTTCGTAGGAGTGTAGCTCAATTGGTAGAGCACCGGTCTCCAAAACCGGGGGTTGGGGGTTCGATCCCTCTCGCTCCTGCCAGCTCTCTGGTAGCACCCTATATATTCAGTTATAAAAATCTTCATAGCTTATTTCAGATAAGTAAATTATCTCTTAAAATCTTCTAGCTACTAATCAGCTTCCTCCGTTAAGCGAAAAGTGATATACTGACCTTTTTAAAGTATTAAAAGCTAATTTCTTTTGATTGTTATTATAAGCATATCCTGGTTTTTAATAATCCCATTCAACCATTTATTGTTAAGTTTATGAAAATTTGCCGTATAAAATCTTTATAAAAGTGTGGGTGTATGGCAGGTTTTTTATAAACTAAAAATATTATATATTAGGAGATGATGAGGTATTGCTGCCGATATAAGTCATGTATTTATGAGCTCTTATAAATCCCTGTATATCAACTTTTATTCTCAACATATAAAATATAAATTTTCTATAATGGTATAAAAAGATTCGGCAAAGTAACGCTTGAAGTATGTAATATTATGCTAGGACGCTTAAAAGTATGACTGAATAATAAAAAAAGCTGTAGTAAGATTTGAATTATACCACAGCTTAATTAGTTTATAGGCATTTAGATAGTTGGTTTATAAAGGGAAGCCGTCAGATACAAATGCTTCGCGATCACAAATTACAAAATCACTAATGAAGTCTTTGGAACATTCATTATAAGAGCAATATTCATTTAACAGATCATTAAACTTTAAACCTACTTCATTAGCAGTATTATGAAGTGATTCACATTGTGTTTTAATGAAATTTTCTTTAGTGTCTTTTAGAACTTGAACTTTATCGATTTGATTGAATGCCTTAATCAGGTCGTCTTTTTGCTTGTTTATTTCAGTTCTATACTCGATCAACTTTTTAGCGATTGGTTTGGTGTATTTGCTTTCGCACTTATTAACTTCTTTTTTATACTCCTTATACTCTTGTGTTTCTACTTTCTCACCATCTTCTTCGCGTATTCTTTTTACCTCCTCTTCGTAAGTATATTTAAAACCAGCAAAACTATGTGTTTTCGTTTCTGTAACAGTCTCAGTTTCATATCTTTTTATAGGACTAAATCCATAGTCACATTTATTTCTATTATTTAGTAATTTTTCATACTCCTCTAAAATTGGTGAGGTAGTATCAACGAATTTTTTAGCACCAAAGATATTATCTACAGATTTTTTTATGCTTTCCTGGTGGGTAGAAGAGAGAATAAAACTCTTTTCATCCTCTGCTTTAGACTTACGAGCTTCCTCAAACTCAACAGCTTTCTTTTTTACCCAATCTTTTTTAGCAACTTTGGTTTTAGACTTAGTTTCGTTTTCGGCTTTGGCTTTGCGTTGTTGCTCTTTTATATCATCATCTTTGCGTTGCTGCTCTTTTTTAGCGTCATCTTTGCGTTGCTGCTCTTTTTTATCATCATCTTTGCGTTGCTGCTCTTTTTTAGCATCATCCCTACGTTGTTGCTCTTCTCTGGCTTTACGCTCTGCTTCAGCTTTTGCTTTATTTGCTGCATCTTCCTTAACTTTACGTTGCTGCTCCTCTTGAGCCTTAATTAATTTTTCTTGTTGTAAAGTTTTTTTATCTATAGGCATAATAATACACTTAATAAGTTAATAACTTAAGTATTATACACTAAAGTAGTTACAAAAATATTAAGTATGTAGAAAAAAAATATTATTTTTTAACAAAGGTATATTTTATAGTTTATAAAATATCTTTTTACGTTACATTGCTGCTTGTGTATAAAATTGTTAGCATCTCTGTACAGAATATTAAATAGAAATAATTGTATTGATCTGGGCATAAGTTTAAACATTAATATCTACCAAAAAGCTAAGCACTTAAAAAAACGCCGCAAATGAATTATATTGCCTTGACATTAAATAGGTTTAGATATAAAAGTCACTCTCATATATTGATTAAAGAGTTATTTTTTTTAGAGTAAAGTGTGAAAATAGCGGAGTTTGCCAGAGAAGTAAAATTAGAGACGATGAAGATATTGTGGCCCACACGCAAGGAAAGTTTAATGACTTGTGTAATGGTGTTATTTATCACAGCAATCTCTGGTGTGTTTTTCTTGCTTGTTGATTCGGCTATATACAAAATTATTCAGTTTATATTAGGTATTTAAATAATGGAATCGCCAGCTCGTTGGTATATAATAAATACATTGTCTGGTTATGAGCAGAAAGTTGCAAAAGCAATTCGCGAAACCGCAGAGCAAAAAGGTGTGTTGCCTTCGTTTGAAGATATTATCGTTCCGGTTGAAAATGTTACCGAGTTAAGAAGGGGGAAAAAAGTTACCTCCGCAAGGAAGATCTTCCCGGGATATATTTTGGTAAAGATGGCATTAAACGACTTGACATGGAATATTGTAAAGAATACTCCGAGAGTTGCAGGTCTTTTGGGTGGTAGTAAACCGCTTCCGGTTCCTGAAGTTGAAGTTAATAGAGTTCTAAAGCAGGTCGAAGAAGGTGCGGTTACTAAAGAAATTGAAGTAATGTACGATATTAATGAAACAGTGAAAATAATTGATGGGCCGTTTGAGACGTTTGCAGGTGTGATTGAAGAAGTTGATTCAGAGAAAAAGCGAATAAAAGTTTTGGTATCTATATTCGGCAGATCAACCCCTGTGGAATTAGAATTTGGTCAAGTTGAGAAGTTAAAATAAGAAAGGAGTCTAGTTGTGAAAGGCGGAGCAAAAAAAACTGTAGTAGCCAAGATAAAATTACAAATCCCTGCAGGGAAGGCTAATCCTTCTCCTCCCGTAGGGCCGGCATTAGGGCAGAGGGGTTTGAATATAATGGAGTTCTGTAAGCAATTTAACGATAGAACTAAAGATATGGAAGTCGGTATGCCAATCCCTGTAGTGATTGAAGCATATGCTGATAAAACATTCACCTTTATAACCAAGACACCTCCTACTTCTTACCTTGTGAAGAAAAAGGCCGGGGTTACGAGTGGTTCTAAAACTCCTGGCAGAGATTTTGCTGGTAAGATTACGATGCCTCAAATTGAAGAGATCGCTAAAATGAAGATGGCGGATATGGGAGTAGATTCATTAGAAGCTGCTATTTCTCAAGTAATAGGAACAGCGACTTCAGCTGGAATTAAAGTTGAAGCTTAATTAACGTTTAGAGGTTGTGATAAATAAAATGGCTAAACTTAGCAAGAGATTAAAAAAATCATTTGAATTAGTTAGTGAAAATCAAGTGTATAGCTTAGATGAAGCATTGCAGATAGTTAAAAAATATGCTGTAGAAGCAAAGACTAAATTTGATGAGACTGTGGATGTTGTGTTTAAGCTCGGGGTAGACCCAAGGCAATCCGACCAAATGGTAAGAGGTGTGGTCGCCATGCCTAACGGTTTAGGTAAGCAAGTTAGAGTTGCAGTGTTTGCAAAACCTGAGCGTATGGAAGAAGCTAAAAAAGCTGGTGCTGATGTTGTTGGTGGAGATGATTTAGTTGAAGAAGTTAAAAATGGTAGGCTTGATTTTGATCTTTGTATCGCAACACCTGATATGATGGTTAAGGTTGGTACTTTAGGTAAAGTTTTAGGTCCGAAAGGAATGATGCCGAATCCTAAGTTAGGTACGGTTTCAAATGATATAGCTGCTGCTGTTAAGCAAGCTAAGTCAGGTCAGGTTGAGTATAAAACGGAGAAAGCCGGGTTAGTGCACGCTGGGGTCGGTAAGGTGAGTTTTGAAGAAAGCTCTCTAAAAGAGAATATTATTGCTCTTTATCATGCGCTTGTAAATGCTAAACCGAGTAGTTCTAAGGGTGTATATATGCAAAAGATGCATTTATCTACATCAATGGGTCCTTCTATACCTCTTGACATACAAAAAGTGGTAAGCTAGTATCACCCCCTGCTAATGCTAAAGTTTTAATTTGGTAAAGACTGTGAATAAGAATAGAGAAATTAAATGTCAAGTTGTTGAAAGTATGCAAGAAGTATTTGCATCCAACAATATTGTCATCATAATGCATAACAAAGGTCTGACTGTCTCTGATGTAAAAGATTTGAGAAAAAAAGTGAAACAGGCAGAAAGTAAATATATAGTTGCTAAAAATACATTAGTAAGACTCGCTTTAAGAGAATCGAAATTTGCTGAATTGGAAAAGTTAATGCAGGGTCCAACCTCGATAGCTTATTCTAATGATCCGGTTGCCGTCTCTAAGATATTAAGCGACTTTACTAAAGTAAATGAAAAGCTGGAGATCCGTGGTGCTATCATGGATGGTGCGTATCTTGATGTTAATGCGATTAAAACATTGGCTTCATTACCATCTCTTGATGAACTAAGAGCTAAGTTCTTAGGGCTCTTGAATGCGCCTGCGACAAAAATTGCTCAGATTCTTCAAGCTCCTGGTGCTCAGGTAGCAAGAGTTTTAAGTGCATATTCTAAAAAATAACTAAAAATAAACGTAGAAGGAGAGAAAAATGGCAAATTTACAAAACCTAGTTGACGAGTTATCAACCTTATCAGTTCTTGAGGCTGCTGAGTTATCTAAAATGCTTGAAGAGAAGTGGGGCGTTTCTGCTGCTGCACCGGTCGCTATGGCTGCTATGCCTGCTGCCGGCGGGGGTGAATCTGCGGCTGAGCAAACTGAATTCGATGCGGTTTTAACTGATATCGGTGCAAATAAAGTTAGCGTAATTAAAGAAGTAAGAACCTTTACAGGACTTGGTCTTGTTGAAGCTAAAAACTTAGTTGAGTCAGCGCCTAAAGCAATTAAGAGCGGAGTTTCTAAAGACGAAGCGCAAAAAATTAAAGTTGCATTAGAAGCTGCTGGAGCAAAAGTTGAGATTAAATAATTACTGCTATTAAGCTAGTAGTAAATAAGATCAAAGGGTATATTTTACTTAAGGTATACCCTTTTTAAGCCTTTGACTAACAATATAAGGTAGTTCGTGTGGTAAGCTTAACAGCTAAAAAAAGAATTAGAAAAAGCTTTGGCAGAATCAAATCAGTTGCTGAAATTCCAAACCTAATACATGTTCAAAAAGCCTCTTATGAGGATTTTTTGCAATTAAATAATAGATCAGATAATCGTGAAGAAAAAGGGCTTGAATCAGTTTTTAAGTCAATATTTCCTATTTCCGATTATGAAGGTCAGGCGACTATTGAATATGTAAAGTATGAGTTGGATCGACCTAAATATGATGTTGAAGAGTGTATTCAAAGGGGGGTTAACTATGCTGCACCTCTTAGAGTTACCCTAAGACTGATTGTATGGGATATTGATGAAGAAGCCGGTATTAAAGAAATAAAAGGCATCAAAGAGCAAGATGTTTATATGGGTGAAATCCCTCTTATGACTGATAGGGGAACTTTTATCATTAATGGTGCGGAGCGCGTAGTAGTCTCTCAAATGCATCGTTCGCCAGGGGTGTTTTATTTTCATGACGGCGGTAAAACTCATAGTTCAGGAAAATATTTATTTTATGCTCGAGTTATACCTTATAGAGGTTCATGGTTAGACATTGAATTTGATGTTAAGGATCTGCTCTATTTTAGGCTTGATAGAAAGAGAAAAATTTACATTACAACTCTTTTACGCGCTCTTAATCTTTCGAAAGACGATATTTTAAATGAATTCTATAAAATTATCAGTTATTATAAAAAGGGAGAGGCTTGGGTAGCTAAATTCACTACCGAGAAATTCAAAGGTGCCAAAGTAGCTTTTGATATAGTAGATTATGCCACCGGTGAAGTTATTATTGAAGCTAATACCAAAGTTACTCCGAGAGTGGCTAAGAAAATTGCCGAAGCCGGCGGAGAAAGGGAATATATTGTTCCTAAAGACCAGCTTATCGGATCCTATATTGCCCAAGATATTATAGATGAAGAAACCGGGGAGATTATTATTGAATCCGGTGATGAAATTAATGAAGCTATTTTAGAGAAAATTGACGGAATTAAAGTTCAAGAATTAAATATTCTGGATGTTGATTACGTTAAAGTCGGGCCATACATCAGAAATTCTTTAGTATTAGATAAAAACTTAACTAAAGAAGATGCATTATCTGATATATATAAGGTAATGAGACCGGGTGAACCTTCTACTCCGGAAGCTGCCGAAGCTTTGTTCAGAAGTACCTTTTTTGAAAAAGAAAAATATGATCTTTCACCGATTGGTAGGATGAAAATTAATGCTAAGCATGATTTGAAAATCCCTGAAGATCATAGTGTGCTAACAAAGGAAGATATAATAGCTATTGTTAAGCATATTATTAAATTAAAAGACGGGTTTGGCGAAGTAGATGATATTGATAACCTCGGCAATAGAAGAGTAAGATCAGTTGGTGAATTAGTTGAAAATCAATTCAGACTAGGTTTAGTCAGAATGGAAAGAACTATAATGGAAAGAATGGCTTCGGTTGAGATTGATACCGTAATGCCGCATGACCTTATAAATTCTAAAGTTTTAATGTCAGTACTTAGAGAATTCTTTGGTACTTCGCAACTTTCCCAGTTTATGGATCAAACTAACCCGTTATCTGAGATTACGCACAAACGTAGATTATCTGCGCTCGGCCCGGGTGGTTTAACTAGAGATAGAGCAGGGTTTGAGGTGCGGGATGTGCATCCGACTCACTACGGAAGAATATGTCCGATTGAAACTCCTGAAGGGCAAAACATTGGTCTTATAAACTCACTTGCAAGTTATGCGAGAGTTAATAAATACGGATTTATTGAGAGCCCATACAGAAAAGTTGTAGAAGGAAAAGTAACTGATGAAGTGCATTATTTATCGGCTATTGAAGAAAGCAAATATGTTATTGCTCAAGCAAATGCTAAGTTAAATAAAGACGGAACTTTTGCAGAAGAGTTAGTCAGATCCAGAGAAGACGGAGAAATTATAGTTGCTACTCCTGATAAGATGAACTACATGGATGTATCACCTCAACAACTAGTTTCTGTTGCTGCTTCATTAATCCCGTTTTTAGAAAATGATGATGCTAACAGAGCCTTAATGGGGTCGAACATGCAACGTCAAGCTGTTCCTCTTGTTAAGTCTGAAGCACCGTTAGTCGGTACTGGAATGGAAGGGGTTGTAGCTTCAGATTCTGGTGCGACTGTGGTTGCCAGAAGAGACGGAGTAGTAGATAGAGTTGATGCTAACCGTATTGTGGTAAGAAGTCAGGAGCATGCTGAAGATGCGCCGGGTGTTGATATATATACACTTGTAAAATATCAAAAATCTAACCAAAACACTTGCATTAACCAAAGGCCGGTTGTCAAGGTAGGAGATATCGTCAAGAGTGGTGATATTATTGCCGATGGGCCGAGTACTGATCTTGGTGAGCTCGCTTTAGGTAAAAACGTTCTTGCAGCATTTATGCCGTGGAACGGCTATAACTATGAGGATTCTATTCTTCTTTCCGAAAGATTGGTTAAAGAAGATGTGTTTACTTCTATCCACATTCAAGAATTTGAAGTGGTTGCAAGAGATACGCGTTTAGGACCTGAAGAGATCACTCGTGATATTCCTAATGTCGGCGAAGAAAGCTTGAAACATCTTGATGAAATAGGTGTTGTACACGTCGGTGCCGAAGTGAAGCCTGGAGATATCTTGGTTGGTAAAGTTACTCCGAAAAGTGAATCACCGATTACCCCGGAAGAAAAATTACTTAGAGCAATCTTCGGTGAAAAAGCGGCTGATGTTCGTGATTCCTCGCTTAGAGTTCCTCCGGGAGCTAAAGGTACGGTAGTTTCGGTAAGAGTTTTCACCAGAAGAGGTGTTGAAAAAGATGAAAGAGCTATTGCGCTTGAAAGGCATGAGATTGAGAGGTTATCTAAAGATAGGGATGATGAGCTCAATATTCTGCAAAACTATGCTTTCGGCAGGGTTAAGGAATTATTGCTTAACAACACGATTGTTTCAGCTCCGAAGCCTCTGAAGCAAGGTGATACAATTACCGAAAATACTTTCAATGAAATTCCGAAGCGTATGATTTGGCAAATTGTAGTGGATGACACCACAGCAATGAATCAGCTGGAGAAAATTAAATCTATTTATGATCAGTATATTGAAAAACTGGAAGATAGATTTAAGAAGAAGGTTGAGAAAGTACAAAGTGGTGATGATCTTCCACAAGGCGCGCTTAAAGTTGTTAAAGTTTATCTGGCAACTAAGCTTAAAATTCAGCCTGGTGATAAAATGGCCGGAAGGCATGGAAATAAAGGTGTTGTATCTAAAATTGTTCCAATTGAGGATATGCCGTTCTTAGAAGATGGAACTCCGGTTGATTTAGTTTTAAACCCGCTTGGTGTACCATCGAGGATGAACGTAGGACAGATTCTTGAAACGCACTTAGGATGGGCATCAGCAAATTTAGGTAGGCAAATCGGTGCAATTCTGGATAAACTGGAAGAGCGTAAAAATATTGAAGAGCTAAGAAGTAAACTCGACGAGATTTATGCTTCGGAAGTGAATCAAAATGACCAAGATCTTATCGCAAGTATGAATGAAGATGAGCTAAAAGAATTAGCAGGTAACTTAACTAAGGGTGTACCATATGCCACTCCGGTATTTGATGGAGCAAAAGAAGAGGATATTACTAAAGCTTTACAAAAAGCCGGTGTTAATGTCTCTGGGCAGGCAACTCTGATTGATGGTAGAACCGGTATATCTTTTGATAGAAAGATTACGGTCGGTTATATTTACATGATGAAACTTGACCACTTGGTAGATGATAAGATTCATGCTCGATCAATCGGCCCTTACAGCTTAGTAACTCAACAGCCGCTGGGAGGTAAATCTCATTTCGGTGGTCAAAGATTCGGTGAAATGGAATGTTGGGCGTTACAAGCTTATGGAGCTGCATATACTCTACAGGAAATGTTAACCGTTAAATCGGATGATGTAACCGGGCGTATTAAGATGTATGAAGCAATTGTAAGAGGTGATGTATCATTTGAATCGGGAGTGCCGGAATCATTTAATGTTATGGTTAAAGAATTAAGTGCTTTAGGCCTTAACGTTGAAAAGAGAAAGAGTGAAGAATAATTGAAGAAAGTCCTAATTTAAGGGGTAACTTAATGAGCAATTTTGGATATTTTGGATTGGCAAATAGTCGCCAGGAATTTGATGAAATAAAAATTTCAATCGTAAATCCTGAGCAGATTAGAGCGTGGTCTTTCGGAGAAGTTAAAAAGCCGGATACGGTTAACTATAGAACAATCAAGCCTGAAAACGGCGGGTTGTTCTGCGCCCGTATTTTTGGTCCGATCAAAGACTATGAATGCCTATGCGGAAAATATAAAAGGATGAAGTATAGAGGTATCGTATGTGAAAAATGCGGTGTTGAAGTAACTACCTCTAAAGTAAGACGTGAAAGAATGGGGCACATTGAGCTTGCGAGCCCGGTTGTGCATATTTGGTTCTTGCGTTCGCTACCTTCCAAAATCAGCAATTTGCTTGATATCCCGATTAAAGACATCGAAAAAGTTCTCTATTTCGAATCATATATTGTGATTGATCCGGGAATGGCTAATTTACAATATGGCCAACTTCTGAATGATGATGAATTCTATCAAGCTCAAGATGACTTCGGTGAAGATTCTTTTGAAGCATCAATGGGTGCGGAAGCAGTTAAAAGATTATTGCAAAAATTAGATCTAGAAGAAGAAAAAAATAGGTTAAGGGGAGAATTAAAAGATGTTTTCTCTGAAACTAAGCGTAAAAAAATAGCTAAAAGACTTAAGCTTATTGAAGAATTCATAGAGTCGGGTAATAAACCTGAATGGATGGTTTTAGAAGCTCTTCCGGTAATTTCTCCTGATTTAAGACCGCTTGTAATGCTTGACGGCGGAAGATTTGCGACCTCCGATCTTAACGAGTTATATAGAAGGCTAATTAATAGAAATAACCGACTTAAACGCTTAATCGAGCTTAAAGCGCCTGATATTATTGTACGTAATGAAAAAAGAATGCTTCAAGAAGCAGCTGATGCGTTATTTGACAACGGTAGAAAAGGAAGAGCTGTTAAAAATTCCAACAAACGTCCGTTTAAGTCTTTAGCGGATATGCTGAAAGGTAAGCAAGGAAGATTTAGACAGAACTTACTTGGTAAGCGTGTTGACTACTCAGGTCGTTCGGTAATCGTTGTCGGCCCGGAACTAAAATTACATCAGTGCGGATTACCTAAAAAAATGGCATTAGAATTATTTAAGCCGTTTATTTATTCCAAGCTTGAAATGTACGGAATTGCAACCACGCTTAAATCCGCTAAAAAAATGGTGGAATTGGAAAAACCTGAGGTGTGGGATATTTTAGAAGAAGTTATCAGAGAGCACCCGGTGTTATTAAACCGTGCCCCAACCCTTCACAGGCTCGGTATCCAAGCATTTGAACCCCTACTCATTGAAGGTAAAGCTATACAATTACACCCTCTCGTATGCGCAGCATTCAATGCTGACTTTGATGGTGACCAGATGGCGGTTCACGTTCCGCTTTCAATTGAAGCTCAGCTTGAAGCAAGAGCGCTTATGATGTCTACTAATAACATTTTAAGCCCGGCCAATGGTAAGCCGATAATTGTACCTAGCCAGGATATTATTTTAGGGCTTTACTATATGACTATCCAGCTTGATAATGAAAAAGGCGAGGGGATGGCATTTGTGGATGTAGCTGAAATAGAGCATGCATTGCATGCCGGAACATTATCATTACATGCAAAAATTAAAGCCAGAAGAAAAAAAATTGATAGCAACGGGAATATAACTACTTTTATTGCAGAGACTACTCCGGGAAGAGTTATTTTATCCGAGCTACTGCCAAAAGATGCAAATATGAGCTTTGATTTAGTTAATAGAGTTATTACTAAGAAAGAAGTTTCTAAATTAATTGATGCGGTTTATAGGCACTGTGGGCAAAAGGCGACCGTAATATTTTCCGATCAACTTATGCAGCTCGGATTTAGCAACGCTTGTATCTCGGGTATTTCATTCGGTAAAGATGATATTGTTATACCTGAAACTAAAGAGAAGCATATTCAAGAAACACTAAGTGAAGCAAGGCAATATGAAAGTCAACATGCTGACGGCTTGATTACCAGCGGTGAAAAATATAACAAAGTAGTTGATGCTTGGTCTCGTTGTACCGACCGAGTTGCAAATGATATGATGAAAATTATATCAAGCAAGCCGAAGAGCAATAACGATAACACTCCCGGCCAGCTGAAAATCAACAGTATATTTATGATGGCGGATTCAGGAGCTAGGGGTTCAGCTGCGCAGCTAAGGCAGCTTGCAGGGATGAGAGGGCTTATGACTAAGCCGTCGGGTGAAATTATTGAAAACCCGATTACTTCTAACTTTAAAGAAGGTTTAACCGAGCTTGAATACTTTATTTCAACTCACGGGGCAAGAAAAGGATTGGCAGATACGGCTTTAAAAACTGCTAACTCTGGATACTTAACCAGAAAATTAGTAGATGTAGCACAGGACTGTATTATTGTTGAGAACGATTGCGGAACTCAAAACGGTATAGTAGCTAAACCGATCATTGAAGCAGGTGAAGTCGTCGTTCAACTTTCCGAAGCCATACTTGGAAGAGTTGCGATTACTGATGTTTTCCATCCGACAAGTGGTGAGTTAATCACTAAAGCTAACGAAATGATCACCGAAGCAGTAGTTGAAAGAATTGACGAAGCAGGGGTTGATAGAATTAAAGTCAGATCCGTACTTACCTGTGAGAGTAAAGGCGGAGTATGCGCTAAGTGTTACGGTCGAGATCTTGCTACTGGAGATATGGTAAATATCGGTGAAGCAGTGGGCGTAATTGCTGCTCAATCGATCGGAGAGCCCGGAACTCAATTAACTATGAGAACGTTCCACATCGGGGGAGCTGCGCAAAAAGGTGCAGTTCAATCATCGGCAATAGCTTCACATGAAGGGAATATTAAAGTACTGCACAAAAATATCGTAACGGATAGCCAAGGTAAAAAGATTATTATGAGCCGAAGCTGTGAGGTATTAATATTTGATGATAAGGGAAGTGAGAAGGCAAGCTTTAAGGTTCCATACGGCGCCAAATTATTAGTCGATGATGACACAAGAGTTAAGCCGGGTCAGAAAATGGCCGAGTGGGATCCGTATACCATTCCAATTATTACTGAGAAATCAGGTAGAGCGACTTTTGCAGATTTAATGTCAGGTGTTTCATTAAAAGAAGTATTGGATGAAACTACCGGAGTAAGTAACAGGGTTGTAATAGATTGGAAACAGCAAGCTAGAGGTTCTGAACTAAGACCGAGAATTTTACTTCAGGATGAAGAAGGAAATGTTATTACCTTAGCTAACGGATTGGAAGCCAGATACTTCCTGCCTGTAGATGCGATCTTAAGTGTAAGTGATAATCAATATGTTAATGCGGGTGACGTTATTGCTCGTATACCGAAAGAATCTTCGAAAACTAAGGATATTACCGGTGGTCTTCCAAAAGTTGTGGAAAGGTTTGAAGCAAGGAAACCGAAAGATCACTCCTTAATTAGTGAAAGTGACGGTTATATTGAATTCGGTAAAGACTATAAATCTAAGCGTAGAATTATAGTAAGATCAAAAGATACTGCACTTGAGCCTGTAGAGTATTTCATTCCGAGAGGCAGACACATTACGGTTAATGAAGGAGACTTTGTTTCTAAAGGTGATATGTTAATGGAAGGAAATCCATCTCCTCATGATATTTTAAGAATTATGGGTGTTGAGGCTCTTTCTACTTATGTGGTGAATGAAGTACAGCAAGTATATAGGTTACAGGGTGTAAAAATTGACGATAAGCACATTGAAGTTATTTTAAGACAAATGTTGCAAAAAGTTGAAATTACTGATCCGGGTGAAACTACATTCTTGACCGGAGAACAGGTTGATCGTGAAGAATTTGAGATTGTAAATAACAAAGCTTTAGAGCAAGGTTATATGCCTGCGGTTGCTATCCCGATTTTACAAGGGGTAACCAAAGCTTCGTTACAGACTCGTTCATTCTTCTCGGCTGCTTCATTCCAAGAAACCACCAGAGTTTTAACCGATGCGGCGGTTGCAGGTAAAATTGATAAGCTTCAAGGCTTGAAAGAAAACATTATTGTAGGTAGGCTGATTCCTGCGGGAACCGGTTTTTATACTAATGTAATCAAAAAAGCTGCTTACAAACGGGATAAAGATTTTGCTATAGCAAACCAGGTTACACATAGCACAGGTTCTGAAAATGAAGAAAATTCTTCAGATCAGGAAAATTTAAAGAATGCTGCTAACTAGTAACTGAATAAAATAAATAAAGATGGCCTAACCATTAATTGGTTAGGCTATTTTTATTTATTAGTAGGTTTAGTTACTTATGAGCATGTATAGTAAAAGCAATTAAATTGCAGCATAATAAGAGAATTAATGTACTTATAGCCTTTAAGGCTTATATTAGTTTGTGAGCGCCATAATACAGCTTATTTCACTATAGTATTAAATCTACTATTTTACATTTGTATCGACAAACTAATGTGTTATTCTTTCCCATATTAAGGGGTAACAAATTAGGGAGGCTTTATGAAGGAAAAAATTAGGCAGCAGTTAGTTCAAATGTTATGGGATGGTTATAAAGAGAGTATACCGTTCTATGATCAGCTTTTTAATGGAGATGACATACATTTAGATCATTTTGCAATAATAGATTTACCTTCTGAAAACTCAGGAATTAACCATTTAAAAGCCATTTTTTCAAGTTTAGGATTTGTTTATAAAGGTGAAGGATATCTGCCGGAGAAGCATAACCCTTTTGCATGGATGCGAGAAGAAAATTACGATGAAAAACTAGCACATCATACCACAGCTCAACCTGTTATTGCTGATTTTAAGCTTGATGCACTTTCTCCTCAGGTAAGGTATATAGTAGAAAAATATGCAGCACTTACAAAGCCTCTGGATATGGAGAAGTTTGAATATTATGGAGAGCAGATTGATAAAAATAATGAAGCTTTAATCCTGGAAATTACCGGGTTTTTATATAATCACTTAATTGATAAAGAAAGACCTAAGCTGACTTCTGAAGAATATGAAACGGTATTTAAAGAGAACGAGCTGATTGCATGGGTACTTGCTTTTGGAAGAGTAGTTAACCATTTTGGTATATCAATCCATTTAGATAATAAAGCGAGTAGCCTTGCTGAATTTAATGATAATGTTTTAAAAAGCAATGTAATAACCCTAAATGCTACTTCTAATTATATAAAAGGTGGTGAATATTGCGGGATTGCACAATCTTCAACTAATGGTTTGTCTATAAAAATCCGACTTAAAGATAAAGAAATAACCACACACAATAGTTTTTTAGAATTTGTGTGGAGATACTCAAATTTAGACAAGCCGACTTTAGCCAAAGACTACTATTGTAATTTCATTCCGCAAAATGCGAACCATGTGATTGAATCACTTTATACAAAAAAGACTGCATAATCCATATAGTACCTAAATTTAAGGTTAAAATAAAAAGAAATGTATTTAACTGAAAAATACTTATTTGCAGTAGGTATTACTATTTTTATTGTATAAAATCCTTTCAGCAAACTTAGTATCTGTATTATTAGGTTTAAACTTATTGATCTTTGATACAAAAGGTTCTGTATTTGTACTTTTTGTAGAGCTTAAAGAAATTAATGCTTCTACAGCCACTTCTTTTTTATTAAACTTTATTTTCTTATTTAAGGGTTCACCTGTAGTTTCAACGTCAATTTCCTCATCATCATTGTCGAGCTGTTTATTGATAGTACAAACTTTAGGTAATTCGCTTGCAAAAACTTCGTCATTGCCTGGTAAAGAAAGAGGGAAAAAATGTTCTATGCATTCCTGTAACTTTACTCTCTCTGCTTTCATATTAACTAATGCTGAAGTTAGCTCAGTAATATATATTCTATTTTCTGATTGTTCTTCCAATAACTTTTCTATAAGCCTGATATTGATAGTTGATTGCTTAGTAAGTTCTCTTAGTTCCTTAGCTAAAGTTGTTTTAAGTTCATTTTGCTTGTCTATAAGTATTTTTTTCTCTTTTTCAAATTCGGAAACTTGTGTGGAATTTTTATGATTTATAATCTCGTCTTCGGTTAGCGGAACGTATAGAATATTGGTATTCCGGCTATTATGATTTTTTATAAAATTTCTATTAATAATTTTATCAAGTCCGGTAAACTTCTCAACATCTGAGCTTGATATTAGGATTGCACATTCCTTAATATTTAACTTGGTACCTTCTGGTTTAATAGAATTTTTATCAAAATAATTTTCAATAATGCTAAATATTCTTAATGCAATATCACTATCATAAACAGATAGATTTATCACATCACATTCAGGGTTATCAATTAAAGCAAAAATAAACTTTTCTTTTAATAACTTAATTATTACTTCTTCATTAACACTATTGCTTTGGCTACGAGTTCTACGTTTCATCTAAAAGCTCTTTTTTTAAATTTTTGTTATAATTAAGTACAGAGTTACTAAAGGCTTATATAAACTTTAGCTGAATTAATTCTATAAATATATTGTTAGTGATAATACAAAACTGATATTTTTGTAATACTATTATTACAAATTAATTAAAGTGTAAATAATTAGAAAGTACACACGGTTAAAATTTTATAATAATTAGCCGGTTTTTGGCAGCATGCTTGAAATGTTTTTATAGCATTACATTTGAAAATAATAAAAAAATATTTAAAATAATTAAAAAAATTAACGTTTTATTAATAACTTGTATGGGAAGATGAATGTATGGGAAGAACATGAGGGGAATCAACCTATGCAGAAAGAACGATTAAAATTAATGGAATATGGGCTTAAAGAAGCGTTAATCATTAAGCTTAAAGATGAGCAAGTAAAAGATATTATAGCTTTTTCAATGGATCAAATAAAAGCTTCTAACTTAGTGCAAATGCTAATTCAACTTGCTTCAATGGAAGTAAATGGTAAATACGGATCCGCATTTTTAGCAAGTGAAGGGGTTGCAAGCACCATGCAGCTTAAAAATTTAAGTGCGGAACAAATTGATGAAGTAGTTTGGGACTATAAAACACATCAAGATAAAGCTCTTGCCATAAAGGCGGTTAAAGAAAGGATCATAGAAGGCCAGCAGGATAAGTTCAGCTCTTACGGGTATGATAAAATTAACATCAAAGCTGCAATGGATGACGATGAGCTGGGCTTATAAATATTTAAGTTAAGCTAACAAAGTTTTAACCTGGATTCAGGAATTAAAATTGCAATCGTAGTACCGATTTTATCCTCACTATCAACTTCAATTATTCCCCCGTGCAGTTCAATAAAAAGCTTAGCCAAAGGCATACCCATGCCTAACCCGTTATTCAAACTTTTGGTTTTTTTGGTGTCATCAGGGAATAAAAATAGAGTATCCAAAATATCTTGATTCATACCTATACCTGAATCAGCAATGCTGATTTTAAGAAATTTATCTTGAATACTTGATTGCTTTATAGTGACTTGCCCGCCCTTTAAAGAAAATTTCACCGCATTATCAATAATATTTCTAAAAACCTGAACCAACTTATTTTGATCCCCCGTAATTTGACAGTCAATAGGTTCCAAATCAGTTAAAATACGAATTTTATTAGAAGAAATTTTAGTTTTAAGACCATCTATAGCTTTATCAATTATAACAGAAAGATTTGTCCCAGTTTCAATCAGTTCAACCATTCCCGACTCACCTTTAGATAAATCGATTAAATCTTTTATTAAGCTTTGAAGCTGATTTCCGCAGGTATATATATCATGTACACGTTCTTGTTGTTTTGGAGAAAGTTCACCGAAATATCCGGCTTCCAGCATTTCCGAAAATCCTGCAATACCATTTAAAGGATTACGAAATTCATAAGCTAATTTCTGCATAAAAAGTGATTTTGCCTTACTTGCTAAAAGAATTTTTTGGTTACTTAATTTTAGGTTTAAGTAACTTTTTATTAAATATATGTTAAGCAACATAAAAACGGCAGCTAAAATCAATAGTATTATAATAAAATTCATTTTCATAACATAGATATATAAAATTCTTTCCTAGAAATAGCATATTTAACATGCTATAGCAGTAATAACTTTAATTAAATAATATAAATTGCTAATGATTGCTAGTATAAAAACTGTTTGCTTTTTAGGAATAGAATGTAAGGAAGTAGATGTTCAAGTACATATAGCACCGGGATTACCATGTTTTAATATTGTCGGGCTTGCTGATAAATCGGTTGCAGAATCTAAAGAAAGAGTAAGAGCAGCATTTCATAGTATGGCGATTGCTTTCCCGGCAAAAAGAATTACGGTGAATCTTTCCCCTGCCGATCTTTTAAAAGAAGGTAATCATTTTGATTTGGCTATTGCCGTTGGATTATTAGTTTCACTTGAAATAGTCTCGCAAGAGGAAGTAGAAAAATATATTATTATGGGTGAACTCTCGCTTGACGGTAAAATAAAGAATGTGAATGGTGTACTTCCGGCTGCGATATTTGCTAATTCACAGGAATTGGGAGTGATTTGTCCAGAGTTAAATGGAAAAGAAGCAGCATGGTCGGGTAATAATTCAATAGTTGCAGCAAGTTCGCTTATAGCTTTAATTCACCATTTAAACGGAAAGCACTTCATTACATGTCCGCAAGTTGATAAGGTTGAATATGTATGCGAGTATCCGGATCTTAAAGATATAAGAGGGCAAAGGATTGCTAAGCGAGCCTTAGAGATTGCTGCTGCAGGAGGGCATAATATGTTGATGATCGGCCCTCCCGGTTCAGGTAAATCGATGCTTGCAAAACGTTTGCCCGGAATTGTGCCGCCGCTTACGTCTGAAGAAGTGCTGGAGGTAAGTGTGGTTGCAAGTATTTCAGGGATTATTGCCGATTCTGAAGGAATTATTACTAAAAGGCCTTATCGAGATCCTCATTCATCCTCTTCAATGGCTGCAATTGTAGGGGGTGGAAGAAATGCTAAACCCGGAGAAGTGACCCTTGCTCATAACGGAGTATTGTTTTTAGATGAACTGCCTGAATTTCCCCGTAATGTTTTAGAATCCTTAAGACAGCCGATAGAAACCGGTAGCATAACTATTGCAAGGGTAAATTCCCATATTACCTACCCCTCGCGTTTTCAGCTGATTGCTGCGATGAACCCTTGCAGGTGCGGGTATTTCGGTGATATTAACTCATCTTGTTCCAAGGCTCCCAGGTGCGCTGAGGATTATCAATCAAAAATTTCAGGCCCTCTTATTGATAGGTTTGATTTGAAAGTTGATGTGCCGGCTGTAAATATTTTAGAGATTGAAGAAGATGAGAGCGAATCTTCCGAAAATGTGGCTGCCCGTGTAACTCGCGCTCGTGAAATACAAAAAAACAGATATAGTGGAGTAAAGATTCAGCTTAACGCGCATGCCGACGGTGAAGTACTGACTAAAGCTACCAACCTTAATAGAGAGATAATCGACTTTTTAAAGAAAGCAGTTGAAAAATTTAATCTTTCAATGCGAGGTTATAATCGAGTATTAAGGGTTGCCAGGACTATTGCAGATCTTGACAATCAGGAAAATATAAGCAAAAACCATATAGCTGAAGCCTTAAGCTTTAGAATAAGTAAATTCCAAAAGTGATATGCAAAAAATTTCTGCACCCAAGAAGCTGATAAACATTATTGAAGAAGTGACTAAGCCGATATGTAAACAATATGGGTTTATTAACTTTAAAATAACAGCCAATTGGCAGCAAATTGTAGGAGTAAGAATTGCTCAAATTTGTTCTCCCGTGGTAGTAAAATTTCAAGGAGAGGAAAACATTAATGGTATTTTAACTATAGGAGTTGAAAACCCAGGATTCGGATTAGAAATTCAGGCGAATTCCAATATAATTGTTGAAAAAATTGCAACCTATTTCGGCTATAGAGCAGTAGATAAAATTAAACTACAGATAATACCCAAACGAAAAAAGAAAGATGCAAGCTTAAATACACTACAGCCGAAAAAACCGGGTGTTATAAATAGTACCATGACTAATGCATTAGCAGAGATTGAAGATCCTGAAATTAAAGAAATATTTCAAAGCATCGCCGAGCAAATTTCTTAGTAAAAAGCGAGAAGATAATATTGTATTGGTTTTTTTAATATAATTTATTATATTAAATTAAAAAGCGGCTTATACTAAACAGTATAAGCCGCTTAAATAACAAAATTAGTTAGATCCGGAAGATTTTATTTTAAATTCTTTATTAAGCTTAATTACTGCAATAAACCATATGCACATAACTATTACAAAAATAATAGAAAGTATGGGAGCAAGGCTAACAAGTGTAGAACCGGTTATGAAAGAGAGCATGCTCCACTGAATGATTGCACCTCCGGATTTCCCCAGCCTGCCGCCGATAACGTCAGCAGCTGCTTTCCCTTTAGCTTTAAGTTCCTCATCAAGCGGTATATAAGCCATTTCCTTGGTCGGATCAAAGAAAGAATACTTTATTGCTTTACTTAAAACGTTTTGTGTAGCGCCGAATATAACTGCGAAGAATAGTATAGTTGTGCTTGTCACATCCAATGTATTTGCAAACCATCCTTTATAACTTACAAATATGAAAAACGGTACTCCGGTAATTAAAATAATAATAGGAGTTATTATAGCAGCCGTTCTCCAGCTAAAAATACGAAGCACAAAAGAGCTTGCCAGCATCGCGGTAAACGTAGCAAGGGCAGTGTACATTTGTACTTTGCCGCCGAAATTACTAATATCTTTTGGATCTGGATAAACTATTTGAATTAGCTTTTTCCACACTCCTTCCACCAGATTAATTGAAATACCATAGCATATAACAAGGAGAGCAATTAATCCTATATATTTAGAGGAGAAAACATACTTTAAACTTTCAACTAAACCCGGCTTTTTCTTTTTGGATTTAGTTTGGGTTCCGTTTATTGTATCATTACCGACAAGGTAATTACCTAAAACAAATAATGCAATGCTAAGTAATATTCCTGATAATAATATAGAGGAAGTTATATAATGTAATGAAGTTTGCCAAGTTGTACCGGTTTTAGTAAACAGCATCATAAATGAACCTGCGGAAAATAAGCCGATTTGCCCGACAAAGCCGAATAGTGAATAAAACTTTTTCGCGTCAGTTATAGAATAAATTTGGTTTGCAAGTTGCCAGAACATTAATGATAGCATCATACTGCCCCATAACTCGGACATTATATAAAATAATGAGTATGACCAATTTTCAACCATAACGAAAAAATATTTCAGTGCCGGAAGCTTAGTTATCATATTGCTTAAATCAAAATGAATTAAATGCGTATTCGGGTATAGAAATAAATCAAATACTATGAAGAAGCTCATGAAAAACCAGTTTACCACGTGGTAGGTGGTGACTCTATTTAAGTAATCAATTATTTTTGTGTAAGCTACCATAAATATTATTGCGAAGGGTAGTACGCCGAATAACTTTAAGGTACTTATTAATTCGGCACCAACATTAGAGATAATGATTGCGTCTTTAGCATTTCTTACAATGCTGTATATATAAAGGGTTAGCACCATCATAAAAGAGGTGAGTAAAAATTTAGGTAACTCGTGTGCTTGTATCGGGATAAATTTCTT
Organism: endosymbiont of Acanthamoeba sp. UWC8; assembly: GCF_000730245.1. Lineage (NCBI taxonomy): Bacteria > Pseudomonadati > Pseudomonadota > Alphaproteobacteria > Holosporales > Holosporaceae > endosymbiont of Acanthamoeba sp. UWC8. The sequence goes on along the minus strand of NZ_CP004403.1, from coordinate 715,705 downwards.
AAAATTCATATAATTTTGATTAGTTTATGTTGTTAATGCTTAAATAATATAACCTAATATGGTTAATAATTTATTAAGAACATGGAACTATTTTTGATTATTAGATAAGATTTATAAAAAAAGAAGGTTGGATGGTTATAAAAAAGATTGAAAATATTAATTTATGAAAGTGTGAGAGTTATAATATCTACTTATTTAGTGCTCAATTTAAACAAATATTTAGTAAAAAGTGGTTTTTCTTGTTATTCAATTGAAGGGTAAGGATGCTTTAAGAATCTTTGTAAAAAAACCCGTAGTATATTATTTTATGATCTTAGAAATAATTAATACTTCGGGTTATATAATTTAGTCTTCATTATTAAGCGAATATTTCAGTATGAAAAATACCCCCCGCATAAGAACTATTTATTTCCTTTCTCTTTATTAGTATATGAAGAGGAATGAGCCATTTGTTCTTTACGTGCATTACCGCCTTCTTTACCAATATTTTTGTAAAATTCGCTGCCGTAAGTTTCTTTGGTAGTGTCTCCACCTTTTTTGCCCATTGCAGCGTAATTAGCACTCATTCTTTGCTTATCTTCGTTGGTTAGATTTTGTGAATTTGACTTTTTATTTTGATTAACTGCCATAGTTTCCTCCTTAAGTTTTATTTATGAAAGTTTAATAACCTGACATACCAACTAATAAACCATAATGCTTGTTTGTATGCTGCATTAAAAAAACAAAAATTTTACCTTAGCTTTTAAGCTTATTTTTGCTATTATATAAAAAATCATATGGTTAATTGATCTTATATGAGTTTAGAAATAAATAATTTAGATAAATTTCTTGGTAAAAAGGTTCGTAATTTTAGAGTAAAAATGCGTTGGCCTTTAAAAAAATTAGCTAGTGAACTTAATATTTCTATTCAACAAGTTCAGCGTTATGAGCAGGGAATAAATAAAATATCCGCAAGCTTGCTATATGAAATTGCTAAAATATTTAATGCTCAAATTACATGCTTTTTTGAAGGCTTTGAAGCAGAAAATTCTGTAGTAGAAGAAAAGAAGACACATTTTAACGTATTATTAGTTGAAGATAACTTACAGGATGAATTCTTAATAAGAAAAGCATTAGAGGATTTCCCCGAGCAGATAACTATATATACCATACATAGCGGTCAACAGGCATTAGAATATTTTAGAGATTCAAATGAAGAAGGTAAAAGCCAATTTCCAAAACCTGATCTAATATTACTTGATATATATTTACCCGGGATGAAAGGTTTTGATATTCTAAAAGATATTAAAAAACGGCCGATATATCGCGATATACCGGTAATTATGCTAACCAGTAACGTAAGCAGCGAAGATGTGCTCTCTTCTTATCATTTGCAGGCGAGTGGTTTTATAAGAAAATCTTTTTCTTTTGAGGAATTTAAAGACCAGTTCCATAAAGCTTTCACTTATTGGACTAAAACCGTAACCTTACCTAGCTAATCAGCTGCCGGAAGAGTTAGGGTAACGGTAGTGCCGTGTTTTTTTGTTGAATTAATATCAATGGTTCCGCCAAACGAAGTAACGATTTTTTTACAAATCATTAAACCTAAGCCTGAACCATCCTTATTGGAAGAGCAAAAGGGTTCAAATATATTTTTCTTAATATAACGGGAACTACAAGCGCCTTTATTGTGAATAGTTACCCTATAAAAATTATTATTTAATTTCTCACTGCATATTGTGATTAAAGGGTTTTCCGTAGAAGAGTGTTTTACTGCATTAGTAAGTAAGTTTTGAAATAATTGCAGCATGCAGGTTCTATTGGCCTTTAGGTATATAGTGTTATCAAATAAGAGATTTAAGTTTAGTTGATTGGACATAAGGCAGCTATTGCTTATCTCATTTATAGTCTGTAATAAGGATACCGGTTCTAAGCTAATTGCTAATTCTCCTTTTCTACAATAAAGTATAATACCTTCTGAAAGAGTATTAATTTGAGATAAACTTTTATTTATTATTGAGAAGGTATGTTCTATTTGAGTGTTTTTTATATTAGCTTCTTTAAATTGTTCCTCTAGAATTCCGATAAAATTACTAATTTGACGTATCGGTTGAATTAAGTCGTGAGAAAAAATTAACGCAAAATTCTCAAGTAATTGGTTGCTCTGTTCAAGTTTTTTAGCACGTAAAGTAAGTTGTTGCCTTTTGGTAATATCCTCACAAAAAACTACAACCCCGAGAGGACTCTGTTCATGGTCGCGCCAAGGGAAAGATTCCCACCTGACTGCACGTGTGCGATTTTTGATTTTATATTCTAAAACATCTCTAAATTCACTGATGCCTTTTAAGTTATTATTTAATATTTTTTTTATTAACTTCGGGCATGGAGAAAGTAAATCAATTATATTTTTTCCTTCCAGCTGGGTAGAATTGGATTTAGCCGTTAAGTTTTCCTTAAACCATAAAGTCCATTTAGAGCTATAAGTAACTATTCTTAAATCAAGATCCAAAAAAGCTACCGCAATCGGAGCATTTTTAATAAAATTTGTAATATACTCGTTAACAACTTCTTTATAAGAAAGTCCGGGATCCTGCATTAACCTTAAATTAGTTATATGGGTGATTAAAGGTTGCATCATTTCAAGAAGCCCGTTATTACTGCTGAAACATTTGGAATAAGAGGGTAAAATACAGTTGACGGGTGATAAGGTTTTCTTAATCTTTTCTTTAGGTATTATCTGATGGGGATTGGGTAATAATTTTTGTAATCTATTCATAAAGCCCTATACTTTTTAAGGATTAAAGGGTATTTAAGTAAATTTTTATTTTTTTTCACGTTCCTAAGGTTACTTATAATCTTTTAATATCATACTTAAAAAAAAATAATAGTGCTAACTTGTTAATTTATTAATTTTTGATAATAGGATGTAATGTCATGGATCACTTTATAGATATATTAAATTTCCTTCAGGCAATATCATGGCCCATCGTTGCGTTCTTTATATTTAAGTACTTTGCGAATCCTTTAAGGAATATTATGGTATCAGTAAATGATGCTGTTCATGAAAGAGGTTTGAAGGTTTCAAGCCCTCAAGGAGTTGATGTAGAAATACCGGGGAATCAAGAAGAAGTAGGGGATATTAAAGAATTTGTAACAAAAGCTGTGCCCCAAAAATATATGAAGACTGGGCAAATTGAAACTACCCCTCTTGAACCTTTACAAGAAACGACGGCTAATTCACCGCAAAGCGCTGAAGAGGTAGTTAGAATGCATGAAATAAGTTTGGTTAATGACATATATTTTGCTATAAATACATTCTTAGAAGAGAATGAGGATAAGGAATCAGAAAAAGAACTTCTTAAAGGGTTGTTGTGTGATGCATATATATCGCTATATTTTGAGCGCACATATCAGATAATTTTACCAAGCCAGTTAGCTTTACTTAAAAAATTAGCTAGCGCTGAAGATAAGACGATTGATAGTAAAGAGATAAGTTCGATTTTTAAACTTCATGAAGCCGGGCAGCCTAAAATTTCTTCTGAAAAATTAATAGATTTTTTACAAAAGTCTGGCTTAACTAAAAAGGAGAAAAACCGAATCAAGCTTACTAATGAAGGGAAAGAATTTTTAGATTATATTTCTGCCAGAGGTTATGCTGCTGAGAAGATAAAATAATATTTGCCTACCTTGCCGTGTCTGAATAGAATTACTGATAAAACGATGGAATATATTGTAAACCATACTTTCAAAAAGTATAAAAAGTGTATATTTTCTCATGTGGTTGAGAAATAAAAAACATTAATTTATTGCTTTTCTTATGTATTTTCGATAAAGTCCTACTAATTTTGTCAAAGAGGAGTTAGCATGGTTTCTAATCAAAATACTCAGAGTGCAACCCTACTCGGTTTAATTGCAGTTATATTTTGGTCTACCCTTCCGATCGTTTCAATATATACAAAAGGAATCCCTCCTTTTTTATGTCTTTCCATAGCTTATTTTTTTGCATTTATAGTACATATGATTTATTGGAAATATAAATACGGGAGCATTACGCTTAAATTGAAGCAGCCGTTAAACTATGTGTTAACTTATGTAATCGGAATATTCAGTTCTAATGCTACATTCTTAATTGCCATGCAACATGGTGATCCTGTGCTTTCTTATTTAGTATCTAATCTATGGCCTATTTTTGCCTTATTCTTTGCTGCATTTCTTTTCAAAGAAAAGCTTAGTAATTTGCATTATATCGGTGCTGTCATCGGGTTTATAGGGGTTGTTTTCATTTCAGCTAAAGACGGTGGGATGAGCATGAAAGGAGAGGTATTATTCGGATTTATGATGGGGTTTTTGAACTCTATTATTTGGTCATTCGTTTCCGTTATTAATAGAAAATTTTCCGATATTCCTGCTGATTCGGTAGGGCTTCCCCTTGGAATTATATCAATATTAGCTTTTATTACTCACATATTTGTAGAAGAGTCGACAGTTATATCTACTCAACATTTACTAGCTATTATGTATCTTGGTATCGCCCCTTGGGGAGCTGCTTATACTATTTGGGGGTATGCCGTAAGGTTCGGTGATGTAAAAGCTGTTATGCTATTTGGGTACTTAATGCCGCTCTTAGGAGTAGTATGGATGATTTTACTCGGAAAAGCAGAGTTTAGTATGAATGTATTAATTTCAATGATTTTAATTCTGGTCGGGGCTAGTTTAGGTTCAATTAAATTATTTTTAAAGAATTCTAAATAGGTTGTACTTGGCAATTAAGTTCATGAATTAAATATGCACTGCCTGCAATTTCTATAGTTGCCTGCTCAGCTTTTAACGAGTTTGAGGTGCTTTCACTTAAGCCGAACTCTAGAATATGATTATCCATATCATATTCTAAACCTTGAGAGGTAGTCGCTGCAAGCGGTGCGGCCAGTAGTGCAAGATTCGATTTCGGGATGCCTGAAATTATCAAAGTTGAGTTAGTAAACAATTCTAAATATGACTGTTGCTCTTTAATTTTTATTCTGCATTGCTTTGAGTAATGTCTTTTTAATGTTCTGTAATTCATTAAGCTATGATCAAGCCGCGTGCCACCGAATGCATTTATTATAATAATTTCCGTTGCACCATTTTGTTTGCAAAAACAAATTCCTTTATCCAGATCAGTACTGTTTTGATCATTTATTCTATATAAAATTACATCAAGTTTTTTTAAATTAACTATAGTTTCAGCAAAAATTGAGTCAAAATCTCCTACCACAGCATGAGGTATTATATTAATATTTAGCAGATGATTAGCAATACCATCGAGTGCAATAATTTTTGCTTCCCCTGCAATATCTTTTATCTCTTCCTTTGAAATGGTTAAAGAATTAGCAATTATAATAAATTTCATCTTTATTCCTCCTCACTAATGCTTAAAATTTAATTTTATCCACTCGATAAGCGAAGGAGATATTGAATGCTTGTCACTAATTATCATCCCTAAATGTCCTGAATTCACAGCTTTTAGTACGGAATTTCTAAGAGATATACCTAAAGGTAGTGTTGCAGAAATAGGAGTAATTTTATCATTCAATGCCACGGCACAAAATGACTTCTGCTTTAATTTATCGGGAGTAATTATTTCTCCGTTAATTCGCCATTCATTTAAATAGCTTTTATTTTGAATAACCAAATCCTGCATGCATTCCATAAATAGGGTGGTTGATATATCCAATCCATCATTAGCCCAGTTCTCAAGCATAGCAAATTCATCAGGCCGGCATTCTCCTTTGCCTAATTTAATATATTTATTATTAATATCTCTATATTTTAAAAAGTAAAAAATAAGCTGAATTAAATGCTTTGAGATAGAAGGAGAATTTTTATATAGGGAGTTCAGTAATGCTGCATAATAGGGGCTCAAGGGATAATCAAGGAAGCTCGGAGTATGAAAATTCCAAGGAGTTGAAAGAGTAATCAAACCATCCACTAAATCCGGGAATAATTGTGCAGCTGCAAGTGCAAATAACCCACCCATACAATAACCTGCAACAATCACTTTTCTTCCTTCTCTAGCTTTAACAATATCTAGAATCGGTTTTATATGATAATTAAGATAGTCCTCAAAGTTAAAATATTTTTCTTCTCCAGGTTCATTCCATTCTATTAAATAGGGGTTAACTCCTGAAGTTTTAAGCCTCCTTATAAGACTGCAGGATTCGGAGAAATCTAAAATGTAAGCTTTGTTAATATGAGAGGGTATGAATACCAGCGGTACTCCATTACCTTTAAAATGAAATAATTGAGTTGAACCAATTTTTTTAACTAAATCTTTTGGTGAGCTATAAGTGCTTATATGAGAAGTGTTATATAAGTTTAGTCCTTTTTGTAGGTAATAATAATCGTTGTTTATCCGGTCTTTAAGTGTTTCCGGTATTGTTTTCCAATATTCTGATCCGTTCTTCAAGTTCATTAACCCGGTTGCTGAGCTTAACGATTGCATTAAGTATGTCGTGAGATAAATTAATTCCGGAACTTGAACTGTCTTTATTTTCATAGAAATTTAAAATATTTTTCTGCAATTTTAAAAAACTTTCCGTCATTGCGTCGAGAACTTGAGGATCTTGAGTAAATTTTTGGGTTTGTTCCGTCCATTGTTTTAAAAGTTCCTCGAAAGGGTTTTGATTAGTTGCCATTTTTTCAGTATGATAAATATATAAAGTAATTTTATAGGTTGAACATTGCCAGAAAATAATAAAATTGTCATCAAAAAATATCCTAATCGTAGGCTTTATAATACTGCAATCAGTGCTTATATTACATTGGAGGAATTAAGTAATCTGATTAAAGAGGATCACAACATAATAGTTATAGATGCAAAAACTGGAGAAGATTTAACCAGGGTAACTTTAACTCAAATTATTTTGGAACATGAATCTAAGGGGTATAGCCTACTTCCATTAGAGTTTTTAAAGCAAATAATAAAGCTTTATGATAACAACCTTTCGTCAGTGTTTAATGCATATATAACTCATAGTATGGATCATTTTAAGAAAAATGAAAATAATATGCAGGAATTCATGAGTTCCGCAGGCGGCGGCAATTTCTTATTCACAAATAACTGGACAAAAATGTGGGAAGACTATAGTAAGAAAAATGCTGATTTTATGGAAGCAATGCTTAAAAATATGTCCGGGTTGAACCCTTCTTCCAATAACAAAAAAGATAAGTAATTTAAACGGGTAATGAAATTTATGCAGCATGATGATCAAAATAAATGGTACGGAACAACTATTTTATGCGTAAGAAAAGACGGGCAAGTGGTGATAGCCGGTGATGGCCAGGTGAGCATGGGGCATTGTGTAATGAAATCTACGGCTAATAAACTGAGAACACTTGCAGGTGGCACAATTATTGCAGGGTTTGCCGGCTCAACCGCAGATGCTTTCACACTATTTGAAAAATTGGAAGAGAAATTGGAGAAACATCCGCAGCAATTACTTAGGGCTTCTGTTGAACTGGCTAAAGATTGGCGTACTGACAAGTATTTAAGGAAATTAGAAGCAATGCTGATTGTCGCAAATAAAGATATAACTTTAATTGTTTCCGGAACAGGGGATGTATTAGAACCTGAGCATAGTATAGCTGCGATAGGATCGGGTGGAAATTATGCACGTTCTGCCGCAAGAGCTTTAATTGATATTAAAGAGGTTAGCGCGGAGGAAATAGTTAAGAAATCTATGAAAATTGCAGCTGATATTTGTGTTTATACCAACCATGAAATTAGAATTGAGAAAATTTAGTTTTTATTTCTTAATAATAAATTATTATGTTTTATGCTGATTTTTTGCAGAAAAATTATTAAAATCAATGCATTAACTAAATGAACATATTAGAGGTGTTATGGATTTTGGGAAATTGAAACAAAAGATAAAGCAGGGACTGCAAAAATTAAAAAATTCTGAAGAAGTAAAAAAAATTAAAAGCTGATGTAAGTGATGTTATAGACAAGGTAAGCGATTTTGGTAAAAAATTGCAAAAAGAAGTTAAAGCTAATATCGGAGGTGATAAGTTAGAAAGAGCAGAACAGTGTCTTGAATACTTAAACCAAGAGAAAGGCATAAAAATTTGTAATCTTGAATCAGATAGGGAAGTAGCAACCAAAAGTGATATTGCGGGTATCGGAATTAGTAGTAATATTGCTTTTGAACATCGCAAGGATTTTTGTTTGGAGGAATTCCTGAAAAAAGGTTTTGTTTCTTGTGATTTGTTAGATAGTTATAAGGTTATTATGCCTGTGCTTCAAGTAGCTCCTGCATCAGATGGAGCAAACTTTAAAGCGGCAGCGGAATCGAGTGCTGCAATATTACAAGTACATTATGACGGCGGTGAAATTGTAGCTATCCCGAATACTCCGGGAGATGATACTATTTCCATAGGGAAAGCGACTAAGCTAAACGGTAAGGAAATCAACGGGTGCAAATTTGTAGTGAGAGATTTCTTTGAAGGAAAGGCGATATTAGACTTTTCTAATTTTCCTGAAGCAACTTTTGAAGATTTATTTATTACAAACATAAAGATGAATGAATTGGCTACAAAGGCTATACACTTAGCTGATGTAAGTCCGGAATATTTGGTGTGCTTATATAATTATAGCGGCTCATTAATTGAAGATAGCTTCATCTTTAATAGCCAAGAAAATATGCACGCTTAAATATAAATTAGATATATAATCTATTAGGTGTTTACTTTATAAGTAAGCACCTTTTTTAATAGATATATCCCTAAATTTATACGAATAATATAGTTAAAATAAAATTATGTTAATAAATTATTATTTATTAACTTGAACAACTTTTTTAAAAATGGTAAGTTTTCCACACTTTATCATATTAGTTATAAACAAATGGCACGCAGAAGCGATCACACAAGAGATGAATTAACTAAGCTAATATTGGATTCGGCTTTTAACCTTGTAAGTAAAAGCGGATATACCCAGGTAAGCACCAGAAAAATTGCTGCTGAGATAGGCTATACGGTGGGTACTTTATATAATGTTTTTACTAATCTTGATGATATATTTATTCATGTAAATGCAAGAATAATTGATATGCTTTTAAACCGCCTGAAAGCGGTGATTGATCAAGAGGCTGTTCCCGAGAAATCTATATATCTGCTTGCAGAAGAATACTTAAAATTCAGTAGAGAAGATTATAATTTATGGAATATATTATTTGAATACCGTTTTTCAAATAAGCAGATATTACCTAATTGGTATACTAATAAAATTGCAGAGTTATTTGATCTCTTAGAGGGCGTTATATCTGATATTGCAAGCAATAAGACATCTGATATTAAATCTACCACTGCAATTATATGGGCGGGAATTCATGGTATTTGCTCACTCGGCACTAAAGGCAAGCTCGCAAGAATAAAGCTGGATAACCCGGAAGTTCTGGTTAAACAATTTATTAATGGTGTAATTGCTAACTTAAATTAATAAGTCTTAGGCCTTGGTAATTACTTTGCTTCCTAAGGCCTGTCAAAGACCCTAATAAATAGTTATTTCAGCGGAACAAAAGTCTTAATATACTTTGAATTATATAAATAAAAATCAGGGTAGTTGCCCATCTCTATGCTGATAAAGCGAGTTTTTTTAGAAACGGCATTAATAGTAATGTTAATTACCTGTTCTTTATTAGGCTTAACGGCTTTCATCTGCTTAACTTTAAAATCGCTAAGTTTATTCATTTTTTTATCAAATGCGGTAATTTTTATATAGCTTAAACGTTGGGTAGTTAAACCGGTGTTCTTTACCCTTAAATGTATATCAACAGCTTGAGTTTTTAACGTTGGCGTAGTAGAAGTTTGTTGGCCTATTTGACAGTTTACTTCTTCAAAAATCAAGTTGCTGTAATTATAAATACCGACTTTTTTATATATTTTTTCGAGGCTGGGTAATTTTTTAATTACGGCATCTCTATAAACTAATAAAGAAACCCCGGCTAATAATAAAGCAGCAATGAGAGTTATTATTAACAAACTATAAAAGAAGAGTGTTTTTTTACGCGGAGGCGGGGCAATTTCTTGAGTGGTAACTTTTTTAGGACGTAGGGCATTTAAATCAAATTGCACTTCACTTCCTGTGCTTGCTTTAGGAGATAAGGCAGTTTGCTTTGGCTCCTTTGCTTCAGAAGGATTTTTATCCGGTAAAGGGGGAGGGGCTATCTCCTTCTTTATTATTTCCTGATCTAAATTAAACGGCTTTTCGGGAAGTGTGGCTACCCACTCATGCCCGCATTTAGAGCAGCGTACAAACCGGCCATGTTCACCGATAGCATTTTCAGGCACATTAAAACTAGTACTACAATTATCGCAAGTTACAATCATGTTAGATGGAATAAAATCATTTGTTATTGTTTATACCTCTATTTTAGGTATATTTTCAATTATATTTAATTTGCTTCGAGTAAAAATATGGTAAATATAATAGATTTTATTGAGTCAGCTTGGGAAAAGCGTAACTCAACCTCAGATCCAATGGAAATTTTAGACATAAAAGTAAAAATTTCTCAAGTATTACAACAGCTGGATAAAGGAGAAATTCGAGTCGCCGAAAAAAAAGAGGGAATATGGCAAGTAAACGAATGGATAAAAAAAGCTATTCTCTTATCATTTAAATATAATCAAAATAAGATGATTACTGATGGATCGGATTTTAAATATTATGATAAAGTATCTTTGAAATTTGCTGGTTATACCGAAGATGATTTTAAAAATTCCGGCTTTAGAGTAGTGCCGGGCTGCATCGTGCGCCATGGTGCCTATATTGCTGAAAATGTAATATTAATGCCCTCATTCGTAAATTTCGGTGCTTACATTGATGAGGGTACATTAATTGATACTTGGGCGACTGTCGGAAGTTGTGCTCAGATCGGGAAAAATTGTCACATTTCGGGCGGAGCAGGTATAGGTGGAGTTTTAGAGCCGTTGCAGGCAAACCCGGTGATAATTGAGGATAATGTATTTATCGGGGCAAGAAGCGAAATTGCCGAAGGTGTAATTGTAGAGCAGGGAGCTGTTGTTTCTATGGGGGTATATATCGGTTCATCAACCAGGGTTTATGATCGTGAGAAGGATGAAGTTATTTACGGCAGAATTCCCGCTTACTCGGTAGTGGTGCCCGGGACGCTACCGAGCAGTGACGGTAAAACTCATACTTATGCAGCTATAATAGTTAAAAAAGTTGATGAAAAAACCCGCTCGAAAACTTCTTTAAATGAATTATTGAGGCCGTAAATGCAGCTGATCCCTTTACTTCAAAAACTGATTGCATGCAACAGTGTGACTCCGACGGATGATGGGGCAATTGATTTAATTTATCAGATTCTTAAAGAGCATGGCTTTAACTGTGAAATTATGACTTTTAGTGGGAATGGTTCATATGAGGTTAAAAATTTATATGCGCGCTTTGGTTCTGCTTCTCCGCACCTTTGTTTCGCCGGGCATACAGATGTGGTGCCGACCGGGGATATAAGTAGTTGGAAATTTGATCCCTTCGCAGGCATTATTGATGAAGGGATAATTTACGGGCGGGGTGTGGTGGATATGAAAGGCGCAGTTGCTGCTATGATTTCTGCTGTATCTAAGTTTATTGAAGACAATCAATTTAGCGGTAGCATTAGTTTTTTAATTACCGGGGATGAGGAAGCCGAAGGGATAAACGGCACTAAACAAGTTTTAAATCAGCTTTCTAAGATGGAGGAAAAGCTTGATGCCTGCATAGTAGGGGAGCCGACCTCAACAATTAATTTTGCCGATACAATTAAAGTCGGCAGAAGAGGAAGTATTACTTTTTATTTAAAAATAAAAGGTACGCAAGGCCATGTTGCTTATCCGCATAATGCTGATAACCCGATTAATTATATAATCAAAATATTAAATGCAGTAAAAATATATAACTTAGATCAGGGGAATAAATTTTTTGATCCGTCAAACCTTGAAATCACTTCAGTAGATGTCGGTAACTCGGCAGATAATGTAATTCCTGCGCTTGCTTCAGCTACTTTTAATATCAGGTTTAATAATAACCATACTTCAGAAGGATTAATTAATTTAATTAAATCCATTTGTGATGATATTGCTTTTGAAAAATATGAGTTAAAATATCGTATAAGCGGGGAATCATTCATTACTGAATCAGCTGAGCTTATAAATATTTTGCAGGAAAGTATTACTCAAATCGTGGGCAAACAAGCAGAACTCAGCACTTCGGGCGGCACCTCCGATGCAAGATTTATTAAAGATTATTGTCCCGTGATCGAATTTGGTCTATTAAACAGTACTGCCCATAAGGTAGACGAATGTTCGTCAATAGAGCACATAGAAAAGCTCGAAGAAATCTACCGCCGGTTCCTTGTTAAGTTTTTTAAGATATAGCTCGGTTTATAAACTTAGGATTAAGATACTTAATCCTAAGTTTAATTTATAGCCTGCCTTTATAAATTTCTATAATATCCGAAAGAAGTTTTAAAGCTTCGGCTCTTGGTCTTTGGAAAGTATTTCTACCGATGATTGAACCGTTTCCGCCGCCGTCTCGAATAGCTCTTACTTCATTATATACATCTTCGGTAGATTTTGTTGCTCCGCCTGAAAACACCATTAGCCTTCTGCCGTTAAAGGTAGTTTTCACAATATGTGCTATCCTATCTTTTAATTCTTTTATTGAGACGGGGTTTTTCTCGAATGCTTTTTTAGCATTATCTAATTCAATAGCATCAATAGAAGGCTTAACTTTAATGATATGTGCACCGAGTAGTGCTGCAATATGTGCCGCATAAGCTATCACGTCATGAGCCGTTTCTCCATCCTTGGAAACCATGCCTCCTCTTGCATAAGACCAAATTACCGTAGCTAACCCATAAGATTTAGCTTCAGCAGACATTTCCTTAATTTCTTCTATCATATGAAGGGAATGATCCGAGCCCGGGTAAATAGTAAACCCTACAGCTGCACAACCGAGTCTAAGTGCATCTTTAACACTTGCAGTAATACTTTGATCGGGAGCCAAATTTTTATTTAATAGTACATTAGAGCTGTTAACTTTTAATATAAGCGGAATTGCTCCCGCAAAAGTATCGGCTCCTGCTTCAAGCATACCGAGAGGAGCGGCATATGCACTTAAGCCTGCATCAATTGCAAGCTTATAATGATAATGCGGGTCATAAGCTTCCGGGTTTGGTGCAAAGCTTGCTATAGGTCCGTGTTCAAAACCCTGATCAACCGGAAGTATTACCATCCTTCCCGTGCCGCCCAGCTTCCCGGCCATTAATATTCTTGCTATATTTGTTTTAGTTCCGGGGTTATCACTTTCATAATAGGATAAAATTTTTCTAACTTTTTGAGTAGGGTTCATAATAAAATATTACTTAAAAATTATTTATATTAAGCTTTTTTAGAAGATTGAAAATCTAAATGCAATGGTTTTATTAAAACTCTATATTTCAACTTATAAGTTATTGTATTTTTTTAGCTTTATTTAAAGAAAGCAATACGGAAACTAAAATAGATAGGATTATCACTCCAAGGGATAAAGAAGTCGGGATATGAACTCCTTGCACCAGTAAAATCATTTTAGTTCCTATATAAGCTAAAATAACACTTAAGCCGTATTTTAAATAAACAAACTTATGCACTACTTTAGCAAGTAAAAAGTAAAGCGACCTAAGCCCGAGAATAGCAAATATATTAGAGGTAAACACAATAAAAGAATCTTGAGTGATTGCAAGGATGGCAGGAATTGAATCCATGGCAAATATAAGGTCACTTTTTTCAACCAAAATTAATAGTATAAATAAAGGAGTGAATACTCGTTTACCTTTTTCTATTACTACAAATTTATCGCCATGATGCTTATTTGTAACCCTAAGGTAACGTTTTAAGAAATTAATTAACTTATTATCTTCAATTTCCACTTCTTCACTTTTCGAAAAAGCAATTTTATAAGCACTGAATATTAAGAATGCTCCGAATATATAAAATATCCACTGGAAGTGCTGCACTAAATAAATTCCACCCGTGATCATGAGGAATCTCATTACAATTGCGCCTACTATTCCCCAAAAAAGCACTCTATGCTGATATTTAATTTCTACTTTAAAATAATTAAATAATAATACGAATACGAACACATTATCGATACTTAAAGAAAGCTCGACTAAATAACCCGTGATGAACTCCATTGCTTTTTGGCTGCCGGCATAAGCATAAATCAAGCCTCCGAATAAGAAAGCAAGAATCATCCAAAAAATTGTTAAAAAGAATACCTCTTTAAATTTCGGTTCTTTAGGCTTTTTATTTAACACACCGAGATCAATTGCAAGCATAACCAAAACAAAAGCAACAAATCCTACCCAAAAATAAACTGAAAACATTTTATCCACTTTAAACATATATGAACTTTAAGTATAAAATGAACTTTTAAGCTTGTCTATTAAAGATAAGAACTAAACCTAAGACTTTTGCTGAGCCATGATATACTCGGCGCTTTGCATTTCCGTAAGCCTTGATATAGTTCTATCAAATTCAAAGCGGTTTCTGGTACCGTTATAGATCTTCTCAATCGGATTTGCTGCGGAGCATATAAGGCGGGTATGATTCTCATATAAGCAATCAATAAGAGTAATAAACCTTAAAGCTTCATTATGGTTATCATTAGTTAACTCCGGTATATCTTCAATAACTAACGTATTAAAATTTTGCGCAATTTTAAAATAGTCAATCGCGCCAAGCGGCATAAGACATAACTCATTAAAGGTGAAAACAGCTATATTTCCATACGTCCTTTCCAGCTTTAATATTTTATTATCTTCAATAAATAATTCCTTACGCTCTAATTTTTTATTGCCGGTAATAGTGCCGATTATCTCGTTAATTCGGTTTTTCGTTTCTTGATTTAAGGGGGAGAAAAAAAGCTTATCTAAACAGGTTAGTTTATCCAGGCGATAATCTTTAAAATTGTTAAGTTGAAATATTAAAAAATTCTGCTTAATTAAATTTATAAAGGGTACGAATCTTTCTCTTTGCAACCCGTCTTTAAACAACTCTTCAGGATGACGATTAGAGGTAATAACTATAAAGGTTCCTTCGTTAATTATAGCAGTGAATAACCTCTCCACAATCATAGCATCAGCTATGTTATTTACCTGCAACTCATCTAAGCAGATAACTTTGGCTTTTTTTGCAATTTGCTTGGCAAGCATAATTACTTGATCATCACTATTACTTATACTTTGATTTTTAATGCGATATTTATGTAAGGCATTATGAAAATCAAGCATGAATTGATGAAAGTGAATACGCCGTTTATTTTTTAAAATTAAGCTATTATAAAATAAATCCATGATCATGGATTTACCTCTACCTACATCACCGTAAATATATATGCCTTTCTTTTTTTCTTCTTTATTTCGAGAGCCTTTAGAAAAAATTCTTTTTATAAGCGGTTGGTTTTTTGTTTCAAGATAGGTTTTATATTGATCTAATATATTCACCAACTCAAATTGGCCGGGATCGTTTTCTAATCCCTTATCTTTTATAAAATTACTATATAACTCTCTTAAGTTGAATCCCATGGAATTAAGCCAGGTACATGCCGCCGTTAACATGCAGGGTGTTCCCCGTGATATAAGAAGCTTCTTCGGAAGCGAGGAACAGCACTGCATTTGCAATTTCTTTAGGTGTCCCCATTCTTTGCATCGGCACTTTTTGTAATATCTGCTGCTTGACTTCATCTTTTAGAACATCGGTCATAGGAGTTTCAATGAATCCCGGAGCAATACAATTTACCGTAATTCCCCTGGTGGCTGATTCTATGGCAATTGCTTTAGTCATCCCTACTACTCCTGCCTTAGAGGCGCAATAGTTAGCTTGACCGAAATTGCCGGTAAAACCGACTACCGAGGTTATATTAATTATACGGCCGAATCTTCTTTTCATCATTTTCTTTAGGGCTTCTTGATTAAGCTTAAAAGTAGCGGTTAAATTAATCCTGATTACTTCTTCCCATTCTTCATCCTTCATTCGTATAGTAAGATTATCCTTCGTAATTCCCGCATTACAAACTAAGATATCAATACCACCCGTCATTTCTTCAGCCTTATTGAATAAACCGGATAACGAATCGGAGTCACCAAGATTAGCTACCAAATAATTCGCTGAATCCCCTAAGGACTCGCAAGCTTCTTTTAAAGCTTGTTCCCTGGTACCGGTTAAAATTACGCTTGCGCCGGCTTCAACTAAGCTTTTTGCAACTTCTTTGCCTATGCCGCCGCTTGCTCCCGTGACAAGAGCTTTTTTATTATTTAAGCTAAACATCTTTTGTTTCTCCTACTTTAAAAATTCTTCTATATCTTGGAGGGATAATATGCTTAAAGCTTTATACTCAGGAAACATTTTAGTTGCAATAGTGCTTAGCACTTTTCCTGAACCGATCTCTATAAAACGTTCAATTTTATAGTCATTAACTAAAGTGTTCATGGTTTCTCTCCACCTTACTCTTCCGCAAACTTGTTTAACCAAATTTTCTTTTATTTCTACGGTAGATGAATAGGCTTTAACCGAAATGTTAGCTATTATCGGAATGAGGGGTAAATTAATCTCAGATGCTGATAATGCCTGATCCATAATTTTTTCGGCATTTTTCATTAAGTCCGAATGGAACGGAGCACTGACAGGGAGCTTGACAGCTCGCTTTATTCCAAAGATTTTATAGTTTTCTAGAATGTAATTCATTGCTGAGATCTCGCCGCTTAAAACAATTTGCCCGGCGCCGTTATCATTGGCAATATTACAAATTCCGAAATTATTAGCTTCTTTGGAAATGCTTTCAGCTTGTTCTATCTCGGTTCCAAGCAGCGCAACCATGCCGCCTTTTCCGTATGGAACGCTTTCCTGCATTGCATTGCCTCTCGTTCTTAACAGCTGTGCAGTATTGGTTAAGCTGAAAGACTTAGCTGCTGCAAGAGCTGAATATTCTCCTAAGGAATGGCCGGCGCTTGCGGAGATATCTTTTGATATATTTAACTTGCCTTGCTTTTCCAATACTCTCATGACGGCAATTGAAACCGTCATGAGGGCAGGTTGAGTATTTGAAGTCAAGGTTAAGGTTTCCTGATCGCCTTCAAATATAATTTTAGAGAGGTTTTGCTTTAAAGCTTGATCGACTTCCTGGAATACTTCTTTAGCTTCTAAGAATGTATCATAAAGTTCTTTACCCATTCCAATGCTCTGTGAACCTTGGCCGGGAAATAAAAGTGCAGTTCTCATTTCAACCCTTATTCAGTTTTTTTATTCATATCAGGTAACAGCCCGTCTTGCTGTAAGCTCCACAATAAAGAGTAATGACCTTTGTGACTTAAGAGCTCGGTATGAGAGCCGTCTTCAAGTATCTGCCCCCTGTCGAATACGAGGATTCTATCTACATGTAACAATGTTGAAAGTCTATGCGCTATAATAAGAGTAGTTTTCCCTTCCATTAAGTATTTTAAGCTTTCTCTGATCTGTCTTTCCATTACCGAATCCAGGGCTGAAGTTGCTTCATCCATAATTACAATTGGCGCATCTTTTAATATTGCCCGTGCGATTGCTATTCTTTGTCTTTGCCCGCCCGATAGTTTAGTGCCCCTTTCTCCGACGGTAGTATTATATCCTTCATCCAGGCCGAGAATAAACTCATGGCAACCGGCCTTTTTAGCTGCTTCAATTACTTCTTCATCGGTTGCGCGAATATTTCCGTATTTAATATTATCAATTACCGTCCGGTGGAATAAAATCGGATCCTGCGGAATAAATGAAATATTTTTTCTTAAAGATTTAGCGGTAACTTGGGTTATATCCTGATCATCAATGGTAATTTTTCCTGAATCAATCTCATATAATCTTAAAATAAGGTTGGCAAAAGTTGTTTTACCACTGCCTGAAAACCCTACCAGCCCGACTTTTTGTCCCCCCCGTATAGTTAAAGACTGATCATAAAACATATTTTCATTATGACGATACCTGAAGTTAACATTTTCAAACTTAATAGTGCCGTTTTTAACTTTTAATTTGGTTGCATTAGGGACATCAGTAATAGTTACCGGATCTTGGAAGATTCTGAGGGCTTGCTGACAAACTCCAATTTCTCTAATTAGATAAGTCATTTCTTCAGCGGCAACACCCATTTGCGCCATTAAATTTAATGTAGAATTAATTACTAACACCACCTCACCGATCGTGATAATCCCACTACTCCAAAATTTAAAAGTAGTAGAAAATAATACTACCATCCAAAAAATTCCCATCACCCCTAAAACTAATTTAATTATTTCAACATAATGGAGAGTGGCTTTAAGTTTATCTTTTTCATCATCGGAAATTTCATTTATTTTTTCTTCTTCATGTTTGTGATGGGTAAATAATCTTACATTAAGATGATTGCTGATAGTATCGACTATCTTACCCTGTAGATAAGTTCTGGCTTCCGATTGGGTGCGAGAAAGGCTAGCAGCTTTTTTGCACATAAAGAATAAAATAAGTAAATGTAACCCGAGCCAGGTAGACAGCACTAAACATAAATAAGGATTAACCGAAAAGAAAAAGGAGCAGGAGATTATTATTGCAACCAATACCGGGATAAAGATGGTAATTAAAACATCAACCACCATTTGTGCGCCGCGCGGGAGGTCGGATATTCTGTTTGCTATCCCTCCGACATAATTACTAACAAAATAAGCATGTGAGTGCTGGCTCACGTATTTAAAAGCGCTTAATCTGATTGCCGCCTGAAATTTAGGCATGACGGCTGATAATGAGAACCCCCTGATTCGGGATAAAAGCTCAATAACTATCCAAAAACAAAATGCAATAATAATAGGTTTTTTCAGGGCTTCAAATGCACCTTCCATAGAGCCGGAGTAATCAACGAAAGCATCGACTAAATTGCCTGTAACATAAGGCCACACTGTGCTTGAAATTGCATTTACCAGTGAGGTAAGAGTAATAATTATAAAACCGATCGGTTGTTTCTTAATGAAAAACCATAAAAAGTTAAAAAATTTTGTCGGTATTTTATACATCTTTCATGCAATCAGTAAAAAAATAATATTAAAATTTAAAGGCCAACATATACTTTATCAGGCCTATATGCAATAAAATTATAAAATAAATTGACCTTTTTACTACTCTTAGCGCATTATATTAAGTAGACTTAACTCTAAACAATATATGAAAAAAAGCTTATTAGTTTTTTTGTTGATAATAGTGGTATCTCAAGCGGCATATTCTAAAGCTTATGCGTCTTCTTTAAATAAAGATAGTGCAGAAAAGCTGGTGATGGATATGTATGCGGTTCTTTCTACTCAGGATGCTGCTAAAATAAAACGCTTTTTTAGCTATTATGCTGACACTGAAGCAAGGTTTATCTATCAGATAACCGGAGTAGATTCCACCTTGCCTGATAAAACCGAAAGGGGCATTATAAACAGAAGCAGAGAAGAATATATAGCGTATTTGATAAGAATCAGTAAATCCGTACTATCAATTAATTATCAAGCAAAAGTAGATTCTTTTAAGCTGGCTGAAGACGGGTTGTCGGCAGTGGTTTCAATAAGTGTTGATGAGTCCTCAATTACGGTTATACCTGATCGTACCCAGAGAGGAAAGAATCAGAGAGTTAAAGCTAAGGCGGCAACTAACTGCAATATAAGCTTATTGCGTGCTGTAGCTACCCCGATAATCTCAGGAATGAATTGTATTGAAAAAATTATTATAAAATAAGTTTATGAATCTACCGATCATTAATAAAACCCCGCTTGAAATAATCGAACTGAACACCAAAGCTGAAAATAGTTTAAATATGACCAGGTTCATGGCCGAGGTTAAGAAGCTTTATCAGTATGAAGTATTTAAACATATGTTTGATTTAGTTACTACATTATGCATGAAAGGTAGGCTGAGCTTTAATGTGTATGACAGAAGGTTTTTCGAACTTGATGAGGGTAATTGCAGAACAATTGAAGGCAGCTCATTTAATAAGGTTTTAAATAAAATTAAGTCGGAAAAAAATTATGTGATAACAATAAAAAAAATATCCGCTGATGTAATTGTACATGAACTTGCGCATATGTTGGAAGGAGAAGGGGATTTTACTTCTATTCAACCATTTGCGGATAAAATAAGCCTAGATTTAAAAATTCATAATTCAAATAATGTTTCACTGCGAGCCGCTATAAAGCAAATTATGGTTAGTGAGGTGGAAAATTATCCCGCAGCGCATAAAATTTCTGAATGGTTTGCGCGATTTTTTCAGCTGGTAGCTAGTGCAAAGGAAGTAGCGGGGTTTGGTGCTCAATATGGCTATAATATGCAGGAGATATATCAGTTTTTTGATAATACGGTAAAGTTTTTAGCCGGAGATTTTTATAATACTATAAATTCAAAGATTAATTTTAATATTGCAACTAAAAGCAAAGAATATATAAAGCCTTTAGAAGAGATTAAGCCTAAATGGACTGAAACTAAGCATAATTCAATCCATGAGAACCCTAACAAGCCTGCTTGGGGTAGGGCGGTTAAGTCAATAAAAAGCAATCCTTTCGGTTAGAGGGATATATTTGCTGAGGTTTAGCAAGGTTCGTAAAATTCCCAATGAATATCAGGATCTATAGTGTCTTGAAAATTATCTCCATATTTTTCATCAAAATCTTCCATCATTTCTTTTATGGTTAATCGACCCTTGTAAGCCGAAGCTAAATCTTCTTCCCGATATAATAAATTTTCCTTAGATAAAAGTTCTTCAAGGCTACTCGGTTTGTAAGTTTCAATTGCTTTTAACATGGATTCTTCAATTATCTCCGGAGAGAATCTACCGGTACGAAGAAGAAAAGCTTTTACATTGTTAATGACTTCAAGCTCGGATAGGGTATTGATACCGAGAATAATTTCCGACTCTAAAGAAGAATCAAATTCATTATCATTTGCATAAATATTAATATTTGAATTTACATTGATTTTAGCTTCGGTCATTACCAATACCAAATTTTGTTTAATTAAAATTATTATATTCTCCTATAGTAAGATATCTATAATTATTTACATATAATTAATATTTTTACTGAATTTATAATTATGATTTTATTGTCCGTTTTTTGCCACTCACATTTCTTTGTTGTAAAAAGTAAGTTTTATACTACAATTCGGGCTAAAATTTAAGCATTTGGAGCTAAGTATGTCGTTTAAAGTAGCAGTTGTCGGAGCCACGGGTAACGTCGGGAGGGAAATGCTTAAGTGTTTATCTGATAGAGAATTTCCGGTAAATGAAATAGTTGCCCTAGCTTCACAAAAGTCGAGGGGTAAAAAACTTAGCTTCGGAGATGAAATATTAGAAGTTCAAGCTCTTGAAGGTTATGATTTCACGGGAACCGATATTGCGCTCTTTTCCGCAGGTTCTGAGGTAGCAAAAAAATATGCCGATATTGCTGCAAAGAGTGGGTGCATAGTAATTGATAATTCATCTTACTTTAGAATGGATACTGAGGTTCCGCTTATTGTTCCGGAAGTAAACATTGATGATCTAAAAGATTTTCATAAGAAAAATATTATTGCTAATCCTAATTGCTCAATAATTCAGTTGGTTGTTGCGTTGAAGCCATTGCATGCATGTGCGAAAATAAAGCGGGTAATAGTTTCTACCTATCAGTCGGTATCAGGAGCAGGCAAGAACGCAATGGATGAGTTGTTTAGACAAACTAAGGCAAAATATATGAACGCTCATGTTCCGGCAAACGTTTTGCCTAAAAGTATTGCATTTAATATAATCCCTCATATTGATGAATTTGTAGAAGATGATTACACTAGAGAAGAATGGAAAATGCATGACGAAATAAAGAAGATTTTAGATCCCTCTATTCTGCTTTCGGCAACTTGTGTAAGAGTGCCGGTGTTTGTCGGGCATTCGGAATCCGTATATGTAGAGTTTGAAAACAGCATTACCACTGAAGAAGCAAGAGAAGCATTAAATGAAGCCGACGGAGTATTGGTTATAGATAATCCTGAGGATAATCATTATATAACGCCTATAGAAGCTGCAGGCGAAACCGCCGTATTCGTTTCCAGAATAAGAAGAGATCTTACTCACCCTAACGCTCTTAATATGTGGGTAGTTTGTGATAATTTAAGAAAAGGGGCTGCTTTAAATGCTGTACAAATCGCCGAAGAACTTGTACAAAAGTATTTATAATAGATTTTTAAGTTAAATTCGATGAATATCAAAAGCTTAGCTTTTAGAGCAATATTTGTTGCAGCAAATATATTTTCAGTTAATGCTTATAGCCAAGAAGCAAACGATTCTAATATATTACAAGAGTTTGATGATATTATAGGAGAAATCAGCTCTTCTTCAAGCGATAGGAAAATAGAGGAAGTTAAAGTTGTTAAATCCAATCTTACTCGTAAAGTAATTGAAAGCTATTTAGATAAGCAAAGAGATAAACAGGAGCCTATTAAAATTACTCAGGACTTAGGCACTAATTTATCAGGATTGGATTTATCAGGGCTTGATTTCTCTAATGCTCAATTATTAAGGGCAAATTTTGCTAATTCGGTATTAACTGATTGCAACTTTAAAAATGCATATTTGGAAGAATCTGATTTTAGAAACGCAAAGGCTGAAAGAGTTATTTTTGATGAGGCGAGCTTAGCAGTTGCTAATTTTTCCAAAGCTGAACTTAAAAAAGCCAGCTTTAACTCGGTTTATGCTGAAGAAGCTAAATTCTATAAAGCAGATTTGGTAGGAGCAATCGGTAATAAAGCAAATTTTAAAGGTGCTGATTTTGAAGAAGCAGCTTTAAATCATGCCGATTTCTCCTATAGTGATTTTACAGGCAGTGATTTCAGCAACAGCAAAGCATCTGAAGCGAAATTCAAATATGCAACATTATCTAATATACATTTAAAAAATGCCGATTGGCAAAAAACTAACTTATATTCCGCAGATTTATCTAATACTAAAATTAATAACACTAACCTTAGTAACTCGGTTTTATTTTTTGCAAATTTTCAACGCAGCAATATTTTAAAATCAAATTTAACTAAAATATATGGGGAAGCAGCTGATTTTAGCAATTCGATAATTTTAG
Source organism: endosymbiont of Acanthamoeba sp. UWC8 (assembly GCF_000730245.1). Lineage (NCBI taxonomy): Bacteria > Pseudomonadati > Pseudomonadota > Alphaproteobacteria > Holosporales > Holosporaceae > endosymbiont of Acanthamoeba sp. UWC8. The sequence continues at coordinate 692,573 of NZ_CP004403.1, read as the reverse complement.
AAAGTAAGTTCTCTAAATCAAATTTAGAAGATACTATTTTTAAAAATGCCAGTCTGGTTAAGAGCAATTTTACTAAATCTATATTGAATAATGCTGACTTCGGAGGTTCAAATTTAACGGCAATTAACTTATCCGATTCTATTTTAACTAATGCGAAATTGAATAATACTATATTAAAAGACGCTATAATAAATTCAACTTATATGGAAAAAGTAGATTTATCATTTTCTAATTTGTCGGGTGCTCGTATATATAGCAGTAATTTAGATTTAGCTATATTAAACGGCATTAAAGTTGACGGGCTTAAAATAACTAATACTTCTATGCAAAATGTTAAAGGACTTTCTAATCAAAACGCCGAGGCTATTTTAACTAATTCTCAACCAGCATCGCAAGCAGCAGGGAAGGCACCTGCTTCTTAAAGCAGATCGGTTTTATCCTTAAGCCACTTTTTTTCTTCTCGATTTAAATGGGGTGCTATGTTGTTATAGACTTTCTCATGATAATGATTAAGCCAGGTTTTTTCTCCTTCATCGAGTAAATTTACATTAATAAGCTTACTTTCAATCGGGGCTAAGGTAAGAGCCTCAAATTCCAAAAACCCCGGGTATTCGGATTCTTTTACAAGAGCTAAATTTTCAATCCTTATCCCGTATTCACCTTGTTTATAAAATCCCGGTTCAATTGAAGTGATCATACCGGGCTTCAATGCTACATATGAGTGCTTTGCAGGAGATATATTATTCGGTTTTTCATGCACCGATAAAAAATGCCCAACTCCATGCCCGGTGCCGTGCGGATAATTTAAACCATGTTGCCACAGCGGATAACGAGCTAATGCATCTAGCTGAAGCCCGGTGGCGGATACCGGGAAAACAGCTTTTGAAAGGGTGATAAAACCTTTTAGCACCAAAGTAAAATTAGTTGTTTGTTCTTGAGGAGCTTTTCCGAAGCAAGTGACTCTGGTGACATCGGTAGTACAATTCAAATATTGTCCTCCCGAATCAATTAAATATAACCCGTCCCGGTTTAGTTTAAGGCAAGTTCTTGGGGTAGGGTGATAATGAATAATCGCACCGTTTTGTTTAAAAGCTGAAATAGAACCGAAGCTCGGGTATTGAAAATATTTTCCTTCTTTTCGCAGCTCGAGCAATTTTTTAGCTGCCCTCACTTCATTTATTCCATTATCAATATTATGCTCAAGCCAAAATAGGAATTTACAAAGTGCTATGCCGTCTTCAATATGTCCATCTCTAAAGCCCTTGATTTCAACTTTATTTTTACAGGCTTTCAGCATTTGGCAAGGATCTGAAATAGACATGATTTGCTCACGCTCAGCGTTAGCAAAAAACCAGTAAGAACAGGAAGTCAGATCAAAAGCTATTTTTTTGTTACTATTAACTAACTCCAGGTAATATGGTTTTAATTCTTTAAATGTTCTTACCTTGATATTTTTTAGCTGAAAATCTTGGTTGTTTTGATCTAGGAAAAGCTCTAGGTTGCCTTCTTTATCCATAATCAAGTATGATAGTAAAAATGGTGTATAGCTGATATCATCAGCTCTTATATTCAACAGCCAACAAATTGAATCTAATGAGGTGAGCAGTAAATAATCCGCACAATCGGAAAAATTTTCAAGAACCTGTTTAATTTTCTCTTCTCTGCTTAATCCAACAAACTCTAAACCTAATTCAATAATATTACTTTTTTTGGTAATGGTTTATCCAGCCAGATTTCATCAATTAAATTTTTAGTTAATGGAATTAACTCGATATTAAGCTTTTTAGCTAAAGAGCAATAATGATCATATGCTGATTTGGTAAGCAGATTTGGATCAAATCCAAGCTTAGAGCCTTCAATAGAAGTGAAAAATTTAGTATATTCTTCATTTGTCATATTAAATATTTGATAATCATCTCCGAGCTCCGTTTTAGCTTGAATTAAGTAGCGCCCGTCGGTAAAAAAAGCTTTAAATTTATCAGTAATGATACATAGGCCGTTGGAGCCAGTAAAGCCGGTTAGCCACTTTAAGCGCTTTAAATGTTTAGGGAGGTATTCGTTATTAAATTCGTCACTTGAAGGAATGATATAACCGTCAATATCATATGTAGGAAATAACGCTCTTAAATTAAGGATCTTATCTTGCATGGGCTTCCAGGTGCTTAGTAGTTATGTTAAAATTCCATTGAACTTACCGTTTTGATTATAATGCAAAATTTAAACAAAAAAAGTGAAACCCAAAATATATTAAAAAAATTATATCACCTTGATCTTAAAAGCTTCCTGGTTAAGAGCTTTGAAACTTTACATCCCAATCAAAAATTTATTGATAACTGGCACCTTGATTTAATTCTTGAGCACCTAAGAGCAGTTGAGAAAAAACAGATAAAGCGATTATTAATTAATATGCCGCCTCGTGCACTAAAATCCTTTTGTATCAGTGTTGCCTGGCCGGCATGGATACTGGGCAATAACCCGAATAAGAAAATTATCGTGGCTTCTTATAACCAGGCATTAAGCAATAAGCATTCGCAGGATTCAAAGAGCATTACGGAAACTGGATGGTTTCAGCAATATTTTCCTAAGTTTAAAATTAAGCACGGGCAAAACCAAAAACATAAATTCTCAACCGATGAGCACGGGTTCAGGTTTGCAACCTCGGTAGGTAGTACACTGACGGGAGAAGGAGCAGATATTATAATAATTGATGACCCCGTTTCATCCCTCAAAGCAATGAGTAGACTTGAGCGCTTGAAATGTATTAATTGGTATGAGCAAACTCTTTCTTCACGCTTAAACGATAAAAAAAACGGGGCGATTATTTTAGTTATGCAAAGGTTACACCCTGATGATTTAAGCGGATATTTACTTAAGAAGAATATTTTTAAACATTTAAAGCTACAAGCGGTTGCTGAAAAAAATGAAGAAATAAAATTTAACAGTTTTTATCGCTTAAGAAAAAAAGGGGAGATACTTAATGAAAGTATAGATAATGCGGAAACTTTAAATATGTATAAACAAGAGATGGGAGCTTACGCATATGAAGCTCAGTATCAGCAAAATCCCTTGACGACTAACTCAGGAATAATAAAACCCAACTGGATTTTAAGATATGATAATGCCGAAGGGATAGAAGAAATATATCAAAGTTGGGATACCGCCATCAAAAATGGAGAGTCGAACGATTATTCCGTATGTACTACATGGGGGCTAAAAGAGAACAATTTTTATTTACTGGATATTTTTCGTGATAAACTCAATTACCCTGAACTTAAAAAAAGTATTTTGCAGCAACAGCAGAAACATAATGCAATCGGGATTATAATAGAAGATAAGGCAAGCGGCCAGCAACTTATCCAGGAATTGTTATCTTCGCCGCTTAACATTATTAAGTCCACTCCGAAATATGATAAAGTTACCAGATTAGTACTTACTTCAATATTATTTGAAGCAGGGAAAGTTTATTTTCCTAGCTGTAGAGAATGGCTTGAGGGGCTGGAAGAGGAGCTGTTTTGCTTCCCGAATGTAAAAAATGATGACCAAGTTGATTCTATAACTCAGTTTTTACTTTGGGTAAGAAATAAAAAAGAACTGGAAATGAGTTTAAGAAGAGTATAAAGTTTGCTTACAAAATCATAATAATATAGCTGATATGTCGGTAAAACCTAAATTTTACATTACTACTCCAATTTATTATGTAAATGATATTCCTCACATCGGGCATGCTTACACATCGCTTGCATGTGATATATTAGCAAGGTTTAAACGCCTGGACGGGTTTGATGTTATGTTCTTGACCGGCACCGATGAACATGGGCAAAAAATTGAAAAATCCGCGGTGAAAGCAGGCAAAGACCCGCAAGCATTTACCGATAAGGTCTATGTAAGCTTTAAAAATCTTTCTCAAACAATGAATTTTTCCAATGATGATTTTATCAGAACCTCTGAAGAAAGGCATAAAAAATATGTAGCTGAAATTTGGCAGAGATTAGTTGATAGCGGTAATATTTATTTAGGTAAATATTCAGGATGGTATGCAGTTCGTGACGAAGCTTTTTACAGTGAATCCGAGCTGGTTGACGGCAAAGCACCAACTGGAGCTGATGTGGAGTGGTTGGAAGAGCCCAGCTATTTCTTTAAATTATCGGCTTGGCAGGATAAGTTGCTTAAATTATATGAAGAAAGCCCGAATTTTATTGCACCTCCTTCAAGAAGGAATGAGGTGATATCTTTTGTGAAATCAGGCCTCACCGATTTATCGGTATCGAGAACCTCGTTTAAGTGGGGAATACCGGTTCCGGGAGATGAGCAGCATGTAATTTATGTTTGGCTGGATGCCTTATTTAATTATATATCGGCACTTGGAGGAGAAAATTCGCATTATTGGCCATGTGATTTACATGTGGTGGGTAAAGATATTTTAAGGTTTCATGCGGTTTATTGGCCGGCATTTTTGATGGCTGCCGGAATTGAGCTCCCGAAAAAAGTTTTTGCGCATGGTTGGTGGACTAACGAAGGGGTTAAAATATCAAAGTCATTAGGTAATACTATTAATCCCGTGAACTTGGTTGAAGAATTCGGCTTAGATTATGTTCGTTATTTTATGATGAAGGAGGTGCCGTTCGGTAATGACGGTAATTACTCAAGATCAAGTTTTATCAGCAGAGTAAATGCGGATCTGGCTAATAATATCGGTAATTTATCGCAAAGAGTGCTCTCCTTTATATATAAAAATTGCGAAATGAAAGTACCTTATTCTTCCACATTAAACGATAAGGATGTTGAATTTTTAAATTTTGCTTATCAGACAATTGATAAGATAAGAAAAGAAATCGATCAACAGGGCATAAATCATGCTATACAATTTATCATAGATTTAAGTGCAAAAGCTAACGAATATATTGATCGCGAGGCTCCTTGGAATTTAAGAAAAACCGATGTAGAGAGAATGGGTTCGGTACTATATACTTTAGCTGAAGTAATAAGAGTAATTGCAATTTTATTACAACCTATAATGCCTGATGCTTCCGGCAAAATTCTTGATATTCTAAATGTTAAAGAAAGAAGCTTTAATACTTTAAACAAAGACTTTGCTTTGAAAGAAGGCCATGAAATTAATGAGCCGTTCGGAGTATTTCCGAGGTTGGAAGGTTAAGCTAACCGGTAACACCTTGCCCGTTTAATATGGGTGAGGTATTTTATTATTAATCCTTTTTAATTATTATCATGATATCATTTTTGCCGGCTAGCCCGAGTTTCCTTCTTACCAGCTCGTCAAGCATATCAAGATCAACTTTATCTTTGCTTATAAGCCCGACTTTATTTTCCAGTTGAGATTTTTCAGTAGTTAAGCTCGTCAGAGTACTCCGTTTAATTTCCAGTTCCTTAGAAAGCCTTCGATAGGCAAATATACCGCGTTCTCCGTTTAACGAGTGATAAATAAAATAAATAACCAATAAATATATTATAAGATTAAGCCCGATTATACTTAAATTGGCGGCCTTTTTGTTATTTTGATGTTTACTCATATTGATATATTAATTTAAAAATACTGAAATCAAAGTTGCAAGTTATACTTAAAAATATTATTATATTCCACTAATTAGCATAACATGGGATATATGGCAACAGTACTCTTAATCTTACAAATCTTCATCGTTTTAGCGCTGGTCGCAGTTATTTTAATACAAAAAACAGGAAATGACGGGCTTTCAGGTCTATCAGGAGGCGGGCATAACGTTTTATCCGGCCGAGCAACAGGTAATATTTTTTCTAAACTAACAATGTTTTTAGCTGCAGCATTTATGATAAACAGCTTAGCTTTAGCAAAACTGGTGATATTAGAAAGAAAAGAAGCTAAATCAATAATTGAATCTATCGGAGACGAACATCTGGTGATTGACCGTAAGCATTCCCGTAAGGCTAAGGAAATGCCGCAAGCACCGATTGCAAAATAAATATGGCAAAATTTATCTTTATTACGGGCGGAGTCGTTTCTTCTTTGGGAAAAGGCCTGGCCTCCGCTTCACTGGGAGCATTGCTGCAAGCAAGAGGATATAAAATAAGACTGAAAAAACTTGATCCTTATTTGAATGTTGATCCGGGCACTATGAGCCCTTACCAACACGGGGAAGTTTTTGTAACCGATGATGGGGCAGAGGCGGATCTTGATCTCGGGCATTATGAAAGATTTACCGGGGTTCCGGCTAGAAAAGGTGATAATACTACTGCCGGCAGAATATACTCTAAGCTTCTTGCTAAAGAGAGAAGGGGAGATTATTTAGGCGGAACCGTGCAGGTAATACCACATGTGACCGATTTAATTAAAGAGTTTATCAAAGAAGGCACGGAAGATGCAGACTTCGTATTATGTGAAATAGGCGGCACGGTCGGAGATATTGAAGCACTGCCGTTTTTCGAAGCAATTAGGCAGCTAGGCTATGAGTTCGGTAGCAGTAAGTCTATCTATGTACATTTGACTTTAGTTCCTTATATAAATGCGGCAAAAGAGCTAAAAACCAAGCCTACCCAACATTCGGTAAAAGAATTAAGATCGATTGGTATTCAGCCTAATATCTTATTATGCCGTTCGGAAAGAGAAATTCCGCTCTCCGAGCGTCAAAAGATTGCTCTGTTTTGCAATATTCCGGAAGATTCGGTAATCCAGGCGTTAGACCAGAAAAACATATACCGCGTTCCAGTTGCTTACCATGAAGAGCAACTTGATAAGCAGGTATTAAAATGCTTCAATCTACCTTATGATGTGAAACCTAATCTTGATAAGTGGCATAATATTATTCATTCAGCAGAAAACCCGGAACAAGAAGTAAAAATTGCGATCGTCGGTAAATATAATAAGCTTAAAGATGCTTATAAATCTTTAATTGAAGCTTTTGATCACGCCGGAATATATCATAAATGTGTAGTTAAACTATGTTGGGTAAATGCATCAAGCCTTAATGATTTAAATGCAGATGAAAAACTTAAAGACGTACATGGAATCATGGTGCCCGGTGGTTTCGGAAGCCGAGGCATAGAAGGGAAAATTGCTGCAATAAAATATGCGCGTATCAACAAGATTCCTTTTTTCGGTATTTGCCTTGGGATGCAATTAGCTTCTATTGAAGCGGCCAGGAATTTGTTGAATATTGAAAATGCAAGTTCAACTGAATTTACTGAGCACTGCACTAATATTATCGGATTACTTACCGAATGGGAAAAAAGCGGAGCTACCGAGAAGCGGGAAGTAAATGAAGATTTGGGCGGCACTATGCGCTTGGGAGCTTATGATTGTGTATTACAAAAAGATACCCTTGCATACCAAATTTATAACCGGGAGATTATAAGCGAACGCCATCGACATAGGTATGAATTCAATATTAACTATAAAGATGGATTGGAATCCGTCGGTTTCACTTTTAGCGGAATATCAAAAGATAAAAAGCTTATGGAAATTATCGAACTTAAAGATCACCCATGGTTTTTAGGGGTACAGTTTCACCCTGAATTAAAATCTAAGCCATTCGAGCCACATCCTCTCTTTACATCTTTTATAAATGCTGTGATAAATAATAGAAAAGGCATTTTATAAATTAGAGTTAAGGTTAAAGGCTCATACATATGAGGAAAGTAGAAAAACAAAGTGAGGCAACTTCCCCGATAGGTATCGGCGGGTTTTTTATAACCGTGCTTATGGTTATTATTGCCGTCTTTTCTACTCATGTATTATTTTTAATTCTCTTTGGAATGTTACCCGGATTTATTGCAGGCGTAGTAGATCGTTATCAAAACAAATACTTAACGAAAATAGTATTAATGTTTAACTTTGCCGGCATAGCCCCGTACTTAATACAAATTATTCTCAATTACAGCCAAGCTCATGATATGGCGATCAAATTTATTCTTGAGCCTAAAACCTGGTTATATATTTACAGCTATAGTACAATTGGTTGGGTAGTTTACTGGTGTTTTCCGAATATAAATTTGTTAATAAAAAATGTTTTAGTCCAGTTTAAGATTAATAAGCTCAACGACGAACTTGATAAGCTTGTTAATGAATGGGGAAAAGAAGTTAAGAAAAGAGATAACGAATAATTTAAGTTATTCATTCTATTTAAGAGAGGAGATCTAAAATACTATTTACCTAGCTTAAACCCTAAACTATTTAATTAATTCTCCTTGATCATTTGGGGCTTTTAGATATAAAATCAAATAGCTTAATTAAATTTTAGTTGCAAACATGTCAGACATAAAAATAGTAGATTTACCTCACGACTATAAGCCTTCCGAATCTGAAGAATATATGGGGTCTTATCAGTTGGAGTACTTTAGAAGAAAGCTATTAAAATGGAAAGCGGATTTACTTTCCGAATCTATGCAGACAGTTGAACACTTGAAGGAAGAGAACTGGAACGAGCCGGATTTGAATGACCGGGCAAGTATTGAAACAGAGACTACTTTTGAGCTCAGAACCCGTGATAGGTATCGTAAACTTATTGATAAGATTGATGCTGCGTTAATGAGGATTGCTAAAGGTACTTACGGGTATTGTGATGATACCGGTGAGCCGATCGGAGTTAAGAGGTTGGAAGCAAGGCCGGTCGCTACCCTCTCAATTGAAGCGCAGGAAAGACATGAACGTTTTGAAAAGAGCCATAATGAAGATTAATTTACGGATAGCTCCGGGTATTAACTTGTCGTATTTAATTCTTAACCTGAAAAGTAGTTTTTAAAGAAGATTTAAGGTGGGCTCTATTTTGAGATAGAGTTATATGCCTTTGACCACTAAAAAGGGCTAGTGGCTTGTGTCTGGGATATTGTAAAAAGATGCAGTTAATCCAAATTGATCATAAAAGAGAAGAGATGATCGCTAAAGTCACTTAAGCTACTGCCGATAAAAGGAAAAAGAAAAATAAGACTTAAGAATACTACGATGACCTTCGGTACGAATGAAAGAGTAGCTTCTTGAATTTGAGTTAATGCCTGGAAGAGGGAAATTATCAGCCCGATAAAAAGTGAAATAAGTAAAAGAGGTAAGGCTAACTTAAAGTATACCCAGATCGCCTCTTTTGCTATATCAATTATTAAATTAGGTTCCATCAGTTTATAACTTTGCTTTCTTCTTCTTTATTCGGTGCCGCTTCATTGGCTTTCTTCTGAGAATAAAGCCCCATAAAATCGATAGGTGAAATCATAAGCGGTGGAAAGCCACCGTCTCTGGAGACGTCGGAAATAATCCTTCTTGCATAAGGAAAAAGAATAGAAGGACAGTAAACCAGAAGGGTGAGTTCTTTTTCGGCATCATTCTCAGCTTCAAGGGTAAACACTCCTCCGTAATGCAAATCAATGATGAATAAATCTTCTCCCTTAGCAGAGCTTCGCACCTCAATACTCAGTACTACTTCAAAAACCATAGGTTCCAGAGGAGTAACTAAAATATCAAGAGAGACGTTCATCTGGGGTTGCTCTTCGAGCATTAAGCTCATAGGAGATTTAGGATTTTCAAATGATAAATCTTTAATATATTGTGCATTTACTACTACTGAGCTCTTTTTCTGAGGTTGCTCCGAATTATTTTCCATATTGCTTCCAAACTAATTTACTAAATTTAATTTATAGCAAATTATCTTGTACAAGACAAAGATAATCTGATAAAAATATAGTATAAATAAATTTATAAATTTGAAAGTATTATTACTATGTTGGATGTATTGATTTTAGCGGTTATTGCAGGTTTTATATTTACTAAGCTTTTTAAAACTTTAGGAAAAGTTGAAGATGGGGATGAGACAAGAACAAATGAAATAATAAAGAACTTCAAAAAGCGCCAATCCAGAGAAGATAATACCGAAGCTGAAATTGATATTGCTTCGGCATTTGAAGCCTCAATGCCGCAGAAGGTAAGAGATACTTTTGATAAAGCACGAAAAATAGATCCGAGGTTTAATGCGGAAAAATTTATAAACGGGGCAAAGCAAGCATTTGAGGTGATTGTGAAGGCGTATGTAGGAGGTGATAAATCGGTATTACAACAACTGCTTAGCCGCGATGTATTCAGTAGCTTTGCAAGAGAAATCGAGAGAAGAAATGATGCGAAAGAAGTACATGAAAGTACACTTATAAGGTTTAAAGAGTGCGAGATTACCGATGCTGAGCTAAACGGTAACATTTTAACTATTTCAGTAAAATTTATCAGTGAGCAAATTAATCTGATTAAGGATAACTTAGGTAACATTATCACGGGTGACCCTTCAAAAATTCAAACAATTCAAGATGTCTGGGTTTTTGCTAAGCACCTAAAGGGTAACACTTCTATCTGGGAATTAGTAGAAACAAAAAACATATGAATCCAAATAAGATAAAAGCTCCCTGGATTATGTTCCTCTTAGTTATACTTGGGCTGAGTTCTTGTGCCCCGACCAAAACTAAAAAACAATTAAAAGAAGTGCATTTCCAGCAAGCGGCTTTTAGTGATTTAAAACACTGGGAATATGATTGCCAACTTGACGCCTTTAAAGCTTTTCAAAAATCCTGCCAAGCTATAATCAAACGCAAACCGAATAAGCATATCAGTAAACTCACAGATATCGGCGGAGTAGTGGGTGATTGGATGCCTGTCTGTAATGAAGCATTAAGTTCAAACTTAAAAAATAATTTAGTGGCAAGGCTGTTTTTTGAAAAGTGGTTTATTCCTTATAAGGTATTTGATGCTAAGATGAGTGATGTAGGTAAATTTACCGGTTATTATGAAATTGAATTAAATGGAAGTAGGAAAAAAACAAAAAAATTCAAATATCCGATATATGCTACCCCTAAAGATATTTTAAAATTAAAAGGCAAAGCTCACTTTTCGCATTCTGCAATCAATAAAGGATTGCTAAACGGTAAAAAATTGGAAATTGCTTATACGGACAATAAAGCCAGGCTTTTCTTTATGCATATCCAAGGATCAGGAGTAGTCAAATTGCAGGAAGGAGGAGAGCTCAAGGTCGGTTACCATAATGAAAACGGGCATTCCTATAAGTCAATCGGGCCTCTTTTTAAAAAGCATTGTAAGGATAAAATATCCTCAGCTGTTGATATGATGGTATGGCTACATAAAAACCCGAGTGCTGGCAAAAAGATTATGGAAGAAAATCCGTCTTATGTATTTTTCCGTTCAGTTAAGGGGGATAGCCCGATAGGCGGGCAGGGCGTGCCGTTAACTTCCGAGAGATCAATTGCAATTGATGCAAGATTATATCCGTATGGAGCTCCGGTTTGGGTGGAAACCACTACTCCTAAAACTACTAACTTTCCTTCATTTGATTATAACCGTTTATTCATAGCGCAAGATACGGGTGGAGCGATTAAGGGAGCGATACGCGCGGATATATTTTACGGCAGGGGGAAAGTAGCTGAAGAGCTTGCCGGATATATGAATAATAAAGGCTCATATTATATTATGTTTCCAAAAAATATCAGAATTCCTTGTGTTTATCGAGCTCATTAAATAATTTTGCATCTAATTTAAATAGTGGTAAAGTGGTGAAGAAATTTATATTTAGTATTCCTCATGAAAATTTGGATTGTAGATGCTTTTACCTCCGAGCAATTTAAGGGCAACCCTGCTGGTGTTTGTATTGTTAAAGAATTCCCTTCTCAAGAATTAATGCAAAATATTGCAAAAGAAGTAAATCATTCCGAAACTGCTTTTGTGAAGCCGCTGGCTAAAAATTCCTACCATATCAGGTGGTTTACCCCTAACTCCGAAGCTCCCCTCTGCGGGCATGCAACTCTTGCATCAAGCCATATCCTTATTCAAGAAGGATTACATAATGAAAATGATGAGATTAGTTTTAAGAGTTTAGCCGGGGAACTAATTGTCAATAAAACCGGAGAATGGCTAAACTTGAATTTCCCGCTTTATAATGTAACCTCAATTGAATATTCTCCGTCAATTGCTGAAATTATTAAAATTAAACCTGCATTTGTCGGGTTTTCCGAGAATTGTATATTTACCGAGTTTGCCGAAGCTAGAGAGGTAAAAGAATTAGCTCCCGATTTGGCGTTGCTTACAAAATATCCATGCCGCGCTTTGATCGCAACTTCTCGCGATGATAAATATGACTTTATTTCAAGATATTTTGCCCCTCGAGTAGGGATCAATGAGGATCCGGTATGTGCATCGGCACATTGTAGGCTTATCCCTTATTGGAGCGAAAAATTGAATAAAACTGAAATGATCGCTTACCAGGCTTCTGCAAGGGGTGGGGTGATTAAGTGTAAAAATCTTGGAAATAAGGTTTTAATTTCAGGTAAAGCTGTTACAGTAATAGTAGGTGAATTAAACTTGTTAAATATTAAAGAGTTAAGAGATGTTGCATAGTATACACTGGGATGAATATTTTATGACCATGGCTTATTTGGTCTCAATGAAAAGCAAAGACCCGAGCACCCGTGTTGGGGCAGTAATTGTGGGGCCTGATAAAGAAATAAGATCAACCGGATATAACGGTTTGCCTAGAGCAATTGCTGATCATGATTACCGTTATTATGATAGAGAGTATAAATTGCTTGCGGTTAACCATGCTGAAGAAAATGCAATTTTACACTGTGCACGGATTGGGGTTTCAGCTAAAGGCTGCACAATATATACACCTTGGATACCATGTTCAAGATGCGCAAAATCAATTATACAGGCCGGTATTACCGAAGTGGTTTATGATGTTAATTTCCCGGGCAACCACCAGGATAACCAGGAAGATTGGAAACGCAGCATTGAAATTTCCCGTGAACTTATGACCGAAGCTGAAGTTAAGATAAGAGAATTTGACGGTAAAATAGTAAAAATTGAAGGCTTGTATAAAGAAAAGCCTTATGATCTCTTTTAGTTAAATATTTGAGTTTTTAGCGCTCCTTTATATTTTCACAAATCTAGTGTTTATTTTTATGTTAAAAGTAGATTATAGTGAATGAAAATTAAGTATAGGAGATGAAATAAAATGGCTAAACATGAAACATTAAATTTAATAAACGATTTTCTTAATGATAAGAAAAATGTTAAGAATTTTATAAATTTTATAAAAAATGCAGAAGAAATGCTAAACGGGATGTTTGAAAACTTAAAGCCTTTGGCTCATAAGATTGTGGAAATAATAGCGAACGCTAATAAAAATAGTGAATCAAAATTACATTATGATGTGATAATTGATAATCCTAAACTTTTAATGAAAGATTTATCAAATGGTGCTGACCCCGATATTCAACGTAAAAGTGACGGTTTAACTCCGCTTCACTTAGCGGCATTTACCGGTAAAAAGGATTTAGTTGAGCTGCTACTGAAATATAAAGCCGATCCTAATATAGTAAGTTATAAAGATCACTATACCGCACTTCATGCTGCTTCCATATGTCAAAATCAAGAAGATGCATTTGAGGTAGCAAAACTGTTGGTTAGGTACGGAGCAAGGGCTGATTTGATTGATGAACAAGGTAATAAAGCTTATGATTATGCGCTTAAGAACAATAAAAATATAGCCACCTTACTTAAAGATACTGAAGCATCTCAAAACATATGGAACGGTTATCATAAAGTTATAAAAAGTGAAGAGCTGCCCGGAGTCGATATTGTTGAGTTAAGGCATGCACTTAATAACAACCAGTTTGACGTGGTATACAAACTTAGCGAAGAAAGCCATATAGATTATCATGAAGTGGCTGATTGGGCTAAATACCATAACTATGAGGATAAAGTCGGCAGTATTTTAAGCATGTGCGAGCACACTCACCACCATGAGCTGTAGGTATGAAAACCGAAGATATTCAAACGAATAAAATTTAACTATATAATGAAAATAAAAAAAGCGCTAATATTAGCGCTTTTTTTATTCTTAATATTTTGGATTTTATTTATAGAACTTCTTCTTTAAGTTTACCTTCGTTTATGCTTTTCTGAAGGTTACTGTTAAATTGCCCGTATGCAAAATAAATAACCAGTATAAATGCAATCCAAATACCCGCATAAATAAATGTGGTTAATGAAAGGCCGGCAATAATTTGTACGAACAATATAACCCCTGCAAGCGGAATCCATGGAACCAGCGGGCATCTGAAGCCTCTTGGAAGATCAGGATATTTATATCTTAAGTAAAGTGTACCGAAGCATACAATTGCAAAAGTAACCATTGCACCGAAATTTGCAAGTTCAACAAGCTTATTGATTTGTAAAGTTGAACCGAGTATCGCTATAACACCTGCCGCAAGGAAAGTTAAAATATGCGGAGTATGATACTTCTTGTGACATTTAGCTAAAGCTTTAGGCAATAAACCGTCATGAGTAACGGTATATAGAACTCTTACCACTCCATATATTAAAACTAGAATTACCGAAGTTAAGCCGGCAACTGCTCCAATTTTAATTACAGTCGAAAACCACGGCATATTCATTTTATCAACCGCAACCGCAATCGGGCTACCTACACCGAGTTCAGTATAATTAGCAACTCCGGTTAGCACGCCTGATACTAAAATATAGGTGATGGTGCTGATAAAGAGAGAGCCTAAAATTCCGATTGGTAAATCTCTTTGCGGGTTTTTAGCTTCTTGTGCAGCAGTTGCAACTGCATCAAATCCGGTGAATGCCAGAAATACTACTCCTGCTCCGCCTATAATCCCGGAAATACCGAACTCTCCGAATTTTCCTGTATTCTCAGGAATAAACGGTATCCAGTTATTTACATCGACCTTAGTAGCACCGATTGCAATAAATCCAAGCAACACGGTCATTTTTATTACAACTATAATGGTATTGATTGTTGCAGAAGCATCAGATCCTAAAAAAACCACTATTGCAAGTAAACCGACAATAATTGCCGCAGGAAGATTTAAAATACATGTGACTGAAGAGCCGTCCGGTAAACTTAGCGCATTACCTGTAGGACAGGTATATTGAGGTGCTAAAGTGATACCGTAGTCACCTAAAAAGCTTAGCATATAATCCGACCAACCACTGGCAACTGCCGATGCTCCTAAAATATAGGTAAGTAAAATCATCCCTGAAATTATCCATGCTACCAATTCACCTAGCGTAGCATAGGTATATGTATAGGAACTTCCGGAAATCGGAATAGCGGAGGATAGTTCTGCATAACATAAACCTGCACAAGCACAGGCAAGGCCGCTTAAGGCGAAAGAAATAACAACCGCAGGGCCTGCATAGTGACCTGCTGCTGTTCCGGCTAATACAAATATTCCTGCACCTATAATTGCTCCGATCCCAAGCATTATAAGTTGGAAAGCGCCTAAAGACCTCTCCAGGCCATCCGAGCTATTTGCTTCTTTTACTAACTCGTCTATTGGTTTTCGAGTAAAATACCTTTTAAAACTCATTGTTATGCTCCTTTAAATTAAGCTCAATTATAATTTATTGATTTTAGTATGTAATAATATTGGTGCTGCTATATATACGGATGAATAAGTACCAAAAGCAATACCTACTAACATAGCCATACTGAATCCATAAATTACTTCACCTCCAAAGACGACTAAGGCAATACAAACAACTAAAGTGGTAAGTACCGTCATTATCGTTCTTGAAAGAGTTTCGTTTAAACTTAGGTTGATCAGTTTTGCAACATCCGTAAGTTTATATTTCCTAAAGTTTTCTCTAATTCTGTCAAAAATTACTACCGAATCGTTTATCGAATAACCGATTACGGTTAAAATCGCAGCAATGGAAGTTAAATTAAACTCTTCACCTGAAATTATATAAAACCCTAAAGTAACAAAAGCATCATGAACTAAAGCTAATATTGCGCCTACTCCGTATTGCCAGTTAAACCTGAACCAGATATATATCATCATCGATATTAAAGATAGCACGGTTGCTGAAATACCCTTAAATACTAAGTCTTTACCTACTTTAGGGCCGACATAATCAACTTTTCGGAATTCTACCTGCTTATCAAGGTGACGGACTAATAAATTCTTAACTTCTTCAACTTCCTGTTTTTGTTCCGCATTATCTTTAGGTTGAATCCTAATCAAAATTGTATCAGCTTGGCCTAAATTTTGTAAAGTTGCACCTTTGTAGCCCGCATTACTTAATAAATCTCTAAGGTCTTTCAGCTCGACTTCTTTTGAGGTTTTTATTTCAAATATTATTCCGCCCGTGAAATCAATACCAAGGTTCAACCCTTTTACAAAAAAAAGTACACATATTATAAGTGTTAACACTAAGCTGAATACAAATGCTATTGATTTTTTACCAATAAAATCAATCTGAGTGCCGGCAGGTATTAATGTAATCGGGAACTTCATCTTTACCAAAATAAAAAATAAAGCCTGATTATATAAAAAAGATTATATATTTCAATAAAATTTATCAAGAATTTTTATCTACGGATTTTAAAAGGTGTTAAATTTGTGCTTTGCAGCTTAATTTAATTTATTTTAATTATCTTTTACTTCAAAAGGTAAATTATGCAAATTTGATGAGTATATGCTATCTAAAGCAAATTCCAGTTTGTTTCTTTCTTTGTAAATTTCATACCAGACTCCGTATGTCAGAGGCTTAGGTATTTCCTTATCAAGGTTGCTCCTGTTCGCTATCGAATTAGTTGCGTTACCTGAAGTGGTCAGTTTTTTTTGTTTAAAGTAAGCGGTTATAGAAAATAATGATAACCAAAACCCTTTTAAAGAGAGCAGGCTAAATTTAGAAGGTGTAGTTTCTAAATTAGTGAATAAAGTAACTGTTGCCATTTTATTCCTCATGCTTGAATTATTCTTGCAGGTTAACAATCAAAAGTTAACAAATGGTTAACGAATCACTAAGAGGAAAAAAATTTTTATTTAACGGGCAAAACTTTAACGACTGACTAAATGAATCTGCCCTTCAGTTTTTTTAAGTGCATAGCCTTTATATAATAATTCATTGGAAAATATAGCGGGAGGTAATGTATAAATAATTTCAATTTCAGCTTCGGTTGCGCTTTTGTTTAAAAGTTTTATCTGCAGTATTTCTTTGATCTCTTCCAAATCTTTTTTAATTTTCATCCATCCTGCAGGCTTATTATATTTAACTATGAGTTTTGAAGAATAGTATCGTTCATTATCAAATACTTTTTCACCTTTCCAATCGGCATCAATTTTAATAGTAAGCTCATGTGCCGCACGCTTATAAAATTCTTTTTCGCTCTCATCTTTATTTCGTAAAAGCGAAGTATATCTATAATAATTATTGGTAGGATTCAAAAACCTTATGGTGATATCGAGTTTATTATCAAGTTCGGTGCTGAATATCGCAATCAAGCTTTCCGATTCATAATCTTTAAGTATCGAAGTATATTTTTCAAGAGGTGCCGACATTATTTCTTTAGGATTGAGAGCGCCTATGTCAATCAAATCTCCTTCGCTTAAAATATAATTCATTAAGCCTACTTTCAGCGAAGTTTCGTCCCAGGCATTTCTCCAATCATCGTTACTCCATATAGTGATACTACCGCCTTTGCTATGTAAAATCGGTATCAATAAAGCATTTTGTACAGTTCTACCGACGTATTTTATCCCTGAGGAATTTAAAAGATTGCGGATTTTTTTATGGTTAAATTTATAAGTAATAGTTGCTTTATAGGAATGAGAAGTCATTCTTTCAGATTCAATTTCTGTGTAATTAACAAAATCATAGGCATTCGTTCGATTGATAATTGAGCTGCTTTTATGGCGCTCATCATATACTATAATATTACTCAGTAATTTGTCCAAAGCCTCAATACTCCCGGCTCTAAGTGCTTTGTCGGTAGCTTCCTCTAAGGTTTCGCCTTCCGCATAAATATTAATATTTTTTACGGTAAAAATTTTCTGATCACTATGCTCTTCGTTCTCTTCGGAGTATGTAACTTGTGCTAAAGATATAAAAAGAAGAGTGAAAGCAAGCCTGATAAGAACACCGCCTATATTTTGCTTGTGGTTGAAATTGTTTAACAATAGTATGTTCATAAAGTTTTTTATAAAATTATTAAAATGCAAAAATTAATTGAAAAGTTATGTGATTTCCTTCCCCTGCTTGTATTCATTATAGCTTATTACAAAAGTGATATTGTAACTGCCACTACTTGCTTAATCATTGCTTCCCTTCTTTCTCTTTCGGTTGTTTATATTATAAAGCGCAAGCTACCTAAGATTATGGTTTTTTCTAATATTATTCTCATAATTTTCGGCGGAATCACAGTTTTTAGCGGAGACTCCACTTTCATTAAAATTAAGCCTACCATATTATATTTAAGCTTTGCTTCAATACTTATATATGATCTTATCGCAAAAAAAGCTTTATTAAAACATTTGTTTGGTCAAGCATTTGAGTTAGATGATAAAACTTATCTTAATTTATCAAAACAATGGCTGGTTTTCTTTATTACCTGTGCGGTTTTAAATGAAGTAATCTGGAGAAATTTCTCTGAAAGAACTTGGGTTTCTTTTAAAACTTTCGGGGTGTTGGGTTTAACTTTTGTCTTTACCCTTTTGCAAGTTGTTGCTTTGCAAAAGAAAAGTAAAACTAACATCAAGTAAAGAATAGGGCGGGGTGCGATATTCGGTAAAACCGCAATATGCAGCGCCGAAAAGATTTGTAATTAATTCAATGTATTTTTCTTCGGTTAGATCGGAAGAAAAAAGTTCCCTAATTGTCTTCGGATGATAATTTACGGATTTATATACTAAATTCTTACAGGAAAAGCTGATGAAATGCTTAATCGGGTTTGCGTAATCTTTTTTAGATGATAACTCACTTACTACTTGGATGGGCAGTTTTAAATTTAATTTATTTACTATATTAAATAGCGAATTATATTTTTGCTCAATTGTTAAGAAGAATTTATTATCAATTTGCAGAGGGAAAAACTGCCTAGCCGCATTTAAATCAGTAAGTTCAACTCCAATTAATGACTTTAATAATAAGTCATTAACTACGGGTGAAGTGGTTAATAATTTATTAAGTTTACTCGGCTCGGTTGCATGTAAAAATTCCTCTAAGCCATACCATAAATTAAAGTTTAAGAATGTTCCTTCAATCGTGTTTACTTGAGAAATCGCTCTAATCCCTGCCAGCACTTCTCCATTCGGATAAAACTTCGGGATGAGCCATGGCTTGAAAGCCGCGTTTTTACTATCTTCAGCTTTTCTGGAGCTAGGTCTAGAGCTGAAATTGTTAGTTTTAACAAATAACCAATAAGGTGAAGCCAAAGATAGATAATTTTCAAGTGAGCTTAAATTATCTCCTTTCTTAAAAAGATTCTTAAAGGAAATAACCGAGGATTCGGCTAATTTAGTGACCTCAGGAAGAAAGCTATCTTCAACTTTATGCAATTTAGAATTCAATATATGGAAAAAATATATTATGGTGTTATCTACCGTATTAAATAAATAACGTTTTTGATTACCTTGAATGGTTTGCTCGCTTTCAAAAAGAGTTGACCCGCCTCTGGATAAGTCAAGCCCGTTGCCGTGGAATATAGAAAGTTCCAAGTTTTGTTTTTCAAAATACTTTTTAATATCCGTGGTAACTTTTTCAATTAACGGAAGGATAAAAATTCCTGCTTCTTTTTCCGAGTCACTATAGCCCAGCATTATCTTTATCGGCTTATTTCCCTGTATGTCTTGATAATGGCTGTTGTTTAAACAAGCCTGCATGATAGAGGGGGCGTTAGTTATAGCTTCTATAGTTTCAAACAAAGGTATTATGGTCGGGTTCACTTTAAATATTCGGCATAGTGCAGCCGGGTTTAATATATCTGATATATTTTGGGTATCAGATATGATTAAGTTAGAAAATATATGCGGAAATTTAGCTATTGCCTGAATTCTTAAGAATTCAGTTTGAATTAACGGGTAATCCTTCAGAAACTTATTCTCTTTAAAGGCTTTAAATAAAGTTTCTTTGAGTGAGCTATCTTGAATAATATCCGTATAGGTTATCGGTTTTTTAAGAAACTTAGAAATTTGCAGGTAAACCCCGTCATAAACTCCGGCATTTTGCCTGACATCTATTAAAGCAAGGTGGAAACCGAAAGTAGTCAGCTGCATGCTAAAGTTTTCCAATATTGTTCCAATATGGGGATATTGTTTCAAAACTGCTTCATTTTTAAGCATAATATTATTAAAGAATGCTATAAAGCTTTTATAGTTTTCTTCTATATTTTTAGTATCACCGTGATATTGCACTAAAAGCAGCCTTAGCTGTATGATATTTTGATATAACCCGAGGTCAGGAATCTCTTTTTGGATTAATTGATTTAATACTTTTATATGCCAAGCAATCACTGCTTTCGATTGCGCTTCAACTGCATTTAGCATAGTGAGAGCAGTAATATTAGGATTGCCGTCGGCATCTCCACCCGTCCAGCTTCTCGGTTTCAGGAAATTATGTCTTTTAATTGTTTTTATCTCACTGCTTGAAAACGTCTCAACTATATTATTAATAAGTATAGGCAGTGCTTGATACAACTTATAAAAATACTCTAAATTATCTTTCACTTCATCTTCAACTGAAAGTTTGCACTTCGGGGTGAGCGGAGTTTGCATCAGCTCGAGCAAAAGAGCAGCTACAAACTTATCATCAAAAGAAGCCGGATTTTCTTCCAGGTGAATATGCAATTTAGAAACTTTATGCAAAATTTCATGAGAAAGCGGCTCAGTCGGGTGAGCTGTCAGCACCGGTTCAAAGGTTATACCGGTCAGCTTTTTTTAATAATGTAGTACTATCAAAATTATCTTTATTTATGATGAAATTATCATATTTTTTTTTATACTCTGCAACAAATTCCAGGTTATTACTTAGGTTGTTTAACAGCAGTTTAATTGTTGTGTATTGAATAAATTGTTGTAGGCATGTTATTGCTTCTGTATTTGTCGTATTATTAAGAAAGAAAATATCTTTATCTTTTGCGCTATTAAACTCTTCTTCGAGCTTAAGTAAGGTTGGGTAATATGTGCTGATTACCTTATGAAGCGTAGAAAACAATAAGTTTCTAAGATTGTGTTTATTAGTATTCATTTAACTTTTTGGTTCTGTATAAGTGTTAATTTATATGAGTATAAATCAAATAGTTAGTGTGTTATATAAAAAAATGTTTTAACTTAATGTTAATAGAATTTCAATATGTTAAAGACCAATAGGGGAGGAGAAATGAATACCAACTACGATTCTCATAAACTATCCGAGAATTTAATACATGCATTCACAGCTTACCAAAATGCTTTTAGTGAAATGGCGGCAAATATGTCCGATAAAATGAAAGCTGTGGAGCCGGATCCGTTTAATTTATCCGATGCAACACGCAAGGCTATGCAAGAGATATACGTGCATCCGGAAAAGATGCTGGAGCATAGTTTGGAGCTATATAAAGATTACTTAAAGCTTATGACTAATGTTGCACATAAAGCTGCCGGAAAAGAGATTGAATCTGAATTTAAGTCGGAAGGTAAAGATAATCGCTTTATTGATGAAGCATGGGAGAATAACCCTTTCTTTAATTTTATTAAACAAGCTTATTACCTAAATTCCGCTTGGGTAAAAGATGTAATGAAAGAATGCCACAATCTTGATAAAAAAGAAATTCATAAACTTGATTTTTTCATTAAGCAATTTATTGATGCAATGGCACCGACTAACTTTCCTCACCTTAATCCGCAGGTGATTAAAGAAACTTTAGAAACTAACGGGGAAAATATTGCCAAGGGAGCTGAAAATTTCTTAAAAGACGCGATAAGGAGCAAAGGTAATTTTTCAATTGCTACAACTGATTTTAAAGCTTTTAAAGTAGGTGAAAACTTAGCGATTACTGAAGGAAAGGTGGTGTATCAAAATGACTTGATGCAGTTGATTCAATATGCGCCGACGACTGATAAGGTAAAAAAAATTCCTTTAATCATGATGCCTGCATGGATTAATAAATATTATATTCTAGATCTCAAGCCGCAAAATTCTTTTGTAAAATGGATTGTAGATAAGGGCTATACCGTATTTATGATTTCTTGGAATAACCCGGATGAAAACTTTAAAAGTAAAAATTTTGAAGATTATATGAAAGAAGGCCCGCTTGCTGCGCTTAAAGTTGTGCAGGAAATAACCGAAGAAAAAGAGGTGAATTTCTTAGGCTATTGCCTAGGGGGTACATTGCTAGCCTGTACTTTAGCTTACCTAAAAAGTAAGAAAGTTAATAATATTAAGTCTGCGACCTTTTTAACCACATTAATTGATTTTGAGGAATGCGGTGATTTAGGCGTCTTCATTGATGAAGAGCAACTTTCCATGCTTGAGAGTAGGATGAATAAGAGAGGTTATCTTGACGGTTCTGAAATGGCACAAACTTTCAGCATGCTAAGAGCTAATGACATGATTTGGTCATTTTACGTAAATAATTATCTGCTTGGAAAAGAACCGTTCCCGTTTGATATTTTATATTGGAATGCCGATCCGACTAGGCTTCCATCTGAAATGCATTCATTTTATTTAAGAAATATGTATCAAAATAATGCACTAATAAAGCCAAACGGTATATCACTCTGCGGTCAAGGTATTGATTTAAGCAAAATTGATCTGCCTACCTATGTGCTTTCAACCCGTGAAGATCATATTGCGCCGTGGAAGGCTACCTATAAAGCAACTTCAACTTATAAGGGCGATATACGTTTCGTGCTCAGTGCATCAGGTCATGTCGCAGGTGTCGTCAATCATCCGAGTAAAAATAAATATAATCATTGGGTGAATGAAAAGTATGATGCAAACCCTGATACTTGGTTTAATAATGCTAAGGAAGTGGTGGGTTCTTGGTGGCTTGATTGGGACAAATGGCTGAAGCCTAAATCGGGAGAATTAGTTGAGCCCCGTAAAATCAATGCTAAAGCTGCTATTGAGGCTGCACCCGGTTCTTATGTTAAAAAACAGATTGTTTAAGTATTAAGTTAAATTAATAGTTTTGAAAAGCGCGCCCTAATTTACTTTAGGGTGCGTTTTTTTATTGTATTTATCTATAAATTATTTGATATAGATAGTTTATCTATAGGGGTATAAAGGGAGCTAAAATATAGTATAAATAGTATTACAATAAAAAACAGGGTCATAAAAATTATTATTAAAACGGCGAAAGCATATTCTAGTTTTGAGGCTTTAGCCGGAGGCAAGCCGAATCTATTCTCGTTCTTAGTGCCGGGAAAGACCCATAATATAAAGCTGAATATTGTTCCGATTAAGGGAATAAAAGTTAATAATACCCACCAACTGCTGAGATTAATATCATGTAATCTCTTAGTAATCAAAATAAGTATGTTAGCTGCAAAAATTACAGTTAGAACAAAAAATAAACTTTTAAAAATAACGGACTCCCCAAAAGGAATTGCAGCACTGATAGCAGAAGCTAATAATAAATTTAACCAAAATTTTATAGTATATTTTATTCTATTCATCCTTTCCGGGAACACAAACAGGTTAAGTTTTGCGCAGACAGGTCTCAATTTTTCAATAATGTTAGTCATATGGGTAATTACAATGTTTATATAGCTTTAAGTTTAATAATTAGTTCGGGGAAATATAAATCTAATAATATGTATATAACAAAGTATATAACAACAAGTAGGATTGGAAGCGCCGCTAAGAAATATTCCGCTTTCGTAGCCTTTTCAGGCTGGGCTCCGAATCTGTTATCACCCTTAGTACCGGGAATAATACACACAATAAAGTAAAAAAGTGTAGGAATAATAATCAGTAAGATCCACCAACCTTTGAGATTAATGTCATGTAATCTGTTAACAGCTAATATTACTTGATTGGCTATGAGGATAATACCGGGAATGCAAAAAGTAAGTTCTTTAATAATTCCATGTGTTTGGAGTGGAGAAGAGCCGAAGAGCAGATTAGTAATGAAGAAAAGTATTTCTAAAATAAGAAGAGCTGCAAAGGTAATTAATAAATTAACCGTACATTCCGAAAGGTATTTTATTCTATTGATTCTAGAGGGAAATACAAAGAGATGCAGATTCCTGCAAACAGGTTTCATTCTTTCAATAAAACTAGACATAAATTAAAATCATATTTAAAACATGCCTATTATATATTTTTATTTTGAAAATATCAAATAACTTTTTAATGATGGAAAATTGTTAATTACTAAAGCAAAAGAGTTGAAAATCTTAACAAATCTTTAACTCTTCGTCCTATCCACCGAGTGAACGCAGTTAAGTGACCTTACCGCAGTGATTAAACCAACCAGCTGCTGGGTGCCTTTAATCTCAATATCAATCAATAGTTCAAAGAAATCCAATGAACGGCCGACTACTTTTATATTGGTAATGTTAACTTCCTGTGCGGCAATACAGCTCGTGACCGCAGCCAGCCCTCCGGTTTCATTAGCCACTACTACCTTAATTCTGCCGACATAAGCTTCATCCCCGGTACCTTCCCAACCTACGTCTATCCATCTTTCCGGTATGCTTGAGAAGTTTTCCAGCATTTCGCAATCAAGTGTATGAATAGTAATTCCTTTGCCTGTGTTTACGATTCCGACGATTCTATCACCCGGAAGAGGATGGCAGCAACCGGCAAAGTGCACCGCCATACCGGGAATCAAGCCTTTTATAGGTAAGGATTGGCTTAACTCTTCTTTTTTAGGTTTAAAGCGTAGTAAAGAGAGGGGATTTAAAGATTTTCGTGCAGGTTTTTCTTCCGGATGAATAGCCCTCAACACTTCAAGCCTGTTTAATATGCCGTCTCCCACCGAGACTAAAATATCTTCAATAGTTTTGCATTGGAACTGTTCGCAAATCGGTTCTAAATCTTTTTCTTTATATTCTTTTCCGGCTTGCTCAAAAGTTTTAGTTAAAATAGCCCGGCCGAGGTTGATATATTCTTCTCTCTGTTTGGAGCGAATAAATTTCCTAATTTCCGCTCTTGCTTTTCCTGTTATAACGATTTTCTCCCAGGTTGGAGAAGGCATCGGAACTTTAGAGCGTAAGATATCGACTTGATCTCCGTTTTCAAGCTCGGTTTTAAGCGGTACTATCCTGCCGTTAACCCTGGCTCCGATACAGCTTAAGCCTACATTAGAGTGAACGGCAAAAGCAAAATCAATCGGGGTGGCACCTTTAGGCAGTGCAATTAAATCACCTTTAGGAGTAAAGCAGAACACCTGGTCATAATACATTTCAAGCTTAGTATTCTCCATAAACTCCTCGGGAGAGGAGGCATTTTCTAAAATATCCAGGAGTTCTCGTACCCATCTGAACTGGGTGCCTTCATGGCCGTAAGGGTTGTTTTGTTTATAAGACCAGTGAGCTGCAAAACCAAGTTCGGCAACTTCATGCATTTCATAGGTTCTGATCTGAATTTCAATGCATCTGCGCTCCGGGCCCATTACAATTGTATGCAAGGATTGGTAGCCGTTAGCTTTCGGTGTACTTATATAATCTTTAAAAGTTCCGGGTATTACATGGTATTTTGAGTGCATCACCCCAAGGGCATGGTAACAATCCTCAATATTATCAATTAAAATCCTAAAGGCAATAATATCCGATAATTGCTCAAAAGTAACATTCTTGCGTTCCATCTTACGCCAAATGGAGCAGGAAGTTTTTTCTCTACCGTGTACCTCTGCTTTTATTCCCGATTGAGCAAGTATACCGGTAATTTCGTTAACAATAGTATCTACCAGCGAGCACCCTTCTTTTCTGAGGAAAGTCAGTCTGCTTAAGATAGATTTCCTCATATCCGGATGTAACTCGGCGAAAGCTAAGTCCTGTAATTCATTTTTAAATTTATGGATACCGATTCTTTCAGCAAGCGGCGCATAAATCTCCATAGTTTCATGAGCGATTCTAAGCCTTTTATCATCATTGCCCATATAGCTTAGAGTGCGCATATTATGCACTCTATCGGCAAGCTTTACAAGAAGAACCCTAATGTCCTTAGAAATTGCCAGCAATAATTTTCTGAAATTTTCAGCCTGCTTAACATTTTCAGGTTGGTTTTCAATTTTATTTAATTTAGTTACTCCGTCGACTAACTTAGCTACTTCCTTGCCGAAGGTTTTTTCAATATCTTCAATGGTTACATGAGTATCTTCTACGGTATCATGCAGTAGTGCAGTTATAATTGAGGCGGTATCGATGTTTAAATCCAATAAAATATCTGCAACTGCAAGCGGGTGAAGAATATAAGGCTCTCCGGATGCGCGAAACTGCGGTTTGTGAGCTTCATAAGCCATATTAAATGCAGCCTCGATTTTAGCTACCTTTGCTTTAGATTTGGATTCTGCGATCCGCTTAATTAATTTTTCTTTTTCCTGTAAAACAATCGGTTCCATCTAAGCGCCTTATATAGGAGTAGTAGTACTCTATTAATTTACATTATAATTAATCACAAGAAAAGAAAACCTTAGGAAATTTTTAAACTCAATTTGCAAAAGTTTTTATTTGGGTTAATAGTATATAAAAAACTATTCGATTAAGGGATTATGAGTTTAAGTCAACTTCAATTAGATGAAATTAGAGAAGCAAAGCAATTTAAGAAACAAACCTCAAGAGCAACCGTAGATGCACTTGAAGAAATACTTTTTGAGCCGATAAAAGTTTTGGATCACGGTTTTGTAAGAGTAATTGATTACATGGGTGATGATTCTGCAATCGTCCAAGCGGCAAGGGTTTCATATGGTAAGGGTACTAAGAAAATTAATGAGGATAAAGGGCTTATTAATTACTTAATGCGCCACTGGCATACCACCCCGTTTGAGATGTGTGAAATAAAGTTACATGTGAAACTTCCGATATTTATTGCAAGACAATGGATAAGGCATAGAACTGCAAATGTTAATGAATATTCCGCTCGCTACTCTATTTTGGATAAAGAATTCTATATTCCCGCTCCCGAAAATCTAGCCATGCAATCACATACTAACAGGCAGGGTAGGGGAGGAGTTTTAGAAGGCGAAGAAGCAGCCAGAGTACTCGAGATTTTAAAGAATGATTCCGAACAAAGCTATAAGCATTATATGGAAATGCTTAACCTTAACGAAGAGACTAATGAAGTATTAGATCCGAGCCGTGCAGGGCTTACTCGTGAACTTGCCAGGATGAATCTGCCGGTGAATTATTATACTCAATGGTATTGGAAGGTGGATCTGAATAATCTACTTCATTTCTTAAGGCTTAGAGCGGATGCGCATGCCCAGTTTGAGATTAGGGAATATGCTAATGCTATTATTTCAATCTTAGAAAAATGGCTGCCTTTAACCTTTGAAGCATTTAAAAACTATCGTTTAAACTCAGCCTCGATTTCCGAGCAGGGTATGGGTGTAGTAAAAAGAATGCTTGCCGGCGAAAAAGTAACCCAAGAGCTAAGCGGCATGTCTAAGCGTGAGTGGGATGAGCTTATGATAGTATTAGAAAAGTAATATAAATTAATACGTTAAATTATATTTTTTTTCACCTATCTTCTTCTAAAGAGTAGAAATAGTATGAATTCTAATGCTTTAACTAAAAGTATTAAGATAAGTTTAGTTTACTTGGAAAGGAGGTTATTAAGATGAGAGCTTTAATTCAAAGTCCTGAAAGTATAATAAATAAAGAAATTGAAAAAGCCTGTTATGATTCAATGAGGTTAGTTTTAGAAGAAAACTATGAGTTAAAAAATGATTATGATAAGGTAGCCAAGATTGAGCAGGGAATAAAGAAAATTTTTGTTCCTGTGGTAGCATCTTCAACCCTTAATAGGTTGAGAGTTGAGGAAATACCCGAGACTGTGATTGCACGTGTGATTTCAACAGAAGATGAAACAGGGCATGGGAAGGGTAGCTTAAAAAAAGCACTTGAAAAAAACATATTAGCACAACTTGAAAAACATTCCGCTCCGGAAAATTCCGAAGAGCAAAAAGAAGCGGTAAAAAGCTTTGATGATTTTTATAAGGATTTGGCTAAGGATTATAATGCAAAATGTAATCAAAGAAGATTGCTTGTAAAAGAGTGTATTTCCCAATCTAGTCCGAAAATAGGTAATTTCGGATGTTTGTTAATCTACTCTATAATAGGTGCTACACTCGGTTCAGCTTTTACTTATTGGGATGAGTATAAATCACAGGAAGCATATTCTACAGCCATTTACGGTGCTGTTGCGCTTGGGGTTACTTCGCTTTGTACAATTGCTTGGAATACGTTTTTTCCGAGCAAATCAAAAGAGCAATTATTGACGGAAGAAAGTATACTTAATATGAATGAGGTAAAAAGTAAATATTTCCAATGCGTGAATGAATTTGTTGGTGTTTATAAACATGAATGCTCTTTGCTTAAAGGTGAAGGCGAAGGCAAAAAAGTTAAAGAGATTACAGAAGAAGTTTGTTCAGAAAAAATGAATAAATGGAAAGATAGATTAGAAGGATTGAAAAAAGCGGTTCAGGGTAATGAAGGGCACGTTTCGTCAAGTAGAGGATAGTTAAATACAACTGTTAAAATCATAAAGCATGAAAGTCTGCCCGATTCTTCGGGCATCTTTGCATTTTGCTATATCTGATTTCTTTTCCTTAGGTAGCAGTTTAAGTAACGGGATACTGATTAATAAATATCTTGAGTTGCCGAAATTTATATTAAAGTTCTTATGGTGCAGTTCCATCTGATAAAGTACATATTCTTTGAAACCAAAGAACCCGGGGTCAGCAAGGCCTGAGTAGTAAAGTTTTAAGCTATCAATATTATTATGAACCTCAGGAAAGGTAAGTGCATATTCCAGCTCCTGGCCGATATCAAAATCACTATCAATTAAAATTTCTTCTCCCCTACCCTGAGCCATAAAATTAAAATAAGCTACATAAAACGGGTGGGATAGAGCTGTGGTAACTAAGTAGGCTGCAAGTAAAAGAACGGTTAGTCCATTTATAAATAGTGGCCTCCTATTCAGTAAAAAGTCCAGTGAATAGCCTGCCGTAATACAAATAAACGGGAAAATTGGTAATAAATGCCTAAGCCCTATATTCATGTTGAAAGCCGTGCTTGCTAAAAGCAGCGTAAATACCACGATAACCGGGGCTACTACTTTCCAATTTTTTTGGCTGATAAATATTTTTATTAATAAACAGCAGCCCAATAGCCCTAAAGCTAAAACAAATAGGGGAGTCTTAAAAAGGGTTGCAGCAGGGAAGAAATACCAAACTCCTTGAAATAGTAAAACTTTACCGAAAATATACCCGGCGTAAACATAAGCAATGCGGTCACTAAGATCCGATAAGCCATGAAAAAATTCGGGAAACGGTAAAATTTTTGCGGTAAATAATTTTTTGACCGACTTTTCACTTAAACCAAAATCCCGTAAGCTGGCTTTTAATGCGCTTACTTTTTCAGGAGTTAAAAAATAAGGGTAAGATAAAGTTGTAAGCTCAAAATTATAAGTACACCAAACCATAAAAAAAGTAATTATGCTGATTAACATAATTGATGTAACTCTTGCTCCGTTAAACCCTCTTGAAACTTTGCCGGTTGCATAGTCTTTAGCAAGTATGATCGGGGCTGCAACAATTAGAAAAAAAATAGCGCCCGAAAATTTTGTTACCACAAGCAGCGCAAAAGAAAAGCCAAGTAATAAAGTGTTTTTAAATGAAGCACTCTCCAACCACTCTAAGAGGGCAAAAATCGTGCAAGTTAATAATGCACACATCGGCATATCAGTAGTGGCAAGGCCGCTATTGGCAAGTATTATCGGAAGTGTGGTATAAAACAAAATTGAGTATAATGCGGTATAACTGCCTATGTGGGTTCTAACCCAAACAAATATAACTATTCCACAAAGGAGAAAATAAGGCAGTATGCCTAAGCGGCTTAAAAACACCATTTTCTTATAGTTATCATGGCTCTTAGCAAAAAATATCTGCTGACCGCCAAGGTTCCTTCCTTCAAAGCTCTGCTTATAACCGCTATTTTCATTGAAGGGATGGGAATACTTAGCATAGAATTCTTCACTCAAACTTGCTCCTCCCAGATAAGGAAGAATCGCAACCGATAACCTTGCCAGCGGCGGATGCAAAGCTTCCAAATAATAAGTTCCGTTCTCAATCAGTTCTAAACCGGTTGCAACATGCACTAGTTCATCAGGAGAAATAGTAAGCTTATCATATGTTAATATAATCCTTATACTTCCTACTGAAAGAAGAATAAAAGCTATAAAATACAAAAGTTTATTGGTTGAGGTTTTCATTGCTTGCTAATTTGAATTAAAACGATAATACTCAAATAAGTATAAAAATAAATTATTTCTTTTATTTTTTAAAATATGCAACTTGACCTATTAAGATTAATCAATAAAATAAGCTCTGCTTTTAGGATAATATGGCCGAGTAGCAAAGTGGTAATGCTGCGGATTGCAAATCCGCCACTCGTCGGTTCGATTCCGGCCTCGGCCTCCAAAATTAAAATCCTCTTTTTATTCCTTGTTTTCTTAATTTTCTCCAATACTTCTTATTCGAAAGAAAACTTATTTAGAGACCCGCTTATTAATGCGGCAAATAGCGGCGACCTGGCCATGGTAAAAAAAATTAGCAGCCACAGGCTACCCGCTTGATATACAAGGTGAAATAAATGCCACTCCTCTGATTAGAGCCGCCTATATGGGGCATACGGAAGTGGTGAAATATCTACTTAAAAAGGGAGCAAACCCTGATCTACAGGATATGGGAGGTGCTACCGCTTTACACTTTGCAGCTAGAGAAGGCCATTATGAAATAGTAAGTTTACTAATTGATTATAGCGTTTATGGAGAAATCCCTGATTTTGAAGGATATACTCCTTCCATGCGAGCTATACTCAATGACCGTGTTAAAGCATTCGAAGCACTGCTTAATACTCTCGACTTAAAGAGGAAAAATGATAAGGGAGAGGATATATTAGCTTTAAGTGAAAGATCGTCTAACCCGAAAGTTAAAGAACTGGTTAATAATAAACTAGCCATGAATAATTCAGTTATAAATCCGGCACCTGAAACTAATTTAAATACTGAAGAAAAAGTTATCAAAAATAAAAAAAATATTATTATAACGGATGACAGAGATAATCTGAAAGACTCTTTTTTCAGCACCATTCGTCAAAAAATATTTAAGGCTAAACCTAATACTATACCAGATGATAATAAAGTGATTATTACAATTGATAATAGTTTTGATAGCTATATAACGCAGAAATCTTCAAATAAAATTAATCTCAAAAAAGCGCGAAAAGTTAAAATTACTGAGGCTGTAAGGGTGGAAGATAGCTCAGAATAAGCATTATACTTTTAATTCAAAGCGACTGTAAGTCAACTTGTGAATATTAAAAAATAATTAAAATTTAAAACACCCTCTTTATTTATATAAAATTTTAGTTATGATACATATAGATGGGTAAGAGGTTAGAGGGTTAATGGAGTTTTTAAAGAAGCTGGGTGCAGCAAAAATCTCTGCTATTATTGGTGCTGCAATAATAGTGATAGCTTTCTTTATTTTTCTGGTTTTTAAAATGTCTTCGGCGGTTTTAACTCCGCTTTATTCTAATCTTTCGATAGAAGATGCAAGTATGATCGGAATGAAATTGCAATCAATGGGAATAAAGTATGAGAACAACACGGAAGGTACTGAGATAAGCGTACCCAGTGATAAGCTTTTAATGCTTAGAATGATGTTCGCTCAAGAAGGGCTTCCGACTTCCGGAAATATTACAGGTTATGAAATTTTTGATCGATCGGATGCACTAGGCACTTCGCAATTCGTCTATAATGTTAATTTAGTAAGAGCGCTGGAAGGTGAATTGGTGAGAACCATCAGCAGCCTTAACCAGATTGAGAATGTAAGAGTGCATCTTGTTATACCTAAAAAAGAATTATTCTCAAAAATCGGTTCCGAGCCTTCAGCTTCCGTAGTACTTAAAATGAAAGGGAATCAAGCATTAAGTAAGCTTGAAGTGGCTTCCATTGCCAATTTGGTTGCAACTGCGGTGCCAGGTCTTAAAATTGAAAATATAACTATAGTTGATAACCTAGGTAGACCCTTAAAATTAGGGGCTGAGGATGCGAGTGCGGCAAATCTTGCTTCTACTGCAATGGAAATGCAGCTTAATATCGAAAATAAACTTAAGCAGGAAATTGAAAATTTATTGGAAAGAACAATTGGGATAGGAAAAGTTAAAGCTAATGTGGCTGTAGATATGGATTTGGATCGTGAGGTTATCAGCTCAGAGATTTATGACCCGAGTAGCCAAGTAGTGAGATCGCAAAAAAGCAGCGAAGAGAATGAAAATGATACCGAGCCTAGCGGCGTGGTCGGAGTTTCTTCAAATATTCCGAATGCTAAGCAAGGAGCGGCGGCAGGCGCTTCAAGGCAGCGCTCAAGAACTGATGAAATTATCAATTATGAGATTTCAAAAACCGTCAGCAATAAAGTTATAGAAAACGGAAGGGTAAAAGCCTTATCGATTGCAGTGCTTGTCGACGGTAATTATGAAACTGACCCGACTACCAAGCAAATGAAGTACAGCGAAAGAAGCCAAGCTGAATTAGATAAAATAAAATCGCTGATTATTTCGGGTGTTGGAGTAAACATTGCGCGTGGCGATAAAGTAGAAGTTATAAATATGCCTTTTGCTACCGATTTTGTTGATGCTCCCGTTAAGGAAGGAATGTTTGATTTCATCAAAAATGATATACAGAATATTGTCCAAACTGTGGTGATTGGAATAGTGCTGATATTAATGGTTCTTTTAGTAATAAGGCCGCTTGTATTGCGTTCATTGGAAAAAGCTAAAAGTGTTATGCAAGAACAAGGACTAACCTCTGATGTTATGGCAAGCCTGGAACAGGAGATGAAAGGAATGGCTAAAGGATTAGCTGATACGAAAAATATGGCTTTCGGAAACGCTCCGAACTCTGGAGGAGCAAATCCGACCAATATAGATCAAATTACTATGGAAGAGCAAAAGCAAAGGAGAGAAGGGGTGACTAAACGATTTAACGAACTCGTTGATAAGAACCCAGAGGAAACGGTATCCTTGATTAAAAACTGGATATACCAAGAATAATAAGGGGTAGGGGAAATGAAAAATAAAGGGGTTGAAAAGGCGGCAATGTTAATTATGACATTGAATGATGACCTTGCTACTAAGATATTTTCAATGCTTGAGGAAAGTGAGATTAGAGAAATTTCTTTGGCAATGTCTAATTTAGGAAATATTCCTCCCGAATCAATTGAAAAGTTAATCAGTGAATTCAGTGTTGAGATTACCGAGAATTTATCATTAGTCGGAAATATAGAAAATACGGAGCGTTTCCTTAGAAAAATATTAGGTAAAGATAAGGTGGATTCAATCCTTGAAGATATTAGAGGCCCGGCAGGCCGAAATATTTGGGATAAGCTCGCCAATGTCGGAGAGGAACTACTCGCTAATTATCTGAAGAAAGAATATCCGCAAACTGCAGCCTTAGTTTTAAGTAAGCTTGACCCTGTGCAATCTTCTAAAGTCCTTAGTTTATTTAGTCCCGAGTTTGCTTTTGAAGTAATTAAGCGGATGCTGGTTATGGATACGGTTAAAAAAGAAGTATTAGAAAGAGTGGAGAAAACTTTAAAATCAGAATTTATAAGTAGCCTCAGCAAGACCCAAAAACGTGATAACAACCAAATTATAGCTGAAGTATTTAATAACTTGGAACGTAATGTGGAAGAGAAGTTCATGGGGATGCTTGAGGAATATAGTGTAGAAGCGGCAGAGAAAATCAGAAGCCTGATGTTCACCTTTGAAGATCTTAAGAAAATCGAAGGTAATGGTATTCAAACCGTGCTTAGAGTTATTGATAAATCTAAACTTGCACTCGCATTAAAAGGAGCTTCTGAAGTAATCAGAGATTTGTTTATAAAGAATATGTCGCAAAGGGCTGCTAAAATATTATTGGAGGAGATAGAAGGTATGGGACCAGTTAAATTAAAAGATGTTAATGAAGCCCAAACTGCAATTATTAATTCGGTCAAGGAATTGATCAGTAAAGCTGAGATAGAGATTGCAACCGGTGAAAACGGCGATCAGATGGTATATTAATATGACAACTGCAAGATTTCCGTTTGCCGAATTAGGATCTTCATCGCCTCATGCTTTAATGAATGATGACAATGCTTTATTATTTGATGATATTTTAGAAGTTGAGAAAAAAACAAATGATGATTTAAAAGATATATTTTATTCCCAAAAAGATTTAGAGGATGCGAAAAAGCAGGCTTTTAATGAAGGCGAACTCCAAGGGATCGAAAAGCAAAAAGGATTAGAAGAGCAATTTAAACATACAATTCTTACTACTCTCAACAGTATAATGGAAAAAATTAATGAATTAAGTTTGAATATTAATTCTGATCAAGAAGAATTAATTCAAGGCTGTGCCGAGCTTGCTTTCGCTATTGCCGATAAAATTAAAGGAAGTGCTGAACAGTCAACTGATGAAAACTCAATTATTAATTTTATAAAAGATAATTTTAACCATTTTGCCGATGAGCCGATATTAAATATTAAATTAAACCCGGAAACTTATTTACATATTAAAGATGAGATAGAAAAAGCGTATAGTGAGCATAGCTTTAAAGGAAGTTTAATGTTTGCTATCGATCATAATTTAGGTAAAGAGGATTGTGCGGTTGAGTTTCAAGATGCATGTATTAAAAAATCCAAGCAAGAAATCATTGCCGCTTTAGATAATATATATGCAAAATATTTTAAAGAAAAAGAATATCAAAATGATGTTGAAAATAATATAAAACCAACTGAAAATAAAGAAGAACAGCCAGCAGTTAACGAGGAGCAGAGTATATGACGGAAAATACGGAAAATTTAGGCAGCAGCCTTGAAGGTGATATTAACTTACAAGTAGTATATGATATCCCGTTACAAATTTCAGCAGTATTAGGCAAAGCTGAAATGAAAGTTAACCAACTGGTTAAGCTCACCCGCGGAGCTGTAATTGAGCTTGATCGTAAGGTCGGAGATGCGATTGACGTTTATGTTAATGATCGCTTGGTAGCTAAGGGGGAAATAGTGCTTGTTGATAATAAAATCGGTATTACTTTAACTGAGCTTATAAATAAAGAATAAAACTTTCTTAGGCTTACTATAAGAGAATTTGTATTATACTTGCAAATGATATGAGATATGTAATTTAAATAAGTGGTAGCGGAGGAGGGACTTGAACCCCCGACAAAAGGAGTATGATTCCTCTGCTCTACCAGCTGAGCTACTCCGCCGTAATGATTTCAGAAGAGAATCTAATAACAATTTGCTCTTTTTGCAACTGATTTTTTACGCTTAGTGATCTAATATATACTATCAAATATATTTGTTAACTTTAAAGCGGGCGTTGAGAGCGAAGATTTTCAGCTAAGGGCGAAGTATATTCTTCCATGGAACTAAAGCTGATTGTGCCTTCATAGCCTTGGGATTTACTGATCATTGAAAATAAGTTTCTTATCTCTTCTTCAAAATCGGAACTAAAAATAGTTTTGGACTTTAACTTTAAGAATAACAAAGTAATATTTTTATTCTCGGTAAATAATCCGTCCAATACTATTTTCCCCAATTGCACGGTATCAAGTTCAATTACAAAACGTCTGACTAACTCTTTGGGTTCCTCTATAGGCTTCTTTATAAAAATTTTTATAAAATATAATATCTCATTATGAATGATGGGAGCAATTATAACTTGCCATGGCATTTTTAAACTGAGTTCATATATATGGTGGGTAACAACTTGTATCTTTCCCTCCAGCTCGTTCTCGGCTATGTGCAAATCCGTTTTACTAAAATTGGTAAGTAGAATTTGAGCAAGGTTAACAGCTAATAAATCATCTCTTGTATCAAGCTTTAATTTAAGTAAATTTAAGTAGTCGGCTGAGTAAGAGAAAGATTGAACTGATTTATGTTCCAAGCTATCTAAAAACCCCAGCATCTCATTTAGGTCATCAAGCTTTAAAGTTCCAACTTCCAAAGGTAAAATTGCACTTAACTCAAGATATATAAAGTCCTCGTTTTTAAATTCAAGTTCACTATTACTAAAAGTAAAATTACCTATAATAGTTTCTAAGATAGCCTCGCTAAATTTATCGTTAGCGTTTATTGTGGCTGATAAAATAACTTTGTTTTCCTCGGAAAGGTATATAACTGATTCACTATATTCGGTAATTTGCAGCAATTTAAATTGAAATTTGTTTCCTTCGTAAAAGATTCCTTCTAAGTTACTTGTATTTTTAGGTAGATGGCCTGAAATGGATTCTAAAATATTAGGGTTATTGGTAATTAAATTTGAGTTTCTTTTATTGACTAATATTGCATGTATAAATTCAGAGGTTTTATCAATTGCAAAAGCCTGTTCAACGTGGGTGCTTTTTGTATAAGATTTGTGTCCCCGTCTTCGTGCCAGGTTAAAAGTCGCAAACGCAGCTTTATTTCCAGAATTTAGAGCATAAATTTTAAGTCTTACGTCCTCTCCCTGTATATAAGGCTCAATAGTAAGTTCCGTACCTGTCTCATAATTTAACTTTGATTTAAGTATCACTTCACCAAGCGCAGTTTTTATCGTAATATGTTGTTTATCTACTCTTACAACCAGCCCATTAATTTGTGTTTTAGGTTTTTGTCTTATCAAGCTTTGCGGAAATGAGGTTATCAGGTTCTCATACCCTATCGGATCGATTGGTCTTATCGGGCGTATGCCGGTTATTTGATCTAACTCATCCATATCAATTATAATGCATAAAATATTTATAAATTAATAAAATTAAACCAAAGCTAATCGGGATGCTTAAATTATCATCCGTTTTCAATTTTTTGGAATAAAGCTCAACAAGTGTAGTAAATGCAGAGGCTATAATCAGAATAGTTAGACTATAGCCGATCTTTTGTAATAAAAATATATATAGAATTTCCGAAATAATTAGAGAGGAAATAAAAAATGTAAGGCTTCCTTCCAATGTCTTATTATATATAGGGCGTTTACCTATGCTTTTACCTACTATTGCGGCTAATGTATCTGAAATGATCAAAACACTGAAGCTGATTATAAAAATTTCCGCATCAAAAATAAATGAGCAAAAGGCGGCGGAAATCATCATATAAGTCGCACCGCTTAAGTTATTTATTTCATGTTCACGATAAATAAAATTAAGCTTAATTTTATTTAAAAATTTTCTTATTTTTTGACCGATCGGTTTTTTGCTGATTCTTAGAGTATCAAATAAAGTTAGCGATAGAGCTAAAGTAAAAAAGACTGCTTGCATGAAATTTATCGGAATGAAGAGTAAAGAAAGCGGAACCCATATGGAAGATAAATGTATAAGTTTCCTAAATATTTCATTAGTTAAATTTTGTTTATGCTGCATTTTTTCCAAGCTATCTTATATTGTTAATATTTATTAGGAATGATATTATAAATATATAATAGCTAAAAAATTCCTTATGCAAAATTTAATTTATATAATAATTGCGGCAAGCATATTAATATTGCTTTTAATAATAGTAATAAGCATTCTTATATCTAAATCCGACCAAAAAAAGGTAAATAAATTAGTTGAAGAAATTGTTAATGAATCGCCCTTTCGTAAAAGTGATCCTAAAGCACTCAGGCCGCATAATGAACCGCTGGCACGTAATAAACTTGCAGAGAAGCTAAAGCAGGAAGAGATGGAGTCGGCGGTTAGCATATATAATCCTAAAGGCCTGGATAAACAGTTTGAAGACGTTAAGATTGTTGGCCTTGCCGAGCCTAAAGGATTCTGGTCAAGATTTATCATGGGTCAAAAAATGAGTTATATTATGGCAAGGCTGCAATTTCAAAATAATGCGCCTAATAACGGGTTTTGGACTAACTTAATAAAAGCCCAATCCGCTTCGCAAGGTAAAGACCAGGGCAGGGGTAGATAAAATTAAAATAATATTGATCAAGCCTTTATAAGTTTATTTATAAAGTTTCGCTTTATATTAATTCCTTAATATATTTGTTAATATTTTATTTATTGTGATAATAAAGAAGAAAGTATTGACATATATAAGTGAAAGTATGAAGGTGAATATGATTATTGAATTATTAATGTAGGAGTTTTCTATGCCTAAATTAAAACAAGTATTAAAAAACCTAGTAAGCGATAAAGATGAAAGAGCTGAGAAGTGCTTTGATGTGGTTGTAAAAGAAAACGGTATTGAGCTTTGTGACGCTAATACCGGGGTTGAAGTTAATTCTCCGACGGTAATAACCGGGATTGAGATGTATGATGGGGGGTCTTTATTGGAATATTGCCTTAATGCTTTTAAAGAGAAGGGGCTTATTGAGTGTAATAATCCCGTTAAGGTTCATGAAGTTTATAACAGCGGTGAGATTCAATGTATAAACGGTATTATCGATAAAGTACAAGTTCGTCCAAGCATTCTTGATTCCGGCAAAGAAACTTCCATAGGGAAGTCAATTAACCAATACGGCAAAGAAATACCGGGTTGTAAAATCATTATAAGAGATTTTAACCCTAAAGAAGGTGATCAAATTGATCTTTTTAAACTTTACGGCAAAGCCTTTAATAATGTAAATATCTTTGATATTACTATGAATGAGCAGCCTTCTAAAGCTTTTCACATTGCAGGTGATTCGGCGGAATGTACCGTTGCGCTTTACGGATATAGTGGTGATTTAACCCAAGATATGTTCGTATTGCCTCAACATATTGAAGGGCATACTGAGCTGTAAACCTTAAATAATCAGGTATGAGCGGGATGATGAAAAGGCATTAACTTCACTGTATAATTTAAATGTTAATCATCATCCTAGCTTGCCTCACCCTCGAGGAATGCTTTACTGTTAAGGACATATTAATTTCTTAAAACGACTTTCTTTAAAGTAATTCTATAGTTACTTTGTCTTCATAACTTTAGCCTCTTGAACTTCCTTACTATCTCCTGCCTAATGTTGACAAGCCTTGTTTAATCAGTTGCTCTAAAGTTATTTCATTATTTTGATTATAAATTTCGGTAAGTGCCTTATAAGCTTCGCTACGATTAAACCCTAAATTTGATAGGGCGGAAAGCGCATCACCGACTATATTTTGCGATTGTGAGGCGGAGATGGAGGATTTGTTTGGTGAACCCCCGGTTAAGCCGCCGGATAACGAAGTTATGCCTTCTTTGTTTTGCAGCTCATTAACGATTCGGGAGGCGAGTTTGGCTCCAATCCCTGATACCTGCTTAAAGCTATTATAGTCCTGAGCTAAAATTGCGCCGATCAGTTGATCGGGGGTTAAAATACCTAATATGGAAAGTGCCATCCTAGCCCCTACACCTTGCACGGTTTGTAGCAATTTAAACCATTTCTTCTGAGAACTATCGGTGAAACCGTATAAAGTAAGCTGATCTTCCTTTACTATCATTTCAATAAGAATAGCTAAGTTTTGGTTTATGTTAAGGGATGCCAAGGTGCTACCTGCGCAGTAAACTAAGTAGCCGACACCGCTTACGTCGAGTATTAAATGATCATCTTCTATTGAGTCAATAACCCCGGTAAGTTTACCTATCATATATAAATTCACATAAGTTTTTTATATAGAGCCATAAAAAATGATTTACTGCAATAAAAGTTGTTGAATTATTTGTAACAATAGGCATAATGCAGTTTCATATTGTGCCCGCATGATGGAATGGTAGACATAACGGACTTAAAATCCGTGGGGAGCGATCCCTTGCCGGTTCAAGTCCGGCTGCGGGTACCATTTTTTCTTTATTATTCATATTTATTCATAAAAGTTTTATTTATTTAATTAATTCTCTAAATTATAATTGTTTTTATATATATTATTAATTTAGGTGCATTAATATGCTTAATACTCCGTTTAAAAATACCACTTTAACTTTCTTGCTTCCAATTGAACAAGATCCTGAAAGTGAAACATTAGCTATATATAATAAACTTCCGGCAGCCTTTGAAAAAGTAAAAATTGATGTCGGCTTCATTGGCGTAGAGCCGGGCGAGTTACAGGAAGAGGGGAAATATGAAAATTTAATTGAACGTTTGAGAGAGGCCGGATTTAACAATGCAAAAGCATCGGTTGATCGAGCAATGATGGTGTTAAAGGACGGGGGAAAGATGTGTGCATCCGAAGCGCACGCTCAATTAACTACTAAAAGGAATGAAGTAAAAGGGGATATAAAAAATGTTGTGTTTTGTCTGGATCAGCCGGAAGCATTGCAAAAAAAGATGAAAAATACTTTTGAAGATATTAATGCAATATTAGAAATGGCGGTAGAAAATTATAATAATATAATTAGCTCGGGAGAAGCTGAAAAAGCTCGTTTTTTTGAAAAGCTCCCAAACTTAAAAGATATGGTATATCTATTAGACGAAAATGAATTTCCGTATTCTCTACCGCATATATTATTAACCAAAACTAAAGCTGAAGCCGGATATGATAAAGAAATATTGTTTAACGCTTATAATCATGAAAGCGTTCTTAGTGCTACATTTATGCATCAGGATATATTTAATATACTTACCGCTGACTATAAACCGGGATTCACTATTTATGTCTCAAGCGAAGTAAAAAAAAGTGATGATATAGCAGTATCTTTTCCGGACGGAGAAGTTTTTATGGTGTTGCCAAGTGAGAGTTCGGAAATTACGCGCGCAGGTATAGTTCATGAAGCGGCGCACAGCATGTTTTATATGCTTTTTTCAAACGATAGTAAACCTTTCGGCAAAAATGATTATTTTATGCAGGAATTATACCTGAAAGCCGAGCGCGGTACTTTGGAAAAACTGGCTGAAGTGTTAGGCTTAAATGAAGGAAATCCCGCTCTTTCAAGCTGTTCAAACCGTGAGCTTATTGATTTAATCAAGAATAAATCCTTACTAAGTTTATTCCCTTTTAAAAAAGCTTATGATCAAATTAATTCAGGTGAAATTGATGACTTTCAATTAAGCAATCAAGTAAAGGAGTTTATTAAAAGATTTAGTGATAAATCTGAAGAAGAACTGGAAAATATCTACCGGATGACCGGTAAAGAGCAGTCCAATGAAATAATTAAAATTATAAACAGTGTATGTCATAATTACCAAGATGAAATTAATTCTTTAATTCTAAAACTTGGGGATATGGAGCTTACTGAAAGGATTTTCGATTTTATCTATAGGGGCTCTCATGAATATGAAGCAGAACTGATAGTAAGAGTACCTGAGCTATTTACCAGAGGCGTTAATGAGGAGCTGATCGATTACTATTTTGCGGATATGATATCTTTTTGGAAAACAAATATTTCACCTGAAGTCTCAAAATATTTAGATGCTAATAAGGAGCAATTCGGCTTAGAAGAATTATCTTATAACGAGTTCATCGCATCACCGGGTGAAAACGAGATCATTCAATAACGTTTCCTGCATTAGCAGATAACCATGCAACATATTTTTAAACAAAAAAACTTACACAATAAAAAAGGGCTCTTATTAAAAAAGCCCTTTTAAACAAACTTAACACTTTTTTACTGGAACGTTATCTTGATTGGAAGCCTTGAATAAAGGCTGAAGTTATGTTTTTAACTTTATCCTTTTCTTCGGGTACCCAATTTTTTTTCATAGGCTTATTAAATTTTAAGTAACCTATGTAAATGAGAATAACAGCTTGCAGCAAAAACATACCTGCGGTTATCGCGGAAGCTTTCAGCTCGGAATAATGAAGTAAGGTTATCGCATACTTATATATATAATAAGATAGATAACACTCAGCTACTATTAAGCTGATAAATCCTAATAACATAAGCATTATAACGCACATAGAAAAATTACTATTTTGCTGCGGGCTTACTATTCTGTTTTTAAGATATTCTAAAACCATATATTTAAGCATATGCCTACTCTTATTTTTTTGAAAAAAGCTTAGCTAGCATTGCACCGACAAGCATTGCAGCTGTGACTGATACCATAGGATGCGCTCTAACTTGATCTTCCAGGCAAGAAACACCTTTTTTAAGTTTGTCTTCGGCATCGTTCATCATATCTTTGGCTTTTGCGCCCATTTCATAAGCTCTATCTTCAATAT
The DNA here is from genome assembly GCF_000730245.1 of endosymbiont of Acanthamoeba sp. UWC8. NCBI lineage: Bacteria > Pseudomonadati > Pseudomonadota > Alphaproteobacteria > Holosporales > Holosporaceae > endosymbiont of Acanthamoeba sp. UWC8. The sequence continues at coordinate 650,505 of NZ_CP004403.1, read as the reverse complement.
TTTCCGCCATTTCTTTACCTCTCTCTTTAAGCTCGGTGTATTTGTTTCCGATATTTTCCGCGACCTCTTTGCCTTTTTCTTTATATTCATTGTATTTATCTTCAGCAGCAGCGCCGGCTTTTTTTGTTGTATCGGCTAGATCTTTTTTGATGGATTGGTAGTCGTTCTTTAAGTTTTCAGTCTGTTTCATAAACTTATCTCCTATAATTTATTATTGTATTTAAAACAATAGTAGTTAGTAAAAATCGTTTAATGACCTAGATATCATTTGTAAAAATTTACATGATAGTTAGATACCTAGCACACAAATTTACCTTTTACAATTTTTTTATTAGTTTTTTATTACAAATGTTATAATTGTTAATATTTACCGTCCTAGCAAGCAGAGAAGCTATATAAGGTAACAACATATTAACATATTACTTTTATGTCCGGAAAAAACGGTAGTATAGTTTATGGGTCTCTTGCTTCAATTATATTGAGTTGTTTTAACTTCCCGATTGACAAATTAAGAGTACGCTAACAATATCTTTATAAATATTTTTTAACTTAAGTTTTATCCATGCGTAAATTTTTTACTTCGATCATTGTAATAGTTATAATACTTTTAATAGCTAACTTCGGTTTCTGGTTTGCACACACCCGCACTATAACAAAATCAGTAGAAACTATGACCAAGCAGCTTGTTTTAAAGGGAGTGGAATTTAAGTATAAAGACATCAAATTTACTAATTTTCTAGCTTGGGATGTAAAAGCGGTAATTGAAAGCCCTTCAATAAAATACGGTTCAGGTAAGTATTATAATATTAAAAATATGGAAAGAATCGACTTAAGAAGTAACCCGATCCGTAATCGAGTAAAAATAATTTTTCCAAGTCAATTGCACTCGGTAGCTAACTCCATAAGTCATAAGCAGGAATTATTAATTAAGTTTAAAGATTTTGAAGGTAATAAACGACCTTTTTTAAGTTTAAAGCTGAACGGATCTCTTGCAAAGCTTAAAGATGAGACGGATACTTCCAAGTTTAATAATCACATACAAGAAATGCTTTATTATAATGATAAGTTTGAAGCATATGATAAAACCAATGAAAATCAGTTATTATTCAGCGGAGATTGCTTTAGTTTTTGGATAGTCAACAAAAATGAGAATAATAGTATTTCATCGGGTATAAAATTTACTATGCCGAATTTGAAATATAATCCTAACTATGCTGCTAAAGACGCTAAGATGCAATCCAGGCATTTAAGCCAAGTTGAGTTAGGTGATATAAGCTTAGAGCTTGATTTGTTAATTAATGAATTAAAGCACCATTCTGAAGAAAGTGAGAAGAAAAATAAATCATCGCCTGTTTCTAAACCTGCTGTTAATACTCAAAAAATTGAGTTTAAAAAAGCTGAAATCAGTACCCAGCCTTTCGGAATAACTATTCAAGGAGGGTATGAGAAAATTTCAAGTGATTCTTTTCCTTTATTTAACTTTAAAGTTTATTTAAGAGGATATGAAAAAATGTTGGAAATCTATGCTTCGGAAATCAATAATTATATTGATCAGGTTTCAAGCAATCAGCGTTTAATGCCGATAAAAAAGGTAAATGAGGAGCAGGTTCACACTTTTGCCGGGATGTTAAAGAGACTTTCCGTCGGTGAGGTGGAAAATAAGAATGATATTATTTTAGAGATAATCAGAACACCTGATGCGGCCACAATTTCAGGTAAGCCGATAATGCTGGTGATTAAGCAGATTCAAGCCATTTTCTTTGCTAATCTTCCGGGGCTTAGAGCTTTTAAAGCTCCCGATGAAATAGTGGAAGATAACTCTATCAGTTCGGAAGAAATAATGAATCCTACTAAGGAAAAATAATTTTATATGCCTTTATATCTAATATATGCGTTGCTTGGGATTTCAATAGGCATGGCTATAACTATAGCTGTGCTTCTTATTAAGCATCAAACATCCTGTGATTTAATCAGGGAGCTTAAGTTTAGTCTTACAAGATTATCGGAAATAATTGAAGTTAATTCCAAGCAAGCCAGAGAAGATAGCTTTAAACACTTAACTCATACTAATAACTCGATGAGAGACAGCCTGCAAAGTATGGGGCAAATGCAAAAGAATCAATTGGAATTGTTCGGTAAGCAAATTTCCGACCTCACCAAGCTTAACGAAATTAAATTTGATAATATTAGAAAAGATTTATCGGAAAGTTTACATAAACTTCAAACCGACAATAGCTTGAAACTGGAAAAAATGCGTGAAACCGTGGAAGAGAAGCTTCACACTACTTTGGAAACCAGATTGAGCGAATCATTTAAGATGGTGAGTGAAAGGCTGGAAGTGGTGCATAAAGGCTTAGGAGAAATGCAGACTTTAGCAAGCGGTGTGGGTGATTTAAAGAAAGTTTTAACTAATATAAAAGTGCGCGGTATTTGGGGAGAAGTTCAGCTTGATTCCCTGATCACACAAATGCTTACTAATGAACAATATGAAAAAAATGTATTAGTGATTCCTGAGAAGAGTAATAGAGTTGAGTTCGCAGTTAAATTACCCGGAAAAGAGCTTGAGAAAACGGTATGGCTGCCGATTGACTCTAAATTCCCTATTGAGGATTTTCATAGGTTACTTGAAGCTCAGGAGAAAGGAAATTTAGAGGAAGTAGAGCAATATTCAAAATTGCTTGAAAGCAGTATAAAATCTTGTGCTAAACTAATATCCGAAAAATATATTCAGCCTCCTCATACTACTGATTTCGCCATTATGTTTTTGCCTGTGGAAACCCTTTATGCCGAGGCAATCAGAAGAACGGGTTTGATTGAATTTCTGCAAAGAGAATATAGAATAATTATTACCAGTCCGACTACATTAAGCGCTATATTAAACAGTCTGCAAATGGGCTTCAAAACTTTGGTAATCGAAAAGCGCTCCAGTGAAGTTTGGAAAGTTTTAAGTGCAGTTAAGAATGAGTTCTACAAATTTTCCGATATACTTAACAAAACTAAGTTAAAATTAGATCAGGCAAGTAAAGTGATAGGGGATGCCGAGGTCAGAACCCGGTCAATTCAGCGCAAACTTAAAAATGTAGAAAGTTTATCGGAGAATGATAACTCCGGTGAGCTTCAAGACCTGGTAGAACCGCCGATAATATAATTTAATTTTTTTAATAAGCTGAGTAATTAGTTATTACTGACCTTCAAATCTACCAAAGAATTCTTTGATCAGCTGAGTGACCTGGTTATGATCCGAAGAGCGGTTAATAGATGATCTGAATTCAGCTGAGCCATGTAGGCTTGAGCTATACCAGCTGATATGCTTCCTTGCCATCATCATCCCTGCTTGCGTTCCGTAATATAACAATATCTCTTCATAATGTTCCAACAAGGTTTCAAGCTTAACTGCAATAGAAGGATCAGGTAGTTTTTCACCTGTCAATAAATAATGAGCTAATTGGTTTATAAGCCACGGTTTCCCATAAACACCACGCCCGATCATTATACCATCGGCTTTTGATTTTTCTAACGCCTGATCCGCATCGGCAAAAGTTTTTATATCACCGTTGGTAATTACCGGAATATTAACGCTTTCTTTAACTTTTTTGATAAATTCCCAATCTGCCGAGCCGGAATAAAATTGGCAGCGGGTGCGCCCGTGAACGGTTATCATTTTTATCCCGACATCCTCTGCCATTTTTGCAAGTTTCGGAGCATTAAGGCTATTGTCGTCCCAACCCATTCGCATTTTAAGGGTAACCGGGATCTTCACCGCTTTAACAGTCGCTTCTAAAATTTTAAAAGCTTTATCTTCATCTCGCATAAGAGCAGAACCTGAGTAGCTGTTAACTACCTTTTTAGCAGGGCAACCGAAGTTAATATCAATAATCTTTGCTCCCATATCTTCATTTAACCTGGCAGCTTCAGCCATGATATCAGGTTCACAGCCAGCTAACTGTACGGAAGTTAAGCCTCCCTCCTGATCAAGCTCACACTTTTGCATGGATTGACGGGTTTGCACGATCATCGCGCGACTTGCGACCATCTCGGTCACTAGTAATGGTGCACCGAACTTTCTTACCATCTTGCGAAAAGGCTTATCAGTGACCCCCGACATTGGGGCAAGAATAACAGGGGAGCTAATTTTATAATTTTCAATGCTAAATGTCATATATGTAACGTTATTGAAAAGATATTTGTGATATAATTGCTACTTATTATTTAAAAATAAATAAAAGTATGGGTTTTAAGCTTGTAAATCATATCTCGATTTATAATATCGCCCAAAATACAGCAAAACATATTGCGGAGCAAGTAAAATGAATAAATTTATAACGGCAACTATCCTTGGATTATTTCCCTTAACGGCTTTAGCGGGAGATAATTTTGAAGGAATAAAATTAAAATTAGGCGGTAGCCTTAATACTCAAGCAGGATACGTTCAGCAGAAAGAAGCTTTCAGATATAAAACGCCTACAAGAGCAGATAGCGGCAAACTTAATTCTTCTGCAATTGTTAATGATACAAAAATTAAAATCGAAGTTGACGGTGATTATAACGGATTGAAATACGGCGGCGCAATTAAGCTTTACGCGGATACCTCAAGAGCTAAAAACGGATCGAAAGATATTGCCGACAGCGTAATGACTTATGTGGAATCCGGCTTTGGAAGAATTGAAGCGGGAAGCCATGGCGGTGCAACCGATAAAATGAAAGTTTCTGCGGTAAGCATTGCTAAAGCGACTGGCGGTATCGATGGAGATTATAAATTTTGGATACATCAAAATACTTCGCAACGAGAAGCTAATCCTAATCCTGCCAAGCGGGAATTTGAAAGCTATGAGGATATTTTTGTTTCCGATCCTTATTTGGCAGTCGGTACTGAAATCACATCGAAGGCTAATAAAATTTCTTATTATACTCCTTCATTTAACGGGTTTAAAGCCGGTGTAAGCTACGCTCCGGATTCTGAAGCGAAAGGAACGATTGCGAATGCAAAAATGCATACCAGGAAAAATGACAGAGGGTTAGGTTATACTAATATAGTGGAACTTGCACTTCAGTATGAACAATCATTCGATGAGTTTGAATTTAATACTTCTTTATTATTCCAACACGGGAAAGCAAAAAAATATATAGTTGAAGGCGTAGAAAAAGGTAGAAAGAAGTTAAATGCATGGGAAGTAGGAGCGCTTATTAAATATCAAGGTTTCTCAGTTGCAGGTTCATATATTGATTGGGGCAAAACCGGAGCGACCACAGCTAAAGTTGCAGGGCAAAAATACGGTGCTTCGCTATGGAACGTGGGAGCTGCATATGAAACCGATAAATTCGGAGCAAGCGTAACTTATTATGAAAGTAAGCGAGGTGCAACCGTATCTTGGAATCGAACTGCCGACGCATTCGTCGATAACCCTGCTTCCGAATACAACAAATTAAAAGTCGTTTCTTTAGGCGTGGAATATAAACTTGCTCAAGGGCTTATGCCTTATGCTGAAGCAACCCACTTTAAGCATGACAGAGCGGGAACCGTTAAAGATAACAAAGGCCAGGTTTACTTAGCCGGTGTGAAGGTTTCTTTCTAAATAAGACTCATTACTAATATAAAATGAAAAGCGGTACTTAAGTGCCGCTTTTTGTTATTATATAAGGTGCTTTTTAGCAAGAACCCCTGTTGCTGAATCGCAACTTTTTCTTCATAAAAAATAGAAATCAAAAAGTAAATGTTGAGGGCTTAGGGTAACTTATGCTTAATTAAGATCTATAAACGAGCCAATTGGCTTTTTAATAATAAACCTAAAAAAGGGAAAACGATGATTAAAAAAGTATTATTAACATCTGCACTTGTAGCAAGCTTCGCAGCTACTGCTAATGCCGGTGATTCATCTGAGGTTTCTGGCCCGCAAGTAACACTCGGCGGTTCGCTTGATACTCAACTCGGATATGTTCAACAGAAGAAAGCTTTTAGGCATTCTAATCCAAGCGATACAACAACTTCTAAACTTAACAATCACTCACTTGTTAATGATACCAAGTTATGGGTTAAGATTGATGGTGAAGCTGAATCAGGCCTAAAATATGGTGGTATGGTTAAGCTTAATGCAGATACTTCTAAAGCTAAAGAAGATTTTTTTGCTGATACTGGTGATAGCAACAGAAGAGCTGAGCAAACTATGGCTTATGTTGAAGGTGCATTCGGTCATATCGAAATGGGTAATACTCATGGTGCGAGCCACGCAATGCATGTTGATGCTTCTACTTTTGCAAGAGCAACCGGTGGGATAATCGGTGATGCAAAATATTGGTGGAATTCAAAAGCTGCTGATGGAAATAATTTTAAAGATTTATTCCTTGTAAGCCCAAACCTTCCTACTAATAACTTAGGGCAGGTCGGAAGTAAAGGAGTTAATGCAGGTAAAGTTTCTTACTATACTCCAAGCTTTTCTGGTTTTATGATCGGTCTTTCTTATACGCCTGATGTTCAATCTTATGGAACTGTGGCTGAAGCTAGAGGCGTAACAACTTCTGTAGCTAGTAGGCAAGCATTCAAAAACGTATTTGAAGCTGGTTTAAAATATGAATACATGTTTGACCAAGTCGGTGTTAAAGCAGCTCTTACCGGCCAAGCAGGAGATTCTAAGAAAGTTAATACTGCTGGCGCACTAAACAAAACTTATAGAAGCTTAAAAGCTTGGAATGCAGGCTTAAATTTAAACTTCATGGGTGTTAACCTTGGTGGTTCTTATGGTGATTGGGGTAAATCTACAGTTCGTAAAGATACTAGCGCTAAAGGTACTAAGTATTGGACTTTAGGTGCAGGTTATGAGTTTGGCCCAGCTGGTGTAAGCTTAACTTATGCTAACACACAAACCGGTGTTCAGGAAAATGCTAAGAGAAACAAGCTCGAGATGCTTTCTTTAGGGCTTGATTATAAATTAGCTCCAGGCCTAATGCCTTATGCTGAAGTTACTTGCTTCAAGAGCAAAGACAATACATTTGATGGTGCTACTACTTATGCGAGCAACAAAGGTACAGTATTCTTACTTGGATCTAAACTCCAGTTCTAATACTTGTTGCTTAAAAAGCTTTAAGATTAAAAAAGCAGAGTGTAAAAGCTCTGCTTTTTTTATTTTTTAATAACTTAGTTATTGATATATAAAAAATTAAAAATTTAAATGCCTATAAAACCTAATTTTTATTAAAATCAACTGAATTATTTTAATTTATATTATCTTAATAGATTGAAAAACATCTAAAATTGCTATTTAATTAATAAATAAGGGGCTAATTTATTATAAAAGATAATTATTATAAATTATTCTTATGTTATTAACTGAGAGGGAGGCGATTATGGACTCGATAAGCAAAGTTAACTATGCTAAAATGATCGATGAGTTGAATCAAAAGATAAGCTCGGGAGAAGTTAAAATTGAAAAACCTTTATATGAAGGTATGGGTACGGCAGAAACGGCCGGTGAAGTTGAAGTAAGCGGCAATGAGTTGGATTTTTCAGCATCGATTGCTAAGGGTGCTATGCTTCATGAGCTAAGTAGTAAAGTCGTGAGCGGTGAAGTTCCGTATATTGATTCTGAGTCAAGTGAAGCGATTGATGAGTTTGTTAGTGCCGGCTCAAATTGTGAAGCGGTTTAAATAGCATATTTTCATATTTTAAAGTAAGTAAAATTTACTAAAAAGGTCTTAAGTAGTTGTAAGCTTAAGACCTTTTTCTATTGTGAGAGGAAATTATCGCTTGCATATCAGCAATAAAATACTAACATATAAATATTTAGTAGAATATTTATTGAATATGCAACATATAAAAGTACGGCCGCTATCCCCGCATTTAGGGATATATAAGCCCCAAATAAGCTCAGTCTTATCCATTTTTCATCGCGTCTCTGGTGTGGCTTTGTTTATCGGTTTAATTGGCATCATCTGGTGGATTATCTATTTGCCGTATATGCAAGATCCGGAAAACTGTATTATATGGAAATTTTTTGCGCATCCAGCGGGAAAAGCATTTTTAATGCTCTGGAGCTACTCGCTTTTTTTTCATACCTGTACAGGTATTAGACACCTATTTTGGGATTTCGGTATGGGTTTCTCGATAGAGGCTATGAATAAAAGCGGTTGGCTTTCGATCGTAATTTCCTTAATTCTAGCTGTAGTTTCATGGATAATAGCTTTAAGGATGGGAGTATAAATATGGATTATAATTCACCATTAAGTAAAGCTAAGGGCTTAGGTTCCGCAAGAAACGGAACTGCACATATGATTCATCAAAGATTTACCGCAATCGCTTTGGTTCCGCTTTGTATATGGTTTGTAATTTCAGTAATACTGATTTTAAGAAGCCCTAAAGAGATGATACCTCAATATATCATTTCGCCGATAAATATGACTTTTATAATTTTATTTATATGTGTTTCCATTTATCACGGTATGATCGGGATGAGGGTGATAATAGAAGATTACGTACATCGTAAATATATTAAAATCTGGTCGCTTATAATATTGTATTTTGTTTCAATAGTGACTTTAACATGCGGGATTATTTCATTGTTCAGCATGCATATTGTGTTTAGAATCGTCGGGTGAGAGTAAAGAAAAATGAGTACGTATAAAATTATTGATCATGAATATGATGTGGTTGTGGTCGGAGCAGGTGGAGCCGGATTAAGAGCAACCCTTGGTATGGCTGAAAAAGGTTTAAAAACCGCATGTATTTCAAAAGTGTTCCCTACTCGAAGCCACACGGTTGCTGCGCAAGGCGGAATTAGCGCCGCACTCGGCAATATGGGAGAAGATGATTGGCGTTGGCATGCATATGACACGGTTAAAGGCTCGGATTGGCTCGGAGATCAGGATGCAATCCAGTATATGTGCCAAAATGCGCCGCAAGCAATCATTGAACTTGAGCATTACGGTGTGCCGTTTTCACGTACAAAGGAAGGAAAGATTTATCAACGCCCGTTCGGCGGGATGACTACCGAGTACGGTGAAGGTAAAGCTGCACAAAGAACATGTGCTGCTGCCGATAGAACCGGGCATGCTATTTTACATACTTTATATCAGCAATGCTTAAAACGTAATGCAGAGTTCTTTATTGAATATTTCTCCCTTGATCTAATCATGGTTGACGGTGAGTGTAGAGGGGTGACTGCATATTGTTTGGAAGACGGAACGCTGCACCGTTTTAAAGCTCATCTGGTCGTACTTGCTACGGGCGGATACGGCAGGGCTTATTTCTCGGCAACTTCTGCGCACACCTGCACCGGTGATGGCGGTGGTATGGCGTTAAGAGCAGGATTACCACTACAGGATATGGAATTTGTTCAATTCCACCCGACCGGTATTTACGGAGCAGGATGTTTAATCACCGAAGGGGTGAGAGGAGAAGGTGGATATCTTATAAACAGCAACGGTGAAAGATTTATGGAGCGTTACGCTCCGACCGCTAAAGACTTAGCTTCAAGGGATGTAGTAAGTCGCTCGATGATGATGGAGATCAGAGAAGGAAGAGGATGTGGCGCAAATAAAGATCATATTCACTTAGTGCTTTCTCACCTTGATCCGAAAGTAATTCATGAAAGGCTACCGGGTATATCGGAGACGGCCAGAATATTTGCAGGCGTCGATGTAACCAAACAACCTATACCGGTGCTACCTACCGTGCATTATAATATGGGCGGTATACCGACTAACTATATGGGTGAAGCTTTAACTAAAAAAGGCGAAGAAATGGTGGAAGTTCCAGGGCTTATGGCGATCGGGGAAGCTGCATGTGTTTCAGTCCATGGTGCTAATAGATTAGGATCTAACTCACTACTTGATTTAATCGTGTTCGGAAGAGCGGCGGGAATTAGAGCGGCTGAACTGGTTAAACCTCAAACACCGCATAAGGAATTACCGAAAAATGCTTTTGAACTTGGATTTGCAAGATTTGATAAAATCAGAAACTCAAGCGGTAAACTTCATACCTCGGAAATTAGGAAAGAGATGCAAAAAACCATGCAGACCCATGCCAGTGTCTTTAGGACGGAAGAAGTGATGGCTGAAGGGGTGGAAATGATGAAGAATGTTTATAGCTCATATCAGGATATCGGTATATCCGATAGAGGGTTGATTTGGAACAGTGATCTGGTCGAGGCTTTGGAACTTGATAATTTAAGAGCGCAAGCAGTGGTAACCATCAATGCGGCTTTAAATAGAAAAGAAAGTAGGGGAGCGCACGCCAGAGAAGATTATTCAGAGCGTGATGATAAAAATTGGATGAAGCATAGCTTAACTTATTTAGATGATAAAGGAGAGGTTAGCATTGATTACCGCCCTGTGGTTCTTACTACTCTAGATGAGGAAATGAAAGTGATTCCGCCTAAAAAACGAGTGTATTAATAATGATAAGAATGGTTGTGTAAAAGCCATTCTATCAAGCTTGAAATCTTTTCTTACCATTAATTTAGTATATCTTGTAATATATAAAAATATAGGACATAACTGTATTTTATTAAATAAACTTGACCTTATTTTATAAATTATTTTATAATTAAATTATATAATAAAATAAGGGGGATTATATGGCAGCGCCATTAGTAGCTGCGGGTGCAGCAAAAGTAGGAGGTATGGGTGGAGCAAGCGGGGGAGCAGGCGGTAAATTAGGTTCTATGATGGGCGGCGGTGGAGGCGGCGGTAAGGAAGGCGGCGGCGATAAAGGTGGCGGAATAGGTGATCTAACGGGAGCATTAAATGCAGGTAAGAAATTAGTCGAAAATGGGGTATCAGCTGCAACAGAGGCTGCCAGCGGTAGCCAATCACCTTCCGCAGGCGCAGGTAAGCAGCAGAGTCAGGGGCAGGGTATTGGATAATTCACCGTTATATAGCAAAGGCTTAAATGCATATATAATAAATAAGTAGGATTCATTGCCTTAATAAAAGGCTATTAACATTTAACAAAGCTTAAAAATTTCTAAGAAATTGAGGTTTTGTTTTCAATGGAAATAAGGTAAAGTGCTCTTAGAAAAATTACTATGTTTAAGGGGTGGGAAATGGTTTGTCAAAATTGTGCGGTTGCCGGAGCAGCAGGTGCAGGTTTAGGTGCTTATTTCTATAATCGTGCTCTTGAAAATCCAAATACATTTTTGAATTCAATAATTTTAAAATTTAATGCATTTACTGTTTCTGCTGTGTTTGCCGGTGCTGCTTACCTTACTTCAGCGGGGGCTATGTCTTTCCTTGCTTATTGGTATGGGGGTAAAGTTTTAAATAGTATAGGCTTCAGCTGCCACGATGAATATGATACAGCCGATACCTCAAACACTAACAACCATAAAGACTATGTTCTCTTCACTCATCATAGCGTTGCTGATTATGACCTCATAAAAGAAGTAAACGTCCAAAGGATCCCAACTGATGTTATTATGGTAGATAATAATAATGAAAATAATTCTCTTATTGCTTCTACGCAAGGAAGTAAGATATTTATCAAAGGCGGAGTAAATTATGTTAGCGGAAATAGAGGAGAGGATAAATTTTTCTTTAGTATGTGCAGCACTAAAGTTTATAGTGAAAAAACAAATGTAATAGATGCATTTGAAGAGGGGAAAGATAAAATATACTTGTTTTGCAGCAAGCGAACAATAGAGAAAGAGGATTTAGCCATCTATTATAATGAGCAATATAATGCAACGTTCTTAACTATAGCTAATAACCCGAGCGGTGAGATAGCAATTGCTTTCATGGGTGAGCACCCGGAGCTGCTGAATGATGTATATCTAAATGAGAACTGGGCTGATCACGTAATTTAAGCTAAGGCTAAAACTTTCTATCATTCCTTAATAGTATTGACTGATTAGCTAATTTATAGTATAAAATGAGAATGATTCTCAATCTCGTTTTTTGTTTAGGAGATTAATATGACTACTCCTGTTTCTACACTTAGAGAAGGTTTTAAAGCTATTGTAAAAAATATTGACCTTGAACCTATAATGAAGAAAAGGTTGATTGAGCTCGGGATTACGCCTGAGACAAAGCTTACGGTAGTCAATAAACAAAAAAGTGGCTATATGATTATTGCCACCGAGAATTTTAAGTTGGCTTTTGATAGTTATATCGCTAAACATATAATCGTTCAGCCGATCAATTAAGTTTTAGGTTCAAGGGAGATGAAAAAGATAAGAGTTGCAATTATCGGTAATCCTAATTGTGGTAAATCCACAATATTTAATGCTTTAACAGGCTTAAAACAAGTTGTCGGCAACTGGCCGGGAGTTACGGTTGAAAAGAAAGTAGGTACATTCCAGCATAATGATACTGAAATTGAAATTATTGACTTACCGGGTGTATACTCTTTAAATCAATCCGGGTCTCTAGATGAAGAAATAGCCCATAACTTTTTAGTTAATGAAGAATATGATTTAGCCGTCAATGTTATCGATTCTTCCAATCTTGCCCGCCATTTATATTTGACCGTTCAGTTACTGGAAATGCAAATTCCTTTGATTTTAGCTTTTAATATGAGCGATGTTGCTAAAAATAAAGGGATTAATATTGATAGTAAAAAGATCGAGCAAGCCTTAGGGGCGAAAGTTGTTAAATTGATTGCCAGGAAAGATATTGGGGTTAATGATTTAAAAGAAGAAATAACTGGGTTTCTCGGAAATACGGAAGATAAAGAAAGCTTTATAGAGAAGATTTATCCTCCGAAAATATATGGGCAGATAAAGTGGATTGCTAAAGAAAATCTGATAAGCGAGCGGCAAGTTTTACAGAACCTGGAAAATAGAGCAGAGGATAATAAAGCGTCGGTCGCCTCTCATCAGATTCAGGCTGCTCAACAGGCGATAATGACAGAATATGATGAAGAAAGCTCAATAATTATTCCCGGCATCAGATACGAATTCATTAATAAAATAACAAGTATTGCTATAAGTCGGGAAAAAATTACACGTAGTGATTTTAGTAATAAGCTGGATAAAATATTTTTAAATAAATTTCTTGGTATACCTATTTTTCTACTTTCGGTATATCTGGCTTTTACTTTTAGTATAGTAGTGGGTGGGGCATTTCAAGATTTTTTTGAGTTGTTCTCGGAAGTAGTATTTATGGATATACCGAGGTTACTGTTGGAAAAAATTTCTTCTCCCCGATTACTTACTTTTCTGATTGCCGATTGTATCGGAGGGGGCATTCAAACCGTACTCACCTTTATTCCCATCATATTCGGGTTATACCTGTTTCTCTCATTTTTAGAGGATAGCGGCTATTTGCTTAGAGCTGCGTATTTAATAGATAGAGCAATGAAAGCAATCGGGCTTCCCGGAAAAGCATTTTTCCCGCTTGTGGTAGGATTCGGCTGTAATGTGCCTGCTATAATGGCTGCCCGTATTGTGAATAATCAAAATGACAGAATTGCAATCGCTATGATTGCACCGTTTATGTCCTGTGGGGCAAGGCTTTCGGTATATGCCCTGTTCTGTGCCGCATTTTTCCCCAAGAGCGGGCAAAATATAGTATTTTTATTATATATAATCGGAATCATGGTCGGAATATTTACCGGATGGTTACTTAAAAAAACATTTTTAAAATCAGAGCCTGAGCATTTGATGTTGGAACTGATTGATTATCATTTACCAACTCTAAAAGGAATAATGCTTAAAACTTTTGATAAAGTGCATTCATTCGTGTTTGGTGCCGGAAAGCTTATAGTCATAGTGTTCATTGTGCTGCAATGCTTGAACTCGGTAAGTTTCGATTTGACTATCGGCAACCAAACTAACGGTAAATCCATGCTTGCGGTTATCGGTAAAAAAATTACTCCCCTGTTTAAACCTATCGGAATCAGAGAAGAAAATTGGCCGGCGGCTGTTGGGCTGTTTACCGGGATTTTTGCGAAAGAAGTGGTGGTGGGCACTTTAAACTCTTTATATCTTTCTATTGAGGGTAACAATGAAATTAAGCCTAAACCGATAAATATAGCAGAGAAACTTAAAAATGCATTTTTAAGCATTCCTGAGAATATAAGTAAAATTACGGAAAATTTATCCACCCCGCTCTGGCTTAATCTTTCCGATCAAAACGTCATAGATGAATTTTTAGATGCGGAAGGGGTTTCAGCGTCAATTTACCGAGCTATGCAAAAAGGCTTTGACGGGAGAATAGCTGTATTTTCATATCTATTATTTGTATTGCTGTATTTCCCATGTGTTTCGGTATTTGGAATAATAGTACGAGAGATTGGAACCAAGTGGGCGGTTATTTCCGCCGTATGGTCAACATTGCTTGCTTATGTTGTTTCATGTTCTTTCTATCAGCTTGCAGTTATATCTTATAGAGAAGATGCAAAAGAGATTTATATGAGCATAGGTTTATTAATACTGATTACCGTATTTATACTCTTTGTAACTAATAAAAAAACGGAGCAAAAAGATGCTAATCTTGGAGCTTAAAAAATATATAATGGAGCACCCGAGAGTAAGTTTACTTGAGATTACCAAAAAATTTAATCTAAGTGGTGAGCAGGCACGTAATATGCTTGATCATTGGGTGGAAAGAGGCAAGCTAGACAGATTTAAACCGACACAAATTTGCGGCGGCTGTAAATGCGTAAATGATGAGTGCTTGGTACTTTCCATGGAGCTTTATACTTGGAATAAAGTGTAGGATATTAGGTGAGTGGTAGACTTATTAACGAATATAAATGAGTTTAAAAATGAATTAAAATATTATGCTGCCATAATTTATTTTAAGCCAATTAATATAATAAGAATAAAAAATATTTTTGATAAATTAATGAACCAAGGTATCTTCTATGATGAATTTATTGACATAACATATCCAAAATCAGACTATACTGAAGAATTTATTCTTGCCTTTAATGCAGCATTAAAGAGATTAGGAATTACAGTTCCTGATAATCGAGATGAAGCGGTATTAATATTGCTAAAATATTATATTACGAAGATTGCACTTATTGAGATGGATCCTATTGAAGTATTAGAAAAAATAATGAAAATTATTGACTTTAATGCTGATATTTACTCTAAAAGTAATAAGTATTTAGGTGATTCTTATGGTATTCATAGTTTATTAGGCTTGTATTACGAATATGAGGATATTCTTAATAACTGGTCTCTTAAAGATAAGACGTTTGAAAGTAGGCTCATAAAATTAAAACAGGATATGATAAATTCAGCTGCAAAATGGGTTAAAAAATGCTCGTAAAGTTTTACTATTTTCTTAAATTATATTTAAATAAGGCTCTCGATATAAAAGCTGAAATTATTAAAAAATTATTATATACTTATGCGCTTAATAACAAAAAGGATAAAAGTAATTTGCTAAAGTTTGCCGGCAACTGGAAAGAGGAAGAAGCAAACAGAATGCTTAATGATATTTATTCCTCAAAAATAAGTAAGGAGTAAAATTTTCAAACTTTACCTTAATCTCTAACCTTATAAGCGGTATGGATTGCGACCACCCCGAAAGTTAAGGTTTTATATTTTATGTTATCAAACCCTGCCTGCTCAATCATTAAAGAAAACTTTTCGGGCTTAGGAAATTTTCTGATACTTTCAACCAGATAGCTATATGAATCCTCGCTCCCCGTAATCATTTTGCCGATTTTAGGAATAACCTTAAATGAATAAAAGTCATAAAATTTTCTTATCAGCCCTTCATGTGTGCTACAGAGCTCTAAGCAAATAAATTTACCGCCCTTCTTTAAAACTCGGTGAGCCTCTTTTAGAGCTTTATCAATATGAGTAACATTTCTAATACCGAATGAAATGGTATAATATTCAAAGCTGTTATCTTCAAAAGGGAGGTTCTCGGCATTACCGCAAATATAATGCATCTTATTATTAAGATATGCATATTCATCAAGCATCTTTTGTTTGCCGGCATCAAGCATAGCTTGATTCAGATCGCAGAGGTAAGCTTCTTTGCCGCCAGCTTCCAAAAATTTTCTTGAAATATCCCCTGTGCCACAGGCAACATCTAAAAGAGTATCGTAATACTTAGGTTTAATCTCTTCAATTACCATATCTTTCCAAATATGATGAAGCCCAAAGCTCATTACGTCATTCATGATATCATATTTCGATGCCACGGTCGTAAACACGTTCTGTACTAATTTTTCTTTCTTGGTTTCCTCTACTTCTTTAAAACCGAAATTAGCTTTCTTCATTTATCATGCTCATTAAGTGATTCAGTTTTTTTTCTGCCTCTAAAGTCCATAGTTCCTGATTATTAGTTAAGAATGAAGAAGAGCAGAAATGGCGCTTAAATGCAATAATAACCCGCGCGGTTTGAAAGTCAAACTCGCCGGTGAGATTAATGTCATACCCGAAAGTTTTAAGCTTATGTTGAATTTTAATTATATCTTCGCAGACTAAATTGCTTAGAACCTTTTGCTCAGCAGTATTATTTATGTTCGGAAATATGCCGATACCTTCGCTTGCCAGCAATTCCCAATTAAAAAAGTGGTTAGGGTCATCTTTCCGGTGGGGTGCGATGTCATAATGAGCGATAATGTTTCTGGCTTCGATCGGGTGCTTGGTTATAAGTTCTTTACTTAAAGCTATTAATGAATCAATTTGTTGAGGCGGGAAAGGTTCTGCTCCCTGGTTATCCAGCTCTATGCCGATGGAAAAATTATTTACCATTTCTTTACCTCTCCATGAACTTATACCGGCATGCCAAGCTCTTAAATGATCCGGCACCAATTGATAAATAACTCCATGCTTATCAATCAAATAATGGCTACTTACAGTGTATTCCGGGCTACAGAGCCTTTTTAGCGCGGAATCCGCATCCTGCATGTTGGTGTGATGAATGATGAGAGTATCAATAGATGAATTATCTGGTCTTTTATCAAAATTTGGAGAATTTAAATTTAAAATCTTCATAAAATAAAGCAAAAGGAAGCGTCCCTGGAGAATAAGGGGGAGGGAAGGGACGCTCTTAAGAATCATTATAATACACCTAATATATATATTCAATTCTTTTTTTTAAAAATTATGATATCTTAATTAGTATGTTGAAAATAATATAAAAAACTCTGTGGGGAAATTTGCAAAATCGGTGCTTGAGATAAACTTAGACAGGATATCGCAAAACTATAAAATCTTAAAAAGCTACTTAAGGAAGGCAATTTGTGGAGCATCAATAAAAACTAATGCATATGGTATTGGGATGATGCCGGTTGCTAGAAAGCTTTTTGCTGAAGGCTGTAATGATTTTTTTGTTGCTAATCTTGATGAGGCTTTGGAATGTAGAAAAGTTTTGAGCAATAATAATATTTATTTATTAAACAGAAGTTGTGATTATAGTTTACCAAAGGTGGTTAATGATAGCATTATAAGTTTAAATTATAATGAACAAAATTTCTCAGCAAGCGGTGAAGATGCATATGAAAAATTACAGCATGAACAAGTTATAAGTATAACTGAAGTTGTTGACTCTAAAACTTATTTGAAAAATCCTAATATTTATATTCTGCACGGTGTAAGCTGCATTGAGGGGGCAAAAGCTGCCGCCGAGATGGGGTTAACCCCAATAATAAGTGATTTATCTCAATTGGAAATCTGGAATAATTACGGGAAAAAAATCGGTAAGAAATTGGCTGCCGTGCTGCATTTGGAAACAGGTATGGGAAGGCTTGCTTTACAAAAGAGCGATGCTCTACAAATCAGTACAAATTCGGAGCTTATTTCAAATATTGAGTTAACATATATAATGAGCCATCTTTCTTGTTCTGATGAAGTTAATCATGTAATGAATAAAGCGCAACTTAATGAGATGCAGAAATATCAAAAAATGTTTAAAAATATTCCTATTAGCTTCTCTAATTCAGGAGGAATATTTCTAGGAGAAGAATATCATTTTGATTTGGTAAGGCCGGGAGCGGCACTATTCGGAATTCATTCATGTCATCAAAAACACACCCCGTTTTTACCGGTCGTGACTTTAAAAGCAGGGATCCTTCAGAAAAAAATATTGGAAAAAGATCAGGCGATAGGATACGGCGCAACCGTAAGTGCAAAAAGAGGCGATAAAATTATCACTCTTGAGTGTGGTTACGGGGATGGATACTTTCGAAACTTAAGTAATTTAGGTAAGGGGTATTACAATAATAAAGAGCTTCGGCAAATCGGCAGAGTTTCAATGGATATGATAATCTTTAATGCTAACAATCTGACTGAAGAAGAATTTAATGAAATAGACTACGTTGAATTGCTCGGAGATAATATTACCGTAAATGAAGTTGCAAATTGTGCTGGAACAATTGGCTATGAGGTGCTAACCTCATTAGGTAGTAGATATAAAAAGGTTTATATAGGGTAATATGAACTTCGTTGGAGTAGTCGGTAGGGTTTTTTTAGATTTTGTAAGGTCTTTAGGAAGGCTTGGCATGTTTACGTATGAAACAGTAAAATCTTGTTTTTTCGGCAAGTTTTATTTTAAAGTGCTATTTAGGCAGATGATAGAAATAGGCTATTATTCTCTGCCCGTGATCGGCCTTACTGCGGTTTTTACCGGTGCAGTGCTTGCTTTGCAAAGCTATACCGGGTTTTCTCGTTTTAATGCCGAAAGTTCGATAGCCTCGGTCGTTGTGTTATCAATTACCAGGGAGCTAGGGCCTGTATTGGCGGGGTTAATGCTTGCAGGCAGAATCGGCGCGGCAATTGCTGCAGAAATCGGTACTATGCGGGTAACCGAGCAGATTGATGCGTTATATACTTTAAACACTAATCCATTTAACTATTTAGTTATTCCCAGGGTTTTGGCCGGGATTATAATGCTTCCGTGCTTGGTGTTAGTTGCTGATATTATCGGAGTATTTGGTGGATATTTGGTAAGTATTTATAAGCTTGGTTTTTCTCCGCATACTTATTTAAAAAGTACTATACAGTTCCTTGAAGTTAAGGATGTGACTTCAGGTTTAATTAAAGCTTCGGCATTTGGTTTCGTGGTGACGATTATGGGATGTTATCATGGTTATAACTCCAAAGGTGGAGCGCAAGGCGTTGGAAGTGCTACTACAAATTCCGTGGTTGCAGCTTCAATTTTTATTTTATTTACTAATTATATTATTACCGGACTTCTTTTTTCAAAGTAAATTATGGCAGAAAATTATAAAATAATATTAGAAAATTTATCAAAATCATTTGGAACTAAGCAAGTTCTAAAACGGATTAATTTAAATATTCCCGAACAGGAATCGCTGGTGGTAATCGGCGGCTCGGGCAGTGGGAAATCCGTATTAATCAAAACGATTATGGGTTTGCTGGAACCGGATGAGGGCAGCTTGGTAAAAATTGACGGGCAAGATGTAACGCATATCCCGATCATAAAGCGCGGGGATTTGCTTAATCAATTTGGGATGCTGTTTCAAGGTGGGGCTTTGTTTGATAGTTTGAAAATCTGGGAAAATGTCTCATTTACTCTTCTGCAAGGCAAAAATATTTCTCGTAAAGAAGCGAGAAGAATAGCTGAGGAAAAGCTGGCACTAGTGGGTTTAAACCAAGCAACACTAGATCTTTACCCTAACGAGCTTTCAGGCGGGATGCAAAAAAGAGCAGCTCTTGCAAGAGCCATTGCAAATAATCCGAGTATTATATTTTTTGACGAGCCGACTTCCGGGCTTGACCCGATTACTTCGCAGGTAATAATCGAGTTGATTGCTAATCTTTCTAAAGAGCTTAAAGCAACCACAATTACTATTACTCATGATATGAAGTGTGTTAAAACTATAGCTGATAAAGTGGCCATGATTTATAAGGGCGAGATTATCTGGCAAGGTGAAGGAAAGAACATCGAGTCTTCAGGGAATGAGTATGTTGATCAATTTATCAGCGGAAGAACTACCGGGCCGATCACCAATAATGCTTAAAGCAAAGCTAAGCATTTCCTTAACATTGATAAAAAATTCCTCTAACTCTTTTAGAGGAGTAACTACTATATCCCGCTTATTTTCAGCAACAGTGGAGCAGGGGCTCTAAAGGTTTGCTAAACATAAAGTATCAAAAGGTATAATTATAATGAAAAAGTGATAAGAAAGAAAAATTGTAAGTTAATTTCTATATTGTTACTTAAATGAGTTAGAGTTGTATATTTTAATTGACGTAAGAAGAGAAAAAATTTATATATTAGCAACGACATATGTGCCCGTAGCTCAGCCGGATAGAGCAACTGCCTTCTAAGCAGTGGGTCGGGGGTTCGACTCCTCCCGGGCACGCCAGATAAAATAAGGGTTTTACTATTTATCCTATTTTCATAATCTCTTTATTTTCTACATATTTTCTACACTTAGTATGGGAAAATAAGGTAAAAATATAAATTATTATTTTGAGCTTTTACAGAGTTTGCAAATATAAAAATATGCTTTTTATAAATAAAAAATCGACTTGTGCTTTATATTCTTCTCTTATTGAGGTTTTTCTAATTCTTTTGATATCGTTATTGCATATTTTATATTATATGCACCGTTTTTAACAATGCTTCTTTTCCCTTTACCTAAATTTATATCGGTAAGATCAATGAATTTTAGCCAATCATGATTGGCCTTATCAGCCATATACATGAATAAACGTTTAACTTTGATTGAGCTGCAATTTTCCAGTAGCTCTTGTAGTATATCAGGACGTAAACCTGTTAAACCTTCAATGATCTGGTAGCACTCTACCAAGTCAATTTTGTCGGGAGCAAGATATAAGCATTCCAGTATTGCCCGCTCCAATGCTGATACAATTATAGAAAAGTTCTTCTCTTTATAAGTAGTTAAAGCTAGCTCAGCGGGTAAAAAATTAGTGCTGTAATATTCTATAGGTTCTTCCCATTTATATTGTTTAAACCATCTTGGTAAATTTACTTTATACTGTCCAAATAGTTGTATAGCTTCTTTAAATCTTATATAATGCCCCGAGCCTTGTAAAATAATAGCAGTTAAGCCCCCAACATGTATAAGCGGCGGTTTCTCTTCCTTTTGAATTGCATAAACTCCGCCATGCCAACCCACTATATCATCGGCTCTTTTAAAAGCTCCTTTACCTAGTGATTCCAGCCACCCGCTCTTCTTATATTTTGCTAATAGTAGCCTGGATATCCCCTGCTTTTCAAGTATGGACGTAGATTGATGTTGTGCCGAAAAAGTAGAGAAGGAGGAAAGGAACTCTGATAAAAAAGAAATAACCGATCAGAGGAAAGAAATGAGAAAAGAAAGAAGAAGGAATTATACAAAAGAATTTAAAGTAGAAGCAGTAAGGCTAGTAACTGAAGAAGGATATAGCCTCAGTCAAGCAGCGGAGGGTCTAGGGATCAGTAAAAGTACCATAGCTAAATGGAAGCGGGTATTAAGCAATAAAGGAGATAAGGATATAGCATTTCCCGGCAAAGGGCAGCTTAATCCTGAAGAAGCAAAGCTTAAGGGGTTACAGAAGGAGCTGGAGAGAGTAAAGAGGGAGAGAGACATATTAAAAAAGGCGCTAGCATATTTTGCCGACCCGCTAAAGTAAAATATGCATTTATAGAGAGAGAAGCGCACAAATATAGTATAAGAGAAATGTGCAAAGTGTTTGGGATAGCACAAAGTGGTTATTATGGCTGGAAGAATAACAAAGTAAGTGCTAGGAAAACTAGAGATGCTTATCTTCTTGTAAGGATAAAAGAAATTCATGTAATCTCTAAGGGAATATACGGCTGTCCCAGAATCCATGCCGAGCTCAAGGCAGAGGGAGAGAAAGTTGGCTATAAACGTATATATCGCCTAATGAGATTGTGTAACATACAAGGTAAGTACAGACGCAAGTTTAAAGTAACTACTAATTCCAAGCACAATAATCCTATTCTTCCTAACTTAGTTGAGCAGAACTTTAATGTACTTGCACCTAATCAGGTTTGGGTTGCTGACATCAGCTATTTTTGGACTCGGGAAGGTTGGATGTATTTGGCCATAGTCCTAGACCTTTATTCAAGGAAAGTTGTGGGTTGGGAGATGGAAGATCGAATGACTCAGAGCCTAGTAACAAGAGCATTTCTTAAGGCATTTTGGAATCGTAAACCTTCTCCTGGATTGATCCATCATTCCGACAGGGGTAGCCAATACACTGCCTCTAAATTCCAGAAAACCTTGACCCAATTAGGCGTAAGATCAAGCATGTCAGGCAAAGGCAACTGTTTTGATAACGCCGTTGCTGAATCATTCTTTCATACTATAAAAAACGAATTAACTTTTAAGCGTATTTTTAAAACTAAAAGTGAGGTAAAAAGTGCTGTATTTAAATACATAGAAGCTTTCTATAATGGAAAACGTAGACATTCTACTTTAAACTATTGCTCTCCTAACATTTTTGAGCAATATTACTACAAAGTTGCTTAACTACTTCTCCACTTAGCGGGATAAGATCAGTTAGTGTTTGGTATATTTGGAGCTATAGCGGAATACGAGAGAGAATTGATAATAGAGAGAACGAAAGCTGGTTTACTATCAGCAAGAGCGAGAGGAAGATTAGGAGGAAGGCCACGTAAGATGGATATAGCGACCTTACAGATGGCAATGGCTGCTATGTCTAATCGTAAGTCGATGGCTGAGGAAGTTGCAAAGAAACTAGGGATAAAGAAAGCCACTCTATATTATTATGTTAATGGGGATGGTTCTTTGAAAGAAGCTGGGGTAAAGCTACTAAATGCTTTCAAATAATCTTAGGGGAGTAACAGGCTATGTCTATAAAAAGTAATAAAATAACAATTAATATATATAAGCCTTATTTTATATGTGTGTCGCTTTGCTTGATTATAGGAGGGTTAGCTGCTGTTATTACAAAATTATCTGAAAAGGATTGGTATACAAATCTTTTAAAGCCTGGCTTTACACCACCTAATTGGCTGTTTGGCCCAGTTTGGTTAATTTTATATATAATAATTGGAATTGCTTGGGGGCATATTAATAAGATTGATCGCTCTAATACTATATTTACAAAACAAAACATATGTTTTGTAATACAATTAGCCCTTAATTGCACATGGTCTTATATATATTTTGGAGCGCATAAAATTCTTTATGCTTGGTTAGATCTTACATTATTATGGTTTACTGTAATAATTACTATGTATTATTTCTTTAATGTATCTAAATTTTCAGGACTATTGTTGATACCCTATTTTATTTGGATAACTTATGCTAATGTGCTTAATGTTACGATATGGTATTTGAATAAGTAATCTATTTTATTTTGTTGTGGAAATATAAATTCTAATAAAACCTTTTATTTAAAACATAGTTAATCATCTATGCCGAATTATTTTGTTTTTACCCGGCACTTGTCTTTTTAGAATTAGCTTTATGTTAAACCAATATGAGTTATAAAAACCTTTTTTATAACTCATAAATAAGCTATATTATAAGTTATAAAATAATGAGCTATAACTCATGACTTGGAACTGGCAACAAGAAGATTGGCCAAATTTTAAATATGATAAAAGTGTTTTAGAAGGATTGGAAAACAATTTTCTAAAAAACTCCGGTATATTAATTGGTGCATTTAAACATTTAAGTGAAGATAATAAAAAGAAGTTAATTATCGAGATTATAAGTAATGAGGCACTTAAAACCTCAGAAATAGAAGGCGAGTATTTAAACCGAGATAGTGTACAGTCATCAATTCGTAGGCAATTTGGCTTGCAAACCGACAACCATACCATTACACCGGCAGAACAAGGTATAACGGAATTAATGATGAATTTATACGAATCTTTTGATAAGCCACTGGATGATGAACAACTTTTTAACTGGCATAGAATGATAACTAAAGGCCGCAATGATTTAAAAGATGTAGGAAGATATCGTACACATAGTGAGCCGATGCAGGTAATATCAGGTGCCTTTCACAGACCTAATATTCATTTTGAAGCACCCCCCTCAAAAGATATGGAAAAAGAAATGAAGCATTTTATAAAGTGGTTTAATGACACTGCTCTCGGGGGCAAAGATAAATTACCTCTTCTTACACGTGCTGCAATTGCGCATTTATATTTCGTATCTATTCATCCCTTCGAAGATGGCAACGGACGAATTGCACGGGCGATTTCAGAAAAAGCTTTAGCACAAAGTATTGGGAAGCCTACCCTTATAGCTTTATCGCATATGATAGCAAAGCAGAAAAAGATATATTATGACGAGTTGGAAAGAGCTAATAAGCATAATGAGATTACCGCATGGATTTCATACTTTGCACAAACTGTTTTAGAGGCACAAAGCCATACGCAAATACAAATTGAGTTTATGATTAATAAGACCAAGTTTTATGACCGGTTTAAAGATAAATTTAATGAACGGCAAAATAAAGTTATCAAACGTATATTTCAAGAAGGATCACAGGGCTTTCAAGGGGGGTTGAGTGCAGAAAATTACCTAAGCATTACTAAAACTACACGTGCAACTGCTACAAGAGATTTACATGATCTAGTTGAAAAAGGTGCCCTTACCCGTAGAGGGGAGCGCAAACATACAAGGTATTATCTAAATATAAGGGAGGTAGGCGAGTAGGATAGCTAAATTATTCCAATTTTACCTGGAATGCTAAAAACAGGGATTTGAGATCATTCCACCTCAATAAAAATCCTTCACGTACAATTTTTACAAATTGAGCTTCAGCTACAAGTTAGGTGATGTGTCAACAGTTAATCCAAGTATATAAGGTATTAACTGCTGTTAGTCACTCTTATTGCCTTACAATTTCATTTTTTTCGGTGTTTTCTTGCTGGGCAGATGATAGCCTTTGTATTATTTGTTTTTCTAAGCGTTCGACGAAAGATTGCCTTTCAGCTTCCTTATTATTATTAATATTAGTTATTTTCCTTAATAAGATAAATTCTTTATCTTCAGGATCAATATTCCCTATGCCTTTTATAGGTAAACATACTATATTATTTGCTGGTTGTTTGCTTAGCCATAATTCACATTCTTCATTAAATAATTCGACTCTCAATTCTTTTATACATAATGCTTGAATAGATAGAAAGGTACTTTGCATGAATAGGCGGTAATCTTGATAGTTAAAAGGAGTGGTAACTTGATGTATATTTAATACCTTGTGTCCAATAAAGGCAGCTAAATCTAAAGTGCCGCTTGTAGTTCCTATTATACCATGTAAGTTAATCTTATCTCGATTTTCATATAAGCACGTCAAAAGTCGAAGGTGGGCTAATTTTGAATAATCTTGTTCATCTGATATTTCATACATAAATGGGTAAATGTTAGCTATAGAATTTTTTATTTTCCCTTCTTTATTCTTTCTATTATCCGCATGGATTGTTATAATATTATAACGTTCTTGCAGAGAGGAAGCTAGATTATTTAAAACATTAATAAAAGAACTTTGCTTGTAGTTTGCTTTAGCGGAATATCGTGTATGAAAAATGATAGTAGGTTTTTTTATTTCTTCATTTTTAGGGTTTATATCATAATTTATATTTCTCAAGCTGTGATCTACAAAAAAATATATTCTTCCTTTAATTTGTGGTGGAACAATATATTCCTTTTCCCATTTCTTAAAACCATCTCTTAATATGTTAGTAGTCTTATCAAAACCATGTTCATCAAAATGATTAGAAATTATTGTAGTTGATAGCCTATGATCAATGTAATATTTATACTCTTTTTCTTCCAATACTTCTTCTAATGTTCCTTGCCTTATGTTTGCGTAATGTGCACTATTATCAATTCTTAGAGCTTCAAAGTAATCTTTATAACCTAAAGTGTTGACAAAGCTTAAAGCTCTTCTTACTTGATCACCGGTATTTAACTTGCTGGACTCGGGAAATATTTCTTTATTAGCATCCTTATCATGAGTTAGCAATATTTTAGGCACTAACTTTTTGTGGTGCTTAGATAGTATAGTGAATGCCAGCATATGGTAAATATCACCGGAGCTATTGAGGGGAGCCATAGCCATCACAACTTTTTCATGCTCTTTTAATTCAGAAAACTTAATTCCTAAGTCAAGGTAAGGGGAGTTTAAATCAATAGGTGAAGCTTCGGTTGTTGTTGGAGTAATCCCTTTATATTGAGAGATATCCACTTCGGCAAACTCTGCTAATAATTCCGCTACCTCATAGTCCTGTGGCTCTTCATCAGCAGGTGCAATATCTTGGAAATTTTTACTTTTATCCAACATGGAATATACCAATTTAAATAATATAGTGTCATTTTATAAGTAAAATGCTATTTAATCTACAATTTTTATATTATTTTATAGTTTAGTGAGAGAGATAAATTACAATAACCAAGCTATTTAAGGGGTACCTTTATTACTTACTTAAAAGGGTAGTGTTGCAAAGAATAAGATTTGAGAGTAGCTATAGAGTTAAGCAAGCAACTAATGATTTATTCATATGAGGAAGTATCAGCCTATAGATTTTAAATGGCGCCACTATGAAGGGGAGATTATATTATTATGTGTACGCTGGTATTTGAGGTACAGACTTAGTTATCGTAATTTAAGTGAAATGCTGGAAGAGAGAGGATTAAACATTTCTCCAAGTACCATATACAGGTGGGTTCAGCATTATGGGCCTGAAATACAAAAGAAAGTTAGCTATTTTGTCAAATCCACCAATTCTTCTTGGTACCTGGATGAAACTTATATCAAGGTTAAAGGTTAAAGGTCAATGGTTATACTTATATAGAGCAATTGATAGTAACAAAAACACTATTGATTTCTACTTAAGCAAGACACGTAATCACAAAGCAGCTAAATTATTCTTAACTAAATTACTCAATAAGAAAAATACTTATGAACCAAAAAGTATCACGGTAGATGCTAATCCCTCATATACCTTAGCTTTTACTCAATTACAAAAAGAAGGAAAGTTTACCAATACAACTATAAGAAAGAACAAATATCTAAATAATATTATTGAGCAAGATCATAGACGGGTAAAATGGAAAACTAAAGATGCTATGGGTTATCATAGTTATAAAACAGCTTATAATACCATCCGAGGAATTGAGACAATGACCATGTTATTTAAGGGGCAGCTTTATCACTTGCATAAGAGCTCTGCTATAAATATTGAATACTTTATTGAAAGGCAATTCAACTTACCCACTCCTGCTTATGAATTCTAAAAAACCTCATAAAACTAGATAACTTCTTCATTCAATTCCATTCTTTGCAACGCTACCCTTAAAAGCTCACCTATAAATAATAAATACTTTATTAAGGGGACAATTTCATTTACCTACTCCTGCTTATGAATTATAAAATACCTCATAAAACTAAATAACTTCTTCCTTCAATCTCATTCTTTGCAATACTACTATAACATCAATGGGCTGAATTTAGTTTTATGCTTATAACCCGGTTGAAAGCTTTAATTATAAGGTTAGTATCTATTTTAGAATCCAGTATTATACTTACAACTTTCTTAGAAAATAAAATCTGAATTTCCTTTTCAAAAAGGATTTTTTGAGGGGTGTCCATAAAAGGCATAAAGATATTTATAGACAAGCACAATTTATGGACGCATTTTAGAGACAGGTTTTTAGGTATGCTTTGTTTAGTAAAGTTACCGTCCCTAAATCGCCCGTTTTAGGGACGGTCGATTAAGTGATTTGCGGTCTTGTTGCGCAAATAAGTATAGAGCTGGAAGTTTACCAGAATACCAAAAGAATTAAAATAAGAGCGGTAGCAAAAGATAAGTAAGGCAGTAATACTAACAAGCTAAAGACAAAAAGAAAAAAGCTACTATGAAGAAGAAAATTAAAGGAAGAAGCGACTCTAGGAAAATTAAATACAAAATAAAGAATTGGAAAGAGTATAACCAATCACTAAAGAATAGAGGATCACTTACTGTATGGATAAGTAAGGATATAGATGAGTTATGGTATTTTAGTAAAGGCAGTATATGTAAACGTGGAAGGTTAACCTTTTATTCTGATTATGCAATTGAGATGATGCTAACAATGCGTATGTTACTAAAGCTGCCACTAAGGCAAACCGAAGGGTTTGTCAAATCAATATTTGAGCTTATTAAAGTTAAGCGTGAAGTACCTGAATTTAGTAGGCTATCTAAGCGGTCTAAATGTTTACTTGAGAGAATAAAGTTACCACCACTAACTGAAAATGGATACTTAGTAATAGATAGCACTGGCATAAAAGTATACGGAGAAAGTGAATGGCTTGTTTTCAAGTATGGAGGTGAAGTAAAAAGAAGAGTATGGCGTAAGTTACATATAGGAGTTAACAAAGAGGGATTAATAATTTCACGTGTTATGACCAATCATATAACAGATGATCGTAAATGCTTAGAACCATTAATAGAGCAAGCAAACCAAGAGAAGGTAGCTGAGGTTTTAGCTGATGGAGGTTATGATGGTAACAATACTTACAGATTCTTAGAAACTCAAAATATTAAACCCATAATTCCACCCCCCAAGAATGCTAAAAGCTCTCCCATAACACCGAGATTTGATACAATACATTATATAAGAGAAAAAGGGTACCATGCTTGGTATAATAAAAACGAGTATGGAAGAAGAGAAATTGTAGAGAATGCATTTTACCGGTACAAAAGCATTATAGGTGCAAAACTAAGATCTAGAAAATGGGACAATCAAGATGCAGAAACATTACTTGGTTGCCATATGCTTAACAAAATGACTATCCTAGGTAGGCCTCAATCGGTAAAACTCTCTTAAATAACAGGGTAAAGGGTAAAATATTGTTTACCTCTGATTTAGGCAACAAAGCCGTATTTCCCGAAAGTAGGGCAATTACTTGAGATGATTGCAGAACCCTGGAAACAAAGAAATTGGCAATATAAGAAGATCAACATATTGATAGAGAAAGCTAAATAAAAGAAATTTAATATAAAGCCATTGTAACCAACTAATGCCTTTGGTTTTAGGCTAAGAATACTTACAACATATTAAATTTATAATAAAAACGACTTTAACAAGAGAAATTTTATTTATCCATATAATATTATATTAATAAAAACCCCATTACTCTTTTAGAGAGTTTAATTAGCTCTATACTGCAATAAAATTATATCCTCATTTACCAGAAAAGCCAAATTCAGTGAATGAGTAGAAACATAATTAATTATTCTTAACAGTCAAACCATACAACTTAACATGCATAAAACCAAGGTGTATTATAATCCTTTTTAGTTAGAAACATTATAATTATCTTGGGCATAAAATATGCCTATAGCTAGGAGTATATAAGATGAAAAGAAAGTTAATTTCAAAAGACCACGACAATAGTCGATTGCTCATAGATGCTATTAAGGAAGAAAATTGGGTTAAAGCTAAGAAAATTATCAAAAATGCAGATACTAATAAACAAGACTCTAAAGGTTGGACCCCCTTAATGCTAATTCTTGATAGTACTGTACCAAAATTAAGTTTGTTTGTAGAAATACTTAAAAAGAATGATACCAATATTAACATTCAGAATAGAGACGGTGACACAACTTTAATAATTGCTGCAAGGAAAGGAAACACTAAAGCAGTTGAAATGCTGTTTAAATATAAACCTGATATTGATATTAATATTATAAATAAGCTAGGCGATGATGCTTTTATTTCAGCTATTCTTTCCGGAGAAATTGGTACAGTTAAACTTATATTTGAAGCTGGATATAAAGAATTACATAATATATATTATGATGAAGAACATGAAAGTTTTACCGTTTTAACCCGTGCAGCACGCTTGAATTTTACAGAAGCAATTGAGTTTTTAATTGCTAAAGGAGCCGATGTGAACTTTCCTAGTAATGAAGAAACTGCTTTAACGGTTGCCGCACAATATGGGTGCTGTGAGGCTTTATCAATATTACTTGGATATGGAGCAAATGTAGAAATTACAGACCATAATGGTAACACTGCTTTAATTTTAGCAGCCGACAATGGTCATGAAGATATAGTAAATAAACTAATCAGTGCTGAGGCCAATGTTAATTATCAAGATGATGAGGGTAGAACTGCTTTAATGCTTGCTGCTGAAAAAGGCTATATACAAATAGTTGGAGATCTTCTTAATGCTAAAGCAAATCCTAACCTACAAGATCATTATGGAAATACTGCTTTAATGCTTATTTCAAATTGTGATAATATGAAAATTGGTAGAGAAATAACACAAACTCTTATTACCCATTCAGCTAATCTAGATTTGCAAAATGAGGACAAATGGACTGCACTAATGCTTGCTCTTGAAAATGATCATTTTAGCATAGCAAAAATATATATTGAGGAGGGAGCAGATGTAAATATATCGGATGAAAAGAATTATACAGCATTAATTTATGCTATGCAAAATAACGCAAACAATAGTCTAGTCGAACTAATAATAGCTAAAGCAGATGATGAAACAAAACTTAATGCTTTAATGTATGCAATAGAAAACGATCTAGAAAATATCGCGCAACTCCTTATTGCAAAGATAGTAAATATCAATGAACAAATTAATAACACCACTCCTTTAATCGAAGCTGTTAGATTCGGTCGTCTAAAAATTATTAATCAACTAATTATAGCTGGTGCTGCGTTGAATGAGCAAGATGCGTTTGGTAAAACAGCCTTAATATACGCTTATGAAAAAAATTATAATAAAATTTTTGAAATATTAATTAAGGCTGGAGCAAAGATTAGTGATGAAATAAGAGAGGTTTTAAAAAATAAACAAAATAAAGACACATTATTGGCTAGTGATACACCTACCTCCACAGTTGCTAATCTAAAAAAGGAGAAACCTAATTACCTAATAAATACAATAGCATATGTACCTTACCATGAGGAAGATTTAGAAGAGCTTTCTTCAGATGAAGAATTAGATGGAGAATTTACCGAAGAAATGTTTAATTTCAATCCTGGAAATCTTGAGACTATGCCATATAGAGCAATTAAAACTTTACCAAAAAATCAAATTCAGGACAAATTAGAAGATGCATCGGCAGGTACACTTTTAAGAGGAAATGTTCCTATTAAAAAAGAGAGGATTAAAGAACATGACTTATTATCTGATAAATATCCAAAAAGTACAGTTATAGAACCATTTTTGCAAAAACTTGCTGAACAAGCATTTAATGACCCTAATGAATCTAATCAAAACCGCTTTGCTGTCAGCTTTGCTTTAAATAGACCTCGCTCTTTGAGTACGAGAAGAAATCACTGCCTATTTAGAGAAATGAGCATACAGGTAGGCAGTGAAATATCTCATGAGAAATTTGGGATGTTTTGGGATTTTCATTGGTATGATAGTAATGGTAAGCCTGTAGTATACCATATAGTAAGAAGCTTCTATAAACAACTCAAAAGGTATGATGAAGAAAAAGCTGAATCTTTTAGAACTATAAATGAAGATGGAATAAAGCATAAAGTACCATATCAAGCTCTAAGAGAGAGATTAAGAATTCATGAAAATACTAAAAACTATGTAAAATATTTTAGAGAAATTGCTCCTAACGCACCTATCTATTTTAGTTTCATTGATATTGATGTTGTAAGCTTTAATAATATATATACAGCATATGATCAAATATACATGGAATCAACTTCATTACCTACAATTATGACAACAGGTTATGAGTTCCCTTCTAGGCTAGAAGATTTGCCGATTAATATAAACCAAGAGACAAAAGAAATGATGCCAGCTTTAAGCTTTATAAGCCAGCTTGATAGAGCGATTAGAATAGCTGTAGCAAAAATCCTTCCTTGTAGAGTATATTATCCTGAACCCAATACTTGTGTATTACTATCTAATAACGAGTCGACATTGCCGGAATCATTTGTGGCGGAGGACAATGCTGGCAGACAAAAAGGTGATATGGAATCAGTTCATTTATTAAGAAACATAATAAAAAGCAGGTCTAATATAGCAATTATATTTAGTGATAAAAACCCTATTATAACAACTATACCTGATAGATGTACTAGAAATGGTAAAGGGTTTATTCAATTCAGCTCAGATTTTAAAGCAGGAGGTTCTCCTTCAATGGATGATTTGAAACTTATAAGACAACCAATAGTGTCACAATCACATTGTGCAGATCAAACATGGGCTAATAATATGGTTATGATTGAAGAATTTTCAATAGAAGAAGGTATAGATAAAGGTTGGGGCGACAAAAAGAGAAATATAATAGGTTTAAAAACAGTACTAAAAGAGGCTTTCAAAAAGGGGAATCCATTATTCTTCAAAAGTATAGAAGAGATTAAAGAACTTGATCCCGAATCTATAAATCCTCCTGTAATAGAAGAGGGTATTTTCTGTGAAGAAGAGGATGTAGAAAAAATTAAGGAAGCTGTACAAGCAACACATAAAACAATAACAGTAATTTTAAAAAACCATTTGTTCCGAACCAGAGATCATTTGGAAACAGAATTAGTTAGCCTGGATAACATGGAAATAGAAGAGCAAAGAGTAAGCTCTTCTCAATTCTCAACTTTTTCTGTAAACAGAAGGTTTGAGACACAATGCAGTAATACTTCTCAAAGAGGTAAATAAAGCTGATATTCCAAATAAAAAATTATTTAATTAGTCTTCAATGTTAACTCCCTATCAGGTAAAGAATTATAGTAGATAAGTTGAATAGGGTAACTTTCATGGTAAAAGCAAGGGTACTTAGTTTATTTTATATATAGAATAAATAAAGCTCAGTTTAATGTTGTGAAAAACCAAATAAAAAAGCTTACCATAAAACATTTATTACTAGTTAAGAGTCTATTTTTTTAAGCTAAAAGATCATACAACTTCTTGTATATAACAAATAACTTTAACAAAAGGGTGTAAGGGCATTGATAAGGTAAGAGGCGGGGGAGTATATATTAGTCTTTAAGGCAAGATAAAAGAGTTCTCCTTAACATATTGGGTACACGGCTACACTTAAGGAGCAATCAGGGTTTGAAGTGGGGGAAAAGAAATAGCGTGCACTCTGCTAATTTTTACAACAGCAAAAAATTATTTTCCATCCTTAGTCAATTTTACTTTAAATTTTAAAATAAACCTTTACTGAAGATTTTCTAAAAGTGAAAAATGAAATTGTATAATTTTCTTTAAATATTGCAATCACAAAGTTTCCCCAAGGTATCCCCGGAAAGTTTTATGATTTTATAAAAACGCTGAAACACTGGGAAATATTTGGTTGCGGGGGCTGGATTTGAACCAACGACCTTCAGGTTATGAGCCTGACGAGCTACCGGGCTGCTCCACCCCGCGTCAAATATAATTGAAAACATAATATACTCTATTGTTTTCAATTATGCAAGCTTTGATAAAAATATTTAGTCAAAATAATTTAGCTAAATTATTTTTTATTCAACGTTGCCCACTTCTTTTGCAATATCAATCGGGCTTTTGTACTCTTTATCATCAAAGCGGCTTAAAACACTTAATACATCTGAGGGAGCCCCGTTTTCCTTAGCAGTTTTTTCAAGATCCGCTTTGCCGGCAGGATAATGAATCCCTTTAAGATAACGCTCAACGGCAGCAGGGCTTGCTTTTTCAGGATCACCCCTGCCACCCTCGCTAGTTTTTTTCCCGCCTTCAACTCTTCCGTCTTTTGTATCTTTTACCATTTTTTACTCCCGGAATTATTTTTGAACTAACTTATAAATTTTTAACTTATTTACAAGTTTTTAGAAAAGTGATTTTAAAGGGGTTTTAATGTGGACAAAGGTATAATGGCTATTTATACACTTATTTTACTTAAGAATAAGAATAAATATTAAATTGATAAATAATAATTTTATAATATATTAATATAATAAGAATGTTAGATATAAATGCCAGTATGAAGATCTTTGTATCAGCGAGTACTTCACTAAAAAATAGTGCAAACTGGTTAGCTTTTTTTTCAAATAAAATAATGAATATGGGCTATATAGTAAATGGGATAGCATTAACTTATGGAGCTATTTGCATTAACAGCCAAAACCAGTTACAAGACGGGAAAGCAATAAGAGCACCTGAAGTAAAAAATATGGCAATAATTTCCGTTTTAGGGCTATTAAGCTATACTACAAGCGGCGCTTTATATTTAGCGGAAGAGAGCCTTGAGTACCTGGCCGAAAAAATAGACCAAACGAATGATTTAATTGATGATACATTAAACTATACTATAAATTTAACTCATAGTATTTTTTATTAATATCTCATTTATTAATTATTATTTATTAAATATATGTTACTATTAAATATATTAAAGGTATATGTTTAATAAACGGTGTTTTATGGGTAAATTAATAGTCAAAGAATATCAGGAAAATATAAAAAATCTTTTAAATGAACTTAACTTTGTAATTAATGAATCAAAACACATTGCATCAGCTGATAAGGTGGAGACGGATTTTTTACCTGAAGTTTCTTCGGTGAATAAATCTCTGGTTATGAAAATGCTACAGGATATAGGGGTAAGCCCAGATAAAGCTAAGCAGCTATTCCAAATAGAAAATTTTAGCTTTCAAGCGCTGGGGGAAGGAAAATATAATAATCATGAAGCAATGCAAGATTTTAAAGTATTGAGCTTAATGCTTGATCCTAAGTTTTTAGACATAATTAGCGGCTATGCCGCTTCCTCTTTGAAAAACAATGCTTTCAACAAATATAAATTAAACAGCCTCAAAGAATGGAAAGAAAAATTAAATAACCTGAATAAACAAAAAGAAGATAAAGCCAAAGAGATTGGTGACTTAAAGCAATTTTTAAATCTAATGGATAGTAAAAAAGAAGATGTATTAAAATCCATAACAAGTAATTTTAGTAAGATAATAAAGGAAGGTATTTTACATTTTGAAAAACTTGATGTTTTGGAAACCGGATTAGCTGAACTATTAAATAAGGCGCATAACAAGGAATTAAAAGTAGTAGAAAATTTAATTAATTCTCTAATTAAAGACTCTAACAAGCAACTTGTTGAAGTTATGCAATGGGAGGATAAACTGAATGATTTTTTAAAAATAAATAGCTTTAATTCTTTTCAAATAAATGAAATTAATAAATTAACCGAGGCAAATGTCGAAGAGATTCTACCGCCATTAAACTTCGAGATAGAGCTTAATAAACTTATTGCAGCAGCAGGGTTAAGAAAGAAAGAGCTGCAATCACTGACCGCAGAAGCGATCGGAGTATTAAATACGATTGATTCAGCTAAACAAGGGCAACTTCTAAGAGAAATATCTTATAATTTAATGAAAAATAAGAATGAGTCTTCCTTTCACTCTGAGGAAATGAAGAATGTTATTAAAAACTTTAAAGAAGAGGTGGAGAGCCAATTAAAAAGTGAATTTATAAACCCTGAAAATAAAATAAAAAGTGTGAAGCAGGCAAAAGAGTTGATAGAGCAGGAGATAATAAGTAGAGAAAGCGAAATAGATGAGATTACAAAAGATGTCTATAAAGAATTGAATAACCGCTTTGATACCAAGGGAATCGGAAATGAAGATAATATCCTGACTTTAGTTAAAGGCTATATATTCGAAGTAAAACTTGAAAAAAATAACTCTATAGCTGAAAAGCTTAGTAATCAGAAATATGTTAGTCAACTTATCGATTCGGAAACTAAGCTTAGAGAGAAACTTATAGAAAAAATAAATAAGCTGCCGGCAAAACAAAATGATAATAAAAGTGTAAAAAGTAGTATTCTTGAAAAGGAACTTAAGGAGAAAGAAGAGGTTATTAAGCAGCTGAGCTTGTGGAGCGCTAAATTTAAAGGTGACAAGATATTTAAAAAAGTAACCGATATATTGAAAGAAAATAAGCTGAGCTTAGAAAAAAATGCGAATGAAGTTTTATTTCAAAAACAAGTAGAAGAGATAAGTAATAAGTATAGTAATTATGATTTCTTTGCATATGGGGAGCGAATTCAAGATAAGCTATTTAGCAAACAAGGGGAGTGGTACCCGTTTACTACTGTTGTAGATAGTATTAATACAGGATTAGATATAATAAAAGGAATTCTTACCGGAGAAGCATCCGCAGAACTGCTTTCAGGTAAAAAATTTAGCAAAGGGATATCATGGAGTAAAAAGGTAAGTGGAAATATAGATTCCGCTTTAATGGAAGAGTTAGATGCAATTAAAGAAAAAAGCTTTGAAAAATTAAATAGCCTTATAACTAAGCAGGGCTTTATTAATACTGATCGAGAAGATGCTATTACTATAAAGCTTAATCATAATAAACTAGCTGCTTTCTCAAAAATTTTTAAATTTCAACCTGTTATGCTAGGTAAGAAAAGCACTGAAATAATTAACAAATTTGATGCCTATGAAGCAAAGCACATCCATCCGATTTTAAAGTTTAATTTTGCTGATAAAATAAAAGCAAAAATAAAAAACCACATAAATATATTTGAAGAAGGAGCCCGGGAGCAAATTAGTATTATTGAAAAAAATATAGAAGCTTCCGCAAATGATGCAAGAGCTGGTATTATATTAAAAGTTACTGAATTATCTTCCGAAATGATTGGGGCAATTATAGGCAAGCAATTGAATCAAATCAATGAAGCCCTTAAGCAGGATATAAGCAATGAACTGAGAGCATTTAAGCTGGAAGCGATTGATAGGTTGCATTATTATTTGCCTGCTGATGAAAGTATAGATCCTGAAAAACTTCATCAAACTTTAGAAAAAGTAATGAAAGAAGTTTTTGAGTATCAGGCGGAATTATTGAAGAATCTTCCGGATAAATATACTAAAATTATTGATGAGAAATTTGTCCTATTTCTTTCTGATGCCCTGGAAAAGATATCCCCGGCAATAATGGAGTTTATTGACAAGCAAGGTAGACAAATTATAGATGAATATGAAACGGGGTTTTCCGGTATTAATATTAACTTGATCGAAGAAACTAAAGAGTTCTTTGGAATTAAAGTTGACCGAAACGGCAATGAATATATTGAACAAGAATCACTATTATATAAGGTAAAAGAACTTTTCGGTATTAAACATCAATATGAAAACTTAAAAAGCTCCCGGGTTCTTACTGAGGAAAGTGTTGAACACCATACTAATTTGCTATTTAAAGATATAGTTTTCAATACCGCCGAACTTAATAAAAAGTTAAGCAACATAGAATATTTAGAAAGCTTTGATCTTAATACGCTGGATGAAACAGATAAAGAATTCGTTTCTAAACTCAAATTCATGAGGCATGTGGAAAAAATGCATACAATTTATGAGAAATTGGAGGTATTGGAAAAGCAGAGCCATTTAGAAAATAATAATAGCTTTAATTTAGAAAAGGCTCCTAATTTAAGAGATCTGCTCGATCATAGCGATTGGTGGAATCTGAAGCAATACTCCGCGGCTTTTGTAGATAATACTTATGATACCATAAATAATTATTATAAATTTTATTTTGATTCCTCATCCGATAATGTAAAAGCAGCACAAGATGATGTTGCTCAATATGTTAATTCATTTCATAATATCGTTGAGATGGCAAAGGTAAAAATATTCGTAAATCTGGTAGAAGCTAAAAAACAATCTAATTTATGCACTTTAACCAAAAATAACCAACCTGTAGATTGTAATAAAAATTATGAATCATCTTTAAAACAATTCATTAATTTATTCCCTCAATATAAAAAGGATTCAAGTTTAATTAAGGATAAAATATTTGAGCTATCATATGAGGAAGCAAAATTATTTTACAGCTATCAAATACCGGTGCCTGAAATTAAAGACAAGCAAATTTGGGAACAGGTTTATGAGGAATATATAAATCTAGCTGAACATATTACTCATGATTTTAGTGAATAGCTATACCAAGCTAAATTAATAAATAATGAACCATATGCTTAAGTTTATAGTTCATTTCTAACTAATAAGGCTAGGTCGTATACTTTATTTTTTGTCAACGCCAAAAGAGTTTGAAATTTCTGCAACAGCATCTTTTAAGCTAGTTTTCTGTCGCAAGAGTGATTTTAATAACTCTTTAATATGTTGCTCATCTATTTCTTTATCGGCTTCAGTTTCTATTAATACTACTATTTCTCCTCTTATTTCATCTTTTGAGGAATAATGATTAATCAGTGATGTGAAATCACCTCTGGTAATCTCTTCAAACCTTTTGGTCATTTCCCGCGCTACACATACTTGTGAGGTAGGGAATATTCTACTTGCAGTTTCCAAGGTATCAAGCAATCGTCTGGGACTTTCAAAAAAGATTAAAGTGGTTTCAAATTTTTTATATTCCAATAAAGTTTTTTCTTTGGCAGCCTTTTCATGCGGTAAAAATCCTAAAAAAGAAAATTTTAAGCTTTTGAATCCGCTTAAAACTAAGGCATTAATCAATGAACATGCTCCAGGCAGAGATTCCACTTTTATGCCGCGTTCCATCGCTTTATTAACGAGCTTATAGCCGGGATCGGAAAGAATGGGAGTACCTGCATCAGAAACCAGAGCGATTGACTGGCCTTGTTCAATGAGGGTAAGGCACTTCTCGATTTTATTATCTGAAGCATGGTCATCAAATTGGAAGCATTTAGTGTTAATTTGATAAGCGGAAAGCAACTTTTGCGTAACCCTGGTATCTTCACATAATATAAGATTAACTTTTTTTAAAGTATCTAAAGCTCTTAAAGTAATATCCTCAAGATTGCCGATCGGAGTAGCAATTATAAACAAAGCGTTAGATATGCTTGAAAATTCATTTTTTTTATTTATCTTATGCTCGTACATTAATTTACAATTATTATTTATGTTGAAGAAAATTTTTATAGTTTTATCCTTATTAACACTATCCGGCTGTACTAGCAATAATGTTGATAATAAACAAGTTGAACTTCAACCCATCCCGGAAAAAAATGTTTCAGAAAACCAACGAAGATTAGATGTTGCTCTTCTCCTACCGCTCTCAGGGGAGCATACCGAGATAGGTGATAACATGCTGCAAGCTACCCGATTGGCTCTTCATGAATTAAAAGTAAGCCAAGTTGATATCAACCCGATCGATATCGGAAGCGATATAGCTCATCCGGAAGAAATTTTAAATTTATTGGATGAAAAAAAATATGATATTATTATAGGGCCTATATTTTCCCATCATACCAAAGTAATTTACAGTTATGCTTACAAGCATCAAATCCCGCTTATTTCCTTTTCAAATGATATTAGTTTATTAAATAATGAGGGATTATTTTTGATCGGGATAATGCCTGATCAAGTTATTAACAGAGTTGTAAATTACGCTGCACTGGAAGGATATAATAAGCTCTTCGGATTGTTGCCTGAGAACAGATATGGCTTATATGTTGAAAACATTCTTAAAAACAATGCGGAAGAAGGTAATTATCAAGTTATAGATATAGCTAGATATATTCATTCTCCTGATACCGTCTTAACAAATGCTCAAAATGCTTTAACTATAATTAAAGCTGCTATATTGAAGCAAGCGGCAGTTGAAGGAAATAATACAAAAAGCTTTGCCCTTCTAATGCCTGAGGGGGGAGAATTTACCTATGAAATTACAAAAGATATGTATGATTGGGCAGAAGAAAATAAAATTAAATTAAAATTCCTCGGATCCCCGCAATGGGATAATAAAAAACTGGTTTCAGCAAAACATTTAAACGGTGCTTGGATTGCAGCCGCTCCGAATTTACATTTAAAAAATTTCGAACAACGATTCTATGATAACAATAGCGCAGAACCATTCAAGATATCAGCTCTTGCTTATGATGCAGCAGCATTACTTGCGGTGCTATCAACTAAAGATAATATTTTAGAAGCTTTGTTGGATGATGGCGGGTTTCAAGGGGCTTCCGGTATCTTCAGATTTAAAAAAGACGGTAGCAATGAAAGAATGCTTTCTATATTTGAAATCGAAAAAGGTGAATTGAAGGAAATTGATCCCGCTGGCTCAAATTTTTAATTTACGATTCTAGTAAAAACCCTTTAAATAAATTTTAAAGGGTTCTCATTAATTTATAACTCATCATGCGTGTTAGTAATTGAAAATGAAGTAGAGAATATATCCGTTCCTTCAGGAGAGTTTAAGCATTCACGCTCAGCTTTATATATAGAGAGCGTTGAATAAAACTCAGGTGTATCCCCAAAACACTGTTTATATGCTTCAAGGGTAATAGCATATTTAGCTCCGTATTTAGCCAGGCATTCAGATTCTTTAGAATTTGAATAACTTTTTATAAATTGATAAAATTCTTCAGTTTCTGGGGGGCATTTATGAAAATACAATCCTGTTTTCGTATCAGTA
This sequence comes from endosymbiont of Acanthamoeba sp. UWC8, assembly GCF_000730245.1. Classification (NCBI taxonomy): domain Bacteria; kingdom Pseudomonadati; phylum Pseudomonadota; class Alphaproteobacteria; order Holosporales; family Holosporaceae; species endosymbiont of Acanthamoeba sp. UWC8. The sequence goes on along the minus strand of NZ_CP004403.1, from coordinate 610,303 downwards.
TTAACCAAATAACCTTGAGGTCCTGTATCTTCAAGAAATGCATAAGACCATGCATTTTCTCCTTTGTCGTCAACACAAAGTTTTAGGGTGTTTGGAAGGAATTCTAAATTTAAGTTAATAAAATCCTCATGTTCCATGCTTTGAGTGAAAAATGCTTGTTCATTATTTTTATCAAGATTAAAACACGGTTTCATATATTCCGTAAACATAAACGTGTATATGTGATTTGTAACTGATTCAGCTATTTTATTATATGTAAATGAGGATAACGAATATACAAGATTTTCAGCTATATCATACGGTTTATAAACTAAGGAAACGAGCGTAGTTATTTTAGGCTCTATATTTTCTTCATATGTACTGAAATATTTCAGGTAGCTATTTAAAGCCTCCATTGAATATTTAAAGCGGTAATAATTTCCCGTATAATCTAATGCAATATGACCGGCTCCCATTATTAAAGCAATAGTATCGTGGTTTGTAAAGCGTGCTATTCCATAAGGGATTAATAATATGTATTTTGCTACTTTAAGTGCAAGTATATTGTAAATTTTATTAATTTCGGTTTCGGGTATGTAAAATCCAAATGCATCGTTGTATGGTAAAGTATTGCGAGGGGTTTTAGGATTATTATTCTTTAAGCTGTTACTTGGCATTATATAAATAGGAGATTATGTGTTTATAGATGGACTATATACTAAATATGTTAAAATTTTATTATGGGAGCCGCAATTTTATTATATAATTAATTTTATAATAGCTAAAGTTCAGCAAGCAAATTTGCTCTTAGGTCATTAGATCCATATTTGGATTTATCTATTCGGAAGTGTATATATGAGTTGCTAGAGTAAGAATAGTCACTATTAAGAGGCATAGGCCGGTTTGAAAGATTTTTTAGCGTTCATCTTTTTTCTTTTTTATTAACCCTTCATTATAAGTTACATTCCTGATAAGCTTCATTAGAGAGTAAATAGTGTACTTGAGCAGGTTCATGGTTAAGATTGCTATCACTCAGAAATTTTACTGCTTCTACGGTGGTATTAGGACAGTGATTATATATCCCGGTAAGGGATTTGCTATCGATTAAATGTAAGGTATACCCATCTTTATTAGCAAGCTCAATCCATTTTTCTTGTGTACTGCTATCAAGACACAGTTTTTTGTCTTTAAGATCAAGAAAATTAACCTGTTTATATTCGTTCGGAATAAAGCTTTTTACTAATAATTGTTTACCTTCACCAAGTTTAAAGCAAGGTGTATCAGCTTCATATTCGATAAGCGGAAGGATACCGGTAAATTCGGTTGTTTTTAAATCTTCTTTATGAGAAATTAATTCCTTATCTGGTTTAGTAAAGATTTCAAAATAACGTATAACTAATTGAGTAATCTCTTCAATATTACTTAATTTAAAATCCAAAGATACTTCTACAGCATGAAAAATTATAATACTAAAAACAATATTTGATAATGAAGGCGGTAAATCAGTGAATGTTGCAAAATAATAGAATTGGTAGTAAGTTTCTGCGATTAAAGCTGTATTGTATATAAATTCCGCTGAATATAATTTTATTAATTCTCAAGAGTAAGTTTTTTTTGGGGTTATCATCGGGGGTATTCATGTACAAATTAGTAGTATCTTTGATAAAAGTTATAGTCATTAACTTAAGTAACTCCTCATATCTCATGCCGTTAGCTTTATTCGAGCTAGCGTAAAAAAGTATTGCATTAAAAAGATAAGGCTTAACTCTACTTAATGAAGCATTTTGAGTTCCTTCAGTTTCCTTACTATACATTAACTCAATAGTATTTTTAAATGACATTCTACAACTTCCTAAGTATATTATTAAAATTAAGCTATATTGGGAGCTGTTAAATATAAAAAGTTAAGTTATATTAAATTATGTTAACTAGATGTTAAGAAATTAATAAGCTTGATGACTAAATAAAAGTATAAATATAAAATATCCTCTCAAGAATACCTTTATATCCTTAACCGAAAATAATAGTTACATATAAAATTTCTTGCATATAAATCTTTTGGGCATTATCTATATCATATCAAATATTTTTATAAACGGATAATGCAAGAGCTAGTATTTTATTCTTTTGCCATATTGATTGTGCTTTCTGCGCTGATGGTGGTTAGTGTTAAAAACCCGGTGCATGCAGTGCTATTTTTAATTTTTGCATTTTTTAATGCAGCCGGATTATTTATATTAATCGGTGCAGAGTATATAGCAATGACCTTGGTTATAGTTTATGTAGGAGCAGTCATGGTGCTTTTCTTATTCGTTATCATGATGCTTGATGTTGATTTTGCAGTTCTTAAGCAAGGGTTTCTTAAAACTATGCCGCTTGCTGTCGTGCTCGGGATAATTATTTTTGTCGAGCTTTTTTATGCTATAAAAGCATCTGATAATATTGCATTTAACTCTCCCCTCCTTTTGGATCCTAACATTCCTAATACCCAAGCTTTAGGGCTTAGAATATATACAGAGTATTTCTTTGCTTTTCAGGTTTCAGGGTTAATTTTACTTGTAGCTATGATCGGTGCAATCGTGCTTACCATAAGACATGAAAAGAGAGTAAGACGGCAAAACATACATACACAAATAACCAGGAAAAAAGAAGATACGGTTAAACTTGTAAACGTAAAAGTCGGAGAAGGAGTGGATATTTAATGAAGACAATGTTATTCGGAAATATCGGTTTAAATCATTATTTAACCTTATCAACAATTTTATTTGTTATCGGAGTATGCGGGATATTCATTAACCGCAAAAGTATTATCACTATTTTAATGTCAATCGAGCTTATGCTGCTCGCGGTTAATATTAACTTCGTGACCTTCTCGGTAGTGCTTAATGATTATTACGGGCAAATTTTTACTATATTTATACTGACCGTGGCAGCGGCGGAAGCGGCGATCGGGCTTGCAATACTAGTCGTTTACTTTAGGAATAAAGGTGACATTGACGTTGAATCAGTTAAAGCGATGAAAGGGTAGGGGTTATGAGCTTAGAGTTATATGCAATACTATTAGTTTTTTCTCCTCTCGTTGCAGCAGCTATTGTCGGGTTTAATACGCGTATAATAAGCGATTATTCAGCGCAAGCAATTACCTGTAGCGGAGTAATTATTTCAGCATTATGTGCAGGGATGCTTTTTAAATCAGTGGCTTTAGATGGTGCGATAGTTCATATTAAGCTTCTGGAATGGATTAAGAGTGGCAATTTTATAGTTGACTGGTCTATTTATATAGATGTGCTGACTTCAATGATGCTCTTATTAATTACTTCAGTTTCCGCTCTAGTACATATCTACTCGATCGGATATATGAGTCATGATGCACATAAGCCGAGGTTTATGGCATACCTTTCTTTATTCACTTTCTGTATGATTATGTTAGTTTGTGCCGATAATCTGGTGCAGCTTTTTTTCGGATGGGAAGGAGTAGGGTTAAGTTCTTATCTTTTAATCAGCTTTTGGTATAAACGTGAGAGTGCAAGCTCAGCAGCAATGAAAGCTTTCCTGGTAAATAGAGTAGGAGACTTCGGTTTTGCGCTTGGAATATTTTTAATTTATCTGACCTTCGGAAGTGTGGAATTTTCGCAAATATTTCCGCAGATTCCGGGAAAGTTAAATCAGACGATTCCCTTTATGGGCTGTGAAGTAAGTACTATTACCGTGATATGCTTGTTATTGTTTATCGGATGCATGGGTAAATCCGCGCAGCTCGGCTTGCATACATGGTTGCCCGATGCTATGGAAGGGCCTACTCCGGTTTCTGCGCTTATTCACGCTGCAACCATGGTAACAGCCGGTGTATTCTTAACTGCAAGGTGTTCGCCTCTTTTTGAGCATTCAGAGGTTGCGCTAAATGTAATAACTGTAGTTGGAGCATTTACTTGTATTTTTGCTGCAACCGTGGCATTGGTGCAAACTGATATTAAAAAGATTATTGCTTACTCAACCTGTAGCCAACTCGGCTATATGTTTTTTGCAAGCGGAGTTTCCGCATATGCCGCCGGTGTATTTCATCTGCTTACCCACGGATTCTTTAAAGCCTTACTCTTCTTGAGCGCGGGAAGTGTGATCCATGCAATGAGTGATGAGCAAAATATTAATAAAATGGGTGGTATTCGGAAATTAATACCTTTTACCTTTGTTATGATGTGGATTGGTTCTCTTGCTTTGGGCGGAATATATCCGTTTGCAGGGTTTTATTCTAAAGATATTATATTAGAATCAGCTTATGCAGCAGGATCTATCTATGGGAAAACTGCCTACTGGCTTGGGATTAGCGCGGCTGTACTTACGGCTTTTTACTCTTGGCGCTTATTAATTTTAGTATTTCAAGGTAAAACTAGAGCGAGTAAAGAAGTTATTTCTCACGTGCATGAATCTCCGCTTTCTATGACGGTTCCGTTACTTATTCTGGCGGTAGGTGCTGTATTTGCAGGATATATCGGATATAATACACTCGATATAGTAAACCCGAACGGGGAATTCTGGAGGAGCTCAATTGTTTGGCTTGAGCATCATAACACTTTAGAGAAAGCTCATCACGTTGAAGCATGGGTGAAATGGTTACCACTTTTTGCAGGTATATTCGGAATTTTTACGGCATATGTTCTTTACATGTTTGCACCTAATCTACCTAACCAAATTCAAAGAACATTTAGTGGAGTATACAAATTCTTATTTAACAAATGGTATTTTGATGAGCTGTATAATGTGCTGTTTGTAAAATCTTCCAAGTTGCTCGGATTAAAACTATGGAAGATAGCAGATGCAAGAATAGTTGATAGTATACCGAACGGAGCAGCGCTAACTTCATATAGATTTGCAAGAGTGGTAAGCTTTTTGCAGACCGGTTATATTTACCACTATGCACTTGTAATGCTTTTAGGGCTTGTATTATTATTAACATGGTCACTTATTAGGATTTGATGGTTTATGAATAGTTTTCCGATTTTAACAGTTTTAATTTTGCTTCCGCTTATCGGAGCTGCTTTAATCTTTATTACTAATAACGAAAAAAAATCCTTATTACTTATAAAGTCTCTTGCCCTTATCACCACACTTATAGAGTTCATAGTCTCGCTTTACGTATGGGGGTTATATGACCCTAATAACGCTTCTTTACAATTTGTAGAGAAAAAAGCTTGGATAGATGGTTATAATGTTCATTATTCGCTTGGTATTGACGGGATATCAATATTCTTTGTTCTGCTTACGACATTTTTACTTCCTATTTGTATTCTTGCCGGTTGGAATAGCATTAAGAAGCGCGTAAAAGAGTATATGATTAATTTTTTAGTATTGGAAGCATTAGTAATTGGTACCTTCTGTGCAGCGGATATTCTTTTGTTCTTTATATTCTTTGAAGCTGTTCTAATTCCTATGTTTTTAATTATCGGTGTTTGGGGCGGAGAAAAAAAAGTTTATGCTGCATTCAAATTTTTTCTTTATACTTTTTTCGGTTCGGTGTTTCTATTGATCTCTTTTATATTTATATATTATCACACCGATACAACCGACATATTTGAGTTATATGATATACTTCCCACCTATACTTTAGAAGTGCAGAAATGGTTATGGCTCGGGATGTTTATTTCTTTTGCGGTAAAAGTTCCGATGTGGCCGGTTCACACCTGGCTTCCTGATGCGCACGTACAAGCTCCGACTTCAGGATCGGTAATATTGGCGGGTGTATTATTAAAATTAGGCGGGTACGGGTTTTTAAGATTTTCTTTACCTATGCTTCCCGAGGCATCTCACTATTTCGCCGATATGGTGATAATTCTAAGTATTATTGCTGTAATATATACTTCACTTGTTGCATTGATGCAGGAAGATATGAAAAAGTTAATCGCTTACTCTTCGGTCGCCCATATGGGCTTTGTAACTGCCGGCATTTTCGCTTTCACGCAACAGGGAATTGAAGGAGCAGTATTTCAGATGGTTAGTCATGGTTTGGTCTCAGGTGCTCTATTCCTTTGTGTAGGAGTAGTTTATGATAGAATGCACACCAAAGAAATCGCATTTTATAGTGGATTAACCAGCTTAATGCCTAAATTTGCACTTGTGTTTATGGTTTTTATGCTTGCTTCCGTTGCGCTCCCCGGTACCTCAGGGTTTGTTGGGGAATTTTTAGTATTACTCGGTGTATTTGAAGCAAATAAAATTTATGGTGCATTAGTTGCCACGGGAATGGTTTTGGGAGCCGCGTATATGTTATGGCTCTATGCAAGAATAATGTTTGGAGAAGTAAAAAATGAAAAGCTTGCCTTGATTTCCGATTTGGATAAAAGGGAAGTTGCCGCATTTCTTCCACTCTTGTTCCTGGTTATTATTTTAGGGATTTATCCTAAGGTTATAACTAAAAATATCACAAGCTCCGTTGAGGTGCTGAAAGATATTGTAGACCAAAGTGCTATAAATGATATAAATGATACAAACTATTAACTTTGAGAAATATGTATTCAATTTGGTATGACCTTTCTGTTATAGTGCCGGAATTAAACTTAATCTTCGGTGCATTGCTTTTTCTTCTCTTCGGTGCTTTTGCAAAGAAAAACACTTTAAAGTATGTTTGTTACGGCGCAATTGTTTTGATGATTGCTTCGATTTATCATGTGTGTGCAAATACAGTTAAAGATACTATGCTTTTTAACGGCATGTTATTAGTTAATGAATACACCTCCCTTATAAAAATTTTACTTTTGATCGCTGCAATAGCTATATTCTTCATGCAAGCTTCCTTAGAGAAAACTGATCAGTATATTAGCTTTGAAATGCCGGTGCTTATGATGCTTTCAACTGCGGGCATGATGTTTCTAGTTAGCTCTAAAAATTTTTTAAGTCTTTATTTAAGCTTGGAACTTATGAGTTTGCCGCTTTATATTATGGCTGCTTTTAACCGCAATAATGAATTTTCCGCTGAAGCCGGTCTAAAATACTTTGTTTTAGGCGCGCTCTCATCCGGACTTTATTTATTCGGGGCGTCTTTGCTATACGGATTTACCGGTACGGGAGGATTTGAAGCAATAACGCACTACCGTTATAATGCTGCCGCCATGGGTGTTGAGAGTGGTAATATGTTGCCTGTCATAATTTTAACCGGAATTATTTTTATAGTAGTTTCAATATGTTTTAAAGTTTCCGCTGCACCGTTTCATATGTGGACGCCGGATGTTTATCAAGGCTCACCGACTATAGTGACTGCGTTTTTTGCTGCTCTCCCGAAGGTGGCAATGCTTGCATTGTTTGCACGTATCTTATCTGACCCGTATAATTTATTATTAGGATTATATAAATTTGATCAAATTATTATATTTGTCTCAATAGCCTCTATGTTTATCGGAAGCTTCGGTGCTATAATGCAAAAAAGTATAAAGAGGATGTTGGCTTATAGTTCGATTGCGCACGTAGGTTTTGCATTAATCGGTATTGCCGCTAACCAAGTTGAAGGTTTAAGAGGATTCGTCGTTTATATTATAATTTACTTAGCAATGACTTTAGGAATATTTGCCTGTATTTTAATGCTAAGAAAAGATGATGAATATAAAGATAATATATCGGATTTATCAGGTATTGCTAAAAAGTATCCGTACTTAGCTTTCGCAATAGCGGTATTGATGTTTTCCCTTGCGGGTATACCTCCGCTTGCCGGATTCTTTGCTAAATTTCATGTTCTCTTTGCGGCAATTAAAGAAGGAATGTATGTTTATTCGGTTGCGGCGGTTATTGCAAGTGTTATCTCTGCATTTTACTATTTAAGAATTGTTAAAATTATGTATTTTGATGAAACAAAAAATTCGGTACAAGGTTTCTTCCCCCTTACTTTAAAAGTTATTGGGGCTTTAGCAGTAGTGTTTAACCTGTTGTATTTCATTTCTCCGGCTCCGATAGTTATTATTGCCGAGGAAGTAGTAAAAGTATTATTAGATTGGCGTCCATGAGTAAGTTAGACAATTGGTTTATAAAGAAATATCAAGTTTTAGACAGCACTCAAGAAGAAGCAAAAAGGTTAATAGATTCAGGGGCAGCACATCAAGGATATGTTGTATTAGCTAAAGAGCAAACTAAAGCTCATGCAAAGTCGGGTAAATTATGGGAGGGGAGTAAATCGGATATAGCCTTAACCATAATTTTAAAGCCTGAGATTGAAGCTGAGCGTTTGGGGCAAATATGCTACATAGCAGCTCTTGCCGTTGCTAAAAGTATTAAAAATTTATCTCCGCCCTTACATGTGCAATTCAAATGGGTAAATGATGTGTTAATTAATGGCCAGAAAGTATGTGGAATACTTCTGGAGAAAGTTAAGCATGATTTGGTTTTAGTTGGAATCGGGGTAAATTTAAAAGATTCTGCATATTTGGCAAAATATAATGCAACCAGCTTAGAAGCCTGCAAAATAGCCTATGAATATGATGCGTTGGTTGAGAATATCTTAAAAAATTTTGTTGATATTTATAACATCTGGCTGGATAGTGGGTTTTCACCGATTAAAAATAAATGGTTAAGCCAAGCCAAAGGGATAAACTCAACTTTAACCGTAAACCTTGCTGATAAAACTATTGAAGGAATTTTTATCGGTATTGAAGATGAAGGTAATTTACTTTTAGTTACGGGAGGCGGGATAAAATCTATTCCGGCTGGGGATGTATTCTTTAAAACATAAGAGATTGGATTTTGCTTTAAATTTATTTAAAGTACCAATATTATTTAAACATATTAATGATCTTGTGCGGGTAAAATATGACTGAAGGTAAAGTTGTTGTAGATGAAAGAAAGGTAAGCTGTGATGGCGGCAACGGCGCTTTAGGTCATCCGAAAGTTTATTTGGAAATATTAGAAAATAGTCAAATTAGTTGCCCTTACTGCGGAAAGTTGTTTATTTATAAACCTTCATCAGAAGCAAAATCAGTAAAAGATAAAAAATCATTAACTAAAGATATTCCCGGATAAGTTTAAAACAAGTAAAAAGATGCAATTAGCTTACAAAAACTACCAGGCAGCTTAGATAGACTATAATTCCAAATTTTTTTACCATAATAATGATTATAAAATCAATTAATGATAATTTGCAATATATAACCGAGTGCTTTATGAGAGGCGAGATTATCGTGTTGCCGACAGATACTTTGTTTGCTTTAAGTTGTGATGCAAGCAATGCTGAGGCAGTTAGAAAAATATTTGAATATAAAGTGAGAGAGAAAGAGAAATCTTTACCGGTGTTTTTTGCAAATATTGAGCAAATCCGGCAAGTTTGTGAGGTAAATAACTTAGCGCTAAATTTAGCTGAAAGATTTTGGCCGGGAGCTTTGACTTTGGTGCTTCCGATTAAAAACAATCAAAATTTGATTGCTGAAAATGTTTATAATAACGGTGAAAGTTTAGCAGTAAGGATACCGGATTCTGCATACCTGCAAAAAATAATTAAGGAACTTGATAAACCTATTGTTGCAACTAGTGCGAATATTTCAGGACATGCTCCGGTTAAAGATTCCGCTGAAGCACTCAAAGTTTTTGATGAAAGAGTCGTTATAATAGAAGGAAAAAGCAAGCATTTACCCTCAACGATTGTTAAAATTAATGATAGAGATTACAAGGTTATTAGGGAAGGACAAATAAAAATAAATCAAATCGAAGAAGGAACCTTATAGTAAATTAAGTTGAATATCTAACGCGTTTATTCAAATATAAGAAGAATAGTAAGATGCACGCGCCTAGCCGTCATTTATTGAGCGTAAGCTTTATAAATGGTATAGTCATTTATACGCAAACTTAGTTTAATTTTTATAGTTCAACTATGCTCTCTATATGTAGGATATTCAACTATGCTCTCTATATGTAGGATATTCAACTTAATTTACTATATAAAAAAAGATGCTTAAAACATAAATTGTTAAAAGCATCTCATAATAAAATTTAAGTTAAATTAAAATTTATTTTGTCTCGATATGTTCATCTGTTTTATGCACATCAAGTCCTTCCTCGTGAGACTTTTTTTCTTCTTTAGAACTCATAGAGCTTTTAGTGCTGCTTTCACCTGATGCTTCACTGCTGCTCGGTGCTGGGCTGATTTCGCTTTGTTCCGTAGAAGCCATCGGCTTGCTGCTTTCATCCGGTGCTGTGCTTGCGCTAGAAGAATCTGCTAATGCACTGCTTGCAATAAAAGATACTACTAAACCACTTAAAATGGTTGTAAATTTGTTCATAGGTTCCCCTTAATAATGATTACTATCTCAGAATATGGTATTTAGTTAATTATGTAAATATCAAAAACTTAGTTTTGAAAGTAATAAATTATTATTATTATTTATTCTTTACTTAAAGGGTGCTTTTCAAAGACTAATTTTTTTGCAGCTTCGCTTAGTACTTTGGTATAAATTTGTGTGGAGGAGATATCAGAGTGCCCGAGTAGTTCCTGCACCACTCTTAAGTTAGCTCCGTTTTCCAATAAATGACTAGCAAATGAATGTCTGATTTTATGCGGAGAAAGTTTTTTCGGATCAACGCCTGAATCAACGGCAAGTTCTTTTAAAAGTTGCCCGAATCTTTGCCGGGTAATATGGCTTACTTTGCCGCTTTTTTCCAAAGAAGGGAAAAGCCAATCAGTACTAATATTCTTTTTAAAAATACTAAGCCTTATTTTTAAATATTTATTTAATGCTTCTACAGCTTGGTCGTTTAAAATAACCAGTCTTTCTTTACCACCTTTACCTTTAATAATCATAAACTGCTCGATTCCAGCTGAGCTTTTTTGCAAAGATTGCATTTTTAAGCTAACCAGTTCAGTGATTCTAAGTCCCGTAGAATATAAAATTTCAAGCATGGCATTTAACCTCAAGCCTTCCGCCGAAGTATCGAGGCAAGAAGTATTGATTAGTATCGTCATATCCTCTTGGCTTAAAGCTTTGGGCAAACTGTGATCTTTTTTCGGCATTTCCAGATCAAGAGTAATATTTTGCATAATAAGCTTTTCTTCTACCAGAAATTGAAAAAACTGCCTTAGTGCTGAAATTTTACGCCTGACGGTTTTACTTGCCAAATGTTTTTCACTTAAAGAAATAATATATCTATTTAATATTTTAGGATCGCAGCTAAAGAGTGAGCAACCGGTCGTTTCTAAAAATCTTATAAAATAAATTAAATCCGTTTTATAGGAAAGAATTGTGTTTTTAGAAGCATTTCTTTCAGCTGAAAGCATCTCAAGAAAATTTTCTATATAAGTGAAAGGTTGTAGGTTATTATTCATTTCGGTTGATTATTAATTTCTATTTCTTTTATTTGTGGATTTGGTTCGATATTTTTAGTAGAAATGAAAACCAAAATGATTAACAATACAAAAAGTAGGGCTTTTAATATTGTTCTTAGAAAAATTTTTAGCATAGGAGTATTGAATAAAACATGTTATGACATTTTTTGTATTATGCAATTTTCAACATGTAAGTTCAATAAAAACATATGGATTTATTAATAGTAGAATCGCCGGCTAAAGCCAAGACTTTAGGTAAATATTTGGGCAAAGATTTCAGTGTACTATCTTCTTATGGTCATGTACGCTCGCTTCCTTCGGAATCCGGCTCAGTTGATCCGGATAAAGAATTCGCCATGCACTATGAAGTGATGAGCAGATCAGCAAAGCATGTCGAAGCAATAGTGAAAAAGGTAAAAGACGTAGATACCATCTACTTAGCTACTGACCCTGACCGAGAAGGTGAAGCGATTTCTTGGCATATACTTGAGATTCTTAAAAAGAAAAAAGCTTTGAAGCCTACAAGCAAGGTTAAAAGGGTAGTATTCCATGAGATTACCAAGAAAGCTGTTTTAGATGCGGTTTCTAATCCTCGTGATATTGATATGAGCTTGGTTGATGCCCAACAAGCAAGGCTAGCGTTGGATTATTTGGTAGGCTTCACTCTTTCTCCCGTACTATGGAGAAAATTACCCGGTAGTCGTTCAGCCGGCAGAGTTCAATCGGTAGCGCTTAGGTTAATAGTTGAAAGGGAAGAAGAGGTCGAACGTTTTAAAACTCAAGAGTATTGGTCGATTGAAGCTGAGTTTGGAAATAAAAAAAACGAAACTTTTCTAGCAACCCTTGTAGAATATAAAGGTGAGAAGTTAGAAAAGCTAACTATCGAGAACAAGGAAACAGCATATAATATAATTGATGTATTAAATAAAAAGCATTATAGCATCAGCGAAATTGAGAAGAAAAAATCAACCAGAAACCCGAGCCCACCGTTTACTACATCAACATTAATTCAGGAAGCTGCAAGAAAGTTCGGGTTTTCGGCAAAGAAAACTTCGATGGTTGCCCAAAAATTATATGAAGGAATAGAAATTGCCGGTGAGGCTAAAGGGCTTATTACCTATATGAGAACTGATTCGGTAAATTTATCTGATGAAGCAGTTACAGATATTAGGGGAGAAATTGAAAAGAGTTTCGGTAAAAATTATATCCCGAGTGCGGCACGTTTTTATAAAACGAAAAGTAAAAATGCACAAGAAGCTCATGAAGCGATCAGACCGACAAATATTACATTAAAGCCTAGTGAGATAAAACAATATTTGGAAACGGATTTTTATAAACTTTACGAACTGATTTGGAAACGAACGATAGCATGCCAAATGCGAAGTGCTGAGTTGGATGTTACAAGTGTTATTATTAAAGATGATGATAAAATCGGCACCTTTCGTGCATCCGGCTCAATAATCACTTTTGACGGGTTCCTTAAAATTTATCGGGAAGATAAAGATGACGAAGATGAAGAGAAAACAAATTTATTACCGAATTTAAAACAAGGTGAGGATTTAAATTTAGAAAATCTTAACGGAGAGCAGCATTTTACCCAACCGCCACCAAGATATACTGAAGCAAGCTTAGTTAAAAAGCTGGAAGAGTTGGGTATCGGTAGACCTTCAACTTACCCGAGCATTCTTTCGATTTTACAGGAGAGAAATTATGTAGTACTTGAAAAAAAAAGGTTTGTTCCTGAAGTTAGAGGGAGGATAGTAAGTGCATTTTTAGTATTAAATTTTGCAAAATATGTAGAGTATAGTTTTACTGCGAATCTAGAAAATGCACTTGATGACGTGGCAAATGGAGAGAAACTCTGGAAAGCGGTACTCAAAGAATTTTGGAGTGAATTTAAGCCTAAGACCGAAGAAGTATTGAAATATAAAAATCAAGATGTGCTAGCCAGTTTAGAAAACCATTTAAGACATTTCTTATTTCCTGATTCTCCTGACGAAGTCAAATGCCCGAAATGCAGCAACGGGACTTTGCACCTAAGGCTAGGTTCCTTCGGTTCATTTATTGGATGCAGTAATTATCCGCAATGTGATTATATACAGAACTTGGGTGCTTCCGGTAATCAGCAGGAAGGAGATGAAGGTAAAGATGAGAAGATTAAGGCTGAGGCACCTCAAGTTATCGGAGTTGACGAGAAGAGCGGTAAAGAAATTTTCCTTAAAAAAGGTCCTTACGGGCATTACCTTCAAATTGGTGAAGATAGCCTTAAAAAAAGAGTTTCGTTACCGAAAATGTTCTCACCCGAAAATGTAGATTTAAAAATAGCAGAATTTCTTTTCAGTTTGCCGAAAATTCTAGGTAAACATCCAGAAACTGGAGAGGAGATAAAATTAGGTATCGGTAAGTTCGGTCCTTATGTTCAGAGGGGAAAAAATTTTACTTCCGTAAAAGAGAAAAATTTAATGGAAATCGATCTGCCTCAAGCTCTGGATATAATATCAGCAAGCGCTAATAAACCTAAAAAAACCTTTAAGAAGAAATGATATGGCTATAATACTTCCCTATAAGGATAAATATCCTAAGATTGCTCCTACCGCTTTCATTGCGGAAAACGCAGTTATTATCGGAGATGTGGAAATAGGAGCAGAAGCTAGTATATGGTTTAATTGCGTTTTAAGGGGTGATGTAAACTATATTAGGGTAGGAGAGGGAAGTAACATACAAGACGGAACAATTGTGCATGTTAACCGCCATGAAGGGCCTACGATTATTGGGAGGGGAGTGACTATCGGCCATAGCGCATTACTGCATGCATGCCGGCTTGAAGATTATAGTTTTATCGGTATGGGAGCAAAAGTTATTGATTATGTAACGGTAAAAACTAATGCTATGGTTGGAGCGGGAAGCTTAGTTCCTCCGAAGAAGGTGGTCAGTACCGGAGAGCTTTGGACAGGGGTGCCGGCAAAGCTCCACCGCTTGCTTACTCAGGATGAAATTAATTTTATTAAAACTTCTGAACAAAATTATAAAAATTTAGCATTTGAGTATTTAAATGCTTGATAAAAACAGGGTTAATATATATTCATAAATCTCCTTCAAGGGAGGTGTTATCTCGCTTACAGAGGAAAAAATATTTTAGAATTAATTAAAAAATCGCTTGCCATAAAATTCTTACTACAATAAGGTCATACATGTGACTTTAATTAACCATAAAACGAGGGTAAAACTGTGAATAAGTCGGAATTCATTGCTGCGATTGCAGATGAATTAAAATCTACAAAAGCTGATGCATCAAGAGCTATTGATGCTGTGTTGGAAGTTATAAAGCAGACGCTTAAAAAAGGTGAAGATCTAAGATTAGTCGGATTCGGAACTTTTAAAATATCTGATGTTCCTGCTAAAGAAGTAAGAAACCCGCAAAATGGGCAAAAAATTAAAGTTCCTGCTTCTAAGCGCCCTAAATTTGTTGCCGGTAAGGATCTTAAAAAAGCTGTAAATTCATAGAATTTTTTAATTCTATTGCTTATTGATGAGCTCTCAGTTTAATTGCTGCGAGCTTATTTTTTAATTAATATCTACTCAATGCTGAAGACTTTTCATGTGGGGTAGATAGCGAGTTCCCGGTATAAAATAAATATTCGGAGACCAGGGAGTTTAAATTGAGTAATATAGTAAATTAAACTATAAATCTTACAACAAATACATTTCGTCTATTTGTCATATAAAAATATAAGATTAAGTTAGTTAAATTAATGTGTAATCATTTGGAAATATATTAATTTTTAATATATCAACAAAATTTTTCAACATTACCCTTGCTAAATAAAAATTAAACAGTATAATTTTCAAAATTTTTATATGGTTGAGAGTATGTATAAGTACTATGCGGTATTGGGAATGTGCTTCATGATAATCAACAATATAGCGCTTGCTTCGTTGGATATTTGTGCAAAAATACTTACTCAATCAATAACCCCTGCTCAAATAGTTTTTGCTTATAAATTAATACTTTTTATTATTACCTTGCCTTGGGTCTTATTTAAAGGGCTCCAGCTACTAAAAACTTCTGAAATAAAAATTCACTTTCTACGCAGCTTTTTTAGTGTGCTTGGGGGAATTTGTTTTTATAAAGGCTTAGAAAATATAAAAATTGCTGATGCTGCTGCGCTTGAAAATTTGCAATATATTATTCTTGCGATTATCGGAATGGCTTTTTTTAATGAGGGATGGTCTAAAACAAAAATAATTTCAATAATGCTAGGATTTATCGGGGCGATAATAATTGTAAATCCACAGCTTTTTACTTCTTCGGAATACAAATTAAATATTAACAGTTATTACGTTTATACTATTTTAGCCATAATTTTTTGGTCAATGAACAGTGTAACCGTAAAACTTTTAGGAAGAACCGAAAAAAATCGTACTCAGTTGTTTTATTTGCTTCTGTTTGCGCTCATGTGGTCATTGCCCGGCGCTATCTTAAAATTTGATGATGTTTATCTATATGGGGTTAAGCTATCGATTATCCCTAATGGGCTTATTGACTTTTCCGCGTTTAACCTCAAATGGGTTCATTTAAAGTATATTGTTATTATGGCTTTATTTTACTTTGTACATAGTTTAGCTTATTTTAATGCTTTAAAGAGAGATATATCGGTAGTCGCACCATTTCGATACAGTAAATTGATCTTTAGCGGGATTGCAGGCTATATGGTGTTTGGTGAGGTACCTAATAATATGCAGTACTTAGGTTATCTGTTAATTATGCTTTCCGGATTTATGTTGATTAGAAGGGAAGTGAAGAATATGAAAAGGGCTAGAAGCTAGCTTAATTGCAAAATATACTCTTGCAGTAATTTTCTGGCTAGCGGTAAAGGTTTGGCAAAAGGCTTTAATAAATGTTTTTCAAGAAAATAAAGTGAAATTTTGTAGGCTTCTTTTAGATCATTTATCACATAATCATTTGATTCCCCGGGAAGCAAAAATTTTGGAAGTTTAAAAAGTTTATTTTCATAAGGTTTGCCGATTTCTAAGCTTACGGCTGAAGCGGATCTTGGAGAAATATAAGTTAAGTTTTCCGTACTGTTAGTTACTACGCATTTACTTAAATCCAGGCCAAACCCTGAATTACCCAGTAGCTCGAAAACTTCGAATTTGATATAATCAGCTAATATTTCAAGCTTATCATCGTGATAATCTTCTATAATATTAAGTAGATTCTCAAGTGAGGAAAACAAAGTATCGTGAGGCTCTTTTTCAACTACTAGAATATTAATTAGATTTACTGCTGAATCTAAAATTAAAACCGGTAACTTTTTACCTGAAATAAGTGAAGCAGTATTTTTAACATTTTCAAAATTTAAAAAACCCAAATGTTCTTCAAGGCGTGCCTGCCACTTAGCTTGAATTAAGTTACCTACAATCGGTTCTTGGATATGCTTAGCTTTTCTTGTTTTATGTAGCCCTGCAATTAAACCGGAATGCTCAAGTAAACACTTTATTATAAAACTACTTTCCCGGAATTTTCTTACTGAAATAATAATCCCTTTTTCTTCAATTAACATACATCTCCCATTTTAGTAAAATTATTATATATTGAAAATTCAATATTTCCGAATATAGATCCATCAAAATGGTTAAGTAGAAATTAATAGTAATTTTTATTTTTTATGATTTTTATCTTTTGAATCATTCCGGTTATTGTCTTCGGTATCAAATAAAATACGTTCGGCAGCACCTTTCATATCGTCATATTGTTTAGATCTGATCGCCCATATAAGTGCAACTAGGCCGATCAAACTAAATAGAACGGTAAACGGTACTAAATAAATCAATACATCCATCTATAAATTTTCCTTGGAAACTTTGTCAAGCACGGTATTAATAAATCCTACTTCTCCTTCATGATTGAAAAGCTTGGCAATATCAAGGTATTCATTAATAATTATTGATTTATCCAAGTCATTTGTATTAATAAGCTCATAGATTCCCAGTCTGATAACATTTTTTACCAACTTAGGTAACCGCTCAACTTTCCAGTCATGAGCCAAGTAAAGAGATGCGTTGTGATCCAGTTCTTTTAAGCTGGCGATAGCCCCTTTAATCATGTGTATTAAATACTTTTTATCAATCGGATCTTTCTTGGTCGAGTCAAAAAGATCAAAATTATTAATTGATGCAACATCTATTATCAATTGGTTAATATCTACTGAGTCAAGATGATAAAGCCAAGTTTCGTAAGCATATATACATTGAATTGCTAAAATCCTTGAGTTTCTTTTTGCTCTAATTTTGGAAGAATAAAATTTAATTTTTGTATCCACTGCCTGAGTCATTATGAAAAGATTGATAGAGGTTTTTTATTTTAATTAGCTCCAAACAGCAGGTGGCAGCTTGTTTACCTATAGCGCTCGCTTGTTCTAAAGCTTGAGCTTCATTTTCTACCATAAATATTCCAAATCCGATCGGTAATGAAAAATGGATAGATATATCGTTAACACCGCGGGCACATTCCTGATAAATTGTATTTAGAGTAATACTTTCTTGGCCAATAAGGCTACCGACGACAATAGCTCCGTCGTAATCAAACGCATCTAAGGCTATGCTTACTGCTGCAGGAATTTCAAATATACCTGAGACTTGAACTCTTTCATATTCAATTCCGTTTTGTTCTAATACGAATCTGACCGCGCTGGATAAGGCGTCAGCGGTATCAGGGTGTAATGTCGCCTCCACAATTAGCACTTTGTTCATTTCTTATCCTTTAGAGTTAGGGTTTTAAGATTGGTACGGAGGGTGGGACTTGAACCCACACGTCGAAAGACACTAGATCCTAAGTCTAGCGCGTCTACCAATTCCGCCACATCCGCACATTTTGCTCAAAGAGAAATATTGCAAAATATTAGTTCTCGTATATAAACTAAAAGAGTTTACATTTCAAGATATAAAAAAACAAGTCTTAAGGTTTCGGGATATGGCATATGTAGTTACGGAAAATTGTATAAAGTGCAAATTCACGGATTGTGCCGAAGTATGCCCAGTTGATTGCTTTTATGAAGGTGAAAACATGCTGGTTATTAACCCTGACGAATGCATCGATTGTGGGGTGTGTGAGCCTGAATGCCCGGCGGAAGCGATAAAGCCTGAGTCTGAAGATTTAATGCAATGGATGGAAATTAATAAGAAATTTTCCGTCCAATGGCCGAATATTACCGAAAAGCATCCTCACGCACCAGATGCTGAGCAATTTAACGGTAGAGAAGGAAAGTATGAGGAATACTTTTCCGAAAAACCGGGTAGATAGAAATCATAAATCATACATGTCTTAAAAAGTTTTTTATAAAATATAGTAAAGAAAGATAAAAATCAGGTTGCGTATATTCTAATTAAGCTTGCAAATTAAGTTTGGAGTTTTATAACTTGCATAATAAAATATTCATTGAAATGTTAAATATATGTCAGCCAAAAATGATAATGATTATAAGGTTAGTATTTATAACGAAGCCTTGAAATTTCATGCTGAGGGCAAAAAAGGAAAATTAGGAATAGATCCTTTAAAACCGCTTACTAATCAAAGGGATTTATCATTAGCATATTCACCTGGTGTGGCTGCGCCTTGCCTTGAAATTCATAATGATCCTGCTAAAGCTTTTGAATATACTTCAAAAGGTAATTTTGTTGCAGTTATTTCTAACGGAACCGCTGTTTTAGGCTTAGGTAATCTTGGTGCGCTCGCATCCAAGCCGGTAATGGAAGGAAAAGCAGTATTGTTTAAAAGGTTTGCTGACATTGATGCTATTGATTTAGAAGTGTCTACGGAAGATCCCGAAGAATTCATTAATTCAATTAAATATTTAGGCGCAAGTTGGGGAGGGATTAATCTAGAAGATATTAAAGCCCCGGAATGTTTTATCATTGAAAGCAAACTAAAAGAATTAATGGATATTCCCGTATTCCATGACGATCAACACGGTACTGCAATTATTACCGCCGCAGGGCTAATTAATGCAGCCCACCTCACGGGTAGAGAATTTAAAGACTTAAAGGTAGTAGTAAACGGTGCAGGTTCAGCAGGTATTGCTTGTATCGAATTATTAAAAAATATGGGATTGCCGCATGAAAATGCTATCTTATGTGATACGTCTGGAGTAATTTATGAGGGCAGAACTAACGGGATGAACCAATGGAAAGCTGCCCATGCGGTCGATACTCCGCATAGAACTTTAGCCGAAGCTATGGTTGGAGCAGATGTATTCTTAGGCTTGTCGGCTAAAGGTGCTTTGACTAAAGAGATGGTTAGGGTAATGGCGGAAAACCCGATTATATTTGCAATGGCGAATCCTGACCCGGAAATTACACCCGAAGAAGTAAGAGAAGTTAGGGGTGACGCTATTGTTGCAACAGGAAGATCCGACTACGATAACCAAGTGAATAATGTAATGGGCTTCCCTTATATATTTAGGGGCGCGCTTGACGTTCAGGCTACAACCATTAATGATGAGATGAAAATAGCTGCCGCAAAAGCAATTGCAATGCTCGCCAGGGAAGAGGTGCCGGCAGAGGTTTCAGCAGCTTATGGAGGCAAAAAGTTAAAGTACGGAGCAAGCTATATAATCCCGGTTCCGTTTGATTCCAGGCTTATCCATGTGGTTTCAATGGCAGTTGCCGAAGCCGCTATGCGAACAGGTGTTGCGCGTAAACCGATAGAAGATTTTTATGCATATAAAAATCAATTGGCTGCAAGACTCAACCCTTCAATTAATATGATGAACTTCTTCTTTGAGCGCTTAAGAGCGAGCCCTAAAACCATCCTATTTACCGAAGGCGATGAAGAAGCGATGATCAGGGCTGCAATAGAGTGGCGCAATTTAGGTTATGGAAAGGCTGTTTTAGTCGGTTATGAAGAGGCGATTAACCACACCTTAAGTAAGCTTGAAGTCGGAAGTTTAAGTGATATAGAAATTATCAATGCCGTTCATCATCCCGACTATGAAAAATTAGTAGATTACCTATACGGTAAGTTGCAAAGAAAAGGTTACCTATATAAAGACTGTGAGAATTTACTAAGAAGAGAGCGAAATGTTTTCGCCTCACTTTTAGTTGAGCTCGGTTATAATGACGGGATGGTGACAGGGTTGACTAAGAGTTACTTATCTTGCGTTGATGACATCACTAAAGCAGTTGAAGTTAAGCAGGGAAATTTATTGTTCGGACTTTCCATCATGATTGCGAAAAACCGAACCATTTTTATTGCAGATACTACAATTAATGAAATCCCGGATTCTAACGAGTTAGCCGAAATTGCCATCCATGCGGCAGAAGAGGCAAGGTCTATGGGGCATGATCCGAGAGTTGCATTTATTTCCTTCTCAAATTTCGGGAACCCTATGCGAGAAAAAGCTCAAAGAATAAGAGATGCCGTTACCTTACTTGATAAGCGCAATGTTGATTTTGAATATGACGGTGAAATGCAGGCAAGTGTTGCATTAAATGCTGAGCTATTAAAACTATATCCGTTTTGCAGGTTATCTCAACCGGCTAATATTTTAATAATGCCGGCGCTTCACAGTGCTAATATTGCTTCAAAATTATTACAAGAATTGGGAGGTGGTAAGCTAATCGGGCCCGTTCTTTGCGGAATTAAGAAATCAATTCAAATTGTGCAAATGGGCTCCACTGAATCAGATGTTTTAAATATGGCGGCAATGGCAGCTTACCGCAATTCTGATTTTGCAGATAAGTAGATAGTTAGATAATTAAGATTATTATAGCAAAGTATTTTGAGATAGAGGATGAAATATAGCTTAAAAGCTTATATCCTATCTGATTTTCAAAGTATTTGTTATAGCTAAAAATATTATCTCCCGGTCTTTAGTCAGCTGCTTTTTCTCTATTTCAGGTTATCAATTTCTCCATGCGAAAGCCCGGTGATTTTCATTACTTCTTCTAAAGGTACTCCATATTGTAACATCTTTTTAGCTATAGATACTTTTTCTTCTATTCTACCTTCAGCTATTCCTTTCTCCCTACCTTCAGCCATAGCTTCTTCCTTAACCTGCGCCTCTCTTGCAATAGCATCAAGGTTAGCCTTAGTTACCTGTTCATATGCATTAAGTTCCTGGTCACTCCAGTGATGGCTCAGTAATACATCATATGCCTTGCTGATCACATTATCACTTCCGCTGATTTAGGGAGCAAAGCCGCTTATTCTCTTAAGTTTTTAATTTTAGCGCCTGATATTACACCTAATATTAAGTTAGAAATTAAAAAATTATTACAATAGAGATATCTAAATACATATGGTATTTTGTTCGTGGTTAATTCTTGAATTTTTTAATCTTTCTAGAGTTAAGCTGTATTTAAATCTTTCCGCTCCAAATTTTTCAACAACCTCACTTAATTCAAAACCACAAAATTGCAGAATTTTGTTCGAAGCGAGATTGTCAGGTCTTGCATAAGCAATAATTTCATTAATTGTTTCGATATTACTTACTGAGGTAATATAAGGGATGAATACATTTGTAAGAGCAAAAGCCGCCTCTTTAGCAAAACCCTTGTTCCAAAATTTTTGATGAAAAAGAAAACCAAGTAAGCCAGTATTGTCACTTCTTTCAAATGATGAGATAAAAATATTACCCATAAATTCGTTAGTTTCTTTATCAAATATTGACATACTGCTATAAGGATTTTTTTCTTCCCACCTTTTTATATTAATATCTATCATTATTTTTATTCTTTCTGGATTACGGATATTTCCATCAGTATATTTTTCCATAACTTTTTCATCCCCATATAGAGATATAAAATTATCTAAATCATTTTTAAAAGTTTGTCGAATATATAATCTTGCGGTCTGTATGGAATAAATTGGATCGATTGTTAATTTACATATTTCTTTTTCAATAGGTTTATTTAACATACTATCCATACCTTTTAGTTTATTTCTAAATCATATTTATCATCTTTGTATTAATGCTATAGTATTAGCTACTTAAAAAATTTTCTCTTACTTTCTTCTTAATAAAGATTTATTTTCATATTATAAAAAAAATTATTATTTAATTCTACCTAATTTTTTAATTTAAAATCTTCTTATTTGATATTATTATATTAAATATTATTTATAATATAATTTATATTATAGTATTTAAGTAACACCCATATTCAAATTTTCCGAACATGTAATGAACTTTTCAATTGAAGATAAAGCGTAATTACTTTAGGTTCCGAGTAAATTAAGCTTTATAGGATATGGGATATGAATGATGAACGCAACTTTTGTACTTTAGAAAACGGCATGGTGGTGGCATTTGACCAAATGAAAGAGGTGGAAACGGTTGCGATAAGCGTATTAATGAAAACGGGTAGTAAATTTGAGAAAAAAGAACAGTCCGGAATTTCCCATTTTTTAGAGCACATGGCATTTAAAGGTACCAATACCAGAACTGCTAAGCAGATAGCCGAAGAATTTGATATGATAGGCGGATATTTCAATGCTTACACTTCAAGAGAGAAAACAGTTTACTATGCTAAGGTGCTGAAAGATGATATTGATACTGCGGTTGATATTCTCTCTGATATTCTACAAAACTCTTCTTTTTCAACCGAAGAAATTGATAAGGAGAGAAAAGTAGTGCTACAGGAGATGGCACAAACTAAAGATACTCCTGATGATATAATATTTGATAATTTTCAGGAAGCTGCTTTCCCGGATCAACCGCTTGGAAGATCAATTTTGGGTGAAGAAGAAATAATTAAAAGTTTAAGCAGAGATCAAATAATAGAATATGTTAATTCAAGATACGGATTTAATAATGTAATAGTCTCGGCAGCAGGTAATTTTGATGTTAATAATTATAATAATTTGATTAAATCCAAGTTTAACTTACTCCCCGGTAAATCAGAAAACTTAGAGATAAAAAGTGATTACCGAGGTGGTGAATCAAGGATAAATAAGGATTTAGAGCAAGTTCATCTTGTGCTTGGTTTTGAAGGAGTCTCTTACTATGATGATGATTATTATACTCAGCAAGCCCTCTCTATAATAGCCGGAGGAGGAATGTCCTCCAGATTATTTCAAGAGGTTAGAGAGAATAGAGGGTTAGCTTATTCTATTTCCGCTTTCGGTAGCAGCTATGCAGATAACGGAATTTTCGGCATCTATTCTTCAAGTAGTGATTATAATATAAATGAATTAGTCGATGTAGTAATTGCAGAACTTCATAAAATGCTATCCACTATTACGGAAGAAGAAGTAAAGCGTGCTAAAGCGCAAGTGAGAGCAGGGTTATTAATGTCCAGGGAAAACCCGGTGTCAAGAGCTGAAAAGTTTGCCTCCAATCTTTCAATTTATGGCCGCTATGTCCCTATTTCCGAGGTAATTGATAAGGTTAATGCTATAGATCCGAGCAAGGTTCAGAAGTATTTAAGAAAAATTTTATCAAATAATAAGCAACCTACCATTTCTTCTATTGGCAAGATAGATAAACTATATCAATATGATACTATAAAAAATAAATTAAAAGTTTAAAATGGGTAAGTTCGTTTATTTTGATCAAGTCGGTACACCTGAAGTTTTGAGGATAGGAGAAAGGGAAGAAGGTGAGCCTTTAGATAACGAAGTTTTACTGAAGCATACTGCAATCGGGGTAAACTTTATTGATGTGCAGACTAGGCGAGGGAGCTATAATTCTACTGATCCTATTTGCGGAATAGAAGCCTGCGGAGTAATAAAAAAACTAGGCAAAAAGGTAGAGGGTTTTGAGATCGGGCAAAGAGTTGCATACGCTACCGTAAAAAGTGGTGCATATTCAGAGTTTAGATGCATTGATTCCAAATATTTGGTTGCCGTTCCTGACCATATTAGCGATGAAACAATTGCTGCTTCTCTAGTTAAAGGATTAACTGCGCATTACCTTATCCGTAGGGTGTTTTTGGTAAGGGAAGGGGTAGCTGTTTTGATCCATAGTGCGGCAGGAGGCGTCGGGCAAATTTTATCAGCATGGTGCAGGCACTTAGGAGCATTAGTGATCGGCAGCGTCGGTTCAGAGGAAAAAAAGCAAATTGCACTTAAAAGTTGCCACTATGTTGTAAATCATAAGACAGCGGATTGGGAAAAAGAAGTGGTAAAATTTACTAAAAACATAGGTGTTAATGCAGTTTATGATGCGATAGGGAAAGATACTTTTTATAAATCGTTAGATTGCTTAATGACTGGCGGGATTATGGTTTATTACGGGCATGCAAGCGGGTTTGTTGAGCCGCTTGATTTAAGTTTATTAAAGAAAAAATCATTATTCTTAACCTGTCCGACGTTATCCGATTATAAAGCAAATAAAATGGAGCTGATTTTAAGTGCCGAAGAAGTATTTGAAATGATAACAAGTAAAGTATTAAACATCAACATAGCTGCCAGATTCCCGCTATCACAAGCGGCGGAAGCGCATAAATTACTGGAATCAGGCGCTTCCAGCGGTTCAATTGTTTTAATCCCATAATATATGTCGCTTATTAACGGTTATAAAAAATTCAGAAAAGGAGTGTTAATCTCTCTCGTGCTGGTAGAGATAGTACTTTCAGCATTTATCTATCTTGAATCAACCGCATATTTCGGCGTTTATGACATAATAGAAATATCAATTACATTTGCACTGATTTTTTATGTATTCATGCTTTCAAATGACCTTGAAGACTATGAAAATAAAGAAATTAAGGAAGGATATATAGCTAAAATTTCCCCCACCATGCTAATTTATATTAATAGGGAAGGAAGTTTGGAAATTTTAAACGGAAGTTACAGTTCTTTAGGTATGCCTACAAATATGAATGCTAAGTCATTCAAAGCATTATTTTCGCTTAAAGAATGGGAAAAAATTGAAAATATAGTAACTAAATCCACTTCAAAGAAACAAAAAACCTCTGGGTTTATTTCATTTTTAGATAATACCGGGCAACTTAAGTATTTATATTATGTTGCACAAGTAGCAAAGCGTTATAAACTTGATGGGCTATTGGTATGGCTCTTTGATGTTTCCGAAACTAAATCTCAAGAATTAAATTTAACTCAACTATTTCATAAATACAGAGTAATGAGCTATGAGTTGGATTTGTTGATTAATAGTTTACCTATCCCTACATGGAAAAGAGGAATTGACGGGAAAATTATTTTTTGTAATCAGGCATACAAGGATTTGATACAAAAAATGGGGTATAATGATTCTTCCGGAAATATACCGGAATTTAATAATTTCTTTTATGAAGAATTAACCAAAGATGACTCAGAAGAAATAAGTATAAAAAAAGTATTTATTATTGATAATCAGCCGGTGATTTTACGAATAAATGAGATCAAGGTATCGGGCGAAGGAAGTATAGGTTATTGTAATTTTATAAATGAGGTAGAACAGCTCGAGAAGAAAGTTATTGCTTTAAATAATACTTTGGAAAGTTTATTGAAAGTTGATGCTAATGCGTTACTGATAATAAATAATTTAGGGAATGTAGCTTTCTATAACCAAGCTTTTATTACATTATTCAATTTAGAGCAGAATAGTATTTCATCAAATCTCAGCTTTTCATCACTCATAGATAAAATGAGAGAGAAAGGTAAGCTTCCTGAAGTAAAAAATTATAAAGAATTTAAATGGCAGCAGATGAAGTACATAACGGAGCAAACTGAATCCGAATTTTTCTTTATGTATCTGCCCGACGGGAAAACTTTAAAAGTATCGGTGATTCCTGTGCAAGGAGGGGATACTGTTTTCCGCTATGAGAATATAATAGAGCAACTTGCAATGGGAAGAGTTTATAATGAACATATAAATGTACTTAAGACATTAGTTGCTTCATATGATTACGCCGCAGCTATTTTAGGGCATAACGGAAGGTTGCTTATATGTAATGATAAGTTTATTAAGCTATTTGATTTTGTGGATTCTCCGGAAGAAATGCACTTTATGGATATGATGCTCGCCCAAGAAAAAGCTTTCCAATCAGTTGATTCTTATCAAAATTATAAAAATGCTTTAACGAGTGCGCTCGATCAAAGAAGTAATATTTCAATAGCTTTGCAATTTCAAGATAAGCAAAAAATAGAAGCAAAAATTGAACCCTTGCCTGATAACAGCATTATGATTAAATATATAAACATAGTTTAAGAATTTAAAATGCCTTATTAAGATTTTTTCAAAAATCATCGGCTCTCTGTTGCTAAAATGAAGAGCCGATATTAATACTATTAAACTATCTTATCGTTTATATTGTTTTGTATAGTGAGGTCTACGCATATGCTGCTTAGTTTTTATTGAAGCAAGAACTGCGCATGATAAAAATGCAAATCCGGAAAAGCAAGTGACTGCAGCAATGTAAGTATTATTTTCTTCGCCGGCAAGTAGTATCGTTGCATAAATGATTATAACAGCAAGCACCAATCCGAACAATTGACCTATCTTCGCAATACTACTCATTGCACGCAAATATTTGTTTTCCCAATCATGCCGATGTTTTTGCTCTTGTTTTATGATATCTGCAAGCTTATCAGCTAATCCGGGAGAAATCTCATCATAACTTTCAAGTAGTGCAGGGGAAGGAAGCGCTAAGCCTCTGGATTGATCCGAATAGTTATCTCTGTTATTATATCTATATCTTGGTTTATTATCTCTTCTGTTGTCTTTCATGGCTACCTTTTACTTTTTCTAAAATACGATTTATATCTTTTGCTACCATTCCTGTGTCTTTGGCAATATTCCTGCTTACATCATAATCACTTATAATTAATCTGTGTTTAAACTTTAAGAAGCAACTTGAGGTTATTCCCTCAATTAAATGCCAAAATAATTTTGCCGGACTAATATGGTATTTTTTCATTTTTACTAAAATATAAAATCTTCTCTAATTACAACAGATAATAAACCTTTTATCAATAAAATTATACGGAGAATTTACGCACTTATTAAATATTCGGTAAAAATAGCTTTACACATGACAAGATTAATTTATATAAAAAAACAATTGTATGTTCCCGTAGCTCAGCAGGATAGAGCGTTGGATTCCTAATCCAAAGGTCACAGGTTCGAATCTTGTCGGGAACACCAGTGAAATAAACCATAGTATAATATATTATGGTTGCTTAATTATGCTAGGTTTTTACATAACGCTTATCACCGGGTTATCAATTAAATAGGCTGTATTTAAGCTTGGATATGAGAAACTTATAATATACGATGCTCAAAAAAATAACTTTTTTTATAACAAAAGAACACTATACTATTAATTAATAGGTAAAAATAACTGCAGAAATAATTAGTAAATACTGATATGTTAATTTTATCAGGTTTTGAGGTATTCAATATGCGTTATAGATTTAGTAATAAATCATCAATATTTAAATATATAGGAATGTGTTCTTTGCTTGCACTGGCGGCTTGTAAAGATGAGGCAAAAAATATGCAGCCTCCTGCTCCGCAAGTTTCAATACAGGAAATAACTCTTGAAGATATTGAGCTTGAATATGAATACCCGGGAAGAGTAGCCGGAATAAAAGAAGTTGAGATACAAGCTAGAGTCGAGGGTATAATATTAGAACGTAAATATACTGAAGGTAAGCTTGTGAAGCAGGGAGATGTTTTATTTCAAATAGACCCTGAGCCATTTAAGGCCTCGTTAAAACAAGCAAAAGCAAAATTGCAGGATAGTAGCGATCTTTTAAAACGAACCAAGCGTGATTTACAGCGCACTGAAGAACTGCTCAAACGTAAATTCGTAACGGTTCAGGAGCGCGATAATGCACTTTATAGCTATCAACAGGCACAAGCTTCAGTGAAACAAGCGGAAGCTGAAGTTAAAACTGCTCAAATAAATTTAGGCTATACTAAAGTAGTTGCACCGATTTCGGGGATTACCAGCCAGGAATCTCACTCTGAAGGCAGCTTAGTAGGAGGAAGTTCAGGTAATAATCTTTTAACCCGAATTACTCAATTTGACCCGGTATATATTAATTTCGCCTATCCGGACAGTGATGCTTTAAACCGTCAAAAATCAGTTACTCAAAATGAGGGAAGCTCAACCGAGAACAACCTGAAAGTAGAAGTTAAACTTGGGGATAATACAGCTTATCCGCATGAAGGCGATATCAATTTTACGGATGTGATAATAGATAGTGCAACGGGAACTATAAATGCAAGAGCTATTGTCCCTAATCCTGAAATGAAATTATTACCCGGGCAGTTCGTCAGAGTAAAAGTTAAAGGTTTAAAAGACCATAGCAAAGCTATAATTCCGGAAAAGGCGATAATTCAAACTGCACAAGGGGCAATTGTATATACCGTTGATAAAGAAAATAAAGCAGCGGTGGCACCGGTTGCATTAGGCGGCAAAACTTCTAAAGGCCAAATTATTAACGGCGGGTTAAACGTAGGGGATAGAGTCATCATAGAAGGAATGATTAAAGCTCGCCCCGGCCAGCCGGTACAATTTGCTAAAACCGAAGAACTGAAAAAATCACAATAATTAGAGAGAGATATGATATCGCGTTTTTTTATAGATAAGCCTATTTTTGCTTCCGTTCTCTCTATTATCATAGTTTTAGCCGGAATTATATCAATGCGTGCTTTACCGATTGCACAATATCCTGATATTATTCCGCCCGAAGTGGTTGTCTCCGCAAATTATCCGGGTGCAAGTGCAGAGGTGGTGGCAAGCACTATAGCAGCCCCTCTTGAGGATCAGATTAACGGTGTTGACGGCATGCTTTATATGCGTTCATCAAGCTCAAACAGCGGGAAATTAGGCCTTACCGTAACTTTCCAAATCGGCACTGACCCCGATCAGGCAACGATTAACGTAAATAATAGAGTGCAAGCTGCACTCGCACGACTGCCCGCCGAAGTGAGGCAGCAGGGGGTTACGGTTAATAAGCGTTCAAGCTCTATTTTACAGGTTATAACCTTATTTTCTCCCAATAATCGTTATGATCCGATTTATTTAAGTAATTATGCATTACTTAATATTATAGATGAACTGAAACGTACTCCGGGAGTAGGAGATGCTTCTCTTTTCGGTGCCAAAGATTATTCAATGCGTATTTGGCTGCACCCTGATAAATTGGCGCAATATAATTTAAGTCCAAGCGATGTTGCAGCAGCTATAGCTGAGCAAAATTCACAATTTGCACCCGGCCAGTTCGGGCAGGAGCCGAACGGCAGCCCGCAGGCTTTTACCTATACTATCACTACCCAAGGCAGGTTTTCGGATATAAAGCAATTTGAAGATATCATTTTGCAAGCAGATTCTAAAGGTGCAACTTTAAGGTTGAAAGATGTGGCGCGGGTTGAGCTCGGTGCTTTAGATTACAGCTTTGCGGCAACTTATAACGGCAACCCTTCGGTGGCAATCGGTATTTATCTGCAGCCTGGAGCAAATGCTCTGGCAACCACAGAAGCTGTCGCTAAAACTTTAGAAAAATTAAATAAAAATTTTCCTGAAGGGGTAGCTTATGCATTGCCGTTTGATACTACCAAATTCGTAAGTTCATCAATTAAGGAGGTTATTACGACTTTTCTTGAGGCGATATTACTGGTGGTAATCGTTGTTTATATTTTCCTGCAAAATGCAAGGGCAACAATTATTCCGATAATTGCTATACCTATATCATTGATCGGAACTTTTGCCGGAATGTATCTGCTGGGGTTCTCAATAAACCTGCTCACACTTTTCGGGATGGTGCTTGCAATCGGAATTGTAGTAGATGATGCAATAGTTGTGCTTGAGAACGTAGAGCGAATCATGCGAACACAAGGCTTAAACTCACATGATGCTTCAATTAAAGCCATGGAAGAGGTGAGCGGGCCGGTTATCGCGATTGTTCTCGTATTGTGTGCGGTATTTATACCGGTCGGGTTTATGGGCGGCTTGACGGGCGAAATGTATAAACAGTTTGCAATAACAATTGCCGTTTCGGTAACTATTTCAGGATTTGTAGCATTAACCTTAACTCCCGCGCTTTGTGTGCTTATGTTAAAAAATGATCATCAGGAACCGTTTAAAATATTCGAAAAATTTAATAAATGGTTTGAGAGCGTAACTGATAAGTATAGTGCAGGTGTACGTTATATTATACTGCGTGCCGCAAGGGGCATTGCAATATTCGGGGTACTGATTTTGTTCTCCGCACTTATGTTTGCGCGTACTCCTACCGCACTCGTGCCTGAGGAGGATCAGGGTTATATACTCGCTATGCCTTTTTTACTTCCGGGTGCTTCGCTCTCTCGCACAACTGCGGTTACCGATGAAGTAACCAAGCGAATGATGAGTCATCCTGCGGTAAAGAGTATTGTAACTTTCGCCGGGTTTGATCTTCTTTCCGCATCCTCTAAAAGCAGTGCGGGAGCTTCATTCGTCGCACTTAAAGATTGGGAGGAAAGAAAAGATCCGGCGCATGACTCCAGAGCTCTAACCCGAACTTTTATGGGAATGGGAGCGGACATTAAAGAAGCGGTATTTATGGCTTTCAACCCGCCTCCGATCACCGGGATCAGCATGACGGGAGGTTTCGAGTTTTATTTACAGAATAAGAGCGGAGCCGATATCCAAACTATAGCCGCAACCGCGAATAAATTAGTGGTCGAAGCAAGCAAACGCCCTGAGCTTAGCGGTATGCAGACCACGATTTCAGTTAACATACCTCAGTATTCGATTATCGTAGATAGAGTGAAAGCCAAAGCTTTAGGGGTATCGATAAATACCTTATTTTCAACGATGACAAGCACTTTCGGCAGCTCCTATATTAATGACTTTAATTTGTACGGTAAGCCTTATAAAGTAATTTTACAATCCGATGCCGACTTCAGGAGCAGCCCTGAAAATTTAAAACATGTTTTTGTTAAATCAAGTAGCGGTAAAATGATTCCGCTTGATGTACTGGTACAGGTGAAGCGAACGGTGGGGACTGATCTGGTCGAGCGCTTTAATGCTTTCCCGGCGGCTAAAATTATGGGTGCACCTGCAGCCGGGTTTAGCTCGGGACAAGCACTGGCTGCTATAGAAGAGGTGGTTCAGGAATCTTTGCCTTCCGATTATACCATAGGGTGGACGGGTTCAGCCTATCAGGAAAAGGCAGCGAGCGGCTCAAGTTCTTCAGCTTTCGGTTTCGGGATTGTTATGGTGTTTTTAATTCTGGCTGCTCTTTATGAGCGGTGGTCATTGCCTTTTGCGGTAATTATGGCAGTTCCTTTTGCTATCTTCGGCGCATTGCTTGCGGTCGTTTTAAGGAATTTAAATATTGATTTATATTTCCAAGTCGGCTTATTAACCTTAATCGGGCTTGCGGCAAAAAATGCCATATTAATTATCGAATTTGCCGTTATGCTGCACAAGGAAGGTAAATCGGTCACGGAAGCGGCAATTGAGGCGGCACACTTGCGTTTCAGGCCGATAATTATGACTTCGCTTGCATTCATTTTAGGATGTATGCCTCTTGCGCTAAGCTCGGGGGCAGGTTCGGCAAGTCGGCATTCCATAGGAACCGGGATTATAGGAGGAATGCTTGCTGCAACCTTTATTGCAGTCTTCTTTATTCCCCTCTTCTTTAAACTGGCTTTAAAGCTCGGGGATTATTGTTCCGGTTTATTTCATGGCAGAAAATAGGCAGTAAGTAATTTTTACAGTAAATTAAAGAAACTTTTTTAAGCAAAAAAAGCCTTTTTATAAATTTATAATTTTCTTCCCTCGGGAAGAGGGGAATTATTCCTTTGTTCTTCCTTATCAGCCCATTTTACCTGTTTCTTAGGGAGTACGTTCTTATTCTCTTGTATTTCCGGTTCCTTTTCTTTGTAAAGTTTAATAACAGGCTTAGTCAATTTTACCTCTTCGTTCATAATCTCAGTTGGTTTTTGAATATTTTTTGCCTCGGAAGAAGGCTTTAAATATTCTTTAATATTCGAGATTATGCCGGTTATTTTATCTATAAGTTTATCAATTACTGTTTGAAGCCCCAGCTCTTTAGAAGGCAAGTTATCCGTTAAATTATTTAAGTCTATACTCAAATTAGGAATTTCCTTTAATAAGATATTTGAAATCACTCCCTCAATTTGTTTTTTATCAGACATAAGTTTCGTCTTTTCAGTTTCTTTTTTTACAATTTTACCCTGTAAATTATGTTCAATGCGTGATTCCTGAGGAGTGGAGTTTATCGACTGCTTAATTTCATTAAGGTTCTTTTCCAGTGAACTTTTAACGGAGTTAATGTTTCTAATCTGATTTACAATTTTGCGTCTTTTAAATATAAGCTTTTCAATATTTTCTCCGATTTTTTCCGTAGTTTTTGAATGTTGCTCAAGTTGAATTTTAAGCTGCCCTATATCAATTGTATGCCCGCTCATTTTTTTTGTTTTAATTTCTTGGGTAGCCTTTGCCTCTAAAGTGTTAAGTTTATTAATATTATCCGTAATATTTTTTAATAGCGGATTATATATTTCATCTTCCAACATACCTGAATTGTATAAAATATTTATTTTACCTGTTAATATGTTAAGGTCGGTTTTAAGTTCATCGATATTTTCTTGAAGAAGGATTAATTTCCTTTGCTCTCTCCATGAAATAAGATTTTGATCCTTTTTTCGGGTTAAAATTTTAGCTGCGGTTTTGGTATTTTCTTTCATTTTATTTATATGAAAACAGTATCGGAATATTCCATAAATTTAACGAGAGTTAGTTAATAAACTGTTAACAGGAATTGATAAATCTATATTTTTCTAATTTGTTAACTAAATATTAACCATTATTATTTAGGATGTTTGATAATAGGTGTAGTTATGTAGGGTTAATATGGCGTTAAATCTTAGAGAATTTATTAAAACTGAGGCCTTCTCGGGGTTGCTGCTGATTTGCAGTTTATTCCTTGCGATAGTTATCAGTAACACTGCATTATATGAATATTATCTGAAGCTTGTTAAATTGCCGGTGTCTTTAGAAATCGGAGGGTTCGGAACTACTACTACTTTCCTTAAACTTGTTAATGACGGGTTGATGACTCTGTTTTTCCTTCTTATAGGTTTAGAAATGAAATATCACTTGGTAGTCGGTGAATATAAAGAAAGAAAAAAATTGATACTGCCGACATCCGCGGCAATAGGCGGACTAGTAATACCTGTTCTGATATATATGCATTTTAATCATGGCCAGATTACCGAAAAAGGATGGGCAATACCGGTGGCAACCGATACTGCATTCGTGTTAGGTATTTTATCCTTTTTTGCCAGAAAAATATCTTTAGAGCTCAGGCTTTTTATTATCGGGTTTTCATTAATTGATGATGCACTTGCAATTATTATTTTAGCTTTGTTTTATACCTCCGCTATTAATACAGCTGCGCTTTTGATTGCAGCTCTTGTGACCATAGCACTATTCGCATTAAATTATTTTAAAGTAAAAGAAGTAAAATACTATGCAATACTCGGTATATTGCTATGGATCTTTATAGTTGAAGCAGGAGTCCATGGGACGCTGGCAGGGGTCATACTTGCTATTTTTATTCCTGTTGCAATTGAGGAGAGTAATGCTTCACCTCTTAAGGAGCTGGAAGCTAATTTACACCCTTTTGTTAATTACTGTATTTTACCGATATTTGCCTTTATAAATTCTGAAATACCACTCAAGTACTTAACTACTGACGTTCTTTTTTCAAATTTAGGTTTAGGTATAATTTTCGGTCTGTTTTTTGGTAAACAGCTAGGTATATTTTTATTTTCTTACTTAGTTGTAAAATTAAAATGGTGCGTGCTGCCGAACAACACAGGCTGGGCGAAATATTATGCGATATGTGTGTTAGGCGGAATAGGCTTTACTTTAAGTTTATTCATCGGCGGCCTTACTTTCGAAAGAGAGGAATTCATTAACATTATGCGTTCATCGGTAATTATAGCCTCTATGGCTTCCGCATTATTCGGAATTTTAATACTGAAGTTTGCAAAGTGATCTAACTCTAAAACTTTAAGTATAAAATTTACTCATAACCTGATCCAATTTACTGAAAAGTACTTCGCCGAGATGGTTATGATTCTTTATACTGATTGAGTTTTTGTAGAACTTTTCTACCTTATGTCCGATGCCGATTGCAATTAGTTCAAGTGGCATTCTTTCTATTCTTTTTATAGTATTTATTAAATGGGAAGATAAATAGCCGGGTGAATTATTAGCAATAGTTACTTCATCAAGCGGTGCACCGTCTGATATTACTATTAGAATCTTACGCTTCTCAGGACGTTTTAAAATTCTTTCCGCTGCCCATTTTAATGCTTCCCCATCTATGTTTTCCTTCAACATACTTTCTTTAAGCATAAGCCCGAAATTACGCGCAGATTTTCTCCATGAATCAAATCCTTTTTTATAAATAATATGAAGTGTGCCGTTTAGCCTGCCCGGATCTTTCGGTGAGCCGGCTCCGAGCCATTTTTGAAAGCTTTTTCCCCCCTTCCAATCAAGGGTGGTAAAGCCTAATACCTCCATGCTGATTCGTAGGGAATCCAGTGTTTTACTTAATAAATCCGCAAGTATTGAGGCGGTTGCAATATTATTTCCTCGCATTGAGCCTGAGTTATCAATAAGAAGGGTAATAATGGTATCATTTAAATTATCCTGCTTAAATTTTTTGAAAACGTTATTTAGTTTTTGATTACTGATCAGCCCGGCTAGTTTAGTGCTGTCAATTACACCATCTTCATGCATCTTCTCCCACTTACAAAATCTTCGTGCCATAAGCTTTTGCTTAAATTTTCTTGCCTGTTGTTCAAATTCTTTGTGTATGCCGGCAGTTTTTAAGCTTAATTGGTCACGAAGTATTTTGAGTTTTTCAATGCTTTCCAGTTTCTCGGCAGGCATTTCCTGATCAAATTCGGTAGTAAATATTTTATAATCTAAAATCATATTATCCAAAAATGATGTATGATTTATTTGACTACCTTCAATCAGGGTAGGGTTTTTTAAATTAAACGGACTCTTCTCTTCGGTAGGAATGGACTCGGGAGGTTGAGAAACGGGTTCTATAAGTGTTTCTGAATCTATGATTTCCACTTGAGCCTTTTCCTCATCTTCCTTAATCGGTAAGATACTAACTAAGCTCTCAGCTGCGCTTATAAATCCCTTTGCATCTCTTAAAGTGAGTTTTAACTGCTCAAAATGCTCCCTATGTTGCTCGATAAGTAATTTAGTCTTTGGGAATAAGTCAATATCAAAATTATTTAAATAATAGTGTAACCCTACATATAAAAATTGGGTATAATCATCATTTATTTTTTGTGTTTCAAGAAGCTTGGTCAATATGTTTTTTTTTGTGCCTGGATATTGTTCCATCCCTAAAATTTCGCACCTTGCCGTGATTAAATGGGTTAAACATTTTTTATGCTTTGTATGAGGATTGAGGGTATAAGAATTTACATCAAATTTTAACCTAAAAGCCGCAGAATCAGCCAAGCCTTTTATAAGCTCCAGCTGTTTAGGAGAGGTAATTTGGGGGAGCGTAACATGTTTATTTTCAAAAACAGCATTTTCAATTTCACTACTAAAACTAATGTTTAAATCCGGTGCATGTGCAATTGCACGTATGGATTTTTTTATAGATTCTTGATATTTTTCTAAATTTTTTAACATTTTTTTAATTTATTAGATGGTGGGGGCTTCCGTATTAATATTATATTAACTATAACAATAAATATAAGATTAATAGTTTTTAAAAAATTACCTTACTTAATCATTACTCGGTTTTTTTAAAAGTTAAATAAAAAGGTTGCTTATCATGTTTAAAAAAATTAAAGAAAGATTTCTTCATAAGAACTTTGCCGGTCAAAATTATGCGCATATGAATCTTGATAGCTCCTATATATATGCGCTTAATAAGCCGGTATGGATGGATAGGGAATACCGGATTTTTGCAAGTGAAGCCTATATGAAAAATGTGATTGCCCACCGCTCAATTACTATGATTGCGCAAAGTGCGGCGAGTGTTCCGTTTAAATTATATCTTGCAAATGAAGCCGGGAAGGTACCAATAGAGAAGCACCCGATTTTAGATTTGCTTAACAATCCTAACCCTGTAATGAGCGGTAAAGAGCTAATGGAGTCAATCTACGCTTATAGGTTGATAAACGGTAATGCCTATTTGCTGGCAATCGGCTCCGAACGGGGAGGAATTGAAGAACTGGTCTCCTTAAGGCCGGATAGAGTAGCTGTAATTGCCGGGCATAATTTTATGCCTTCAGGTTATAGATATACAGTTGGTAGTAAATCGGTAGATTATAATGTTGATCCGATTACGGGGTATTCTTCACTCTTACATATAAAAAACTTTCACCCTCTTTCTGATTGGTACGGCTTATCCTCAATTGAATCCGCCGCCTATAGTATTGACCAGCACAACCAGGCAGGAGCATGGAATCAGGCGCTGCTGCAAAACGGAGCGAGACCGAGCGGAGCAATAACGGTAAAAAATAGTGAAGGTAACCCGGCTAACTTGAGTGAGGAGCAGTTTAACCGCCTAAAAAATATGGTTGATGAGAATTTTACGGGAGCAAATAATGCAGGAAGGCCGCTAATTCTGGAAGGTGGCTTGGAATGGAAAGAAATGAGCATGTCACCGAAAGATATGGATTTTATAGAATCTAAGCATAGCTCTGCTCGCGATATAGCACTTGCTTTCGGGATGCCGCCGCAACTGCTCGGAATTCCAGGGGATAACACTTACAGTAATTTGGTGGAAGCAAGGCTTGCACTATGGGAGCAAACTATTATTCCGCTTATTGCCAATATTTGTGAACATTTAAGCAGTTGGTTCGGAGCGGTTTACGGTAGAGAATATACGGTGACCTATGATACCGATAGCATAACTGCATTAGCTTTAAGGCGTGAATCAATTTGGGAAAGGGTACAAAACGCAAGCTTCATGACCATAAACGAAAAGCGAGCAGCAGTCGGGCTTGCACCTTTAAAAGAAGGAGATAAGCTATAAAAAAATCAGAAGGTTACGCTTTACTTGCAAGAGTTAATATAAAGTCCCATTCTTCTTTTTTGATCGGCATCACTGAAAGTCTGGATTGTTTAAGAAGCGGTAATTTGCCAAGCTCTTCGTATTGCTTAATCTCAGACAAAGAAACAGGACGAGCTAAGGGTTTGACATATTTCATATCAACCGCAACAAAGGTTTGTTTCTCGTCTGCCGGATCAAGGTAATGCTCTCCTATTACTTCCATAATTCCTTGAATTGCAGGTTTATGGATTGAATGATAAAAGAAACATAAGTCACCTTTTTTCATCATTTTTAGATTGTTTCTGGCTTGATAATTCCTAACCCCGTCCCATCTTGTGGTTTGGTCTCTTTTTAAATCATCCCAGGAATAATCCCCGGGCTCACTTTTTGCTAACCAATAATTCAACTTGGAGTTCCTATGCATGTAATGTTTTTTATATTCTTTATTGATTCTACTAATTTGCCCTTTTCGTCAACTTTTATTATATGGTCGCTATCTTTTATTCGGTATTCGCCGGCCTTGGCAGGTACATCATTTATAGTAACCCTCGAGCCCGCAGCACAGCCGTGTACCCACATTCTACTATCATCCTGCAAAATTATTTCATTTGCAGGCTCTGGCCCCGCTACACTAAGAAAAGCAAGCATCTTAGGATCAGTAATTTCCTGATATACTTTTGCAAATCCAAGTATTGGAAACAATAAAAAAATTATAAAAAAACGCATATTAAAAATATTATTTGAGAACCCCTTATATGAATTATCATTACACAGCCCACAATTCTCTGCTACAAAAAAGTATTAACGAGGAAGGATTTTTTAAAGGCTATGCTTCTGTTTTTAATGTGAAAGATAGCCACAATGATCTTATTATGCCAGGTGCGTTCACTGATTCATTAAAGATGAACCTGAATATAAAACTTTTGTGGCAGCATGATCAAAAGGAGCCAATCGGAATCATTAATAAGATGACCCAAGATGAGAAAGGCTTATTAGTTGAGGGTAGGTTACTTTTAGATCTAAATAGAGCAAGAGAGGCCTACTCATTAATTACTAATCAAATTATTAAAGGCCTAAGCATAGGATATACCATTGTTGATTACTTTATCGAAAAACAAACACGTTACCTTACTAAGCTTAATTTAATAGAAATCAGCCTGGTTACTTTCCCGGCAAATAAATATGCCGAGATTAATTACATAAAAAGTGAGGATGATTATCTGAGACTTAAGCAAAGTTTAGAAAGAGCAAATCGGATTTTGGTGGGCGATACTGGAATCGAACCAGTGACCTCTACGATGTCAACGTAGCGCTCTAGCCATCTGAGCTAATCGCCCTTTTTGACAAGGGAAGCTATCTTATAACTTAGAAATAAAAAGAATTCAAGGCTAATGCCTAGAATAAATCACTATAACAATCAAATCTAATAATAACTAAATAAAGGAACTATATGAATATCGGAGAAATTACTCAAAAAGTTGATACTTTAGCTCACAACTGGGAGCAGTTTAAGGCGATAAATGACAGAAAACTTTCTGAAGTTAATAAACACGGTACAGCTGACCCGTTAACAGAGATGCACTTGAAGCGGTTAAATGACAGTATTGATCATTATCAAAAAAGCATAAATAAAATTGAAACCGCTCTCTCAAGACCGGCGGCTGAAGTGAAAGCCGAATATAATAATATTGATGAGCAGAACCACGGTAAGGCTTTTTGTAACTACTTAAGAAAAGGAATGGAGCATGATTTGATCAATATTGAGCAAAAACATGCAAAGCTTTCCGATAGAAACAGCGGCTATCTTATTACTAATAAAATGGCGGTAAAAATTGCTCAAGCTTTAAAGGAACTTTCCCCGATCAGAAAACTTGCGAGCATTGCTGAAATTTCAAGCAGTAGCTTGGAAATAATTGAAGATAGAGCGGAAGCAAATGCCGGATGGACACAGGAAGCAGATAATATAGATAAATCTACTCAGCTGAACTTATCTAAAAAAGTTATAATGGTGCATGAATTATATGCGCAGCCTAAGCTCACTCAAAAACTTATTGATGATACCAGTATTGACCTTGAATCCTGGTTAGCTAATAAGCTTATTGACATATTTGAGAGAAAAGAAAATGAAGCATTTTTAAGCGGAGACGGTGAAGGTAAACCAAAAGGTATGCTTACCTACGGAGCAGGTAAAGAATGGGGAAAAATTGAGCAGATCCATTCTTCGGTTAACGGCAAGATTACCGCAGAAAGTATAGTTAAATTATTCTTTAGCTTAAAAAATGCCTATACAAATAATGCAAAATTTTTAATGAGTCGTGATGCAATGCAAAGCATAAGGACTTTAAAGGATCCGGTAAGCGGGATATATTTATGGCAGCCGGGTCTTGAGCATAAGGTACCTAATACTTTACTCGGCGCGGAAGTGGTTGAATCAGCGGATATGCCCAGCATGAAAGACGGTAGCTTATCAATTATATTCGGGGATTTCAAGCATGCTTACCAAATAGCGGATAGACAGGATATAAGAATTTTAAGGGATCCGTTTACCAATAAACCATTCGTTAAATTCTATACCACTAAAAGAGTAGGGGGCGATGTAATTAACTTCGAAGCGCTTAAGATAATGAAGCTTAGTGCTTAATGAATTTAGGGAGATATTTTTATCTCCCTAATATTTCCCTTCCCTCGCTAAAGCTTTAGGGGATGTAATCTAGTTGGAGGCATTGTGTGTGTATTTGGTTTATATAAATGCGTCCGGCTAGCTCCTTAAAGTATAATATTAAGATAATATTAAATAATTAATTAATCCACTAAAATTATGAAAAAATTTAAAGTAATGAGAAGGCTGAATAAAGAGCATGGGTTGGCACTTGATATGACACAGGTTAAAAACTTTCTCAAGATAGAACATAATGATGATGACAATTTAATTAAAACAATGATAAATGCCGCGGCCGAAATGTGTGAAAACTATACCGGGCTTGCTTTAATCAATCAGGAATGGCTTATCCAATTTAGTGATATTGCAACCTATAAGATTGAATTGCCTATACGGCCTATAGAAAGCATAAAGCAAGTGGAGATAAGGTATCATGACGGCAGTAAAATGAAATATGGACTTGAGCATTATAGCTTGGATCAGAATTGTTTATTGCTTCACGTCACTCCGATTGCAGCACAAATTGATATAATATGTAAGTGCGGATATGGTTCTGCATTTGCAGCAATTCCTGCACATTTAGGTTCAATTTTACTCGAGCATGTTGCTCACCTTTATGAGTCGCGCGGAACTAAAGTAAGTTTCGATATGAAAAGATATGACCCGTTTAAAAAATTAAAAATATAATCAGCTATGAACCCGAAATTTACTCAACTAAATAAAAGAATTACCTTTCAAATTTATAAATTAGCTCGTGATGACATGGGCGGTAGTATTTATACATGGCATGACGGTATATCCGTCTGGGCGGCCGTAACTCCTCAAAAGGGGAATGTTAAGCATAGGGCTCATGTAGATTTAAAAGAAGGGCATTATAGCATAGTGATTCGCTACAACGAGAATATTACGGAAAATATGCGGATAAAATTTAACCGGCAAATATTCAAAATTGAAAAGATCATAAATCATAACCAAGCAGATATATTTCAAATCATCTATTGCAGAGAGGAATAACATGACATCTATAATATCATTTAAAAAAGAATTAATCGGGGCGCTAAATAATTGTCAAAAATTATCCGGCAAAATATCAGGTGTATATTCAGGGCTAATTGAAGAAGTGAGCTTACCAGTAGTAAAATTCAGTAATCTGATAGTTGAGGATTGGTCGTCCGTCTCAAGTAACGGCAGGGTGTTTAACGTAAGCCTTGAAGTTATGACACGTGATATAAGCAGCAAATCCTGCATTGAAATTATTGATCTTATTGAAGATTATTTACCGACCTTAAATAACATCTCGCAGGACTTTGTGGTCTCAAGAATAAAAATATTAGGTTCTAAAATAAACTTTATTAAAGCTGAAAGGCTATGGTGCGGAGAAATTAAGGTAAAATTCTGGATAGAAACAATTCATTAAATATATGACAGCACAAGATTTTGATAATTCAGCTTTTTATTTTGATATTAAAAATAAAAGCTACCGGATTAAAGGAGTAAAAATATATAACTTTAGTCTACAAAACGAATTTTTAAATGAAAACAGTATTTTGGATACTAATTGGAAAACCAAAATTCCCGTTTCCTCTACAAATAGTTTAACTGTTTCTATGGGGGGGAGAATATCATAAAAGTGAAGTGCAGAATCTACTGAAGAGCTTAGCTTTCAGTAATACTGAATTAGAATGCAGGATATATCTGGATAGCGGACTGATAAGCGGAAAGTTTTTAATTACTAAGTACGAAGTAACCGCAAAATTTGATTCATT
The DNA here is from genome assembly GCF_000730245.1 of endosymbiont of Acanthamoeba sp. UWC8. Classification (NCBI taxonomy): domain Bacteria; kingdom Pseudomonadati; phylum Pseudomonadota; class Alphaproteobacteria; order Holosporales; family Holosporaceae; species endosymbiont of Acanthamoeba sp. UWC8. Next base: position 568,598 of record NZ_CP004403.1, on the reverse strand, counting down.
CATTGAATTTGAACTGGGTCTGATTAGTTCCGGATTGATTAAACATATTATTAACTAATGAAATAAATACATATGCAAAACGTTCAAGAAAATTATTTTAGAAATATAATCAACAAAAAGAAAGCGTTTAAAGGAGACAAGGAAATTGAACATAATATGCAGGAAGTTGCCCTCAGAATAGAAATAAAAATAGCCCATTTGAGGTCGGAATTGCTTAAATGGTTTATCGGAGTTTCACTTATTCAAACGTCCACCTTCATAGCAACTATTGGAGCGGCTTTACAATTTTTTCTTAAATAATAAATATTATATGTTAGAATTAAAGAGAAGAGGGGAAAGGGAGTGATATATGGTAAATTCTAAAGAAGAGTTTTATACTTTTTTCAAAAAGCACGAAGAATTTAAAGAAAATAATGAAGACTATTTAAGCGAAATTAAAGATGCGCTTAAAAACGGGTATCAACCTTTGCCGAATGCTAAATTAAGCGAATCACAAAGCGCGCTCTTAAATGAATTATCGCATTTTATCGAGAAGAAGGTGAGTTTACTTGCCGATAAAGAATTGCTTATTGATATAAAAATCAGTAATGGAATCAGTGATATCGGGAAGGCTACTGCCGCTCTCGAGCAATATAAAAGTGGGCTGTTAAATCGTAACAGAAGTTTTAAAGATATGGTGATCGGGGGTGCAGAAAATATGGCTGAGGTTTCGCTGCTTGAAAGTGCGACAACTTTTCTAGAGCCACATGAGTTGCATGGCGCGGTTAGAGAAGATCTACCAGCTTCTTCGGTGATGGGTAAAATTGAAGATTCCAAAAAGTTTAAAGAAGATCGACAGTTTTCAATGCAACATCAGGAAAAAGTGATGGAGATGCAGAAAACCCAAGCAGCACAGAATAAAAGTATTCAAGCAGATATAGCCTCACTCGGGCAGGAATTTGGGGTGTTGGACTCAATGAGTAAAAGTATGAAGTTTTCGGATAATATTAAATCACCCGATGCATCTCCCGATGTTTCACAAAAAACTCCCGGTATTTCGTTCTAAGTTAATATTTTGTTAACTATTTTTTATTAAGATAAAATTATAATTTTTTATTTCGGCTTAAGTATATGAAAGAGATTTTTGAACAAAATTTAGATTTAGAAGCAAGAACTGCACGGATTTTAGGCGAATCTGAAAATGATCCGACTATAGCTTTTAAAAATACTTTTGCCTATATGCAGGAAGTTGCGGATTCCGCTGAAAAATTTGCCGTTGTATTTTCAACTATGCGGGAACTTTATAAAAATATCCCAGTGCAGAATGTGAGCGAACAGGTTGAGGCTGCGAGCAGCGTGCTCGATTTTGCAAATAATTATAAAGGGGATAATCGGGAAGCCATAGGTCAAAATATATTAGAGTTTACCAATAGCTTAGATGAAAATATAAAACAACACGCTAGAATTAAAGATGATTTTGAAGCTTTAAAGCTTTCAGGAAATAAAAAGCCGGTATCTCCTATTAGAATAGAGTTAGGACAAGTAAAAAAGGTTGATAATACTAAATCACGGGCATTTTTAGAGGCGGCTAAAGAGGTAGCTGATAAAATGCAAAGCATTAATGAATCATTAAGTGATGGGATTAATACTAAACCTTCACCTGAAGTAGATAGCAACGCCAGACAGCAGACAACGGAGCCCGGACTCGCTATAGCAGAGAAGGCAAGAGTAACGGTAGACTCTATCTTAGAAGCAGCTACTCCCGATAAACCTATTTCACAGCAGGCGGTAGAACAGTCTGTAAATGATAAAGGTTCCAATATCAGAGAGCAGGGTACTACTACACCGGAAGTTCCTCAAGCGGGTACAAAAATCAACGCCGGGGAAGAAATAGCTAAAGCTTATCAGGAAGCAGGCATAGAGAGGAAAAGCGTTGATCAGCTAGTAAAGGAGCAAGAAGAAAGATTGAAGAGTAGAGGTGAAAGTGCAAAAAACATAGAAGATATGCCTCCTCCCCTTCCTCCAAGGGATGCGGTAGAAGGAGTAACCCCCACCTTATCTCAACTAGATGCAGCTAATGGTAAAGACTCCAATACTAGTGAGCAGGGTACTACTGCACCTGAAGCTCCTCAAATAAGCGCGGAAACCAACGCTGAAGAAGCTAAGCGAGTTATAAGAGAAAGCGGAAAAAGCATAGCGGATAGAAAAGCGGCATTAGAGGAAGAGGTTAAGAATAATCAAGCAAAGAATGCAAATAAAATTGATGCCGAGCAAGAGATCAGAGAGCTTAGAGCGGCAGCAGGGGAGGAGCCTTTAAGTTTGGCGCAAAGACGAGATGCTCTGGAAAAAGCTTTTAAAAATCAGTCTGAAAATATTAATAAAATAAATGCAAAGGAAGAAATAGCAAAAGCTCATCAGGAAGCGGGTACAGAGCCAAAAAGTGTTGCTCAGTTAGCAAAGGAGCAAGAAGAAAGATTGAAGAGTAGGGAAGAAAGTGCAGGAAACATAGAAGATAGGCCTCTTCCACCGATTCCGGAAGATGAAAATAGTTCAAGGGATTTAGCTTCTGAAGCACAAATACAGGGAGCACCTCCTGCGACCAAGGATGAACTACAAGCAAAGACAGAAGGTATGGAAGAAACTGTGATACCGCAATTGGCGGAGAGTAACCCTAATAATAACATATCAGATATACCTACCTCAGCAGCACAAGAGCAGCAACAAAGACGTGCAGTACCGAACAAGCCTCTTCCGCCTACGCCTGAGCAGGCAGCACAACAACAGCAAGCTGATCAACAAAAACGTATAGTACCGAACAAGCCTCTTCCACCGACGCCTGAACAGGCAGTGCAAGATCAGAAACCGGGCTCTAATCAAGTAGACAAGATAGACCAAGCTCAAGAGCAAACTATTCAAAATCAAGATGCTCAAGCACAGCAGGAAAATGACGGAAAACCTAAAAAACGCGGGTTTTTAAGTAGGTTCGGCGATGCACTTAAAGATGAATTTACTCCGTCTAATAAAACTATGATGATGATTTGGGCGGGGTTACTGATTGCAGCTATGCTGTTCTTCCCTCCCGCTGTTTTGCCGTTGGTAATTTTCGGGGCGGCTGCCGCAGGAACGGTAGCTGCAAATAAGGCAGCTAAAGTATTCAATTCTCCGGTCGGACATTCCATCGCTAAGGCGGTTTCCGCTCCGATGGGCATGTTCGGTGATCTGGTGAACGGTCTTTTAAAGGGAACTGCGGCGCTCGGGGCTATTGTAGCTACTCCGTTTACCGATAAAACATTGGCTGAAAATGTGAAAGCTGCAACCGGGGCTCTCCCTGAACTGGGCAGCTTCACGAAAGCCGCGCTTACTACGGGAGGAGTTAATCAGCCTAATAATTCGGGAAGTATGCAAAAAGCAAATACGGCTAATTCTAAAACTACCGACACTGCTAAGCGGAATGACGGTAAGGGACAGGAGTCTAAGAAGGAAGATAAAGAAGCTACAACTGCGGCAGTTGAATGGAAGGGCGCTGCTAGCCCGTCCACTGATAAAAAGGTAATCTCTACGGAACAGGAACAGCAGCCAATATCACCCCCTGTGCCGCCACGTCCGACACAAGCAGAACTAGAAGCGGCTAAAGCATCACCAGCAGCAGGACAGCAGCAGCCGACACCAGAGCCTGTGCCTGCACCACAACAGCAGCAAGCAACAGTCACAACACCTGAGGTAGGTCACAATAATCAGGGTAATGGCCTAAAAAATTTAAATATTCAAGACCAACAAGAAGTGCAAAAACTAGCTAGAAGTATGAGTAGCCCTAATCTTACTTCAAAATCACATAATGTTACCCATGAATCTCAACAAGAGAGGTTAAAAAGAAATGCTTCTGCATCTGATGTTAAAAAAGGAATGACAATTTAACAATTTATAAATTCTTCCCCACATATAAAAATGAACCAGGAACAGTTAACCAAGTTGCTGTCGGCACAAAAGCTGACGGCTTCAACCATCCGCTCCATATCTGATGAAGTGATGAATATCATAGAACTCGCCTTAATTGGCGACGAGGAGGCTTTGGAAAAATTAAAGCTTTATAACTCTAAGGAACACGATCTGCTTACCACCTTTTTTAAGGTAAGCTCGCTTATAATCAAAATATTCCCTATGGAGCACAGGATTATAGGCACTGAGCTCGTCAAAAGCTTGGAAGATGTGCCTAAAGAAGAAGAGCCGAGCGAGAATCTAATCACTGACGCAGATATTAACGTAATGAAAAATTATATAGAACGCTATGAAAGAGAAAAAAATAAAGTTCATTGAACAACGCTTTCCCGAGGATATTTCCTATGGATCAAGCGGCGGCCCTTGCTACTCCACCGATGTTATTACGATGACTAGCGGATACGAGCAAAGGAACATAAATTGGCAGCAATCAAGAAATCAATATAATGTTGCTTACGGCATAAAAACCGAAGAGCATATTAAGGAGCTGATAGCTTTTTTCAGAATTTGTAAAGGTAAGGCAATCGGATTCAGGTTTAAAGATTGGAATGATTATACGGCTAAAAACCAACTGATCGCCATTGGAGATGGGAAGAAAAAATCATTCCAACTGGTAAAAACCTATAAAACAGCAGCGGTTAAAGAACAGAGAATAATATCTAAACCGGTGCCCGGCAAGGTCAAAATTTTCTTAGATGATAATGAATATAAGGAGGTAGACGTGGATTATACTGCAGGAATTATAACTTTTAAAACGCCTCCTGCTGCAGATGTAAAAATTACCGCAAGTTTTAAGTTTGATGTGCCGGTGAGGTTTGATACGGATTCACTGCTTACCTCGATTGAAGCTTATCAAACCCATTCGTTAAATAATATTCCGCTTGTTGAAATAAGAGTATAATACCTATGAACACAATCACCCCCAAACTAGCCGAGCTCCTAGAGCAGGAAACCACAACATTCGCCACCTGTTGGCTGCTGAAATTAAAATCCGGCGAAGAGCTGGGCTTTACTGATTTTGATCAGGATCTTAATATTAATAATATAACCTACCATTCGGCTTCCGGGTTTACGGGAACCGCAATCCAAAGTAATTCCGGCCTTGCGGTTGATAACCTTGAGATTGAAGGTATGTTGGATAACGAGCTTATCTTAAAGCAGGACTTAATTGCCGGAAAATATGATCATGCCGAGATTGAAATATTTTTATTTAACTATGAAAATTTAAGTGCGGGAAAGCTTCACTTGAAGCGAGGTTGGTTTGGTGAAGTCAGCATTAAAGATAATATGTTTATCGCTGAAGTAAAAGGTCTGACCCATGCTTTAAATAAAAATATCGGGGATCTCTATTCCCACCGCTGCCGAGCTAAGTTCGGTGATGAAAAATGTAAAACGGATTTAAGCAAATATACTTTTTCAGGTAGCATAACCGAGGCTCAAAGTAATAATATTATAATTGATATTAATCGCGCAGAGGAATCCGATTTCTTTCAATACGGTAGTATAAAATTTTTGACCGGCGTAAACCAAGGAGTTGCAAAAGAAATTCAAAGCTATAAGAAAGGCGGAAGAATAGTGCTGGCAAACCCGCTACCTTACAAACCGAGCATAGGTGATAATTATGAAATCATAGCCGGATGTAATAAATCCTTCACGACTTGTTACAAGCAATTCAATAATGCGATTAACTTCAGGGGAGAGCCGCATATCCCCGGGATAAGTAAACTGCTTAAGGTTTGATGCAGGTAAGGTATAGTAAATTAAGTTGAATATCTAACGCGTTTATTCAAATACAATAAGTTAAGTTTAATATGACTTATTGTCTACAACTGAAAATCAGATAATAAAAATAGTAAGAAGCACGCGCCTCGCGGCCATTTATGGCGCGTGCGCTGTATAAATGACTAGGTCATTTATACGCAAACTTAGTTTAACTATGCTCCATGTATGTAAGATATTCAACTTAACACGATATATAATTTAATAAGCTAGAAATAGGCGTGTAAGAAAGCTACTTTCAGAATTTTCGGGTTCAAATGCATAACAAATTTTTGCTCTCAACTTAAGTGAAAATGACTGTACCTTGAAAACAAGTTGATTGCTTAAAGTTTTAAACTAATAACTTATTGAATGTTATGAATAATATTGATATAATACAGAAAAATTTTTAAACTTTAGAAGAAAATATGTTTAAACTAATGATCCTTGCAGTAATTCTAAACTTATCTTTTCCTCTTTCAGCAAGCGCAGAGGTGTTACGGTTTTCTCAAGTAACTAAAATTCATGATACGTCAGGAAACATTAAAGATAGTGAAACTTTTGCAATCGTTAGTCTTTCACCCGATAAATTTTCCGTACGGGAAGCTGATCGCGAGATAATTTATGATTTTTCAAATAATTATCAATATACGATTAACCATGAAAAACAAACCTACCATAGCGTACCTATCTATTACATTATAAATTTCAGGGGTAAGGAAAAGCGAAACAGAGAGTTTTTAAACGAACTGTTTAAACAGTTGGAAAAGGGAGATAAAATAACACTTCCGAAAAAACGGGAAATTATTTCGGATAAAACTAGACAATTTGATTTGGAGATGGCTTTTTCCATAGGTAGAGATTCTGCGGTTACTTCTAAAACGGTTCAAAAAACAAAAACACAAAACACGAGTTTCTTTTTTAACGGTAAAAAAGCAGCGGAATTTGAAACGGGTTCATTTGTTATACCTGCTGCGTTCAAAAATATGTACTTTAAATATATTCTCTATACTCAAAACCTTCATCCATTTATTATTGAAGATTATTTATCCCGAGAAAAGTTGTTTGAAAAATTAAATTATACTTTTAAACCGGGCTTGGAAGGAGAGTACCAGGTAAATGTTACAACCGCACGTGACGGTATAATTTTTCAAGAAGGCGATCTCGGGATCCCCGGGAATTATCTTGAAACCTGCGGCATTAATAAAGATATTTGCAGATTATATTCGTTAGTAAAAGGTGGGTCATTAAAAATCTCCGAACAACGGTTTATCGATGAAATTGATGAGCATTTACGCAGAAATGATCAGCTCACTGCTTTTCTAACTGCCAACGAATACATGTTACAATATGGAATAAAACAAACTGGGCTATTTAAAAAAATCATAAGTGATAATAATGATGAGCAATTAACCGAGGTAATGAGCGCAATCAATCAACAACCTTCTAAAGAAGAAGCAGAAAAGGCAATCGCCGTGCTTGAAGAAGCGGCTGCTCAAAATACGAAAAAGGGTTATGTGCTATATATTTTTATGGCTAACCATTATTATAGCCTAGGCAAATTTGACGAGGGCTACCATTACATGTTAAAAGCATTGCAGAAAAATCCGTTCATAGTCGGCGCCTATGTTGATTTAAGTAAAGTATTCTTTGAAGCGTATGATACTGAGAAAGCATGGTTTATTCTTGATCTGGCTTATAAAATAAATCCCGAACATTATATGAACAAAGGTGCGGAGGTTTTAAAAGATAAATTACGTGAAAGGCATCCTGAGTATTTTTAAAGGTATAAGGTAAGAAGGAGATTATATAATATGATAGAGTTCATTATATTCGTTATTTCTTTTGTAGGAGCAATTTATACCTATAAATTCTATTCATCATGGTATTTGTTACGGTTACAGGAAGGGTACTCAAATTCAAAGCTGGATCAGATTATCAATTTATTTGTTTTTAAATATAGGTTTGCTCGTAATAATAATATAATATTTCATATCAATTCTTCTTCCGAGTATAATTTTACTCTAAAAAGAGAAACAAGGTTGGACAAATTTTTTAAATTAATTAAGGTTTCACGAGAACTTCAAATAGGAAATAAAGAATTTGATAAAAAAATCTATATTGTTTCAAATGACCTCACATTGTACCAGCTTTTATTAAAAAATGCAGTTTTTCAAACCCAAGTTTTAGAGTTGTTTTCTACAGGAATAAACTTTATTCATTGCAGAAATAAAAAATTATGGGCTATAGGTAGAGAAAATGATTTAGGTACAAAAGATGATAAAAATACGATAATGTTGAAACTTAAAGAGCTGGATAAGTCAATGGAAAGAGCCATGCTTCCGAATTTTAAAGCTGACAATAAATATAACTCAATGGTTAATTTATTCCATATAAACTTCGTTTGCTTCTTCATATGTTATGCACTTGTTATCTTAGCGATGATAGAGAGCAAGGAAGACTGCTCCTCGTTACTTGAAGATTCATTGGGACATTCGTTAAAACTATTTAGCGTATATTTGATTGCTATTGTATTTTACTTTTTCAGAACTTCGCAAGCACACATTGTTTATATCCATGCTTTGATGGTAAGCTTACATGTTTTTATGTTAGGTATATATTCGGTAACGGATTTTATTAATATTCATTTGGATAAATCTTCCAAGCAAATATACTATGCAAAGGTTGTTGAGAAAAAGATAACAGGTAAAAAAGACAAATATTATTATATCTCAATTCCTCATTGGAATAAGAATAAAGACTTATATACCACATCCGTAAGCGCCGCTGAATTTGAGAGAGTAAAGGAAGGCTCGGCAATAGAACTGACCTTAAGATCCGGATATCTCGGTTATGAATGGATTGAAAATAAAGAAGTGATAATAAAATAAATTAAAACTAATAATATAATTTGAAAAGCTAAAAGCTTTTATAATAATAACTTAGAACAACACAATACACGGGCTAAAAAGATGACGGATACACCTACTAAGCAGGCTGAAAAGGGTATATGGCTGATTTATGATTATGAATGCCCCCTATGTGATATGTATTGCCGCGCAATCAGAATTAAAAAGGATATAGGCAATTTAACCCTGGTAGATGCCCGCCAACCAAGCAGTGTAATGGATGAAATAACTAAGCTCGGTTGGGATATTGATAACGGGATGGTATTGAAAGTTGATGACTCATTATATTACGGCAGTGAAGCAATCCATATTCTCACCCTACTTAGCACTCGGACGGGGCTGTTTAACAAAATTAACTATTTTGTATTTAAATCACACTTAATGTCTAAAGTGCTATACCCGTTCTTTCGGAGTATACGTAACATTGTGCTTTTCAAATTGATGGGTAGAGCTAAAATTAGTAACTTGGAGAAAAAATAAGCTTATTCTTTGTTATCTTCAACTTTGCTTAAAATCAAAAAGTTAAATACAATAATGAAGATCAAACATAGCCACCAACTCATAAATATATTAAAACTTGATTGGGAAATGGTAATATATGTAGCAAGAAGCGCATAAATAAACGGCTTGAAATTTTCTCCTATAGAAGAAGTAAGAGCAATGCTTCTTATAATACTTAGCCAAACCGTTAGGTTTAAAACTAAACCGATAAGTCCGAGCTCAAGTAATATCTGTATAACACCGTTATGCGGATGAAGAGGTAAAAGGCTGATACTTGTACTACCGATCATCATAGAGCTTAAGTTTAGCTCGGAGATAATCCTTGCAGCATTAAAGCCATAGCCGGTGAGCGGCCGAAGTGAAATTAAATCGAGCACATTTTGCCAGATATAAATCCTATGTTCAAACGACCATGGAATGTGTTGAAACAAAGTTTGGGCGCGCGGATTATAAATTAAGCAGCAAATTGCGATGGGAATAAAAATATAAACCCCACCTATCCCAACTTGAAAAATTGCCACAAAATTATGCTTAAATATTTTAGCTAAAATATAAGTAACTATTCCGCCTATTATACCGAGTTTTGCTGATTCACTTGTGTAAATAAAGATGATAACAAAGCTTAAGAGCAATAAGCAATAACTACTGATTTTGCGATTATTCTGAATTAAGGGAATAATTGCAACCCACACGGCAATTGCAATAAATGTCATTCCGCGATTAAGGTAAGATGGATCAAAATATATCGTCTTATTTAATAAATAATGATTAATATTAGTTATAATCATTCCGTTAAAGATAGATTCCATATAACAAAAAACCAATGCAACTAGATAACCCGACAAAAATAGTTTAGTGTTGGGTAACTTTGAGTGAGAAGCAAATAGCAACATAAATCCGCAAAGAATAGTCGCCGAAACTTTTAAACTTTCTAAAAGGGTGCTTTTATAATTTAAAGAATATAAAGCACTTAAAAAACAAAAGCTTAAGAATGCTAATAAGCTAAGCACCAAAAGTTTATTCCTTTTAAAGGAAGAGAAAATTTCATCAATTCTAACAAGGCTATAAGAAAAGCTAAGTAAATATATTATGAATACAGCCGAACATGAGAGAGCGGCAAGGCTTGCTAAAATAGGAGTAATAAAAATTAAAAATTTAATAAATAACGTATACACTTTAAATAGCTCAAGAAATTTCAAAAATACTTTCATTGAAAATGCAATAAATGTCAAAAAAATCTTTGCTTGAAGCATATTTTTATATAACTTGAAAGGTATAACAACGTAATGTGAGTAGAAAAAATGGCAATAGGTTTGAAAGAAGGGGATAAAGCAATAGATTTTACGTTGCCTATTAGTGAAAACGAAAGTGTTAGCTTAAGAGATTTTAAAGGAAAGAACGTAATACTTTATTTTTATCCTAAGGATAACACCCCGGGTTGCACTACCCAAGCAAAAAACTTTAGAGATCATATGTTGAAATTTAAGGAGCTGAATACTGAAATAATAGGGGTTTCCAAAGATGATCTAAAAAGCCATAGTAAATTCTCTGGGGAACATTGTCTGCCGTTTAGAATTGCTTCTGATTATGAATCGGATGTTTGTGAGCAATATGGAGTTTGGGAGCAAAAAAGTTTTATGGGCAGGAAATATATGGGTATTACACGTAGTACTTTTTTGATTGATAAAGAAGGTGTAATAAGAAAAATATGGCCTGAGGTTTCGGTTAAAACACATATAGACGAAGTATTAAAGGAGATTAAGAAGCTTTAGTAAATTATGACCCTTTTTATCTCAAAATTAATTTCGGAAGCAACGAATATAACGGAAGTAAGTTTAAACGGCATTTTAGGTAAAATCCGCTCCGAACTGAAGGATATTAACTGCGAAACTATAGGTATCAGCGAAGCGGTTGATTTGGTAGCGGATAAATACTTAATTGATATAAGCGGAGGGAAGATAGAAAGCCTTTCCACTCCTAATGCCGATGCCTACTCTGCAAAAGATATCGTAAGTACAAGCAGCCAAAACTATTATTGTTTAGTATTTAAGAAGAATATACCGACAAGACTTGCGGAAATTATTGCATTAAAAGCAATAACTATTCATAACTTGATCAGACCGCTGGAAATAGGGATAACCCCAATCGGAGAGCAAGGAGAAAGGTTTTTATGCGTAATATGTGAAAAGCCTAACGGTAAATCTTTAAAAGAATTAATTAAAGAGGGGAGAGAATTTTCCCATCAATTTATACTTAAAAAAATAGTCGCTCCGCTTAATAAAATAATTAAGGATATGCATAACATTGAAATCGTGCATGGTAATATTAATCCTTCTACAATTTTCTTAGATGAAAAAGATGAAATTATTATATCCGAATGTATATCAAGTTTAAATGGACTTTGCCAAGGGGATGCTTATGAAACGGTAAATAGAGCTCAATGCCATAAATGGGGAAAAGGAGAGGGGGATAAGAGCGTGGATTATTATGCACTCGGCATGACAATCTCAAGTATAATTTCCAAAATCTTTTTTGAAGATATAAAGCATATAAACATACTGGAAAGTAAGTTGCAAAACGGCACTTTCAGCTTTTTAAATCAGCATTTTCATTTCGGCGGTACGATTGGGGATATGCTCAAAGGATTGGTAACGGATGATAAAGATATCAGATGGGGCTTTAAAGATATTGAAAATATACTAATGGACGGCAGCTATAGTTTACCGGCCGTTCTTGAAAAGCCGGCATTACCTCGCCCGGTAATATTCAAGGAAAAAGAATATTTTCATAAAGCTCCACTCGCTTATGACTTGGCACGTAATTGGGAAGATGCAAAAGCTTTTATAAAGCAATCATTACTAGTGAAGTGGCTGGATATAAGTGCTTCCGAGCAACTAACTATCGAAGCTTTAGAAAGTTTGCAGGAGATAGCGAAAAAAAGGTTTTCTTCGTATTCCTTATTTTCTAAAGAGGATGAGCATTTAATAAAAGTTATTATTGCTTTAGATCCTAATGGACCCGTCAGATATAAAAATTTAACTTTTTATAAAGAAAGTTTAGGGCCATTGCTCATATACAGCATTAATAACGAAGAAAATGAAATTACCCAATTTATTGCCAATAGCTTGTTTGTAGATTTGTTCTCATATTATGAACAGATTGCAATTTGGTTTAAAAATAAAAACTATGCAACCGGTTTAAAAGAGCTTAAGCAAGCAACCAATAATATAAGAAAAGCAGGGTTCGGGTTTGGGATTGAAAGATGCTGTTATGATCTTAATGTTTCTTTGCCCTCTCAAAGCCATGTAATAAGAGGGGAAATATGTTACGGAATTAAAGACATTTTAACCTATTTGGATAAGCAAAGCATAGAGATTGACGAACTGCTTTTGAAAAAGAACTTACTTTGTTTTGTAGCAAGCAGAATCGGCCTTGCTGAAGAGCTTAGGGTAACTAAACTTATAAGTTTTTATATGCTGGAGAAGGATAAAACTTTTATAAGTCTAATGATTCTAGGTATTGCACAGGAAAAGACAGGAGTAAAAGAGCTTATAAATTTAAGCGAGCTTTATGCTGAAAAAATTAAAACTATTTTAGATGAAGTTATTAAAGGCGAGGCAATAAAGAAAGACATTTTTGCGGCAATTAATAAAGTAAAATCACAAGGTAATTTAAATCTAATTAAGCAAAGTGCTACCGATATCTATTATCTCGAGCAGGATATTAAAGGCTTTACCCAAGCTACCGCACGCGTAGATTTTATAAATAAAGAACTGGAACGCTTAAAAGATAAATATACTATAGAGCGTGAAGCTAAGGAGTGGGGATTAAAAATTGCGGTAAAAGTTAGTTACATTATAGTATTATTTAGTATAATACTTGCAATATCAGGAGGATTATAACACTTATGAAAGTTTTTTCCGTATTTTCAAAAAAGCAAGTTAATGATTATTTCAAAGATGTGATTTATATTGAAGAGGAATTCTCAGTCGGAGCAGCCTGCTTCAGCTGGGTATGGGCGCTTTACTGTCGCATGTGGTGCACAAGTGTGCTTATCTTTTTAGCGTATTTTATACTATATTTATTGTTTTCTTGGGCTAAAATCAATCAGGAGGCTTTTATGCTGTTATTTTTAGCGCTATCACTTTACATCGGGTCGTTCGCAAAGGATTGGTATGCAAAAAGCCTAACTAAAAAGGGTTATGATTTTAAAGGAGTGATTGCAGCTCACAATTTGGAAGAAGCACAGTTGAAATATATCGCTCAGGAAACGGACAAGGCTATGGTAGGGGCTTAATAGCTTTAGTTTTAATAAGTTGATTCGATTCTCTGTGTAGTAAATTAAGTTATGAATCATATGATAGCATTTATTTAACCCGGATGGATTATAATAAAGTAAAGATGCATAAAAATTACTTGGTAATTTTTATGAGCGCTGCCCTTCTAAAGAGGGGGCGCTATTAACTTCTTCTTTTTTAAACTTGCTGCATATTATAATATATCAACTCCTAAGTCCAGCCAAAAGCTGCGTAATGTCCTCAGGCAAATTGCTTTCAAAGCTGAGTTCCTGCCCACCGGATGGGTGGGTAAGTTTAAGCCTAACCGCATGCAAAGCTTGGCGTGGGAACTGTTTGATAAGCTCGGCTGTTTCTTTATTAAAGCAATTTAAATTATGATTTAAATTAGTGCCGTAAGTTTGATCGCCGATAATCGGAGTCTTTTTATGGGTTAGATGTACTCTTATCTGATGGGTTCTACCGGTTTCAAGTTCACATTCAATTAAGCTTATAGCGTCCCCGCCGAATTTTTCCAATACATTATATCTTGTGATTGCAACCCTGCCTTCACCCTTGACTACCGTCATTTTTTTTCTATCTTTCGGGTTTCTTGCAATATTAGTTTGAATTGTGCCTATATGAGGGGTAAGTGTGCCGTAAACTAAAGCTAAATAGGTGCGTTTAATTTCCCTCTCCGCTAATTGCTTTGAAAGCTTGGCATGAGTGATATCATCTTTGGCAATTACAATCAGCCCTGAAGTATCTTTATCCAATCTATGTATAATACCCGGCCTTTGAGCACCGCCTAATTGGGATAAATTATTGCCGAAGTGATGAATAAGCGCATTTACCAAAGTATCATTATGATTGCCGGCACCTGGGTGCACAGTAAGATAAGGGGGCTTATTCAAAATAATTAATTCATTATCTTCATATATAATATTTAAATCTAAATTTTTAGGGGTAAGTAACGATTTCTCACAGGGTGGAACAAATATTCTTAGCTCATCTCCTTCCCTGACAGAATAAGAGATATTAGAGAAGGTACAATCATTTAAGTAAAAATTATCACTCTCTATTAACTTTTTAATTTTAGTTCTGGAAAATTCTGTTAGTTTATATGCGAGTAGCTTATCGAGTCGTAAACCTTGTTCTTCAAGTGTAACTACGAATTCAAAGGTTTGGTTATAAAACTTACTCATAAATTAAGAGGAATAATATGGGTTATCATAAAAGCAACAAGTTCGGATTATTAAATTTTTTTGTTTACGCAATAGTAATAGCTTTAGGTATAGGAGTTATAACTTATATAAGTAATAAATACAATTTTGTCAAAGAAGCTCCTGAAGGAGAAAACTCTGCAAGCTTGGTGTGCGAGAATCTTTCCGCTAAAATCATCCTTGAATCTAAAATTCAGGATATGAAAGAAGTCGGTAATAAGCTGATATTGCTTACCGTCCCGGAAGCAGGGAGCCAGCAAATAATTATTTTTGATTACTGCCAGAATAAAATTATAAGCGATCTCCTAATTGAGATAAAGGATAAAAAGGTTAAAGATCTCGGAGAATTAGAAAGTAATTCAATAATAGGATAAATCTATGAAATGTCCTTTCTGCGGGTTTTTAGATAGTCAAGTTAAAGATTCTCGTCCATCAGAGGATGGCCTAACTATTAAACGCAGAAGGTTTTGCCCTGATTGCGGAGGAAGGTTCACTACCTATGAAAGAATTGAGATGAGGGAGCTCTTTGTTATTAAAAAAGGTGGAGACAAGCGACTTTTTGACCCGTCAAAATTATTGAAATCCATGCAGGTTGCAGCGAGAAAAAGACCGGTGGAGGCGGAGCAGCTCGAAGAAATAGTATCCCGTATTACTAAAAAACTTGAGAAATACGGCGAGGGTGAGATAACTTCACAGGCAGTCGGGCAATTGGTGATGAATGAGCTTTTAAAAATTGATCAGGTGGCATACGTAAGATATGCTTCCGTATATAAAGACTTTGCGGAAGCAAGTGATTTCGGAAAATTTATTGAAAATTTAAATATTACTAAAGATGAATAACAACACTATTATTATAGCAACCGGCGGTACAGGAGGGCATATATTCCCTGCACAGGCCTTATCCGATAAACTGGTTAAAGAAAATTTTAATCCGGTACTTATTTGTGATAATAGGGCGAATAAATTTCTTTATGGAAGCTTTCAATCAGTTAAAAAGTTTCAAATCAGCTCTTCTAATCTTTCGGGAGGGATAATCTCTAAGCTTCAAGGTTTAAGTTTACTGTTGATTAATATCCTAAAAGTCATATTTATTTACCTTAAAATAAAGCCGGGATGTGTGGTAGGATTCGGCGGATATCCTGCATTGCCTAGTATTGTTGCAGCAATTATACTTAATATTCCGATCATTATGTATGAACCTAATGCAGTTTTAGGTCGTGTTAATAAATGGTTCCTGCGTTATGCAAAGGTGCTTACTCTTTTTATGCCCAACACTACAAAAATTGCAGAAAAATATAAAAACAAGGTGGAAGTTGTTGGGGACTTGGTTAGGGATGAACTTTTAAAGCAAGCAGAGCAAGAGAGAATTAAAAATAAAAAATTTACTTTATTAGTCTTCGGTGGTAGCCAAGGAGCACAAGTTTTTTCTGAAGTCATTCCGGAAGCTGTAAAACTATTGCCGCCTCTTTTACGTAAAAAGTTATTAATTATCCAGCAGGCACGCCCTAATTTAGTGGAGCAAACTATAGAGGCTTATAAGAAAATTGAGGTAGAAGCTGTTATTAAGCCATTCTTTGAAAATATCGGCGAATTATACTTAAAAGCGGATCTGGTCATTTGCCGCTCAGGCGCTTCGACTATTTCAGAGCTGATTAACTTTAAGCTACCTGCTATTTTGGTTCCGTTTCCGCATGCAACTGATAACCATCAATACTACAATGCTTTATATCTTGCAGAAAATGCTACGGCACGTCTTATTACACAAGACAAATTTAAATCAATAGTGCTTGCGGAGCAACTTGAAGAATTGGTAGAATCAAGTATCAAGCTTAAAAAGCTTAAAACTGCTTATGATAAAATGAAAACAACTAACGGAACTCAAAAATTGTTTTCCATAGTGCAGAAGCATTTGAAAAAATAAACTTAAAATCTTGATTTTAATATAGTAGCAGCTAACATTAAATTAAGGGATCGACAAAATAAGGAAAAATTATGACAGAAAGAACTATTACGGTAGCTTACGGTGACGGCATTGGCCCCGAAATAATGGAAGCTACGCTTTTCATATTGAAAGAGGCGGGAGCAAAGCTTAATATAGAAACCATAGATATCGGTGAAAAATTATATCTCAAAGGTTTCGGGTCGGGAATTTCTAAGGAAGCATGGGAGACGGTAAAGCGTAATAAAATTATTTTAAAATCACCGATTACCACCCCTCAAGGTAAGGGGTATAAAAGCCTTAACGTAACTTTTAGAAAAGGCTTAGGGTTATTTGCTAACGTGCGCCCGACTGTTTCATATTATCCTTATATTGAAAGCAACCACCAAAAGATGGATATGGTGATTGTGAGAGAAAACGAAGAAGATTTATATGCCGGTATTGAATATCGCATGACTGCTAACAGTAGCGCATGTTTTAAGCTTATATCCAGGCAGGGCTGTGAGAAAATCATAAGATATGCTTTTGAATATGCACTCCTTAACAATAGGAAGAAAGTAACTTGTGTTTCTAAAGATAACATAATGAAAGTTACCGACGGTTCTTTCCACGCTATATTTGATGAAATTGCACCTCTCTATCCTGAGATTAAGACTGATCACTTTATAGTCGATATTGGAGCAGCAAAAATTGCTTCTCGCCCGGAGATCTTTGATGTTATAGTGACCCTAAATTTATATGGTGATATTATTTCCGATATAGCCGCAGAAGTATCAGGCTCGGTAGGCTTAGCGGGAAGCGCTAATATCGGAGAGAATTATGCGATGTTTGAAGCAATCCACGGTTCTGCTCCCGATATTGCAGGTAAAAAGATGGCTAACCCTTCAGGGTTATTAAATGGTGCAATAATGATGCTTGAATACATCGGGCAAGCTGATGTGGCGGTAAAAATCCAAAATGCCTGGCTTAAAACGATTGAAGAGGGAATCCATACCGCTGATATTTATAAAGAAGGTAAAAGTAAGAAAAAAGTTGAGACTATGGAATTTGCTAAAGCAGTCGTGGAAAATCTAGGTAAAAAGCCTGTACATTTTTCTCCACTGGCTGAGCGTGAATCTAAGCTTATTAACTTGCCGAAAATGGAGCTTGATACACAAAGCAAAGAGATTATCGGAGTAGATTTCTATATTGAAGACAGAAGTGCTAACCCGAAGGCTATAGCTGAGCAAGTGAAGGCTTTACACCCTAAATTAGAACTTGAAAATATTTCGCAAAGAGGAATTAAAGTTTGGCCGGAGAATGAGGTGGAAAACCTATCCTATGATTTATGGCGTTTAAGGTATATTTCTTCAAATGCAGATCATAAACTTAGCCAAAAAGATATTTTAGAACTTAGTGAGGCAATTTCAAACAAAGGTGTAGAGATCAGCACTATTCAAATGCTTTATGTGTTTGAGGGAATGGCCGGGTTCACTAAATCCCAGGGAGATTAAAGACTAAAACTTAATTAAGATTAAAACTTTTAATGAGGGCACTTAGGTTAATACTAATGTGCCCTTTATTTATCCTTAGTTTTTTATGATAAAGCATGTAATTAATATATAAAATTTATTTTATTAAGAAAATATAATAAAAGTTAACCAAATATTAACCTATTCTTTTGTATAGTTGAATAAATAAGGGGGGAGTGCTTATTCAGTGCTTTTTATGCTAAGGAAGGGGGAGTATATGCCGAAAAAGATACAGCAAAACCAAATTTTAAGTAAACTAAAGCTTAATATTGACAGTGAATTAAAGCAATTTGCAAAAGAGTATAAAAGAGAAAGCGATAAAGGGGAGCGGGGCAAACATTATAACTTGGATGAAGCTTTGGATGAGCTTAAGAAAGATCATAAAAAAAAGATAATTAAGCATTTTGATGAAGCCACAAAAAAGGTATTATGCGGTAGCACTTTAAGTTCTATGCTAAAAAAATTTGGTAAAGGAGGAAGAAAAGATATCTTAGAAGCCGTTAAAGAAATTCAAGATGAAGAGCTTGAGAAATCAGTCAAAAAAGCAGTTGATAAAATATCTAAATTTGAAAAAGAAGTTGATAAAGCTTTTGAAGATATAGCTGAAACTGTTAATGAATATAAACAAAAAGGATCTTTTGAAAAGCACGAAACTTCTATTTTAAAAGCCGGAGCAATTGCTATTGCTGCCGGGGCAGCATTTTTTGTAGCGGCGGCAGTGGTAGGCATTGCTGCAAGTGTAGGGATAGTACTGCCGGGTTTAGGGCTGTTGGCCGGTGCTTCAGTTATAACCGGGGGATTAGGAATGATGGGAGGAGAAGTTAGTTTAATAACAGGGGTAGCTGCATCCGTGGCAGGGTTGAGCGCGGTTGCAGTACAATCGGTTATGACACCGAATGAATTTAAAGATATTGCAAGTGAGAAAGCTGAAACACTAAAAAGTCTTACTAATACAATGATTGAGAAAGCTAAAGAACCAGGGGTTGAAAAAGGGCAGGGAAGATAGAGCAGCGGAAGGCTTAAAATACTTTTGCTTGTTATATAATAGTATAAATTAAGTTACAAATCATACAATAGCATTTATTTAATTCGGGTACTTTGTAACAGAGTAAAGATACATAAAAATTATTTAATAATTTTTATGAGCGCTGCCCCTCTAAAGGGGGGCGGAGGGGCGCGCTATTATTATTTAAGTAATTTCAAAAAAGAAGTCATTAAGGTAATTAAAGTCATATCAAAATAAATGTGTAAGGTATTCAACTTAATTAGCTCCAAAATTTATTTGGAAGTATCAAGATCGATTTTAAATCCGATTGTAGGGCTTGGCATTTTAAATGCTGAGTTTTTTTCCTTAGCATAATCGGTAGGGTGTTTCTTAAAATGTTGAGTTCTCTCATATTCTTCGGCCATAATCTTATTGTTGGGGCAAAGGTTTTTTTGCTCTTCAAATATTAAATATAAATTGCTGCCTTCCTCTCCAAGTATGGAAGGATTCTTGGTTTCTTTAAGTTTAGCCTTAGTATTAATCAGATCTGAAGCATTTTCATGCACTAAATCTTTTTCCTGGGGAACTTTGAGATAATTAGTTTCCAGCTTAAGCTCCGGTAAGTACAAACTGAGGGGGCAGGGGTAATCTTGAGCAAAACCGATGTTTAACCCTAAAGCTATAAATATAAAAAACTTGGTAAAATGCTCAGACCTCATATCGCTTGCCTGATTTAACTATATTATAACTAATTTATAATATAGAAGTTAAAGTTAAAGTTCACAAGCCTTATGATAAGAAATCATATTAGTAATTGATGAAATTAAAAGAGAATGATAGCTAAACCTTTCATCTTTATGTTGCTTTAATCCTTCCAGATAATCCCCTGAAGTAATGCCGGTTGCAGCAAAAATAACTTCCCCTTGCACCATGTCATTAATTTCATAAACTTTGGTTGTATCTAAAATCCCCATGCGTTTGGCGCGCGCTTCTTCTATCTCATCCTTAAACAGTAATCTGCCTTGCATCTGGCCGCCCAACACTTTTAAAGCAGCCGCAGCCAGTACGCCTTCAGGAGCACCGCCGGTGCCAATATAAAGATCAATCTCTGAGCTAGGCAGTGTGGTTGCAATTGCAGTCATTACATCCCCGTCCTTGATCAGTTTCACCCTTGCACCGGCTTCTCTGATATCAGCTATGAGTTTATCATGACGAGGACGATTGAGCACACACACATGGAGGTCATAAATTGAACATTTTTTAGCTGTGCATAAGTTTTTTAAGTTTTGTTTTATAGAGTTATCTAAATGGATTACTCCAACCGGAAGACCGTTGCCTACCGCTATTTTTTCCATATAAGTATCAGGTGCATGCAAGAAGCCGTTTTTATTGGTCATCGCCATAACGGAAATCGAATTAGGGGCATTATGAGCACATAATGTGGTTCCTTCCAGCGGATCAAGCGCTATATCAAGTTCTACTCCTCCTCTGCCTACCTGCTCACCGATATATAGCATGGGAGCTTCATCTCTTTCGCCTTCTCCGATTGCAACCACTCCGCTTATATCAAGTTCATTTAATGCGCTTCGCATTGCATTAACCGCCGCTTGATCGGCCGCCTTCTCATCACCTTTTCCTATCCAGCTATAACAGGCTTTTGCAGCTGCTTTGGTTGCTTTTAATATGCCTACATGCAGTCTTTCGTTTAGCATTTCTACTTGCTCATTAAAAATTTTCTTAATCGGAGCTTTCATTTAATATTTATATTTATAGAAAATCAGTTAGAATTTTATTATCATTTAAATAGTTAAAAGTCAAAATTTTAAGAGAAACTATGCAACTTAAAATTGCTCCATCCATACTTTCAAGTGACTTCGCAATTTTGGGCGAAGAAGTAAAACGTATCACTGAGGCCGGCGCGGATTATATCCATATTGATGTTATGGACGGAAGCTTTGTTCCAAATATTACTCTCGGTTCAAATGTGGTTAAATCAATCAGAAAATATAGCCCGCTTCCTTTCGATGTTCATTTAATGGTGAGTAACCCGGAACAACATGTTGAACAATTTGCGCAAGCAGGCGCCGATATTATTACTTTTCATGCAGAAGCCACGGTTCATATTGAGAGGTTAATCGATAAAATTCACTCTTTAGGGAAGAAAGCAGGTATATCGCTAGTGCCGAGTAGTGATGAATCAATACTTAATTATTTATATGATAAAATTGATTTAATTTTGGTAATGACCGTGAATCCGGGATTCGGTGGGCAGAGTTTTATTCCTTCTCAACTAGTGAAAATTAAAAATATTAGGCGGAAAATAATTGAGTCAAAGCGAAATATTGATCTTCAAGTTGACGGCGGAATTAATGATTCTACCGCTCGCATGTGTAAAGAAGCGGGAGCAAACATAGTGGTCGCGGGAAGTTATATATTTAGGGAGCAAAACTATGCGGCAAATATTCAATCTTTAAAACAGGTTTAAGTTTTTTTAAGAAGCTGCTGCTTTTAAACGTTTGCGTTGGTGAGATGACGGAATATTCATCGCTTCTCTGTACTTAGTTACCGTGCGCCTTGAGATATCTATTCCTCTTGATTGTAATATTGCGGAAATTTTATCGTCGGCCAGCACCTCATTCGCTTGTTCCTCTTCAATCAATTCTTTGATCTTATTTTTAATTGCACTTGAGGAGTAAATGTTTTCTGCAAAATTAGATTTAATTTTGCTGGTGAAAAAGTATTTAATCTCAAAAGTACCGATCACGGTTGCAATAGTTTTATTACTTATTCTGCTTATCGTGCTTTCATGAAGATTGGTTTTTTTAGCAATATCAGCAAGAGTCATAGGTTTTAAATAATTTATTCCTTTTTCAAAAAATTCATATTGTTCTTCTGCAATGGCTGAAGTGACTTGAAATATGGTGTTTGCTCTCTGCTCGAGCGCTCGTGCGATAAACATAGCATCATGAAATCTATGCTTACAAAAGCTTATGTCATCTTTAGTCTTTAAATTTTCTAATGTATCTTTATATAAATTGCTGTTTAAGTTAATGCTCGGAAGGTGTTCGTTATTTAACTTAACTACAAGGTTAGCATGTGTATCAAAAAATATGAAAGCATCAGGGATTAATGTCTGTGTTATGTGGGTAAAAAAATTCCTACCCGGTTTCGGGTCAAGTTTCTTAATTGAAGCCATTCTTATTTTAAATTCTTCCAAGGTAATTTTAAACACTTTTATAAGCTTATTAATCTCTCCTTTTGCTATGCCTTCAAGGTTTGCTAAAATGTTTGCAAAAACTTCATCGTATATACCCTTTTCCTTAAGCTGTAAGCTTAAACATTCCTGTAGGTTTCGTGCATAGGCGCCTATAGGATCAAGCTTATATAACTTATTTAATACAGCTTCCGCTTTTGCTGTTTCGCACTTGAGAGCTTTAGCTATTTCTGAAATATTTTCGGTTAAGTATCCGTTATCATCTAAAGAATCGGTAAACCTTACCGCAATTAGTTTTTCTTTATTATCATGTATCGTAATAAATATTTGATCAATCAAGTGTTGCTTTAGAGTGATCTGATTATCTACTATTCGACTAATATAATCTTCTCTAAAATTACCGTCATTTTCTTTGGTTTGTACACTTTCATAGCGGTGTTCTTCAAGATTTTCCTTAGCCCCTAAACCGGCACCTTCGGGAAAATCAATAAACGGGTTTTCAAGAATTTGAGTATCTATAAATTCCCTTAGTTCAATAGTGTTCATTTGCAGAATTTTTAATGATTGCTGCATCTGTTTAGTCATTGCCAAACTTTGAGCGGTTTTAACCGTAAGTTTTTGGTTAAGCATTGATTTTTATAATATTCCACCCCTTATAACTTAGAGGCTATTATACTTTAAAATATATGTCCAGAGTATTTATAAAACCTAGCTCTTGCGGCTGAAATCTATTTTATACTCTTGTAAACCTATGCTTAAAATCGGGTAAAATACTAACTTCCCGTCCTTGAATAATCCGGGAGTAGTATATAATAGTTTAGCGGGGAGCTTCTCACTAAATTTGTTATGATCTTCTGTGCCCTCTTTTTCCATTTTATCGTCATTAGTGATTTTTGAAATAGGACTATCTTTAATCCAGGATTTAAGGGTTTTAAGCCCTTGTTGATTTAGTGCTCCTACGGAAAGCTCTTCCGTGACTTTGAGTTTA
This sequence comes from endosymbiont of Acanthamoeba sp. UWC8, assembly GCF_000730245.1. NCBI lineage: Bacteria > Pseudomonadati > Pseudomonadota > Alphaproteobacteria > Holosporales > Holosporaceae > endosymbiont of Acanthamoeba sp. UWC8. The sequence goes on along the minus strand of NZ_CP004403.1, from coordinate 545,321 downwards.
TACCTGTTATCCCAAATGGTTTCCTGATGAGGGATAAGCTTTTTTATATGCTCTACAGCATTTAATTCTCTATAGAACAATATAGTTTCAGCTTTAGTATTTATTTCACAACCCCATAATGTTTTTATAAAATCTTTGTTTTCCCTAATTAAATTATATAACAGTTCTAAGCTTTCCAGTCGGGGAGGGTAATGATTACCGCTTACTCGATTTAATATCTTGGTTAAAACTCGAAGTGCTATCTCTTCATCAAGCTTTAAGAATTGCGTTTTATTTAAATTTATTTCTCCGAATTTGCCCTCATAGGATATTTCTTCATACGCCTTATTTGAATAGCTATTTAAAAATCTTTTAGCTCTTGTGGAATTTTTAGCGAGTAAATTTAATCTTGATATTATAAGCTGTTTTTCCGGTAATGCGTTAATCAGCTTCCTGATTTTAGAGCGCTCGTATTTCTCGTTTAAGTTGGAAGGATCATTTACCCATTCCCATTTTGCATATGTTAAAGTTGCTTCAATTTCTTCCCTGGAAAATGGAAGTAGAGGGCGCAATATGCTTACACTGTTTATTTCATAATGCATCGGTATGCCGGCAAGCCCGTCTATTCCCGTGCCGCGAAATATACGCATTAACACTGTTTCTGCCTGATCATTTCTATTATGTGCGGTAAGTAGGTATTTAATATTATTTTCTTTGCAAAAGTTGGTGAGCAAATTATATCTCTCTTCCCTTGCGATCGCATGAAGATTAGCTTTCGGCTTTTTCGTATGGAAAGTTAATATCTCTGTTCTCAGCCCTTCGTCTAAGAGGGTTTTTCTTATTAATTCTGCTTCAATTGTAGATTCTTGCCTAAATTTATGATCAACAATTAAGCAGATTATCTCGGTATTTGTTGTTTTAGCCCACTCTCTGCATAAGTATGTAAGGCACATGCTATCCGCCCCGCCCGATACTGCAATTGCAATTCTATCAACTTGTTTATGTTCTAATAAGCTTCTAATCTCAGCTTCAAATATAGGGAAATCTATAACCATTTATTAATTCTTTATGATTTTATTAAAAGAATTATAAGCGAAGCACATATTTTTAACAATATTTACTGCTTAATAATAAGAAAATAAACTCATGTAAAATTGTAGTATTTATCTGTGGGTAACGATAAATAATAATTTGCATTTAGGTTTATATTTTATGTATACATTGTAATATATTATATAGGAATGCAAAATATAAGATGGAGTAATGTAAATTAATATGAAATAATAAAAGATATAAATACAGTGTATTTTTAATTAATTATAATAAATATAAAAAACTAATATCAGTAACTAATGAGAAAAATTGTTCTAGTAGAAGATAATGAAATTAATGCTAAGCTTATTAGAGACTTTTTAAAATTTAAGGGTTATGATGTAATTATTGTAACAAGTGGATTGGATGCCAAAGAAATTGTGCTTAAAGAGTTACCTAAGCTTATTTTAATGGATATTCAGCTTTTTGGAATGTCCGGTATTGAAGCTGCTAAATCTATCAAGGAGGATCCGATTTTGAAAAACATCCCGATTATAGCGGTCTCTGCCTTTTCTAAAGAGAAACTTGAAGAAAAAGATCTTTCGGAATTCTTTATAGACTATGTTGAAAAACCGATAGATTTCCAAAGCTTTGGCTTAAAAATAGAAAAGTTTATGGTTTGAAAAATGACAGCAAAAATCTTAGTAGTCGATGATATAGTATTTAATGTCAAATTGCTGGAAACCAAGCTAAAACAGGAATATTACGAAGTATTCGTGGCAAATAACGGGGTGGAAGCAGTTAAGAAAGCTAAGGAGCTTAACCCGGATATTATTTTAATGGATGTCATGATGCCGGAAATGGATGGCATTGAAGCAACTAAAATAATAAAAAATGACCCCAATACTATGCATATTCCTATCATAATCGTGACCGCGTTGAATGCGCAGGAAGATAAGGTGAACGGCTTAAGTGCTGGTGCTGATGACTTTTTGACCAAACCTATTAATGATCACGCGCTTATTACCCGTATTAAATCGTTGCTCAGATTAAAATTCATGATGGATGAGCTAAGGGCAAGGCATGTTACCAGTAACCAACTCGGGGTAGGGGAAGAAATCATTATCGATGAAAGCAACAAGATTGAAGGGGCGAAAGTAATCTTAGTTGATGATGATGTTGCCCAAGCGAAAAAAATTAAGGAAAAATTAAATTCAGCAGGAATTAGCGTTGATATAGTCACTGAAGAACAGGAAACTTTAAGCTTAGCTGAAAAAAACAATTATGGGCTATTTATAATAAGTACCCAGCTTATAGATTCAGACGGGTTAAGACTATGCTCTCATATTAAAAATCATGACAAGCTTAGAGGTATACCGATTCTAATTATAGTTGAAGAAGCTGACGAGAAGACTTTAACTAAAGGATTGGAAATGGGAGTAAATGATTATCTACTTTACCCGGTAGAATCAAATGAGCTTTTAGCCAGAACCAGTACTCAAATTAAGAGAAAAAATTATCAGGATGCATTGAGAGAAAATTATATACACAATCTTTCTCTATCCGTAATTGATCAATTAACTAATCTTTATAACCGCCGATATTTTGATATTCATATAAAAAACCTGGTTACTAATGCAGCTTCCACCGGGAAAAGCTTATCTTTAATCATGCTGGATATCGATCACTTTAAAAATATAAACGATACCTACGGTCACCAAGCCGGGGATATTATCATACAAGAGGTGGCAAGGAGAATTCTGCTTGGCGTAAGGCCTACCGATTTAAGTGCTAGGTACGGCGGGGAAGAGTTTGTAGTTATATTGCCTGATACAAAACTTGAAGATGCAATTAAAGTTAGTGAAAGAATTAGGCAGTCAGTTGAGATGTATCCGCTTACTACCGTGGATTCCTCGGAAATTAAGTGCACGATAAGTTTAGGTGTTAGTGCTTTAAGCAGCGATGATTCCCCTGAAAATCTTTTAAAAAGGGCGGATCAGTGCTTATATAAAGCTAAAGAAGGCGGAAGAAACAGGGTGGTTGCCGAGGAAGCTTTTTTCACATGATTTTTAATAATTTAAACAAGTATAAAAAAACAGCTATATAAATGATATGGAATATACATATAAAGAAGAAGAGCAGGGTATAAAATTAAAGTTAACGGGAAAGTTTACTTTCACGGATAATAAAGCTTTTCTATCCTTTATAGAAGATACTATTGCTAAAAATTTTAATACTCTTTTTATTGACCTTGCAGGGGTTGATTTTATTGATTCGGCAGCCCTTGGTATTTTATTGCTTACCAGAGATAAATGCGCAAATACTAATATCAAATTAATTTTATGCAGCCCGGAAGGGCAAGTTAAACAAATGTTTAAAATTTCCAAGTTCGACCGGCTGTTTGACATACGATAGTCGGGTTCTGCTATACGACAAAGGTTTTTATTAGATTTATTTTAAAAAGCTTGCCTTATCAAGAACGAGCTCATTCTTATAGGACTTTAAAGATGTTCAAAGTATGATTCTATACCGATAAAAAATGCATGAAATTGTGTAAAAATACAAACTTCTAGTAAATTAAGTTATAAATCATACGATAATGTTTATTTAACCTCGGTGCTTTCTAACAAAATAAAGATACATAAAAATTGTTTAATAATTTTTATGAGCGCTGCCCCTCTGAAGAGGGGCGGGAGGGGCGCGCTATTATTAATTCTATTAATTTCAACAATAAATCATTAAGGTCGTCTGAAGGCTTGTTTAAATAAGTATGTAAGATATTCAACTTAACTTACTATAATATTTGCTCAATTGATTTGTAGTGCTCCAGAGAAAATATTTGCTTAATAATGCAGAGTAGCTGGAAGACGAGGAGGCAGCTGAGCAAATCACTATAGATCGTGGAGTATCTTCAAAATTCTGAAAATATAAAGCTGATTTTATATATGTGATAATATAAAGATATAAATTATGTTTTTATTAATTCATATTAATTTTATGTTATAATAAAATTGTTATGGGAATTTTGTAGTAATGGGGTGAGTGATGAGAACATCTGAAGGTAAAATAAATTATACCGAAATCAGTGATGAGACTAAGAAGCTAGTTGAAAAGATAAGCTTAATTAAGTCTAATTCCGCTGAGAAGGTTGTTGCTTCAAAGGAAATAAATAGAGCGGAAAAAGGGGGATCTGATCAGCAAGCTGAAGGAAAGTCAGGAAATCTTAAATTAGCTGAAGCGCTTAAAGAGATGACAAAGGATTTTGATTTTAATACTTGGTTAGAGCTTAAGCCGGTAGAGAGGATGAAAGTTACAGGGTTTAGCCAAAATTTAGTTAATATATTAAGCCAATTTGGGATCACTCCAGATTATATGGAAGGATATAATGCGCTTGGTAGGGAGGGTGATAAGCTATCTGCTTTAATTGAGCAATGGCCTGCACTTAAAGAATATCTAATTAAAAACGTTGATATATTATTAGACATAACTAAGGATTTTAAAAACTATATAGAAGCGCAAAACAAAGAGGTAAGTCAGATTATGAATCCTATTACGGATGCTAGGTATAATTCTGCCAGAGAGGATCGATCCTCAGTATCCTATACTGCGAACAAAGATGTCTTTATAGCTTCAATAAGGAAAGCTTTGAATGCAAATGATATTAAAACAGCTCAGGAGAAAACTTACTTATATTTTTCAAAAATTTATGAACTTGCAGATCGTGAAAGTTTGTTAAGAGATAAAGATAGTTTTAATAAACTAATGAAAAGAGATCTAAAGCAGCTTGTGCAACAGCTTGCAGGGAGAGAGAATGAATTAGTTGAAATTCTGATTACCAGTCAAGATAAATTAGATAAGGCAATGGAGCAAAGTGTATACCAAGTTGCAAAGAAATATGGTGAGGTAGAAGAAAATAAGTTTAATTCATTAATCGAGAAGCATACACGTAAAAATGAGGTCATTAAGGCCATGCTCTATAATGATGATATGCGGGAGGTTATGGTTAGTGCAATAGCTCATAACTATATAAAGCCTCTAACTGAACATTTACAGAAATACAGCAAATCTAATGATACTAAGCACTTAGATCATTTTGCCCAAGATTTTGAGAAAATGACTAGTGCTCTATCCTCCGCACTAGAGGGTGTTAAACAAGAAGGGTATAATAAACATTTAGCAACAGCTATGAAAGAAATGGTTACGGAAATACATAACTCCTTAACTAATAGAGAAAGCTTTAAGGCTGATTTTAGAAGGTTTAAGAATGATTTTTGTAAAGAAATTGATAATAAATTATTAGCAAACGAAAGCAAAGGTTCGTCAGATAAAAAATTTAATCTTTTAGACTTGGTAAACGATTTGGTTCAATCATTGCTTACTAAGCTACATGCTAAAGCTTCTCTTTCAGAAAAGTATAAAGTAGAGACTTTTGTTGAAAAGGTAACTAAGCATGCTTCTGATAACTCGCATACAAGGTGATTGTGTTGACTGATTTAGCTGATTACTGCAAATAATAGGGTCGAGATTATATCTGAGCAAAAAAGATATTCGATATAACACTGCCCTCTTTTTTAAATTAACAACATTGTAACTTTAGCTAAAAACCATCTCATTGAATTCTTGCCTTTTGCTGCATAGCCTGTAAATACTCTATGCTGCTTCTCTCTCTTTATGTGAAATGCTTTTATTTAAGTAGAGTCAGTAATAATTATGCAGAGTAGCTGGAAGATGAGGAGGCAGCTAAACAGATATAGTGTATTAAGTTTAATATGACAATATTGCCTACAACTAAGAAATCAGATAATAAGACTAGTAAGAAGCACGCGCCTAGCGGCCATTTATGGCGTGTGCTCGAATAAATGACTATGTCATTTATTCGCAAACTTAGTTTAATCTTTTATAGTTTAACTATGCTCGATGTATGTAGGATATTCAACTTAATACACTATAAATAGAGGTTGTAAAGCTACCTTCAAGAGAGGTTAAGGGTGCCGAATCTACCCTGTAATCATACTATGGAAACTACTCTGCTGCCTAAGGGTTGATCGATGGTGTCAACAAAATTTCTAGCTCTTTCAATCCGGTTTATAATTGTTGGATGGGTATTTTCGCTATTTTTTGCTATAGGATCCAATATTTGAATTAACGGATTTGCAAAGCTATTATCTAATGCTTTTATAAAAGCTTTTTTACCGACTGCTCTTATTGCAACCTCATCGGCTTCATATACATTATGTTGAGAAAATGCTTTCCCTATAGTGCTTAGAATTGAGTTTACATATGCTGTAGGTAAAATATTTGAACTTAGGACTTCTATAGTAGTAATACACATCTTTAGTAATAGAGTTTTCAAAGTGTGATGATGCTTTATGTGCCCTAGTTCATGTGCAATTATTGCATTAAGGCATTTTATGGTTTTGGTACTATCGCCATTATTTTTGTTAAGGTGATGATTAATCGTTCCTATATTTAATTCAACAAAGGGTTTTACAACTATTTCTCCTGTTGATGCTCCCCCGAAAAATGGGTTATTATTGATATATAATTGTGTGTTTTTTGATACACCTATGCTTTCTTTTAATTCTTCAAAAGAAAAACTTATCTCTTTTAGTAATAATTTCAAATTTTCTTTATTAGTTTTATCAGCATACCGGCTAATGTCATTTAGTTGATGAGTTTTCATAAAATACATAGTATTATACCCTGCAATCCTTTCCAAAATACAATCCGATACTGTTGTAAGCAGATTAATAATCTTGATAGTATCGTTTTGGGCAGTATTATGCCTTACTAATAAATCAGAGAAGGAAACGGAAAGGTAGGAAGGTGCAACAGAGTAGATAACAAGTGCCGTACATGCCGTAAAAGCAAATTCCCATAAATGTGACCTTATGTAATACTGAATAGAATTCTTTATAAATTCATAGTCCCAAGGATTGGATTTTAGTTGTAAATACATAGATGTTAAGCCCAATGCCATGTGAGCTATCTGCATATAATTTGAGTAACCGTCTAAGGCATAAATAAGCCCTGCACTTAGGGCGGTTCCTACCCAAGGGTTTCTAAACAGGCCATGATAATTTTTTAAAGCATTATAATACATATAAGATACTAAATTTAATAATGCAGGTAATATAATATAAAGAGATTAAATAAATAGAGATATTAGGTTAATTTATTATTAACTTATCAATGAATTATTATTGCAAAAGTTATAAGGTGTGAAAGGCTTAAAACTATAAGCTTAAAGCCGTTCGATTTTATTCTGTTTTAAATATAAGTAGATTAAGTTGAATATCCTATATACATCTTAAACAAATCTACTAAGCGGAGATAAATCCAAAGTATTTTCAATAATTTCAAGGATTTCAAAAAGCTCTTTGCACAGTGCATTCAAACCGGCTTCACTAAGACTTTCCACTCTTACAACCAGGCAATTTTGTGTGTTTGAAGCACGCACCAGCCACCAGCCTAAATCATTGTTTACTCTGACACCATCGATGTTATTAATACTTAAACCAAGCTTTTTTGCATGCAAGGTGACTTCATCAATGATTTTAAACTTTCTTTTTTCCGTGCATTCAATTCTGATTTCGGGAGTAGATATGGTTTTAGGTAACTCATCATAAATTTCAGTTAATGATTTCTCGCCGTCATATAAAATTTTCAATAACCTGACTGCGGCAAAAATTGCATCATCATAGCCGTAATAATCTTCAGCAAAGAACACGTGCCCGCTCATTTCGCCGGCAAGCATAGCGTTTTCTTCTTTCATTTTCTGCTTAATTAAAGAGTGCCCCGTCTTCCATAAAATATCTTCTCCGCCCCAGTTTCTGATACTTTCAAAAACAACTTGGCTGGTTTTGACGTCAGCTATAATTTTAGCATTCTTATTTCTGCTAAGCAGATCTTTTGCATATATCATAAGCAGTTGATCACCGTATAGTATTCTACCTTCACTATCAACTACTCCTATACGGTCACCGTCGCCGTCAAAGGCTATGCCTAAATCTGCTCCTTCTTTCTTAACTTCATCTATCAGTTGCACTAAATTCTCCGGTTGGGTGGGATCAGCATGATGAGATGGAAACGTCCCATCTACCTTGCCGTTAATAACTTTATGTTCACCGGGCAATCTTTCAACCAATTGCTTGATTACTTCGCAAGCCGCTCCGTTAGCCGGATCCCATACTACCTTTAATTTTTTTAAAATAGAATTAGAAGGAGTGTTGAGCTTAATAATTTTACTAAGGTAAGCTTCAATAATATTAGTTGTTTTAACTTCGCCGCTGCTATCGATAAACTTTCCTCTCTTCGCAATCTCTCCCAGTTCCGATATATCGTTGTCAAAAACCGAGGCATGGTCGGCTACCATTTTAAAACCATTTTGATCAGGCGGATTATGTGAGCCGGTGACCATAATGCCTGATATGGCTCCGGGAATAAAGTGAGTAGCAAAATAAAGTACCGGAGTTGGCACTAATCCGATTCTTACTACTTCAACGTTTGACTCGCTTAATCCTTCCGTCAGTTCCTTTTCAAGGGAAGGAGAACTGATTCTTCCGTCGTAACCGACGCACACCTTAAGGGGTATATTGTTATTATGCAGAAACACGGCGAAGCTTTTGCCTAAATAATATGCATCAGCTTCATTGAGGTTTTTACCGAAGGTACCTCTGATATCATATTTCCTTAAAATTTCTTGATCAAAAAAATGTTTAGCGGTTTCTTTTAAAGCTTTCATAATTTATTCGTCTGCCTCGATTGAAATTGCATGTAGTCCCATTTTTATCTCTTCTGCCAGGGTGTTATAAATTAACTGATGCATAGAGATCTTAGTTTTGCCTTTAAAACATAATGATTTTATTTTTATTTTAATGTGAGTAACAGTCCCGTGCTTATAGTTTAAATGCCCCTCATGTGCTGCCGAATCATCCGATACTTCCAGGTGCTCAGGATTAAATGCCGACCTCAGCTTATCTTCAATTTTTATAATTAAAACCATTATATCAGACCCATTGCATATTTCATAAACATTTTTTTAAGAGGGGGTATTTTATTCACTGCTTTTAGTCCGATTCCGCGGATTAGTTTTATAGGCATTATATTATTGGAAAACAATAAATTTAAATGGTGAGTTGCCTCTATCATCACATTGTTATCAACTTTCCTTGTTCTCTCATATTCTTTAAGCATTAATTCCGAGCCGATATCCAAACCCAATTCCAGATTTTGCTCAATTAGCTCGGCAAGCTTTAAGGCATCTCTTATCCCCAGATTTAGGCCTTGACCGGAAATAGGATGAATCGCATGCGCTGCATCTCCCGCTAAAGCAAGCCTTGATGCTATATAACTTTTTGCACTGATTAATTTGAGCGGAAAAAATTTAATGTCACCGGTTACCTTTAGCTCCCCTAAATAATCACCAAATTTCTTTGCTATAATTTCTGCAATCGTTTCTTTATCAAGCTCTGCAATTGCCGCTGCATGCTTGGATTCACAAGTCCAGACGATTGCCGAACTATAGCCGCCGAATTTCGGCAAAATAGCAAAAGGTCCTTCGGGCATAAATTTTTCAATTGCCGCACCTTCATGGTTGTGAGTATGTGAAATATCGCACACAATCGCCGATTGTTTATAATCAAAATTCTGCACACCTATTCCTGAAAATCTTCTAACCCAGGAATTTCTGCCGTCACATCCAACTATGAGTGAGGTGGTGAACTCCGACTCATCTTTAAACTTAATTTGAGACTTATGTTTCTCAGTGATTATGTTGGCGGCTTCACGGTTATAAAACAGAGATATATTTGGGGTGTTAATTGCTTTGTTATATAACCTTTTCAGTAACACATGCTCTTCAATCATTACGCCGAACTTGCTTAAGCCAAGTTCCTGCGGGTTGAAATCAAGGTAAGCGGTAGTTCCTTCTTCTAAAACTCTAATAAAAGTAATCGGCTCAGCTTCACTCCCAAACAGGTCATTTATATTATATTTCTTATAAATATCCATGGAAGCTTTGGCAATTGCCAGTAAACGGGATGGCTCATTATTCTTTTTAGTCAAATTCAGGTTTTGCTTCTCTACTACAGCGATTTTGAGATCAAGCTTTGCAAGAAAAAGTGCCAGGGTAAGTCCCATATAGCTGCCGCCGAATATAACCGCATCGAAATGTTTGGGGGTATTCATCCGCTGTCTGTTACTATTTTTAGAATATTATAACAGATGTTTCGCTTATCAACAATAGGTCTGTTTTTTATTGATGTTTATCTCGGTTTAACGCTCTCTTACCTCGGGTTTTTCACCTGTAAGCTTAGCGGTAAAGCTGTTTACGGGAATTGTATGATAAATTAAGCAATATGTTTGCTAATAAATATCTTTAGCTTATTGGTTGTATAAAAAGTGATATTCATAAAAATTATTTAATAATTTTTATGAGCGCTGCCCATCTAAGGTAGGTGCTACTTTATCGGCTTGGGCTATGCTTAACGATCAAGTACATTGGTTTGCCTAGCTCTGATCCTATCTGCAAAGCCTGAAGTATATTCATATTTTATGGGATTGGATATCACCGGAGAGAAGTTGTCGTCATCTTCATAGGTGAGCATTATTGCTGACTCGCTAACCTTTCTTATATATTCCTCAGGTCTTAAAGAAATAATCTCCCCTATTCTTTCAAACCAAAGGTCAATAACCGCATTATTTCCTTTTTCAGATAGGGAAGAATATCTATGACCCGAAGATTTATCATCATGTTTAAGTTTAGGGTGCTCCGTACAAAAATAAGCTATTCTGTTCAGTATCTCATTTGGTATGCATATTTCATTGTTTCCTCCTTGGGGAGTAAATATATTCGTATTATATAAAGAATAAAATGATGATATGTAATCACCCAGCGGAGTTGGGTTCTTCCGCTCGATATATTTAGCTTCAACATAGTAAACATATGCATCATTGGCGGATAATTTATGATTCTTCATAATATCAATGAAATCCTCCGTATTATCCTTAAGTTGTTCAGTATCAGCTCTTATGATTTTAGCTATATGCTGGATATATTTCTCTCTTAATTCATCATCAGTAACACTGCTTAAGAAGTAGTAAATATTAAATTTTTCATTAAAATACTTTTTTAAATGAGGAGTTAACACAGGGGATATATTTTCGGGTATTATTTTATCTTTATAGGTGAGCATTATCTCTATTGCAAAACCGAAATCTTTTTCATAAATTGCCCCGTTTAAAGCTTTTATCGGATCCGTATTATATTCTTCGATTAACCATTTTATGGATTCTCTCTGCTGATGTTTTGCAGCTGTAATCAAGGCCGTGTTTAAAATATTTTTATAATTTACTGTTTTTTTTATTTGATTTAATAGCCTTCCCAGTAATTTCTTATCTTCCCGTAGTACAGTTCCTTCTACAGCAAAATTTATGTTTGCTCCCCGAGCTAATAATGAATACATCAATTCTTCATGGCCGCCTTCGGCAGCACCTTTTACGGCATCATGTATACTTGCCTTATGTTCTCCAAGTAGCAAGTTTACCAAGCTTACATGGCCGCCTTCTGCGGCACCTTTTACGGCATTATGTACATTTACCCCCTTGTTTATCCATTCTAAAGTGAGATCAATATCGCCCCTCACCGCAAACCCTTCAACCATGAAGCTTGAAATATCATAAGAAGAAATAGACATTAAAAGTTTAATTGCTTCCAGCTCTCTATGCCCGGCTAATATTTTTACAGCATTAAGAGCAGTTTTTTTATTTGCTGGGTTATCCCATATTTTTTTTAATTCTTCATAATCCCGTATCTTTACCGCTTCAATGATCTGTAGTGTTTCCGGATTATTTATTAAAATGGAATTGAGGTTATTTTTCATTTATAATATAAATTTAATAATTTAACCTGCTGTTATAATATATTTTTATGAATAATATAATTAATATATTGTTAAAAATTTTTCTTAATTTTAACCCTTTAGATTTGGTTCCCCCTTCCATCGGATTTTTCTTCCGTGAGCTTATCTCTAAAGCCGGTTACCGAATTATATAGGTCATTTATAGAGTGAGTTATTACTGCGGGGAAGTTATCATTATAAGCCGTTGTAATTAAAAGTGCCAGCTCACTGACTTGAGCTTTAATTCTTTCGGTTCTTTCAAAGCAAACAACATTTATTCTATTTACCCATAAATTAATAACCTTATTTATTCCGCTCTCCGATAACGGGGGGTATTTCTGCTCATTCGATTTATCATCACGCTTAAGCTTCGGGTGCTCTATACAAAAGTGCGCGATTTTATTTAAAATTTCAGAAGGTATTAGTATTTCTTCCCTCGTAATAGGAGCATTTGCAGTATATACTTTATAGAAAGAGGCTACATAATCACCCAGCGGAGTTGATATTCCGCAGGCTATATATTTCTTCTCAACATAGTAAACATATGCATCATCGAAAGATAATTTCTCGTCTTCCATAGTTTTTAGTATACTGCTAAAATTATTACTAAGCTTATCAGGACTAATGTCTAAGATAGTAGCTGTATGGTGGATATATGCTTTTCTTAGCTCATTATCAGTGATGCCGCTGAGAAAAGAATAGATATTGTATTTCTTTTTTTTGAAATATGATTTTAAATCATCATTATAAGAAGCAGATATTTTTTCAGGTAATATTTTATAATTGCTTATCAAGTATGTAGCAAAGTTAAAAGATTTATTCCAAATAGCTCCATTTAAGGCTTCAAGCGGATTTGCCTTATATTCTTCAATTAACCATTCCGCCAGCTCTTTATGCTCATAACCTGCGGCTTCCCTCACAGCTTTATTTAAAGCGTATTCATAATTATCTTCATTTTTTGCTTGCTCTAATAACCTCTGCGTTAGGTTCCTGTGTCCTCCTATTTCAGCACCGCTTATAGCGAAAGATGTATTGGCTCCGCGAGTCAGCAATGAATCTACCAGTTCCTCATTCCCGCCTTCGGCAGCCATATATACGGCTGCATGAATATTTACTTTATAGTTATTCAGCAATAAAGTTACCAACGCATCATTCCCCTGTTTAGCAGCAATACTTACAGCAATATTTACATCTGCTCCTTTATTGATCCATTCTAGCGCTAAATCGGTATGTCCACCCATGATGAATCCCTCTACTACTATATTTTTATAAAGGTGATCCCAAACATGTTTTATCCCTACTTGCGAATTAATAAGTTCAGTTGCTGTTTTCATTACCTTTTTTCTGATGCCAAATCTATCTTTAGCGATACCTAGTATGTATGGCTTTAAAAATTTTATTACCTCCGTTTCTCTGTTATAAGCTAGTATCGTTGCAGCATGGAAGCCTGTTTTTTTATCTCGTTGATTTACATTAACCTCTTCTAAAGCTTTATGATCGAAGTTTCTAGCCGCTTCGATAATTTTCAGGATTATCGGGTCGTCCGTTAAGGTGCGGTTGCTGTTATTTTTCATTTTTGTAAATATGATATTCTTATTAATTATCATAATTCTTAATTTAGCTAAAATAGCAAGTGTTCAGCTTACCGTTTAGGGTAAGCATCCTATTTTAAAAGCTCTCTTTAACCTATTTTATGCAGCGTGATTTCTATCACGACTTTTTCATCAGTTCGGCTATTTTTATCAATCTCTTTAAGTGCCAGCTTAGTTAATCGTTTTTCCCCAACTGTCATACCTATAAGAGCTTTTTCAATTGCTTGAGGAGCGGTTTTTTTGCCTAGTATAATTTGTTTGGAATAGGGGATGGCATTTTCAAGCTCACGGACTTTATAAGAAAAAGTTAGTTTATCACCCCCTTTAGCGCCGAATATGAGAGGCGTATCATCACTTGAGCCAGCTATAACATGCTGCTGCGGAGGAGGTGGAGTAAATCTGCCGAGTTGATTATTCATTCCTCTGATAGTTTGGGTATCGTGATTAGTATTAAATCTTAATGCAGCTTGCCCGCTTATCTGCTTAGCTTTTTCAATATCATTTTTAAATACTTTGTAGATAACTTTCTCGGTTAAAGAATAATCATCAGGATCTTTATGAGGATCAAAATTAATGCTGTGTTTTGCGTTAGCACCTTTGGATTCGGTTTGATTTACTCCTTTATAAAAAATTTCCTGCTTTTTATAATACTCGGGAGTATATTCTTTTTTATATTCCTTATAATTACTGTAAGCTAAAAAAAACATTAGCCCGATTGCACCTAAAGTTACTGTTCTATTGCTAAGTAAGAAATTCATAATTCAATTATTTACATTATAGTTAATCAATAGATTAGCATATTTATAATAATAATTTAAACATTAAATCTAAAGTGCAGTATATCACCATCATTAACTTTGTAATCTTTACCTTCCAGCCTTAGTCTTCCAGCCTCTCTTGCGCCACTTTCCCCGTTATATTTTATATAATCTTCGTAAGAAGTGGTTTCGGATCTGATAAATCCTTTTTCAAAGTCGGTATGGATAACTCCGGCAGCTTGGGGAGCAAGAGTGCCGTTTATAATAGTCCAAGCATGAGCTTCCTTAGGCCCTATGGTAAAGAAAGTAATGAGCCCGAGCATATCATAGCCGGCTTTAATTACTTGGCTTAAACCCGTTTCTTTCATACCGAGACTTTCTAAAAATTCCTTTTTCTCTTCCTCGCTTTCAAGATTTGCAATATCAGCTTCAATTTTAGCAGAAACCAAAACGCAAAATGCCCCCTCAGCCTTCGCCTTGTTTAAAACTTGTTCGGAGTATTTGTTGCCTGATAAAACATCATCTTCCGCAACATTACAGACATACATTACGGGTTTTGAAGTAAGAAGCTGTAGATTCTTAAGGCGCTTTTCATTATCCTTAGTCAGGGCAAGTCTTGCAGGTTTACCGCTGCCTAATACTTTAGTAACCTGATTAATCAGCTCAACATCAAGTGCCAGTTCTTTATCGGTTCTTGCTTTCTTTTCTAAATTGGGTAAGCGTTTCTCTAAGCTTTCGAGGTCGGCAAGAATAAGTTCGGTTTCTATGATCTCAATATCGCTGATCGGGTCAACTTTCCCTTCGACATGGGTGATATCATCATCATCAAAGCAACGTAGTACGTTTACTATCGCATCTACTTCCCTGATATGAGATAAAAATTGATTGCCTAAACCTTCGCCTTTACTTGCGCCCCTGACTAAACCTGCGATATCAACAAATTCTATTTGATTGGGAATAATTTTAGCCGAATGCGCAATAGCTGCAAGTTTATTAATTCTTTCGTCAGGAACGGAAACTTTTCCGACGTTCGGTTCAATTGTACAGAAAGGGTAATTTGCCGCCTCAGCAGCCTGAGAAGAGGTGAGTGCATTGAAAAGAGTTGATTTACCGACGTTAGGAAGACCGACGATTCCACATTTAAATCCCATTATTTTTGCTCCACGTTTTTTTTAAGTTCATTTGCATAATTATTTAGAAAATTATCATAGTTGGAATTGAGTAATAATCCAAGATTATTACTAATAAATTTTAAGCCCTGAGATACAATTTTGATTTCATTACTATTAAAATTATGCAGAACATAATCGGAAACCTGAGATTTATGCTCCGGCTTTCCTACGCCGAACCTAAGCCTGTAATAATTATTACCTATATTTTGATCAATTGATTTTAAACCATTATGGCCGCCGCTGCCGCCGCCTATTTTAATTTTTATTTTGCCTGTTTCCAGATCAAGCTCATCATGGATTACTAAAATATCTTGGGGTAGTATCTTATAAAAATTAGCGCATTCTCTGATTGCCGTGCCTGAATTATTCATAAAAGTTTGTGGCTTTAGCAGAAGAATTTTGTAATTTCCAACTTGGAGAGAAATAAATTCAGCATGAAATTTATTAACAAATTGCATAACATTGAGTTTCAGTGCAATTTCATCTATCGCCATAAACCCTAAGTTATGACGAGTGTTTTTATATCTCTCTCCCGGGTTGCCGAGCCCTGCAATAAGTTTATACATATTGTTATTTCAATTGATGCTGCGAACGCATATTAACCTTTTAGGATAAAAAATGACAGAAAATTTATTTATATTAATTGATTTGTATTATATAAAGAGGAACGAATGACCAGTAATAAGGAGACCGCTATAAATACTAAATATCATATTGATGACCTTCCGAGTAATGTTTCACTTCAAGGTAATCTAGCAATTGATACCGAAGCTATGGGTCTTAATAACTTTAGGGATAGGCTTTGTGTCGTGCAACTAAGCGATGAAGCAAAAAATGTCCATGTGGTGCATTTTCCGAATAAGCAATATGATTGTCCTAATTTAAAAAAGTTTTTAAATGATGAAAGCCGGATAAAAATTTTCCATTTTGCTCGTTTTGATATTGCAATTATGCATCATTACTTAAAAGTCGAACTTAAAAACGTTTATTGTACTAAGGTAGCCTCCAGGCTTGCGCGTACATATACGGATCAGCATAGCTTAAAAGATTTATGCCATGAACTGCTCGGAGTTAAGATTTCCAAGCAGCAGCAAACCTCCGATTGGGGGGCGGCTAAGCTTACCCAGGATCAGATTAATTATGCAGCTTCGGATGTTTTATATTTGCATGCATTAAAAGATAAGTTGGATTTTATGCTTAAGCGTGAAGGGAGACTGGAACTTGCAGGGAAGTGCTTTGAGTTTTTACCTACCAGAGCCGATCTGGATTTAAGCGGTTGGCCGGAAATAGATATTTTTGCTCATTCGATATAGTTTAATGCATCGCTTTATACAAAAATTAAGGAACTAAGGCTGTTACTTAAAATAGATTGACTAAATGCGGATTTACTTTTAAATACTTGCTTTAAATAGCTTATTTTATCGGTGCAGGCAATTGTACAATGCTTTGAAGCACAAAAGTTTTATCAAAATTAAACTATGTTTTTAGAATTTAAATCAGAGATAACGAGGAAAAGAGATGTCAAAACTGATGGTGATAGATGGCGCACATCCTGAAGAAACGCGCGCAGTAGTGATTAATAAAGGAATAATTGAAGAATTTGATTATCAAAACACTTATAAGAAATCTACAAAGGGAAATATATATTTAGCAAAAGTAATTAGAGTTGAGCCTTCATTACAGGCTGCATTTGTTGATTACGGAGGGGAAAGACATGCATTCTTACCTTTTCCTGAAATCCACCCTTCTTATTACCAATTGCCTAAGGTGGATAAAGAAGCTTTACTTTCATCTATGGTTGATGCGGAAGATAAAGAGTTGTTATTAGATGAAAATAGGAAAATCGAGCAGTTTGATATCGAAGAAGAAGGAGAAGAAGAAGTTAAAGAGACTAAAAATACTAAGGATACAATCGCTCAAGAACCTGCTGAAGGAGATGCCGCTTCCGAAGGAGAGGAAGCTGAAGCCGAATTAATTTCTTCGGAAGCTGAAGGTGAAGAAAGTTCGGTCGGAGAATTCCGTCCAGATTTTTATAAAAACTATAAAATTCAGGAAGTAATAAAGAAAGATCAGGTACTGCTTATCCAAATCGTAAAAGAAGAAAGGGGAAATAAAGGAGCATCGGTTACAACTTATATCTCACTTGCAGGCAGATATTGCGTTTTAATGCCGAATTCAATAAGGGCAGGCGGTGTATCCAGAAAAATTATGGATAACCAGGAAAGACAAAGGCTAAAAAGTGTTGCGGATGAACTAAACGAGAAGGCAAGTACGGCCGCAAGCGTTATCGTGCGCACCGCAGGTGCTCATAAAACCAAAACCGAAGTAAAAAGAGATTTTAATTATTTGATCAGGCTTTGGAATAATATTAGGGAACACACGCTTGCTTCAAAAGCCCCGGCTTTCATCCATGAAGAAGGAGATGTAATTAAAAAATCAATTCGTGACCTTTATAATAGCGACATGGAGCAAATTTTGGTTGCAGGCGACGAAGCTTATGAAAATGCCAGAAAATTTATGGAACTTATTCTGCCTAAACGCGTAGACAGCGTCAAAAAATATAAAGGCAAGTCACCTATATTTGTAAAATATAACATTGAAAATCAATTAAATACTTTTTACGATCCTGTAGCACCTCTTAAATCAGGCGGGTATTTGGTTATCAACCATACGGAAGCACTTGTTGCAATCGATGTTAACTCCGGAAGAGCAACTTCTGAAAGAAATGTAGAAAACACCGCAGTAAAAACCAATATGGAAGCTGCACGGGAAATCGCCAGACAAATTAAGCTTAGAGATTTATCCGGTTTGATTGTAATCGACTTTATCGATATGGAGGATTCCAGAAATCGCAGAACAGTTGAAAGAGAGTTTAAAGAGGCGCTTAGTAACGACCGCGCAAGGATCCAAGTAAATAGAATCAGTATGTTTGGTTTACTTGAAATGACACGTCAGAGGCTGCGTAAAAGCTTCTTTGAATCAAGCACTCACGTTTGCGCGCACTGCGACGGTAGGGGAAGAATCAGACCAGTGGAAGCAACCGCTATTGCCGTTTTAAGAGCATTGGATAATGATCTCGCTGAAGGAAGCTGTGATGAGATTAAAGTATCAGGCAGTGAAAAACTAATGTTTTATATTTTAAATAATAAGCGTGAGGAAATTTCAAAACTTGAAAAATCACATAAAGTCAGAATAACTTTTTATACTGATGAAGAAGCGGGTGCAGACGGGTTCTTTATTGAAAAAAGTAAGAAGACTAAGGAAGAAGCCGTGACACAATCAGCATTATCGGCAATTGATGTCGAGCCTTATGCGGTTGAAGAACCGGCTGAAGAAGAAGATTCTTCCGCTAAGAGAAAGTGGAAAACTAATGCTAAGAAACCTACCTTCCATGAACAGGAGAGAGAAGTGGAGCATACCCACAAAAGAGTAGACAAAAGAAAAGGAAAAGGTGTTAATAATAATAGATTTAAAAACAAAGAAAACCGAGCTCCGGTTAAAGAAATAATTCCTTATGATTATGAGGAAGATAATGCTTTTGAAGAAAACATGGAAAAAAAGAGAAAGCAAAACCAATCTTTCTTAAAAGAAATCTGGAAAAAAATAGTAGAATAAGGGGATACTAGTGTGTTTCAGAAGAAAAATAAGAAAAGTAAATATGACAGCAGTTTATACCTAATAGGAAGACTGTTTAGCGAGCATGTAAAATTACAGGGCAAACAAATTCAGTTTGCCATTTTCTGCATGATTATAATCTCCGTTACTACTTCGATCGGAGCCTGGTTGATGCAACCTGTATTGGATGACATCTTTGTTAAAAAAGATTTAACCATGCTTTACATTGTTCCTTTCGCAGTGGTGGTGAATGCGATAATTAAAGGAATAGCTTCTTTTTTACAATCTTACACTATGAAGAAAATCGGGCAGAAAATCATTTCCGACATACAACTTAGGCTTTATGAGCATTTAATTTATGCGGATACAAACTTTCTTACCGATTATGCTTCAGGCAATTTAATCTCACGTTTTACCAATGATATAAACGCTATGCGGAAAACGGTTTCCGATGTGGTAACCAGTGGAGTTATGGAGCTTTTTACCTTGATCGGTTTAATAGGTGTGATGTTCTATCAAAGCTTTAGCTTAGCTATAATTGCACTGCTTATGATTCCAATCGCGTTTTTGCCTATCATCAGACTTGGTAAAAGAATGCGTAAGATTGCCCGTAATATTCAGGAAGAGCTTGGCGGCTTTACCGTAAGGCTTGATGAAACATTCCAAAATACCAGAATTATTAAATCATATTGCAGGGAAGAATATGAAATTTCTCGAGCTAATAGAATTATCGATAGGTTTTTAGAGCTTTACAAAAAAGGAGCCTATGTTGAATCCGCGTCATCTCCTATTATGGAAACTTTAGGGGGAATAGCTATTGCAACCATTATTTGGTATGGTGGTTTAGAGGTGATCTCAGGGCACACTACTCCGGGTGCATTCTTTTCTTTTGTAGCTGCACTTTTAATGGCATACCGGCCTTTAAAGGCAATTTCTCAGCTTAATACCTCATTACAAGAGGGGCTTGCCGCATGTAAAAGATTATTCACCATGCTTGATGAAGAGCCGGCTATATATGATGACATCACCTTGCCGGAAGCTAAATTTAAAAGCTATAATATCGAATTTAAGAATGTCTTCTTTTCTTATAAAAATGATATAAAAATTCTTGATGGGGTAAATATGTTTATTCCACAGGAAAAAACCATTGCTTTAGTTGGTACTTCAGGAAGTGGAAAAACTACTATTTTAAATCTGCTGCAACGTTTATATGATCCGAATTATGGTGAGATTTTAATTGATGGGAAAGATATCTCTAAGATCAGGATTAGATCACTAAGGGATTCTATGGCGCTAGTCAGCCAGGAAGTTGCGCTTTTTGACGATACCATTAGAGAAAATATCAGGTATGGTAAGTTAAATGCAACCGAGGAAGAGATTACGGATGCGGCTCTTGCAGCTGCAGCTCATGATTTTATAATAAATTTGCCTGAGGGATATGATACGCAAATCGGACAAAACGGGGTGAAATTATCAGGCGGACAGCGGCAGAGGATTGCAATTGCAAGAGCAATTTTAAAAAATGCTCCTATACTGCTTATGGATGAAGCAACTTCAGCTCTGGATGCAATATCGGAAAAACAAGTGCAAATGGCTTTGGAATATTTGAAAAAAGGTAGAACCACTATAGTAATTGCGCATAGGTTATCGACCATAGAATCAGCGGATATAATATATGTTATTTCCGAAGGAAAAGTATCGGAATTCGGAAGTCATGAGGAGCTTTTAAGTTTAGGCAAAGAATATGCGCATCTCTATGAAGAGTATAAAAGTGACGGTAAGTAATGCTTACCTGCAACAACTTATCCTTAAATAGAGGCAATAAAAATATTTTCTCTAATCTCGGCTTTTCTTTACAGAATGGGGCTTGCCTTATTGTTAAAGGAAGCAACGGCAGCGGTAAAACTTCTTTGCTTAAAACCATAGCAACTATCCTAAAACCTCAAAAAGGTGAAATATTTTTTAATGAAATTAATATTGAATCAGCGCTTGATGAATATTGCTACCTTACCGAATATATAGGTCATGAAGAAGCTTTGGATGAAGGCTTAACCGTATTGGAAAATCTAAAATTCTGGGCAGAAATTTATAATACAGGGTTAATTATTACTGCTGCAATTAGAACTTTTGCATTGGAGGAAGTCGCGGATTTGCCGGTAAAGAAAATTTCTAAAGGGATGAAAAGAAAAGTTATATTGAGTAAATTATTACTTAGCCATGCTAAAATTTGGCTTTTAGATGAACCGTTAGTAAATTTAGATAGTTTAGGTGTAGAAACCTTGCATAACATAATTTCCGCTAAATGTTCACAAGGCGGAATTGTTATAATTTCCACCAACCAGGAAACTAAATTAAAAACACCTTTAACTTTGGAAATTGAGGATTATAAACATGAGTCGAATAGCTCAGCAGATGAGGCCTAGTGATTTTAAGGTTTTTAAGCTGATTTTTAAAAGGCAGTGGTTGTTAAGTGTTAGGAACTTTAATGAGCTTATCTATCCGCTATTTTATTTCT
Source organism: endosymbiont of Acanthamoeba sp. UWC8 (assembly GCF_000730245.1). NCBI lineage: Bacteria > Pseudomonadati > Pseudomonadota > Alphaproteobacteria > Holosporales > Holosporaceae > endosymbiont of Acanthamoeba sp. UWC8. The sequence goes on along the minus strand of NZ_CP004403.1, from coordinate 523,757 downwards.
TAACTGCGGTAATTACTTTTAAAATTGCAATCGGGGCGGCTAAAGCGGCGCTTGAAGTAAACATTGGGATTATATTCGTAATTAACATTTTTGTGTTAATTTTAACCCATGAAACTCTCATCTCAAAAGATTATAAGCTTGGGTTCTTGGAACAGTTTTACTTAATCGGAGCGGAATTTGCGCTAATTATACTCGCAAAATATTTGGCTCAACTTGCACTTTATGTTTTGATATCATCCTGCCTCATCCCGCTGGTTTTATTTTTAACCGAAGTGGGATTTGAATATTGGCATATAGTGCTGATATCACAAGTGCTGCTAAGCGCGGTTGTATTACTGTTTTTATTGTTATCAAGCGCTATGCTGCTCGGGAGTAAAGCTAACGTGTTGCTTTCCGTTATTGTATTGGTTTTTGCATTGCCGAGCTTAATATTTGCAACACTCGGGATAAGTAACCACGGTTATTTATGGCTATTGGTTGCGCTAATTTTATTTTTTATACCTATAATTATTGTTGTTTCAAAGTACTTGGTGCTAATCGCGCTTGAAGATAAGGGGTAGGATTAAGCGGTTAAATGTTTTTTTGTATTAACCGGATGTTAATCATATTTTGTTATTATAATGTAAAGATAATAAATATGGCAAACATATGAAAAATGATAATAAAGAAATGAAAGGGCGAATTAAATCACCGTTTAAAGAAATAAAACCTATACCGCCGAAGGGCATTACTCCGCAAGAAGAACTATTAACTTTTGATCCGGGATATGTAGATAATATCAAAATTTTACGTAACGGATCCAAGGAAGATAAAGTGGATTTTAGGAGCGTTAATTTCGCAGTTCGCGGTATGTTAGAGCATATTGGAAATGAATTTAATAATAAAGAAGGTTTTATTCAAATTGATTTTGCTGATATTAGCGGAAAGTTACGCAAGTCAAGAAGTAATGATGCAAGTAACTATAGAGATGCGTATAATGATATGAGAAAGAATGATTTATGCCTGACAACAGCTAAAGACATTTTAAATGCCGCAGTACAATCAATTTTTCATGAACGGGAATTGAAAATTAACTGCGAATATGTCTTCGATAAACCAGGTAATACAGTATATGGTTTAGAGCTTATAAGTGAAAATGGAAAAATTATCAAAGAGCCTGTATTTTCAAAAGATGATTTAATGCAAAAAGTACGGCAAATTACTAAAATTAATTATTTTCTGGATCAGATAGAAAAACATGAAGCAGCAATCGGTAATTGTATTAAAGATATTAAAAATGTCATAGGCGATAATCGTAAAAAATCACCGCAGGAGCTTGTGAGCGGCATAAGAGAAATTGCCGAGAAATATGCTAAAGAGCAGAAAGTAACTCCGCAAGAAATGGAAGAGATTTATAACAAGGCTGCACAAATTTCAAAGAATGCAATAAAGATGGATGCGAGTGTAAACAATATTGTAATAAGATTAATGGATAATATTAAGGATCTGGTGTGCTCTATTTTTGGTAAGAGTGCTGAACAAAAAGTGGATAAAGTGTTTACCGAATTGAAACAGGAACTGAAGGATAAGCAGCCGGAAGAGCAATCCAAGGGTAGCGGGCGAGGCTAATTATAGAAAAATTTATATAGTGAATTAACTTAAATACCTAACGCGCTTATTCAAATATAATAGGTTAAGTTTAATATTGACTATATATCCTACAACTGAAAAAATCAGATAATAAAAATAGTAAGAAGCACGCGCCTAGCGGCCATTTATGGCGAGTGCACGTATAAATGACATAGTCATTTATACGTAAACTTAGTTTATTTTTTTATAGTTCAACTATGTTCCCTATATGTAGGTTATTCTCAACTTAATTTACTATATCTTTTTATAGTGATAGCTAATTACTTGCTTAGCGTGCCCAATAATTGAGCACAAATTAAATTTTTGCAATACCGGCAATCTTTTCTTTGCTTAAATTTAAATCATGCAAATTATAAGTATCTAACTCTTTAAGAAAATTACTAATGGCTTTATTAAATATATGTCTTAATCCGCAAATAGGAGTGATAATACAGGAATTAGTAGGTAAAAAACATTCCACTAATGCAAAGTCAGGCTCGGTTGCCCTTACAACAGCGCCTAGGTTAATTTCTTTAGGCTTAAAAGCCAGGCGTAAACCCCCTCCCTTACCTCTGATTGTTTTAACAAAACCTGCTTTTACCAATGTATTTACTACTTTAACTAAATGATTTTTAGATATGTTATATATTTTTGCTATCTGATCTATTGTACTTAAGCTTTCATTATTTGCGGTTAAATGCATTAATATTCTGAAAGCATAATCAGTGTGAAGAGTTAATCGCATATAAATTTTTAAAAACTATTGTGTTTAATAAACTAAATATGTTAGATTATTTTATAAGGGGTATTTTAGATGCAACTTTAAAATTTGTAAAGTAATTATGGCAGAAAAACCGAGGCTGGCTTCCAATTTTCGTAATAATGTCGGATTATCGCTAGGTATTACGGAGCCTATAATTGAGAATTTGGTGCATAGCTTTTATTCTAAAGTTAGAGAAGATGAACTTATTGCGCCTATTTTTGATAGTGTTATTGAAGGTAGTTGGGATGAGCATTTATCGCGTATGTGTGATTTTTGGTCGTCTATTGTGCTCTCTACAGGCCGATATAAAGGTCAGCCTCTTTTAAAGCACATAAATATTCCTAATTTACACAAAGAGCATTTTTTGCGTTGGCTATCTATATTTGAAGAAAATGCATATAATACTTGCTCAAAAGAAATTGCTGATTTTTTTATAGATCGTGCACGAAAAATTGCTCAGAGTCTCATGCTGGGTATAGAATTTTACAATAAGGAATTAAATTTATAAGAGCTATACTATGAAAATCGACAAACCAAATTTAACCCTTCATCATAAACCCAATGGTTTATCTGATAGATTCGCTATGATTATGTGTAAGTTTTTACGTTGGATAGCCGACACTTTTTTCCGAAAAAGATACGGCCATAGAGCTGTAGTGCTGGAAACCGTAGCTGCTGTACCAGGAATGGTAGGAGGTTTATTAATTCATTTAAAATGCTTGCGCAAGCAGTGTCCTGATAACGGATGGATAAAAACGCTGCTTGATGAAGCTGAGAATGAACGCATACACCTAATGACCTTTCTGGAAATTGCGAAACCAAATTGGTTGGAGCGTATGGTAATACTGCTGGCGCAAGGTATTTTCTTTAATGCATTCTTCGTATTATATTTAATTTCACCGAAAACAGCTCATAGATTAATAGGATATTTTGAAGAAGAGGCTATCATTAGCTACACAAGTTATTTAGAGGAGATTGATAACGGGCGTATCATAAATACCCCGGCTACAAACACTGCTATAGAATATTGGAAACTACCCAGTAATGCAACTTTACGTGATGTAGTAGTTGCAGTTCGCAATGATGAAGCGGAGCATAGAGATGTAAATCATGAGTTTGCTGATTTACTAACTAAGCAGTAATAACCTTCGGCATAACGGCATGTTTAAGCAATGCTTATCCAAATAATAAAGAAAGTAATATAGTGAATTAAGTTGAATATCTAACGCGTTTATTCAAATATAATAAGTTAATTTTAATATGACTATATAGCCTACAACTGAAAAATCAGATAATAAGAATGATAAGAAGCACGCGTCTTCCGGCCATTCATGGCGCGTGCGCTTTATAAATTACTATGTCATTTATACGCAAACTTAGTTTGTTTTTTATAGTTCAACTATGCTCTCTGTAGGGTATTCAACTTAATTTACTATATAAAAATATTTATTCTCAACTTATGTGAAAGTAGCTATATCTATCTATCTATCTATCTATCTATCTATCTATCTATCTATCTATCTATCTATCTATCTATCTATCTATCTATCTATCTATCTATCTATCTATCTATCCTTCTATCTATCCTTCTATCTATCCTTCTATCTATCCTTCTATCTATCCTTCTATCTATCCTTCTCCAGGATAAAAGCTAGAATTTTAGTAGCCGTTATATAAGCTTCTGAAGGAAAATAATCATTAAGCCTAAGGGTATCAGAGATAATTTCCGATTGCTTATCAGAGTCCATATTAATCCCTATTTCTTTTGCTTGCTTTAAAATTGCTTTTGCTACCTCATCTTTGTGAATTGTGTCGGATTTTGAAGTTATGCCTTCGTTAGCAGCATATTTTAAAGTGATCGTGATAAGTGCCTTTAATTCTTCTTCATTTGCCTGCACAACTATTCCCGCTCTTCGATCCATGCTGCTTGAATTGCTTCCAACACTTTTTCATTGCACTTATTCGGATCATCATTGAAGCGCGGAAGAGACATTACCCAACTTTTTAAGTCGGTGAATCTAATATTAATAATATCAGCTTCCGGGTAGCGCTCTTCAAGCTCAATTGCAATATCGTAAACATCAAGCCATTTCATACAAAAAAACCTTAGTTAGCTTTGCCGAAGAACTTCATAAACTCACCGTCAGGCGATAAAATAAGCTTAGTGTTATCTTTATTAATAGACTTTTTATAAGCTTGCAGAGTTCTATAGAATTCATAAAATTGCGGGTCACGGCTAAAACTTGATGAGAAGGCTTTAATTGCTTCTCCGTCACCTTCACCACGCAGCATTTGGGCTCTCTTTTGCGCTTCCGCTAAGATAATTTTCTTCTCTTTATCAGCGGTAGCTTTAATAATCTGTGCCTGCTCATCACCTTGCGCTCTAATTTCTTTAGCTTCTTTCAAACGGTCGGTTTTCATACGCTGATATACTGCCTCGCGGCTTTTTTCAGGGAGATCCGCTCTCATTATTCTTACATCGACCATTTCAACTCCTAAACTATTTGCTTCCGTATTCACCAGGTCACAAATTTTTTTCATGAGCTCGGGTCTTTGCGGGCTAAGCAAAGCTTTAAAAGGAACACTACCTAAAACCTGCCTAAGGTTAGAATCTAAAATTGATGAAAGTCTGGATTTTAATTTCTCCTCGGTTTGTACTGTTTGATAAAATGTAAGAGCCTCTTTTATTCTATATTTGCCGAAAGAATCAACACGCATATTTTTTTGATCGGAAGCTATAACTTCAGTCGGTTCAGATTTTAAATTTTGAATCCTTTTGTCAAAAAAGAACACATTTTGAATAAAAGGTATTTTAAACTTAAGCCCCGGTGTATCAATTTGCTTAATCGGTTCACCGAACTGAATTACTAAAGCAACTTGTCTTTGATCAACAATGAATGCGGAGTTGAATATTGCTAACAGAGCCGCAATTACTATAATTATTAGTGTTAAACCAAAATAATTCTTTGTCATATTAACCCCTATTTCTTTTCGCTATTATTGTTATTTTTTCAGTAGTTCGTTAAGAGGAAGATAAGGCACGGTTCCGCCGGAAGCTTTGCCGTCCATAATAATCTTATCCATTCCCGAAAGTATTTCTTCCATGGTTTCCAGATACATTCTCTTACGGGTTACATCTTTTGCTTTTTGGTATTCGTTATAGATTGAGTTAAACCTACTTGATTCACCTTGAGCGCTAGCTATAACCTGCTGTTTATAACCTTCCGCATCCTGGAGGAATTTTTCGGCTTCACCTCTTGCTCGAGGTAGCATTGAATTTCTATAAGCCAAAGCTTCGTTGATAAGTTTTTCCTTATCGGCTTTTGCAGATTGGACATCACGGTAAGAATCAATAACTTCAAGCGGCGGTTGTACCCTGAGTAATTGCAATCTTTCAATGTGCACGCCCATTTTATAGTTATTTAACATTTCTTGTAACAGTTGCTTAGCTTTCTGTTCAATTTGAAAACGTTCCTGCGCTAAAGCGTCGGAAATTTTATGTATACCTATTACTTCACGTATCGCACTTTCCGCACAGCTTTTAACCGTGTTTTCATTAGGCAAATCTCTTAAATTAAATAAGAAGTTTTTTGCATCTTTTACTTTCCATTGTACATCAAAGTTTATATCAACTATATTCTCGTCGCCTGTTAACATTTGACTTTCTTCAGGACGATTTTCAATATTTTGATCCGCAACGTCATTAGGTTTAGAACCGAATAGCCTTGAAGTACCGTAGTTTTGCGGTGAGTTTGAACGGAAGCCGATAATTTCACGGTTAATTCGTGTAGTACTTACTTTCACGATAGTTTCTATTGGAGAAGGAAACTTATAATTTAAACCTGGAATCGAAGTTCTATTATATTTCCCTAGTCTTAGAACTACACCTTCCTCATCCGGTTGCACGGTGTAAAAACCGGTTGAAAGCCAGGAAAGTAGCCCGACGAGCAATGCAATTATGATGATTTTATTTGAAGGTAAGGAGAAATTTGAACCACTGAAATTGCTGTTTCCTCCGCTTCCTGAAGGTTTTTTCTTAGCTTGAAGGAAATCCACGATTTTTTCTTGGCTTTTGCGGATTATTTCATCCAAATCATCATTATTATCTGGTTTTTTATTTCGGTTGGAGCTATCATCCCAAGGATTGCGAAAGTCTGACATATTGTTGTTGCCTAGTATTCAATTTTCCATATAGGTATCAACTATATCGAACTTCAACGCTTATGGCAAGAGTATGTCTATGATTACAGAAAAACAAATTATCGGATCGTTAGTTAATATTATTGATCCTGAAACGGGAAAGCCGGTTACCGACTTTATTCCAAGAGTGGTAATAAGAGATAATTCGGTATTTTTTACCCTTGAATACAGTGCATTAAAAACCCCTGAACAAATCAAAGCTAAAGAGCATTTGAGAGACTTATGCGAGGGAGAAGTAAAAAAAATTAAAGGGGTAGGGGAGGTGAAAATAACTCTTAGCTCTACTCAGGAAAACCCCAAAATAAGCAAAAAGTTACCCATAATGGGAATAAAGAAAATAATATTAGTTGCATCCGGAAAGGGAGGGGTTGGTAAATCTACTGTTGCCTGCAACTTAGCGGTTGCTTTAAGCAAGAACGGAAAGAGAACGGCATTGGTTGATGCTGATATTTACGGCCCTTCTATGCCTAAGATGTTTGGAATTTCTGAAAAGCCCGAATTGATAAACAACCTTATGATCCCACTTGAAAAATTCGGAATAAAATTAATGTCTATGGGGTTTTTAGTCAATCCCGATGCAGCAGCCGTGTGGCGTGGGCCTATGGTAACTAAGGCTTTATTTCAGTTAATGAGAATGACTAATTGGGCATTTGATGATAGAGAAGTGGATGTAATGGTGATTGATACCCCGCCCGGAACCGGGGATGTGCATTTAAGTTTAGCGGAAAATTATATTATCGATGGTGTAGTGCTGGTTTCCACCCCTCAAGAGGTGGCTCTCGCAGATGTCAGGAAAGCTTATGACATGTTTAATAAGCTTCACATTCCCGTGCTTGGAATGGTTGAAAATATGAGTTATTTTGAGGATGAAAAGTCTAAAAATATTACTTATATTTTCGGTCAAAACGGTGCTGAGAACTTCGCCCGAAAAGCAGGTATTAACTTTTTAGGCGAGATTCCGCTTAATCCTAAAATTGCTTCCTCCTCCGATCATGGTACCCCGATTGTTCTAAGTGAAGTAAATGGGGCAACGGCTAGCCTCTTCCGCGAGATTGCGAAGATGGTTTGTTGATGCTACACAAGTTTTTATCTTTTGCATCTAAGGCTAATTTATCATAATATTTAGTCATTGAAAATTCTGCAGAAGCATATAACAACGGAGTACTTCCCGAATAATCTGCAACTTGAAGTGCAGCTTGGTATTTATTGTATATTACTTGAATCACTACAATAGATTCTTCATTATAATTTTTTTCTGTGCTTTCTATTATGCTATGGAGCGGATACCTGCCGTTATCAGGAGAGGCAATGTTACATTTAGCTCCTAAATCAAGAAGGCCGTTTATTATATCGGATCTGCCGCTTATGCAAACATGCTCAAGCAATATCCTCCCTTTAAAAGGTTCGTTTATATAGTCTTTAAATATTTCATGTGAACTTTTTAAAGCTGAGAAAAAATTATCCCAATTATTATCCTTTCTACAATGATCAGCAATCATAAAAATCATTGTGAGAGCCGAATGTGTTTTAAATAACTCAGGATCAGTAATTTTTTTCATAAAAGTTGAAAGGCATATAAAGCCTTTTTTTTCCGCTAGTTTTATACAGCTGTGAATAGCACCGGGATTATCTTTTAGGATAGTAGTGCGTTTTACCATCATTTCAAATAATGCGCCTACAGGTTGTTCATTACTATCCTTATATTGAACTTTTCTATTATGCTCGATTAATAGCCTAAGTAATTCTATGCTCTTTGTTCCAAAATCTTCTTTTGAAGGATCAAGGCTACTGATGTACTCAGATATTCCAAGATTTCCTATCAATTCTTTTTGTCCTTCTATCGCATTTATCAGCTTGCCATATGTAGTAGCATTCAGTATTCGGCTATCCGGGGTACATACATATCTATTCAATCGATCCAGCATTTTAGTAATCAATTATATTTTTAAATTTTATATTATTTAATTTGCAAAACGACCTACTTATTGTGAGTAAGCCGTTGTCTTATGCTACTCAGTTACATTGAGCGGACTTGTTGGCTGCTTGTTGATTGAAGTACATTATCTGCAAAACTAGAAGCTCTAATTTTATGATTAGCATACTCCATAGGGGTTCTTCCATATTTATCTTTATGTTCTGAAGCTTGAGGATATTTTGTAAACAATCTCTCAGCTGTTTCTTGTTTACCTGATGCGATAGCTAAGTGTAAAGGAGTCATCCCATATTTGTCAGCAATCCCACAGTTCGCCCCTAAATCGTTTAACTTATTTACTACCTCTTCTTTCCCTGCGCCTGAGGCAAGATGTAGGAGAGTTTTACCTTGGTTCATTTGATCTATACTTTCCTTTATTGTTGTGGTTGGCTGCTCAAGTGTATCTGAAACCAAGTCCCATTTGTTATGTTTAGCAAGCATTATTAACATAGGCATCGCAGTTGAAGTTAAATTTAGTAAATTTTTATACATTAAAGCGCCATTGTTAAGCGGTAGTGTTATGGTTTTCTCTAAATCTTTTAGACTAGCTTTCACACCAAATTTTTCAATAAGAGTGTTTACTATATCTATTTGATTGTTTTCAATCGCGAGTGAAAAAAGATTAGTAGTCTTTTTCTCTCCGTTATATTCAACTTCAAATTGTTCGTTAATTTGTGTTGAATTTAAAGAATTAATGTAATCCGTTATGGTCCAATTTTTAATTTCGCTATCATTACGGATAAAACTTGCCCAAAGGTCTATAAATCTTTCAGCTGTTAAATTCCTTGAAACTAAATATATATATTGAGCTGCCCACCAAGCTGAAGACTCGGGTTCTGCACCACCGCTAATAACTTTTAAATTATGAGTTACATCACCAGCTTTAAAAGATCTTTCTAAGAGTTGTTCTTGTTTCATGCCGTGTCCTTTATAAAATTTCCGATTTAGGAGATCATAAAATTAATAGCAAGTAAAGTATATTAAACTGATAATAATAATATTTTTAACTTGCTGATTTTTATACCTTTGTTCCTTTGGAGTTTAGCTATTGAAATATAAAGTTTTTATGATCTGGAATTAAAAATGCTACTATCTGTTGAATAAGCCTTCTGCATTAGCTTTTCATAAAGTTCCCAGATTTTAGGGCTTCCGAAAGAAAAACTTTTTTCGCCTGAAGGTGTGTTATCTAAAGTATCTTTTTTAACTTTGGAGGAGATGCTGAATTCGGTAAATCCGGAAGCAATTTCTTCAACTTCAGGAGGGCTATCTTTGCGACCTATTATCATAGCCGGTGTATTGCCGAAATAATCCTTGGACTCTAGCATCAAAGGAAATTTTTCTAGTAAGTAATAGAAGGTTTTTTTATCATCCGCAAGAAGGGCGGCTATATGCAGAGAATTTTGCTCTCTATCATTTGTAATGCTGCAATCCGCACCCATCTCAACCAGAGTCTTAACCACTTCCAGTGGAGCATGGGCGGTAGCTAAGTGCAGCAAGCAATGGCCTTTAAGTTTGTTATTAATATACTTTTCAATTTCTTTGGGCTGCTTTTTTAAAAATGATAAAAATTTATCCCAATCATTCTCTTTCGCATAACGAAATAACTCATTTAAAGCTACTTTTTCCGAATATAGATCAGGCTCCGTTTTTTTGAGTAACAGAATCGACATATCTTTACCATATTCCTTTCTTCTTGAAAGAGCAGATTTCATATGAGTATCACTATAGTTTATTTGAAACTTATCAAAAAGAATGTTTACTACATCCATTTGATTGGTTTCGATCGCAATTTGTAGGAGGTCTTTCTTTTCGATTATGCTATGCTCAACTCGATTGCTTTCAAAGGCAAGTTGTAATTTACTCACATTCGCCTCATGCTTCGCTTTTTCATCAGGTAGATCGGATTCAAATGTAAAGATCAGTTCATCTATATCTTCATCAATCTTTTCTTCTTTTAAATCTGTTTTATCCGTAGCGTTAGCTTTCTGCATAATAACGTTAAAAACACGATTAATCGACATAGGATTAAGTTTTTTAATATAACTCAGCTTCTCAATACCTGCAATTACAGTGCTTCCTAACAAAAAGCTTTTCCAAATTTCAAAGAATTTAGCTTTAGTAAGATAATCATCGGGATCGGATTCTTTCTCTGATTCACAGCTTAAAACCGAGATTTCGTATCGCTTACCTTTAAATGTAACATTAGCTTGATGGATCACGCCTCTTCCCCTTTATTAATTGCGTTAATATTAATTAGAAACACTAAACTATTCTAAAGTAAAGTGGGTTAACTTAAAAATAAACGCTACGTTAATATTTAATATTTTATAACAATTATGATTGTATGGTAGGTAGTAAGTTGAGATAATTTAATACTTTAGTCATATTTTTAATGAGAATTATGAAAAATGACTATCATATAATATTATATCTTTACATTAATAAAGAGTTGGATTATAAGTATCTCAAAATAATTTAAGAATAATTTGAAACAATGAGTGTAAAAATTAGATTATCCAGATCAGGCGCTAAAAAGAGACCTTATTATAGAATAGTTGTTGCGGATGCTCGCTCACCGAGAGACGGTAAGTTTATTGAGAAGATAGGCAGTTATAATCCGTTGCTTGCTAAGGATAACGAGCAAAGAGTTGTTATTAATCAGGAAAGAGCTAAACACTGGCTTTCTGTTGGGGCACAAGCTACTGATAGAGTGGAGAAATTTTTACTTAATTTTGGTTTATTAGCCGATAAAAAAGAGAAAGTAGCTAATAAATAAATTATTTAACGAGCTTAAGGTTTAATAAAAGGTCTTAAAATGTCGATTCAACGAGCTAAAAACGATTACGATATCTGTGTAGGGGTTATTACTTCAGTAAATGGGGTAAAAGGATACGTAAAGATTAGAAGTTTTACTGACAATCCGCAGGATCTGGCTAACTTTAAAAAGTTATTTGATGAAAGCAATAAAGAATACCAAATAAATATTATAACTCTTAAGAAAGATTATATAATTGCGGGTATTGAAGGTATTGCTTCAAGGAATGATGCGGAAAAATTAAGAAACACCAGGCTTTATATTAAAAGGTCGGAGTTGCCTTCAGCAGGCAGCAATGAATTTTATCATGCAGACCTTATGGGCTTAGATGCTAAATTAAAAAACGGTACTAACTTTGGGGTAGTTAAGGGTGTAGTAAACTTCGGTGCCGGAGATATTTTAGAGATTTATGATTTAAACTCGGAAAAAACTATTTACTATCCTTTTACTAAGCAATTCGTACCGGAAATCAACTTAGAAAAAAGACATATTTTACTTGAGCCGTTAGAAGAAGTTCTTGCAGCTTCAGAGTAGGGAGAACTTATCTGCCGTGTGGAAGGTTTCTATTCTAACTCTCTTTCCTGAGATCTATCCGGGTGCATTAAATTCATCAATTATTGGTAATGCCTTTAAAGCAGGGCTTTGGGGATTGGATGTATATAATATCCGAGATTTTGCATATGATAAGCATAAAACCGTAGATGATACCACCTACGGCGGCGGAGCGGGGTTAGTTATCAAACCTGATATAATGGGTGCTGCAATTGATTCTTGCTTTATAAATAATAGCAAACCTATTTATTACCTTACTCCCAGAGGTAAAGTTTTTAATCAAAAAATTGCTAAAGAAATTATAAGTGAACATCCTTCAGGTATTAATATTATCTGCGGCAGGTATGAAGGGATTGACGAAAGAATATTTACGGAGTATAACATTGCCGAGATAAGTATGGGCGACTATGTTGTCTCATCCGGTGATATTGCTTTATTTCCACTAATAGATTGTTGTGTAAGGTTGTTGCCGGGTGTACTGGAAAAGAGCGAAGCTTTAGATAATGAAAGTTTTGGTGCAGGAAAGTTTGAAAACCTTTTAGAGTACCCTCACTTTACAAAGCCAAGTAATTGGCGCGGCCATGAAGTTCCGGATGTTTTGCTTTCCGGTAATCATCAGGAAATTGAAAAATGGCGCCTAAAGCAAGCTGAAATGAAAACTAAAAATGCACGTTCCGATTTATGGAACCAATACATTAAAGGAGAAAAGAAATGAACTTACTTCAACAATATGAATCTCAAAAGATTCAAGCCTTAGTTGCAGGCAAAACTATTCCGGAATTCAGATCCGGTGATACCTTAAAAGTTTACGTTAAAATCGTAGAAGGTGCGACAGAAAGAATACAAGCATTCGAAGGAGTTTGTATCCATATTAAAAACAGAGGAATCGCTTCCGGCTTCACTTTAAGAAAAATCAGTAACGGCGAAGGCGTAGAAAGAAAATTTAAATTATATTCTCCGCGTCTCGATAAAATTGAAGTAGTGAGAAAAGGTAAAGTAAGAAGAGCGAAACTTTACTACATGAGAGACTTAAGAGGTAAAGCTGCAAGGATTAAAGAAAGAAAAGACAAGCCTTCTTCCGCGGCTAAGTAGTCAAATATAAAATAACCGATATTTTACTTCATTGGTAATCAAATTATAGCGCATATCGTAATTTATTTATGGTATGCGTTTTTTAGTTGATTATAGGTATAGTATACTTAAGTATTGATATTGGAATAAATGCGTTTCAGGTGGGGGCGGAGGGGGTGCTGCTATTAATTTAATAAAGTTGAAGTTTTGTTTAAATAAATATGTAAGTTATTTAACTTAATATGACTGTATAGCCTGTAACTGAGTAATCAAATAATAAAAATAGTAGAAGTACGCGCCTAGCGGCCATTTATAGCACGTGTGCTTTATAAATGACATAGTCATTTATACGCAAACTTAGTTTGATTTTTTATAGTTCAACTATGCTTCAGGTATGTAGGATATTCAACTTAATTCACTATATCTTTAGCTTATGTGCTATATGCCGTTCCGAATAAAGGTGGAAGGGTGTGCTATATGTAGAGAATTATTTTTATATCTTAACTTTAAGTATTTGCTAATCAGCAATTAGAATTAATATAATTACTTGGGGTGCGAGATTATGAGCGTTTAAATATTTTTCTTAAAGTTATTAATGTTATCTATGAATAAAAATGATTATATGGTAAAATAAGCGGGATATTAATAAATTATCTAATTATAGGGGTTTAAAATTAAGTATATTAACCTGCTTTATATAACCTGTATAGCTATATTATTTGTGCTGTTCGTGATTATTGCGCCTTTTATTGCATCAATATTAAATGCTCTGGATAAAAAATTACATCGGGATGCCATTTACTTTTATATAAGCATTATTATAGTGCTTTCATTAATAATATTGATAAGTCTAATTATCTCCGTAATATTCTTCAAAATGAAAAAGTATCTTAGGTCGATTCTGTATAGCCTTGGCTTCTTCTTAGGCGTAAATACTATAGTGTTTACAGTTTTGGAATTTATGGGGTAAACGTCGACCGTATCTTCTATAGCCTTAAAAATCTGTTGTTTAAATAGCCTTGGTTCTTTGCTATAAAAGGTTATTAATTAATTTATTTATACTTTGAGATGTTTTTAAGAAGTGCTCTGGTCGTTAGCCTTACTACCCTTATCAGCCGGTTTTTCGGATATATTAGAGATGTAATACTTGCCGCTCAACTGGGAGCCGGAATATATAACGATATATTTATAATAATATTCAGAATGCCGAATTTTTTCCGAACCATTTTCGGGGAAGGTGCCTTCAGCGCTTCTTTTATTCCTCTTTATTCAGGCATTCTGGAAACAGAAGGTAAGCTTGAAGCTCAAAAGTTTGCATCCCGAATTCAAGGGTTCTTGCTTATTGCATTAATAATTTTTTGTGGGCTCATATTTATCTTTATGCCGGAGTTGATAAAATTTACGGCGCCCGGGCTTAAAGGAATTGATAATATTAATCTGGCTGTATCATTATCGCGGGTGAGCATCAGCTATTTGGCTTTGATTTCCTTCGTTGCATTTTACGGAGGTATTTTAAACAGCAGGGGGAAGTATTTTGCTTTTGCAGCAGCACCTGTTATTTTAAATTTAGTACTTATATTTTTTGCGCTTAAGGGAAATTCTCAAGTAGAAAAATTACATTGGCTATCTTATGGAATAGTAGTAGCCGGAGTTGCAGAATTAATTTGGATGATAATTTTCCTCTATAAAGAAGGATGCTTAGTTAGGTTTGCTAAACTTAAACTAACTGAGGATATCCGTACTATGGCGCGAAGAATAGTACCCGGTATAATAGGTTCGGGGGTTGCGCAAATTAATGTACTGGTTGATACCGTGATTGCTTCATTTATCCCGAGTGCACTTTCTTATTTATATTATGCGGATAGAATTAACCAGCTTCCGCTTGCTTTGATCGGCACAACCATGGGGATAGTGATGCTGCCTATGCTTGCTAAAGCTTTTAAAAGAGGTGATATCGGGGAGGGGATAAGGCTACAAAATCAAGCAATAAGCTTTCTTCTGTTTATTTCTATTCCTGCATCATTTGCACTCTTCATACTTGCCTTTGAACTAGTGGAAGTTTTATTTGAAAGAGATGCGTTTACAAGCCTTGCTACAAATGAAACCGCTAAAGCACTGATGGCCTTTTCCTTAGGGCTTCCTGCTTATAGTTTGGTTAAAATTTTCGTTGCTAACTATCACGCCGGGGGAGACACGAAAACCCCAGTAAAAATTGCTTTTATATGTGTGTTAAGTAATGCTTTATTTAGTATTATTCTGCTTCAGTATCTAAAGCATGTCGGGATTGCCTTAGCTTCTTCGATTTCGGCATGGATAAACATCTCGCTACTATGGCTACTGCTTAAAAAGAGAGGTAAGTTTAAACTTAATTCAGGTATGAGTTCTAAAATTATTAAATATATTATATCTGCAATAGTAATGACGATTTCAATATACCTGCTTAAGAGATTTACGATTAATTTTAAAGCCTATGTATCACTTAGCATATTAATTACTTTTGGCGGTCTGATTTATTTATTAAGCGTAATAATAACCAAAGCAACATCATTAAGAGAAATTAAAAGTTACTTCAAGAGGTGATTTAAATCAATACTTTAGATGTATTTTTGCAATATTAATCAATGACTTAATATTTGTTTAATAATGTCGTGTTATAATAGTATTTAATATAATAAATATTAAATAGATAAATATATGGATGCCTTAAAAAACTATAAAAATATTTCAAGAGAACAACTTTTTATTGCTGCTTTAGAAGGGGGCTTTACTCAAGAGGCAAATGAATATCTGAATAAATTTGATGTGGTTAGCATATATGATGTAGTAGACGGTAATTATTTAAATATAATGAAATTTCTTATAAAGGGTAATGTTGAGTTTGGTAAAAATGCAGGAATAATTACTGTAGCTTCAGGCAGCGGGCACTTGGAGATGATAAAGCTTTTGCTCGAACATGGAGCTAAGATTGGTGATGATGCAATAGTAAATGCGATTTACGGCAGACATCTGGATATAGTAAAATTCTTAGTTGAGTGTGGCGTACAAGTTAGGAATCATGATTTATCAACAGTAATAAAGGTAGGTGATAAAAAATTAATTAAGTATATTTTGGAAATCTTTCCCGAGCCGCAAGCTACTATTACGATAGATGAAAATAATTTATTTATACTCTCAGGGGAGATTGAATTACTCAAGATGCTGCTAAAAATTGTTAAAATCCCAACTGAAAATCTAAATAAAATTTATAATAATGCTATTGTTACAGGTAATTATGACTTTGCTGCTCAGCTGCATTATGGGCTCGACGTATGTTTTGAAACTAATATTCATTCCGATATAAGTAATGCAATTATAAAAGGGTTGGATAACTCTATAGAAAATAATAAGTATCATGCAATTGCTAATATTATTGATAAGGCGGGTATTAAAATACCTCGTCAGCATAAACACTTAGTAAATAATATTAATGACGATATAGATTCAAAAGAATTTGATTTTATATACGGTTTAACTCATAAGCTGGCGCAGCATTATATTAATCTTGCTAAAGTTAAGCTTGAAAATAATTTATTATCTCAAACGGTTAATGAAAATAAAATTAACCAAGCTAAAAAAATTTTAAATGAAATTTTTAATGAGGATAGCCAGGCAAGGCTCGAAGGTTTTCAAGAACTGAAATGTATATTTCCCGATGATATGGAGTTAAGCAAAATAGTAAACGAATTTGATGCTTACCATATGGTTGTCGGCAATGCCCTTAACCGGCTTGATAATGATTTTACATTGGAAGTTTTAGCGCTTAACGGAGTTAGTGTGCCTGTATTTGAGGAGGATATTACGGTTTATCGGGGTTTTGTTGCAGATTTGGATGATGGGAGTGTGGATATATTGTTTAAGTACGGCACTAGGGCTTTCGGAAAAACTAAAATGCAAAAAACTTTAGGTTTTCATATTGACGAAAGCTGGAACCAACTCAAAGTTGAGAAAGCATATTTGTGGCCGTACGGAGGCACTTATGTATCAGTTGAACCTTTCATGGCTTCCGTATTTGCTCTCGGATTTACATCTAAAGTAAAGGGAGAAAATATTCTTCTGGAAATTAAGTTGCAAGCGGGAGCACCGAAAATTTGCGGTTGCTATCCCCGCGAATATGAGTTAGTTCCGAATAACGTTGAAGGCTCTGAAATCATTGCGGTTTACAAGCTTAATAATAAAAAGATGATAAAATCAGTGTATAAAAATCCATATCTTCAAGATGCCTCCCTTACTCCGAGGTATGTAGTCGGTGACATAATTGAGAAGGATAAGGAAGCAATTCAGAAATATAATTCATTAGATTGTAAAAGAATTGAGTATGAGGGGTATAATGATTTTCTTACAAAGTACAGTTATTCTGAAGAGATGTTAAAACCGTTTTTTGAAGGGCGTCCGGTTTATGAAGAAGTGGTTGCCGCGGAGAAGTCTGAGCCTGAGTTTGAGTGTGATCTTACTTTGCAATGCTGTTAGATTATAGACAGTATAGTTGAACTACGAGTAATCTGATCCTACGCATAAAAGAAGGTAAATAATGCATTCTTTATGGTTTTTTCAGTTGTGGGGGGATAATCTACTATTGAGTTTAACTTAGTATATTTAAAATAGTGCATTAGAAATTAAACTTAGTTTACTTGCTAATTGTTCCTGATTTAGCCTCGGCTTGACTTTTTCTTATTCCTTCGCCCGAGATCCTGTGTTGCCCGATTTTGGCTGCAAAACCGGCGCTTGCTTCTAGGCTTTGGTTTTCTATCTCTCCTTGCGCTTTAGCTGGTACCTCCGCTTTTTCTTCAGTTTTTTTCGGATGAGAATTATTTGTTTCCACCATTAAAGCTGAAACTGCTTTTTTGTCCTCGTCCGGGAATAAGCTTGTTAATTGCATTAATGTCTGTGCTACATGCGGATCCATAGCGGGTTGTGAGTTTAAATCCTTAGTAAGAGTAGGGGGACTCACCGAAGGAGTAGAGCTATCTTTGGTAGTACTTTGTAGGATAGGGTTACCTACTTCAATTTCTTGGGGTTTAGACTTTGTTTTATGTTCGGTAACAGCCTTATAACCGAGATATCCGGCTCCACCGATAATACCGGCAGCTACTGGTGCCGTCCCTGCGGTTACAACGGTTGCAGCCGCCAGAACTAAAGCACCAACCGCCATACCCGCGCTCTTCCACGGGTTTTCCCTTACATAATTTATAGTTGTATTCGCACCATCTTTTATAAAATCTGTGATAGGATTATCTTTTATAAAATCTGTGATGCTGCTTAATCTTTGAGTAATAGTACCGGATTTAGGGCGTAGATATGGATTATCTTTATATACATCCTCCATCTTTTCTTTTTCAAGTTTTTGGTATGTTGCAATTATCTCTTTCGGATTTTTATTAACCGACCTTTCTTTGTTAAACGAAAGCTCGATTAAGCCACCTTTTAAATCCTCTATCGTGAGGTTTTCCGTACTATTACTTAATTTTTGTTTATTTTCACCTTTGAAATTATCTAGTATATTAAATTCTATGAAGTTTCTATATGATTCCGTCGTCTTTGCCAATGCCTCACTATTTTCTAACTTTGTAATCTCGCCTAAATGCTTTTTGAGAATATTAAATGTTTGCTCTACTTTATCTGCTCTGTTTTTTGATATATGATAATTAAGTTCTGTAACTAACAGCTCCTTTACTATATAACTATTTGCCGCTCTAAAAAAAGTGTTAGCTTGTGCCCGTATTGCACTTTCTTTAATTAGCCCTGAAACCAGTTTATGCAAATCTTCTTCAGAAATATTAGGGTTTTCACCCGGTGGAACCAAAGCCTCAGCAAATGCTTGGCATAGCGCTAATCTGGGATTTGAGAAAATACTTAAAAAGTCTTTATAATCATTTTCTTGCATTTCCCCTTTTATAATTTTATCAACCAACCCTTCCAGCTTCTTTAAATCTTCACGCTTTAATCCTTTCATTGAATAACCATCGTAATAACCGAATAATAATTGATAGTACCACCCAACTATTAATAGTTAGTTAACAAAAAGATAATGATTCTTAATAAAAAGAATAAATTTTAACTTAAATTATAAGTTAGAAGTTTTACATAGCGTAAATTCAAAGAATTCACAAAAGCATGCCCTTTCACTTCAATGGGTGTTTTATATCTTCCCGGACGCTTATCAATATCATTTCGCTGTATAATAATTCGCTTTTTTATCATGCGAAAGGAGTAATAATTTTTTAAAAATCCTGGCGCATTTTCAGTGCTAAGTTTAATGTGCCTTCATCCATATAATCAAGTTCACCACCCATCGGGATACCATAAGCAAGCCTGGTTATCTTCACCTCAAACGGGGTGAGTAAATCAACGATATAATGGCCGGTGGTTTGCCCTTCAAGTGTCGCATTAGTTGCAATGATTACTTCTTGAATAGCACCTTTTGCAACTCGTGTGCTTAAAGAATTAAAGTTTAAGCTTTCTGGGGGTCTTCCACCGAGCGCGGAAAGAGTGCCTCCTAATACATGATATTTTCCTTTAAAAAAGTTTGACCTTTCCAGCGCCCACAAGTCAGATACAGTTTCAACTACGCAAACTATAGAATCATCACGCTTTTCATCATTACAGATGTTACATGGTGATACCACATCCACATTGCCGCATACTTCACATATTTTTATCTCTTGTGCTGCTTGAGTCAACTGCTCGGCAAGAGGTAGCATCAGTGCATCTGGGCTTTTAATCAGATGTAATACGATTCTTCTTGCCGATCTCGGTCCTAAGCCGGGTAGCTTTGCAATAGTTGAAATTAACTTATCTAACGTGCTGTTATTCATACTTATAATTGTTCTAAAATGTTTAAGTGTTTACCGCCGTCCAAAAATAAAACCTGTCCGGTCATTGAGGGTGTATTTAAAATAAAATTTATTGAATTGTAGATTTCTTCTATATTCGGCGAGAGCCTAAGCGGCGAATCATTGATGGATTTAGCAAAATTTTGTTCCGATTGCTGTTCCGCTTTTAAAGTGTTACTAAGTGCAATCGCGTTTACTCTAATATGGGAGGCCATTTCATAAGCGGCAACTTGAGTAAATTCCCACAAAGCTTTCTTACTTAAAATATAGGAGAGAAAATTTTTAGGCATCGCGCTTATACAGTAATCAAGTATATTGATAATATTACCTAGCTTACCCTCCGACTGTAAATCTTTAAAGAATCTTTGGCTTAAGAGAATTGGAGCATATAAGTTAGCTTTAAAATGCTTATCTAAACTTTTATAATCAATATTTTTGAAGGTATCGTTTTCAAATATACTTGCATTATTAATAAGCAAATCAAACTTTTCATTAACAAATAAGTTATTTGTCTCATCTTCATTAAGAAAGTCTGCAGTCTGCAATTTGCAGGTAGCACCTAGGCTTTCAACTTCTTTTTTCAGTCTGAATGCTTCATCGCTTGAGTGATTGTAATGCAAAAGTATATTATAACTGTTTTGAGCAAGAAATAAACATATCTCTCTGCCTATCCTTTTTGCAGCTCCGGTAACTAAAACGGTTTTATTAGTCATTGATTATCAGATAAAATGCTTGTGCAATTCATATGGTATAATATAATTAAATATTGTATACAAAAGGTTTTTTATAGGTTTTAAAGGTTTAATGCATAATCTCAGATATTTACCAGACATATTAGTGCTTCTAGGAGCTTCGGTTTTTATAGTTGTTTTATTAAAAAAACTTCGTTTAAGCCCGGTTTTAGGTTACTTAGTTGTGGGTGCGGCAATCGGAGAGCACGGGTTTAATTTAATAAAAGATTATCAGTATACTCAATATTTTGCCGAATTCGGTGTGGTTTTCCTCCTTTTTGTTATAGGGCTTGAGCTTACTTTCGAGCGATTAATCCAAATGCGTCTGCACGTGTTCGGGTTTGGAGGGTTGCAGATTGCGGTGAGTACGCTTGCTATAGTTGCAGTGTTAAAGCAAATATTTATGATTGAAACCAGCATTGCCGTTTTAATTGCAGCAGCGCTTGCACTTTCATCGACTGCAATTATTTTACAGGTTCTGGCAGAGAGTAAAAGGCAATCCACCCAGGTGGGAAGGTTATCGCTTGCAGTGCTTCTTATGCAGGATTTTGCCGTTGTCCCGCTTCTTGCCATACTTCCGCTCATCAGCGGCTCAAAGGAAAACTTACTTGCAGGCATCGGCTTGGCATCGCTTAAGGCGTTGGTGGTAATTATTTTAATTTCCATATCCGGTAGATTATTTCTGCGCCCCCTCTTTTCATTAATAGGTTCGGCAAAAAGTGAAGAAGTATATGTTTCAGCTACTCTGCTTATTGTTTTGGGCGCGGCTATGCTTACCAATGAGCTCGGGCTATCAACGGCGATGGGTGCATTCATAGCAGGGCTGTTGATTGCGGAAACCGAATACAGGAATAAAGTTGAAAGCAGCATAATGCCGTTTAAAAGCTTGCTGTTAGGGTTATTCTTTATGACTGTCGGGATGTCGATAGATATCAATTTTATTCTAAGTAACTTAAGCAAACTGTTTGCTATTTCTTTCGGGTTACTGGCAATTAAGGCAACGATTGTATTCGTGCTGTGTAAGATATTTAGGTTCGGTACCGGAGCTGCTATACATTCAGGTTTATTACTTTCTCAAGGGGGGGAGTTCGCGTTTGTACTTTTTGGGCTTGCTTCGCAAGGAGGAATTATTGATCAGCAAACTGCGCAGTTTCTGTTTATGCTGGTTGCAATCACTATGGCGGTTACGCCGCTGCTTTCCATGCTTGGTGCATTTATTGAAGATAAGGTGGATATTAATCAGGAAGTGGAAGGAAACCAGGAATTTAAAGGGGTTAGTGATTTAAACGGGCATGTAATTATTGCAGGATTCGGAAGAGTAGGGAGAGTTGTCGGTTTTATGCTATCGCAAGAGCAGATAAACTATGTTGCGGTTGACAGCAACTATACGCTTGTTAAGCAAGCGCGTACGCAAGGGTTCCCGGTCTATCACGGCGAACTCAGCAAGATTGATACTCTAAGAGCAGTAGGAGCTGAAAGGGCGGCAGCGGTTATACTTACCATGGATGATAAGGTTGATTTAAGGAAAGCGGTTAAGACTATATCCGCGCACTATAAAAACCTTGAAGTTATTGCCAGAGTTCAGGATTATAGGGAAGGTAAAGGAATCAGAAAATTAGGCGCCGATATTGCAGTGCCTTCAACTATCGAGACGGGATTGCAGCTCGGCGGGGCGCTCTTAAAATCCTTAGGTATTGTTGAGCATGAGATACTAACCACTAAAGAAAAAATCAGAAAAAATGACTATATTTTAGTGGAAGAGCTTGAGCTCTTTAGTGGCATAGTAAATGGTAAGCCTAAAGGGCAGGTGAAGGCTTAAAGATTATAGTTTATGAAGTTCAGCGGAAAACGTTAATAATTATTTCTTCTTAATAGTAATTTAATATAAATATTTTATATGTTTATTGTTTTTAATTTTATTATGTTTTAAAATTACGAAAATTAATAATTAACACGGTAAACTAATGAGATATAATTATGAATCAAGGCATCCGGGACATGTGGATGTAAGTCCTAATTATGATTTACAGCAGCATTATGGACATGTGGATGGACTATATGTGGATATACCACATGATTTAGAGCGCAATGAACATGTTGAAAGCAACCTTCCGGAAGAGAAGCGGAAAAAAATTATTAAAAAAACTAAAAGTTTATTGTCAGGTGAGTATATAGATAAAGAAATGTTATTATCGGTTTTAAACAAAGGTGAGGAAAATTTTTTTGAAAACCTACGAGAAAACCTTAAAAATATGACCACTTTACATTTATCCAGAGATTTTTATAAAAGTATAAAATTAAATGAGAGTATGCTTAAAACTTTTTTTAAAGTTTTGACATATAATGAATCAATTAATTTCCTAAGTTTTTCACACAATAATATTGATTTATCGACAGCATTATTAATAGCGGATTTATTAAAAAATAATAAAGTTTTAAAAACAGTTAACCTGGAGAGCTGTAAACTTAATGATGAAAGCATTATACCGATAGCTGAAGCAATAGGAATTAATCAAACGTTGCGTTCCATTGACCTATCTTTTAATAACCTTACTGGTTCAGGGGTAGAAGTAATTACTAATAATTTAAAAGAAAACTACTCCATTAATGATGTTAATTTAATTAATTCATATTGTAGTACTTTGGAAATGGAGAAAATAAATAGCCTAATAACTGATTTGATTAAGGTTAACCCTAATATTAATAATTGTATGAATGGGGTTTCAGAGTTTTTTACTTCCCATAAAAATTATTTTAATAAAAATAAAGAATTTCAAGCAAGTTTAGCTGAAATTAAAAAAACCGGCTGGGATAAACTTCCTCCTTTTAACGAGCATGTAGTTAAGTGTTATGAAATACTCAAGGGAAGAGATGAATTAAATGAGTATCACACGGAAAAACTTAATCAGCTTCACACCAAATTAATAAGTGATCTGCTGATAAGAAATAAGGTTTTAAATCCTGACGGTAGTTTGACGGCATATATGCCTGAACATGAAATAAAGGAGGTAACCCTACTCCCTGAAGTAGTTGAAAAAATTTGCAGCTATTTGAAGTTTAAAGATTTTCTCCTCCCGAAAATTAACAACCCGATTAACCATAGCTTAGAAACAACGGAGAAATTTGTTGACAAGATAACCAAAGCTCAGCCTCAACCGGCTCTGGGTAGGGAATAAAAAGCCGTTCTTTTTTTAAAAATGAGTGCAGCTATTGCTTTATTTTAATATATCAGTATTGATAATTTGCGCTCTACGGCTTTCTCAGCTATATTGTGAACTAAAAAAGATTTATATGATTACAGAAATAGAAAAGTTTTTCCTAAAAGATACCAAGTTTGTAACCGGAGCTGTAAGTATAGAAGGATTGCCTTCAGCTAATATTCCGGAGGTTGCTTTTATCGGGCGCTCTAATGTTGGTAAATCAAGCATTATTAATGCGATACTCGGCCAGCGCATCGCAAGGGTTTCCAATACCCCGGGCAGAACGCGCGAGCTTAATTTTTTTTCGGTAAATAATAAGTTGCATATCGTTGATTTACCCGGCTACGGCTATGCCAAAGCTTCTAAAAGCGAGATAAAAGGGTGGAACCGGTTAATATATGATTACTTGCGCGGAAGAGTAGAGCTGAGGCGTATTTTTATGCTCATTGATTCCAGGTTCGGCATTAAAGATAACGATTTGGAAATGATTAAATTCTTAGGCGATTATGCAACTACGGTACAGATTATCCTGACTAAAACTGATAAGTTAAAAGCCTCGGAACTGAAAGCGGTAAATGAAAAAACCGAGTCGGAAATAAAGCAGCATGCTATACTGTTTAACAATATTATTTCTACCAGTAGCGTGAGCAAAGAAGGAGTCAACTCGGTAAGGGAAGAAATTTATAACCTAACTCAGTATTAAATTATTGTTTGCTTAAATCAATATGGGGTTCCCAACTTGTTTAGGAGCTTTCCTTTCATTTTTAATATACTCTATATAACTTACAGGTTGTTTTTCATTAGCACTGTCGTATATACTTTTACAAGTCAGCTTTAAATTTAATATATCTCTTACGGTTAAAGTCTCTCTAAAAGCAACTTCCGCTTCATCTGACAAGGTTATAGGAAATATTTTAGTCATGAGTGCTTGTATTACAAGCTGCTTTCCAATTATATTAATTTGATAATCTTTATAATCTTTATAATCTTGGTAAGCTGATAAGGCTTTGATCTTTGAGGATAATAATTTGGTTCCGGGTAAAGATTTAAACCTTGATTCTTGTGATCTATAATTGTCAATATGCTTGTTTATAAATTCAGAGGTGAATTTTCCAACTTCTAAAATCATTTCCAGAATTTTAATATCCCGTATACAATCTATTAAGCTCTTTTTTCTCTCATTGAGGTAATATACATCATCTCCGCAACTAATAAGCAATTTGATTATATTAAATAATGATTTTTCATCCATTTTCAGTTCCCGAGGTTTTCCGCAGCAAATAATTTGTAAATAATTAAATTTATATGGATTATATTCCAAATTTTTAGGTAGATTAAGCGAAGAACTTGAAGTAGTGGAAGAGGGAGAAGTGGTTTCAAGCGGAATTTTTTTTAAATTAATTTTAATGTTATTAGTTAAAGCATAATTTAAAATTTTTTCCATCAACAAAAGCTGCTTACCTTTAAAATCGTCATATTTAAAGTCCGGTTCATGCCTACGAAATAAACTTTCTAATAACACTTCAAGCGGGGTTTGTCCCAATTCTGGATTAATTTCACAACCTTTGTTCAACAGAAAATTTACCAAGTCTTCTTCAGCTGCTTGAGTTGCTATGGTAAGTAAACTTGCTTTATCCGGTATGTGTGCAGGTAAAATCGTTCTATTAGGAAAAGAATATCGATTGCGCGATTTCTGATATTGATAAATGCTATTTAAGTCTCTTAATTCTATGTCTTGGCAGGAAATGTATTTAAGTAAATTTTTCCATTCATAAGAATTAATGAATTTCTGTATTTCAGACCTATTCCGCATAATTTATTCATAACATTAATGTTAAAAAAATATTATGAAGCAAATTAAGTTATTAATCTATAGTCATTTTATGAGTAAGGCTTATAACCATAAAAAGAAGGGAGGCTGATTATAAGCCTTTAAAATATTAATTGTTTAGCTAAGAAAAGAAGGATCATTCTCAATATTTTTAGCAATACTGTCAAGCACAACTCTAATGCTAACTTTATCAGGATCTACTTTAGGTGCACCTATGGTTTCACACTCAAACCCGGGATTTAAATATTTTTTCAACACGACATGCTGATAACCGATATAAGGCGGGTTGGAAACGGCTAAAACATTACCTGATTTAGGGTTTAACTTCATCCAGGCTACAACCGTATCACTTGTGGAAGCTCTTTTCACTGTTGCCGGCAAACCGTTTTTCCCCGGGGTATCGACAAATACCACCGCTAAACTTTGAAGTTTTTCAGGTAAATCGGATTGCTCAAATAAAAATTTAGCAATTTCAGTTTCTGTTGCAGGCGTTTTTTGAGGTTTAACCCAACCTTTTTTAAGAGGAAGATAAAAATTATTTTCATTAAATAATATTTCCTCAGTTTCAATATTTTCGAATCGGGGACGCTGGGAAACTAAGAAAACCACCTGCTTAATCTCTATGCCTTGATCAATCTGCTTAGCTAAGTGTGCAAGCCTAATTCTCATGGTATTTGCGGTTGCACCTAAGACTACTCCGTAATCATATTGAGAATGTTTAGCATCAATCGCCTCATAAATTTTTAATTCATTAAGTAATGTGATTATCCTATCTTTATTTTTTAAGATATTTTCATTCTCGGCATCACTTATTTCCCATCGCTCTTTATTTTCAGGTCTTATCCACTGTTTAGTGCAGCTTGTAATATCTCCTACTTCTTCATTGCACACAACCCCGGTTAAGTTCAGTAATTCTTTAATTACGGCTTTATGGTTTGAATGATTATACTTTGCATGCTTTTCGCAAGCCGAAGCGGTTATAGAAAGCCAACAAAATATATTAAGTATAATAAAAGAGAAAAATAATAGGGGAAGATTTTTTTTCATAATTTAAAGCCTGCAATAAGGTTTAACTTAAAACTCAACCTAACATAAATAGTCATTTTGTAAAAACAAAATCTATGAAAGTAAAAATCAGTTTATATAAAAAAGTATTCATGTTATAAACAAGCAGGAAATTTTTTAATTATAACTCTTTTTTTTAAAAGATAATGAGCATATTTGATTTACAATCAAGCTATCAACCTGCAGGGGATCAACCAAGAGCAATTGATATGCTCGAACGGGGGATCAAAGCTAATAAAAAAGATCAGGTGTTACTTGGTGTAACGGGCTCCGGTAAAACTTTTACCATGGCGCATCTTATTGCAAGAACCGGAAAACCGGCTCTTATTATGGCGCATAATAAAACTCTGGCGGCTCAGCTATATTCGGAGATGAAAAGCTTTTTCCCCAATAATGCGGTTGAATATTTTGTTTCATATTATGATTATTATCAACCTGAAGCATATATAGCAAATAAAGATGTTTTTATCGAAAAAGATGCGCAGATTAATGAAAGGATTGATCTACTCAGGCATTCCGCAACCAGGGCGCTTTTAGAGCGTAAAGATGCAATTGTAGTTGCCTCCGTCTCATGTATATACGGTCTCGGTTCGCCTGAACTCTATCTTCAAATGACTTTTAAAATTGAAAAGAATACTAAGGTTGATCGCAACGGTATTATGAGGAAACTGGTAGACTTGCAATATCAGCGTAATGATATAGATTTTAAGCGCGGTACATTTAGAGCAAGGGGAGATAATTTAGATATTTTTCCTTCACATTATCAGGATAGAGCATGGAGAATAAGCTTGTTCGGTGATGATGTAGAAAAAATTTATGAATTTGATCCGTTAACGGGAGAAAAGATTAAAGACCTGGAAGAAATTACTGTATTTGCTAATAGCCACTATGTTACTCCAAGGCCAACCCTCGAGCAATCGATTAAGTTTATAAAAGAAGAAATGCGCAAGCGTGTGGAATGGTTTCGCGAGCACAATAGATTAATCGAAGCACAGCGCATTGAAGAGCGCACTAAGTTTGATCTTGAGATGATGATTGAATCGGGAAGCTGCAAGGGTATTGAAAATTATTCCAGATATCTTTCCGGTAGAGGAGCAGGGCAGCCGCCGCCGACATTATTTGAATATTTACCCTCTAATGCATTATTGTTCGTTGATGAAAGTCATGTAACCGTGCCCCAGGTGGGCGGAATGTTTAACGGGGATCGGGCTCGTAAAAATGTTTTGGTTGAATACGGGTTTAGATTACCTTCGGCTTTAGATAATCGGCCGCTTACTTTTGCCGAATGGGATTCAATGCGACCGCAAACCATATTTGTTTCAGCCACTCCCGGAAAGCTTGAATTGAAATATACAAACGGAGAATTTGCCGAACAGGTGATCAGGCCGACCGGACTTATAGACCCGATATGCACGATGAAGCCGGTTGAAACCCAAGTAGATGATTTATTAAATGAGTGTAGGAATGCAGTAGAAAAAGGAGAAAGAGTTCTGGTCACGACACTTACCAAAAAGATGTCCGAGAATTTGACCGAATATTTAACCGATATCGGAATTAAAGCGGTTTATTTGCACTCTGATATTGACACCATTGAGCGTGTGGAAATTATCAGAGACCTTAGAAAAGGTATTTATGATGTTTTAGTTGGGGTTAACTTGCTAAGGGAAGGGTTGGATATCCCTGAGTGCTCCTTAGTTGCTATTCTTGATGCTGATAAAGAAGGTTTTTTACGTTCGGAAACTTCACTTATCCAAACTATCGGTAGAGCGGCAAGAAACGTAGAAGGCAGAGCTATTCTTTATGCCGATAAACTTACCGAATCAATTAAGCGGGCTATGGGAGAAACTGAAAGAAGAAGGAAGATACAGCAGCAGTATAATGAGGAACATGGAATTACTCCGCAAACTATTAAAAAATCAATTAGAGATATAATTGAAAGCGTTTATGAGCATGATCATTTAACGATTGAGACTGAAGGGAAGCTTGAGAGCCCTGAAAAAATTAAGTCTAAAATTCAAAAACTACATAAAGAAATGCTTAAGTTTGCAGCTGAACTTGAGTTTGAAAAAGCAGCTGAGATAAGGGATCAAATTCAAAAGCTGGAAGAAAGCATTCTATTTAAATAACTTTACAGGCGGTATTTTTTTAATATACGGTGTTAGTAAGGGGAAAATAACAATATCAATATTATGAAGCAAAATGCAATGTCTGAAAGCACTTTATGCATTTCAAATCCTAATTTTATAGAGAGCAAAACTTCTGATCACATAGTGTTTGTTGAGAATAGCAAGGAGAGAAAAGTTAGCAAAGAGATAATCAGAAGAAAAATTCTGGATGAAACCCAAGACAAGTATTTGTTGATCCTAATGAAGGCTGCCATAGACGGAGATAATCTACTGGTAAACGGGTTGAAAAGCATTAAAAGCTTTAATTTCAAAAATATTATTAATTCAGCAATTGAAAAATTTGCTCAAAATGGTTTAGAGGAAGAAACGGATTTCCTGCTAAAGCATGGGGGAGGTGTTGAATATGCTGCATTTTGCGCTATTAATATAGGAGACTACGGCTATGCTGATAAACTTTTAAGTAAAATACCTGACTTACATAACTTAGCTTTTATAGCATTAGATACTAAGCGGTTTAGCTATTTAGAAGATTTAAGGCTAAGCGGTAAAGTAGGTATCGAATATATTATGGCTCAACTAACAGCATATAATGATATTGAATATAATCATTATTTCGCATATTTAGCATCAGTTAATCTTATGAATTGTAATATTAAGAAAAACGAGAGTGTTTTAAAAATGTATCTTTCAAATGAAATAAACGCAGTAAGATTTTTTTCTTCCTTAAGTCATGAGTTTTACATTAACTATGCTCATCTTATTGATGAAAAAAATAAAAATATCATTATAAGAAGTCGTGAGGTTGTGTTGAACCCGAAAAAGCTTGATATGGAACATATCAATGCGGATAGTGCTTATTTTTACTTAAAAGAAAGAGAAATGATGGTGAAGGGGAAGATTACCGAGGGTGGAGTTGCTGCTATTTTATTGTATTATCCATTGTATAAAAACCGTACTAGTGAAGAAGGTGAAGAGTTTGCTAAAGCTAATCAACTAACTCCGATATATAAAATACCGCCTGAGATAATTACTCATATTGTTAATATGTGTTTTAAACACTCTGAAAGAGATAAATCCTATCCGGAAAATATATTAGCTTCGGTTAAAGAACGCGTAGTGGCTGAGTGGACGGAAAGGGTGTTCGGTAAAAACTTTACTGTAGCGCATTCTCTTTAAAAAAGTATCCATATAAAAGCTTGCGATTATTAAAGCTTTATATTAGGTATATTTGAAAAGCCAATTAGCCGAAATGCCCGTCAAGAAAGTAAGTAATAACCAACCGCATGATGTTTTTTTCAAGAAAGCAATGGCTAACCCGAGGGTAGCAAAAGAGTTCTTTGAAGCACATTTACCTAAAGAAATAAGAAATAAAGTTAACCTGAATACCTTTGAAACCCGAGAGTGAAAATTTCCTGGATAACAGCTTAGGTAAGGGGATGGTAGATATTCTCTTTTCAGTAAACTTCGGTGAAGAGAAAGGGTATTTCTATTTATTGGTCGAGCATCAAAGTAAGCCTGATTACTGGATGCCGTTTAGGTTGTATAAATATATGCTTCACATTTGTGATAAGCACTTAAAAAAGAACCCTAAAGCCAAGCATTTGCCGTTTGTATACCCGATGATATTTTATGCGGGGCTGGAAAAATATACTGCTCCACTTGATTTATGGAGCTTATTTGACGACCCCTCTCTTGCAAAGCAAATATATAATGACCCATTCCAACTCATAGAGGTGCAAAAGATAGAAGATGATGAGCTGAGAAAAAGAGTGTGGTCGGGAGTAATGGAATATGTAATGAAGAGGATATTCGCACGCGACATTTTACCGTTTTTGCAAAGTATCCGACCGCTGCTTAGAGAGATAAGCGAAAAAGATAGTAATTACATAATTGACATTTTGTGGTATACTGTAGAAGCTGGTGAAAGTGAAAGAGCCGAAGAGATAATAGAGGCGTTTAAAGAGGCGGTAACCGAAGAAGGAAGGAGAGATATTATGACTATTGCGGATAGACTTATAGAGAAAGGCGTACAACAAGGAATCGAAAAAGGTATGCAGCAGGGAATGGAAAGAGGCATGCAGCAAGGTATGCGTCAAGTCGCCTTAAATATGCTTAATATGGGGGAAAGTATATTATTTATCTCCAAAGCTACCGGATTATCTGAAGTAGAGATAAATAAGCTGCAGAATACCCGCTCTAAAAAGCATTAATATTATATATTATAAATTAGTAAGCTTGCAAAAAATAGGAGCGTGATCGGAAGCTTTTTCCCATCCTCTCACTTCGGAATAAACGCCGGCACTTTGTAAATGATTTGCAACATTGGGGGAAACCAAAATTTGATCTATACGCATGCCCTTATTATGCTGCCATCCGCTGCTTCTGTAATCCCACCAGCTATACTCATGGCTAAGCGGATTAAGCACTCTAAATGAGTCTTTCATTCCCATATTTAAAAGTGATCTAAACGATTTTCTTTCCTCTAAATGAAAACCTAGGCTTCCGCCTAACTTTTTCGGGTCGTAAACATCCATATTTTCAGGCGCAACGTTATAATCTCCCCCTGCAACCAACATTTCATCCTGTATCATTATCTGCCGATAACGTTTTTCCAAAGCTTTATAAAATCTAAGCTTAAAAGCAAACCTTTCCGAATCAACTTCAGTGCCCTGAGGAACATATACTGAAGCAACTCTTAAGTTTAACCCGTGTACCCGGGTAAAGCACTCTATATACCTGGCATGCTCTTTAAAATCAGGTTCTGTAATAAGATCAATGAAAATATCTTCAATAGGAGACTTACTTAATATTGCTACTCCATTATAAGATTTTTGCCCATGTACTGCTATATTATAACCGAGTTCTTCAAGTTCCAGAAAAGGAAAGTTATGCTTTTCACATTTGATTTCCTGAAGTAATAAAACATCAGGTTGATTAGCTTCAATAAACTTTATCAGATGTAAGAGACGAGATTTGACTGAATTGATATTCCAACTGACTATTAGTGCCATTAATATACCCAAAGCTAGCACTTATTAACAAAAGATGGCTCCCCGGGCCGGATTCGAACCAGCGACCAAGCGGTTAACAGCCGCTTGCTCTACCACTGAGCTACCGAGGAACATCCAAAAAAGTTTATAGCATATAAAAATAAAAAAGCTAGCATCATTTTTAAAATTTTTTAACAATGGAGCATTTTTTAAATCCATTGGAAGGGTTAGGGAAAATGAGATTATAAACCGGTAAGAAATATAGATTAAGAAATATTAGAGTTTTTCGCAGATAATTTGATATTTTGCTTGCAAAGTTATTATCTCTATATTTTAATTAAAGTATACTACTAGGAAATACTTTGGGAGAGGGTATGAAAGACGTTAATAAGAATTTATTAAATCAAAAAGGTTTTACGCTTGTAGAGCTTTCAATAGTGTTAGTTATTATAGGATTTTTAATTGCGGGGGTATCTGCCGGTAATAATCTTATAAAGCAGGCGCAATTACGTTCAGTAATTACTGATTTTCAACAATACGCAACAACATATAATAACTTTTTGAGCAAATACAGTAAAGTTCCGGGAGATATGGATACCGCATACTACCTTTGGAACACTAACTGTGCTGCATCTTCTGCAATTTGTGTGGGGAATAATAACGGAGTAATCAACTACGATAATGCTTCAACTACTAATAATGAAGTTAACAAAGCATGGAAGCACCTGCAACTGGCCGGTATGTTGAATGCTAATATTGTCGCTGTTACTGCAACTACAACTGCTATAGGAACAAATGCTCCGGCTAGTAAAATAAGCGGAGGAGGATATATAATGGCCGGTAATATTACACCATTTTCTTCAACAACCAATGCAGTGTTTTTAGGGGCGCCGCTCGCATCTGATACTTTGCTTACCGGGATACTCACTCCTGACAGTGCATGGAGTATTGACCAGAAAATGGATGATGCGGGAAGTGATGCAAGCGGAAATTTTGTTGGTGGGACTTCTGGAATTGTAAGATCTCTTGACGGAAACGGAGCAGCAGTGGGTGCTTGTGTTGCATCGGCAACCGGGTATTATAATATGACAACTACCTCATCTGCATGCAGAATAGGTATGGCCTTAAATTAATTAATATTAAAATTATAAAAATTTAGCTCACTGTTTTTATTTAAGAATAGTGAGCTTTTTTTATTGTGATCATATTATAAACACTTCTTACTATTAGTTCACGGCTATTTTAAAACTAATATTTTTTTTTAAATTATAAATTACGTAGTTTAATTTCATTTTCTCTGCCTATCATATTTACCCAACTTTTATTACCGCCTTGGTGGATAGAATATGAAAAATTTTTATTTTGGTGCGATATCGGAGCAATCATATTTACTTTAGCCTCTTTTTTTATAAGTAGCTCCATAATAGCTATTTTCTCATTCTCGATCGCAATATTTAAGGCAGTTCTATGTTGATTATTTTCAATATTTATATCAGCACCTTTTCGGATAAGGAATTCGGCTATATCAACTTCTACGGTTAACATTAAAGCAGTATTACCATCGCTATTTCGAGCATTAATATCAGCACCTTTACTTAAAAGTAATTCAACACTTTTAATATCTTCTCCTTCGGCTGCAAACATTAAGGGAGTATTAGCCCTATTATCGGTTGCATTAATGTCAGCACCTTTATTAATTAAAATATTCACTATTTCAGCCATATTGTATTGAATTGCAAGCCTTAATGCCTTATTCTTTATATACTCTGAATATGTGGAGCCGACCTGCTCTAAAAGTTGTTTGGCAACTTCTTCATTAGCATCTTTAATGCTTGAGATTAAATCCGGTTGTATATCGGTCGCATTAAAGTTATTTCGTGAGGTATTTTTTATGTTTTCTTTCATGGTATTAGATAAAGATTATTTAATAGTTAATTTAGCTTAGTATTATAACATAACTATATTAAATAAATATTATAATTAGTAATGAAGCTTTCATTATTCAATTTTTTATTTATCTAAGTTTAAAAAATTAAACTTTATTCTTATCTTTGGTATATAAGTTAACATTTAATCCGAAATTTTTCTCAACCTGATAATTAAATTCAGCCCCGAAAATGAATATTAAGCTACATATATAAAAGTAGAGCAGAGCGATTATTACACCTGCAATACTCCCATAAATTATATTAATTGAAGGAAAGTAGCTTAAATATAACCTAAATAACGCTGAAGATATTGCCCATCCTAAGAGCACTGAAACAGTACCTGGAAATGTCAGGGTGAATTTCATCTTTCTATTTGGTAAATAATAATAAAGCCCGGAAACAAGTATAAAGCCGAATAAGATTAAAATCAGGTAACGGAGCATATGTGTCGGTTTACCTATAAAATTAATCAGCGGGTTATCGTAAATTTCTACAAACATATATACATAATTCCATATCCAAGGCACGATTAACAAGGTAACCAGTAAAATAATAGTTATCATCATTAAGCCGGCAAATTCCAGAAAACTTATCAGACGTCTTTTTAAATAGGTAGCTGTTGTAGTTATCTTATAAGCTTTATTTAAAATAGTACGTAACCCCTCAAATATAGAAGAAGCAGTCCAGAGTGCACTTATAATCGCAATAGTAAGTAAACTTTGTGGAGGACTGGAGGTAATTTCAATAATCCTCGGTTTTAAAGCTTCAATAAAATTAGCCCATGAGCTTTCAAGAATTAAATTAACTAATAGTTCAGATAAGTTCTGCTTGCCGAAAAACCCGACTAGAGCGACAAAAAATACAAGGGTTGGAAAAATAGTCAGCATCAGTAAAAATGCCATGTAACCCGCATGCTCAACCCCTTCGTGATACACAGTGTTATATATTGCTTTATAAAAGCAACGCAAAAGTGTTTTTAATCTATTTTTCATTTTTTTCTTTATCAAGCGATATCTTTTTTTGAGCACATGCAGCTTTAATTGTATTGCCGAGCATACAAGCAACAGTCATAGGGCCTACTCCGCCGGGAACCGGAGTTAAATAGCCGGCGACTTGTTTTACCTCATCAAAATCCACATCTCCGTAAAGTTTTCCCTCTCTTCTTACTATCCCGACATCAATAACACATGCTCCTTCTTTAACCCAGCTTGCCTTCAACATTCCGGGGTTACCGGTTGCAGAAATTAAAATATCGGCTCGTTTGCACTCTTCTTCAATATTCTCAGACTTTGAATGTAAAACGGTTACCGTACAGTTTTCTTTAAGTAACATCATAGCCATCGGCCTACCGACAATCATGGATCTACCGATCACGGCAGCTTTTTTTCCTGATAAGTCTTCTCCGAATATGCGCTTTAAAAGGATAAGCACGCCTTTTGGTGTACACGGTTCAAGGCAATCCCGCCATGAGCTGAGTAATCCGATATTCTTGATTGTAAAACCGTCTACATCTTTTTCGGAATCAATATAATTGATTATCTCATGAGAATCTAAATGGCCGGGGAGGGGAAGTTGCAGTAAAATACCGTGTACGCGATGATCATTATTTAAATGTTCAATTTTTGCAATTAGTACTTTAGAAGAAATTTTCTCAGGCAGGGGGTATTCAAAAATATTTATACCGATTTCCTTTGCTCTTCTTAACTTATGATTCACATAAACTATGCTTGACGGGTCATCACCTACCAAAATTACTGCAAGCCCGGGAGTAAGATGGTGTTTTTCCTTTAAATAATCCACATCAGCTTTAAGCCATGCATAATATTCTTCTGCTATCTTTCTACCATCTATAATTTGGCAATTAGCCATAAAATCATATTCTCTTAATATTTTTTATATTTTTGGTATGCCCTTAGTTGTGGAATATTCAAAATGTAAAGGCTTATTCGGATATACCACAGAATAGACTGAGTGGCAAGCCAACGCTGCTTCCGAGAAACCGGTTAGGATTAATTTCAATTTTCCTTTATAGGTGGCTACATCACCGACTGCATAGATATTCTCTAAGTTTGTAGTCATATTTACCGGGTCAACCGCTATATGTTTTTTATCAAAATTTAACCCCCAATCGGCAATTGCTCCAAGCTCCATTGCAAGCCCGAAAAAGGGTAAGAGTATATCCGCTTCAATAGTTCTTACATTATTATCTAAATCAATAACTTCAATTTCTTTCAGATAACCGTTCTCTCCATGCAGTGCCTTTAACTGATAAGGAATTACAAATTCAATTTTACCTGTCTTGGATATTTCATGCATTTTGTTTATATTCTCAGGTAAAGCTCTGAATTTATCCCTTCTATGTACTACATAAACCTTTTTAGCAATACTCGAAAGTATAATTGTCCAATCAACGGCTGAATCACCGCCTCCGGCTATCACAACCGTTTTATCCCTAAAATCCTCCATTTTTCCTACCATATAGAAAACGCTTTTACCTTCAAAACTTTCTATATTTTCAAGCGGAGGTTTATTCGCACCAAAAGCGCCGCCGCCGGCTGCAATAATGATTGCGGAAACTTCAATTTCCATATCTTGAGAAGTTTTTAACCGCCATCTGCCGTTTTCCCTGCTTATATGACTAACCGTGTTGTTAAGCAGCAGGTGAGGATTAAAAGGTTTTGCCTGGCGATAAAGGTTTTCAATAAGTTCCAAGCCTGAAATGTGTTCAAAACCGGGAATATCATAAATTGGTTTCTCAGGATATAGAGCAGCACACTGGCCGCCCATAAATTCCAACGAATCAATAATTATTGATTTTAAGCCAAGCATGCCGGCTTGAAAGGCTGTAAAAAGCCCGACGGGACCGGCACCTATTATTGCTAAATCACTCTTGATCAACTTCTACCTCAGTATCTTTTTCTAAACTTTTAAAGAAGTTTCTCATTTCAGTAAACACTGTTTTTGAATCATAGTTAGTATGGTTTATACCCGGATAAATAATCAACTTTTTCGGCTCATTTACTTTTTCTATAATTTTTAATGAGTGAGTATGTGGAATAATTTCATCATTATCACCATGAATAATAATTACCGGAACCTTAACTTTTGATATATTGTTAATAGTATCAAAGTTATCTTTGAGTAAATATTTAACCGGAATATAAAAATATATTTCACTGGCTCTATCTTGAATAGTTGTATAAGGAGTAATTAACAGTAAACCTTTAAATTCATGCTTAGCAGCCATTTGAGTGGCGACCCCAGTTCCCAAAGATTCTCCTATAACAATAACTTTTTTGAGGTCATAGCCTTCTTTTTTAATAAATTCAATAGTTGCTTCCGCATCATTAAGGATTCCTTTTTCGGTCGGAAAGCCTTCACTCTTCCCGAATCCCCTCCAGGCAGGAATAATAAATCCATAACCCATTGCATTTAATTCTTTCAATTTATCTATCCTTTGCGGGATATGTCCGGAATTACCATGGTAAAATATTACCATTTCTTTACCCGTATCCGGTTTTTTATACCATGCTTGAATTTTAACTCCGTCTTTGGTAGTTAAAAATATTTCTTCGGTGCCTGGCATGTTATAACTTTCTAAACCGATCATTTCCTGCTCGGGATGATATAATAACGTTCTTTGATTTAAGTAAATATAGCCCATAACTCCTAGATAAAGCACCATACAGGCTATAATAATACGAAATATATTTTTCTTGATCATTACTAACTCTTAAAATTAAAATTCGAGCAATGTTAACAAGTTTTAAAAGCCTGCTCAAGAGAAAGTATATAAACTTTGTTTAGTTATTATATACAAATATGAATAACTTTTATAAAAAAGCTTGGAAATAGGGGGAGATTAATAGCATATAAATTAATAATTTAATTTTTTGTTTTAACGTGAAAGCGGTTTATCATCTTGCCTTTCATTATTTTTTACAGCTGTTTTAAAGCTATTTACCGGATTCTTACTAACTTTATCTTCTATTTGTACTTTTGGATAAATTAAATCAATTATATTTTCTATCAGCTTATAAAAATGTTGTAATATTGAAAAGCTACCGGGAAAATTTTCCGGCTGCAAGTGGTTAGATTCTTGCGAAGATTTTTGGGTATTCTTAACATAATGTATGTTATCTTTATTTACCGGTGAGTGTGCTTTATGGCTGATTTTTGTTTTATTTGATACAGTACCTAAGCTTTCCGCTAATTTTCTATCCTGCTTTTCCTGGAGGTTACGTGCTAGGTGTTCATCTTTTTCTTGTGTATCTAATTTTTTAGCAAGTTTTTTATCTTCTTTTTTCTGAAGTGTTAAAGCCAGTTCATAATCTGATTCCTCTTGCTGGAGCTTCTTAGCAAGCTTCATATCTTTATGTTCTTGTTTGCTTCTCTTTTGTTGCTCGGTTAAATGTGTATTCTTTTCGTTTTTGGAAGTTGTCTTAGTAGAAGCTAAAGATTCTTCCTTATATTGTTGCTTCCCGTCTTTATCAATCATCTCGCTTAGTTTTCTATTACCGATATTGCCCAGCAATCTATTCATTGCACTTAGATCATTTATATTAAGCTTTTCAATATGCTTTTTTATTTCCAATGCTATATCAGATTTTTCTCTATCCGCCTCACGTCTATCAGCGATCATATTATTTACAACTTTTGATACTTTCCCAAGCTCATGAATTTGTGCTTGCTTTGCATCTATAATTTCTTTATTCACCCCTTTCTTTTTAGCAAAAGAGATTTCTTTCATCAATTGCACGGAAAGATCAGTAATTTTAATTTTAATATCTTTGAGCTCTTTTGTAGTTTTCAAATTTAGTTTGAGTTCTGCGGTTTTTTCTCTAAGTTCCAATACGTCTTCATAAGGATTTTTCATTGAGCCTAACTTTTGAGAAATGGATAACTCAGGCTCCTTACCAGGTTTTTGAGGCCGGTTGGTTTCTTGGTGGGATGCCTTTCTTAACTTTCCTTTATTAAAACCTTGAATTGCTGATAATAATGCAGAACGATCTTCATTTTCAGTTGCATCTTTGGCGTTTCCAGTTTCTGTTATCACCATTGAGGAAATTGCTTTACCTTGGTCAAACATTGATTTTAAAGCTTGAGCATCTTCTAATGTAATATCATCAAGTTTTCTAGAAATATTATCTTTCAATGTATTTTGCTCAAGAATTATACTGTTTTCAATTTTAAATTGAGCAA
Organism: endosymbiont of Acanthamoeba sp. UWC8; assembly: GCF_000730245.1. Taxonomy (NCBI): domain Bacteria; kingdom Pseudomonadati; phylum Pseudomonadota; class Alphaproteobacteria; order Holosporales; family Holosporaceae; species endosymbiont of Acanthamoeba sp. UWC8. Next base: position 484,834 of record NZ_CP004403.1, on the reverse strand, counting down.
TCTTTTTATCTACATATAATTTTCTTGCCTGGAGGTTTTCTTTATATTTATTGTATTCCAGCTCTTTTTGAGGGGTGAGTTTGCCGCTTTTATTTAAATGGTTAAGAGTATTAGTTATAAATAGAAGATCTTCTTGCAATGTATTTTTTAACTTTTCTAAAGGTCGTGTGTTATTTTGGCATTCTTTGTAGGCATCATCGATCTCTTTCTGAAAAACTTCTTTTTCTACTATCTCCAGTTTTTTACTTTTAACAGCAACTTTCCCAAGAGATGCTTTTTTTCACTAAAAGTTTTTTCCGTTTCTTTAATCTCTACTTCTTTGCTTCTTTCAGAGGTTTTATTTAACTTCCCTTTTTTAGCATTTAACTCTTCTAATAATCCCATTATTGCCTTCCATTTTAAATTGCTTATATAAATGTAAAGTAAATATGTTAATATTTAGTTAATATTATTTGTATTTTTATTGTTTTTATAAGAGAAGACTTCCATAAATGCGAAATTATAGCTTATACTATACAAACAAAGTATATTTTAATTAAATAAATAAATTTTAAATATTACTTTTAAATTAAAGAAATAATATTTTTAAGGTAAATAAATAAGACTTATTCTAAGCCGAATAAGCTTTTACTAAATGCTTTAGCATCAAATTGATCTAAGTCCTCGATTTTCTCTCCTACTCCAATTAAATGAACAGGAGTAGCAAACTTTTGAGCGATTGCAACCAATATGCCGGCTTTAGCAGTACCATCCAATTTAGTAACTATAAGTCCGGTAATGTTTACTACTTCTTTAAATATTTCAACCTGAGAGATAGCATTCTGCCCGACGCATGCATCCAGAACAAGCAATGTGTCATGCGGAGCTTCAGGATTTAATTTTTAATAACTTTAATAATTTTAGCGAGTTCTTCCATGAGGTTTTTTTTATTTTGCAGACGTCCCGCAGTATCGATTAATAAAACATCGACTTGTTCGGTAGTTGCTTTTTCTAAAGCTTTATATGCAACGCTTGCAGGGTCTGCTCCCGGTTCTCCTTGAATTAGTTCGCATCCTGCGCGTTCAGCCCAAACTTTAAGTTGAAGATCGGCGGCCGCTCGAAAGGTATCACAAGCTGCAAGTAAAACCGTTTTTCCTTCATTTTTCAGCTTATTGGCAATTTTGCCGATAGTAGTAGTTTTACCGCTGCCGTTTACTCCGCATACTAATATAACTTGTGGTTTACATGTAAATTGCAGCTCTTTAGCAAAGGGAGAAACTATATTTGCTATTTTATCTGCAAGATAAGTTTTAACTTCTTCTTCAGTAATATCTTTTTGAAATTTATCTTTTTTTAAACTTTGGATAAGACCGCTTGCGACTTTTACCCCCATGTCCGACATGATTAAGAGTTCTTCAAGCTCTTCTAAAGTCTGCTCATCAAGTTTTTTAGTAGTGAATATACTAGTTATGCTTGATGTTATATTGCCTGAGGTTTTGCTTAGGCCTTTTTTAATTCTTTCTAACCAACTCATATCAACCAACTAATTTTTTTTGAAAATATAACCATGATAACAATAAATGCAAGAATAGTAGCTGAAGCTCGAAGCTTTTTAAACACTCCCTTCCATCTACAAGGAAGAAAAAAAGGGAATAGGAGTGGATTGTATAGGCCTTATTATAGGTATTGCAGAATCTCTTACCATCTATTCTAAGCAAGGCGGGTTAATTAAAGATTATGATATTTTAAACTATTCTATATTTGATGGAACGCAATATTTAAAAAAGGAGTTAACGCAACACTTAGAGGAAACTAATTTTCTAAATTTAGGCAATATTGTTTTATTTCAAGGTTTGCCGAATTCATACCATTTAGGAATTATTGCAGATTATAGCACAGATAATTTTTCATTAATTCATGCATGTATTAGTAGAAGTAAGGTGGTTGAGCATAGGTTAACCGATGAGCTTAAAAATAAAATTATAAAAATTTATCAATTTGTAAACAGGGGGGGTAATTAAATATGGCTTCAATTATTTTAAGTAGTGTCGGAAGCATTGCAGGTGCAAGCTTAGGAAGTATGGCAGGTATCGGAAGTGCGCTCGGGGCAAGTATCGGTCAGCTGGCCGGAAGTTTTGCCGGTTCATTTATTGATCAAAACCTATTTGGAAGTAAGCAGAATATTAATACTCACGGGAAGCGACTTTCTGATTTAGCAATGCAAAGCTCGGTGTACGGTGAAATGATTAATATACTTTTCGGTAGTGCACTTATTGCAGGAAACATTATATGGGCGACCGATATCAAGGAAACTTCTCATATCAGGCGCCAGACCGGCGGCGGTAAGGGGATGAAAATTAAGCAAACCCATACTGATTACAGTTACAGTATTTCACTTGCAATTGCATTATGTGAAGGAACAATTTCTTCAATTAATAAGGTGATAGCCGATGGAAGAGCGTTAGACCCCACTCTTTATAATATGAGGATTTATCGGGGAGATGAAGCCCAACTTCCAGATCCCTTGATAGAAAGTATACAGGGAATAGGAAAAACTCCAGCTTATCGAGGGGTTGCTTATGTAGTATTTGAAAATTTAGAGCTTGCGGAATTCGGCAACCGTATTCCTAATTTTAATTTTGAAGTAAGAAAGGAAATTAGCTCCGGCGGGGAAGTAGAAAGAGTAGAGGATTTGATTGAATCGATTATTATCATCCCGGGTTGCGGTGAGTTTGTTTATGATACGAATACGCAGCAAAAACTGGATGTGGATTATTATGACGGAGGTTGGATTCAAAGGGGAATGCGACAATCAATTAACCGGAATAACTTATCGGGTAAGGCCGATGCCGTGCTCGCGCTGGATCAGTTGAAAGAAACACTGCCTAATGTAAAATGGGTTGCTCCCGTAGCTTCATGGTTTGCCTCTTCGCTTGATATAAATAATGCAATTATTGAACCGGGAGTCGAATATAAAGCTAATGTGCTGACTACTCCTTCAATGTGGAAAGTTGCCGGATTTACTCGTGAAACAGCTCGGCTTATTACTCAGAAAGAAAGACGTCCGATTTACGGCGGTACTACTAATGATGAAAGCATATCACGCTATTTGGATGAAATGAAATCGAGAGGATTTAAAGTAATGTTCTACCCTATGGTCTTTGTGGATCAAGAGGATAAGCCGTGGCGAGGACATATATCGGGTGAAGCCAAAGATGTTAAAAGCTTTTTTAATAAAAAACGGGGTTATAATGAATTTATTTTGCATTATGCCCGCCTGGTTAAAGGCAAAGTTGATGCTTTTATCATCGGCTCGGAGTTGAAAAATTTAACTTCTGTAAAAACTAAAGATAATAACTTTCCGGCTGTTGAGGAGCTAATAAATTTAGCAGCTAAAGTAAAAGTTATTTTAGGGGAGAAGGTTAAAGTCAGTTATGCTGCCGATTGGAGTGAATATCACCATTCTGATGAGGGGTGGCATCATCTCGATGATTTATGGGCATCACCTCATATTGATTTCATCGGAATCGATGCATATTTCCCACTTAGTAATGAAAAGCACAGTGTATACGATGTTGAGAAATTAATGAAGGGATGGGAATCGGGAGAAGGGTATGATTTTTACTATTCGGATTCAGCTAAAAAAGAAGGAAAGGCAGATTTATCACCCGAGTGGGCATGGAAAAATATAAGATACTGGTGGGAGAACGAGCACTATAACCCAGACGGTAAAAAGACTTCCTGGCGGCCGAAATCTAAAAAAATTTGGTTTACCGAATACGGATTTCCTTCGATAACCTGTGCCTCGAATCAACCTAATGTATTTTATGATCCGTCTACCTCGGAATCAAATGTGCCGATTCATTCCGATGCAAGTATAGACCTTTTTGCTCAGCGTGCCGCAATTGAGGCCACCGAGAAGAAGTGGCGAAATTCCGAGATGATTGAAAATAAATTTTTATGGACTTGGGATGCAAGGCCTTATCCTTATTGGCCTAATTTAAATGATGTTTGGGCTGATGGTGCCTGCTGGGCTAGAGGGCACTGGGTACAAGGTAAATTAGGTATCTCGACTCTTGCGCAAGTGATTATGGAGCTGTTGCAAAGGACTGCATTAAAGCAATCCGATATTGATGTCTCTAAGCTTAATCACCCGATTGAGGGATTTTGTATTACATCACCAAGCAATCTAAGAAATGTGATCAAAATGCTTCAACAAGCTTACTTCTTTGATATTGTTGAGCAGAACCGGCGCCTTACTTTTATGCCGCGGATACATAAAGAAATATATAAAATTGATCCAGATGACTTAGTTGCTACTAAAGTCTCAAGAGATAATATTGAAACAATTCATATAAAAAGAGTGCAGGAAACAGAGCTGCCTCAATTCATTAATATTAATTTCTTCAATTCTTATCGTGATTTTCAGGTTTCTACCGTTCATGCACAAAGATATCACACCTCAAGTCAGGAGCAACTAACCCTTAACTTGCCGATTGTTATGGCTGAGCATATCGCCCGAAGAATTGCTGATATAGCTTTGTTCGGTTCATGGCTTGAGCAGATGCAATATACTTTTACCTTATCACTTAAATATGCATTCCTTAACCCCGGGAATTTAGTTGAAATTGAAGTTAACAATGAAAAGCATTTCGTTAGAATTACTAATATATGTTTCGGTAAAAACCGTGTTTTAAAAGTTGAAGGGGTAGCTGAAAATCTTGATTTATATGATATGAGACCTGATATGGATATCAGTGGTATAAATTCCGTCGATAATAGAATTGCAGAAACTTACCTGGAAATTTTAGATATACCGTCACTGGGAGAAGAAAAAACTAATCAGACGGGTAGGGTACTATTTGCAGCTTGCCCACTGAGCAGCAATTGGAGCGGCTGCACCGTATATTTAAATTTTAATACACAAGAATATAAAGAAATTTGCCGAGTAAAAAGAGCTGCGACTATGGGAGCGGTGTTAAGCACTTTAAATAATGAGGCAATTCCGGGAGTTATTGATCTTGAAAGTTCAGTGACGGTAAATATCATAAGCGGTAGCTTAAAGAGCATAAGCTTTGATGAGTTAATTAACTACGGCAATTTAGCCGTGATAAATAATGAGATTATCCAATTTCAAAATGCTGAGCTTCTGAGTGAGAATCAATATAAACTAAGTAAGTTTCTAAGAGGAAGATTTGGTACCGAAAAAGAGGTCGGTAACCATAGTAGCGGGGATAGGTTTATACTTTTAGATGAAAGTTTAGAATATGTTGAAATGCCTAACCAATATATCGGTAAAACAGCCCTTTATAAAGCAATAAGCTTTGGTGAACTTGAAAATAAGGAAGCCGAGCTTAAGGAGATAACATATCAGGCTAATTGCTTAAAACCTTACAGCCCATGTTATCTTCATGTTGTAAAAGAAGCGGATAACTTAAAAACACTGAAATGGTTACGAAGAACAAGAGGAGAAGGGGAACTAAGGGATAATGTTGATGTTGTGCTTAACGAAGAAAAAGAAGAATATTTAGTGAGAATAACTAATAATGAAGTTATAAAAGAGATAATTACCCACCTTCCTGAGTTAAAAATAGACTTGGAAATTATAAAGATATTAAGAGAGAAAGGAGCTATGGTTAAAATTTCACAACTTTCTCAAACGGTAGGGGAAGGGAATAAAATTTCGGTACCATCTGAGCTTATAAGGCGGCTTACTTTGTAATACTAGTATTTTTATCATACCATCCACATAAATTAAGCATAAAAATTCTCGGAAAGTATACCATTTTTTTTTAAAGGAGTATATTCGGAAAAGATTTATTAATCAGTTTCAGTTTCAAAATAACTTTTTTAATTAATTAATTTAACCGGAGTATAGCTTATGAGAAAAAATTTTATGATGCCGATCTTTCCGGAAAAAGAATATGATGATTTACCCTTTGAGCAGGGTACTTTCTCGCGAGCGTTATGTGAGAAATATAATGTACTAAAGGTTCTAAATAACCAAATAGACACTCAGCTAGAGAAGAAGGTTGAAGGAGCATTTAACATCTTAAAGATAACAAGTTTGCTCAATAAACTATATGATAAAGCATTTAATTATAACAAATCCGATTTTGCTATATGTACTAATATTGTTTCAAAATGTTATAAGGAAAACAGTAGTGCAGAAAACTTCGAACCGAAGTTTAGTAATTGTGTTGAGGAAAATATAGAATATGTTTTATTTAGGGAAGAGTTTAAAACTTATCTGGACGAAGGGCATTGTACTGATAATCTTTCCTATTGCCTGGCTAATAATTTATATGAAATAAAATTAGGCTTTAGTAATATGCCCGCTATGCTAAGCAATATGGGCAGCTCCTTATGGTATAATTTTATTAATAATGATGAAATTTTAGATTAATCTTTTTGTAAAAAAACTTTCTTAAAAAGAATTTTTATTAATGAATAATGTTTACTACCAGGTATTTACCTTCATACCCAGCCTGCATGCAGGGGTTGCGATCGTTATATTATAATAATTGGTGACAGAATTCATACAACTGCCACCACTACCGCTGATAGCTCTCACCATGCCAGTAATACTGCCGCTGTGATTACCGCTGTCGTCTAGTGCACCGTCATCAATTTTCTGATCTATGCTCCATGACTCATAAGGGGTAAGTATACTACCTATCAACATTGTTGAAGGTCGCTCTGACCCTATGAATATTACATTATCTTTATTGGTGTAGGGAGAAAGGTCACCAAAGAACATATAGCCCCCTCCTTTTATCTTGCTGGCCGGCGCGTTAACCCCTATTTTACTTTCTTCAATTCCGTTAGGTATGGCTATATTAGAATTTAGTAAGCCTGCGAGCTGTAAGTGCTTCCAAGCTTTATTTGATTCATCGTTATTGAAAATTATACCATTATTATTTCCATTGCATAACGCCATAGAGGCTGCACATTCAGTACCCCATAAGGAAAAAGCTATATTCGTGTCTCCCGGAACTTTATTATATTTATTATAAAATGTATTATACATCATGGAATATTTTTGAAAATCCTCTACCACCGAACGTAACTGTGCTTGTTTTATAAGGGTGGTGCCGGCATATACCCCGGCAATTAAGAATCCTATTATTATTAATACTATAGAAAGTTCTATAAGTGTAAAACCACTAGCATTAATAAGCTTCTTGTCAGTAGTTGTCATGAGGTGATTCATAACTTTGCTATTAATAATCCATATCCATTAATACCTGGCTATTTTAATGCTTTTAAAAAAAATCCGTAATTATTAAGAGGCTTGTAATAGCCTCTTAAATTATTTTTAATGTTTAAAAAAGTTATTGATTACCTTTTCTTCTTAAGAATGCAGGAATATCAAATAAATCCTCTTTTGAAGGCTGCTTCTGAGATTTCTCGTCATTAGAAGTGTTTTTATGTGCAAAGCTTGAAGTAACTTTACTAAATAAACTGAAAGGTTTAGCTTCTTTGGTTTTATCAGTTGAAGCTTCAGCAGTCGGTTGAGTATGCTCAAAAGATGCATTATCTTCCGCATCCTCTTCCTGATCATTAACCAAGTTTTGAAACTCATATTCTTCAGGTTCAGCCGGTTTTGGTGCTATAAAAGCATTGCTCGTCTGCTGCTGCTCTTCACTTTCAGTCTCCGAGTCATTAGCATAAGTAGTTGTATCAATCGCTTGAGGTTTGGTTATAATATTTTCAGGCTTTTGGTAATTTACATCAGGTTTAGTGCGTTTGATGAAATGTTCGGAATCAATTCCGGTTGCAACCACCGATACCCTGATTTTCCCTTCTAAATCCGCATTGAAAGCAGAACCGAAAATAATATTTGCTTCACCGTCAACTTCTTCTCTAATTCTGTTAGCTGCTTCATCAACTTCAAATAAGGTCATATCCGCGCCACCCGTGATATTGATCAGCACGCCTTTAGCACCTTTCATGGACGAATTATCAAGGAGCGGATTAGAGATGGCATTTTCAGCTGCCTTAATCGCGCGATTTTCACCGTCAGCTTCACCGGTGCCCATCATTGCTTTGCCCATTTCACTCATAACGGTTCTAATATCCGCAAAGTCCAGGTTAATAAGTCCCGGCATGGTGATTAAGTCGGTTATACCTCTTACTCCCGAATGCAGAACATTATCCGCCATTTTAAAAGCATCTGCAAAAGTTGTCTTTTCATTAGCAATTCTAAATAAATTTTGGTTCGGGATCACAATTAATGTATCCACATATTTTTGCATTTCTTCTAAACCGAGTTCGGCAACTTTCATCCTGCGCATTCCTTCAAAATGAAACGGCTTGGTAACAACACCCACGGTTAAGATATTTTTTTCTTTTGCTGCTTTAGCGATGACGGGAGCTGCACCTGTTCCGGTTCCGCCTCCCATACCTGCGGTGATAAACACCATATTCAAATTTTCCATCGCAGAAAGAAGTTCACTCATTGATTCTTCCGCCGCTCCTTTACCGACCTCAGGATGTGAACCGGCTCCTAAACCTTTTGTCGAAGTTGCTCCCAACTGAATTCTGTTACTGGTAAGTGCGTGATCTAATGCTTGTGCATCAGTATTTGCCGCCCAAAAATCCACCCCTTCAAGGTTCGACGTAATCATGTTATTGACTGCGTTATTACCTGCCCCACCAACACCGAATACTCCGATTTTTACTATCATATCCATGTTGTTTGGAAGACTAATACTTAATGCCATAAATTATAACTCTAAATTTTAGATAAAATATTCTCAATTAATAGTAGCATTAAAGGTGATAATTACAACCCCTATTGTTATAAATGCAACACATAATTTAAAGTTTAAATAAGTGCTCCATCTGCTTATTTTATGAGCCGTAAAGTTGCTGTTACCTATCTGTTAGCCCGCAAGCGACTTTTATAGATTTATATAAACGTATATAATAATAAAATAAATAAAATAAACTATTTATTAAAATGAACGAGTTTAATCCCGATTTACTGTTAATGATAAATTCAAGCATTAGCATTTCAATTGATATTATTAGTAGTAAAAGTACAAATCCTTTAACCGCAATTGGTAAGGAAAGGCAAACAACGCGCTCGATAAAAGCTTTATTATCTCCTCGGCGATTAGCTTTAAATATACAAAATAATCCTATTATTTCAACTGATAAAGCTAACAATCCCCCCTTTAAACCGCATATTGTAAAGAGCACAACAGTAACTAAATAGTAATAAAATTTTTCATCTTCATCTATTTCACTATTTCTTAATTGAAGAGCTAGCTTTATGTCATTCCAAAAAATCATTTTTTTAACCGTTGATCGCATAATTATTGTTAAAATATTTAAGGATTTAAAACTCAAAGCGTCACTTTATTATAACTTTAACTACTAATCAATCAGAAGTTTAAATAACCCGGAGTATTATCAGATTAAATCAGATCTTATAACCATAATGTTTTCTATGATCATAGAACCGGAATAATTAAGGAGTTATTATATCAACGCATACCTGGTCTTTTGCGTTAATAAAATCCCAGTCGGATTTCCCGACTAAACTGTCACTTTCGACTAAACACATCTTATCAGGCTTATTAACATCAACAGCGCCGTTATAAATTCCGGGGCACACTGAGAATTCAGCAGTATAATCAGGCTCAGGCATAGCACCTTTCGGATTTTTACATGCCGTAATAGGCGGAACTAAACAGTTAGAAGACCCCGCTCCTCCAGCACAGCAGAGATTTCTGATTCTTTTTCCTGAAGGGACGGTATATGAAGGATACATATCGGAACCTGTGTACCCGTCTTCTCCCACAATTACACTATAAGCGCCGCAACCGTCCGTACTTGCTCTTATAGCAGGAGTTATAATCTTTACTTTGCGATATGTGCCGTTAGCATTAAATTGCGGAATGAATGCAGCAAATTGTACACCGTAAATTTTTGCCGAAACGTCTTGTGCAAGTATAGTTGTAGTTTGACCGTTAGAAGCGGTAAGAATATTTTCATAATATTCTTTTAGCGGAAGGGAATCTTTTTCTTGATTGCCGAATGTCGGGGAGAGCGCAAGCGTCGCATAATTCAAGGTTCCATTAGCCGGCGTTGCGCTTAAACTACCCGCAGCATCAAGCTTATAGGCTATTTTATCACTACCGTAGGCTGCGGCCGAGCCATCGGCATCAATATAAATGATTTCTCCGCTATTAGTTAACTTAACAAAATAATATTTTAGGGCGGGATTTTGTGTAGATTTGCCGCTAACTGTGCCATTAGTGGTAGTATATTCACTGACAATTCCGTAGTTTGATTGACGAGGAGTCGGTCTTGGTACACATCCTAAATAAACTTCATTTGCACAGGAATTTTCCTGACAAACACACACCTGCGAAGGATTATCGGATGGAACTTGCGCGCAATAGCTTATTTTATTTTCCGAGCCCGGGATTTGGTTGCAAGTTTTTAAATTGTCGTAATTTGTAGTATCACCGGGAAACTTATATCTAAGTAGTAGTGTACGTTCAATACTTCCGGCACCGGTTATTTCATTTAAGCGAATCACCGGTTGATCGAATTTACTGCCTAAACTTATATATCCTTGTACTCTATTGCCGTTTACATCAAGTGAATCCTCAAGCCCGATCGTGTCATCAACCATCGGTTCCATTCCGGGTGCGATCGTGTCATTAAAAGTAGGAGGGCCGGGATAAATAGGTCCGTCAACACATCCTATTAAGGAATAATCCCAATTGAAAGTAGGAGAGCACGTGCCCCCGACATCAGACATACAGTAATATCCGCAAATTTTCGTGCGATTTGTATCATTTCTTCCGCTATGCTGATAACCTGCGCCCGGAGCATATGAATACACTGCAACCGTATGACAAAATAACTGTCTTGCATTTGAGCTTAAGCCAAAGTTTTCACTAAGCCGATTATAAAAATCGCTTTCATGAAATGTTGCGCTACGAATATTAGTATCCCAAAGTACACATTCTCCGAAAAATTGAAACCAACACCATTGATGGTAAATTTTATATACGGGACTAAACGCATCAGTATTAACTCTTGCTATTTTCATGCGCTCATTAGTGGTGGGGAAACCGCCTTTACATACTTCCCTCCTCCCCATGGTATCCGATCCCCTTGTCCAATCTGCGCAGGAACCGCTCTCCGAGTAAGCAAAAGATAAACTGATATCAATAAAAATAATAGAAAACGATAAGAAAAATATATATAAAAAAGAACGCATTATTTAAGTACCTCTAATATTTCCGGTAAATCCGCAAGATTAAGCACACCGACAATTGAATATTCTCCCTGTTTTAGCACGAACATTCGGCGCTCAACACTATAAGCTTTAATTTGAGTTAACTCAAATTCATTAAGGCTGAACGAATGCTTAAATTTTTTATCGGCAAATTTATTTGAAGTAAAAATTTGAGTAGCAAACTTATCTAAACAATTTCGCAAACAATCATTATCTAATATTTTATCAGTCGTATCGGTTGAGAAAAAAGCAATTGCATTTTTACTCGTCAGTTCATCAAGCCAGGAGGGAAAGAGCGAGGAAAACACGTTGCTGAAGAATAAGTCATAACATTTATTAAATGCAATAATAGTAGGTCTACCATCGAGAAGTGAAGGTATCTTAAGCAGTAATAATACTAAGAAAGCCTCCTGAATCGGTTTAGACTTGGAAAGCTCCGTTATATCAATACTTAGAATATCCTCTAAAGTGAATAAATCCAAAAAATCCTCATCGAAGAAGTTGGAGTAAATTTCACTATTAAAGTAACTGTTGAAACTGGATTTTATTGCTTCATCTTCTGATTTTTCAATTATACCGCTAAGTAGGGTATAAGGATCCTCATTCTCATTACCTTCGAATAAGCTTTTAGCAAGGGCGGCAAAAAAAGCCTGGTATTGCGCATTATCACTGGCACGGGGATAAATTAAATTAGTTAAGAAATTACTGAACAGTTCTAATTTTCCTCTAAAAAGTTCTTTATCAAAAAGCTTTATTTTAACGGGAGAGAAATCATCCGGGTTCGGTTTAACATATAATCCGCCTAGCTCCTCGATAAATTTTTCGGAATTGCCTTCACCATCAATAAAAATTATTCGTGGATTTAATTTAGTGCTTTGGGTAAGAAAGAACTTCATAAGCACATTTTTTCCGCTGTGTTCATTGCCTATAATTAATGTGTTACCGTTGTTATGATTATGAAAATTGAAGTAATATGGGTTCCCGTCATTGTTTCTAAACAGGGAAATAGCAGGCCCCCACTTACTGCCGCTATAACAGCCTATATTTTTATGATGAATCGAGGTGAGTGCACCGATTAAATTAGTTGCCGTATAGTTAATTCTATCTATAAATCTAAAATTGCCCGGTAGTTGTGACCAGAAGCATTTGGCCATTTTAAAATCTTCTCTTACTGCAACCAGGCCAATATTTTGCAGCACTTCAACGGTTTTGTTTAATTTATCTTGGAAAAAACTCTCATCATCGCTGTATACCAAGAGGGTAACCTGATGAGCACAGTAATCATTATTATTGCCCTTATCTTCATTTAGAATGTCGGCTAAGTCATTCTCTTGGGCTATATCTTGTGCTTTGGCAGCCTCTAAATGAGACATCATTTTTTTATGGTTCTTTAATGCGGTATCTGATGATACGAAGTACAGAGATTCTGAAATTATAAACTGCATGCCAAGCTGGAGCAGCTTATCATATGCACTAACCGAGATATTTTGCGGTTGTTTTAAACTAAATACAGCGCAATATCTTTTAAAATCAGCGCCTTCTATTACCACGGTATTAAATTTATATTTAATTTTAATATTTGCTAAGTATTCGGATAAATCTTTAATCGGTACATGAGCTCTCGTTTGGGTTAATTGCACAAGGTTGTTATATAAAGAAAGGAGTTCAGATATATATCCTTCGTCTTCGGTTTTCTGCATGGCAAGCTTGGTTGAACCGAATCTTTTTAGGTCATCAACCATATTATTGGTGATATTGTGCAACTCTTCACATGCAGCATTTAAGTGATTATAATGTTGGTTTTTAATTAGTGGAAAAATCAAAGTTTTCGGGTCGAAGGTACCGGTTTGAATGTTTTGTCTGATAATGGTTACATATAACGTGTTAACCAACTGTTTATCCCAATTGTTTTTTTTAGCCCACTGTTGGTTTAGTTCTTCAGCAAAGCCAAAAGGCATTTCACCTGGAGGAACCATATTTTCTCTATTTCTAAGCACATGTATATGAACTGCATACTTATATTCGGTAACATGTTTTTTTATTACTTTTCTAAGTTGGTCACGCAAATTCACTTTTTGAAATTCGCTATCATTTGTTTCCAGCCCGGAAATTTTAATTATTTGCAGTAATTCCCCGTTCTTGGTAAGTAGTGTTTCTTTATCGTAATGGCAGGCAATCGGAATAAACTCCGCTACTTTATCTTCAATAAAATATTTCTCATCTTCTATAAAAATGGATCTGTCTTTAAAAAACACTTTAATCTAATTAACAAATTTTCTATCTTCCAATAGATTAAAATGAATATTCTATAGGTCAACAGTATTTTACAAAAAGAATAGATGTAAAAGATAAAAGGAACCAACTATACATATAATCTGCTTACCTACTGATGAGCCTTGATAACCTTCCGCCATTTATTAGCGGAAAACTTTTCAATCTCTCTATGCAACCTTTTTTTTCTGTTAGGAGATATAGCATTGCTTAAGTCCATGGTTTCGTTATGTAGGTATTCTACTTTAACTTTAGCCAACCCTTTTTTGCTGAAACCCAGCACTTCCGCCGCCATTCTTGAAAGGTCAATAACGCGAGGTTCTATATAAGGCCCTCTGTCATTAATAATAACTTTTATTGATTTGCTGTTCTCAAGGTTGGTGACCTTAACTATGCTGTTTAGAGGTAGATACTTATGAGCAGCGGTCATTAAATCAGGATTAAAGATTTCTCCGCTTGCAGTCGGCCTTCCGCCGAATTCACGGCCGTACCATGAAGCAATCCCGGTTTCGGTAAAAGATAATCCGACCACGGGTTTTGCAATTTTTTTCTTTTTATCTATTGATATAACCTGCATTTCTTTCTCAAATAACACTTCATTGTTATTTGCTGTTGCAGCTTGTGAGAATAAGATAAATAAAACAGTAAAAAGCCGAAGGATAATATTCATGCTTACCATAATAAATTTATTTATAAAGCGCTGAATTATACCCTATTTTTCTTTATATTGCAAGCTTTTATCGATCAACCGAAGATTTTTTTGGGGAATTAAGGCTCGGAAAGGGGGGTAATAAACAATGCAGAAGTATAAATGAGCTATTGTTCATATCATTAAATAAATAGGATTCAAGGTAATTATTTTCTTATTTTACCGCTAGATTTTTCGGTATTATTTGGTATATTTTGCATTAAATTTAAAAATTCATTTGGTTTTTATATATGAGCTCCGGCAACATAAACCTTAAACAAGTGCTGTTAGTATTCATTTTAGGAGCAGTGCTGTGGAATGTTCCTGCACCGATTGGGGTCGATCTTAAAGCTTGGCACCTGTTCGGGATTTTCATAACCACTATTATTGCCATAATTTTAAACCCTATGCCGATTGGAGCCATAGCGTTATTCAGTATTTTAGTATGTATAATTACTCATACTCTGACTCTCCATCAGGCGCTCTCCGCTTTCAGTATAGATATAGCTTGGCTTGTAGTGTTTGCTTTCTTTATATCAAGGGGATTCATTAAAACGGGTTTAGGTAAGCGGATAGCTTACTACTTTATTTCTAAAATCGGTAAAAGTACTTTAGGGCTATCATATGGTTTAGTATTAACCGATTTTATACTCTCTCCAATGATTCCAAGCGTAACGGCAAGAGGCGGGGGAATAATATTTCCGATCGCAAAAGCGTTGTCTGATGAATATGAAAAGAATAACCCTTCCAGGAAGGATAAAAACCACAGCGGAGGGTTTTTAATACAGGTTTGCTTTCAATCGAACGTAGTTACCAGTGCTATGTTCTTAACTGCAATGGCGGGAAACCCTTTGGTTCTTAAACTTGCGCCGCAGTTCGGCGTAGATATATCTTGGGAAACTTGGGCATTGGGCGCAATTGTTCCGGGGATAATAAGCTTGCTCCTCATTCCTTTAGTCATTTATCTTATTTATCCACCTAGTGTTAAAAGCACTGAAAATGCTCCCCGCCTTGCTAAGCAGGCTTTGAAAGAGATGGGTAAAATTACTAAGCATGAAGTTGTAATGCTTTTAACTTTCGTATTATTAATTACACTTTGGATTTTAGATTATAGGGTAGGGTTCAATGCAACTACCACTGCGTTACTTGGGTTTTGTATACTGATAATTTCCGGGGTATTAAGCTGGAATGATGCTTTAAGCGAAAAAGGAGCCTGGGATACTTTGACCTGGTTCGGTACGCTTGTAATGATGTCGGGTTTTTTAAAAGAATTCGGTATAATGGCATGGATCGGCGGGCAAATTGAGCACCTGGTTGCAGGCAAAGGCATGATGCTGACAATTGTGGTAATAGGATTGCTGTATTTTTATGTTCATTACTTCTTTGCAAGTATTACTGCAAAGATTACCGTGCTTTACAGTACATTTTTAATGTTACTGATCAGTGCAGGTGTACCGAAGTTGGTTTCCGCATTAGCTCTCGCTTATTTCTCCTCGCTTGCCGCAGGGTTAACTCACTATGGAATCAGCTCGGCTCCTGTCTTCTTCGGAGCAGGTTACTTTAATACTAAAACTTGGTGGAAGGTCGGTTTTCTGGTAAGTTTAGTTAATTTGGCGGTTTGGGCGACTATCGGCTCGGCATGGTGGTATGCTTTAGGCTGGTGGTAAAAATATAATTTTTCTAATTCAATCCTTTACCTAGCCGAAATATTATATAATACTAATTCTTAAGGGTGTATTTAATATTTCGGCAACGGTGTTCCAATTAGGCATAATTATAGTAATATTATCACTGGTTATCGGCTTCATAGGCGGAGGTGGTAATATTTTAGTTTTAATTCATCCCTTCGAAGCTTTAATTATTCTTGGTACGGCAGTCGGTTCTTTTATTATATCCAATTCAAAAACTTCGCTGACATTAGCATTCACTAATATTCATAAAGTTACAAAAAGAGAGCCTTATTCAAAAGAAGACTATGTTGAGTTGCTCTCGTTTTTATTCAATTTACTTAAATACTCTAAATCAAATTCCAAAATGGATTTAGAGAATCAAATCGAATACCCTGAAAAGAGTTTTCTATTTAAACGCTTTAAAAAAATTTTTGAAGATAAGCAGGTTACCACCTTTATCTCCGACTATATGCGCCTAATAGTACTAGGGTTTGAAAACCCTTATGAATTGCAACAAATGATGGAAGATGAATTATTTGAGAAAAAAATACAGGGTCAAAACCTTGCTTCCTGCTTTAATAGGTTAGGGGATAGCTTACCCGGGCTTGGAATAATTGCAGCAGTTCTTGGTGTAATTAATGCAATGGCATCAATTGCAGCTGATCCGAGCATACTCGGAAGGAAAATTGCAGCGGCTCTTATAGGGACATTCTTAGGTGTATTTTTATCATATGGAATAATATCCCCAATCGGTGCGTTTTTCGAAGGCTATACTAATGAAGAAGTAAAATTTCTGGAGTGCATAAAAGCAGCAATTGTTTCGCATGCTAAGGGACACCCTCCCACCATTTCCATTGAATGTGCACGCCAGATTATCCCAGATCATTTAAAACCAAGCTTTGTCGAACTTGAAAAAAGCTTGAAAAAGAACTTAATTGTGAGATAGGAATGCAAGAGAAAGATATAGATAAGGAAAAAGAAGAAACTAAAAAAGCTCCGATAATTATAAAGAAAGTGTTTGCCGCACATCATGGGCATCACGGTGGAGCTTGGAAGGTGGCTTATGCAGATTTCGTGACTGCAATGATGGCTTTCTTTTTACTTATGTGGCTTTTAAATGCCGTGCCGACTGAAAAGCTAAAAGGTATTGCCGAATACTTTGATCCGACGATCGGAATCTCAGGGCAGCTAGGTGAAGGTTTTAAAGGTGGGTTTAGTTCAGCTGCACAAAAAGAAGGATTAAAAGATGAAGATAAAACTCAAGGATTCAAATACGGCGTAAAAAGCGTCGGTGATATTGTAACCGTAAAAAAAATCGGAACCGAAGCGAGCTTAGAAGAACAAGAAAATCAAAGATATGAATTAGTTGAAGGTGAGTTAAATAAGTTAATTGAAAAAGATAAAAGCCTACAGGAGTATAAAAATTCATTACAGTTAGTTGTTACCCCTGAAGGTTTAGAGATTAGGATTTTCGGACAAGATAAGCACCCTATGTTTAAACCCGGCAGCGCTGAGCTTACCGCTTTTACGGAAGTAATATTATTTAAAATTGCCAAGCTCATTCAATTTACTCCTAACTTCCTCCAGCTTTCAGGTTTTACCGATAGAGCGGTAAATGATACTAACGGCATATATACTAATTGGGAGCTTTCTGCGGATAGGGCGAATGCAGCACGTAGATATTTAGTGCAAAGCGGAGTTCCTTCCGAGCAAATCGGAAGAGTAGTCGGAAAAGCGGATACGGATCCGGCGGATCCGAATAACCCTTATGCCGAGAAAAATAGAAGGATTACTATTACATTACTTAGAAATTCAATAATTCCTTATAATAAAATTTCTGCACCTAAGGATTTAATCGGAACCCCTTCAAGAAATGATTTTGATGGAAGTGTGCGTGCAAAATAAATATATTTTAAAGCCGGCAGCCTAAGGAGATTGGAAAATTCAATCCCAATTAATAAAAATAATTTTATTTTCATTTATATGATTAAAGAGTATCATTCCTCAAAAAATTAATGAGTGAAAGTTATGTTTATACAGACTCAAGAAACTCCTAACCCTCAAACTTTAAAATTTATTCCCGGCGTTCAAGTATTAAAAGAAGGTACTCTCACCTATCATTCAGGTGAAGACTGTTCTACTTCTCCGCTTGCCGCTGTCTTACTTGAAATTGAAGGTGTGAAGGGAATATTTTTAACTGATAATTTTATCTCTGTTACAAAAGACCCGAGTGCTGATTGGAGTGTTTTAAAGCCTATAGTACTTGCTTCCGTTATGGATCACTTTGTCGCACAAAAACCTGTGATAATGGAAAATGCATTTAAAGCAGAAGCCGGGGATGATGGGGAAGACAATGAAGCGGTAAAACAAATTAAAGAATTAATTGAGACCAGAGTAAGGCCGGCTGTAGCTAATGACGGCGGTGATATAATTTACAAAGGTTTTAAAGAAGGAGTGGTTTATGTTGAGTTGCATGGCGCTTGCTCAGGTTGCCCAAGTTCAACGCTTACCTTAAAAAGCGGTATTGAGAATATGCTCAAACATTATATACCTGAAGTTAAAGGGGTTGAATCGGTTTAAACGAAGGGAGGGCAATACTATATAAGCAACTTGTTCTCAGGAGCAGCTTACAAGCACTACTTTTAAGCTCGCTATTCTAAAAATTAATTAACTTACTTTAGGAGCTATAATGCCGCATACAAACCAGGAAATTACGGCTAATGAAGTTTTGGCGCTTATGTGTCCTATCTGCGGTGCGGAAAAGCTCATCGGGTATGATAAATATTTAGGGTGTGAGAAAGGTCATATTTATGATAAAGCACGCCAGGGCTATGTGAATTTATTACCTGTAAATCAGAAAAACTCTAAAAACCCGGGTGATAACCGGATGATGGTAAATAGCAGAGCAAAGTTTTTAAATAAAGGATATTACCAACCGATATCCGACGCTTTAAATATGTTCATTACTAATGAATACTTAAAACCGGTAAAAGAAAACTTTCATATAGCTGATATCGGCTGCGGAGAGGGGTACTATTTATCTAATTTAAAACAGCATTTAGATAGCCATTTAAAAGTAAAAGGAAATTACTACGGAATTGATATTTCAAAAGAGGCGATAAAATTAGCTGCCGGGCATAATAAAGGGGTTTCATGGTGTGTGGGGAGCGCAATTAAGCTACCCCTTCAAGAAAGGACAATAGATATAGCACTTTCCGTGTTTGCTCCGCTTTATTTTAATGAATATCATAGGGTGCTTGCCGACACGGGTAGGTTAATTACTATTACGCCTTCCTCTTCACATTTAATAGAAATGAGAAATATATTATTTTCCTCTATTGCCGAAAAAGCAGAAGATAAATTAATAAAAAAAGCAGAAGAATATTTCACACTTGAAAATTCTTTACCTCTCACATTTAAATGCCGGATCGGCGTGCAGGAAGATATAGAAAACCTGCTTGCCATGACTCCTTTTTATTTTAAATCGAGAGGGGAGAAAAAAAGCAGAGCTGCTTTCATTAAAAGAATTAACCGTGACGGTAGATGTAAAAATATCAGTATTTAAAAAGCGAAGCGAATAAGCCGGCTGAGAGCTATTTTAAAACTCAATGAATATATACTCCTGCCCAAATTACTTGCATTAACTTTGCGGTTAAATTAATATACCGAAAAATTTAAATTTAAAGTAGGATACATAATGAGTTTATTTTCAGAAGCTTTTGCAACGGATGCAACATCAGCAGCAACTCAGCAACCCTCAATGCTCACCAGTTTTGCTCCCCTTGTTTTAATCATGGTGGTGTTTTATTTTCTCCTTATCCGTCCGCAACAAAAGAAAATGAAAGAGCATCAAGGGATGCTGAGCAAAATTAGCAAAGGTGATAAAGTAGTGACTTCAGGCGGGATTTTCGGGCAAGTTGTTAAAGTTGACGAAAACAGTAACTATTTGGTTGTAGAAATAGCAGAAAACGTTAAAGTAAAAATTAAAAGAGAAAGCGTTTCTGAAGTTATAAATGAGCAAAACGCGCTAAAAGCTGCTTAAGGGATAAGATGCCTAAAATTAATTTTATTGTAAATGACGGAACTACAAAGGTGATAGATGCGCCCTTAGGGCTCTCGTTGCTTGAGGTTGCTCATCAAAATGATATTGATTTGGAAGGAGCATGTGACGGTTCGCTTGCGTGCTCAACCTGCCACGTTATTGTGGATAAAGAGTTTTACGATATGTTACCGGAGCCTTCTGAAGCAGAAGAAGATATGCTCGATTTAGCATTCGGGCTTACCCGTACTTCAAGGCTTGGATGTCAAATAATTGTGAGTGAAGATTTGGAAGGGTTAACGGTAACTTTACCGTCGGCAACAAGAAACATTATGGTTGATAAGAAGAGCTAGTATGCAACATATTCTAACAGATTATTTACCGATTTTACTTTTTTTAATACTAGCTGGAGGCTTGGCGTTTATAATGTCTATTCTGCCTTTTTTGCTTGCTACCCTAAGAGGCGATAGCGAAAAACTTTCTTCCTATGAGTGCGGGTTTGAAGCATTTGATGCTCCCAGAAGTAAATTTGACGTTAGGTTCTATTTAGTTTCAATTTTATTTATAATCTTTGACCTTGAGATTGCTTTTCTCTTTCCATGGGCGGTAGTTATAAGAGATATCGGGTTGCTCGGCTTTTGGTCAATGATAGTTTTTTTAGTGGTGCTGACCATCGGTTTCATATATGAATGGAAAAAAGGCGCATTAGATTGGGAATAAAAGGGAGTAGAAAAAAGTGACGTTAAGACCTATACCACCTGGAATTGAACAAGATGCTCTACTTAATCAGGTTACTGATGAAATGAGTGACCGCGGTTTTGTTATAGCTCAGCTTGATAAGTTAGTAAATTGGGCGAGAACCGGTTCGCTTTGGCCGATGACTTTCGGGCTTGCCTGCTGTGCGGTCGAGATGATGCACGTTGCAGCCAGCCGTTATGACCTTGATAGGTTAGGGCTTATATTCAGACCTTCGCCAAGGCAATCGGACGTGATGATTGTTGCAGGGACGCTGACCAATAAAATGGCGCCGGCGCTTAGAAAAGTTTATGATCAGATGCCTGAACCGAGGTATGTAATTTCTATGGGAAGCTGTGCAAATGGCGGAGGGTATTACCACTACTCTTATTCGGTTGTGAGGGGATGCGATAGGATTGTGCCCGTTGATGTTTATGTTCCCGGTTGCCCGCCTACAGCTGAAGCATTGTTATATGGAATCCTTCAATTACAAAGAAAAATTAAAAGAACCGGAAAAGTTTTTGTTCGCTAATAAAGCCTTCATATTATAAGCTAATGAGAAGCATGCGCCTAACCGCCATTTATGGAGCAGGTGCTTTATAAATGACTATATCATTTATGGGAAAACTTAGTTTTTTACAGTTCAACTATGCTCTCTATATGGATGATATTTAACTTAATTTACTACATGTTTGTATAAAGAATTATAGTCAATTAAGTTAAATACCTTACACATTTATTTTGATAGACTTTAATTACCTTAGCGGCTTCTTTTCTGAAATTACTTAAATAATAGTAGCGTTGCCCCCTTTAAAGGGTAGTGCTCATAAAAATTATTTAATAATTCTTATGTATCTGTACTTGGGGTCACGACAGAAAACGGAAAATGTTCTACGCTGAGGTTTTTACAGCTAATTTAAGTTCGAAGCTATAAATTTAAGTTCAAATGTTCCTGGTGGTGCAAAATAAGAGATAATATATACCAAATAAATACAAATTATTTTAAGTACATATGCAAATAAGTTTTAATTAATAAAAAAGTAACAAACCTGAAATAAAAAAGCAATAATAGTCACACTACCCGACAGATAGGAAAGAGAAAGTAAAAAAAGAGGTTAGAGATTAGGAGAAAAGATTGGAAATAATATAGAGAAATATAATAGAGGCTAAGCTTATAAAAAGCCATATAAAGTTATGCTCTTGCAGTAAGTATATCTACTATATAATAGAAAGCGTTGGAATTAGCTACTCCATTCTCCGGAACACTGCCCTTCTCCATATTCTCTTTCAAAACGTATAAAACTCTCTTCTTCTTTAGGTAATTCATCTCTTCCAAAATGTATAAAGCTCTCTTCTTCTTTAGGCAATTCATCTCTTCCAAAAACTATGAAGCTTGAGTCATCTGAGTTATGTGTTTGAATGTTAGCTGAAGCTAAATTAATAAAATGATCTTCCATTAATACCCCTGTATAATTTTTAAATTAACCAAATTAACGTTAGTTACAAAATTTATTTTTAAACTTATATTTCTATTAAAAGTAGATAAAATAAAAAAATTTTAAATTATCAAAATACTTTATATGTTTATAGAGCAATCAACATTATACTTTTGTATAAAACTAAAAAATATAGATTACTAAAAGTAATTATTTATTAAAAATAATATTAGCAGTAAATACTCATCAACAATGTTAAAATATATTAAGTATTAGAGTATAAATAAAAAATATATGTTAAATTAATAATTTAACAATTAAATTAGTGATACGGAATACTTGGTTATAAAGTGCACGGATTATAAATGCTATTGTATGATTTATAACTTAATTTACTATATTTCTTTTTTGTTCAGATTTAAAAGTTATAACTTCTTCTTTAAAAATATGCATTTAGAATTATAAGAATAGCCTGCACGCTCAAAATCACATTTATATCCAAGTTTTTCACAAAAACTCGAAGCCTCTTGAAAGCTTAAAGTAGTAACGGTTGCTAAATTACAGCCGACTTCACCTCCGTAGCTATGCACTCTTTCCATTAGCATTCTACCAAGGCCTTTATTTCTACACTCGGGATCAACCCAGAGTTGATCAGTATAAATTGCTCCGTAAATGACCGAACCGTTACAGCCTGCAATAATTTTTTCTCCGTTTTCTCTTATAAAAAAAGCAAACTGATAAGCTTCTTCACTTATTCCATGTTTATTTGCTTCCTCATTAATTTTTCTTGTAAGAAAGTCAATATCATTACCGGAGGGAGATAAAGTTTGTTCAACTATATATGTCATGATTTAATTCCTATATAAATATCAACTATAGTGTTATTCGGATCTTTGCTTCTTGTATCATAGATTTCAAAATCTGCGCGGTAACTACGTATGCCGCCTAAATCGCTTGCAGACATTTGCCAAATCTGTTGCCAGGCATTTATAACTACATTAGGCATAACTCCTGATTGCGTAGTAAATTTTACATATGTTTGAGAAGGGATGGTATGAGTATTTAATCCTTCAGGTAAATTATCATAAGAAGTTACCTCTTCACCGATAAAGTAAGAATACTCCCCGTCCATATCACTTTCATATTCCATATATAAACAAATTGTCGTACCGGGATTCTTCCGATCAGCTACTTTACCGGCAATTTGATTTATAAAATATCGCTCAATAGTTGCCCCTATTTTTGCAGTGCTCGGGTTAAATTCAGCTTTATTACTCGTCCTTACTTTAATGCCTATTAACTTTATTTCATCATGTGTAACATTTATTCTTTTCATGTTTAGTCCTTTTTGAGATTTCTGCTATCTTGTGGTGCTAATGAATAATGTAAACGGTTTACTTGCTTAATTACCAGAAAAATTACAGCTGAAGAAATTAAGAATTTGATGACATAATTAATAAATATTCCATAGGCTACCACCGGCGCCCCTGCATCTTTAGCAGATCTGAGGCTATCATAATGCTTTCCGTTAAGAGCTATAAAGTAATTGGAAAAATCAATCCCTGCCGTCAACCAGCCGACTATCGGCATAATTATATCTCCTACCAGAGAATTCAGCATATTGTTGAATGTAGCCCCTATCATAATCCCGGCTGCAAGCTCAAATACATTGCCACGAGAAATAAAAGCTTTAAATTCTTCTATAAATGCCATTATTTGCTCATATAATGGTTAAAGGTAAGTTAACTATATTTAATCTATGATTTAAATCAACCCGGAGATAAAATAATTAAGTACCTTTATAAAATTAAAATGTCTTCATGGCCATTCTCCGATCTTTGCAGTAATGTGCTATTAAAAGATACGATAAAGCAAAAAAACCAATGCACTTGGAATAAAAGTATAAAGGCAATTAAGATAAGAAAGCAAAAATGGAGAAAGTTATCTATTATAGTATAGATAATATGGGGAATAAGGGTGGCGGTATCTTTAATTTTAGACGAAAGGCTGCCGCCGAGATTATCTTGAAAAAAGTAATATCATATTTTTCGATCTTTGCTATCATTAGATTGGTTATATCTGATGTAAGCGGAATATTTTTTATTGCACAAAAGTCATAAACCACCCAAACTAAAACAATGAAAACCTGAAGTACACAATAAGTAAAAGCTATATAGATTACTTCATTATTTTGAGAACCTACTACCGCATTGATTAATAACTTCGTCAGGTAATTTCGTAAGTTAATATGTAAAGCTGTGCCTGCCATGGTAAGTAACATACCGGCTAAATAAATGCGATAGGGGTAAGCTGCTTTTAAAATAAAATTAAATAAGCGCATGAGTTTACCTACTTTCCGATTATCCTCCCCATGAAATTCCGCCGTCCACCGTTATGCATGAGCCGGTAACATAACGTGAAGCCAACTAATTTCATGTTGTTATTATCCATCAATATCCATAAAATAACCTTTACCTTGACAGAAAACAACATTTTATGCAGCTATAATAAAGCAGCTATACACGCTTATAAAAAAGCCGGGCTTAAGGCTGTGAAACAAGAGACTGACCTAAGCGTGATATGGATGATCAAGAAGAGGAATAATGCGTAAAAAACCGCTAAGTGTAATTAAAAAATTAATCGATGAGCGTTATAGTGCGGCAAAAGCAGTCTTTTGGGGAGGTTCCGTTTCACAGGGGCTAGGCACAAACGCTTCCGATTTGGATATTGTCATAGTTTATGAGCGAATATCTAATTCTTATCGGGAAGCTTTCATCTATGATGATTGGCTGATCGATGTTTTTATTCATGATCCTGAGACTTTGGGAGTATTATTTGAAAAGATAAAGGAAATAGGGATATGCGGTAGTATGGAAATGATTTTAAACGGAAGGGAAATAATGCCTGAGTCAAATTTCTCAAAACGCATTAAGGATTTTACCCGAGAAAAATTTGATCTCAAACCCTTAGTCTGGGAAAAGAAAGAAACTGATAAAGAGCGTTTTTTAATCACTGATTTACTTGATGATATTCTTTATCCCAATTCACGTGCAGAACAGATTGCTTCCACTGCCAAGCTTTATGAGCAGCTGGCACGCTTTTATTTTAGAGCGCAAAATAAATGGAGTGCAAGCGGAAAATCAATTTTGCGTTATTTAGAAAAAGATAATTCTAATATTGCTTATGAATATTCACATGCTTTTGAAAAAGCGTTCCAAGGTGTGGATGTTCAGGATTTGAAAAACTTAGTCACTAAACTGCTCGCTCCATATGGTGGATTACTTTGGGACGGTTTTAGGTTTGATGTACTGAAAGCCAAAATCATATAAAGAGAAATATTTATAAAATTTAACTTCCAATGTAATTTAGTTTTATCTATTTGTATGCTTTTTGCAAAGCTATATAGATAAAGAGGAAAGGATGGGTAGAAAAAAAGCCATAAATCAAATAATACTACTTATAAAAATAGAGAAGATAAAAAAGAAGAGCTTCCGTTTGTAAATAATGAAAATGTAAAATTTTTTATGTTGGCGGCACTTAACGGAGTAACGGAAGAAATAGTTTCCCTTAAAGGAAGCGAAGTTAGGGGATTGGAAGAGGTATTTTCTGCGAAAATAAGCGCAAAATTAAGAGAGAGAGGTAATAATATAAACGGATTAAAAAATCTGTTTTTAAACTTCCGATTAAGAAATGAAGACAAAAAAATGTTTATAAGAAATTTTTTAATTAATGAAAACAAAATCGGTAGCCCGTCCCCTAATAGAGGAGTAGTAATAAATCTGTTACTTAGTAAAGGATGTGAAGGGAATGCAGCTTTGATAACAAAGGAATCTCCTCTCGAAGTTATTAAGCAGTTAATACGACATGGAGTTAATGTTAACAGCATTACACCTTCGTATTACACTCCGTTGCATGCAGCGGTGGAATCATGTGATATTAATAAGATTACTTACTTATTAGAGGAAGGAGTAAAGTATAATTACTCGGAAAAAACTTACGGCACTGCCTTACATTTAGCCATCAGAAAAGAAATTTATAAAGAAGATAAGCCTTATATAGCGGAATATTTAATTAATGCTTTTAAAAAAAAGGAATTTGATTGGAACAGTAAAGATGGTGAAGATAATGCGGTATTAATTTTAGCTGCGAAAATGAGGGCTTCCAAGCTCACGGAGTCGCTATGCTTTCTGAAGGATAAAGGCTTGGATATCAACGAAAGGGATAAGGAAGGAAGAACCGCGCTTCATATAGCTTGCGCGCTTGGTGATATAAGAGCTGCGCATGCTTTGATTAAAGCCGGTGCTGATATTAATGCAACGGATAATTGTAAAAGAACTCCATTGCATTATGCGGTTTTAAGAAGCGAGCTTGTGGAAAATTTATTAATAGAAGCGGGTATTGCACCTAAAAGAGATGAGAATGCACTGAGTAATTATTTCCAAATGGCAAACGGGCAAAATTTTGAGCGTCCCGGTGGAGCTGTCTCCATTAAAAAAAAGTCGACTGATATTTTTTGAAAAAAAATTATTTTGATGAAGAGTATAACAAAAAAATTTTACGGTGATGAGCAAATAAAGTTTCAAATTAGTATATTAACCGGAAGCTCATTAATTAATGCATGTATGTTCGGGCATGAAAGGGTAGTAGATCTTTTACTTGATTACGGGGCAAATCGCAATGCTTGTGATATTAATGAGAATACGCCTGTTCAAATTATAATAAGAGATAAGGATAAAGGTGCGGAGATAGATAAGGTAGCAGCAAACTTAATTGAAAAAGTACTAATAAGAGATAAAGATAGAGAGTCGGGTGAAGAAGGTAGCTTTGCTCCCAATAGAGGTAAGATGCTTTGGGCGGAATATATCAGAAAGCAAAAATATACAGAATATAAAGCCAAAAAATGAAGCAACTAAGTTATTATAGTCATAAAAAAACAATACCTGAGTAAGATTATAGGTTGTTGTTAACGATTTGTTAACGATTGGTGTGTGTATAATGAAATACATGAAGCGGGGGAGTCTATCAAGTAGATAGGAGGCTTCGTTTTAAAGTCAGGTGTTTTTTGGGGGAGAAGCTCCTGACTTTATTCATTTATTTATCATACAATATTTTTATGTTATACTGCCAAAAATTTTACAGATAAAAAAAGGCAGCCGTGAATATCCAAGATATTAATCAATTTAAATTATCTGATGAAAATATAGCCCGTCAAGTGATTAAAGGCGAGATCCAAGGGCTTCAAGATCTATTATCGGAAATTAACCAAGACTTCACTAATATCATTGATGAAATATATGCTATTACCGGCAGAGTAATTGTAAGCGGTATGGGAAAAAGCGGACACATAGCGCGGAAAATTGCTGCAACTCTTGCTTCTACGGGCACGCCTGCAATCTATATTCATCCCGCCGAGGCAGGTCATGGCGATCTCGGTATGATAACTGTTAACGATATTGTAATTTTACTTTCTAATTCAGGAGAGACTCCGGAACTTGCTCCCATCATTGATTATTGTAAAAGATTTTCAATAAAAATTATCGGTATTAGTAGAAAGAAAAGCTCCACCCTTTCAAATGCCAGCTTTATCCCCGTAGTGCTGCCTGCAACGCCGGAAGCTTGTGATATAATGGCTCCTACTACTTCTGCAGTTATGATGATGGCATACGGTGATGCTATAGCAGTTGCATTATATAAAAGACGAGGTTTTACCAATTCCGATTATAGAGTGTTCCATCCAGGGGGAAATATCGGAGCCAAATTATTAAGGCTCAAAGATCTAATGCATAAGGATAAAGAAATCCCGTTAATTAATTATAATGAAACTGCTTTTGAAGCGATATTAACTATGACAAGCAGAAGGTTAGGATGCGTCGGCGTATTAAATGAAGCCGGTTTACTTATGGGGGTTATTACCGATGGGGATTTAAGGAGGCATATGGATTTAAATTTCAAGCAAACTAAAGTGACTAAGGTAATGACTGCTGATCCTATTACCCTGCATGAGGATAAGTTAGCCTCGGAAGCTTTAGGAATTATGAATTTAAAAAGTATTACCGTAATATTTATAGTAAATGATGAAAATAAACCTGTAGGGGTTATTCATATACATGATCTTTTAAGGGCTGGTGTTGTTTAGAATATGGAGAAAAAATACAGTTTAGCAGTTAAGGTTTTAAAAAGAATGCTGGTAGTTTTAGTGGCTATTCTATTGTTTAGCATCATGATATTACCCTCATTTTTAAAAAGTAAGGATAGAGTAAAATTAAATAGTATAAGTAATGAAGAATTAGACACTCTTTCTTCTAATGAAATGGTTAACCCGAATTTACATGGGCAAGATAAAAACGGTAGGCCTTATATACTTACGGCAAAAAGCGGTTATAAAACAAATGATAATACAATTAAATTATCCGACATAACAGGTAAGCTAAGAATTGAGGGTGAGCATAAATTCTACGCCTTATCTTCTAAAAATGGAGAATATAAGCAAAATTCGGATTTAATACATTTATGCGGTGATATAGTACTTACAAACCAGGACGGGTATACGGCGACTACTCAGGAAGCGGTAATCAACTATAAAAAAGGGAGTGCTTATACTATAACTCCTATTCATATTGAAGGTAAAGATTTACGTTTAGAGGCGGGCAATTTTGAGATGCCTTCAGCTAATGTTTTAATATTTAAAAATAATGTAAAAGTTTTAATAAAATAAAATTATGATGAAAACAAGAAAAAATAAATTAAATAAAGATTATTGGATTTACGGGAAACATACGGTTTTAGCTGCGTTATCCAATTCAAGAAGGAAGATTCATGAGTTGGTTATAACTCAAGAAGCATATAATGAAATAAAATCAGCAATCCCCAGCAAAATAGCCGCCAAGATAGTTGAAAGATACGAAATCGACAAAATATTAGTGGGTAATCAGGTACACCAAGGTGTTATCTTAAAAACAAATCCTCTTGAGCAACCTAATTTAAAAGATTTTTTAAATCTAAGTAAGAATGAAATTTCTACCATTGTTATTATAGATAAAATTAACGACCCGCAAAATTTAGGGGCGATTTTAAGATCAAGTGCAGCATTCGATGCGGATGCCGTAATTATTACAAAAGAAAACTCGGTAAGCGAAACAGCGGTTTCGGCTAAAGCTTCATGCGGAGCTATTGAAAATATACCGCTTATATCGGTAACTAATATATCTGATGCTATAAAATTGCTTAAAAAGCATGAATTTTGGATTATAGGCATGGATGCAGCTGGAGACAAAGGGTTTGCTAAGGTGAACTCCTTTAAGAAAACCGGAATAATTTTCGGTAGTGAAGGGGAAGGGTTAAGAAAGTTAACTAAAGAAAACTGTGATTTTTTAATATCAATACCGATATCAAATAAAGTAGAAAGCTTAAATCTTTCAAATGCTGTTGCTATAAGTTTATTTGAACTTAATAAAAAAGAATTATATTAAAATAAAAGGTTGATTAAGTCGCTTATATGAACTTATCTGTTTATAACTATTTAAAAAACAATTTATGCATATTATATTTCTCTAACCAATGCAGCTATTTATTTTCTATATATAAAGTTTTGAACATTTTTTATAACAGAATTTTATATATATTAGCGCTATCTTATTAAGGTAAAAATGTTGATGAAGGCCAAAAATTTATTTAACCTGAAAATCTTTAAAAAGAGCTTATTAAATTTAACTAAGAGATTCTCTCTTGCTAATCTTCACCTTCATTTTTCCGTTTGCGTTGTAATAATAACTGTCTGTGTTTCAATTATTTTCGCAGTGCTAAAATATAAAGAATTTCAAAAAGAAAAAAATTATTATTTATTGGAGCAAAGCTATAAATTAAATATAGCTCTTTATGAAAAAATTAGCTTTGCTGAAAATATGGTTAAATTTTTGGCTGAAAAAATTATCCAAAGTGGTGATTACTCATATTCAAATATAGCTTTTTTAGTAAAGCATCAAAGGGAAAATTTTAAGAAAGATACATTAGCATGGACATTAATTCATTATGTAAACCCTGAACATTACATGGTGGTTGATAGTATAATGGGGGTTAGACAGCAACCGATAAACTTAAGCTCAACGAAACGCTCATGGATTGAAGCGGCATTTGAAGACCCGTGGAAATTAAAATTTTCTAAGCCAGATTTCGGCTTAATTACTAGACAAAGGGTGCTTTCTACGGCACTGGGAATGCAGGCTAAAAATAAATTTATAGGATATTTATCTATCGCAATTTATCTTGCAAAAATTGCAAAATCATTGCAGTCAGTAGTTGATAAAAACGTCAGTTTCATTTTACTCGATACAGAAGGGAATTTTTTGCTTGCATCAGATCGTAGTATCAATGAACAAAGTATTAAAATACCTGAAGCATTAAAGTACGAAGTTTTTAGGTTAAAACATTCAAATTCTTATCTTCTATCAAAACCTATCAAAATAGGTAATCATATTTTTACCCTAAAAATGAATACGGAAAATTATCCTTTTATATTCTTAGTCGGCCAAGATACCGTAAATTATTATGAACAATTTAAGCAGGAAATAATTCCGCATATCATTAAAAATATAACACTGGGGGTTGTTTTTATAACTATCTTGTTATTTTTATCCTATATAGTTGTAAGGCCGATAATTGAGCTAAGTAATGCCGCCGATAACATCAGTAAAGGGGCAAATGTAGAAATTCCGGAATATGAAGCCTTGGAATTGAATAACCTTGCTTCTCAGCTCGCGAATATTCAGAATATTACTAAGGATTTAAGGCTTAAACAAGCTGAGCTTACTAAAGCAAATGAAAACCTTCGTAATGCAAACGAATTTATTCAAAGTAATATGTCATTTTTAAGCCATGAATTAAGGAACCCGATTTCAAGTATAATTGGTTTTGCTAAGCTTTTAAAAAAGAAATTAAGCGATGCAGAGGATAAAGAAAATAAAGAGTATACGGAATTTATTTATAATATTGCCGTGCATCAGGATAAACAAATAAATTTCTTCTTAAAGTTATTTGAATTTCAGGAGAGAGGGAAGAAACTTGAATATAAGGAAATTAATTTAACCGAGGTAATTCAAAGCAATATCAACATGGTTATGCACCATGCAAATAAGAAAGGAGTAAGAGTAATTTTAAATATAGCTCCCGATCTGCCTAATATGATAGGGGATGATATAATGATAGGACAAATGGTACAGAATTTTGCAACCAACGGAGCTAAGTATAACAAGCAGGGCGGAAGTTTGGAAGTTAAGGCCTTTACCAGAGTGCGTAATCGTAAGAAGGAGATTGTGATTCAATTTAAAGATACCGGAATAGGTATTGAAGAGAAGGATTTAAAAAAACTATTTAAAAAATTCGAGCGGATTCAGAATGATAGAAATGTTGGGGTTATGGGTTACGGTTTAGGATTAGCCTTTGCTAAAACTTGTGTTATTGCTCACGACGGAGAAATTAACGTGGTAAGTGAACCGGGCAAAGGAACTGTATTTAGTATATCTTTCCCCAGAGCGCGTATTGTAGAAAAATTATAATTTCATTATATATACTGATATTTTTAAAAGCTCCTTTATATTTTAACAATAAAAATATTGTTATTTGAAAAAATATTCTATACCTTGATTTATAAATTGAATTCGAAAGGTAAATATGAAGCAAAGTTCAAGCTTAATGCTCGTGTTATCTGAGTTAGGATTTAACGGTTGGGATAAATATAATGTAGATTATTCTTACAAAGACGGAAACCCGCCTAAAGTTGTTGAAACCTATTCGGCACAGGTTCAGCAAGAAGCATTTATAAAGAATATGTATATTTCAGGCCTTTTTTCAAAGGAAAATATTTGGGAAAGTATAAATATTATGGGGGGATTTAAAGATCCTGTTTCTACATTTAATTCAATTTGTACCCATCTTAACGGTGCAGGTGCATTTCAGCCTAGTTTTGAAAAATTTAAAGCTGCTGAGATATTAAAAAATTTATTTTCCGAATCTATATTCGATAATCAAGATATTCAGGACTTTATTTTATATTGGACTCAAACTGCATTTAACAGAAAAGTTAACCAAGAGCGTACTTCACTGGCTACCATGGATTGGATGCAAAATAATGATTTAAAGAAAGATTATTTTGAAAATGCTAAAATAATGGGTTTAGTTGTAGCTAAGGTGCCATTAGTCGAAAGCTACGATGAAACTTGGGTTTTGGGGTCAGCTGCACTTCCATTAATATGGAATATGGATAATCTTAAGAATATAAAAGAATTAAAAGGAGTTAATCTAGGCTTTGAAAGGTTTTTAACCGGTAAAAGAGAGTTAAGTAATATGGGTGCTCTGGAAAGCCCCGGCTTTATTAAGAAAGTAGCTGATTTTATTGGAGTTAAATATATCGGTGAGCCTAATTCTTTTATAGAAAGGTCGGATGGTAGGCAGTATTTAAACTATGCTGAAGGTGAAACAAAGAAAGTTTATGAAAGTGATTTAGTAAAGTATATTTATCAAGATTGCTTTAATAAACCTTTAGATGAGCAAAATTTAATTGATGTGGTAGCTAGAGAAGGTACTGCCAGGCCGGACACCGGAGATACTATAAAAGCAGCTTTAAATAAGTTGATCCAAGAAGTGGAAGAAAAAGAAGAATTTAAAAAAGGAAAGGAAATAACTATATTAATTACTTCTATACAACCTCATATTGAAAGACAAAGAATCGGTGCTCAAAGGATTATTGATAATGAATTAAAAAATAAAGATTTTGCACATATTAAAATTTCTACACATTCCTTGGCGCCCGAATTAAATGAACAAGTAGCCCTTACTAATATTTCAATTCTTCATTCTGATATGGCAACGCTAATTTCCGAACAATACCTAAAAATTACGGAAGGAAAAGAAGCTAAAAGAGATACCGGCCATTTAATGTTTCAATCCAGGCAACAATACTTAAAAGAAAATTTGCCGCCGATGCCTGAGCCTGTTTTATTAGGAGAGATGGTTAGGGAGGAATTTCCTTTAGAACTAGCTCTTAAAGAAGTCGGTAGTCATTTAAGTTTATAAAAATATGAGATCAAGCTGTAAAATTTTTTTAGAAAGAGGTAAGGTCGGAGGCAAGTATGTTTGGTGCTATATTAAAGTACCGAAGATTAAAGTGCCGTTATATCTGAAACCTCGAAAAGGTGAAAAAATTAATCCGCAGAAGTATGGGGAAATTATTCTATCAGGGTGGGGTAAAAACCCGCCCCCTGAGATTGAAGAATCAGTAAAAAGTAAATACTAAGTTTTAATGAAATATCAGATATTGAGATGGCAAATAGTGCTTTCGGGCAAGGTTCTTTTACAGCTAAATTATTAAAAGAACGCCGGCAAATAACTAAAGAAAGTGTTTTAAGATTTTAAATTTTATTGAAATTCTCTCCACTTATTAAACATCCTTACAATTGACCAGGAATCTGTAGGGAGGTCGGATTTATTTTTACTCACCCATCTAAGTTCCTTAGATTCATGATTTATTTTTACTTCTTCATTGCTTTTAACTTGAAGTAAAAACCTAATATCATAATGATTGTGACTGGTTTCAGTATGAAATGCCGGAATATAATGAACATCGATATCAAAGATTGCATGCGAAACAAGTTCAATACCATTAATTCCGGATTCCTCTTTAGCTTCCCTCAATGCAACTGAGATTATATCCGGGTCATTATCACAATGTCCGCCAAGCTGCATCCATGAATTTAGCTTCGCATGGTGCATAAGTAATGCTTTATCACCGCTCTTATCTAAAAGCCATGCTGAGGCGGTAAGATGACCTGCCTTGTTAGATCGGTCAAAACAATCACTGTTTTGTTTAATAAATGAAATAATTCGGTTTTTATATTCAACTTCTTCTATATGTTGCGAGGTGTAGTCATTAAGTAATTCTAATATCTTTTTTCTATGCACAGTTAGTTATCTTAAAAAGTTTTTAAGTAATTTAATAAAAATTATTTAACAAGCCAAGCTCTGAGATATTGAAGCCTTTACTTTAAGCTTGCAAAAATGTTAATATCTTAATTAAGATACGGAAATTAATAAAAATGCAAAATACAGAGAATATAAAGAGAACTGATGTCAGGTCATATCAAATGGCTGCACAAGTGCTTTTCCTAACGCTCGGCATATATTTTTTAGATTTTGATATTAATTGTTTTAATGTTTTTATCGTGGCTTTAAGCACCTCACTTACTCAATATATTTGTTGTCTTTTATTTAAGCAAAGATTTGAAGCAAAAAATGCGGTAATTACCGGGTTATCATTAAGCTTGGTGTTAAGAAGTAATGATCTTATAATTTTTATACTGGCGGGAGTAGTTGCTATTGCCTCAAAGTTTATTGTCAGGTTTAATAATCGTCATATATTTAACCCGGCAATCTTCGGGTTAATCAGTGTATTATTATTTTCAAATTCCGCCTGGATATCGCCTGGGCAGTGGGGGACTTTATCTTGGGTGCTGGCACTCTTAATTATAATCGGGTTGTTTGTCGCAGTGAAATCAAATAGGCTTGATGTTGCTTTGGCTTTTATTTCTACGTATATAGTATTAACCGGTGCGCGCGGATTTTGGCTTAATGAGCCTTTAAACCTTATTTTTTATCAGTTTGAAAACGGCGCGGCATTTTTGTTTACGTTTTTTACTATTTCCGATCCGAAAACTACGCCTCAAACTTCCTCTAGGCGAATAGTATTCGGTATTATTGCCGGAGTTTGGGCAATAATACTAAGATATTATTTTTATAATCCGTATTATATTGTGTACTCTTTAGCCTTAACATCAGGCATGGTATTACTGGTAAGAATTATTCTTTCTTTTGAGTACCCGAAAATTTTTAATAAAATGAGCAAAGCACTATGAAAAAAATTATTTCTAAACTGTTAATTACTTCAGCCTTTCTTTCAGTTTTTACCGCAAATAATGCAAATGCATTTTGCGGATTTTATGTTGCTAAAGCTGATACGAAAATTTTTAATAAGGCATCTAAGGTAGTAATTACCCGCAACGAAGATAAAAATGTGATAACCATGGCAAGTGATTATACAGGCGATGTTAAAGAGTTCGCGATGATTGTTCCAGTGCCGGTTAGTATAACTAAAGAGCAAGTGCATGTAACTGAAAATAAAATAGTAGATCACTTGGATGCTTTTACTTCTCCCAGGCTTGTAGAGTATTTTGATTCTGATCCTTGTAGGAAAGAGGAAAGATTTATAGCATTTTCTGCTGTAGGCAAAATGGCTCAAGGAGGCGGTAATTCCGCATCGTCACTTGGGATCACGATTGAAGAAG
This sequence comes from endosymbiont of Acanthamoeba sp. UWC8, assembly GCF_000730245.1. NCBI lineage: Bacteria > Pseudomonadati > Pseudomonadota > Alphaproteobacteria > Holosporales > Holosporaceae > endosymbiont of Acanthamoeba sp. UWC8. The sequence continues at coordinate 449,422 of NZ_CP004403.1, read as the reverse complement.
AATATACGGTTGGTGAATATGATATAGTAATTTTATCAGCAAAAGAGAGCGGTGGGCTCATTCAGTGGCTAAATCAAAACGGTTACAAAGTTCCGCATGAGGCTAAAGATGTCGTGATGAGTTATATAAAGCAGGGAATAAAATTTTTCGTTGCTAAAGTAAACCTTGCTGAGTATGAAAAGCTTGGACATAAATATTTAAGGCCTATTCAGGTCGCTTTCGAATCAAAGAAATTTATGCTGCCGATTAGGCTCGGTACCGTTAATGCGGACGGCGCGCAGGAATTATTTATTTTTACCTTAACTAAGGACGGCAGAGTTGAGCCGACCAATTATAGAACCTCACGCATACCTACCGATATAAATGTTCCTCTCTTTGTCAGAAAGGAATTCAATAATTTTTATAAAGCTATGTTTGATGAGCATGTTAGAAAGGAGAATATGCAAACAATAATGCTTGAATATGCTTGGGATATGGGATGGTGCGATCCGTGTGCTTCAGAGCCGATGTCACCTGAAGAATTAAGAGAGCTCGGAGTATTCTGGGTGGAAAGCCTACTTAATACCGGCACAAGCGATTCTTTTGCATCAGGAGGTGTAGGAAAAAGATTTATCCAGCCGGTTAATGACGTGTTTGTAACCAGAATGCATGTCAGGTACGACCTTGAGCATTTCCCGGATGATATAGTATTTAACGAAACAAAAGACAAAGCTAATTTTCAGGGCAGATTTATTATGAATCATCCTTGGAACGGGGAAAGCAGCTGTGAAGAAGCTAAGAAGTATAAAGACGGTTTAGGTGTGAGATTTGAGGAAGAAGCACAAAACCTTGCGAAACTTACCGGGTGGAAAATAGAAGATATTAGAGAGAAAATGAAAAAAGACGGCCAAACTACTTTCAAAAAACCTATTAAATGGTATGAAAGAATCTGGCCGAAAAATTAATTTTTCCGGCTTAGCTTCGGTAAATCCCTTCCGCAGGCTTAGATAATCTTCTGCCAATTATAGGAGACAGATCAGGCATATCCTCTATATCGTCAAAAGAACTGCTCTCGGAGCATGAGTCAATTGAAAAGCTTTGGTTTAGGATATCATTACTATTTGATGTTTTAGTTAAGGCAAATTGAGTTATATTAAACAACCTTTCGGTTAAAGTATTGCAAATTATCTTACCGGGATCTGCAATTATCGTAAAAAAACCGTCCGCATATTTTGAGTCAAACTCACTGAATATATTCATAAGAACCGGAGATAACTCAGGAAATTTTGTGGGACTAGCTACAATCTTATATTGGTATTTTGTATCATCTGAAAAATTGATTTTTACTTCAGAATCCAATTTTAATAGCCGATTTAATATTTCAAGTTCTTGTTCAAAATTAGTATCTTCAAAAACAAAAAGATTTTTTTGCACCGATCGGCTTACCTCTGAAATAGCGGGAGGTAAGAAAAAAGAGGGAAGAGGAGCATTTAAAGGGCTTATCTCGGTATCTGAGCCGGTTAATGCTTTTACGCGTGATGTATTAGCAGTTCTGATTTTAAATGGAGAAATAGCATACTGATTTACTTTAGGGGTGCAATTTTTTGGTGTCCTAGCACCTGCATTCAGGTAGGTATTATAGTTTTCTTGTATTTTTTTAACTAAGCTGTAATTATCTTTAAAACAATGCTTTTTAAAATTATCTTTCAAAAAAAAAGGAGGCTCCCAATTCTTAAATTCTAAATCATGTTGTCCTCTATTAAGTATAAAATCTCTATCTAATACCTTGTTTACACTTTCAAGTACTAGCCTGCAATTATGGCAGCATAGCTTTGTTATGCCGATATATATATCTGGCAAATTAGTTAAAGAAGTAGTGGCCAGCAGAAAACTAAGTATTCGCATTTCCGCGTGCACGGCTTTATCTTCAATATGAAGCAGCATATATCCGAAAGCATCGCTAACTGCTAAGTTTTTATATTTTATTAAATTTAATTTGCTCTTACCCTTTCTAGGAGTCGGTAAATCTATTTCATTATTAATAAAAGCAAGGTTTACCGGATGTGTCCTTCCAAACTTAACTAATGTCTCTTCAATCTTAATTAAGTTTATCGCAATTTCTGTGAAAACCATAAAAAGTTGAAGAGCTTGGGCTGTATCCTCCGGGCTTAAACCCGATTCTATAACTGTAGTACAATTAATTTTTCCAAGCGGATAATTAAGATAATTTTCTTCGGTAATAACTTCCATAGCTATTTTTTGTATAATATCATCAGATAAAGTAACAGGTTGTACAAACCTTCCCTGAGCCTTTTTTTAAACAAATATCTATGAAAATGCGCTTCCTTTCTTCTAAGCTTGGATTGTTTTGAATAAAATTAGAAAAATACGCCATAATATTTTCTATAAATCTAATTTTTAGGTTAACTTCTTTAGAATTATAGAATACATCATTATCAGTTATAATAATTTTATTGTTTACAAAGGTTATAGCTGTACATGATTCAGTTTTATCCTGCATCAGGCGGGCTAATTGATCCCATATTCTTTGCTCAGGAGTTAAATCTTCTATATTGGAATGCCTTCCGGTTTTTATTTTTTTAACTTTACCTTGAGTGCTTTTCGGGGATAAATTTTCATTTGGTATTTGCTGTTCATTATCTCTTTTTCTACGCATATTTTAAAATATTTTTATCTTTTGATTTTTATTAAAAGGAATTATACCATAAGAAAGTTACAGAAAAATTAAGGACATTTTAATTAAAATTTAATAAAAAATAGCATTTAACTAAAAATTGCTTATTTGAATGCGTTGAAAAGTATATTGATATTTTGCGAATTAAATAATATTTTAACAAAGTATATGATAAAAATTTTTAGAATAAGTTTTTATTTACTATTTAATATAGAAATATTATGAAAGATTTATAGCCTTATTGAATATTATTGTGTTTATAAACATTAATAATTATTTTAACGCTATTATTTAAGGGAAATAAAATGAAACAAAAAATAAGCAAAATTGAAAAAAAGAGAGAATTAGAGGAAAAGATTTTGGAAAGTTCAAGAGAAAGGCAAAGGAGAGTTAAACCCAGAGTTGAAGAAAGTGGGAGCAATACAAAGCAGGAAATCAGTAAGGAAGAGCTGGAAAAAATTACTAAAACTATTAAAGAGGAAGCTGAAAATACTATGTATTTTCTTGAAAAAGAAATTAATCGATCTGCACAAATCTCCTTCGGTTTAATGATTAGGGGGATAAATCGTATTAAAATATCGGATGAACAGGAAATTAAAAATAAAATAATTGCGCCTTTTAACTTTCTTATTGAAGAAAAAAGATCATTCGCTTGTTTTTTAAATTTTTTAAAATTATAAGTATATACACGGTTGCGACTGATTCAATTATGAAAAAATACTTAAATTCATTTATTAAAAGTTATCTCTCGGATGAGGTGAAGTATAATAAAGAAGAGCGTATAAGATTTTTTACGGATTTTATAAATGAAGATAATGATAAGATAAAAGATTATTTATTTGAATGGATGAGTGAAGCTAAAGAACGCAACTTTAAAGTTTATAAAATGTTAAAAGAGGATTTAAATGAAGCTATTGATAGATTTGTATCAAAGCAAAGCGTAGATGATATAGGACAAGATGCTTCAAATAAGGAGAATAGAGATTCGCAAGATGATAATATACATGGTGGAAAAGGTGAAAGGAAAATAATGTGGCAGCAAAGGATAGAAAAAAGAGAAGAAGTAAAGGAGAAAAGAGGAAAAGTTATAAGTACCTCTTCAAAGATACATAACCTATAGTTAAAGCTTGCGGGGTTTCTCCTCTGCTTCTAATGCTATTGATCCAATTTGAGGAAATGTTACTTAGAAACTCCTGAACGGGTTATCTCCCGAGGTTAGTATCACTTACTGTGCAAGAAAGCAGCTGCTATTGAATCGGGCTTAGGACTGGAAAACAAATTTTGCATATAATACCGATTAATTTAAGTTGCCGATATAATTTAATCATACCGCGTATATGTTAAAAAAGCGTTATGGTTCTTGTAAATAATGTAAAAGTAATTCATAAATATAATATGATTATCTGTTTAAAAGTATAAAGGGTTGTAATGAAAAGAGTTGTTTGGTTTTGCTTTGTAAGCTTATTTATAAATATCGGAACTGTAGCTTGCGCACAGAACGCACCAACATACTTACCTCCGATTAATCTGCCGGGGCAGAAAACTGATGAGCAAATGAATAACCGACAAAACGAATCATCAAGCCCTGAAGTTATAATTAAGCCGAGCGGTTCGGAGCAGCCTAAGCAGGAAAGTATTACTCAAGGTATCCGCCAAACCTTTTCAACTTTGAAAAATAGTGTAAGTAAACCGATTAACACACCTAATACCAATATAAAAGAATTAGATAAATTATCAAAAATTGATTTAAAAAAGCCCTATATTGATGATAACTTAATTACTATAGGAACCGGGCCTATAACCGGGGTATATTACCCGGCAGGAGGAGCAATCTGCCGCATGATGAACCGAAAAAGAAATGAGACGGGCTTAAGATGTGCCGTTGAGTCATCGCCGGGTTCAATATATAATCTTGCAGCGCTAAGAAATGCGGAAATGGATTTTGCAATTGTTCAATCCGATTGGCAGGAATATGCTTTTGACGGTACATATATATTTGAAAAGCAAGGACCGTTTGAAAAGCTAAGATATGTTCTGTCATTACACAACGAAGCTTTTACTATGGTAGTTAGGAAAGATTCCAAAATTGTAAAACTGGATGACATTCAAGGTAAGGTAGTAAATATCGGTAATCTTGGCACAGGCGCCAGAGCTACTATGGAAGCGCTCATGAGCATTAAGGGTTGGAGCATTTCGACATTTAAAAGTGCAACCGAACTTAAGCCTGAAGAGCAAATTGAAGCATTATGTAATAGAAAAATAGATGTTATGGTGGTTTTAGCCGGTCACCCGAGCGGAATGCTCCAGGATGCAATGAGTATGTGCGATACAAAAATACTGAATGTTGATGATCTTTTAGTAAGAGATTTTGTGGCTAAAAACTATGAATATTCCATGACTAAAATTCCCGGCGGATTATATGTAGGTGAGACGGAAGATATCAACACTTTTGGACTAAAAGCATTACTTCTGACTACTACCGATACAAGTTCGGAAATCGTATATGAAGTGACCAAATCAGTATTTGAGGATCTAAGTAACTTTAAAAAACTTCATCCAGTATTTGTTAACTTAGAGCCGAGTGCTATGATTAATGAAGGCCGTGCTATACCGATTCATCCCGGTGCAATGAAATATTATCAGGAAAAAGGATACGTCAAATAGGCGCTAACCTTAACCGGTAATAAAAATATAAGAGTTAAACCTTGATTGTATAATCTGTGTTAATCAGGTTGTAAAGCTTACTGAATTTTATAAATGATAAAGTTTGTATTTTTTTACAATTATGATAGAATGATCGCGTGGAAAGCTTAAAATTGAGGAAGGTTTATGTTTCAAGTTGCAAGCAAAAAGATTTTTACTGTTGGGGATTCCGTAGTTTATCCCTCCCATGGCGTTGGGCAGATTACCGGTGAAGAAACTCAGGTGATTGCAGGAGTAGAGATGAAGCTTTATGTCATTACCTTTGCAAAAGATAAAATGATTCTTAGGGTTCCAACCTCAAGAGCTATCAAAACAGGTTTAAGGCACTTATGTAATTCAGATGAATTTGGTGCTGTGATGAAGAGCTTAAAAGGTAAAGCGAAAATAGTCAAAGGTATGTGGAGTAAGAGAGCACAAGAATACGAAAATAAAATTAATTCTGGGGATGCAGTAGCAATTGCGGAAGTTCTTAGAGATTTATACAGAAATATTGATGATCCTGATAGGTCTTATAGTGAAAGACAAATCTATGATGCCGCTTTAGACAGATTAGCTCAAGAATACTCGGCAGCAGCTAATATTAATAAAGAAGAAGCCAGTAACCTTATAGTTGATGCGTTAAACCAAGCAGTATAAATTTATAAATTATAAAGAATGAGTGGTGACTAAGTTTTCGATATTTAGGTAAACTCAGCTCTGCAACAATGTATGAATCGATTTATGTTTATGTCTTCTTGCCCATATCTATTTATATAGTAGATTAAGTGGAATATCCTACATATAGAGAGCATAGTTGAACTATAAAAATAAACTATACATATAAATGATATAGTCATTTATAAAGCGCACACGCTATAAATGGCGGCTAGGTGCGTGCTTCTTACTAGTCTTGTTATTTGATTTTCAGTTGTAGGCTATGCAGCATATTAAATTTAACTTATTATAAGGCAAAATTATTAGTAGTTTTTTGCAGCTAACTAATTAAGCCTATTGAAAGAAAAGGATAAATTCTTTACATTGCTCCTATTAGTGTATTTTCTTAAAAGAGTTAAATGAAAGATTTTAATCAAGCTAGAACCAACATGGTTAAAAACCAAGTTATGACAAATAATGTTTTTAATCATAATATACTTGATGCAATGCAAGAAGTACCAAGACATGAATTCATTGAGGGAAAGTGGAGAGAAATGGCTTACCTTGATGCTAGACTTCCTCTTGATAAAAACAGAAAAATGCTTGAACCTGCTGTATTCGCTAGAATGTTGGATGTTTGCGGGGTTAGTAAAGACGATTCAGTGCTGGATGTTGCATGCGGAAGCGGATACTCCACGGCTATTATAGCTAAGCTTGCAAAAAAAGTGATCGGTTTGGAATCGATTAACTCTCTTGCAATAAAAGCAGCAGACTACGTTAAAAAGGAAGGCTTAAACAATGTTGCAATTAAGAGTGGCAACTTATTAGCAGGTGCACCGGAAAATGCTCCCTATGATATTATAATTATAAACGGTGCTTTAAATAAAGCTCCCGACGAGCTATTAATGCAACTTAAAAACAAAGGTAAGTTAGTTTTTATTGAGCACAGTAGCGGAATAATGAAAGCCGTGAAATACACGCTTATCAACAGCTCATATAATAAAGTTGAGCTTTTTGATGCTTATGCAGAACTATTATAAATATAAAATATGAAAAATATTATCAGAGAAAACAGCCGCCGACACAATGAACTTAGAGAAATTAGTTTTGACCTCAATTTCATTAATAATGCAGAAGGTTCATGTTTAGTTAAGTTTGGTAACACTCATGTAGCTTGCACAGCAACTATTGATGATAGGGTGCCGATGTTTTTAAGAGGTAAAGGAAGTGGTTGGGTGACTGCCGAATACGGTATGCTTCCTAGGTCTACTAATACTAGGATGCAGCGAGAGGTATCTAAGGGAGGTCTTGGCGGTAGAACTCAGGAAATCCAAAGATTAATAGGGCGTTCTTTAAGATCTATTATAGATTTAAAGCTGCTTAGAGAAAGACAGATTATAATTGATTGTGATGTAATAAATGCGGACGGCGGCACCAGGACGGCTGCAATCACAGGCGGGTATATAGCGTTATATTTAGCTTGTAAGAAATTATTGGAAGATAGAATAATTTCAAAAATGCCTATTACATCAATGATTTCAGCAGTTTCCTGTGGTATAGTTGATGGGTCGCATTTATTGGATTTAGATTATTTTGAAGACAGCAGCGCTGAGGTTGATGCTAATTTCATTTTAACTAATGATAATAAAATTATTGAAATTCAAGCAACCGCTGAACAAAAACCTTATACGCAAGAAGATTTTTTGCAGATGCTTGAGCTCGCAAGGGTAGGGACTAATCAGCTGTTTGAATTACAAAAACAGGTTTTAGGAATCTAGAGAGAATTTGATTTCGCGATTTAGTGCTTGAGTTTTTACTTGCCGGCTTTATATTTAGTTAAACAATTATTATGTTATACAATATGTTAAGGAATAAAATTTTTAAAGTATTTGCATTATTTCTAACTCTTCATCCTTTGAGCTTAACCGCACAAGAGCCAGATTATGCGACCAAGAAAACAAAAGAGGAAGTTTTAACCATTAAAAAAGGTGATTTTTTGCTAGGTAATAAAGATGCTAAAGTTAAAGTTTTTGAATATTCCTCGTTATCCTGCCCTCATTGTGCTACATTTCATGAAAATATATTTCCTGTAATTAAAGAGAATTATATTGATACTGGTAAAATTGCCTATGTTATGCGTGATTTTCCGACCAACCACCCGGCTACTCTTGCTACCATGCTGATTCACTGCTCGGGGGAAAGAAAATTTCAATTTATAGAAACCTTATTTAAAACCCAAAGAGTTTGGGCATTCAATATTTCTTATAAAGAGAAGTTACATAATATTGCAAAACTCGGCGGTATATCTGATGAAGACTATAATAAATGCATCAATGATAAAAAGAAAACTGATGAAGTGCTTGAGAATGCTTACCAAGCTGTAGGAGCGTTAAAGCTTGATGCTACTCCGGTGTTCTTCATTAACGGTAAAAAGCTTGAAGGTTTATTACCTTACAGCAAGTTTGCCGATGTGGTTGAAGCTGAGTTGGTGAAATAAAAAGCAGCCTGGGTACTTGCCTAATTTTATTCCCCCTAGATTCTAGCCAATAAGGCTTTATTATCATTCGAGAAGACGACCTGGCATTGATGTTTCTTTAAAACGTTGAATACTCCGATCATAACTTCTTGCCTTATGTTAGGAAAATCTTTCGTATCTCTTAGTTTTATTACCGCATCGACAAGTAATTCAACAAATTCTTGGCCAAAATCTGTTAGTGCTACTATAATTTTAAACTCATTATCTATATCGGCATGTAACTCAAGAAAGTTTTTAATATCCTGGGTAATAATCTCCACCTGATTAATATCAAGTGTGGTTATCCCAATTTTTTCACTAATTTTTCTATGAGTAACTCTTGAGTAGTTAATAATTGAGTCTTTTGAAAAAACTGAATTTTGTACATAGACCGGAACTTGTTCCATGGTGCGTATCATAGTAATCCTCCAGCCGATTTCCTCAACCGTTCCTCTAAGATTCTCCCCTTTAATCAGAATGTTTTCTCCTATAGCAAAAGGCTTATCAAGATAAATTATCGCGGTACCAAAAAAGTTGGAAAGCAAGCTTTGTGATGCAAAAGCTAAGGCTGCACCCCCGATACCTCCCAAAGCAATTATACCGCTGATGTTAAAACCGAAGCTTTCTAATATTGCTAACCCTGCAATAGTAATGACTGTAACTTTAAAGATCTTAGCCGTTATATCAGCGGTAAACCTATCAAACCTGGTTTTTTTAGTGCCCTTAATACAGTTGTTTTCAAATGCAGAAGTAAAGCTGATCGCTATCCAGCTTACGATGGCAATAACGGATATGTTTCTAATTAAGGGGGCAAACTTCAATAAATTAATTTTTATCTCATGGTTTACAGCATCAAATATAAAGGTGAAACCAATTAACCATATAGCAAGCTTTATCGGCTTTTCTATGCTGATAAGTAACGCATCATCCCAAAAAGCTTTGGTTCTTTTCGAAATTATCTTAAGCCTATATAAAAAATGGGAAAAGATTTTATTAGAAAAATAGCAGCCTAAAATAATCAATGTTATTTCAAGAAGTATCCAATAATTATCAGTTACCCAGTTTTCTGCATAAGTGAAAAGGTCGTTAAAGTAGGATTTGCTCATATTAAACGCCAAATGGATTAACTTTATACCGGTTATTAGAAGAGTAATAAAATTATCTCAAGATAGCAATGTATTCAAAGTAGTAATTATAAAATTTTTGTTTTTAACCGAGTAACGGTTATTATTGATTAAATTCTCTACACATAGTACTTTGCTTTCAATTAATATGAATAATTATATTTTAAGTAAAGTTAAGAATGAAAAAATTATGTTTAATTGACGGGTACGGTTTTGTTTTTAGAGCTTACCATTCATTACCTCCGTTAACCAGAGCCGACGGTATGCCTATTTCCTGCGTATACGGGTTCTGTAACATGCTTTCTAAATTTCTTTCCAATGATAAGTCGGATTATTTAGCTGTCGTGTTGGATTCAGGTAAAAAAAATTTTAGACATGATATGTTTCCTCAATATAAAGCTAACCGTCCTCAGCTACCTGATGATTTAATTGTGCAATTTCCCCTTATTCGAGAAACGATTGAAGCATTTAACATTATCTCATTGGAAGCGGATGGCTACGAAGCTGATGATTTAATAGCCGCATATGCGAGTGACGCCTTAAAGCAAGGAATGGAAGTAAAAATCATTTCTTCCGATAAAGATTTGATGCAACTTGTATGCGATAATTTAAAGCTTTCCGACCCGATTAAAAATATTGAGATAGGAGAGGAGCAGGTAGTCGCCAAATTAGGGGTTAAGCCGTATCAGGTAGCGGATTACTTAGCCTTAATAGGAGATAGTTCGGATAATATTCCCGGAGCAAAAGGAATTGGGCCTAAAACAGCAATAGAGCTGTTATCCAAGTTTGAAACTTTGGATAATATATATGCAAACATTAATAATATTGAAAAAGATAGGCTTAAGAGCCTATTAATTGAGAGTAAGGATATAGTTTATCTCTCTAAAGATTTAACAAACCTAAAGAGAAGCTATAATATTGATTGTGATCTTGATGAACTAAAAATAAAAGAGCCTGATAATGAAAAGTTAGCTAAATACTTATATGAACAGGGGTTTAAATCTTTAGTAAGTAAATTTATTAAAGAAAAAACTACAAGCATCAAGCTTACGCAACCAAAAAGGAATGAAAACTTTATTAAAATCGAAAAGCTAAGCGAAATAAAGAGCCATATTGAGCAAATTATAAGAGAAGGGAAGGTTAGTATTTTTGATAACGGCAATACTTTCTATTTCTCTTACGATAACTCTAATTATGAGATACATTATAGTAATAATAGCCGACAGGAAAGCTTCCTTGAAAGTGAGTCAATAAACTATAATGATATAGTCAAAGAATTTAAGGAGCTTTTCGAAGCAACTTATGTGCTGAAAATAGTTATAAATGCAAAAGAATTATATAAAAAATTATATTGCTTAAATATTGAGCTTAAAGCTTTTGATGATATTGCGCAGATATCTTATTCGCTTGAAACCGGAAAGCATTCATGTGAACTTAATGATTTAATAAGAGTTTATCTGGGTGAAGAAGCATCTCATAACTCAGTAACTATATTAAGAATATATGATAATTTACAGGAAAGGCTTTTGCATGAAAAGCAGTTCTACTTATATGAAAGTATTGAAAAGCCACTCTCTCCTATACTTGCTAAAATGGAGATAAAAGGAGTTAAAGTTGACGGAACATTTTTAAAAAACCTATCTCAAGAATTTAAGCTAAGGTTGAGCGAACTGGAAAAAGAAATTTTTAAAGAAGTCGGGCGGGAATTCTTGCTTTCTTCACCGAAACAACTTGGGGAAGTTTTATTTACCGAGCTTGGCATTAAAGGAGGTAAAAAATCTAAATCCGGAACATTTTCAACAGGTGCCGATATTTTAGAAAAACTATCGGATCAAGGCTATGATATAGCAGATAAAATTTTGGTATGGCGACAATTTTCAAAGCTGATTAACACTTATACGGATGCGCTACCTAATTCAATAAACCCAAAAACCGGGCGGGTGCATACCACATTTATGATGACGCTGACCAATACCGGTAGGCTTTCATCCCGGGATCCGAATTTACAAAATATTCCGATCAGAAGCGATGAAGGGCAAAAAATCAGAAAAGCATTCGTTGCTGACAAAGACCATTTAATTATTTCTGCCGATTATTCACAAATAGAGCTAAGGCTACTTGCTCATATTGCGGATATTCAAGCCCTGAAACAAGCATTTCATGATAAGCAGGATATACATGCAATAACCGCAAGCCAAATATTTGGGGTTGCTTTAAAAGATGTAGATTCCAATCTGAGAAGGCAGGCTAAAACTATTAACTTCGGTATAGTTTACGGTATTAGTGCCTTTGGATTAGCCAAGCGTTTGGATATTTCGCAATATGAAGCTAAGGATTATATAGATAAATATTTTAAACAGTATCCGGGAATCAAAGAATATATGGATGAGACAATAGAATATGCAAAAACTCATGGGTATGTAAAAAATTTACTTGGCAGAAAGTGTTATATTAATGGTATTAATGATAAAAATTATTCTATGCGGGGATTTGCCGAACGCGCTGCAATTAATGCTCCTCTGCAAAGCGGCAATGCCGATATAATTAAGAAAGCAATGGTGCATATGCCTGAGTCAATTCAAGATTGCATGGTTTTGCAAATTCATGATGAACTGTTGTTTGAAATTCCGGAAAATAAACTTGAGGATTATTCTAAAGTTATAAAAAGAGTAATGGAAGGTGTATGCAAAATAAGCGTCCCTCTGGAGGTGGAGGTACATTCTGCACGCAATTGGGGGAAATGAGATACTATAAAAAAATAATATTATTCATAGGCTGGATCGGTACCATCACCTTAACGGCGGTGAAAGAAATAAGTTATGAACCAACCGAGTAACTATATTATTGTTATTTAATTTAATAATTAATAGCATGAAATTAACAATAATAGTGTATTTAAGTAATATAAATATTTTATGAATTATACTGGTATTCATTGATATTATTAATATGTGGATATGTAATTGTTAACTTTATTAATATGAGGAATAATATGAGTTTTCTAATCCCTTTAGTTTATCTAACTTAGACGGAAGCAACGGTTTTAAGATTAACGGGGCAGTAACAGGCGGGAATGCAGGCCATGCAGTAAGCAGTGCAGGTGACATAAACGGCGATGGTATCGATGATTTAGTTATTGGCGCTGAAAGTGTTAATTACCCGGCAGGGGCTAGTTATGTAGTATTTGGAAGCAAAACTCCATTTTCCTCAAGTATTAATGTATCTGCTCTGGATGGAAGCAACGGTTTTAGACTAAACGGGGTATCGGATGATAATGCAGGCATTTCAGTAAGTAGAGCAGGAGATATAAACAATGATGGTATTGATGATCTAATTATTGGTGCATATCGTGCTAATTCTAAGGCTGGTGCTAGTTATGTAGTATTTGGAAGTAAAACACCGTTTTCTTCAAGCATTAACTTATCCGGTTTGGATGGAAGCAATGGTTTCAAACTAAACGGGGAATCGAATAGCTTTTCAGGCTATTCAGTTAGCGGAGCAGGGGATGTAACCGGAGATGGTGTTGATGATTTTATTATTGGTGCATATAGTGCTAATTCTTATAAAGGGGTAAGTTATGTAGTATCTGGGCCTATGATTTTAACAGCTAGTCCTAGTCCTAGTGCTTCACCAACTCCAAGCATTTCGGTAAGCCCTAGTCCTAGTGCCTCACCAAGTCCACACTCCGGTGCAGCCAATTCACTCGTTCCTAATTCTATTATATCATTCTCACCTAATGCGTTGATAGATACTGCTGTAGTAACATATATGTTCGGTAAAAGCATTTTAGAAAAGATACTCTTATTATCATATGGTTACGACTTAAATGTAGAAGAGGAGTTAAGCTTATATACAGTAAATGCAGAGCAGATAGCAGATAACTATGCTTAATCTCTCTATTACCTGAAACATTTGAGTAAAGACTAAAATTGAGGTCTAGCTAGAGAAAGATTATTGGCTAGTCCTCTTTTAGTAATTTATACATATATATAGGCTAGATTGGTACTATCAACTTAACAATCTACTTAAGTTAGTATAATAATTAATATTAAATTATGTAGGTATAGTACTTAAACAAAAGGGTACCATGCGGAGTGTAATAAAAATAAATATGTAAGGAGAGAAATTGTAGAGAATACTACGCATGGATATAGAAAGATGATGGTAAGTGCTCCCATTTATTTGGAATGAACTTACCTCTGAGTTGAGGAGAAATAAGGTTTGTTTTTAAGGAATCCAGACAAAGAAGTTCTCTACCTGTATTTCTTTCTTTATACCTGGTTACATGTCTGTTACAGATATTTTTTTTCTTATAACTCTTGAAGGCTGCCGGTGTCAATATTAAACTTAGATTTACTGAGGTTATCTATAACTGCCGGCTCGTTCAAGTAGGGACAATGCGCTCCTTGGAGGGTTTGTGCCTTGTAACTATGTGTCTTATATATTATTTATATCACTCCTTTTTAATGTTAAGTAAACTTGAGCAGGAGTTTTATATCCTAAGGCCTGATGAGGCCTTTTGTGGTTATAGAACTCAATATATTGGGCAATACTTTGGGTTGCCTCAGCTATACTATCATATGACTTTAAATATACCTCCTCATATTTTATGCTGCGCCAAAATCTTTCAATCCATACATTGTCCAGCCAAGCACCTTTTGAGTCCATGCTGATTAATATCTGATATTCTTGCATTTTCTCAACCCATTTCTTACTGGTAAACTGACATCCTTGATCTGAATTGATAATAGTAGGAACAGCTAATACAATAGCCATATTAAAAGCCTCTAAACAACTTTCTGTTTCAAGGTAGGGACTTAAACACCACCCTATTATCATGCGTGATACTATATCTATTAGTGCTACTAAATAGATAAAGCCTCCTTGCATTTTTATATAGGTAATATCAATACTCCAAGCATCATTAGGTTTAACGGGCTTATATTCTGTAAGTAGGTATGGATACACCACATCCTCCTGTCTGCGCTTTGATAAATTACGTTTAGGATAGATAGCCTGTATTTCCAATATACGCATTATCCTTAATACACGCTTGCGGTTCGTTTCATATCCGGCATGACTTAGTAATACCGTAATCCTCCTGTAGCCCATAAATGGATAACGGTTATGTAAATCTTTAATTTCATTCATCAAAGTAACATCATCCGATAACACTTTAGGTTTATAATATAAGCTTGATAAATTGACTCCCAATAATTTTGCCTTGCAACGTTTACTTAGCTTGCTACCTTTAGATGTATTTACTATTTGTTGTCGCTTCGCCAGGCTTATTTGCCTAGCACTTTCGACAAAAAATCGTTCTCTACCTTTAATCTCCCTATAGTAGCATGTAATGCTTCTATCTCTTTGTTTGGATCTTGAGTTGTGCAAGCGTTCTTAAATACTTCAGAACCATGTTCTAATAAGGCGGCTTTCCATTTGTATATTTGGCTGGATACTACCGCATATTCTTGGCAAAGCTGGCTTATCGTCTTATCTCCTTTCAAGGCTGCTAGCGCTACCTTAAATTTATATGCTGCTGTATGGGGTTTCTTCTTTATATTTGATTTAGTCATAAATTACCTTCTATATTTAAGTTTAATTTACACCCTAAATCCTCCTCTCTCAACTGTTCCAGTTTTTGGGGAGCACTTCTATGTTGTGCCGAAAAAGTAGAGAAGGAGGAAAGGAACTCTGATAAAAAAGAAATAACCGATCAGAGGAAAGAAATGAGAAAAGAAAGAAGAAGGAATTATACAAAAGAATTTAAAGTAGAAGCAGTAAGGCTAGTAACTGAAGAAGGATATAGCCTCAGTCAAGCAGCGGAGGGTCTAGGGATCAGTAAAAGTACCATAGCTAAATGGAAGCGGGTATTAAGCAATAAAGGAGATAAGGATATAGCATTTCCCGGCAAAGGGCAGCTTAATCCTGAAGAAGCAAAGCTTAAGGGGTTACAGAAGGAGCTGGAGAGAGTAAAGAGGGAGAGAGACATATTAAAAAAGGCGCTAGCATATTTTGCCGACCCGCTAAAGTAAAATATGCATTTATAGAGAGAGAAGCGCACAAATATAGTATAAGAGAAATGTGCAAAGTGTTTGGGATAGCACAAAGTGGTTATTATGGCTGGAAGAATAACAAAGTAAGTGCTAGGAAAACTAGAGATGCTTATCTTCTTGTAAGGATAAAAGAAATTCATGTAATCTCTAAGGGAATATACGGCTGTCCCAGAATCCATGCCGAGCTCAAGGCAGAGGGAGAGAAAGTTGGCTATAAACGTATATATCGCCTAATGAGATTGTGTAACATACAAGGTAAGTACAGACGCAAGTTTAAAGTAACTACTAATTCCAAGCACAATAATCCTATTCTTCCTAACTTAGTTGAGCAGAACTTTAATGTACTTGCACCTAATCAGGTTTGGGTTGCTGACATCAGCTATTTTTGGACTCGGGAAGGTTGGATGTATTTGGCCATAGTCCTAGACCTTTATTCAAGGAAAGTTGTGGGTTGGGAGATGGAAGATCGAATGACTCAGAGCCTAGTAACAAGAGCATTTCTTAAGGCATTTTGGAATCGTAAACCTTCTCCTGGATTGATCCATCATTCCGACAGGGGTAGCCAATACACTGCCTCTAAATTCCAGAAAACCTTGACCCAATTAGGCGTAAGATCAAGCATGTCAGGCAAAGGCAACTGTTTTGATAACGCCGTTGCTGAATCATTCTTTCATACTATAAAAAACGAATTAACTTTTAAGCGTATTTTTAAAACTAAAAGTGAGGTAAAAAGTGCTGTATTTAAATACATAGAAGCTTTCTATAATGGAAAACGTAGACATTCTACTTTAAACTATTGCTCTCCTAACATTTTTGAGCAATATTACTACAAAGTTGCTTAACTACTTCTCCACTATAACGGGATAAGATCAAGAATATTCCTTGATACCTATTTGAGCAACAAGGCTTTATGTAATAGCTAATAATAATATTTCATGTTAACCTTAATATTTAGTGGTTAAATCACTTTATAGTTATGTTTTATATGTTTAATAAAGAACAATGGAATAAGCTGCTTGCTCAAGGCGAAAAAGGGTTACAAGAAAGAGTTGAAACTGAATGTAGGCGTTATACATCTATTGACTTAAAAGGGGCAAAGCTGCAATTAATACATATTCAAATGATAGCTGAGATTTTGCAGGAGAATAAAACTTTAACTTCTTTAAACTTAGATTCTAACAATATTGATTCTGAAGGCGCAGAAAGCATTGCTCAAGCACTTATAAAAAATAAAACTTTAACTACCTTGCATTTAGGATTGAACAATATAGGTGACAAAGGAGCAAAAAGTATTATTCAAGCTCTTATAAAAAACAAAGCCTTAACTTCTTTGGATATATCCGGTAATCATATAGGTTGTGATGGGATAAGCAATATTGCTGATCTACTGGAAAATAACAGAACAATAACTACTTTAGATTTATATTGTAATAATATAGGCGTTCAAGGGGCAAAGCGCATTGCTCAAGGATTAGAAAATAACAAAACCCTTACTTCCTTAAATATAGGCTTAAATAATATAGGCGATGAAGGGGCGAAAAATATTGCGCAAGGACTGGAAAACAATAAAATCCTCACTTCGTTAAATATAAATTATAACAATATAGGCAATGAAGGAGCAAAAAGCATCGCTCAAGCACTAGAAAAGAATTATACCTTAACTTTTTTAGATCTATATTTTAATCCTATAGATGATGAAGGGGTAAAGAGTATTGCTCAGGCTATTGCCGAAAACAGCTCCTTAACTTTTTTGAACTTAGGTGCAAATAATATACATGATGAAGGAGCAGAAAGTATTATTCAAGCTCTAAAAACCAATAGAACCTTGACTGCTTTAAAGTTAGATTCTAATCATATCGGGTATGAGGAGCAAGCAAAAATAGAGCAAGCGTTGGAAAGAAATATTCACGTTGCTTCACTTTTTCATGGTAAAGGAATCATTGGAGTATTAAAAAAAATGTTATCAAAGTTTGGAATATAGTACTAGAAGGAAGGCTTGTTAAGCAGAAAAATTGCATCATTAAATCATTATAAGCCTTCTGTGAAAAACTTCTTTAGAAACTGCTCCAATAGGAAGTTTTTCCTATGATATCCTTAAACCTTCTTTATCTAACTCTTTCCTTTGTTGCTCTGCCTGGATTTTTGCTACCCAAGAATCTATCTCACTCCCGGAAGGATTTACAATAGGGTTATTAGAAGGTTTGACAGGAAAAATATAATTTTCAATTTCGTCTTTTAAGTCTTCGGGTAAAAAATTGCTTTCCATCATACGACTGTTATAAACAGATCCGAATTGTTCATAGTTAGGATCCCTATTTACGGCTTTTGCCAACCAGTAAACTATCGTATCACGTAGCTTTGGTATTTTGTGATAAGAAATCACTAGCGTAAGTAAGCTCGTAATGCTCTGATTGCTTGTTAACTCTACGGCAGTTTTACCATCATTATTTGCTTGATAAATATTCGCATTATTTTTTATCAATACAATCGCTACATCAAAATGTCCATTTAGAGCAGCAAGCATTAATGCTGAATAACCGCTATTATTTTTTTTATTGATATTTGCACCATTCTCGAGCAGAACTTCTACAACTCTTTTGTGCCCATTTCTAGCAGCCATTATCAATGCTGACTCTCCTTTAACTTCTCTATCCATGCTTGCACCATTTTTGAGAAGAATTTCTACTGCTTTATAATGCCCATTTTGAGCAGCAAACATTAATGCTGTATATCCTCTAATTCCTCTATCCACGCTTACTTTATATTTAATAAGAACTTCTATTGCTTCTTTATGCCCATTTTGAGCAGCAGCAATCAGTGCTGTAGCACCATTATTATCTTTCTCGTTAATGTTAGCTCCTCTCTTCAAAAGTATTTCTATCACTTCTTTATGCCCCTTGCGAGCAGCCAGTATTAATGATGTATTGCCATCATTATCTTTCTCGTTAATACCAGCTCCATTTTTGAGAAAAAATTCCACCATTTCTTTATACCCGCCATATTGGGCAGCATTTATTAAAACTACATATTCGCTAAGATGTAAGTCGGCACCGGCATTAAGTATTTCATTTATCGGTTTACTACCATTATTTATTACAAGCCATAATAACTTATTCATTACCTCTCTTCTTAATTTCTGAGACGTTTCTAATCTTTCTTTCATTTTTATCCTCAATTATATGCTTATGCATAATCTAAATATGGTTAACTTATGAATTACCGTTTTTATTTACTGAAATAATGCAATTACTTAGATATTGCTAGTTAATTTTAATTAAGAAATCATTTATATGTAAATGGATCTAAAGTAAATAAATATAGTGAGATCCCAAGTTTTTAGCTTATGTGCATTGTAGCTTAATTATTATTTGAGCAACTAATCCATTGAAAGCATATTACTTATTTGGAAAAAAGGAGGGCGGCCTCCTGTATTCACTCAAGAAGATTTAGTAGCAGCACAAGAGCATTACTACGTGGGATCCCTAACATTACTTTGTTGAAGATGCCCGGTTTTAAATTTGCATTGGTGAATTAATTCAGTTTTCAAGGTATGGAAAAAGCTCTCTGTAAGGGCATTATTAAAGCAATCACCTTTACGACTCATACTTTGAACAATATGATGATCATTCAGAATTTTTACGTGACTGTCGGAAGCATATTGGCTACCTCTGTCAGTATCCCAAATAAGCCCTTTAGGCGGATTACGCTGCCAAATTGCCATGAGTAATGCATTATTAACCAACCTCAGCCTTCATACGGCTGCTCATAGACCAACCTACAACCTTAGGCCGGCAACCGCTGCTTACTATATAACATACCCTTTCAATAGATTACCTTAAGCTTCCTTCTTTTTTTCTACGTATCCCTTTTTCTCTCCCTAAAAATGCATATATTTGTTTCCAAACCCCTTCTTCTATGTAGTAATTAATTTCGGTAGTTCTTTTATTCTTCCTAGCAAGAAACTACCACCTCTCTTTTATTTGTAGATTTTGTTCACACAACCTAAAATACTCTATACTTTTTGTGAAATATTATTTACTGGTTGTTTTTTCATTTTTTGAACAATCATAATATTATACGACTTGGATATAAAGAGCTTCTTGGTTTATAATCAAAATCATTTCCCTGACTTAACTATTTTATTTGACAATAATATCCTAAACATATTAATGTTTGGTTTAAATTAATTTAAAAGAACTTTATTTATAGTCGTGAAATTTATTTGCTTAATACTATAGATATTTAAAAAATTAATTATCAATAAATGTTATTAGATGTTTAAGTGAAAATGCAGAATAAATTTTTTAGGTGTTGTTTTTAAAATTCTAAATCTATTAATATTTACTGTTATTTCAATAATATTATTAGCAAAAAGTCATACAATTAATCCTGTGGAAGAATTTTTTATAATTTGTATTTCTGGCATTGCTTTCCTTTTTCCTTGGGTGGTCTTTACTAAGGCAAAATATTTAAAAACAAAAAATCATTTAGGATATATACTTAGGGCGCTATTTAGCATAACAGGTATGGTTACATGGATTGAAGCTTTAAAAAGTATCGGTTCTAATGAAGCAACTTTAATAAGTTACCTTATTCCGTTATTTACTTTAGCGCTTGCCGCTGTTTTTAAAGAAGAGAAAATAAACAAAATAGTATTTTTATCTATAACGCTATGTATAGTTATAATACTTTTTACTCTTAAACTGGAAACTTTAAAATTTAATCTTTGGGGGGTATCGGTTGCATTATGCTCAGTAGTATCTTGGGCATTATATGAGATAATTTGTAAGAAACAGTCTTATTCCGAGCATTACTTATCTCAAGCATTTTATACTTTTTTATTTGCCGGACTTATGATGCTTCCATATGTTATAAGAAATGATATATTAAGTAAAATTATTGATCATAAAGAAATTGGGTTTTTAGGTGCACTAAGAGTAATGAATGTAGTTTGTTTATTCTTAGCCTATAAGTTCGCTCCTATTAACGTTTTAGCCCCATTAGCTTTTTTAAGACTGGTATTTATGGGGATAGGAAGTTTTATTTTATTTCAAATTATACCATCTTTGAGTGTGGTGATAGCTTCAATAATAATAGTTGCTATTAATATTTATACTTTCCAAATACAAAAGCTTCGTAAAAATAATGCAAACGAAATCTTATAATACTATTCGTCGTCAATTAAATTATTAAACTATCATCTGAATTCTTTTAATCCGGTCTTTATATAATACCGGCTTGAACAATGCTGTAGTGCTAAGCTTAGTTCTTTTGTATATAGTTAATGTATAAGGAGAGATATAGTGCGTTGCGTAATATAATAAGTTTTTAAGCAATCCTTAAAACTATTGAATTTTCTATAAAATAGATTATGTTACCTTTGATGTTCTAAATATAAAAATTTATTACTATAAGGTTTTTAATAATATTAATTAATATGATGGTGAAATTATAATCATGCCGGTTATAGAAACTTCTTCCCTCGACTATATTTTTATTCAAGGCCGACTGCTGGAAGCGGATTTAGTGCTGGTCGACCTTGATGATGTTATACTTACTCCCGCCCAGTACATATGTAGCTCAACATGGTATGCTCAATATATACGTAATACTAAAAGCCATATAAATGAAAGGATTGAAGATAACTCACTATTAACCACATATTTCGCAGATATACTGTATAATTGTTTTACTGCAACAAGCTTTAATGCAGTAGACTCCAATTTAATCAATTTATTGACTTCTCTTTCCTCAAAGCACCTTGTTATAGGTTTGACAGGACGTACAGGGTTGTTTAGTGAGCAAACAGGTGAATGGCTAACAAAATTAGGTATGAAATTTACTGAATCGGAAGTTGAGTTTAGTAATTCTACTGATTCTCCTATAATGTCAAACGGAGTAATTTATGTAGGTCATGAAATTATTACCGGATTACCGAAAGATAAAGGAAAAGCACTGAATGAATTCATTAAACTGTATCCCAAACCTATAGAAAAAATAGTGTTAATTGATGATATAATTAGAAATCATCATCACGTTGAGAGATTCGCCGAAGAATATAATATAGAATATTTAGGAATTTATTATACAAAAGTATATAATTCATATTTTCAAAAAGGTTTTTCTTTAAGCGACTTAGATGCAATAGGAAATATACAGCTTTTCCATTGGCTAGAAGATCAAAAGCAAGCAATTTTATCAGATGAGGAAGCTTTTTCAATATATAATAAAGACGGTTTAGTATGCAGTATTAACTATCTTTATCAAGAATCGGTTATTATAAATAATACTACCGCTTTTTTTAACTAAAAAATTATAGGATTTTAAGTTTATGTCAAAAATTGCTTTTTTTGCCCCGGTGTATCGAGGGCATATTGTTGCAACGGAATCTCTGGTTGAGGCTTTGAATAAGCGCGGACATGAGGTAATCTATTATGCTCCTTTACAATATCAGGAGCTGATACAAAATATGAATGTTGAATATAAGCAGTATCCGAATATACCTTCCTTAGAATATCTGATGGTTACTAAGCTTCCGCCGACTGATTTACATGCCAGATTGCTAAGGCTTACTGAAGGTGCCGTAAATGCAGCAAAAGATCTTATTCCTTTAATAATTGAAGATTGTACCAAAGAATCGGTAGATTTAATAATTTATGATAATATGGCAATCTGGGGACATGTTATTGCTAAAAAGCTTTCCATCCCATCAATTTGCTCCACAACAGTTATGGCAATCAATAATGAGACTATAATAAACACCGGAGAAGGGGCTGTATATACTAATCTTCCCGAATTTATAGAAGAGCCGTTTCATAGGCTGCAAGAGCTTTATCCGAGTGATATTTCAACTCTGGTTGATTTAATATCAGGTCAATATAGTTCGGATATTATCCTTTATACCTCATGCTACCTGCAACGGCATTCTCAATATTTTAATAAAAATAAATATATTTTTTTCCCTGCTCGCTACCTGGGTGAGGAATTACCGGCTAATAATAGTATATCCGACTTAAAACAACCTACGATATATGTTTCATTCGGTACCTTGTATAACCATGATTTAGATAGGTTTATTAAAATATTAAATGCTTTTGAAGGCACCGAATATAAGGTAACATTATCTACCGGCGGAGAAGAAGAGGTATATAACAGCTTATTGAAGTATAATACTAATCCTAATATTTCAATTAACCTAATGTTAAATCAAACTACTATTTTAAAAAATACGGACATTTTTATTACTCATGGTGGGTTTAATAGCGTCCAAGAATCAATATATCACCTGGTGCCTATGATAGTTATGCCTATCGCCGGCGATCAAAACTTTATAGCTAAAAGACTAGTTGAATTAAATGCTGCAAAAACTGTAGATAGTAACTTACCTATTGAGCAGCAAATATCAGGTTTAGTTAATGATATAGTAAAAGACTGGGATGATCATCAGGCAAGTTTGCTTGCAATTAGGGATTCGTTAAGTGATGTGCAAAATATGGAAGAAGCCTTACTAAGGATTGAGGAAAAAATTTATAACAACTCATATAAAGATGAGTTATAAGGAGAATAATTATGATTATATTTTTATTTGGTTTAGCGGGCGCCGGGAAAAGTTATGCCGGAGAAGTGATATCTAAGCATTTGAAGTATAAATTTATAGATGCTGATAATTGGCTTCCTGCTCCTATGCTAGAAGCAATTACAAGCAAGCAGCCGTTTACTCAAGAGATGCGGGATGGTTTTACTGAGATAATAATACAAAATACACAAAATATGATTAATAATAAAGATGAGGGGTTGGTAATAACCCAGGCACTTTATAAAGAAAAAACCGTCAAGCTATTAAAACCGCATTACCGGATGCTTTATTTATTCAAGTAGTATCAGATTATGACACTATGACCAAAAGGTTGTTAGAAAGGGGGGATCATGTTCAACCGGATTATGCTAAATTAATTAGCAAAAACTTTGAACCTACGGAAGATTGCTTTATTATTGATAATAAGGAAAATGGTAAATTTCAAATCATTAAACAAATAGATGAAATCTTATCGATAGTTTTAAGAACCAAGAATAATCAACGGTCTTAATACAATATTGTAATTGTTGCTTATATACAATAACCTTAAATGGTTTTTGTCGTTTGTATGTAATACAAATTGTCAGTAGTGCAGTGATTTAACCTTGACAGAAACTTTTATGTAATTTAAGTGTCACTATTCCTAAACATAATTATTTAAGCATTATGCCAATTAAGCATTTATCCCTTTATGAAAGAATAAATAATATTAACCTTTTAGTTTTAACCGGAACCCGAAAAAAAATGGGTACTGACTATGGTTATTTTTTAAAAGAAGATTTATTAAAAACGTTGAATATATTAACAGACTACTATGGTCAGCAAGGTATTTCATATGAGAGACTAGCGGATAAAGCCGAAATTTTTTATCAAAGATATCCTACCGACTATAAAAGTTTTATAGAAGGTATGGCTGAAGGATCGGGAATAAGCCTAAGCGATTGTAAAATTCTTTTAGGAATGGAAACACTTAATTCTTTACTGAGAGAAAAATCAAGCGAGATAAGTGCTTGTGCATTTCTTTTTTCGCCTACTTCAAATGAGTTAAATGCAGGGCTTATAGGTAGAAATTATGACTTTTTTAAACCCTTCGATGAGTGTGCTAAATATTTGACACTGACAGTGCTATATGAGGATAATAAGCTTCCTACTGCCTTTATATCTATGCCGGGTCAAATTTATTGTCCTACTTGTATAAATTCCGAGGGAATATTTGCAGAATTTAATAATGGTATGCCTTCGGGAGGTTTTGCTGTTGATACCAGCAAAGAAACATTGCTGGCTACTCTTTTGAAAGCAGTCCAAAGCTCAAGAAACCTTTCAGAATTCAAAGATGAAATGTATAGTTTAGAAGCCGATTATTCTTTAATAATTAATGCTGCAAGCCATAATGAGACACATTCTTATGAATTTTCTCCTCTATTAGGAATGAGACCTTATTACCCTATTTTAAATCAACCATACGGATCTACAAATTTTTTTCATAATGATACTTGGGGGGATATTCCCGCACCGACAGATGAGAGTACCTGGTTAGGAGTTAGTAGGCGGGATAATTTAGTTAATTTTTTGCATGATAAGGGAGGATGTGATATTGAATGTTTTAAAGATTTAATGGATAAATCTATGGATAAAGGAGGGAGTGTATGGGATTATACTATTTATCAAATAATTTATGATTCGTTTAATAAAAATATTTACTTAAAAATTAATTCTGATAACCCTAATTGGACAGAAATCCCTTTAGAAAAATATTTTTCATTAGCCATGTACAATACAACAAATGAATATAATGCGGAATTGCTGTTAGAAAGCTATATATAGTGTATTAAGTTGAATATCCTACATACATGGAGCATAGTTGAGCTATAAAAAATTAAACTAAGTTTGCGTATATGACATAGTCATTTATACGAGCACGCGCTATAAATGGCGGCTAGGCGCGTGCTTCTTACTGTTCTTATTATCTGATTTTTCAGTTGTAGGCTATATAGTCATATTAAATTAAACTTAATTTATTTTATTTTATTTTATTTGAATAAATGTGTTAGATATCCAACTTAATTTACTATATATATTAAATCAGACTAAATAATGCTTCTTAATTTCAAGTTATGCTTAGTAAGTATTAGTATATTATTTATAGCAGTAATTTATCTAAAAATAGGTATACTTTATGGCCAAATTACTGGTAATAATCACAGGAAGCATAGCAGCTTATAAAAGTATTGATTTAGTTAGAGAATTAGAGAAAAAAGGGCATGAGATCAGCATTATATTAACTGAATCGGCAAAGCATTTCGTTAGCCCGCTTACCTATTCTTCATTAACTAAAGCTATTATTTATAATGATTACGTATTTGAAGATTCGCATTATAATCCTATGCTTCATATAGAGTTAGCTAAAAACCACGAACTTGTTTTAGTAGTGCCGGCAATTCTTTAATTGATCTATCACGGTTTCAATTATCCCTCTCTTGTTTACCAGGAGCTCCTGCGCTTTATTGGTTATACGTTTGCTCATATTTTTTCTCACCTTGGTAAATATTTTTATAGCTTGAGCCTTTAGCTCTCCTGTTAAAGATTTTCCTAAATATCCTTTGTCTGCAAACAGCCATCCCATAAAGTTTTTGCCATTCATTGCATAGCCTGCAAATACTTTATGCCGCTTCTCCCTCGCTATATGATATATCTTTATTGCAGTTGAATCTACAAAAAATATATATTGGTCTCTTTACCTCTCATGCCGTGAAGAAAAGCAGTAAGCGGCATTATGCCTACAGGTATTAGTTCTACAAAACGGTTATAACTTACCGAATTAGGAAAACAGCTCTTAAGGTGATTGAGTATGCAATCTTTATAATATTCTTTAAATGTCCTGTAGTTGCTTATATGAAATAGTATCATGATCGTCATTATTTCCGATAATGTCATCCTGCATGCCCTTTGCCTTCGCTTATTATCCCCTCTGATTAAAAATCTGCCGCAACTCTTATCAAAATGCTTGCAAAAATTGTCAACTGCACTGAATATATCAATCAGGGATGCGAACATCGTTACCTCTTATTGATGTTAGAGCCGATTAGCGGCTAACTTAGTTCACATCCTTCCTTATCGCAATACCCTTTTACAACATCCTTTATACCAAACTTAGGTTAATACAGCATTTTGTCAACCAGCTTATTCTTTTAGAGATTATATGAATTTTTTAGGGATATTTGAGGATTTGAGCATGTTAAGAGCAGCGCGATATAAGATTGCCAGAATTGTGATCCGCATGTTTTTGCCTTATTCTTGAAGCTTTTTCTTTAAAGGTTATAGCTAATATATAATGCATACCCTCTATGCTTCAGTGACTCTTAATAACCTCTAATATAATGCTCTATCTCTCTTTTTAAATCTTCATACTTTAGCCGTAAGAGCAAGCTTTGTTGATTTAAATTATGCTTTTAAACCCTTAAGTAAGATGGAGGGGTGTTAATGATGAAGTATTCATATACATGGCGTACTACCTCTTTTTGCAAAGGCATGGAAAGTTTATTTAGAGCTTGATCGATAGTTAACCATGCATATTCCCGGTGCTCTTCATTTATAGAAACAATAGCTTTTGCAGAAACAATAACATAAAAAACAGGGGCAATCCTGATTGAGTTGTCATCTTTGGAAAAAAATACTTCACATTTGTCAGTACAATACATCTCTAAAGGATCTAAGGTTATTTCCTCCTTTAATTCCCGGATAGCTGCCTGAATAGCCGTTTCTCCGGCCTCAATACCCCCCCGGGGCTATATAAAGCCATTGGTTATTTTATACTTTTGATTTTCTTTTAAGCAAACGAATACACCTTTAAAAATTATGATGGTAATATTGAAATTTATCCATCTCAGTCAATATTAATGAAAAATGCTTTGGGAAAAAGAATTATGTATGCAAACTTGGATAGAATACAATATTTTTGGGGAGCTTATGATGGTGTTACAGCCTATCTTACCCAAGAAGCCGGCAAAGATGGCATATGGTTAAGTAGCCTTTGCCATTTAAAAACTCTTGGCTTACCTGATGCAGAGATAGCTGGAATTGAAGCTCTTTCAAACATGCTTCGTTCAATGAGATGTGAAACAACTATTCCAATTTGGGTTGATGGGGATACAGGATTTAATGGAGGGGTTGCATTAAAATCTGCTGTCAAAACTTTGATTTACTCAGGAGCTAATGGACTTTGTATTGAAGATAAGCAAACCCCTAAAAGAAATAGCTTTTCAAGCTCTAATCAATATTTAGAAGATATTGATAAATTCTGCGAAAAGCTATAAGCAATAAAAACTGCAAGGAAGGATAATAATTTTAAGATAATTGCGCGTACAGAAGCTTTGGTAATCGGTGAAACTGTTGAGGTGGCATTAAATAGATGTCATCAATTTGCAGATGCAGGGGCTGATTTTATAGTTGTACATGAGAAGGGAGGTTCAGCAAGTAAGATATACGAATTCTTAAAAAATGGCATTCAAAACTACCTGCTATTTTAATTCCTGCTTCATACCCGCTTAACTTCTCTAAGTTCATATTTTGCTTGATCTATTTTATTTTGTAACAATTCTAGATTTTCTTTCATGTTTGCCTCACTTATAAATGTGCTATTACTTAACCTCAGTTCGGCATAAGGGAATGGTTAAGCGGTTGTAAATCATTAAGTTTTAATGATGGTTTGCGATTTTTAAAGCAATAAGCGATTAAACCCGAGATGATATTTACAAAGGCATTTATCGGGCTCCTATGCCTTATGCTCTATATGGCAGCAATTCTTTAATTGATCTATCACGGTTTCAATTATACCTCTCTTGCTTAATAAGAACTTCTGCGCTTTGTTGATTATACGCTTCTTCATATTTTTCCTCACTTTGGTAAATATTTCCATACCTTGAACTCTTAGCTCATCCGCTAAAGATTTCCCTAAATACCAGAAGTGCTCCCCAAAAACTGGAACAGTTGAGAGAGGAGGATTTAGGGTGTAAATTAAACTTAAATATAGAAGGTAATTTATGACTAAATCAAATATAAAGAAGAAACCCCATACAGCAGCATATAAATTTAAGGTAGCGCTAGCAGCCTTGAAAGGAGATAAGACGATAAGCCAGCTTTGCCAAGAATATGCGGTAGTATCCAGCCAAATATACAAATGGAAAGCCGCCTTATTAGAACATGGTTCTGAAGTATTTAAGAACGCTTGCACAACTCAAGATCCAAACAAAGAGATAGAAGCATTACATGCTACTATAGGGAGATTAAAGGTAGAGAACGATTTTTTGTCGAAAGTGCTAGGCAAATAAGCCTGGCGAAGCGACAACAAATAGTAAATACATCTAAAGGTAGCAAGCTAAGTAAACGTTGCAAGGCAAAATTATTGGGAGTCAATTTATCAAGCTTATATTATAAACCTAAAGTGTTATCGGATGATGTTACTTTGATGAATGAAATTAAAGATTTACATAACCGTTATCCATTTATGGGCTACAGGAGGATTACGGTATTACTAAGTCATGCCGGATATGAAACGAACCGCAAGCGTGTATTAAGGATAATGCGTATATTGGAAATACAGGCTATCTATCCTAAACGTAATTTATCTGTCCTGCCCCCGTATAATAGCTCCATGAATAGGTTAGTAAATAGATAGCTATTGAGCTAATCTATAAATAAATTTAGATGGAGTAATTATATGATGAAGAAGAAATATAATAGTGAGCAGATAATAAGGTTATTAAGGCAGGCAGAGGTAATACTTAGCCAGGGAGAGAGCGTTATCAGGATGTGCAAACAGTTAGGTATTTCTGATGCTACATATTATAAATGGCGTAAAGAATATGGCGGCATGGAGATTTCCCAGATTAAACGTCTAAAGAATCTTGAGGTTGAGAATATGCGTTTAAAACGCGCTGTAGCTGAGCTTACCCTTAGTAATTTAATACTAAAAGATGTAGCTGAGGGAAACTAATAAGCGCTGAGCAGAAGCGTAAAGCAGTAGTATCAGCATGTCAAAAATATGATATATCAGAGCGTAAGGCATGTAGATTATTGTATGTCTCTCGCTCTGTTCAGCGCTATATACCTAAAAAAGCTAATGATGAAGATGCTCTTCGTAAAGATATTATAGATATAGCAACTAAATATGGACGTTATGGCTATCGCCGGATAACAGCATTACTAAAAGCTGACGGATGGCAAGTTAACCATAAACGGGTTGAGCGTATTTGGCGTGAAGAAGGATTAAAAGTCCCCAAAAAGCAGAAGAAGAGAGGAAGGTTATACTTTAATGATGGTAGCTGTATTAGACTTAGGCCATTATATGCTAATCATGTGTGGAGTTACGATTTTGTAACGGATAGGCTAAGTAATGGCAGGAAGATCAGGATGCTAACGGTAATAGATGAATTTAGTCGTAAATGCTTAGCAATCAAGGTTGGTTATAACCTTACATCTGATAATGTGATTGATGTATTATCTAAGTTATTTATGACGGAAGCGATACCTGATTTTATCCGTTCAGATAATGGCAGTGAGTTTACTGCTAAAACTCTTCAGAAATGGTTAGAAGTGCTAAAGGTAAAAACAGCATATATTACTCCCGGTAGCCCATGGGAGAATGGATTCAATGAAAGGTTTAACGGTAGCCTTAGAGATGAATTACTAAATGGAGAATCATTTTGTACATTAAATGAAGCACAAGTTATTATAGAAAACTGGCGTAAACACTACAACGAAATTAGACCTCATAGCTCTCTAAATTACAAGCCGCCAGCTCCTAATACAATCGTTAACTACATGACTTGTCACTAACTAAAAACTGGAACATATTTCGGGGGCTTGACACTTAATCAGTATTTTTGTTCTGCCTTGCTTATCAACAGATATCTTATCTTTTAATTTAGGGTTTGCTTCTAAAATATCATCTCTGCTCACCCTATACTCAGCTGCTATACCATCTACAGTGTCACCATCCTTAACCGGATAAACCTCAGGCTCAGCAGTAGATTGAGGTTGCTTTACAAATACTCCGGAAGCTCTGTTAATCCTGTTGGCGGATTTACTCTTCATATCCTCAGCTTCTCGACGTATTTCTTTATTTTATTAATAAAAATCTCCCACTGCTATTATAAAAGTTATAATCATAGGTGCTACTATTGTGCCCAAGATTAATAATATTAGTAAATTTATAAATATTCTTAAAAGTGCATTTATATAAGAATTGCAATATTTTTTAAGTATCGAGCAAAATATAATAACAAGGGCACTAAATATAATAAAATATGCTGCTAATCTATTATAAATTATATTTAAAACTATATATATTAATGCATAGCTAATCATTAAAATAAGTGGAGTATAAAATGCTAACAAGTTCTTCCCTTTCTCATTATAAAAAACATATAATGAGCCTTTAATTTTTTTATATATATACTCTTTATCAGAAACTTTAACTGTACTTATAGTTAAATATATTGCGTAGATATTAATTGCTAAGTTAAGCAATAATATCATGACGATAAAAATATAATTATTAATTGTTCGCATATCACTTCGTTTTAATAATATCTCAGCTGCATCTCGGATTTCATTGAAAGATATATTTATATTTAATATCAAAAAAGGTAGTAATAATATTCTGTATCTTATTGGAAATCTAATTAAAAATGCAGGTATCATTATTGCTATATTTGCTATAGGAGGTATAAGGTGTATGATTTTTTCATTGAAAGCTGCTAAAAATGTAAAAAGTGTATAGTAGCAAAAAGCTGAGATTGACATAAATATTCTTATTAATAAAAATTTTAGTTTTTGATATTTCAATAGTAAAAAATTTTTTTATCTTATTCATATTTCTTTGCTTTGCTTCCCGGTTCATATATAAAATTTTTCTCCCAATTACCTTTAGGCCAATTTGATTCTTTTATACTTAATTCAACTTCCACTCCATCTATTTTTATTTTAGGATTACCATTCCATTGTGACGGGTGGAGAACGCTTACTCTGTCAATTTCCAAACCATTATCTAAAGTGATACGTTCTTTGCAGGTAGTATAAAATTCACCATACTCATTTGTGTGTTTTATCCAACCTTGGGGAGAATTGGGATCATAGTCTCTGAAACTTTTATTAATTGCATCTCTAGATAACCTTTTTATATCATGCCAATCTCCTCCTTTTTTAGCAACATCCCTGGCTATTTCCATACCTATTTTATTATTATAATAATCTGAAGCTGAACCTATGCTTGGTGAGGTTTCCTCATGCTTATTTAACCCCCATTCTACTCCCCACTCGGGGTATCTTCTAGTTAGTTCACCTGACCATAGTAAGTGCCTATATGCATCAGCAGGACCATTTTCTCTACCTGGTAACTGAGAAGCTACTGCTTCTGAGATAGATATATCTATTACTATAGGATTAAATATAAATCGTTTTATATCTTTATATTTTTCTGTATTCTTAAATTCATTAATCCCGCTTCCCGTTGTGTGTAACATTAACCCATAAGGAGAGGTTGTAAAGTCACCTTCTTTTTGATACTGGGCATATGCTCCTCTTAAGTAGTCATCCAGTAATTCATCATTATATAAATTATATTCTATGAAATAAGGGTTTTCTAAAATATTATTGTTAACATCGTTATTAACATGATGTTCATATAACTCCCATTGCCACTTACTTAATTCGCGTCTTTTAAATTCCTCGTATTTCAAATCGCCTGCGCGGTTTGCATTATCATCCCCCGCATTAGTTGTGTAATCATGGTTATCGGATATTCGGGTTGCTTTCGCTGAATCCTGTGCTGTGTAACCCGCTTCTTTATTACTCCATAGTTGTTCACCGTCCATAGAGCACATTCCATCTATACAACTATATGTCGGTTGGGAGGAAGATCGGGGTTCAGCCTTGTTGTTGCTTCTATCGGGCTCAGGTTGGTTAAATGCGGATTTAGTATCCGTATTATCATTCGCCGGCTTATAGTTATTTTGATTCCCGCTACTGCCTTTTGAACCAGTTTGTTTACTGGCTCCCTGAGGTAGGATTAAATTCTCTCCCACTTTGATAAGTATTATAGTTCTGCCTTGCTTATCAACAGAGGTTTTATCTTTTAATTTAGGGTTTGCTTCTAAAATATCATCTCTGCTCACCCCGTACTCAGCTGCTATACCATCTACAGTATCTCCTATCTCAACCTCATGTATTTTAACTTCAGCGCGCTTCATCGATTCGTCAAGTTTGTTTTTTACATACTCGGTCGTTTCATCATACCTAAAGAGCATATCATCCGCTTGCTCTCTTACAGGCCTCATTCTTTCCGCCTTCTCTTTTTCAGCCTTAGCCTCAGCCTCAGCCTTCTCCTTCTCATGCATTTCAACTCTGCTTCTCACAAAGTTTACACCTTCGCTGGCTAGAAACTGTGCTATATTACTTATCCCTTCTTTCTTAACGCTATATAATCCTCCGGTTAATAACCTCACTAAATTATCTTTAAATCTTGATATATCTGAAGAGTAGTCCCCTTTTAATGCTTGACCTATCTTATCACATATCGTAATCAGCCCGACATCTCTTATTGCTTGTGTTGCAGGGCTTACATTGAGCTTTTTAAGTGATTGGCAGTTATTATAATCTATCCCTCCGTTTACTAAATATCCCTGACTGCTGATCGCATCCATCAGCTCCACCGATACAACTTCGCCGAAACTACTCACTAACTGACTTTGCATCATATTATAACTATTAAGTGCATTTCTTTCTTCAGCACTTTTAATCCTTGCTTGCATCTTTTCTATAAAATGATCCAGCGCTTCACTGCTCTTTATACCGTTCATGGCAAGCGTAGTTACTCCGCCGGAAGACTATTCCTCTATAAACTTATGGCAGCCTGCGTATGTGTCTTTAAAAACCATGCCTGTAATATTATTAGATTTTATAGCTTTTTTTAGTTTTTCGGAGGCTAGAAATACAGGGCGGGTTTTTTCAACAGCTATTTGTATGTTATCCTTTAAGCAATCTCTTTTATAATAATACTCCTCATGTTTATTAGCCTCTGTTCTAAATTTTTCTGGTTTCAAAGGACATTTATCATACTCTATAGCTTCTACCGGGCAAATAATATTGATCAATTTATAATCTTTAATTATGCTACCATCGGGCATTCTAAGCTCAGCTGGGATTGCCTGGAACTGCCCGGGTGCTACTTCTTCCAGTAACTTTAGCGCTTTATCATTTGCAAGCGGTATCCTTGTGCTATTTGGTAAAAAGTCCCACTTTAATATATGTTCAGGTTTAGCCCACTTTGTATCTTCTACATTAAATATTAAAATGCCTGTCTCTTCTATATCAATTTCTTTACCCACCATAAATCTTACTTTAGATCCACATCTTCTATGATCATACATGACATATAAAGTTTGGGGACACCTTCCGTCATCATTAATAAACCAAGTTTTTTTTCTTTATCCATTTTACTTCTGCTCCTCAGCCCAATATCGTTTATGTTTATTTAAAGCTCTATCTCCACTCCTAAGCTTAGCTCTCTCCTCAACTATTATATTATGCAACGCTTCTTTATACTGCTCTTGTGTCCATCCTTGCATTTCACCGGTATTAATAGCTTTATCCATCTTATCAGCAAGCTTTTCACTTACTATTTTTGAATGTCCTCCTAAGTGTATTGACCTAGTAGGGTGATATTATTCACTGATAGATAATCATATCCTTTTATCATTTCGCAGTATGTCTATTACTTTACAACATAGTTTATATATAATTTCATTTACATCCTCACTTAAAGAATAAACAATGATACCTAAATAATGTTCTTGATGTAAACAAAACTTAGCTTTACCTAGCTTAAAATCCCAATATCGCTGATCAATTCCATCTAATTTTTCAATAATAGTAGCACCAATAGTTTGAATTATAATATCAGCTATTTTAATAAATAACTGATCATTTGCTACTTCAGATAATTTTATATTTAATTTATTATTTTTATCATAAAATTGTTCCATAAGTAATTTACCTACAATTATTTATTAAAATTAATATCTTTCCCACCTTCACGGCAAGCTTTCTCGATAATATTTTCCCATGACATACCCTGGCTTCTAAAATAATCTGTGGTAGGGCCGAGTTTATCACCATATTTTATCTCATTTCTCTCATATATTTTTTCTAATAATTTTTGAGGAGTCAAATCTTTATATTTAACTCCGATATCTTTTCTCATTTGGCTAACTATTCGAGCAACTTCCTCGCTCGTTTTTCCTTGGCTATATAAGTCGTTTACTACCTCTTTTAGTCCTCTTACTTCCTTAATATACTCTTGTCTTAGTGGTGGTAGGTGGCTGATATCATCAATTCTTACATCTCCAACCTTTACACATTTCCTTTCCCTGATCCAATATTAATATCATCAACTATGCTTGCGTTGGGATATCATTTTTGTGTAGATGATGCGTACCTTTCTTAAAAGCTACGGTTGCCCCTTCTTTAATTAGCTTACCCGTTCCTGCAATCCCTGAAGCCTCAAGAATTGTTTTAAATGCTTCCTTTTGTTCATCGGTAAAGCTTGATTCATATTTGCTGTGAACATCTTTCCAAAACTCATTCTCTTTCCGATATAAATTTTCCTTAGCTTCCTTCCCTATAGTAGCATCATAGAATAAGTCAGCGAACTCACTATTCATTTTCAGGTAAGGATCTATTGCATAACCTAATGCCTTTTCTACCTCATCTATTGCATCCCTTATGAATTGAGCAGTTTTAGGGTTTTCTCGTTTGAATTCTTTAATCCCGCTTCCCGTCGTGTGTAACATTAACCCAAAAGGAGAGGTTGTAAAGTCACCTTCTTTTTGATACCGAGCATATGCTCCTCTTAAGTAGTCATCCAGTAATTCATCATTATATAAATTATATTCTATAGTATAAGGGTTTTCTAAAATATTATTGTTAACATTGTTATTAACATGATGCTCATATAATTCCCATTGCCACTTACTTAATTCGCGTCTTTTAAATTCCTCGTATTTCAAATCGCCTGCGCGGTTTGCATTATCATCCCCCGCATTAGTTGTGTAATCATGGTTATCGGATATTCGGGTTGCTTTCGCTGAATCCTGTGCTGTGTAACCCGCTTCTTTATTACTCCATAGTTGTTCACCGTCCATAGAGCACATTCCATCTATACAACTATATGTCGGTTGGGAGGAAGATCGGGGTTCAGCCTTGTTGTTGCTTCTATCGGGCTCAGGTTGGGTAAATGCGACTTTAGTATCTGTATTATCATTTGCAGCTTTATGGTGCTTATGATTGTCGCTACTGCCTTTTGAACCCATTTGTTTATTAGCACCGTGAGGTAGGATTATCTTGCTTATCTTCCTGTATATCGTCAATTAGCCTTTTATCTTTATTTCCTTCCAATTCAGGCCTAATTTTTAAATTCTTAAGTTTCACAATCTTGCTTTTTCTATTTTTTGATATTTAATTTAACTATGCTTAAAAATAAATACAACATATAAAAATTAATAAATAAGTAAACCAGTAATATCAAAATAATAAATATGAAGTCATTATTATATTCTAAAAATTGAAATACTACTAAATACCCAATTCCTCTACAACAAACGAAAATATTCATTATAAAAAAAGGTAGGAATAAAATTTTATATTTTCTAGGGAATTTTATTATAAAAATTGATATAATTAAAAATATATTGGAAATAGAAAAAAATATATTTATTTCTTCTTTTCCCAAGAAGGAAATTTGAAATAATATAAAATATAAAACTGATAGTATTGGTATAATTAATTTGAGTATTAGATATTTCTTTCTAAATATATTAATGTTAAAAAATTTTTTAATCTTACTCATATTACTTTGCTTTACTCCCAGGTTCGTAATAAAAATTATTTTCCCAATTTTCTTTAGGCCAATTTGATTCTTGGTTACTTAGCCTTACCCTAGCGCCATTCCTTACTACTTCAGGGTTTTTTGTCCAAAGTGATGGATGAAGAACACTTGGTCTATCAACTTTCAAGCCGTTATGTAAAATAATTTTCTCTTTATCAGTAGTATAGTATTCCTTAAAAATAATGCTATCATGTTTTATCCAGTCTTGTGGAAAATTATAATCATAGTCACTGAAACTTTTTTTCATTATATCTCTAGATAATTTTACTATTTCCAACCAATCTCCACCATTTTCAGCAACATATAAGCCTATTTCTTTACCTATTCTATTATTATGCAAATCTGACATTGTGCCTTTACTCGGTGATGAAATTTCGTGAAGAGTTAAAATAATACCACTTAAATAAGATTTTCTAGTAAGTTCAGCAGCCCATAATAAATGCCTATAAGCATCAGCTGGGCCATCTTCTCTGCCAGGCAACTGTGAAGCAACTGCTTCAGCTTTCGCTTTATCTATTGCAAGTCCTTTTTCCATCCAACGGATTCCATCATCAACCTTATCTTCGCTCCATTTATATGCTTTTTGAAGCTTTAATTCTATTGACCTTAAAAGCTCCTCTTTGTTATTATCGTTTGTGGATAATCCGATATTTTGAAATATAGGTTCATCTACACTATTACTCCTATCATTACCCCGTAGTTGTTCCCCGTCCATAGAGCACATTCCATCTATACAAGTATATGTCGGTTGTGAGGAAGATCGGGGTTCAGCCTTGTTGTTGCTTCTATCGGGCTCAGGTTGGGTAAATTTGGATTTAGTATCTGTATTATCATTTGTAGGCTTATTGGGCTTTTGATTACCGCTATTGCCTTTTGAACCCGTTTGTTTACTGGCGCCCTGAGGTAGGATTAATTTTTCTCCTTCCTTAATCAGTATTATTGTTCTGCCTTGCTTATCAACAGAGGTTTTATCTTTTAAGTTAGGGTTTGCTTCTAAAATATCATCTCTGCTCACCCCGTACTCAGCTGCTATACCATCTACAGTATCTCCTATCTCAACCTCATGTATTTTAACTTCAGCGCGCTTCATCGATTCGTCAAGTTTGTTTTTTACATACTCGGTCGTTTCATCATACCTAAAGAGCATATCATCCGCTTGCTCTCTTACAGGCCTCATTCTTTCCGCCTTCTCTTTTTCAGCCTTAGCCTCAGCCTCAGCCTTCTCCTTCTCATGCATTTCAACTCTGCTTCTCACAAAGTTTACACCTTCGCTGGCTAGAAACTGTGCTATATTACTTATCCCTTCTTTCTTAACGCTATATAATCCTCCGGTTAATAACCTCACTAAATTATTTTTAAATCTTGATATATCTGAAGAGTAATCCCCTTTTAATGCTTGACCTATCTTATCACATATCGTAATCAGCCCGACATCTCTTATTGCTTGTGTTGCAGGGCTTACATTGAGCTTTTTAAGTGATTGGCAGTTATTATAATCTATCCCTCCGTTTACTAAATATCCCTGACTGCTGATCGCATCCATCAGCTCCACCGATACAACTTCGCCAAAACTACTCACTAACTGACTTTGCATCATATTATAACTATTAAGTGCATTTCTTTCTGCAAGACTTTTAATCCTTGCTTGCATCTTCTCTATAAAATGATCCAGCGCTTCACTGCTCTTTATCCCGTTCATGGCAAGCGTAGTTACTCCGTTAAAGACTGTACCGGCTACATTAAACCCTCCTCCTATATTCCCAAATCCCGTGCCGCTCGCAACTAATCCTATTACGCTTGATAGTCCTCCAAGGATACTCTGGGTACCTGTATCGGTAAATTTCTTGCTATAGCCTTTAATTATCTCTTCAGCCTGCTTCATTAGCATATTTTCTATAGCTTGGTTATTCTTGTTCCAGGTATCTGCTGCAAATATTTGCTTTAACTGCGCCATATACTGAGCAACTAAAGTTTCTACTTCATTTCTAACTTTTGCTTCCAATTCATCTTTATCTAATGCCGCATGCTTACCTACATTGTATAAAACGGCTCCTACCGCCTGTATTCCTACTGCAATTACAGCTCCTTCCTTTATGAATGTAGCTACTTTTCCCGCTTCTTCTAAACCTTTGGCTAGACCTTCAAATACTCCTAGGTTAGTTCCTAACTGACCAAGTCCTGCGGTTATTAAATTTATAGCATAGGTTATTCCTTTAGATTTAAAGAACTCTATCGGGTCAATCGGGGTGCCGTTAATTATAGATATTGTGCTTGATACTATATCACTTATCCCGCTTATTATCATCCCTTTGGCAAATAGTACTGAAAAGGCTGATAATTGACCAGTCATAATTAATGTTACTCCTATTACGATCTGAGCAATACCGATAAGTGCAGAAAAGATAGTTCCAAACCAATCTTCGTCATTATCTAAGTCATATGCTTCTATCTCAAATAATCTTCCTCCTAAATCCTCAATTTCAGCGGCGGTTATCTGGCTACCTTTGAATATCACCGGGTCAGCCAAGCTGGTTAAAAGAGTTCTACTGTTTGCTTTAGTTTCAATGCTGTTATTTGCAAACTGCATGATTGCTTCAGTCATATTTATTTTATTTATTACTTCACTTAACCCTACTCCTCGTTTAACCCTTATCCCTTGCTCCCCACTACTTTCTGAAATAACATTTATGTTACCGGCTATAAGCTCCATAATCTTTTTATACAACTCTATTGAGCCGGCTAACTGCAATGTTAGATCATCTGTAGAGTTTATTACGTTATGCATCATTAAATATGCAAGCTGGCTTTCGAGCTGCGGTATTACCGTATCATTTATTGCCCTATAAGCATTTATAGAGTGCTCGTAAAATGTTTGTTTTATCCTGCCTGCATCTTTATCTTGATCAATATCTACAATGCCTTTGCTCTCCTTAAGCAGATAAAAGTAACTTAGAGCATTATGAATCGTCCAGGAATAAACATCATCTAAGCTTTTAGCACGTTCTAAGAAAGTCATTGCTTCACTTAGCGGGTCTGTAACCTCATATTCTCCAAACATGGATTGAAATATACTGCTTACCGTACCGGTAACTTTATTGACTGCATCTCTAAATACACCTGCTCCCCAGGATATAAAGCTATTCAAACTACCTTCGTCATTTTCGTTCGGATCGCCTGCAGTCGTTGTAAGAAAATTATTAAAGCGGTATTGCTCTCGATCATAATAAATATTTTCATAATCCCAAGCTTTTAAAACTAAAAGGTGAGGATTAGTCATTAACTTATTTGAAGTATGAAGCTTATTAATTTCTTCTTTGAATGTTTTAAAACTTTTAGAAATAGTATCATTCTTTTCTTGATGATACTTTTCTAACTCCGTTTGTTCTTCTTGAGTATCTATTTTACACTCAATTTCTTCAAATAGTGATTTTCCATGCTCTCTTAACCATATAGCCCAAAGTTCGTGAACCCTCCTGATCTCCTGCTCGTAGTTATATAGCTCTCTATCCTTAGTCCAAAAAAGGTAATACTTTCGTAGCTCAACTTTCTCTAATAGCTCTGGAGTAACCTTAGTTGTAGTATTTAAATGTTTAAAATCATTATCTTCTAATAAAAGATGCTGTAAATACTTTGGCTTAAGAGGATGAGATTTTGAGTTAGTTTTACTATTTTGTCCTGCCCCCGTATAATAGCTCCATGAATAGGTTAGTAAATAGATAGCTATTGAGCTAATCTATAAATAAATTTAGATGGAGTAATTATATGATGAAGAAGAAATATAATAGTGAGCAGATAATAAGGTTATTAAGGCAGGCAGAGGTAATACTTAGCCAGGGAGAGAGCGTTATCAGGATGTGCAAACAGTTAGGTATTTCTGATGCTACATATTATAAATGGCGTAAAGAATATGGCGGCATGGAGATTTCCCAGATTAAACGTCTAAAGAATCTTGAGGTTGAGAATATGCGTTTAAAACGCGCTGTAGCTGAGCTTACCCTTAGTAATTTAATACTAAAAGATGTAGCTGAGGGAAACTAATAAGCGCTGAGCAGAAGCGTAAAGCAGTAGTATCAGCATGTCAAAAATATGATATATCAGAGCGTAAGGCATGTAGATTATTGTATGTCTCTCGCTCTGTTCAGCGCTATATACCTAAAAAAGCTAATGATGAAGATGCTCTTCGTAAAGATATTATAGATATAGCAACTAAATATGGACGTTATGGCTATCGCCGGATAACAGCATTACTAAAAGCTGACGGATGGCAAGTTAACCATAAACGGGTTGAGCGTATTTGGCGTGAAGAAGGATTAAAAGTCCCCAAAAAGCAGAAGAAGAGAGGAAGGTTATACTTTAATGATGGTAGCTGTATTAGACTTAGGCCATTATATGCTAATCATGTGTGGAGTTACGATTTTGTAACGGATAGGCTAAGTAATGGCAGGAAGATCAGGATGCTAACGGTAATAGATGAATTTAGTCGTAAATGCTTAGCAATCAAGGTTGGTTATAACCTTACATCTGATAATGTGATTGATGTATTATCTAAGTTATTTATGACGGAAGCGATACCTGATTTTATCCGTTCAGATAATGGCAGTGAGTTTACTGCTAAAACTCTTCAGAAATGGTTAGAAGTGCTAAAGGTAAAAACAGCATATATTACTCCCGGTAGCCCATGGGAGAATGGATTCAATGAAAGGTTTAACGGTAGCCTTAGAGATGAATTACTAAATGGAGAATCATTTTGTACATTAAATGAAGCACAAGTTATTATAGAAAACTGGCGTAAACACTACAACGAAATTAGACCTCATAGCTCTCTAAATTACAAGCCGCCAGCTCCTAATACAATCGTTAACTACATGACTTGTCACTAACTAAAAACTGGAACATATTTCGGGGGCTTGACATTTAGGCCTTAGCGGATGAGCTTGTATCTCTTTTAGTAAACTAGTCACATTAGCTCCTATATGGACTATACGGGCACCGGTCTTAGAGTCAGGCAGGCGTATACAGGAACTATTATAATCTATATAACCCCATTTCAAAGTTTGAATCTCCCCAAGCCTGCAACCTGTATAAAGTAAAAGCTCAATGCAATAAACGGCTGCTATGTTCTCACTATCATCAGTCTTCATTTGTTGTAATACTTGCCCTAGGCGCTTAGCTTCTTCTTTACTTAAGAATCGTTCTCGCTTCTGCTCTGTATATTTCTTAATATGCTTGCAGGGATTGGTGCCGGCAACTCTTAAACCCCACATTTCGGCAAGATTAAACATAACAGATAACACAGCCAGGCAACGGTTAGCTTTGTATTGGATGTGGTTCATTGTATGATGGATATAAGCAATATCGGCACGAGTAACTTCCGAGATTTTCATGTTACCTAAGGAAGGAAGTATATGCTGATTGAGGTAATGCTCATATCCTTTTATAGTACGTTTTTTACAGTGAGAAGGGATATATTCCAGATAACGAGCAGCAAGTTCTTTCATATTTGCTTCCAGAGCTTTTTTAGTTTTTTCTGCTTGCGGGTCTCCTCCGTCTTTAACCTTGGCTAACATGGTAATTGCTTTATCCCTGGCTTTTTCTACCGTTATAATACCGTGTTGCCCTAGCGCTAGCCTTTTAACGGATTTATTAGCCATATATTGTAGGTAGTAATGGCGTTTGCCTGTTGGTGATATTCTTACACAAAATCCGGGAACTTGAGTATCAAATATAAAATAAGGTTTTTCCTTTACCTCAGCGTTTTCAATTATTGTTTTAGTTAGCTTTGTCATCTTTTGTCTTAATTAAGTTTTGCTTATAAATTCAGGTGTTACCGTACAAAGGCTTGCAAAGTCAACCGTAATTAAGTTCTGATAAAAGTGGTTAGAAAACAAAATAATCAAATCGAAATGAGAGTGTAAAAGGATAATTTTGTGTACTAACCGTGTACTAAAGAGGGGGAAAGTTTCTAAGTATAATATCAATAAAATGAGAAGAAAAAAGCTGCTAATATATTCGTAAATACAATAGGTTAGGGCGAAGATAAGAGGGGAGGGGAAGAATATTTTAGTATTAGTGAGTAAAAAATATAAGAAAGGGCTGGAGAGTGCTATTTGTGGGGCTTTAAGTGGTGATCCCGACGCGACTCGAACGCGTG
Source organism: endosymbiont of Acanthamoeba sp. UWC8 (assembly GCF_000730245.1). NCBI lineage: Bacteria > Pseudomonadati > Pseudomonadota > Alphaproteobacteria > Holosporales > Holosporaceae > endosymbiont of Acanthamoeba sp. UWC8. Next base: position 407,047 of record NZ_CP004403.1, on the reverse strand, counting down.
ACCAATTGATTAAAAGTCAATTGCTCTACCAACTGAGCTACGGGATCATCCTGTCATGGGTCATTTATATATCATAGTTATCACATAAAACAAGCATTTTTTTACTTATGGCCTAAAAATCTGCAAATTGTGAGTGCTGAAGAGCCATATACTTTTGAAGAAAGAATTTCATATCCCGGGCTTAAAACAAACTTATCTCTTCTGGCATGTTCAATAATTATAAAGTTCTGTTTATCAATCCAATTGCCTTCTTCTAAAGCTTTAAGAGAAGAGGTAATGATGTTTGGCATATTGTAAGGGGGGTCTAACAAAATTAAATTATATTTCTTATGGTTGCTTTTAAGCTTTGTAGCATCACAGACTATGAATTCAGAGTTTGTAAGCTCGTTAAAATTTTCTACGTTTTGCTTAGAGATCGCAATATGAGATGGTTCCTTGTCAATAAAAGTTACAAATTTTACACCTCTCGATAACGCTTCCAAGCCTAATGCTCCTGAGCCGCAGAATAAATCAAGAACATTGGCACTTCCCATAAAATTTTCAATTTCAAAGGTTGTGCTATTAATAATATTAAAAATAGCCTCTCGAGTTTTTTCGGTGCTTGGCCTAAAGTTTTTAGCATTGTTACCTTTTAAGGCGGTAAGTATTTTTCGGTTCTTATGTTTTCCGGTGATAATACGCATTATATATACTCACGATTTAATTTTAATAATTTCTAACATATCATTTTTACTATCTCCAGATTTGCTTACATAATTTTTCTGCTAAAAAAGCACTATTAGCTTTTTCGGAACTAATAGTGCTTTTAAAATGTGATTAGTTATAAAGCTTATTTGGATTTTAATGCATCCAGCATTGTAGTCCCTAAGCTTGCAGGAGACTCAGAGACAAATATACCGGCACTTTTCATTGCCTCGATCTTGCTTTCAGCTGTATCTTGCCCGCCTGAAACTATTGCACCTGCGTGCCCCATTCTTTTACCAGGAGGAGCAGTTATTCCTGCAATGAACCCTACTACCGGTTTCTTGGTTTTTGACTCTTTAATAAAGTTTGCACCGTCGACTTCAGCAGTACCACCGATTTCACCGATCATGATAATTGCTTCGGTTTCTTCATCTTTCACAAAAAGCTCAAGTACATCTACGAAGTTAGTGCCGTTTACCGGATCACCACCAATACCCACACACGTGGATTGTCCTAAGTTTACGGCAGTAGTCTGTGCAACTGCTTCATAAGTTAAAGTACCTGATCTTGATACTATACCGATCTTACCCGGTTTATGAATGTAACCCGGCATAATACCGATCTTACATTGATCGGGGGTGATAACACCCGGGCAGTTGGGGCCGATAAGCCTTGACTTTGAGCCGACCAATGCACGTTTAACTCTCACCATATCTAACACGGGGATACCTTCGGTGATACAAACTATAAGCTCAACTTGAGCATCTATAGCTTCTAAAATAGCATCGGCTGCAAATGCAGGCGGGACATAAATTACCGATGCATTAGCTTGTGTTTTTTTAACCGCTTCATCTACGGTATTAAATACCGGAAGATTCAGGTGTGTTGTGCCGCCTTTGCCGGGAGTAACACCACCAACCATTTTCGTGCCGTACGCAACTGCTTGCTCGGAATGGAAAGTGCCTTGTGCTCCGGTGAAACCTTGGCATATTACTTTAGTATTAGAATTTACCAGAATAGACATTTGTTAACCTTTAAATTATTTGATTGCACTTACGATTTTTTGAGCTGCGTCAGCTAAATCATTTGCCGGAATTAAAGCAAGCCCTGAAGAGGAAAGCATTTCTTTGCCTTTATCAGCATTTGTTCCTGCGAGTCTAACAACTACAGGCACCTGCACCCCAACTTCTTTAGCAGCATGAATTACTCCTTCTGCAATAATGTCGCATCTCATAATTCCGCCAAAGATATTAACTAAAATGCCTTTCACGTTCTTATCCGAAAGAATTAATTTAAAAGCTTTAGTAACTTTTTCTTTAGTTGCTCCGCCGCCCACGTCTAAAAAGTTTGCAGGTGAACCGCCGTAAAGCTTAATGATATCCATGGTAGCCATTGCAAGCCCGGCACCATTTACCATGCAACCGATGTTCCCTTCCATCTTAATATAGTTAAGGTCATCCTTATGAGCTTCAACCTCAAGTGGATCTTCTTCATGCTCATCGCGAAGTTCGGCGATCTCAGGGTGCTTGTAAAGAGCATTTGCATCAAAGTTAATTTTTGCATCAAGTGCTAATATGCTACCGTCTGTAGTTTCAATAAGCGGGTTGATTTCAATTTGATTAGCATCGGTTGCGATGAACGCATTATATAAGTTCCTCGCAAGCTTAGAAAGAGCCTTAACTTTATCACCTTCAAAGCCGAGCCCAAAAGCAATTTTTCTCAGGTGAAAATCCTGAATTCCATATGCAGGATCAACTGCAACTTTTACGATTTTTTCAGGATGAGCTTCAGCTACTTCTTCAATTTCTACTCCGCCTTCAGTGGATGCTATAAACACCAAGCCGCCTGTCATTCTATCAAGAACTAAAGATAGGTAATATTCTTTCTTAATATGAGAGCCTTTCTCAATATAAAGCCTTCTTACCATCTTTCCTTCAGGCCCGGTTTGCTTTGTGATTAGTGTCATGCCAAGCATTCTTTTTGCTTCCGCTTCTACATCTTCAATGGTTTTAACAACTTTAACACCACCTGCTTTGCCTCTGCCGCCTGCATGAATTTGAGCTTTCACTACCCAAATAGAATCTTTGTCTTTAGTATCAGCCGGAATTAGCTTGTTAGCCGCAGCAACTGCTTCTTCAACGCTAAATGCCGCTTCTCCCGTCGGTACAGATACCCCATATTTTGCAAGCACTTGTTTTGCCTGATACTCATGAATATTCATTTAATTTTATCTCCAATTACCAATAAACACTACACATCATAGAATAGTAATAAATCACAATATTTACAAGTTTTTAAAATTCATAATTTTTTCTAAGTTATTTAATGTCTAATAAATAAATATGACCTATAAAGTTAATTTATTATAAAAAATAATAAAAATTAAGTGTAATAATAATTTATTTTTGTATATAATGCCAAAATGGGATGAAAGGATTTTTACTTAATCTGGAGGCTTCAAGAATCTGCGGTTTTATAAATTTAAATTTTTTATTAACTTTTTATTAAGAATTTGTTAAATATATGGGGTATGGGGTTTAGTTGATCCTGCTGTAATAGTAATATTAACTGGCTTTTAGAGCTTTTTTATGATTGAAGACATAAAGTATTTTAAAGAATTAGAAAGATTGCGCTTTGAACAAGAGCTGCTTGAAGAGGAGATTAGTGAACTTATGAAGTGTAAGGTTATTAATCAATTTCTTATATTTAATTTAAGAAAAAGGAAAGGGCGGGTAAAAGAATCTATTGCAACAATATGCTCAACTGTTTATACAAATATCATAGCTTAAAGTCAGGTTTTAATAAATACTTAACTTTTAAGCGATTTTTATCCCAAGTTGTTAATATAAATATGTAGGTAAAATATAAGTATATATTAATTAATATAAAGATGTGCTTCTAAAATTAACTGTATTTTATTGCCAAGCTTAATTTATATGTAAGTTATCTTCTGCAAAGAATTACAGCTAAGTGCTTTTGCTTCCGACCATCGGTTTCAGCCCTAAAGAGCTTAAGATTTTATAAGTTATGTTTAAGTTTAACCCAATTACATTAGTGTCAGAGCCGATAATATATTCTATAAACATATTAGCCATACCCTGAATAGAATAGGCGCCTGACTTTCCTTCCCACTGCCGGGATGCTATATATAAATCCAACTCTTCAGCAGAAATTCTTTTAAATTTAACTGTGGTATGTGAAATTTTAGTAATTACTTTTTCTTTGTAAATTGCTGAAACTCCCGTATAGGTTCTATGCTTATGACCTGAAAGAAAGTTAAGAAAAGCGCGCGCTTCCTCTGTTCCTTCAGGTTTTCCGATAACTCTTCTTCCTCTTGCAACCACAGTATCTGCTGCAAGTATTATATCATCCTTATGCTCGCTTTGCGCTCTCTTAGCTTTCTCATAGGATAATCTTTTTACTAAAGCTGAAGGCAGTTCTTTTTTGAGAGGAGTTTCATCTATCTCGGGGGCGAAGATGAGGTCGGGTGTGTATCCGATTTGCTTAAGTAAAGATAATCTTCTCGGTGAGGTTGAGGCAAGGATAAGTTTAGGCATTATTCCTCAACGGGAGCGGGGATGCCGTCTTTATGTCTATGTTTTACTCTTCCTTTGGAAAGGTCGTAAGGAGTCATCTCCACGGTAACATCGTCACCGGCTAAAACTCTTATTCTGTTTTTTCTCATTTTGCCGGAAGTATAAGCAATAATCTCATGCCCGTTTTCAAGAAGCACTCTAAAAGTCGCGTTTGGTAAAAGTTCTACTACTTTTCCTTTAAATTCAAGTAATTCTTCTTTAGCCATGAATCTCTAAAATATATATATTGATTTGTAAACTTATACCACTATTTCGTATACTTTCAAGCGCGTATTGACAATATAACCTATTTAAAATAGCATCTAATCAGTTTAAATGTATTAATAGGGACTTAATAATGTCAAATTCAGTAACCGATACAACTTTTGAAAAAGAAGTAAAAGAACATAAGGGATATGCCTTAGTTGATTTTTGGGCGGAATGGTGTGGTCCATGCAGGCAGCTGAGCCCGATTGTTGATGAAATTGCTTCCGAATTTGAAAACCAAGTTAAAGTGTTGAAAATGAATATTGATGAAAACCCGGATACCCCGACTAAAATGGGCGTTCGTGGCATACCGACGTTAATGCTGTTCCAAGACGGCAAGCATATTGCTACAAAAGTTGGGTCTATGCCTAAGAGTACATTAAGTGATTGGATAAATTCAGAAATAAAATAAGTTGTGGTTACCGGAAATTTAAAAAAGCTCATTCTTAATTTGCAGGATGAGCTTTTTTCTACTCTCAACCTTACTCCTCAAATCGGTTTTGAACTTGAGTTTTATCTTACTGATTTAAAGGATAATCAAATTGATCATCTTCAAGCTTCTCTGCTTAGGCAGCTTTTGGCTGAACAAAACATAATACTTGAAGAAGAGAAGGGAAGGGGGCAATTTGAGGTGCAATCAAACTATACTTCCGATTTACCCATACTGATAACTTACTTGGAGGAGCTGAAAGCCATTTTAGGGAAGCATTCCAGAGCATGTGGTTACTTGGTTAATTTTGATCCGAAGCCGTTCCCGGGAGATTACGGTTCTTCACTGCATGTACATCTAAATTTTCTTAATAAAGAAGAGAGAAATTTTTTTTCTTTAGCTAATACTAATCAGAGTTATGAATTAAAGAAATGCATATACGGAATACTTGATATTATAAGAGAGGGAATATATTTTTTCGGGGGTGAGAAAGATTTTAGTAGATTTAGTGCAAAATTTATGGCTCCAATTAATATTAGTTGGGGAGGAAATAACCGAACAACCGCAATTAGGGTTCCTGATAGTAAACCTGAGTTTAGAAGAATTGAACTTAGAGTGCCTTCGGCAAATGCATCACTTGAAAAAGTGATTGCTTTTGTATTAATTGGGGCATTACACGGCTTAAAAAATGAGAATTTATATTATGAAAGAATCTATGGAAATGCATTTGATGAACAGTATGCTTTACAATTGCTACCTAAGGATTTAAAAGAAGCAGAAAATATTTTTCATGAGCAAGGAGTGCTCAAAAATTATTTGGAAGAATTCCAATACTATGAGAGGGAAGAAAAAAATATATGAGTAATAAGTTTAAGCATGTAGCAGTATTAATGGGCGGCTTATCTGCTGAGCATGACGTTTCTATAATGTCAGGGGAACAGGTAGTTAAAATTTTAAATGAGCTGGGATATAAGGTGAGTATTATAGATCCGAAAGAAGATATTGCAATAAAGCTTGCTGAGGTCAAGCCTGATGTTGTGTTTAATGCGTTACATGGAACTTATGGAGAAGACGGCGCTATAGTAGGGGTATTGGAAACTATGAAAATTCCTTACACGCATTCAGGAATTATGGCTTCTGCGATTGGGATTAATAAAAGGATGGCCAGAGAAATAGTGGCAAGCAGGGGTGTTAAGGTTGCGCCCGGAAAAGTTGTTACCTTAGAAGAAGTAGTCGAAGCATCTAAAGCTAAAGAGGGGTTATTTCCAAAGCCGTATGTAATTAAACCTGTGCAGCAAGGCTCAAGTTTGGGTGTGCATATTATAAAAGAAGGTGATAATTTCCAGTTTGATTATAAAGATTGGAAGTATGGTAATCAGCTTTTAATTGAAGAATTTATTCCCGGTAAAGAGCTGAGTGTAGCATATTTTAACGGCAGAGCTTTAGGTGTGCTTGAACTGAGACCGAAAGTCAAGTTTTTAGATTATGAAGCAAAATATACCGATGGGGTTACCGATCATATATTTCCGGCGGAAATTCCGGAAGATGTTTATAAAAAAGCGCTAAAATATGCTGAAGTCGTGCATGAAGCGCTGGGGTGCAGAACAGTAAGCAGATGCGATTTCAGATATAATGAAAACCAAGGTAGCGAAGGATTATACTTCCTTGAGATTAACACGCATCCGGGGCTTACCAAGTATTCAATGGTACCGGATCTGATATTAAGAGTCGGCCTAACTATGAAAGATTTAGTGGAGCAGTTAATAAGTGATGCTAAGTATGAAATCAATTAAAAAATGAAGCAGCAAACTTATAAAATTAAATCACGACAAACTTTGCTTAAAGCAAAAGCACAAAGACTAAGAACTTTTAAGCTGAAGATTTTTACTTTAGTTTTTTTAAGCATAGTCGGTTATTACATTTTTCCTCATGGTGCTTTTGATAATATCCCGAGCTTACCGAACAAATTTTTAAAGCAGAAAGTTTTTACTTTGGATGAGGTTGAAATATTAGGAGTAAATAAACTAAGTTATAATCAAGTTTTAAAAACTGCCGAATTAGATGAAGTTAAAAATATATTTGATATAGACTTAATCTCTCTTAGAGAAAAGCTTAAAACCAATCCTTGGATTGAAGGAGCAAGCTTAAGTAGGATATTGCCCTCAAAAATAAAAATCTTAATTAAAGAAAGAGTGCCAAGTGCGATTTGGTGGTATAAAGGGAAGTTTTATTTGGTTGACCATAGCGGGTTTGTTATAGAAAAAGTATCGGAAAATAGTCTTAAAACCGGCTATTTGCTGATAGTAGGAGAAGATGCTAATAAAGATTATCATGTTATTCAAGATATGCTGTTTCATAACAAATTATCAAACCGGGTATTATCAATTATTAAAATCGGTAATAGAAGGTGGGATCTTTACTTACAAGGAGATTTACAAGTGAAGTTACCGGAAGTTAATGTAGAGAAATCATTGGAAATTCTTACAAATATAGTTAAATATAAAAATAATGATTTGAGCGTTATTGATTTAAGGCTCATCCCTGATAAAATTTATATTGAATACAAATCAAAAGACGGATAACTGGAAGCATAAATTATGCCTAAACAAAGAAGTAACATTGTGGCTGTATTAGATCTCGGGAGCTCTAAGGTAGTTTGTTTTATAGCCCGAATGGGTACCCAAGGGAGAATTGAAATACTCGGCGTCGGGCATCATGCTTCCCATGGCATTAGAGCCGGAATTATAACTGATATTAAAGCAACCGAGAAATCAATCATTTATGCAGTAGAAGCGGCTGAAAAACTTGCCGGCGAAAGCATACAGAAGATTTATATCGGGATGACTTCCAATAATTTAATTTCACATAGAGTGCCATCTGAAATGGTGGTGACCGGACATGAAATAAATGAGAAGATATTAAATAAGTTGCTTTTCCAAGTGATCGATAAATATAACGATCAGGAAATAGAGATCATTCATTCCTTTCCGTATGATTATATGCTTGACGGGAATAGGGGGATTGAGAGTCCGCTCGGCATGTACGGTAATAAAATTTCCTGTGATTTCCATATTATTTCCGGGCAAGCAAGCACATTGTTAAATATTGCTAATTGTGCGGCAAGATGCCAACTGGAAGTGGAAGGTTATATCTCTTCGGCTTATGCAAGCGGTATAGCATGCCTAACTGCCGATGAGATGGATTTGGGGGTAACTTTAATTGAGTTTGGGGGTAGCTGTACCTCGGTTTCAGTTTTCAGCAGAGGTAATTTAATTTTTACCGACGGAGTTCCACTTGGTGGAATTAATGTTACTAATGATATTGCAAGAGGGCTTTGTACTGATTTTACTAATGCGGAGCGGGTAAAAAACCTTTACGGAGGAGTTATTATAACCCCTTCGGATGAGCGGGAAATGATCGAAGTTCCTTTAACTGATGATGATGACAGTGAGATGAATGTTGTACCTAAAACCATGCTGGTTGAAATAATCCGCGCCAGAGTTGAAGAGATTTTGGAAATTATCCAGCATAAGCTTGATGAAAGTGGAGTGAGTAGGCAGGGTGGAAATAAAATAGTTATCACAGGTGGAGCTTGCCAGCTTTCCGGGATGAAAGAGTTGGTCGGGCATATATTTTCTAAAACCGTAAGAGTAGGGTACCCGATAAAATTAGAAGGATTAGGGGGAAATTCGAGCGGAGTTTCATTCGCAACACCGGTCGGGATGTTGATACACTTGACCGAAACAGAAAATTCAATGGATCCCTTCGGTTTAAGAAGTTCAAATAATGACGGATTATTTAAAAATTTGTTTCGTTGGCTAAAACAGAATTTTGCTTAAATGCATTCTATGTCCGGTAAATCAAATTGAATATCTTATATATTTATTTGAATAAAACTTCAGAGCTACCTTAATGAAATATTAGTGCCCTCCTTCGCTCCTTAGATAAGTAGCATTTATAAAAATTACTAACTAACTTTTTTATATATTTTTACTATATATATAATTAGGATTGAGCGAGAGGTAGAATAAATATGCCTAAACAGGAAAATTCTTAACAATAAGAACTACTGCAAATGCAATAAAAAGAGGTATGATCCATTTTAAAAGGTCTCTTTTAATTTCCTTGAATTCCAGCTTTGTTTCGGTAGCTTCTTGCTTTGCGCTGTTGATATCCTGTTTAAGTTCATTTGCGGAGTCATCGATTTCCTGTTCTATTTCAGATTTGGTGCTCGCGATATCCTGCTTTAGTTCATTTATAGAATCATTGATTTCCTGTTTTATTTCAGATTTTGTATTTGCGATATCCTGCTTGAGTTCCGAATTAATTTCGACCAATTCTGTTTTTATTTCACTGAGCTCGGATTTAGTAGCTATTTCACTTCTGAGTATTTCAATATCCTTTCTAATTAAAGCGAGCTCCTGTTCTATTTTTGTACTCTGGTTGTTAGCTGTATCATTAGTCGAGTCATGTTCTTTGCTAACCATAATGGCATTAATAATCTCGCTTGCCTGCTCTTCGGGAACTCCTCTATCAGTTAGCTTCTTCACTGCGTCATAAGAATTAAAGGCTTTCATTTTCAAATACTTATATATTTAAATTAAGTGTAATTTAAATATATTTTGCATTCAAGTAGAGAACATTAAATAAATTATATATAAGGTTTTAACCGTTAAGCTATATCTCTTGCAAAACGGCGTTTTCCTGCTCTATTTGTTTAGCCCAGCTGCTTATTTTTTTCTTATTTATTGAAAACGGTACTCCTTGAGCTAATGCTTTTTCCTGCTTGATTTTTCTATATTCCGAAACCTTTTCAAGCAGTTGCTTAACATTTTCCGATTGAGTGAGGTCTTTAGCTGTTTGACCTTTATTATTCGTTATATCCGGATCCGCCCCTGCTTTTAGGAGGGTTACTACTGTTTTAATGGAAGATGAGTCTTTTAATATAGCTAATGGCAGGTGACTTGTCATTGAAAGCGTTAAGAAGGCGGCAATATAGCGGTTTGAATTCCCGGCGGCTGCCAGCATTAACGGCGTATAACTTGAGTTGTTAGGCCAGTAACCTTGAGCATTGATATTAATATTCTCTACACTCCTCAGTAAATACTTAATTTCTTTTGCTTTTCCGGCGAAAGTGTATTCAAATAATTTTTTTTCGCCCTCTATCTGAGTAATCCATTTGTTAACCATCGACTTTGTAGGATTATAAGGTATAACGGCAGTTGAAGCTCTATTCGGTATGCAATCGTTAATCAGTTCAATTGCTTCCGGAGTAAGTTTGGATTTTTCTATATAAGTTTCATAAGATTTTTTAAAATCCTGATCTTTCACTAGAAGGTAAGAAATATATCGAGTTGTTATATTAAGTAAAGGCGGCGTATCATTCAATTGTGCTGTTTTGTAAAAATCAAATTTTTCAAATAATTTTTTTATACCGATATTTTCCGTCAGTTCTTTAGCTGTTCTGCCGTGAATATCCGTAATATTAATATCTGCTCCTGCTTTTATAAGTAATGCTGCCATCTCTAAGTTTCCATTCTTGGCTGCAATTATTAAAGCAGTTTCTAAACTGAATTTATCCCTTGTATTTAGATCGGCACCGTTATCTAATAATATTGCTACTATTTCCTCATACTCTTTTTTCACTGCAAGCATTAATGCTGTTCTGTTATCATTGCGGTAAGCGTTTACATTAGCCTTCTTGTTTAATAGTTTTGCTACCACTTCTATATGACCGTTTTCTGCAGCATGCATTAATGCAGTGTAACCTAACTTATCTTTCTTATCGGGATCTATGCCGTTATTTAAAGCAATACTTACCAGCTCTACGCTTCCGGTTTTTGCTGCGGATATTAATGTTTTATAGCCTAACTCCCCTTGAATATTTATATTTAAGCCTTTACTCAGCAACAATTCCGCTGTTTCATTATGATCGTTTTCTATTGCCTTTTCAAAAGTTTTGCTATATTCGGTTTCACCATCATTCGGCTTTATAAACCATCTCAACAAAGGTTCAAATATCCTTGTAAACAAGCCTTTTGTTAGTTTTTTTTCCAGAAGTATTTCTAATGTTTCCGTGTGTCCGCGTTCGGCGGCGTGTATTAATGCGGTGTTTTTACTTTTGTCTTCTAAATTGAAATCCGCGCCACTACTTAAAAGCTCTTTTACTATTTTCGTATGACCGCCTTTAGCTGCGGTTATTAATAATGTTTCCCCGTCTTTGGTTTTTTTATTTAAATCTAAACCTTGCTTTAATAGTAACTTTACTACCTCTAAATGGCCTTGACGGATTGATTTACCTAAAGCAATTATATATTCATCTTGGGATGTTCCTGCAAGCCAGCTAAGCACTCTGTTTACAATACCGGGCTTTTGTTGTTTATTTAATAATAACTCCACCACATCTGCATGACCGCCTTCAGCTGCGGCGATTAGCGCTGTATAAGGGTGTCCGTTTAAAAACCCTTGGGCTTTTATATTAATATTTTTTTCTGCATTTAATAAAGATTTGATTTCCTCTATTTTACCATAGTATGCCAATGCAATTAAGTTTATCTCTTGATTTCTCATGGGTTTTTAATAATAAGCTATTTTTATTAAAAAAATTTATATATACACTTTGAGCAATTTTCAAACTTATAATTTAAGTAGGTATATTTAATACATCTCTTCTTGATTAGTGTACGGATATCATGTATAGTAAAAAACATAAACTGGAAACATACCGAGGAAAGATATGCACAATAATTTAAATACATTAAAAACCGAATTAAAGCTACTTATTAATGCGGATATTAACTGCAAGGAAGATGTAGAGGAATATATAGATCCTATTAATATGATGGAGAAAAAATTCTTCTTTTCAGGATATAACTCAATGACATTACCGTTTTTCGGTTCCAAGGTCGCCGCCGGCTCACCTGCGCTTGCCGATGAGTTCGTTGAGGACTTAATCAATCTCAATGACTGTTTGGTTAAAAATCCTCCTTCCACTTATTTCATGCGTGCGGTTGGCGTGCTGATGATGAATGTCGGGATATATCCGGGTGATTTATTGATCGTTGATAGAAGCGTTGAACCTGATAACGGAAAAATTGTGGTGGCAACGTTTGGAGGAGGGTTGATCGTGAGGAGATATTATAACGATAACGGTAGTATATTATTACTTCCCGAAAATGATGATTATAACGCAATTGATATTACGAATAAGCCGAATATCTCGGTTTGGGGGGTTGTAACTGCGGTTATTCATCGATTTTAAATAGTATGAAAAGGTTTATTGCGTTAGTGGACTGTAACAATTTTTATGTTTCCTGTGAAAGATTGTTCAGTCCTTCTTATATTGATAAACCGGTAGTAGTTCTTTCTAATAATGACGGTTGTGTTATTTCACGTTCCAATGAGGCCAAATTACTCGGCATACCCATGGGAGCGCCATATTTTAAGTTTGAAGCATTATGTAAGCAGCATAAAATAATTATTCATTCATCAAATTTTGAGCTTTACGGTGATATTTCAAGAAGAGTCATGGCTACCCTTGAAGCGTTTGTATCGAATATTGAAATTTATTCAATCGATGAAGCGTTTATTGATTTAACCGGTATAGCTGACCCCGTTGCATTTTGCGTAATGCTCCGAGAGAAGGTAATGCTTTGGACGGGTATGCCGGTTTCTATCGGCTTAAGTTATACTAAAACTCTGGCAAAAGCCGCCGGAGAAGTAGCTAAGAAATCGAAGAGCGGGGTTTGCGGTTTATTGGGAGAGGAAGAGATAAACCTGACTTTGCAGTCTTTGGGTATTAATAACGTCTGGGGTATCGGAAAAAAATGGGGCATGAAACTTGAGCTAAAATTCGGGATCAGAACCGCTTATGATTTAAAACAAGCAAGTGCTACTTTTATTAGGAAGCATTTTTCAGTAGTAATTGAGCGAATAATATATGAATTAAACGGGCTATCCTGTTTAGAGCTTGAAGAGATTGAGGCAAAGAAATCAATTTCTTCCACCCGCACATTCGGCAGGAGTGTGAGCGAACTTAGTGAGCTAAGGGAAGCAATTGCTTCATATACGGCAAATGCTGCAAGAAAGCTGAGAAGGCAAAATTCTAAAGCATACGGGATATATATTTATATCAGGACTGATAGTTTTAGAGATATTAAGCAATACAACAAAAGTAAATTAATTGAACTTACCTATCCGACTTCGGATACGGGGGCGCTGATCAGTGCGGCAATAAAAGGCCTGGAAGCAATATATAAGCGCGGATTCCAGTATAAAAAAGCTGGAGTGGTTTTACTGGATATAGTAAGAGAAAATTACTTTCAGCAGGATATAACCGAGGAATTCAACTCGGGAAAAGAGTTAAGGTCGGTTGCTCTCATGAAGGCAGTTGATGAGCTTAATAAGAAATTCGGTAAACGTTTGATTCAGCATGCGGCCGAAGGCATTAGAAAAGAATGGAAGGTAAAGGCTGACTTATTATCTCCCAGGTATACGACCAGATGGGATGAGCTACTGAGTGTTTATTAACTAAATCCAACAACCTGTACACTATTAATTTTAATTTAGTTGTTAAATATTGCTTTATTATTAGTTTTCAATAGTTGAAATTATTGGAGAATGATTTGTTTTTCCTTATTATTCAAACCCTTAACAAAAATTTAACTTTCCCTCAAACTATATTGAGCCATATTTAAGAAATACATTATTACTTATAGTAACCACTCTATATTCCTTACACATAACCTTAATTTGTTACTTTACAAGCATAAATTTAGTAACATATAATATAAACAATCTTAACTTTAGCTTAAATAAACGTTAGTTTCTTATGCTATTTGCACATGATATAATGCTTTTTTAACTAATTATGAAGAAAAATGAAAAATACTGATATTCCTGACTATACCCTGCTTGATAGAAATCCTTTTATATCTGCTGCAAGTGAGGGCGTGGAAAGTGTAGCGCATCTTATAGCAGAAGGTAAAGATATAAATAAAAAGTATTCTCGTGACCGCCATAAAACGGCCTTAATATATTTAGCCGGTATGGGGAAAGAAGAGGAGGTAAAATGTTTGCTGGAAAATGGAGCGGATGCGGATTTAGGGGATAATGAAGGTAAAACACCATTAATGTTTGCAGCGCAAAACGGATGTTTAGCAATCGTGAAATATTTGCTGGAGGTAGGAGCAAATCCAAATATCCAAGATATTAATGGTAAAACTGCGCTAATGTATGTAGGAAAATTGGGGATAAAATCTCAGGATAAAGATATTATAAAATATTTAACAGACTATGAGGCTGATCCGGAGATAAAGGATAAAGAAGGTAAAACAGCATTAATGCAGGCTGTTATAGAAAAAAATGTAAAAGCTATAGAATATTTTATGCAGCAAGGTATAAGGCTTAATAATGATGATAAATTGAACGATAATACTAAAGAGTTTTTCGAAGAATTTAATAAATATAATACAACTGTACCATCCTTACTTCGTATTGTACTTCAGCGTTTTGTTAACGGGTTGGGAGGTAATCCGAATTTCATAGATAATAATATCAAACATAATAATACTACACTTAAGGAATTAATACCCTATGAGCTGGCAATTATGGTTGATGATATTATACCTAATGTTAAAGCGACGGAAGTAACATATGTAAATCCTTTAAAAAGCGAGTTAAAAAGCTGGGTTGATAAAATTAACTTTAAAGAAAAAGAAAAATTTATACTTGAATCAGAAAAAGCCGGGGCTAAGTCAAGCGCACGAATAAATTTTAAGGATGCGTGGGATGCTTTAGGATTATAAATCAGCAATTATATAAAAACTAACTTGAATAATGTACGATAATCTATATAATAAGAACTATTTATGGATAAATTGTAGAGTAAGGAGGTTAGTTCATGAATGTTATTTGGGGCGGAAAAAGAGAGGGGTCAGGTAGACCACGCGGGGCAGGGAGTAAATATGGTGAACCGACAAAACCGATAAGAGTACCGGTTACTCGAATTGAAGAGGTGTTAACCATACTTGATCGTCCGCCTTGCAAACTGCCTCTCTATAGCTCTAAGGTCGCAGCCGGCTTCCCTTCACCTGCGGATGATAACATTGAAAATATGCTTGATCTAAATGAATACCTGGTAAAGAGCCCTGATTCGACATATTTGGTGCGTGCAACCGGCCTTTCAATGATTAATGCCGGAATACATCCCGATGACCTGTTGGTAGTTGACAGAAGCTTAGAGCCGCAGCACGGTAAAATAGTGATCGCGGCAATTGAAGGAGAGCTTACGGTAAAGAGACTTTATAAAGATAAGGAAAAAATCCTGCTTCTTCCTGAAAACTCCGAATTTCAACCAATCGATATTACTGATAAAGAAAGTATAGTGATTTGGGGCGTGGTTACAAATGTGATACATTCTTATTAATTACTTTGGTAAAAGTGAAGATTGTTTATCTATTAAATCTTATATTTTTAAACAATAAATTTAATAATTTATTTTCATAAAAATTCTAGGATAACAAAGGGTATAAATTATACCCTTCATAAAATTTAGAACATCCTCAATTGTTAAGCCGCAATTTTTTCAGTAATTTCTTTAATTTTTAAAGCTTGAATAAATTCTCTCAACTCCTGCCTTGCTGCTATCATAGAGGTGTTTATTCTAACTAAATTAGTTGTTCCGGCATCATGTAATGTAAGGCCGTGTAAAAAAAGTTCCTTAAAAATTACTCTATCACTAAACCCTGGCGCTACAATAAAACCGAGTTTTTTGGCAAGTTTTACGAGAGAAGCTTCGATGTTTCTTCTATTTAAAGTATCAAGCGAGGATACTCGGTTTTTAACTACCACCCACCTTATTTCCCCACGATTTCTAGCAGCTTTTCTTAATTTTTGTTCCCAAAACATTGCGCTATAAATTCCGGGAGTTATTACCTCCAAATTATCTGCACTAATTTTACCCAATAAGTCTACATCAATAAAGCTTTCATTTATCGGGGTGACTAAGGTATCGGCATATGAATGAGCAATTCGACTTAAAGGCGCATCACTTCCGGGAGTATCAATAACAATAAAATCATTATTTTCTTTTAAATTATTAAGTGCGCTTAAAAACTTTTCCTCTTCCTCTTTATTCCCTTCAATTATGTTAGGGTTTTTGCTTTTAGCAATTACCATATGCTCAGGGACTTCTAAATTAAGATTGTTCTTAGTTTTACTAAGCGCTCTGTTCTCTATGTAGCGAGTTAAAGATTGCTGTCTGGAATCAATATCAATAGATCCGACTCGAAACCCAAGCTTTAATAAGCTGATGATTAAATGCATTGCTGAAGTGGTTTTACCGCTTCCGCCTTTTTCATTCCCTAAAACTATTATATGAGCACTCACCCTATTTCTCCTAAAATTTTTCTAGATATTGATTTAGTTTATCCAAAGGAATTGTTTCTTCAACTCCTGAAATCATATTTTTAACTTTTATTACATTCATTACACATTCTTCATCACCGAAAATAAGGGTAGCTACGGCATTTAGAGAGTTAGACTTCTTAAATCTTTTTGAAATATTGCCGCTATACTCCGCAAAAATTCTAAATCCGGCTTTCCTCAAATTATTTAATAATACATATGCATTTTGCTCGGCAACCTCGCCGATTGCAATAAAGTAAAAATTTTTATCGATAGGGAAATTAAAGCCTTTAAGCTTCATAAGCTCAGCTAAGCGTTCAATCCCTGCTGCAAAGCCTATCGCCGGGATTGAAGATCCTCCCATGATTTCAACCAATCCGTCATATCTGCCGCCGGCAAGAACAGTGCCTTGGCTGCCGAGTTCGGTAGTAGTGAATTCAAATACAGTATGAGTATAATAATCCATTCCCCTGACTATCTTAGGGTTTTCTTTATAATTTATACCTAATTTTGTAATCCCCTCCAGCAGATTGTAGTAATACTCCTTAGATTTATCATTAAGATAATCTAAAAGAAGTGGAGCATCTGCAACAATCTTTTTATCTTCTTCGTCTTTAGTATCTAATATGCGAAGGGGATTTTTTTCTAATCTCCGTAAGCTATCAAAAGAAAGCTTTTCTTTATATTTACTGAAATATGCAACCAAAGCTTTTTTATATTCTCCTCTGCTCGCAAGATCACCGAGAGTGTTGATCTCAAGAGTAATTTCCTCATTAAAACCAAGTTTACTTAAAACCTCATGGGCAAGCGCTATGGTTTCTATATCGGAATAAGCGGTTTTAGCACCTATATACTCAAAATTAATCTGGTGAAATTGACGGTAACGACATTTTTGCGGACGCTCATGACGAAATAGTGCTCCCGCAGAAAAGAGTTTTTGAGGTAAGTTTTGAGTTAACCCGTTAGAAATTACACTTCTTGCAATGCCTGCGGTAAATTCAGGCCTTAAAGTTATACTTGTTTTATCTCTATCAATAAAAGTATATGTTTCTTTACTTACAATATCGGAAGTATCACCTAAAGTTCTATGAAAAACTTCACTTCTCTCAAATATAGGAGTTTGTATTTCTTCATAACCATAGTTCTGTGCTATTTTATAAGCAGTTTCAGTTATGTGGTTATGTAATTTAACATCTGCACCCATTATATCATGTGTGCCGCGTATGGGTTGTAATAAAGTCATATACGAATAAAATCATTTTTGTGCATGCTATAATAGCACTAACTATAAAATTTATCAAAGCAAAGGTTGAAATTATAAATGAGCCAATATATTTTAATAATATATAATTGCGCATTAGACAGATTTATATTAAATATACACATACTTAATCAAGGAGACCATAACTATGTTTGAAACAATAATTAATTTTCTTCATGTAGCGCCGCTTGCAGCAATCCTTGCGCTTGCAGTTGCACCAAAATTAGCATCACTATTGGGTAAAAATTTAGAAAATGCTAAAATAAATACAACGATGTTGGTATTATCTTCTATCGGGATTTTAGCAGGTGCATTTGAACACCATCACGGTATTCAACTTCTAGACCCATGCTTCGGTTATGCTGCAACTTTGGCTTTTGTTGCATTTAATATCTCTCAAAAGAAAGCTGTAAAGGTTTCTGTAACAAAAGAATAATAAAAATTATTTTTTGATTTCATGAGGCGGGAAAATATGTTAGTGTTTTTCTGCCTCTTTTATTTTATGATATTATGCCACAATATTTAGAAATTTTTCAGCAAGCCTTAGATAAGGTGAAAGACGAAGGGAGATACAGAGTATTTACCGAGTTGAAATATTCGGAAAACTCGTCGCCTAAAGCATTTTGTCCGCGGCTGAATAGAATGATAACCGTGTGGTGTAGTAATGATTATTTAGGTATGAGCCGTCATCCTAAAGTTGTTGAAGCAATGGTGGAAACAGCAAAAGTTATGGGTGTGGGCGCCGGGGGCACCAGGAATATCTCCGGAAACAGTATGCCTATAGTTGAGCTTGAAAGGGAACTATCCGAGTTACACGAAAAAGAGATGGCTTTAGTTTTTACTTCCGGCTATGTGGCAAATCAGGCAACGCTTTCAACACTTACTAAAATTTTACCCGATGTAGTTATGTTTTCGGATGAAGCTAATCATGCTTCCATGATACACGGAGTTAAAGACGGCAGAGCTGAGAAGAGAGTATTTAAACATAATGATCTTGAAGATCTGGAAAAAAGCTTAAAAGAAACCCAAATTTGGCGACCGAAGCTGATTTTATTCGAATCGGTTTATTCGATGCTTGGTGACATTGCTCCCGTTAAAGAGATTTGTGATCTTGCGGTTAAGTATAATGCTCTCACTTATATTGATGAAGTCCATTCAGTCGGATTATACGGGGAGAGGGGCGCAGGAATTGCCAAAATGCAAGGGGTGATGGATAGGGTGGATATTATTCAAGGCACCATGGCAAAAGCTTATGGGGTAATCGGTGGGTATATCGCAGGAAAAAAAGTAATTATTGATGCAATAAGAAGCTACGCGCCCGGATTTATTTTTACCACTGCGCTTCCGCCTGCGGTTGCTGCCGCTGCCACTCAAAGTATCAGACATTTAAAAACATCCGATTTTGAACGTAAAAAGCATCAGGAAGTAGTAAGTAAGTTAAAAGAGAAGCTTGATAAGGCTAAAATACAATATTATCAAAATGAAACTCATATAATTCCTGTCCATATCGGAGATCCGATTCTATCAAAAATGATATCAACCAGGCTACTTGAAGATTACGGATTATATGTTCAGCACATTAATTTCCCAACCGTGCCGAAAGGGAAAGAAAGGTTGAGAATTACCCCAACCCCGTTCCATACCGAGCAGATGATGGATGAATTGGTGAGCGCATTATCCGCTGTATTCAAGCAGTTTGAACTGCCTGTGGCCGCATAACTTCATGTAACATACTTTGCTATACTCCTCTATATGAATCAGGTTTTCCCTTTTCATTCTCTAAGCGCTCGGTAAAAGTCAAGGCTTTCATGCCGTTAAGCGCCTCGCTAAATATTTGTTTAAGTTGTTCAGTTATTTGCGGGTAATCCATTGCTTGAGAAAACTGTAGAATACTAAATCCTTCTTTTCCTAAAGGTTTACCTTGTGATTCGTGTCTATGACTTAAAATAGGGATTTTATATTTAAAAATATTACAAATCATTTGAGGATTTTTATCAGCAAAAAATTGCTTAATACCTTCGGCATTATTAAGCAATATAGCTTCATATAAATCTCTATATTCACTTGTAGGAGAGAGGCAAATTTCTGCAAGTGTAGTAATTAATTTTGATGCTTGAGTATTATAATGTAATGCGTACCCAACGCAATCCGTCGAAATTCTACGCCCCGGGGTGAGTATTAAGGATTTAGCAGATAAAACTCGTTTCATTTTCTCTAAACCATCTTGAGAGATGACCGCTTTAATTAAGTCAACCGTTATCGCAAGTTCTCCTTTTAAACTTCTACAAAACGGTGATTCCATTATATGTAAAAAGTCTTTACTTTCAGGAGTGGATGCAAGCTTTTTTATGTCAAGTCGAGGAGTAAATTCAATATCAGCGCTAAATTTAATCAGCAGGTTCACTGCTTCTCTATAATTTGTACCGATAGCAAAAGATAAAGGAGTATTACCAAAGCTATCAACAATATTCGGGTCAATACCATTTTTTAATAAAAATTCTATTACTTCAATTTGTTCTCTATTAATATAATCATGCAATAAGGAATTCGGAGATATAAAGTCATCAAGAACAGTTATATTAATATTTGCCCCATGATCCAGCAAAATTCCGGCAGCTTTTAAGTCCCCATTTAAAAGACACCACGACAAAATATGCAAAGCATAATTTTTAGGGACTTTACATTTTGAATTAAACGTGGGGTTAAAATCAAAAACAAATCCTTTAGAAACCTCAAAAGTATACTCGGTACAAACTATTTTTAACCCAAATTGTTCGAATGCTTCCTCTAAAAGTATTTCTTTTAAATAAGCAAGCTTTGATTCTCTATTTGAAAGCTGCTCTATATCTAAATTTTCTTTAGCGTACAGCTCCCGATGATTTCTAATAAAATTTATTCTTTTATTACTTTGCTCCAATCTTTTTTGAATACGTGATGATCTACCGTTTATAAGTTCTTCATATCTTACCTCTTCATTTAACTCAAATATTAAGGGTTCATTTATATTAATCCTTTTTATATTATCAGTAAAAGCTTCATAATCCTTAGACGTAAGATTAAGGAATATTTCTCTTATTATCCCTCTTCTAATCTCTTCAGGTGATTGTATGGACAATAAGTTAACACCATAGGGACTATCTCCTTTTTCTTTCCCTTTCTTTTTATGATTTGTTTTTACAACCGCCCTTTCTACTTCCTTCTCTTTTTCTTTATTTTTACCTCTTTCTTTAGTAGCTAAATCGGTTTTTATAATTTTTGTTTTTAGATCTTCGTGTTTTTTAGTATCCTTATATTTATTTTTTAAGGTATGTTCTATCATTTCTATATCAATGATATGGGGTAAATTTATTACATCTTCCCATAATAAAGTTGTATTCCTTACTAAGTTTCTAAAGAGTAAACCATGTGCTATTCTATTTCTATATTCCCTTAAAAGCTGCCAGTTCTCAGGAGTATTATGTATTCTTTTCTTTTGCATGTAATCTTTAAGATTTTCCCAGATAACCTGTACGGCAAGTAAAATTAAAGCTTGTCTCAGCGGTGATTTAACAAAGGTATCATGGTTTAAATCATTAGGTTCTATGAAGGGGCGAATTAAATTATATGTTTCTCGAATATTAAATAATGCTTTATCGGAAGCTTTCCTAATATTCGGTGCTTTATATGATTGGGATATTAAAGGTAGCACCCCGGCTTCAAACTTAATTTCTACATTGTTATTTAGCATTAATATGCTTGGTTCTTCTAAAATACGGCCTTCGCATAATGTTTCTCTAATTGTATCTTTTAGTTTAAATATATAGTCTAAGGTTGATTGATTATCTGAGCACCAATATGATATTAGCTCTTGTATATTTGTTGCATGAGCTATTGCTAATCTGTCATGTCCAAACCAATTTTTATTTGTTTTCCCTTCTGCATGTGCAAAACTCATGCTTGCAAGTTTGGCATGCTTTTCGGTAAAGTTGCGAGCAAGCTGTTCCTGTGCTGAGCCGATAAACTGTAAATTTAATAATATAAACGCCACTTCTTCTATAGAGTTAATTTTCTCGTTTTTTGAGATGATGGTTTCTATAATTTCTATACTTTCAAGAGTATATATAAGTCTATTCTTACTATTATAGTATTCCGAGTTATCAAAACGTAAACTATCATACTTTTCTCTTAATTCTTTCATAGTTATTTCCTTCGTATTTATTAAAAGATTTAATTAAAAATTAACAAAGGTTTCATAAATTTTTATTAATATAAACGCTATATATGATATTTATTATAAATTTTCTAAATATATTATATATTAGTAAGTTTATTTTGCAATTAATGTTTAAAGAAGAGAATAAAATCGGCATATCTGTCATAAGAGATGAAATATTATATTTTGAAAAATATAATTTATATTGATTGCTTGGCTAACTAATCAATTCAATAAAATAATTTATTACTACAGTGCGGGGAAAAAATAAGCCTAAAGTTAAAGCCGAATTATTTAAAACGTCTCGGCTTTAAGCGGGCGGTTAACCAGCAGATCAATTTCTTTTTCTATGTTGCTTCCTTGGTAAAGAATCCTATATACCGCCTTAAATATAGGTAAATCCAAGTTTAATTTTTCACATAATGCATTAATTGAATGTGAAGTAGGGTATCCTTCATAAGTCCCGTTTTCATTTAAGATTTCTCCGATCGATTTGCCGCTTGCAAGCATAAACCCCAAACTCATATTACGTGAGGTTCTGCTGCCGCATGTTAAAATCAAATCTCCCATACCGGCCAAACCGAAAGAAGTTTCGAGTTTTCCGTTAAGCGCAATTGATAAGCGGGTTATTTCATTTAATCCGCGAGTAACTAAAGCTGCTTTAGCATTTTCTCCTAAATTTAAGCCTTCAAGAATACCTGCCGCAATAGCAATCACGTTTTTTGCAGCTCCGGCAATTTGTACACCTATAATATCATTTGAGTAATAACATCTGAATGCAGGGTTGCTGAGCGCACGAGCAATACTAACCCCTGTTTCTTCCTGTGCACATGCAATAAGGGATGCCGAGAGTTTTTTTACAGCAATTTCACTGGCAAAGTTAGGCCCTGAAAGAATAGCAATAGTGTTCTGAGGCATGATTTGCCTACATACTTCGCTCATTAAATTTAATGTGTTGTTTTCTATACCCTTAGCACAGATGACTATAGGAACATTATTTGAAATATATTCCTTGAAATCCGATAAAAATTTTCTTAAAATCTGGGCGGGAATAGCAATTAAAATTAACTCCGCCTTTTTAAAAGAAGCAGGCTCATCGGTTGCAGATATGTTAGCGGGTAACTTTATGGAAGGGAAGCTTTTGGGGTTAATATTATTCTTGTTAATTGAGTCAACTACCTTTAAATTCCGGCTGTATATAATTACTTTTTCTATATTATCTGCTGCAGTAATTGCCAGGGCCGAGCCCCAAGCGCCGTCACCGATAATTAAAATATTTTTAAATTGTTTAATCATTTATTGCTGCATCTTCTATAATAAAGTCTATTTTATTTTTATCAAAACTACTCGCTTGAATAGTACCGGCAATGTTGACTTTTTTGCCGATACTATTTAGCAAAAATTGTCCTAAGTCCGTTTCTGAGCCTTTAAATAAAATACATTTCTGTACTTTATTGCCCCTGTCGGTTTTTTTATCGGTAACAATAACCATAACATGATAGCCACCGACTATAAGAGCACGGGTTATGATGACATCATGAAGGGCGAATTTAGGCGCCGGGTTGCCGCTGCCGTAAGGTGCGGCTATGTTGATATCTTCAATTAATTTATGGTTCACGGAAGCGACAGAAAGAACATGATCAATATGTAATTCCTTAGCTTTAATGAAAGGTTCTGCACCTATATCCAGTTTATTAATAAGATAATCACAAAATGGCTGCATTTTAGAAATTTCAACTGTAAATCCGCCGGCCATAGCATGACCACCGCCTTCAAGGAGTAAACCTTCAGTTTTAGCGCTTGCCAGCGCCCTGCCTAAATCAAGGCCTGTGATCGAACGTGCTGAGCCTTTAGCGGTATCTTCTTTTATTACCATCACCCCAGCGGGTCTGGAATATTTTTCTTTTAATTTACTTGCAAGAATGCCGAGAATTCCAATATGCCAATCCTTGCTTTTTACCAGCATAATTGAATTATTATAAAGCCGGTTTTTTTCGATCTGTTCAATAGCTTCTTCTAAAGCTTTTATTTCTATAGAGCGTCTTTCTTCATTATATTTTTCTAGCTGCATTGCAATATTATATGCTTCTTTAGGGCATTCGGTAGAAAGAAGGTAAGTTCCTAAAATACCCTCGCCGACTCTGCCTCCCGCATTGATACGGGGGCCGAAAGCATAACCTAAATGGTGTGCTTTCGGAGCGGAATCAATTTTAACCAGGTTAGCTAAGGTAGCAATTCCTATATTCCCGCGCTTTGCAATAATCTTAAGACCCTGGGTAACAAAAGCTCTATTAACTCCTTTTAATATCATAACATCACATACGGTGCCGAGTGCAACCAGATCTAAAAGTTTGAGTAAATCAGGCTCTTTTATATTATTTTTTACAAACCAATCCTCTTCTCTTAGTTTAGCTCTTAGAGCAACCGTTACCATAAATGCTACACCAACGGCAGCCATATATTTATAAGGAAAATCTTCATCAAATCGGTTAGGATTAATTACGGCTACAGCTTCAGGTAGCTGTTCTATCCCTAAATGGTGGTCAACTATAATCACTTCAAGGCCAATATCTTTTGCATGTTTAAGCGGCTCAAAGGAAACTATTCCGCAATCTACCGTGATTACTAAGCTATAACCTTCCTCTTTCAGCTTATCAAAAGCTAGCTTATTGGGGCCATATCCTTCCTTGAGGCGGTTGGGTATATAGACACCGATTTCAATATTTAAATCTCTAAAGAATCTTTTTAACAACGCGCTGGAAGTAGCGCCATCCACGTCGTAATCGCCGAAAACACAAATTTTTTCTTTATTATTAATAGCATCGATTATTCGTTTAGATGCTTTATCCATATCTTTTAGGGCAAATGGATCGTGGATTAAGTTTTTAAGTTTAGGGTCTAAAAAGTTTTCTGCTTCTTCAGCAGTTTTTACGTCTCTATTATAAAGTATTCTAGCCAAAACCTCATTAATATTAAGTTTTTGGCATAAAGTTCTAATTGTTCTTTCGCAACCTTCTTCAAACTTCCAATCTAATCCTCTAATCGACCTGCCAAACTTAATGCCCTCGGCATTGTTTGACTCAGCTAGCATTTTAAGTACTCGTTTAATTTATAATTATTCTATATTCTCTATTCATATAAGTAAATAATTTTGCTAAATAATCTTAAGCGAAGATATTGAATAATTAACAAAGTAATTTTATTAAATTGATTTGGTAGTGAAATTGAAACGGTATAGAATTATAATAGAGTATGACGGAACCGAACTGGTCGGTTGGCAACGCCAAAAGACGGGTATCTCCGTTCAAGGGCTTATAGAAGAAAGTATTTATAAGTTATCTATGGAGAATGTTACCGTTTACGGCGCAGGAAGAACCGATGCCGGAGTTCATGCATACGCACAAGTTGCGCACTTCGATCTAGTAAAAGAAGTCCCTCTGCATAAAATTAGAGATGCACTGAATCATTTCCTGCAACCTAATTTAGTATCGATTATCAAAGCTGAGCAAGTAGCTTCTGATTTCCATGCCAGATTTGATGCAAAGCAAAGAAGTTATCTTTACAAAATAGTTAACAGAAGCTCTCCTTTAACGTTGGATAATAATAAAGCGTGGCATGTAATTAAGAAATTGAATATATCGGATATGCAGGAAGCGGCCGATTTCTTGATCGGTAAGCATGATCTCTCAAGTTTTAGATCCGTATATTGTCAATCCGATACTTCAATTAAATCTATAGATGAAATTAAAATTTTAGAAAACGGTAATGAAGTATTAATTAACATTGCCGCACCGTCATTTTTACATAATCAAGTAAGGATAATCGTCGGGACGCTGGTAAAAATAGGGAAAGGAGAATGGAGGGTTGAAAAGATGAAGGAAATTATTGCAGCTAAAAATAGAACTGCAGCCGGTTCAACTGCGCCTCCTTACGGTTTATATTTTAAAAATGTGGTATACTAAAATTATCCCATAAATCTTTATAAGAGGACTTCCGTATAATCCGGTAAGGAGATATTATCCCAAGAAAAAGGATAAATATGAAAAGTAATAATAAAAATAAACATTTACTGGAAACGCAAAGCTATATAAATGCCGCGATAAATAAATTAGAAAAAGACATTACAAAATATGTTGAAAAGAGCATGGAAAGAAAGTCAAAACAATTACATCAGGAATTTAAAAGAATAGTTCTTAGTATCTCGGAAAGGTCGCACCAACGTAAGGTAAATAATTTTTTTAATACAAATAAAAATTCTTCTCCTTCTCAAAATGCTTCAAGTTTTAACTTAAGCGGGAATCAATTGCTTACTTCCCTGGCAGCTGAGATTAGGAAAAATCTATTTAATAATTTTTAAAAAACTTTGCTTGGTTTTATTGTAGCCTACATAATATATGAAGTTATTGTTTACTTAAGAGCTAAATTTATATTATACTTAAAAGTAGAGAAGGGGTTTCTCGGGGGGTTAATATAAGATGAGTATAGGATACGATAATCATCCGGATGATGAAGAATTTTCACCTGAGCAGAAGAAAAAGAATACTTATGCTGCAATTGAAGAGATCAATGAAAAAGCAATGCGCATACTCAAAGAGCATGGAACTAATATTGCGGAAAGTGATGAATTTATACCAAATTTAAATTATCCCGATTCATCGGATTCGAATCTTAAGGAAGTAACTATTTCTTTAGAAGAGGCGCTTTTAAGTAAAGGATTGATTTCTAAAGATCAGTTACAAGTTGCTTTAAAGCAGCAAAAAGAAGCTAAAGATAAACAAGACTTAGGAAAAACACTGATTGACTTAGGTTTTATAACAGAAACAGCTTTAGCTGAAGTTTTTGCAGAATCCTCGGGTATAGAAACTTTAGATTTAAAAGCAATCGCTCTCGATGTAGATTTAATCAGAAAAATTCCAAAAACAATAGCTACCCAATATAAAATTCTTCCGATCTCTCTAGATGGAGATAAACTCCACGTAGTGACTACCGATGTCTATAATATTGTAGCTTTTGATCAGATAAAAAAGTTTTTTGACAAACGTATCCAAGTGGTTGCTCAGTATGCCAATGAATCACAAATCAACGATGTAATTGAGCAATACTACGAATATGAAATGAAGGTTGAGGGGATTTTAAAAGAGATAGAAGCTGAGCTTGAAAAGGGGCGTAATTTATCAGCTGATGACCAAGGCTATCTGAATCCCACCGTAAGACTTGTAGATGCAATTTTATTTGATGCAATAAGAAGGGGAGCCTCGGATATTCACCTGGAACCTGAAAATAATTTTGTAAGGTTGAGATATAGGATTGACGGTCAGCTAATGCAGATCCTTACCTTTCATAAAGAATATTGGTCGGCGATTGCAGTTAGGATAAAGATTCTTTCTTCTATGAATATAGCGGAAACTAGAAGCCCTCAGGATGGAAGGATTTCTTATGTCGTAATGGGAAGAACCGTTGATTTTAGGGTTTCAACCCAGCCGACGGTTCACGGCGAAAACATTGTTGCAAGGATTTTGGATAAGGCAAAAGCTTTGGTTTCGTTAAAAGATTTAGGTTTATCGGAATATAATGTCGAGCTCTTATACAGGCTCTTAAAACGCCCTGAAGGAATAATCATCGTAACTGGGCCTACGGGTAGTGGTAAAAGTACCACGCTTTATTCCATACTGTCATTTATAAATTCCATTAATGTAAATATAATGACTCTTGAAGACCCGGTGGAATATCAGCTTTCATTGATTAGGCAAAGCGGGGTTAGGGAAGGCACGGGGATGAATTTTGCCGATGGTATCAGGTCAATGATGCGTCAGGATCCAGATATAATCTTTGTCGGGGAGGTGAGGGATAAAGATACCGCTTCAATGACAATAAGAGCGGCAATGACCGGGCACCAGGTGTTTACTACTCTTCATACTAATGATTCGGTAGGTGCTATTCCAAGGTTGATGGATTTAGGAATAAAAGGTTCATTACTTGCCGGAACAATTATTTGCATGGTTGCCCAAAGGCTTGCGAGAAAACTTTGTATCGAGTGCAAGGAAGAATATAGCCCAAATGAGTTTGAATGCAAAATTTTAGGACATAGTATAGAAAATCCACCTAAGCTATATAAGCATAAAGGGTGCCCGAAATGCTATGATTCAGGGTATAAAGGCAGGGTAGCAATTATGGAGATCTTAGCCGTAGATGAGGAGATTGATGATATGATTTCCAGAGAAGCTTCACGCAAACAAATTTTAAGCTATGCTAAAGAAAACGGTTTTATCGCTATGGCTCAGGACGGAATTAATAAAGTATTAGAGGGGACTATCGATATAGATGAGTTAATCAGTACTGTCGATATGACGGAGAGGATGAAATAAATGGCGCTATATTCTTATAAAGCATTAAATGAAGAAGGAAAAGTAGTGAAAGGTAAGATCAGTGCCAGAAATGAGCAGGAGCTTGAAGCCAAACTAAAACAATCATCCTTGGATTTAATAACTGCCGAAGAGTTAAAATCTTCAGGAGTAAATTTTTTTAATAAAGCATCTTTGCAGGATTTAATCCTTATTTGTGTTCATCTTCATCAATTGGAGAAAGCAGGTGTACCTATATTAGATTCAATCGGGGATTTAAAGGAGGATTCAGATTCACAAACTATTAAAAATGTAATGATGGATGTACATGATTCGTTAAAAAGTGGGAAGTTGTTATCAGTTGCGATGGCAGAGCATTCTAAAATATTTGATAATGTTTTTATTTCACTTGTTGCAGCCGGCGAAAAAACCGGAAGTTTCGCTGAAATATTCGGGCACTTGGAGCACCACTTGAAATGGATTTTGGATATAAAAACCAAGATAAAAAAAGCTACCATGTATCCGTTATTTTTATTCTTCCTTCTAATGGGAGTAATCATGATAATGATGGTATATGTTATACCTAAATTAACAGTGTTTTTGTTAGCTCAAAATATTCCATTGCCTTTTTATACTAAAGCATTAATTGCAACTTCCGATTTTGTGGTAAATTACTGGTATGTAGTGTTTTGCGGACCAGTAATATTTTTTGGTTTAATAAGGCTATTATGCTGGGCTTCTCTTGCTGTTGCTTATCAAGTGGATGCGATAATATTAAAATTGCCGTATGTCGGTCTTGTAGTCAGAAAACTTGAAATTTCCAGGTTCTGTCACTTCTTTGCGCTAACATATAAAAGCGGGATGGGTATTTTGGAATGCTTGACCATTGCAGGCAGCGTAGTACAAAACCAAGTACTTAAGGAAAGTATAGAGGCTGCTAAAACAGGTGTATCGGAAGGCCAAAAAATTACTAATGCTCTAAAAGCTACCGGACAATTTCCTTCCCTGGTTGTGAGAATGTTTAAGGTTGGTGAAAACAGCGGTAACTTAGACGGTTCACTGCAAAATGTTAATCACTTTTATGATCAGGAAGTAAATGAGGCCGTAAACGGTATCGTATCATTTCTACAGCCGGCACTTACCTTAGTCATGGGTGCAATACTCGGTTGGATAACAATTTCGGTATTCGGCCCCGTTTATGCAAGCTTCGGGGGCATTAAGTAGGCTTTCATTTTATTTAATGTTATGTTATGTTTTTTTAAAAAATAGATAGCATCCATGAAAGTTATAACTCGATTCGCTCCATCTCCTACAGGGTTTTTGCATATCGGAAGTGCAAGAACGGCTTTATTTAACTGGTTATATGCTAAGCATACCAAAGGTGAGTTCTTACTTAGAATTGAAGATACCGATAAGGAAAGATCAACTGATGAGGCAATTGATGCAATCATCGAAGGTATGAAGTGGTTGGGGCTTAACTGGGATCGGGAGTTGGTTTTTCAATCTAAAAATGAGGAAAGGCATAGAGAAGTTGCTTATAAGCTTTTAAATATGGGGAAAGCTTATTATTGTTATTCTTCTTCTGAAGAGATAGCACAATTTAGGGATAAGAATCCTAATCAAAAATTCCAAAGCCCTTGGCGAGAGAAAGATAAAAGCGAAGCACCTGCGGGAATAAACCCCGTAATTCGACTAAAAGCAAGTAGGAGCGGGGAAACCGTTGTAGAGGATTTTGTGAGAGGAAAGGTGGTTGTGCAAAACGCTGAGCTTGATGATATGGTTTTGCTTAGATCCGACGGTAGCCCTACATATATGCTTGCCGTAGTCGTAGATGACTTTGACATGCAGGTAAATCATGTAATTAGAGGAGATGACCACTTTACTAATACTTTCAGACAAAAACAGATTATAGAAGCAATGGGCTGGCCGGTGCCTAAATATGCGCATATACCTCTTATTCACGGTTCCGACGGAGCAAAGCTTTCCAAGCGTCACGGTGCTTTAGGCGTGCAAGCTTATAGAGAAATAGGATATTTACCTGAGGCTTTAAAAAATTATTTACTCCGCCTAGGTTGGAGTTACGGTGATGATGAAATATTCTCCGAGCAAAAAGCAATCGAGTTATTCGATGTAGACGGTTTAGGTAAATCTCCTTCCAGATTTGATTTTGATAAACTAAATTCAATTAATGCTCATTATATAGCAAATTCCGATGATAATGAGCTATTAAAATTAATTACACCTGCGCTTGGTATTTCTTTGGATGATATATATGCAAAGCGAATTTTAAGTGGCATACCGGGATTAAAAGTTCGTGCTAAAACTTTGAATGAGCTTAAAGAAGGAGCTAAAATTTATATAAGTAAATCAAAGCCTCTGGATGAAAGATCAAATAAAGTCTTAAATGAGGAGGGTAGGCAGGTTATATCAAAATTATTACCTCTACTTAAAGATATCTCACCATGGACAAAAGAAGAGCTAGAAAAAAAATAGCAGCGAATTTGCAGCAAATGAAGGAGTCAAGTCAACTCTTGTAATGCAGCTGTTGAGGGCAGGGGTGATAGGAACTTTTGCTGCGCCCGGTATTTATGAGGTTGTTGAAATTCTAGGCAAAGACGAAGTTTTGGCCAGGATTTCAGAAATTATTTAATTCTTATAACCGTTGACAGAAAAGCTTATTTAGTATATCTGAGCAATTGGTATAAATTATTGTTATTTATTTAAAATAGGTTTGCTTGATGCAGCGTTTTGCTATCTTTCTTAGTATTATATTTATTACGGCTGCATCCTTTTATTTCTTTCAAGATAAGAGGAAGCTTAGTTTACCTCTGAAAACTACTACCTTGGAAGAGTATAAAGAGAAATATCCCAAAAATGTAATGTATATCGATTTTAATACCGCAGATCCAAAGGAATTTATAGTAATTCTTAATAACGGATATGTATTTGAAGATGGGCGGGTAATAACCGAGGCAAGTGAGATACTTGAAGAAGTGGCCGTTTTAAAATACGGGGGTACAATCAAAGATAACCCATTACTAAAAAAGAAAGGCTTTCCTGAACCAAAGAAGGTTGGTAGTACTTTAGCTGTGATCGCATCTAATGGTGAGGAGAACTATTATCATTGGGTGTTTCATGTCTTGCCTAGAATTAAACTTTTGCAGGAATCTAAAATTCCGTTTGATAAAATTTATATTTATAACATTAAGTATCGGTATCAGAAAGAATCAATAAGGCTCTTAGGGATAGATGAAGATAAAATATATATAGGTAAAGAAAATCAATTTATACAAGCTGAAAAATTGCTTGTTCCTTCGATAGCGGTTAAGCCGGCGATAGGCAAATTATTTCCGAAATGGGTTATAAGCTTTCTAAATGAAAAGTTCCTAATAAATGATAAAAATAAGCAATTTCCCGAGAAAATTTTTGTATCAAGAAGTAAGGCCTTTTCAAGAAGAATCATTAATGAAGATGAGCTTTTTAAAATATTAGAACCTAAAGGCTATAAAAAAGTGTTCCTTGAAGATTTGCATGTAAGGGAGCAGGCGGTAATATTTCATCATGCTAAAGAAATTGTCGCTGCTCACGGTTCCGGCCTTAGTAACTTGGTTTTTTGTAAACCGGGCACGAAAATAGTAGAGATTAACCCGTTTGATGGGCATAGGGGGCCTTATAAGATGCTTGCAGGGCAAATGGAGTTAAGTTATCAGGATGTTGATACAACTACAAATAGCCTGACTCCCCATCAAATTGAGGAAGATGATATATCTGTCGATATTGAGAAAGTAAAAGAAGTTCTCTAATAATATGGTTATTTAAATATAAGCTATATGTATTGAAGTGATATTTTTTAGTAGTAAAAATTATAAAATTAGTTGAAAATTAAATTAAAGGGGTATTCGCATTTTGCTTTGTGTTAGGGGGAGTATGCTGTATTATATAATTATCTTAGTTTTTCTTAGCCTATTTATGGCATTTTATATTTTCCGGCTTAGGAAAAAGCTGAGTATATTGCATACCTCAAACCAAGACCTACAAGAATTTCTAGCCCTTGAAACCACAGTAAAAAGCTTGATTGAGGTGATTAGGCAAGAAGAAAACATCCATACCTCATCAAACATTATGTGTAATACCTTAGCAAATTTATTAAAAATTGAGGGGATGGGTATATATAAAATTTTACAAAATGAAATTGATCTTACCATGGGAGAATATTTTGTAGATAAAAATAATAAAAATCTTTGTAAAAAATATTTAACTGCTGAATTTATTAATGAGGTTACTGCTAATCAAAAAGCTAATTCTATATTATCAAAAAACTTTATTTTGAATGATAAGTTAATAAATATTATTACTATGCCGGTAGCAAATAGTGATAAGACTTTTAGTTTAATAGTTGTATTTAAAGTAACCGGTAAAGAAAAAGCAGATGAAAAGATAGATAATTTTATTTTCCAGGTTCTATATTATTGCACTCACTTAACCGGTTTGATTATAGATGTAAGGAAAAGGGTTGAAGTTGATAAATTAATAGAAGAAAAAGAAAGGAGTGAAAAACAAGCAGTAGATCTTGCCGAAAAATTAGAACAGGAAATAAGAAATAGCGAACTGCAAAATGAATTTATCGGTATTATTTCTCATGAGTTTAGAACGCCTTTAACTGTAATTGCCTCTTCTATAAGATTATTACAGATTAATATAAATCATATGTATTCCTTTTTAAATCAACTAACCCAACGTTTTGAAGTGCTTTGCTCAACTAAAGGCTTCACTAAGGTTGCGCCGATGTTTAATGATCAGGAACTTAGCATTAAAGAGGGATTAAGATTAGATAAAATTGATGAGCAAATTAAAAATATTAATAACTATATATTAAAATTCTCTACGCTCATAGAAAATACTATGAAGCTTTCAATGATCGAAAGTAGTGTAGCTAAAGAAAATAGCAGCTATTTCCCCGTTGAAATCAACCTTAAAAGTACTTTAGAAGAACTGGCAGTTAATTTTAAAAATTTTAGAGAAGAAGTGCTTTTAGAATTTATCTGCGATGAGCATTTACATAATATATATTTTGATAAAGTGAGCATATATTTGGTTCTTTCTAATATAATATCCAATGCAATAAAATTTTCTAAGCCTAATAGTAAAGTTATAGTAAAGTTATTTGCCGAAAATAATAATTCAATTTTAGTAGTAGAAGATCAAGGCATTGGTATTCCTAAAGAGAACCAGGGCAAGATATTTAGTAAGTTTTATAGAGCACATAATGCTAAAACTATCTCAGGTACCGGTATAGGATTATATTTAGCACACAAATTGATGGAATTTAACGGTGGAAGTATTAATATAGAAAGTGAGCTTGGTAAGGGAACCAAGGTTATACTTTCTTTTTTTAGTCAGAAGGATAAACTCAAGGGGGATCTATGATAGATATAATTTGTATTGAAGATGAAGAAGTTTTTAGAAGAAATTTAACTGAAATATTAGAGGCGGAAGGATATAAAGTTAAAGCTTTCAGTGATGGGGCTGAAGCATTAAATTATATGCAATCACCGCATGAAGGCTTGCCTAAGATTGTTATATGCGATATAAACTTACCTCAAGTTTCAGGATATGAGTTTGTCAGAAGAATCAAAATGCTTGATTCTCAAGCAGCTAGCATCCCGGTAATTTATTTAAGCGCAATGGGGCAGAAGCAGGATATAGTAAAAGGTATGGCATTAAACGTGGCGGATTACCTGATAAAACCTATAGATTTTGACATTCTGACTTCAAAAGTAAAAAGCTTAATGGGGTAAGTGGTTGAAAAATTTTAACCAAATATGTCCTTTTCTGAGGATAATGAGATTATTTGCTTTAACTATATAGTTCATAAATATTTCCTTAAATAATGAAATGAGGTATTTTTTGCATAACCGTCTCTGGTAAACTCAAGCTTAAATCCAAGTTTTATATAAAAATCTAATGCTTGGAAACTCATAGTTTCCACAAAAGCAAAATCGCATTTATGTGACCTCCCGAAGTTTAAAGCATGCTCCGTAAGCTGATTACCTAGATTTTGACCTCTATATTCCTTCTTTATATAAAGATATTTTATATGCAATTGACCCCAAAAAAGATCAACTACCATAGCTCCGATGAATTCAGTGCCTCGGTAGGCAACAAAGGAAATAGCATCATTTATACCGTTAATTCCGGTTCGTTCTATTGCATGCTCGGCAAACCCTTTAAAAATAGTGCTTTTTATTTGGTCGGTTAAAGGTGTTTGTTCGATTTTAACCATAGTTTGTCCGCTTAAATTTCTATTGAATAGCTATGATATTATCTGATTAATATTGCCAGTGTCGATGATTTATATATAAAATTAACCTCTCGGAAAATAACGTAGCGGCGGTTGCTGCTCCCTTTGTAAAGCTTCAGTATAACTCCTGATAGGTTTTTTGTCACCGGTGCCCCCTTTTTCCTCTATATGCTGGCTTTTTATAGAATCATTTTTAACTTGATTGATTTTAGCTACTGCGGGTTTCTCTTTATCAGCGGTTGCAACTGCCGGTAATTGATGAACGGAGGATAAGTCATAATTTGCCATGTTTTGTTCGTTTGTCTGGATTTTAACTGAGATATTATTTGAGCCGGCCTCTAAGGTAGGTAATTTAAGTAAAATTTTAATTGTATTCAATTCTCTTTCTATTAACTTTAGGATATCTATAGCTGTATTTTTGAAAAAAGCAAACTTAGCTGATAAGAATATATTCACGTCTTCCTCTCTCTTAAGCTCCTGCTCTAAGCGCTCTTTGGGGTGCATGCCTTCATTTTGTTCGGTTTCAAAATAAACCCTGTGTTTTTTTGTTTTGGTTGCTCACATGAACTTGCTTCATTATCAAGCTTTATTTCTTTCCTTTTATTATTACTGCCCGCATCTCTCGACTGCTCTATTCCTGATATTGATCGGGTATTATAGTTACCATATAAAGCATCATTAATTTTATTAGTAGCTTCTTTAAAATTATTTTTTGTTGATAATCGTTGATTTTCTGAGATAAAATTTTTTGTAATATATAAATCTAAAAGTAGCCTATATGTCTGTTTCACAATAAAAAGTTGTTCCTTAAAGAATGCACTAAACTCCTTTATTGCATTACCAAGTTCAGCATTCTTACCTTTTATCTCTATTAAAGAACCGGAGAAAATATCGATCTCGGATTCTGTAAAAATATCCTCCTTACCTTTCCTGTAAGTTTTAAGTAAAATATTTATCTCCCTATTTCTACCGGAATGCGGAATACGCCCATTATCATTCCGCTGATTAAGCAGCTCTGCTATTATATCACCGGAATTTCTTCCAAATACCTCTTTAAATTCTTGGATAAGAAAATTAAGACTATTAGTATTATCCATTGCAACTGCTCGGTGAAACAAGTTAAAACCTCCTTTAGTTCTTGTTGTCAGCAAATCTTTATATTCATAAAGGTTGCTACCAAATATACTTTTTATTTCTTCAGATATAAATTTAAGAAGTTCTTTATTTTCCGGAGTTAACATGTAAAACAGTAAGGTAAAATTTTCTTTAGTTTTGGCGATAAGTAGCTCTTTATATTCCAAAGAATTATCGCCTAAGCATTCTTTAGCTTCTTTAAATACGAACTCAACTATATCTTTATCTCCTGATTTAGTTGCGTCATGGAGTAAAGTAAAATTTTCTCCGGTTTTTGTGCTGATTAGATTCTTATATTCCAAAGAATCTCTACCAAGCTCATATTTAACTTTATTAAAAATGAATTTGATTAGTTTTAAGCCTTTCTTTTGTATAGCTTCATTTAAAAAGCTATAACCGCTATTGTTTCTCATGCATAGAAGATCTCGTCTTTGCGTGGAGCTTAACCTCCCTGTATAGTGAAACAATATATCCAGTAGCTTTATCGCCTTAGCTTGTGCTTCGTGAGGATTTTTAATATTTTTAAAAGCAATAAATATAATCATTTTTAAAGGGGAATCTCCATTACGCCCCCTTTGCATCAAAGCATTAATATTATTGCCGGATCTCAGGAATCGGTCTATATCCTTTTCTCTTTTTTTGTTTTTCAGATAATCTTGGCATAACCCGATTAAGTGATCAAATAGGGTGTTTTGCCTATAAATCTGGCTTTTATCAATTGAAACTTTTGAATGATGACTTCTCATTATAAAACCCTTTGTTCTTGCGCTACATTAGCACACAGTTAATTATTTATCTATGGGCAGGATAATTTTTTTAAGAAATAAAGAATATTAATAATTTATTAAGGGATTTAGCTTGTTAATTCAATAAAAAAGCTCAAATGCTATTCATAATAGCAAACACCCCGCTCTAGGTTTTGAGCAGGGTGCCGTTTAATTAACGTTTAATTTTTAGGCAATAAAATTATGCAACTTCAAAGCCCGCATTATTTTCAACAAAGTAAACAAGTTCATCATTCACCCTTTCATACTCAATAAAATCACCTGAATCTTTATCAAAAGCTTTGGTAATAATGTTTCTAAACTGGTGGTTGTGGATTGTTTCCATTATGCTGCCGAAGATGGAAGAATCGGTATACGGCATTGTAAATTCATAAACATTTCCCACTTCATTATGAACTGTATTTGCAAGGTGCTTAGGTGCATTGAAAGTGGTGATATCCAAGTTATCGCATCCAAGCTTTAAGTTATTATCTTGTATATAGTTCTCTAATATAGGCTTAGAACCCGGGCTATCAATATTTACTGAAGAAACCTGATATCCTAATGATGTAAGTTTAGCATTTTCTAAATTTGATAAAACAGCACCAAGCGAGTGACCGGTAGTTGTGAATGTGTAGTCATGCGCCTCATTGCCGAGCTGCTTAATTACTGCATCGGTAAATTTATCTGCACCATAAGTAAATTGGTTTGGAACATATCCGAAAAATAACTGTGTATCAGAGTATAAGTCTTTTACGAAGTCAACCGGAACCGAGAAATCAAATTTTGATAACCATCCTAAACCAAACACATTAAAGTTGGTGCCGCTGTTGGCAATAACTACTTCTTTGCTTGTCTCATTTATATAAGCCGTACCGTAAAATCCTGATTTACTGGCGCTAACATCATCAGAAGTTAATAACATTTTCCATTCACTAGTTTCATATTTAGAAGAATTTTTTGTATAAGCTGCTGCACTAAATTGTGCTAATTGATGATTATTCATTAATCCCCACTTAATTTGTTGTTATTAATATAATAATAGCATTAATTTAAATATTAGTCAAAAAGATGGGGGTTTTGTAATATTAATATATTGAATATATAATTTAAGTGAAAAAGTTATGGTGATACGGTAAAAAAGCAACGCCTTGGTTTAAGGGCTGCTTTTCTTTTAAATGGTATAATATTTTAAATTTAGCCGGCTTGCTTAGCTTTTAAAACTTCAATTATTTTTTTTCTAAGCGCTTTAGCTTTTTTGCCTAAGTTTGAAGGGCTGGCTTTGAGCAAATAATTATCAACACCGTTGTTATGCTCAACAGATCTGATAGTGCTTGGAGCAGCATCAAAGCGAATAAAAGTACCGAGTGCATCGCTGAGTAAAGAAAAAGTCTGAATATTGGGTAGAAATCTTCTTCTGGTTTTTCTGTTTGAGTGAGAAACGTTGTTACCGCTCATTACTGCTTTTTCTAAATTTAACTCGCATCTTCTAGACATATTAATTAACCTTACTTGTAAAATATCAAATTTATTTAGTTGGTTTGTAGCAAATTTTTTTGTAAACTGCAAGCGGAATGTGTAGTGAGATGTGTAGTGAGATGTGTAGTGAGATGTGTAGTGAGATGTGTAGTGAGATGTGTAGTGAGATGTGTAGTGAGATGTGTAGTGAGATGTGTAGTGAGATGTGTAGTGAGATGTGTACTGTAAGATGTAGTGAAGTATGTCGCTAAAAGTTTTTGTGCTGACGGATGATAGGGCAGGCAACTCGAATCAGGCAATCGCCTTAGCTAAATTATTGGGATTTGATTATGAAGAAAAGCGCTTAGAGTATAACAAACTTGTTGCTATACCGATCTTTTTTAAAAGTGGGTTTGAATTATTAAATAAGAATAGCGCCGAGCATTTAATGCAAGATAAGCCGGATGTAATAATAAGTGCAGGGCGAAGAGCCGCAAGTGTTGCGCTGGCTTTAAAGGACAGAAATAGAAACACTAAAATCATTCAAATTTTAGGAGCACAAAAAAGTTATAAGCTTTTTGATCTGGTAATCCTTCCTGAGCATGATAGAAAACAATTTATATCTTATCCTGATAATGTGATTTTTACTCCGCTCGCTATTTCATGCTTTTCTTCTTACGAGCTTGGGCAGGAAAGCTTAAAATGGCAAGCTGTTTTAGCTGAATATAAGCAACCGTATCTGGCTATACTAATCGGCGGAAATTACAAAAAAATGTAAATTTAAAGAAAAACATATTACCGAGTTTATTAATAATGTTACGAATATTGCCGAAAATTATTCGGGAAGCTTACTTATCACCTCAAGCAGAAGAACTCCTGTTGCATTAATTGGAAAAATTAAGCAGGCTTTAGAAAAAACTAAAGCAAGGTATTTTTTATATGAGCCCGAAAAATGTGAAAATAATCCTTATAAGGCATTTCTCGTTAATGCTGAAGCAATATTAGTAACCGGTGATTCAATTTCTATGTGCAGTGAAGCGTGTTCTCTTGGTAAGCCGGTATTCATTTATGCTCCGAGAAGTATGTTAAGCAGTAAGCATATGGCTTTTGTAAAGCATTTATTTAAAGTCGGTTTAGCTGCTCCTATAAGTAATGAATTTGAACCTTTTACTCCTTTAAAACATAATTATACTCAAATGCTGATTGAAAATATAAAACAGAGGCTGCATTTATGAATTTTGAGCTTCACCCTAAGCTAAATGAAGATACTATATTTATTCATGATTTTTCTCTTTCAAGATTGCTTCTTATAAAAGATGCTAACTTCAAATGGTTTGTTTTAGTGCCGAGAGTAGAGGGATTGAGAGAAATTATTGATTTAAATGAA
This sequence comes from endosymbiont of Acanthamoeba sp. UWC8, assembly GCF_000730245.1. NCBI lineage: Bacteria > Pseudomonadati > Pseudomonadota > Alphaproteobacteria > Holosporales > Holosporaceae > endosymbiont of Acanthamoeba sp. UWC8. Next base: position 367,847 of record NZ_CP004403.1, on the reverse strand, counting down.
GAGGAGAGAATTTTACTCTTTAAAGAGATTTGTGATATATCGGAGTTTTTAAAGCAAAGCTATTCTCCTTATAAGCTTAATATTGCTGCTATCGGTAATATAGTTGAGCAGTTACATATCCATATTATTTTGCGTTATAAAGATGACCCGTTATACCCTAACCCGGTATGGGGAAATAACCTACCGAAAAAAGAATATACAAGCGCAGAGATTGAGCTGATCATTAATTTAATTAAGCAGCGATTTGCTTAAAGCGTGGTGAATTTATAAATAATTTTCTTTAACCACCGCACCTATTATTTTGATCTGATCAATATTAATATCTCTGGATGATGATATAATTATACCTTTCCCTGATTTAAATTCTATGCTGCCTATATTCACTTTCTTATCTAAGTATAGAATTTGCGGGATAGAGGGATCTTCATTTGCAATAACTTCAAGATTTTCAATTTTAGAATCTTCAATAAATATCTTTTTGGCATTAGTGCTAATATTCTTAAATGTGGAATGCTTGGCAATCATGGTACCAAACACGGTAAGCTTATTAATGAAGTTGGAGTTGCTAATTTTGGCGGAGCCATATATAGAGGCATCTTTAATTTGCGAATTTGAGATATTAAGAAATCCGTAAACTATCAATTTATTAAAGAAGGCATCTTCTGCGGTAAAATGTCCGAAAATTTGAGCGGTGTTTTCAATATAAGCGCTGTTGATAACCGAAGGGCCGTGAGAGGTGTGATTAGGTAAAATAGCACGTGACTTAATAAATTGAGTATTCGCATTTTTTTCCGCTTGATTAAATGTATTAGCATTGCAATTAAATATTAATAGAATATTAATTACTTGGCTAAGCACCATAAAGAAAAAGTTTTTTATCATTTTTTCTAATTTTCTTAATTATATAAAGCTTTTAACAGAAAAGTGATAAGCAATCAACCTTCAATACATAAAACATTAAGAAGTTAAATTAAGTTATCCTGCAACAACCTGTTATTTAATGAGAAAAGAATTATATAAACATTAATGCATGTAGCGAAATTTGTTGTATACTCGGGCGCAATATATACTGATAAATTCATATTTATAGATGGAAGACATAGTTAAAATTAAGCCTTTAGATTTGAGGAATGATGCGGATTTAACCGTGATTATTCCTTTTAAATACACTAACCAAAGAGAAGATATACTGGAAAGAATATCTTTCTGTAAGTTAGATAGAAATTTACCGAATAATATTGATTTCCTACTGGTAGATGATTGCACTGAACTTGATATCAGCGAGCAAGCCGCAAACCTTTGCAAGGAGTTAGGTATATCCTATATGCGCTTAGATAGCGATAACCTGTTGTTTTCAGCGGCAAGGGCAAGAAACTACGGCGCAATGTACAGTTTATCACATTTTATAATGTTTATGGATATAGACCTGGCGGTATATGATGGGTTTTACCAAGATGTTTTAGAAGAAATTAAGCTCAATGATTTAGAAAATAATGTAAGGGATTTTATCGGCTTCGGGGTGGTTTATCTTACCAAGCACGGTAGCGAGTTATTTTTTAATACGGAACGCACCGCGAGAAGAAAGCAGTTTTTACAACACTTTTTAATAAATAATGAAGAAGTAGTTGAAAAGTTTTCCACCGGCACTTCAGTACAAGTTTTTAACCGGGAATATTACCTGGCAAGGGGAGGCAATAATGAAGAATTCGCCGGTTGGGGTTTTGAGGATCTGGAATTTACCTGTAGGCTTGCGCATAGAGCTAAACACTTTCCGCTTCCGCAAAATTTTCTGCAAGATTATAAAAATTGTCGGGATGTAGTAGAGTATAACGGGTTTAAGAGCTTAATAAGGTTATATGGAGACATAACTTTTGCTAAAGGTATTTCGCTTTTTCATATCTGGCATGAGGTAAATAGCTCATCTTCTTATATGAAGCGGAAACAAAAGAACAGATTATTGTTTAATAAGCTGCTAAAGAGCTATATAGAACGGAAAGAAGAGCCTGAACCGCTACCTGATCTTTCGCAAGGTAATAGTTTGATTTTTACTCTAACACATCCTGCAATATATAATCGCGAAGTGTTACCCAGATACGGTAAAATATTTTATGAGGAAGAAGAGAAGTTTGAGGATATTAACTACTTAGAAGAATATTTAAAAGATAATAATATTAATCGGGTAATATTACAAAACCCTTATTCTAATGAGATCAGGCTAAAAATTTATAATTTCTTGCGTGAAAGAGAAGTCGAGTACTTCGTGATTGAACGGGGAGCGCTTCCTAACTCAATGTTTTTTGATAGAAATGGGTTTAACGCGGATAGCAAAAGCTATAATTCGGAAAATTGGGATTTTGAAATAAGTGAAGAAAAGAGGGAAGTAGTATTAAATTATATAAGCGAAGAAAAAAGTAATGATGCTGCTTTGGAGGATCAGCCCGAAAGAATAGCGGCAAATAAATTATTACGGCAACTTAAGATTAACCCCGGTAAGAAAGTTTTATTTGTTCCGTTTCAAACTCCTTCCGATACGGTAATCAAGTTCTTCTGTGGGGTATATATCAAAACTTATGATGAATTCGTGGAGTTAGTTAGAAGCGTTGCAAAGAGCTTGCCGAAGAATTGGGTGCTGGTTTATAAAAAGCATCCTTTAACTAAAGAAAGTTATGAGGTTGCAGGGGGAATTGAGGCAGATGATTATAACATAAAAGATCTGCTTAATATCGCGGATTGCATCCTTCTCATAAACTCAGGGGTAGGGGTGCTTTCCATGCTTTGGGAGAAGCCGGTGTTATATACGGGAGAAGCTTTTTATGCCCATGATGCATTTAACAGGAGGGTAAAAAATCAACAAGAGGTAATTTCGCATTTAAATAATTTGTTTGTTCCTGATAAGGAAAGAATATTCAGATTCTTGAGTTATTTAATTAATGACTTTTATTCATTCGGTAATTTTACAACCAAAGTAATTGATTGGTCTTTAGAATCAAAAATGACTATTACCAGTGAGATTAATTTTTATCAAATAAATAACATAGGCAAAACAAAATACATATATAACCCTGTTCGTGCCATAAAGATAGATAATAAGTCGGTTTTATTTGACCGCTACCGATTTAGTACGGATTATAAATTAAGGCAAGGAACCGGGCTTATAGGAAGACCTATTATAAGAAATAATACGAAAAGAAGATTTGTTATAATCAGAAGGCTTCGGAAATTAATCAATAATCCACATAATTTCTTTGAGGACTCCAGGTTTATATTCTTAAGGAGATTGAGGTATTTATTTAAATAACTTTATTCATAAAAAGCATTTAAATTAGAAGGTTCTATTTCCTTAGCCACACCTTTTTCATGGATAACTTTATCAACTTTTAATTTAGCCTGATCGAGCCGGGTGCTGCAATGCTGCTTTAGCTCAAGCCCTCTTTGGTAAAGCTCAATTGCATTATCAAGCTCAACACTTCCCGTTTCTAGGCTTTTTACAATTGATTCAAGCTCAGTTAATGCTTCCTCGAAAGAAAGCTTATCTACGGATTTTTTCTTATTTTCAGCCATATTATTTGAAACCTTATTTTAGATATGTTAGTTATTAATAAAAGTTAAAATAGTGAAATAATTTTATGACTGCAAGAATTTATAAGCCATGTCGAACTGCAATGCAATCGGGCGTAAATAGAACTAAGGAATGGATATTGGAATATATACCGCAAAACTCACGCTTTATTGACCCTATCATGGGTTGGACGGGTGCCGAAGATATGATGGCTAATGAAGTTAGTTTACATTTTAATAGCAAAGAAGAAGCGATCGCTTATGCAAGCAAGCATAACATTGAGTTTAAACTGGAAGAGCCTAATGAGCCGAAAAAGAAGAAGCCGAGGCCTTATGTTGATAATTTTAAATATCATCCTTTAATAGAGAATGTATAAAGGTTAGTTTTAAAGGTAAAATAGACCTATTATTTGCGGATAGGCCTGTTTTTGTTCTCATTACTGTTGAAAAATTTTCCCTCATGTAAACAAGAAGAATCTTAACATTCGATCATAGTAAATTAAGTTGGATATCTAACCCGTTTATTTACATAGAATAAGTTAAGTTTAATATGATTGTATAGCCTATAACTGAAAAATTAGATAATAAGAATAGTAAGAAGCACGCGCCTAGCCGCCATTTATGGCGCGTGCTCGTATAAATGACATAGTCATTTATACGCAAATTTAGTTTAATTTTTTATAGTTTGGCTATGCTCCAGGTATGTAGGATATATAATTTAACACAGTATAGTTTAAACAAAAAATAGTAGAGCATATTAAGCAGGATGATATTATAGTAATAGCAGGAACACATCGTGGGACTGAGAGAGTTATTCATTATTGTAATGAAAAGACGGGAGTAAATGTTATGAAGGACTTAGAGGGTAACTTTGTTAGTGGATGGAAATTAGGTGAGGCACAAATAAAATCTTTAAAAAATACAGGTAATGTACAATGAGTAATTCAATATATAAAAATAGGTTTGAATATTATCAAATGATGAAAGATTTTGCTGATAGCAAAATGGATGGTCAAACTTTTTCTAGAACCTTTTTAAGTAAAAGAAGTAAGGATTTAAAAGAAGATAAAAAGAATACCCCTTTAAAAGAATTGCTAAGTAAATTTTTTAAAGATGAAATAAGTAGTGATGAATATGATAAGCTCTCTAGACCGTATAAAATTTATCCTGAAGGTAGCTTGTTCCTAAAAACATTTGATGAGTTACAAGCCATAGATATAGAAGACTTCTGGCCTAGAGATGATGAATACTTTGAAGAAGATGAAAACATTGATGAAGCTGAGCTAAGAAGACGAGTTAAAGAAAAGCTAAAGATTCTGGATGAGAATAGAGATAAGTGGTAGAGAGATATTAAGAATAATAGCTACATCTAGTAATCATTGAAGCTCTGAAGATAGCAGGAGCAATTATATCCAGATCTTAGCTCAATAAAAATGGTAGTAAATTAAGCTATAAATCTGAGGATAAATACTCAAGGATATACATAAATTATTAAACAATTTTTATGAGCGCCGCCCCTCTTTCAGTGAGGCGGAGGGGCGCGCTACTATTAGTTTAGTTTTCAAACTATGTTTTTAAGCAGCCGATTAATTAAAAATCGTATCTTGCACCTAAAACTAACATATGGCTTGCTTTCGGTTCAACTTTTAAATTAGTTCCGTTGAGCGAATAATCTGCACCCGATTTACTCATTCCGAATGAACGATATCTATAGCCTAAGCCTACCTTGGTAACATCAAAATTGAAATCAACCCCAAGACCTGCCTGATAGCCGAAGCTGCCTTTCGACTTAGGCTTAGTTCTTTCTACTACGTTTGTCCCGGTGATTTTAAACTTGTTTTTACCGTAACCCATTCCGGCTACAAAATAAGGTGTGAATTTATCGGTAGGGTACAGATCATAATAGAAATTTAACATCCCACCCATGCCTGATTCCTTAACTTGTAAACCAATATCTTTATTTTTAGATTTATGGCTATGTAAAGAAAATGCTAATTCAGATCTGATATTAGGATTTAAATAAGTTCCGAATGCAATATCACCGGCTATGGGAGATGAGCTTTTCATCTTGCCTGTAGTGCCCTCGATTTTGGGCTTACCTTTCCCCATGCCTAAGTTAATTGAGCCATAAAAGTCGTCTGCGTTCGCAGTTGCTGCAATTGCACTGAATGCCACTGCTGCTAATATAGTTTTCTTCATTATATTATCCTAAAATATATATGTTGCATAATAGGTTATACATAAAGTGAAATATTATTGCAATTTTTAGTTTGAGTGATCATGAGGTATTTTTAGAAAAAAGCCGGTTTACTTTAAATTGATAAACCGACTTTATGTAGTTTGAGGGTCGGATATTAGAAATCCATTTTAATGTTTGCTAAAACCATATGATATTGGTTTAGTTTCTTGCCTGATGTATTTGTGTCTCTAAATCTATATCCTATACCGATTTTAAGATCTTCTGCTGCCTTCATATCTATCCCGGCTCCTAATTGCCATGTAAGGCCTTTTTTTGAGCCGAAAAGTTTTCCCTGATCTGTTTGAGTTTTAGACATTTCATATTCAGAGTATTTAATGTTAATTTTATTATTTGCATAACCTAAGCCTGCCATAACATAAGGGACAGCCATGGTATGATTGTTAAAATCATAATAGCTGTTGAATAATAAAGAATATGATTCATGCTTTAATTTAATATGACCGGTAGCTTCTTGAGATTTTAAAAAATATCCTTTTTTCCCGACAAAATAGTTTAAGCTGAGTTCGCCGCGCATATCAGGAGTAAGATAAGTACCAAGCCCTATCTCAGCACCATCCGAGGTTAGTGAAACCCCTTTAATTTCTCCTTTGCGAGTAATATTATCTTTATCTCTATTTTTCCCGATTATTGCGCTTATCGAACCATACCAATCATCAGCGTTTGCTTGTGCGGCGAAAAGGCTTAAACATAAGCCCAAAAAGAAAACTTTTTTCATTATTGTTCTATTTATACATTAGTTATTTACCAAATAGTTATACTCAAATGTATATTGAATGCAATTTTATTTTTATATTTTTGTTCATTATCCAGGCAAAACTCAAGCAATAAAAAAAAGCCTACCTCCGTTATGGAGGTAAGCTTTTTTAGTAGTATATTCGACTTAAGCTTTAAGATAATTAAAACTCAAATCTAACATGAGCTAATGCTAAGTGAGAGTGTTTAACTTTGATTTTGTTTCCATCTTTTTTAACTGAATTAAGCCCAGTATCTTTAAATCTGTAACCAATACCAAGTTTAACATTGTCAGCTACTTTAGCATCTATACCTAAGCCAACTTGATAAGCGAAACTACCTTTAGATTTATTGTAAGGAGTATTGATAACTTTCCCACCATTGTTTAAATCTTTTCCAACAAATCCAGTTTTGAATTTATTATGAGCATATCCCACACCAGCCATTACATATGGAGTAAATGCGCCAGAATTTGCGAAATCATAATACCCATTTAACATTACAGATATTGTTTGTGCTTTACCAAAATTTTCACCTCTATAAGAAGTGCTTTCATAAGCTTTGCTTTTTTTATCGCTTACAAGGTAACCAATAGCAAGTTCAGCTCTAGTTTCAGGTGTGATTTGCGACCCAACTGCTACATCAAAACCTTTTGGTTTAGAATTACTAGAGTTATATTCTCCAAAATCTTTACTTGATGATTTTACGCCACCCTTACCGTATAAACCGCTAAAAGAAGCGTAATACTCTGCTGCAGATGCTGTTGAACTAGCCATAATAGCTAATGCAGCAATTCCTAGAATCTTTTTCATAAACCCTCAATATTGTTAAAATTCACAAAGCGAATTATAATATAAAATAAATTAAATGCAAATAATAATATTATTGTTAAAATAATATTGTAAATACATGGAGATACATAAGTTGTTAATGAATTGTTAATAATTTCCTGCTAGAGTTAAAGAATGGTTGATTGTATATTATACTAAAAAAGTTCAGGTTTTATGAAAAGAAAAGAGAATATCACCCCGATAAAAGAGACGCTTTTTGCGTGTAAGATAATGTTTAAGTATGCATTGCTCTTCGGGTGCATTATAAATTTACTCATGCTTTCAACTCCGATTTATTCAATGCAGGTGTTAGATAGGGTGATTTCAAGCGGTAACGTGGATACGCTGGTTATGCTGACTCTCGTTATTATGCTTGCACTTCTGTTGCTTGCCATGCTTCAGGCGGGAAGGTCATTTGCTATGACCCAAATGGGTAATTGGATAGAAAGGCAGCTTTCCGAGAAGGTGTTCACGGGTAGTGTAAAAATGTCCCTTGAATCGAAAGTGAACATCGGGAGCCAACAATTAACCGATCTGCAAACCATTAAAAATTTCTTAACCAGCCCCGGGCTACTCACGGTGCTGGATACTCCATGGGCAATAATATTTATTATAGTACTTTTCATAATCCATCCGTGGATGGGCTTTCTATCTGTTATCGGGGGCGCATTATTAGTCGGGTTCGCTATATTATCAGATAAGTTGACTAAGCCTCTGCTTGATTCAATGAATGATGAAAATATCAAAAGCAGAAGGCAAGTCGATCAAGCAACCAGAAATGCTGAAGTTATTGAAGTTATGGGGCTGTTGCCTAACATCATTCAAAGTTGGCAGAAATTAAACGGAAAAATTCAGACTACGCATTCTTTATTTACCAAAAGATATTCCGTCCTCACTGAAATCACTAAATTCATCAGGCTTGTTATACAAATTCTGGTAACGGGTTTCGGAGCTTACCTTGTAATTAATGGCCAAATGTCTTCGGGTGCAATTATTGCAAGTTCATCACTGGTAGGAAGGGCGCTTGCTCCGTTTGAAGGGGCGATTAATTCCTGGAAAGGGTTTGTTAATTGCAGAAAAGCATATGATAGATTAAATGCGGCTTATGAGCTAGTTGAGAAGCATGAAGAGAAAATGTCTTTACCTGAGCCGGAAGGTAGGGTTGATGTTGAAAACTTATTTTATAACCCGCCTAACGTGCAAAGACATATTGTAAAAGGGATAACTTTTTCTTTAAAAGCCGGTGAGACCTTAGCTATAATAGGCCCTAGTGCTTCAGGTAAAACTACGCTTGCGAAATTGCTTGCAGGGGCGCTTAACCCTTCGATCGGTACGGTGAGAGTGGATGATGCCAGCCTAAAAGATTGGAAGCGCGAGGAGCTGGGTAAATATATCGGCTACCTGCCGCAGGATGTAGAGCTTTTTGCCGGAACTATTAAAGAGAATATTGCAAGAATGGATCCGAATGCCGATCCTGAAGAAGTGGTGATGGCTGCGCAAATTACCGGTGTGCATGAAATGATTTTGAGGCTACCTAAGGGATATGATACCGAAATCGGGTTTGACGGTTCCATGCTGTCTGGCGGGCAACGTCAAAGGATTGCATTAGCGAGAGCTTTTTACGGTAATCCTAAAATTCTACTGCTTGATGAGCCTAATTCTAATCTTGACAGCGTAGGTGAAGCTGCGCTTGCAACTGCAATTGATGTGGCAAAAGATCGAAATATTACTTGCATAATTATTTCACATAGAACTTCTATACTTAATGTAGCGGATAAGATCATGATCCTTAAAGACGGGGTGATTGCTACCTTCGGAAGTAAGAAGGAGGTAATGGATCAAATGAATCAGGCAAGCCAAATGAATCAACTGAAAAATGTACCGGGGCACGGCAATGCGTAAAAATATTATATCAAAATTAATTAGCTTTAAAGGTTTTGTCCCGGCAGCTAAAAAACTTTATGAAGAGATTAACAGCTTTATGAAAGGGGCGAACCCTGAAGAAGCTAAGTATATCATGCAGCATTCTCTTGATCTGAAAAAACAAATATATAAGCCTATAAAATTTACCTTTATGGTAATCGGGGTTGCTTTCGGCTTCTTTATAGTTTGGGGTAGCCTTGCGCCTCTTGATAGCGCAGTTATTGCACAAGGCCATATCGTTTTAAGCGGTAATCGTAAAACCATTCAGCATAAAGAAGGCGGAATTATTCAAGCCATTTTGGTAAAAGACGGAGAAGTGGTGAAAGAAAACCAGCCGCTGGTGATTTTAAATGATACGTCCGATAAGGCGAGGTTGCAAATCAGTTTAAGTAGGTTGCGTGCTACTAAAGCTATTGAGCAAAGGTTGCTTGCTGAAAAATTTGATGAAGAACAAATTGATTTCAGTGACCCAATATTTGATAGAGAAGTTCCTGAGGTAGAAAAGATTATAAAAAACCAGCAATCATTATTTGAATCCAAGCGGAAAGCATATCACGGTAAAAAAGATATTTATAATCAGAAAATTGTAGAGCAAAGGGAGCAGATAAAAGGTTTAGAAGCTATGCTTAAATCTTATGAATCGCAATTTAAAATACTTCAGGAACAATATAGGAACTTGGAAACTCTCTTTAACAAAGGTTATGCTAAAAAAACAGAGCTTTTGGAGCAAAGAAGGAGAGTGCAGGAATTAGAGGGTAGGGTAGGTCAAATCAAGGCTGATATTGCTAATGCTCACGAAGCAATTTCTGAGAATCAATTACACATCATAAGCTTAGAAAACGAAAACCAGAAGGAAGTTGATGACGAACTCAAAGAAACTTATTCCAAGATATTGGATTTAAAAGAACAATATGAAGCGGATAAGGATATATTAGAGAGAACCATAATCAGAGCTCCAAATGCAGGAATTGTTACCGGGCTTAAATTTCACACTGTCGGCGGGGTTGTAGGGCAAGGAGCTCCGATTTTAGAAATTATCCCTCAGGATGATAAGCTGATTGTTGAAGCGCATGTAGAGCCTAAAGATATTGAAAGTATTCGTGAAGGGCTGAAAGCTAAAGTTCAGCTTAGCGCATATAAAACCAGGTTGGTGCCGAGAATAGACGGGGAAGTGATCTATGTTTCAGCAGATACGATAGAAGATAGAAGCAAACAACAGCCCTTCTACTATGTTGCTAAAATTGAAATAAAGCCGGAAGCGATTGAAAGCATCAATTATGATATAAAGCTGCAACCCGGTATGCCTGCTGAGACCTTTATTATCAAGGGTGAAAGGACTTTTCTTCAATATTTGTTGAGCCCGATCCTTGATAGCTTCCATAAAGCGTTTAAGGAAAAATAGAAGCTTATATAAATAATTTTTTAAAAAAGTGAGAAGAAGTGATTTTTCTCATTTTTTTTATTACTTTTTTTGCTTACTGGTTTAGCCCTTAACCTTTCATTAACTTATTATTGCTAAACTTTATTTATAAGAGAGATAAAGGGATGTTTTAAAATGAGAGATGCTAATTTAGAGCCGTTAAATGAAATAAATATTGAATTAGAAGAGAAAAGAAAAGCATGGAGCGGTATTTATAGTGCTATTGATTATTTTTTAGAGGGTAAGAATGACAGGTTACTCGAAAGCGCCGTAAAAGCAATTCTTCCGGAGGAAAAAGCAAAGAAAGCACCAGCGATCAGTTTCGGGTTAATTTTTAAAAGTCTTTCATTTGCTATACTTCACCCTATACATGCTTTTAATCTAATTAAACTCGCGCTATCATCTGAGATAGCCCAGGATCCGGATTTTCAAAGCGGATTAACTGAAAAAGAAAGTTTTACTAATTTTATCCAAGATCTTAGTAATAAAAGCTTTATGCCTCATATCAGTAAATATTTAGAGCAAAATAATTACCTTACTTCTGATGAAATAAATAAATTAAAACCTGCCTTAACAGATATAACAACAGATAGAGAAGCTATAAAAAATATTACCAAAGGAGCATTAAACGGCTCTATATTTATCCGGCTTGAAAATTTAATAAGTAACCCGAAGTTACAAAATATTATTAAAAATAATCCTACCATTTTACCCCGAATTGCTAAGAAAATTATAGAAGAAAATGAAAGTTTAAAGAACACAACTAAAGATTATAAGTTTGATAGTCAAATTCTCGATATTTTAAATGTAGTTTTAACTAAGCCGCAGGAAGCTCAAATCATAGTAAGTGCTATAAATAATAATGATTATATAGTTTTATCCAAAAAAATTCTAGAGCTATTAAATGATCCTAAGATGGTAGGCACGGTAGATCATAAGGAAACATCTTTAAAAGAATTAATCAAAAAACAAGCTCAAGATGAGTTATTTACAAATTTAATTGTCGGGATATTAGAGCAGGATAAAAAAGAAGTTGAACAAGGACTAAAGCTTGAGCCGGAAAGTATAAGTAAAAAAGCGGAGCAATTCGGTATCTCGGCTGCTAATATTTACCCATTTGTTGAAATACTTCCAAGCCTTATTGATAAACCGGAAGTTCTACAAAATGTTTTTAATGATTTCGTGGGAGGAAGATTTGTTGATATGTCAGCAAAACTTTTATCCCTAGTAAATGAAAATAAGGAAATCAAAGATTATCTGACTAAAAACAGTGGACTTATTGCGGAAGTTTTAGATAAGGTATTCCAAAATGTTGAAGGGCTTAAAGAGTATGGATTAAAAGGCAACTTATATGATCTTGTTCCGCATTTATTAAATCATTCAGATAAGTTGGTCGGGATAATAGATATTTATCAAGACGATAAAATAACTGATCAGCAAAAATACTTATCAATTGCCAAGAATTTGCTGGAGATTACAAAGAATGATGAAAATATAAGGAAGTATTTTGCAGAGAAAAGCGAGATAATCGTTGGCGTATTAGATCAAGTATTACCTAAGGTTGAAGTACTGAATGAATATGGATTAAAAGGTAGCTTATATGATCTTGTTCCGCATTTATTAAATCATTCTGACAAGTTGGCCGGGATAATAGATATTTATCAAGACGACAAAATAACTGATCAGCAAAAATACTTATCAATTGCCAAGAATTTGCTGGAGATTACAAAGAATGATGAAAATATAAGGAAGTATTTTTTAGAGAAAAGCGAGATAATCGTTGGCGTATTAGATCAAGTATTACCTAAGGTTGAAGCACTGAATGAATATCGATTAAAAGGTAGCTTATATGATCTTGTCCCGCATTTATTAAACCATTCAGATAAGTTGGTTGGGATAATAGATATTTATCAAGACGATAAAATAACTGATCAGCAAAAATACTTATCAATTGCCAAGAATTTGCTGGAGATTACAAAGAATGATGAAAACGTAAGGAAGTATTTTTTAGAGAAAAGCGAGATAATCGTTGGCGTATTAGATCAAGTATTACCTAAGGTTGAAGTACTGAATGAATATGGATTAAAAGGTAGCTTATATGATCTTGTTCCTCATTTATTAAATCATTCAGATAAGTTGATTGAAATAATTGATGCCTATGGAGAGGGAAAAAGTATTAAAGCTTTAAGGGTGCTACTTGAGATAATTAAAAACGACCCGAGTATAAGAGAAGAATTAAAAGTTCAGTTTGAGGTAAATAAAGATAATATTATAGATCTAGTCACTGAACAACTTGAAAGAAGTGAAAGAATCCCCCAAGTAATTAAAGGAAGAAAGGCCGGTGAGATATTAGTAAATATAGCTGACGATATTAAAAATACTATTGCAGAGATTGAAAGACAAAAAGAGTTTGACCAAGCTATGGAAAATAAAATTGAGCAAAGCGGGGAAGGTAAAAAGCCGGAGGAGCAGGTTAAATATGATGATATAATCATTGACGGCAGAGACTTATCAGGTAAAGACTTTATTAACACCTCCTTTGATAAATCTGTAATAGTTAATACCAGCTTTAACGGTAGTAAATTTACTAATACTTCCTTTAAAGGTACAACTCTGGAAAATGTCAGCTTTGAAGGCGCGGTAATCGATGCTGCTACCCTAAAGACGATGGTAGAATCTTTAGATCTGGGTGGAGATTTGAATTTAGGCGGAGCAAAATTAATCGGTGATTTTTCAGGTGTTGATTTGAGGGGTATTTCGTTAGTTGGCGTGGATTTAAGTGAGGCGGAATTACCGGATGAAAAGGCAATATCGGAGGTAATAAAAGAAAACCTAATGGAAGGCTTGAAGAAAAATATTCTGCCTCATAACAAGAATTTAGGGGAATACTTGATTAAAAAATTTGAGCATGAGGAGATTGATGCCAATTTTGAAATTGACCCCGACCGTTTAAAGCATGTTTCAGAATACAAGGGAAACATAAACTTACTTGCAAGAGAGATATACCAAAATCTTGATAACCCTCAAGATATAGAATTAATTATAGTATTTGATATGATAGCGGATAAAATTACGCAAAACCTTTTCGGAGAAGGGGAAAACCGCGGAGTAGATGGCTATAATATAAGATTAATGATGAAAGAAGTTATAAAAGAATTATCTGGCCAATCTATAAATGTTGAAAATCTGATAGAGATTAAGGAAGGAGAGCTGAAGCTTAGTAGTAAGTCGGAAAAAATTGTTGGAGAAGTTGTATTTAATAGTTGGGGTAAGGGAAATGCTACGGGGTTAAGTAAGATATTTTATGATGCCAGCAAATATACAGGGGCAGGTCTGGTTAGTGGCGGTATATATTTACCTGAAGAAGCTTTTAATGAGCAATTAGAAAACGCTGTAAAAGACCAACTAAATAAAGGATTAGGTATAGAGATTACAAAATCTCATCAAGACAGATATAGTGAAAATAATAATAAAAATACAAGTTTAAGCTTGTGATAATAGAAAACGGTTTAAATATATTTAAATCTCTCCTTCCAATATGCATACCCGGTAATCAGGGTTAAAACTGCTGCCACCCATAGTGCTATTTCGCCGATACGGTCTAAATAAGGTATTGGTAAGACTTTATTACCTAACAGCAATATTATGATTGCCGCCATCTGAACTGCGGTTTTAACTTTACCTAATTTTGAAACGGGAATACTGACTTTAAATTCGGCAAGATATTCCCTTAATCCCGAAACCAATATTTCTCTGCATAAAATAGCAATGGTAGGAATTACAGGTGCATGGCCGAAGTGAACCAGCATCATAAGAGTTGAGGCAACTAATAACTTATCGGCTATAGGGTCGAGCATTTTTCCGAAATTAGATTGAGCTTTTAATACTCTGGCCAGGTAGCCGTCAAAGAAATCGGTGATACTGGCAAATATAAAAATAGAAGCTGCTATATAATGAGAAAGCTTGCCTTCCAGATAAAAAGATAATACTAACACAGGAATCAATAAAATCCTTAAAATGGTTAGAAAATTAGGTAGATCTTTTAACATGAACCTAGCAGGGGACTGGTTAATTATGAGGCTAGTTTACTAACTATTGCTCATTGTGTAAATAGTTGTGAATTAACTTTGCAATCTTTTTGCTTATCCCGCCTATCCTAATAATATCTTCAAAATTTGCTTCTTTTAATCTTTCTAAAGAACCGAAGTGGCTTAATAGCAGCTTTTTGCGTTTTGCGCCGATCTGCGGAATTTCATCAATTCCGGACTTAGTCGTGTCTTTAATCCTGCGCTTACGATGTGATTCAATTGCAAAACGGTGCACTTCATCTCTTATCAGTTGTAAATAATGTAGCGTAGGGTCATTTCTATCCAATTGAAAAGGTTTTTTATCGAGGGTATGGAAAAACTCTCTACCTGCATTTCGATCAGCTCCTTTTGAAATGCAGACTAATTTTATATCACTAATATTAAACTTCTCAAACATCTCTTTTGCAACACTCAGATGACCTTTGCCTCCGTCGATTAGTATTAAATCAGGATAATTATCAGGCATAAGTCTTTTAAATCTTCGTTCTAAAACTTCTCTCAGCATCTGGTAATCATCGCCTTCACCTATTCCCTTTAGACTTTTAATCAAAAATCTTCTATATTGATTTTTCATAAATCCTTCAGCGCCTGCAACAATCATGCAACCGACGGCATTAGTTCCTTGAATGTGGCTGTTGTCATAGACTTCAATGCGTTTTGGTGTTTTCGGTAACTCAAATAACTTAGCCACATTTTCAAGCGTAGATAATTGTTTTGCTTTTTGTTTATTAACTCTACTCAATGCCTCTTTAGCATTCAGTAATGCAATTTCCATTAAGTGTTTATGCGCTTCTTTTTTAGCGATAATTATTTTAGTTTTTATATCCCATAATTTGTTTAAAGCCTGCTCAAGCGCCTCCTTTGAAGGAAGCTCGGTAGTGGTTAAAATATTTTTTGCAGGAGGAGTCCTTTGGTATATTTGTCCTATAAAAAGTTCAATGACTTCACCGTCGCTCAATTCTTCGGTATGAATGGGAAAGTATACTTTATCGCCGTAATTAGTGCCGTTTCTGATAAACATAACCTGAACTGCACAGCCTGTATCATCTCTGTGGAGCGCGATTAAATCCGCATCTGAAATACTGTCTGTTTTAAATTTATTTTTAGCTTGAGTTTGGCTTAAGAGCCTTATTCTATCCCTTAGCTCCGCGGCCTTCTCATAATCAAGCTTTTCGCTGGCGCGTTCCATTTCACTGATCAGCTTAGTTTGAATTTCCGAGTTTTTACCCGATAAAAAATCCTTTGTTTGTTTAACTATTTTTTGATAGTTTTCTTTGGATATTTTATTAGTGCAAGGGGCGGTGCAGCGCTTAATCTGATATTGTAGGCAAGGCCTTTTCCGTGATGCAAAGTAACTATCGCTGCATGGTCTGATTCCAAATAGTTTTTGCAGTTCGACTATGGTTTCATTTACGTTTCTGGCTTGCGCGAAAGGGCCGAAATAAGTATAATTTTCTTTCTTTGTCCCTCGGAATTTAGCAATTCTGGGATAGTCATGTTTATCTTCTATAACTATATAGGGGAAAGATTTATCATCTTTTAAAGCAATATTAAATTTCGGTTTTAATGATTTTATAAGATTCGCTTCTAAAAGTAATGCTTCAGCTTCGGTGTTAGTGGTTAAGTATTCAATTCTGCTTAGTGAGGCAATCATACGCTTAAGGCGGGTTGGCAAGTTTTCAACTTTAGTATAAGATATAACCCGCTTGGGTAAATTTTTGGCTTTACCGACATATACAATCTCACTCTCAATATTAATCATCTTATATATACCCGGTGCCGCAGGCATAGCTCTTGCAGCTTCCGAGACTATACCGATACCTTTTTTAATTGATTGTTCGACAAACATGGCTGATCAGATTGTAGTTACATATATAATGTAGTACAATTAATATATAATTAAAGTATGAATAGCAAAGTTAATTTAGGTTTTTTCTAATGTCAGATGATGTTGCAATGCAGAATTTTACTGCAAACACCTTAAGAGGAATGGGAACTGGCGGAAGTACGGGTGCAAGTAATAATACTGAATTTGGGCTTTTTAAATTTGAAGATGATTTATGGCAAAAGGCAAACCAGATTTCACCTTTCTTTGGTTTATTAATTTATAAGGCATGTTCTGCTATGCAAGGGTTTGTGCAAAGCATTACGCCTAATCAATTATTCAACCAACTTACCCCACCCGTAACTCCGATTGGCGGTGGACAAAAATTGCCGAACGTCATGGGTAAAAGATAATTTAGAATTCAATTATAGTTGCTTTAGTATCCTGATTGCATATTATCCATCCACAACTTTTTTGTTTTATAATGTTATGCAAATAGATGTAATAGACTATAAAGGAAAGATTTTATACGAGCTACTCGTGAGCAAGTATATGAGGAGTTATTACCCAATCAAATAGTGCATATTTTAGTTTGAGAAGGAGACAAAATTTTTATTCAAAAGCGAGCTAATCATGTTAAATATCTACCCGGATATTATTGCACATCGGCGGGCGGGCACGTTGAGGCGGGAGAAGCTCCTCTTGATGCAGCAAAAAGAGAATTGGAGGAAGAATTAGGCTTAGAAGCGGAGCTTAAAACATTAGCTGAATTTATATTTGATAATGACCGGCATCATAGAAGAATATTTTTATATCAAACCACTTTAAATAAAGAAATGCAATTTAATGATAAAGAAGTTTCCGGAGGTTTCTTTGTAAATAAAGAGGAATTATTACGATTGCCTCGTAATAAACTCCACCTGCAGCTGCTGCCTTGTGTAAATTACATATGGCCTAATCTTTTGTAAAACTTACATTGATAGGAGCTTTATAAGCAAATCTTGTGATTTTAATAGCAAGTAATAAGTTGATTAACTAAATATTAAGCTTTTTTTTATAAGATGATTATTAATATATATAATATATTAATAAACTTTTATGAAAAGAGAGGGATATGATGCTCAGGTTAGAGAGATACGTGATAGGTATCGAGAAAGAGGAATAAAATGCCGAGCTCTTATTAAGCAATTTAATGATCTAAACCAAGCATTCGACTTCTATTTCCAGATAGATTATTTTGCTGATAATTTAGGGGCTGAAGCGGCGAAAGCACATAAAATAAATATAGAATATAAAGATGCAGAGGATGTATTAAGAAATATATTTAAAGAAATGCAAATTCCTTTCAATATAAGTGTTAATTATAACATAAGCCTACCTATAGGGTTTAGTATAAGTAGAAGTAATATTGAGGAATTTGTTACACCGGAAGCGCTACAAGCATTATTACAGGAATCATTACCTGGAACCTCAATAGAATCGAAAAAAATTGATGATCTAGCAGAGGCTTTGCATAATGTATTGTATAGTAAAATTGCTTCCCATTTATTGTTTGAGGAGCAAGCTGAAAAAAAGAAAGTAATAAAGCAAGAATTTCAAAATATTTTAGCTGAAATATCTAAGGGTAGCTGTGAATTACTTGATCTGAAGCAAGCTTATAAGGAAGAAAATGTATTAAGTAAGCGAGATTTAAAAAAAGATATGCTTACAAAAGAAATAGATAAAGGTATAGAGGCTTTGAAGCAGCAATATCATAGTGTGGTAGAGGAGACTGGAATTACAGCGGTAATAAACAAAGATAGCTCTTTTTACGGGTTGCTAATGAGCAATAGCAACAGTAAAATATCTTTTTTCCTCCACAAAGTATCTAAAATGTTGAATCCGGTTGAAGAGCGGCAAGCCTTACAAGTAGAGAAAATTATTGAGAATAGCCCACCGGAATTACTTACTAAAATACATTCAGTACAAACTCAAATAGAGAAAGATAGTGTAGATAATAACTCTAATATGGTGAAAAAGTTTTTTGGCGTGAAACAAAATGCTTATAAGTTTCAGAATTTAGTAGGTATGGGGATAAAAGATTTGCAATTACAGAAAGCAGTTGAAGAGATTACAAAAATAATATTCCCCATACTTACAGAAGACCTGAGTAAAGAACAAGGACTAACTAAAGAAGGATTAAGGGAATCAATTGGGAATTTTACTAAAAACTTAAATAAGAAAGCTGAGTTAACAGAAGGTAAAATTAATGGAAAATAAAAGAGTAAATTCTAGTCTATAAGAAGCCATAATTATTATAGCGAAAGGATAAACTGACTTGGCCGTTGGTAAGCTTCCCGCTACAGGCCCTTTATATTAAGGTGGGCGCCATTTAACATCACCACGCCGGGTTAGATGTCAGGGACGGCTCCCGATGTAGCTACTTATCGGCCCCGGAGGAAATTAGCCCCATCGACGAACCACTCAGTCTATCCTTAAACGTATTCTACTACTTTTATTATCTCTCTGCAATATTTTCTAAGTATTCTGCCACATAATTTAATGTATCGCACAGAACATCATTATTACTTTCAGACTCCTCATCAAGCTGAACCTTGGTTTGCTCAAGTTCTTTGCTTAAATTATCAACTTCATCTTCAAGCATTAAAGCTACTAAAAACATTAACTTTGTATCGGTTGCTCCTTTAATATTTGAAAAATTTTCAATTTTTTTCTTTAGTCTTTCAGATAAAGTTATTACTCTTTCCTCATTATCACATTCAAATTGGATATTATGATTACGAAATTTTAAGTTAACTATTCCCATTTCTTATTCCCCACTAAACCTTTCAATTCATTAAGTGAAACCTTGGAGTTAATCTCTTCGCTTTCATCAGTCTTATTTCCGTCAATAGATTTTCTTACCCTCGAACCGGGAGCCTTAATTTCTGGAGCAGATATTTCAGCTTGTTTACTCAAAGATTTTTGCTCCTGCTCAATTCCTATGCTCCTTATCTTATGTTTAAGTTCTGAAATTTCTTTTTGCAAAAGAGCCATGGCTGCTTTTAATTCATTATTTTCAGTTTCTAATTGATGTTGACTTTGAATTGCTTTTTGTGCATCAATAATCTTATTATTGACTTTATTCAATGCGCTCTTCAGTCTTTCTTTTACTTGCTCTAAATTGGACATGCTTATAAATTTTTTGTATTATTAATATAAAAATATTGCAGGAAGCGCTTTAATTCAAGTCTATATTATGCTAAACCTTAGTTTAAGTAATAAAAAAAAATTTATGCTCGGCTTTTCTTTCGGAGAATTGGTTGTTGTTTCAGTAGTTGCTTTGTTGGCATTAAAGCCGAAAGAGCTTAAAGCACTGGTAAGGTCATGGAGAAAACTATCTTCTCAAATTCAACAATATTATCAAAATTACCTAAGCTATTTTAACGAAGCTTTTAAGGAAGAAAGCGAGTCGGAAGCTGAAGATGAAAGCGATATTGTAAATTATATTTTAGACTTAGACGGAAATATTCAGAAAACTTATGACCTCTCTAAGATTATGCCGGATTTGAAGCGCAATGCCGATGATTAAAAGTTCTGAACAGCCGGAAAGAGAGTTTGAAAAAAATAATTTCAGCTACCATTTTGTTGAGCTTAAGACCAGGTCTTTTTCTTTGTGTAATTACTTTTATATTTTTTGCTCTTATCAGTTATTATTTCTCGGAGCAAATTTATGGTTTTTTAACTAAGCCGTTACTTGAAATATATTCCCCTAAAGCAGGTAGGCGCCTGATTTTTACTAATTTAACCGAAGCATTTTTTACTTATTTTAAAGTTGCCTGTTACTCGGGGTTTATATTTTCTTTTCCCTTCATTGCCTTTCAGCTTTATTTTTTTGTTGCGCCCGGGCTTTACAGGAAAGAAAAGTGGACATTAATTCCTATACTTTTATTTATCCCCATACTATTTTTCTTAGGTGCAGCGACGGTATATTATTTTGTAATACCAATGGCTTGGAAGTTTTTCCTCAGTTTTGAAAATGTTAATTCTACTGAATATTTGCCCGTTATGTTAGAAGCAAAGATTAGTGATTATCTTGATTTAACATTAGAGATGATTATTGGCTTTGGTATAGCGTTTCAGTTGCCAATAATAGCCTTGCTTCTCGCAAAAGCTAAAGTTTTGAAAGGTAGTTGGCTTGCAGATAAGAGAAAATATGCCGTAGTTGTTATATTTATAGTCGCGGCAATTCTAACTCCTCCTGATGTAATCAGCCAAGTTTTGCTTGCAATACCGCTACTTTTGCTTTACGAAATTTCTATAGTAATATGCAAAGTAATTGAAAAGGTTTAAGCAAAAAGTATGCATGATATTAAATTTATTAGAGAGAACCCGGAGCTGTTTGATAAAGGCTTACTCAAGCGAGGCTTAGAAAATATTTCAAATGATATTATTACACTTGATGAAAAGCTAAGGAAAGAGCAGACACATTTACAGGAAAAGCAAACTAGAAGGAATGAGCTCGCAAAGGAAATAGGCAAGGGTAAGGCAGCAGGAAGTGATGTGAGCCACTTGCTTAAGCAAGCAGATGAGCTGAAAGTGCAGGTGCCACAGCTTGAGGAAAGTATAAAAGAACTAGAAAGCAGGCTGGAAGAGATAATGATAAACATCCCTAACACACTGCTTGATGAAGTGCCGGAAGGGAAAGATGAAGCTGACAATCAAGAAATCAAAAAATGGGGCGAGACTAAACAATTTGATTTTACACCAAAGCACCATTATGAGCTTGGTGAAGATTTAAAGCAGATGGATTTTGAAGCAGCTGCTAAAATGTCCGGCTCCAGATTTGTCATATTAAAAAAAGATTTAGCAAAATTGGAAAGAGCATTAGCTAACTTCATGCTTGATATTCATACATCCGAATTCGGTTATACTGAAGTTTCTCCACCTCTACTAGTGAAGAATGAGGCAATGTTCGGGGTAGGGCAGCTACCGAAATTCGATCAGGATTCTTTCTTAACCAGGGAAGGATTAAGGTTAATCCCTACCTCTGAAGTTTCATTGACTAATTTAGTCAGAGAGATGATTTTAGAGGAAGAGGAACTTCCTTTAAGATATACTGCATATACTCCCTCATTCAGATCTGAAGCAGGAAGTGCAGGTAAAGATACCAGAGGGATGATTAGGGTGCATCAGTTTTCTAAAGTTGAACTGGTGAGTATTGTAAGGTCGAGAGATTCTAAAGCTGAGCATGAAAGAATGACGGCTTGTGCCGAGGAAATTTTAAAGAGATTGGAATTACCTTATCGAATAATGCTGCTTTGCGGAGGAGATACCGGTTTTTCTTCACAAAAGACATATGACTTTGAGGTATGGTTGCCAGGGCAAAATAAATATAGAGAAATTTCAAGCTGCTCAACTTGCGGAGATTTCCAAGCAAGAAGAATGAGAGCAAGGTATAAGGAACTGGATAGTAGAAAAAACTATTTTGTTCATACCTTAAACGGCTCAGGTCTTGCAGTAGGCAGAACCATAGTTGCAATCCTTGAAAACTATCAAAATAGTGACGGAAGTATTAATATACCACACGCATTACAAAAATATATGAACGGAACCAAGATTATCGGGAGGTAAATCTTATGAAGAACTTTTTACACAATCTAAACCCGGTTGTTATGTTGGGTGCACATAATAAATTAAAAGATGAGCAGTATACAACATTTATAAACGGCCGGCAATTCAAGCTTGCAACAATGAATAGAAGATTAATAGCTACGGTTGTTGATGTCTTTATAATATTTATTATAACTACTCCTATATTAAGAATAATAGCTTATTACCTTTACAATAGACAAACTTCGGATCAAGTATATGAAGGTTTTGAAAATTTCAGTATTAATATAGTCGGAATATCTTCTGCTATTGAATTTGCAAAAGCTCTTCCTTTTTATTTAATGAATAATGGGTTGATAAGAAGCTTTATTATACTGCAAATACTATCATTTTCTTTCTTTGCCTTATTCGTAATTTTATTTTGGAAGTGGAAAGGGGCAACTCCTGGTAAAATGATAACCAGATGTCAAATAATTGATGCAAATACCGGTGACACTCCAACGCTTAAACAATATATTTTACGCTTTGTCGGATATACTTTCTTTATCGGCTTTTTATTTATGCCACTGACTAAAAAAAAGCAAGGGTTGCATGATAAACTGGCTAATACAATCGTTATTGTTAAGCCTTGGAAATCAAAAACTTAATCTAGAAAGTTTTTACTGTCTTTACTTGTTTTAAAATTTCACTTATCATCAAAAATGATATAAAGATTTTAACGGATAAGTAATGGCTAAGCCTAATAAGAAAGGAAAAATTCATATTGATCATACCGCAAAAGTAGCTGAGCAGGTAGATAAAAATGCAAGCATAATAAAGGAGTCGATTGAGACTATAAATAAAGCAGCGATTAATAAGGTAGAAAAGTTAATAATAAAAGATATTAGCAACCACTCGGAGCAATTGGTTAATGTATGCATAAAAGGAATTGACCATGCTACTCAAAATAGTGAATTTTCAGCGCAAATAGTTAATAATTATATTACCAATTGGAATTTAATTATGGATGATATGTGGTCGGTATGTGAAAAATACAGTAATGATGCTATAGCTTCTAAAAACTTTGAAGATATATTTAAAGTTAATATGAATGCTGTTGAATCATTTACTAATATTGTTAGGCAAATGAGCTTAGTTAATTCTCAAACTATCCTTGATTGTTGTAATGAAGTTGTGGTTCCAAGCATTAAGCAGACTACTTACTCAGTTGAAAAACTTAAAAAATGTTATAATAGCAGTAATGCCTGTTAGTCGTACGTGCAGGCTAAATTTAAAATTTTGTAATTATTATTTATATTGCCTAAGCCCTTAGTATTGAAAATTTTAATATAATGGGAAGGGCGCTTTTAATCTTGTTTAATAAAATGAATAAAAATAATTTAGTTGGAAACGGCTTTACTCTTATAGAGCTTGCAATAGCAATTATAATTATCGCATTAATAGTTGCAGGCATCAGTATCGGGTATAATATGATAAATCAAGCAAAGCTGCAATCGATTATTAAGGACTATCAACTTTACCAAACTTCTTTCAACACATTTGTTAATAAATATAATAAAATTCCCGGGGATATGAATTCGGCTTTCTCCA
The DNA here is from genome assembly GCF_000730245.1 of endosymbiont of Acanthamoeba sp. UWC8. NCBI lineage: Bacteria > Pseudomonadati > Pseudomonadota > Alphaproteobacteria > Holosporales > Holosporaceae > endosymbiont of Acanthamoeba sp. UWC8. The sequence continues at coordinate 344,029 of NZ_CP004403.1, read as the reverse complement.
TGTGGGGAACAAGATGTGCAGCTAACAGCTCAATCTGTAACGGGAACGGCAATGGATCAATCGATTATAACACCGATGTTAATTTAAATGAGATATCTCAAGCTTGGAACCATCTTTACCTGGCGGAAATGTTGAATATGTATATACCTCCCGTAACCAATATTACGGGAACACCCGGTGTTACTGCGCCGGCAAGTAAAATAGAGGCCGCGGGTTATGTACTCAGATCATATTCTTCAGTGTTTGATGCAAGCGTTACGACTTTATGTTTGGCTGCTAAAGATGTTACGCCCAGTTTTCCGTTGTTAGGAAGTGCTTTAGTACCCGGGGAGGCTTTGTTAATTGATCAGAAAATGGATGACGGTCTTACGGACGCTTTAGGGAATTCTAAAGGCGCTACTACTGGAATTGTGAGGGCTACGCAAGGTAGCGGTATGGGTGCAGGTGCATGTGTTAACAGCTCAACGGGAGTATATAATATGGCTCAAACAAGCAAAGCTTGCAGGTTGCTTATAGGTTTAAATTAGCTTTAACTTTAGTTATAGAATCTCTTAGTAACAAATATATTCCTAACATGAACATCGGTACACATAAAAGCTGCCCTAAAGTTAAGCTATCTAAAATATATCCTACTTGAAAATCAGGCTCTCGAAAATTTTCAATAAATATTCTGATTAAGGAATATCCGATCAGAAAGATGCCGGTTAAAATTCCTGATTTATTCCTAAGAAGCGTAAAATGAAATAATAGCTGCATTATTATAAATAATATTAAACCTTCACCGAGTGCTTCATATAATTGTGAGGGGTGCCTCGGTAAATACCCGGCATTAGGAAATATTACTCCCCACTCTACATCGGTTACTCTTCCGTAAAGCTCGCCGTTAACAAAATTAGCAATCCTCCCTAAAAAAATTCCTGGAGGAACTACACAGCATAATAAATCAAATATGCGCAGTAATAGAAGCTTATGTTTCCGGCATAAAAGGTAAATCGCCGTAATTAAGCCGATAAGTGCGCCATGAAATGACATGCCGCCTTCCCAAGTTTTAAATATTGCAATTGGCTCCGTGAGATATCGATCTAAATCATAGAATAGGACAAATCCTAATCTACCACCGATCATTATACCTGCTATAAAATAAACTATAATATCATCAAGAGCTTTTTTAGAAATTTCATATCCAGATTTTCTAGCAAGATGAATAAATAGGTAGTAGCCGATAAAAATACCTGCTATATAGGCAAGTGAATACCACCTAATATCAAAAAAGCCGATTGAGAAAGCTACAGGGTTAATTTGTGGAAAAATGATTGCGAGCATTGATTTATAATAGTAAAATAAAATAATATTAGTAAGTTATTATCTTTTAAGGGGTTTTATGAAAAAAGACAATAAATTTTTCGAAGATTTCAGCAAATTAGCTAGCTCAGCATTTGCCTCGGCAGCCACCATGAGAAGGGAGCTTTCCGATTATGTAAGACAGTATGTAGAATCTTTTGTTAAAAAGATGGACTTTGTTACTAAGGATGAGTTAGAAGTGGTAAAAAAAATAGCCCTTCAAACTGATAAAGAGCTACAGCAACTCAAAAAACATATGAATATTGAAGAAGCAAAAGCGCCTAAAAAACAGGAAAAAAGTAAAGTTATTAAACCAAAGCCTAAAAGCATTGGTGCTAAAAAGGTTACCGATTCTTAAGCCGGATTTAGATCCTCCGGTTTCCTTGGACTACTATTTAAGAAAGATGAGCTTAAGCAAATAACCTATCCCCTCAACTTTATATTTTGCTTTATTCTCTTTTAAATATTTGCTTATCAATAACGGAAAGTCGCTTTTAGTGACACGTACTCCTTCTTTTGAAGCACTAGTAATTGCCGTTAGTATAGTTTGTATAGCTTCCATAAAATTAACCGGTAGCCCCGAAGAGTAATAAAGGTTTTCAAACTCTTTGGTTGTTAGGCGGTTAATGGCTATAAACCTAATTTGACTAAAAGGTATATCGGAAAGTTTAGCTATTGAATATAAGAATGAATATAGGTCGCCTTTACATAGATAGTGTATAATGATCGCATTATTTAAACTGTTTTGAGAGTAAAGTTGGTCAATTCTTCTTCTTAGTTCGTTTTCTTCGTTATGTGTGGGTTTATCTTCAAATGAATTAATATCGGTTGGGCAAAATATCTTAGTAATATTATTAATATAAAGATTGAAATGCTTAGTGATAATATTCTTTGCTTCCGGTTTCAGTTCTATAACAAGCTTTTGTAACAACCTGTTATCTAAGTTTTTTCGCATTAAAAGTGCGCTTAAGAAGGATTGATCATCATAGTAGGTATTTAGTAAATTGCGATAAAGTTCAAAGCTGATTTGGCTACCGGGATTCTGTATAATGCTGATAATCAGCGCTAAATTTTTTAGGGAAACGACTTTAAAGCATACTTCTTCGCTTAAATTATTCCTTTTTGTTAGTGCTATAAGTTTGCTTGTCTCTTTGGAGGTATTAAGCAGCGTTATTAAATCATAATCATTTAACTGCGGGGAATCTGCAATAATAGGGGCAGCAACTTTATTGATATCTAAAGCTAACTTTAATGCTATTTCATGCGGAAGATGTTTGGAATTTTTAAGCCGATTTGCTATCAATACTCTTAATTCTAAATCGGGATGAATTGTAAGTTGTTTTAAATAATCTTTTAATTGGTCTTCTTCCTCGTAAAGGTATCCGTTTTCAATAAAGTAGCAAACTTGTAGTGCAAAGCTATATTTTTGCTCTGCATTAAGGGAGTTGATACTCTCCGGATTATTACAGAAACTGGGGGCGGAATATCTAACCGAAAAATCTTGTTTCATGTTTCATATATTAAAGTTATTGCACTAAAATATTATATAACTTACATTAGTTAGTATATATGTTTGTAATAAATAATAACCGTAATTAATTTATCAAACAAAAATATTGCTGGCCAAAAGCATATAACTATGATAAATAAAATCTCGTTAAATTACGCCGAATTAGCTCAGGGGTAGAGCAACCGCCTTGTAAGCGGTAGGTCGTCTGTTCAAATCAGACATTCGGCACCATTAAATTGCTTATGCCTATAATAAATTGTCACCCTTTTTGCTTGCTTAAATTTTTAATGCGATTTAGTATTTCCAAATAAATATTCTCTAACTAGCATAGAAGTATGTTAACTAAAATTTTGCAGTACTTAAACGGAATAAAAACTAATATTACTTTATATGTAATATTAATTACTTCGTTAGTATCTATCTTTCTTATTATACATTTAAATCAGGAAGTATTTCTTAATCATCAACTTGAGAAAGGTAAATTGGTGTTAACCGGTTTAAATAACAATTCACCGGTTTTAGCGAAGCCAGAGGTTATTAAATCAGAGGATCAAAGATCCTTTGCATCTGACACACCTAAAGATAGTAAAAAAGAAGTAAAAGCAGAAAAATCGAATGACAATATTATACCGCACACAATTCAAAAAGCAACTAAGCAGCCGGTAAACTCTACTTTGCTTAATAATCCTGAGACTAACGGGGATTTAGCTGTCATCCGCCCTAAGGTCGCTCTTCTGGTAGACGGCCTAGGCCTATCCAGGTCAGAGACTATAAGTGCCGTTGAAATGGATGCTCTAATTGCACTCGGGTTTTCGCCTTATAGCCAAGATGTTATTAATTGGATAAATAAAGGCGTTTCAGGCGGGCATGAAGTTTATATTAATCTTCCTATGCATCCTGCGGAGTACCCCGCTAATGATGCAGGATCTTTAGCTTTAATGAACAATTTAAGTGTGGAAGAAAATTTATTAAGGTTAAAGCTTATTACTTTTAAATCTGATAAAATTAAAGGGGTGATTTCTGGTGCAAGAGAAATTTTTACTGATTCTAAAGATGACATTTTACCGATTCTTGGATTTTTAAAACAAAAAAAACTGTCTTACATATATGGAGGGGAAGTCAATAATGAAAGTTTAGATGATCTTTCCGAAGCTTTGAATGTAAATTATATTGATATTAATATTACAATTGATGATGAACTTGATGTAGAAGCCGTAAAAAGTAATCTATTACGTTTAGAAAATATGGCAAAAGTCAGAGGATTTGCATTAGGAAAATTTCATGCGTATCCTATGTCAGTTAAAGCCATAAATGAATGGATAGGGGAACTAAATAATAGTGAAGTGATGCTGGTTCCAGTTTCTCAACTTTTTGAACTTCACAAGCAGGCAACCAAAGAAAAAAGCAAGAACAAAGTCCCAGAATCGGATAATAATAGAAAAGACGAAGATGTTCAATTATCAGCTCCTCAAGATATAAACAATAAGATATATACTAAAGAAGAATATGAAAAATATTTTGATACATCAAATAAAGTAACGTACGTTAAAGAAGGTGAAAATAATGTCTTAGATTCACCTGCTAATAAGGAGAAGAAAAGTGGTAAAGAAGAAGGTAAATGAGTGTGTTCTTCTAATTTTTAACTATAAATTTGTAAATAAATTTACTTTTAAACAAATAGTTTTTCTCCTGTTTTTAGGAGCGCTGCTCACTCTTGCTTATCATCCGTTTGACCTATTTCTTATTATCCCTATTTCCTTAACTTCTTTATTACTTTATCTGGATTCTAAAAAAGGTTTAAAACAAAAGTTTATAGCCGGAGTGATATTCGGATACGGTCATTTTCTTAGCAGCTTATATTGGATAATGTATTCTTTGCTCACTGATTTCTCCGGTTTTTGGTGGATGATTCCGTTTGTGCTAATCTTAATCCCTCTGGTTATAGCATTATTTATCGGGTTGTTGGTTATAGCGGCACAATATTTTAATTACCATAGGATAGCATATGTTTTAGGGTTTTCGGCACTATGGGTAATTTTTGAATTTTTAAGAAGCTTTCTAATCTTTCCCTTTCCTTGGAACTTATTAGGCTATACAGTGCTTTCGCTTGAAAACATTTCACAGTTTGCATCCGTGGTTGGTGTTTATGGGCTAAGTTTTATCGTATGCGCACTTGGAACGTGTTTTTATTCAAGAAATATAAAATATATTTTAGCAATTTTTATGTGCTATTTAGCTATATTTAGCTTCGGGTATATGCGTTTAAAGGATGCTAAAGTAGAATATATTGAAGATTATACCCTTAGGCTTGTACAGCCGAATTTAACTGAGCATCATATGGGTGACCCTGAAAAGCAGAGTAGAGATTTTTTAAAGCTGATAAAACTCTCTTTAAAAGATTTAAGAGAGAACACTATTACAATTTGGCCGGAAGCTTCTTTTCCATATATTTTACATGAAGGCTCTACATTTAAAACTTTGCTTGCGGAAATTATTTCAAAAAACGGATTTCTAATTACCGGGGCGGATTGGTTGGAACCTGATAAAGAGAGTGGGAAGTGGAATCTTTATAACTCTATCGTTACATTAAATAAAGAGGGAAAGGTAGTATCAGTCTATAAAAAAATATTATTAGTTCCATTCGGGGAATATATACCGCTTAGAAAATACTTTCCTGACTTTGTTGAAAAGGTAGCTTACGGTATAGGAGATTTTAACTCCGGAAAACAGTTTAAAACCACTAGAATATCTGAAAACCTACCGGGGATCCTAAATTTAATATGTTATGAATCAATTTTTACGCACATTCCCTATGCTTACCAAGGCCAGGATTTCGGATTAATGCTTAACATTACTAATGATGCATGGTTTGGTAATAGCATAGGTCCATACCAACATTATACCATGGCCAGAATGAGAGCGATAGAGTATAATACTCCTTTAATAAGAGTTGCTAAGCATGGTATTACAGGAGTAATTGATCAGTTTGGCAGGGTTTTAGCCGAGCTTGAAATAAATCATGAAGGTTTCCTTAACACAAATGTTCCAAAAAAAACATTGCAATCATCTTTTTACTTACTATATTATCACATTAGTGCAATTTGGATAGCAATCCTCACTTTTTTGCTTATTTGTGCAAAAAGGAGATTTAAATAAAATCCTAATACTGAAACTATAATACTTTTTAGCAAGAAATAAATAATTTTAATTTTATGATAGTAATTACGTAATATATTATTGATATATGGGTAGTAAAAATAGACACCAGGTTGACTTGCATGTTGGTCAGAGGCTTAGAAAAAGAAGGCAAGAGCTTGGTATGAGTCAAGAGAAGCTAGGCGAGGCAGTGCAGTTAACATTCCAGCAGATTCAGAAATATGAAAAAGGCTATAATAGAATTAGTTGTAGTAAGCTTTATGAATTTGCAGGCATTTTAAAAACAAACATCGAGTATTTTTTTGAAGGCCTAAAAGCATTAGTCAGCAGTGCTACGGAAGAAGTTTATGTGTTTAAGTCTGATAAAAATGAATATATGACCTTAGATTCTGCAAGCAATCAATATGAAGTAGCAGAAAATATTAATGAGTCCCTAGGTAATGAAATAAAAGAGGTGGTAAAATATTTTAAAAGCATCTCTTCTAAAAAAGCAAGAGACCACGTATTAAACCTAGCTAAGTTACTTTCAGAAAATAAAGATATTAATTACTAGTTATAATTACACTGCATTAAATAGGCGCCCGTCTCCGATTATTCTTTGGCTTTCCGGTATTTCATCAGGATCTTTCAATGCATATCCTCGTCCCCAGATAGTTTCTATATAATTTATACCGCCTGATATATCATATAATTTTTTACGCATTTTACACACGAATACATCTATGATCTTTAGTTCCGGCTCATCCATGCCGTTATATAAATGGCTTAAAAAGTTTTCTTTCGAAATTACCGCACCTTTTTTTAAAGCCATTAGCTCTAAAACACTTTGTTCTTTGCTGGTTAAATGAACAGGTTTGTTATCAATTGTTGTAGTATGAGTATTTAAATTGATTACTAAATTATCTATTTTTATAACCGATTTCGCATGCCCCTTAGACCTTCTTATGATAGCTTTTAAGCGAGCAATAAGTTCGCGTTTATCAAACGGCTTAGTAAGGTAATCATCAGCACCGCAAACTAATCCTTTAACTTTTTCTTCTGAATCACCTAAGCCTGATAAAATTAAAACCGGTACATTTAGATTATAATCGCGTATACTTTTAAGTACATCATAGCCACTCATATCAGGTAACATAAGATCTAAGATGACTAAATCATATTCATTATACTTACTTGCGTCTTTTCCGTCGTCACCTAGGTCGGTAATATCGCACACAATGCCCTCTGCCGCTAAAGCAAGTTCTATTATTTTGGCAGTGTCGTGGTCGTCCTCAATTAAAAGCACTCTCATTGTTTCGCGATATAACTAAAAATTATCTATGTTTCATACTATCATATATATATTAATATAAAAGTTTAATTAGAAGTGAATGAAAAATAAATTAAGAATAGAGCTTAAACAACTGAAGAAAATAAAGCTTGAATATATCGAATATGATTTTATTCGTTTTAAAAATAATCTCTTTAGCTTAATAGAAGGTTTTAATATAAAAACAATTGCCGGCTTCCATCCTAAATCGGATGAAGTTAATATATTGCCAATATTAATTAAAGCTATGAGTACGGGTTATAAAGTAGCGTTACCGAGAATAATACAAAAAAACAGCTACTTAAAGTTTATAAAATGGATGAACGATGACCCGCTTGAAAGAAATGATTATGGAATATTTGAGCCAAAAGCAGCGGGTGAGGAACTTACACCGGATATAATAATAACGCCGTTACTCGGATTTGACAGAAGTATGAACAGAATTGGATACGGAGGTGGTTATTATGATAGAACATTTATAGAATATCCTAATGCTATAAGGGTAGGAATAGGGTATTCTTTCCAAGAAGTGAAAAACATTCCTCTTGAAGACCATGATCAAAAGCTTGATTATATAGTAACAGAAAAAGAGATAATTAAAAAGTGAAGTATAAAATTTTTGAGATATTAAAAAGAGGTAAAGTGATTTTGCGTGATCATGGGATTGAGGTATTTGCTTTAGAGGCAGAGTTGTTATTATCTAAGCTGGTATGCCAAAGCAGTAGGGAAAGATTATTTGCACTATCGGATAGTGAGGTTGATGAAAATATAGAAAAAGAATTTTTCAACTTAATAGAAAGAAGAATACAAAATGAACCTATATCACAAATATTAGGTAAAAAAGAATTTTGGGATTATGAATTTATAGTTGATTCTTCGGTACTGACTCCAAGGAATGATACGGAAACCATTATTGAACAAGTGATTAAATATTTTTCCGATAAAGAAGCTGAGCTTAATATTTTAGATCTTGGCACAGGAAGTGGGTGCTTAAGCGTTACTCTTGCAGCTATATTTTCAAATGCAAGAATAACTGCGGTTGATATATCTCCTGCTGCTCTTAAAATTGCTAAGCAAAATGCAGTAAAAAATATAGTTGATAATAGGATTGCTTTTATAAAGAGCGACTGGTTTAGCGAGGTGCCTAGACGCACATATGATATTATTGTATGCAATCCTCCTTATATTTCGATAAATGAATTGAGGGAACTTGCTAATGAGGTAAAGGATTTTGAGCCGCAAATTGCGCTAACTGATTTTGCAGACGGTTATACATGCTATAAAATAATAGCCGATGAGATGAGGGATTATCTTAAGCAAAGCGGTAAGGCTTTTTTTGAAATAGGAATAGGTCAAGCTTTAGGTGTAAAGGAAATTTTTGAATCACAAGGTTACAGAGTTGAAAATATTGCTAAAGATTTAGCCGGTATTGAAAGATGCGTAGTTATTTCTTAAGTTTTGATATCTTATACAACAACTGAAATATTCCCGGAATTAAATTTTCCTTATATACTTAAATTAATATAATAATAAGGTGTTAAGTATGGAAAATAAAAGTTTTGAAAAACTGTGGGAAAATACTGAAGTCAAGCCGGAAGGTTTTGATAATACTTTAACCGAAAAAATGTTTAATTTAAGTGATGATAAAAATAAATATATTTTATTTAATAAAGATAATAAAACAGAAGTTATAGAAGCCGCATCAGTTGAAGAGGCTTTAAGTAAAGCTTCTTTAAGCGATATTATAAAAATATACCATAGTAGAGATGGTGAAAACAGTGTTTTAATAGATAACAATCTACTAAAAAGCGAAAAAACTACTTGATTTGAATCGGTATAAAGAAAATACTAGCGAACATGTTTTAGAACTAAACAATAAGTTGATTATATGAGTGTTATAACAAGATTTGCCCCAAGCCCAACCGGATATTTGCATGTCGGTAATGTAAGAACCGCAATTGTATCATGGCTTTTTGCCCGAAGTATGGGTGGAAAGTTTATTTTAAGAATAGATGATACTGATGTTGAGCGTTCGAAAGATGAGTACACAGAGGCTATAAAAGAAGATTTAAAATGGCTCGGTTTAGATTGGGATAGGATAGAGTTTCAATCAAATAGGGTAGAGAAATATGAAGCGGTTAAAGAAAGACTGATAAAAGAAGGCAGGCTTTACCCATGCTATGAGACTAAAGAAGAGCTGGAGATGAAAAAAAAGATTATGCTTAACCGTAATCTTCCTCCTATCTATGACAGAGCTTCTTTAAAGCTTTCCGATGAAAAGAAAAGGGAGCTTGAAGAGCAGGGGATTAAGCCGCATTGGAGGTTTTTAATTGATAAGGAAGATATTGTTTGGGATGACGGAGTAAGAGGGAATTTGCATTTTAAAGCCGCTAATATAAGTGACCCGGTGCTAATTAGAGCTGACGGCTCCATGACTTATACTATTGCGACTGTTTGGGATGATATTGAATTTGGTATCACTGATATCATAAGAGGTGAAGACCATGTCACCAATAGTGCGATACATATCCAAATATTTAAAGCTCTGGGATCTACCCCGCCAAATTTTGCCCATCTTTCATTGCTTAATTCAAAATCAGGTGAAATTTCTAAAAGAATAGGAGGATTTGATATCAGATCTTTGAGGGAAAGCGGCATTGAACCTATGGCTATTAATAGTTTTTTAGCTAAAATCGGAACTTCTGATCCGATTGAGATTAAAAGCTCATTAGAAGAATTAATTAAAGACTTTTCAATTAAAAAGTTTAGTAAATCCCCGGTAAACTATGATATTTCAGAACTGGAGAGATTAAATACCAAGCTGGTTCATAACTTAAAATATTCCGAAGTTAAGGAAAGGCTAAATGGACTAAATATCGGTGAAGTTGATGAAAGTTTCTGGGAAGCAGTAAAGCCCAATATAAATACTATAAAAGAAGTTGAGCTGTGGAGTAAAATTTGTAGAGAAGATATAACGCCTACTATTGATGATAAAGATTTTACCGCATCAGCAGCTGAGCTTTTGCCTGAAGAGGAAGTTACTATAAATACTTGGGATGAATGGATTTCTAAAATTAAAGAAAAAACCGGAAAAAGCGGTAAGAATTTATTTATGCCGCTTAGAAAAGCAATCACCGGAATGGAGCATGGCCCTGAGCTGAAATACATATTACCTTTAATCGGTAGAGATAAGATTATAGCTAGGCTTGGTGGGGAGAAGGCTTAAATTTATGAAAGTTTCTTCCGGCTTTTTAACTATCATACTTTTGTGTATTTTAGCAGGGGCGGAAGTTGATCTGTTCGTGCCGAGCTTTCCTCAAATCAGCAAACAGTTTCAGCTTACGCCGTTTATGGTTGAGCTGACTCTAAGTGCTAATCTTATTGCATATTGCATTAGTTCACTGGTGGTAGGTTCTCTCGGAGATCGTTACGGTAGGAAAATCGTGATGATTTGGGGGCTGGTTGTTTTTATTTTAGGCAGCATATTATGTGTTATTGCCGAACAATTTTATATTATTATCTTGGGTAGGTTTCTACAAGGAGCAGGGGTAGCTGCTCCGGCAATTCTGACTTATGTCATAGTTTCCGATATATATGGAAGAAAAGATCAACTAAATGTTATTTCAATTTTAAACGGAGTTGTGACCTTAGCTATGGCATTTGCACCTATTCTTGGCAGCTATGTTAATCTGTATTATAGTTGGAAAGGCAACTTTATCGTTCTATTAATTTTCGGAATAATATGCCTTATAATGCTTTGTTTATTTATTAAGGAGCAGCATGATAGAGAATTAAAAAGCGGGAACCTTGAATTATTTGTTTCCTATTTGCCGGTTTTGCGTTCCGGAAAGGTGATTGCTTTTACCGTTTCATTTTGTTTTCTTTCCTGCCCTTATTGGATTTTTATAGGTATATCTCCGATACTTTATATGGCGGATTTTAAAATGAGTTTAGAAAAATTCGGTTTCTATCAAGGAGCTATGGCGGTAGCTTTTTCTACGGTTAGTATATCCAGTAGTTATGTTTTAAAAATAATCAGTAGAAAGCAGTTATTTTTAGCGGGTGTATTTTTGTGTGCATCCAGTGCGGTATTAATCTTGTTTTTAGGAGTTACTGAAAGTAAGAACCCTATTGCTATAACTAGTGCTCTTGTGCTGCTTTCGATGGGTGTAGTTTTGCCGATTAATATATTATATTATGAGGCGCTTGGAATAATTAAAGAATCTAAGGGAAAAATTGCAGCAATCATACTTTCAGCAAGACTTATTCTTACTGCGATAGGCTTAGAGGTTGCTGGTTATTTTCATCAAGGTAGTTTTAAGAGCACTGCTTTTATCATGGCTATTAGTTTAACCGTTTCTCTGACTAGTATAATGCTGCTTATAAAAACTAAGCTTTTTAATTTAGATAGATAAGGGTTAGTAAATTAATGAAGATATATTTTATGTTGTTGCCTTCTTATTAAAAAAGCATGAGAGCTAAGCTATTAGCAGGTCTAACTAAATCTTAATAAAGTTTAAGAAAGGAGCTAATGTGCTCCATATAATCTTAAAAGCTTATTTTATATTTACGCTACTTAGTCAGTTTTGCCGTAATTTCCGCTACATGTTTGCCTTGAAACTTAGCCATATTGAGTTCTTTTTGATGGGGAGTGCGAGAACCGTCATGGCCTGCAAGAGTAGAAGCGCCATAAGGGCTGCCGCCGATTTTATGTTCCATATCTACAAGGTCAGGGCAGCTGTAGGGTAATCCTACAATTATCATACCGTGGTGCAATAACGTGCTGTGGAAGGAAGTAATAGTGGTCTCATTACCGCCGCCTGTGCCTGTTGAAGTAAATACGCTGCCTAATTTTCCTACCAGCCCTCCTTTCGCCCAAATCCCACCTGTACGATCAAGAAAATTGCGCATTTGAGAAGTCATATTGCCGAATCTGGTGGGTGAGCCGAAGATTATAGCATCATAATCGGTTAATTCGTTAGGGTCGGCAATCGGAGTATTATCTTCTCTTCCGCCTGCTTGCTTGAAATGCTCAGCAGACATAAGTTCAGGAACTCTTTTTAATACAACTTCAGTACCCGGGACTGATCTCGCTCCTTCGCAAACAGATTCCGCTAAAGTTTTCACATGGCCATACATGCTGTAATATAAAACTAAAACTTTGCTCATTATATTTACCTTTACTATTTAGACTTACTATATTTAATAAACCATATATTAATAATAATAACAAGCTTATGTAGTTATTACCTTAACTTACTTCTTGATAGTAAATATTAAAGCTATAAAATAGTTATAACTAAAAACCTTTAAGCAACTTTTTGATCAGCAGATCCTGTGATTTCTTTAGTACATAATGCCATAGTCCTGGAGTTTCTCGAAATCGGGTCAGTCATGTAATAGTTTTCAAAAGGATTTGTAAAGTTATCAGATAAGAAATCTTTAAACTTCCCGCCTTTTTCAGGAAACTCTTTAGATGCTTTAATTCTGTTCATCTGTTCAAATATTTTTGAAACTTCCGACATCTTATTTCTGACCTGCTTAACGGTAGAGTAATCAAGGTCAAGCTTTAAGCTTCTGATAATATCGCTTATAATTACCCGATCCTCTTTCGCTTCATTGGGTGGATAAACAACTAAATTAGTTCGCTGAGGCCTACCTTCAAGGTTAACATAAGTGGCCTCTTTTTCAGTATAGGTCGCACCCGGTAGAATGATATCAGCTCTATGAGCTCCTTTATCGCCATGATGACCGATATAAACTACAAAAGTATCAGGATGAAGTTTTGAAAAATTTATTTCATCAGCACCCAGCAGGAATAAAACATCCATTTTTTCAGTAACCATTCTGTTAACGGGTTTGCCGTTTTTGCCGGGAATGAAGCCGATATCAAGTCCGCCAACTCTAGATGCCGCTCTTTGCAACACATTAAAGCCGTTCCAATCATCTCTTATTACTTTATATTCATTAACAATGCGTTTAACTTGATAAAGCGTAGCTTCAAAATCATCTCTGCATAACACTTGTGAACCGAGGATTATCATCGGATTTTTAGCACTATTCAGGATACTGCAATAAGGGTGATCCCCATCGGCAATTTGCTTTAATATCCATGCATTATTTCCTAAGTATCTATAAGGATAAGTTAAATCAACTTTTTCACCGATAACTGCGACTTTTAAGTTATTATATAGATGTGCTTTTCTGATTCGTGCATTAAGAATAGCTGCTTCATGCCTTGGATTTGAGCCGATGATTAAACAGATGTCAGCTTGCTCTATCCCCGCTATTGTGGTATTAAATGTGTAAAGTGATCTATATTTGTTATCAACTTGGCTACCGTCTTGCCTGCAATCAAAATTAGCGCTGCCGAGTTTTTGCAGCATCTCTTTAGTAACTAACATGGTTTCAACATCAGTTAAGTCCCCGGCGATAGCCCCGATCTTTTCAGCTGAAGATTTTGTTATCTTATCTGCTAAAGTGCTTAAAGCTTCTTCCCATGAAACGGCTTCCAATAAATCTCCTTTTTTTACCATAGGGGTATCAAGGCGTTGATACTTTAATCCGTCATAAGAAAACCTGGTTTTATCGGAAATCCATTCTTCATTTATATCATCATTAATCCTCGGAAGTATACGCATTATTTCACGGCCGCGACTATCTGCCCTAATATTTGAACCGACTGCATCTAAAACATCTATGGTCTCGGTTTTTTTAAGTTCCCAATTCCTTGCTTTGAATGCATAAGGTTTAGAAGTCAATGCACCAACCGGGCAAAGGTCGATTATATTTCCCGATAACTCTGAACTTAATGATTTTTCAATATAAGTGGTCACCTCCATTTCTTCACCTCTTCCGATTGCGCCCAGTTCCGGAGTGCCGGCAATATCTTCCAAAAATCTAACGCAACGTGTGCAGTGAATACATCTGGTCATATGGGTTGCAACCAAAGGCCCCATATATTTATCTTTTACTGCTCTCTTCTCTTCAGTATAACGGTTTTTACCCCTCCCGTAAAAAAATGCCTGGTCTTGAAGATCACACTCGCCGCCTTGATCACAAATCGGGCAATCGAGCGGGTGGTTGATAAGCAAGAATTCCATTACTCCTTCACGAGCTTTCTTAACCATTGGAGTATCAGTTTTAATCACCATACCTTCAAGTGCAGGCTGTGCACAGCTTGCAACAGGTTTTGGAGATTTTTCCATCTCAACCAAACACATCCTACAATTACCAGCAATTGCAAGCCTTTCATGGTAACAAAACCTCGGTATCTCAATCCCCAGCGTTTCGCATGCTTGAATTACGGTAGTTCCTTCCTCAACAACAATTTCTTTGCCGTCAATAGTTAGCTTAGGCATATCTCATTTATTTTTGGTTATTCTAATGTTTTGTTTGTAGCATAAGCGATTAAAATGTTCTATATAAATGTTAACAATAAAAGCTTGTGTTATAAAAGTATTATGGAAGTTTTTAAAATTAATAAACCGAAGGAAGCTTCTGAACTTAAGAAGAAGAAAAAAGTTAGCTTAAGCTCAGGGTTTTCAACACTTTTAGCTTCAGAAGCAGATGAAAAAGAGGAAGTTGCGAGAGCCGCGAATACTTCTGCAGTCTCGAGCTTATTTTTTTTACAGGAAGCTAATCTTCCTGATATAAGCAGGCAGCAAAACTTTGCTCGCGGCGAAGATATACTTGCTAAACTTAAAGAATTTAAAGATATCTTGTTAAGCGGTAATATCAGCAAAGATAAATTAGAAGAGATTAAAGCTAAATTGAGTTTTGAAAGGGTTAAAACCGAGGATAGAAAGTTGGAAGCCTTGTTGGATGAAATAGAGCTTCGAGCGCATGTTGAGCTTGCGAAGTATGAGAGTAATAACTGATGCAGATTTTTTTAAGCTTTTGTCTTAAAATCTGGCCGTTATATATTTATATAATAATGGGGTATTTCGGTGGAAGGTTATTTAAGATTGATAGGCAATCTATAGCTTCCTTATTATTTTATTTTATTGTACCTTTCGTATTTTTTAACGTAGCACTAAATGTTAAAATTCAACCTTGTTATTTGTTTCTCCCCCTAATTTGTTTCATTCTTTGTATTTCTCTTTGTTTTATCTATTTATATTTTGCAGGTAAACTTTGGAAAGACGGTAAAGCGAATTTAATCGCTTTTGCAGCAGGCACGGGAAATACCGGATATTTTGGCTTCCCGCTTGCGTTGATGCTTTTCGATGAGCATCAGGTTGGAATTTATATGCTTGGAAATATCGGGTTTTCTTTATACGATTATACGGTTGGTGCATATATTATTACCAGAGGAACCTATACCAAGAAGCAAGCTTTGCATAAGGTGATGAGGTTACCTATGATTTATGCTTTTATACTCGGGTTAACTTTAAATTATCTCGGATTTAAGTTGCCTAGTGAGGTAAGTCATTTTGCGCAACATTTGAGAGGGGCTTATATAGTTTTAGGGATGATGATTATCGGGCTTGCGCTTGCTAACCTTGAGGCTTATAAAATTGATTATAAATTTTTAGCCTGTTTTCTTTCGGCAAAATTTTTAGCAGCTCCAATGATTGTGTTATCGATAATTACTTTAGATCAAAATGTTATGCATATATTTGAAGGCAATGAGTTTATATATAAAATTATGATATTGCTCTCTATAGTTCCGCCTGCTGCGAATACGGTTGTTTTCGCTACCCTTAATAAGTGCCATCCTGAGCAGGCGGCAGCGGCAGTGCTGGCCGGAACGGTTTTAGGTATGGTGTATGTTCCTGCAATGGTCACTTGGTTGATTTGACGGTGGATTATGCAATTTACCTTTAAATTTATTCATGAAAAAGAATTTACTGAAGAGAATTTTATTATCTCTTACTGTAACCTTGAAGCTTATAAGGCTATAAAAAGTTTTCAGACATGGCCTGAATATAGAATGCTTATACTAGGTTCTGAAGGAGGGGGAAAAAGCCATTTAGCTAAAATATTTGCTAAAGAAGCAGGGGGTGAATTTATAAGTTATGATGATGAAGAGCTTAATCTTAAAGCTAAAGCTTGGATATTAGAAGATATTGAGCAATTTGGAGATGAAAATCAGCTGTTTCATAAAATTAATCTTGCTAAGGAGCATTCAATAAGATTGCTTATAACGGCAGAGTTTTTGCCCAGGTATAATTTAAAAGATTTGCAGTCGAGAATTAACGCAACCGCTAAAGTGATTATAAAGAGGCCGGATGATGGGCTTTTAAGAGCTTTATTGATGAGGCATTTTTCTGATCGGCAGCTAATTGTTTCCTCAGATGTAATGGAGTATATTTTTACTCGTACCGAACGAAGCTTTGAATATATAAAAAGATTGGTTGAAAATATTGATAAGCTTTCTCTAGAGCAAAAGCGAGAAATTACTGCTCCTCTGGTTAAAAAAGTTTTAGAAAAATATATGCCCGAGAACTTAGCCGATGAATCCGAATGAGAGAATAAGGAGTCTGATTCATTCGAATCAAGGTATTCCGCTTGATCAATTTATGAGCTTATGCATTTCTTATTATTATAATACGCGTGACCCCTTTGGTAAAAAAGGCGATTTTATTACCGCGCCCGAGATAAGTCAGATGTTCGGAGAAATAATCGGGATATGGTGTGTTAATGCGTGGATTAATTTAGGTAAGCCTAAATTTAATCTAGTTGAAATCGGCGGGGGCAGAGGAACTCTTATGGATGACTTACTGCGAGGTACTAAGCACATTGGAGAGTTCGGTGAGGATATACAAAAAATTTATATGGTAGAAACCAGCGAAAGCTTAAAATCAATTCAACGACAAAAGCTCTCCCGACATAATTATAATTTTATATGGCTTAAGGATATAGAGAATCTTGAACCTTGCTATAATATAATTATTAATAACGAATTTTTTGATGCCTTGCCTATAAAGCAGTTTATTAAAGTTAGACATGGTTTTAGAGAAATATATGTTACTCTAAAAGAAAATGAATTCATATTAATGCCTTTAGGAGCAGAAATTCAGTTGGATATTGAATGCAAAGCAGAGGATATTATAGAAGTTTCACCAGTAAGAGAATCATATGCAAATAAAATCACTACTTGTTTAAAAAATTATGGAGGGGCGGCGTTAATAATTGATTACGGTTATCTAAATCCACCTTTTATAAGCACATTACAAGCAATGAAAGATAATGCTTACCGTGATATTTTTCATAATATTGGTAACTCGGATTTAACATCTCATGTGGATTTTAGCTCACTTATAAATATATTCAAAAGAGAAGAATTACAGTGTCTATTTAGCACTCAAGGGGAATTTCTAAGAAAGTGCGGGATTGAGTTCCGCGCAGAGCAGCTAATAAAAAACGGAGCGGACAAAAAGAAAATACAATCCGAATTAGGTAGATTAGTTGATAAAGAGCAGATGGGAGAATTATTCAAGGTTTTAGAATTATATTCTTAATTGATCAGAAATTTAGTTTTTATAATATGTATGATGACAATTTTGTTTTTTTTAATTAATATAATGAGTCTTAAATATTACCGCTATCTTTCAAAACCCTGGCTTTTTGTCTGTCCCATTCTCTTTGTTTGATGGTTTCCCTTTTATCATGGAGTTTCTTGCCCTTTACAGCTGCAATTAACAATTTTGCTTTATTTTTAAGATTGAAATAAAATTTGAGCGGTACTACCGTATACCCTTTTCGCTGAATGAGCCCGGTTAATTTTTTTATTTCGCGGGAATGGAGCAATAGCTTTCTCGGCCTTCTCGGGTAGTGATTATATAACTTCGCTTTATCGTATTCCGGAATATATGATCCGTGGATAAATAACTCACCTTTATCTTCTGAGATATGACACTCAACGATACTTGCTTTCCCACATCTTAAGGATTTAGCTTCACTGCCGGTTAAAACTATTCCCGCCTCATAAAGTTCCTCGATGAAATATTCATGATAAGCTCTTCTATTTTCGGTAATAATCTTTCTGATGTTTTTATCAAATTCGCTCATAATCAGTAATTGGAAGGATATTGTTTTGCAATATTATCAAATTGAATCAGCTCTTTAAGAATTGCCTCAAGTTTATGCAAGTGAATCATGCACATCCCGTCACTGGGCGCATTATCAGGATCAGGATGGGTTTCTAGGAATACGCCCGCTACTCCAACTGCAACCGCAGCTCTTGCTAAAACTTTTACGAATTCTCTTTGCCCGCCGCTTTGTGCGCCTGCTCCTCCGGGTTCTTGTATGGAATGAGTGGCATCAAATATAACCGGGTAGCCGGTTGTCGCCATTATAGGAAGTGCACGCATATCACTTACCAATCTATTATAACCGAAACTTGCCCCGCGCTCGCAAAGCATAATGTTCTCATTGCCCGTGGAAGCTATCTTATCTGCAACGTTTTTCATATCCCAAGGAGCTAAAAACTGTCCTTTTTTAACGTTAATAACTTTTCCAGTATTTCCGGCTGCAATTAATAAATCCGTTTGTCTGCATAGAAAAGCCGGAATTTGCAGTACGTCAATAACTTGAGAAAGGATCTCGCATTGAAACTCGGAGTGAACATCAGTTATAACCGGGCAGCCGAAAGTGTCTTTTATTTCGGCAAATATCGGTAAAGCTTTTTCTAATCCTATACCTCTTTGAGCGCTAAGTGATGTGCGATTAGCTTTATCAAAAGAAGTTTTATATATCACATTAATATTTAACCTTTTTGCAATACTGCAAATTTCCTCTGCAGTTTTCATCGCATGATCTCTTGATTCCATTTGGCAAGGACCTGCAATTAAGGTAAACGGAAGATCATTCCCTATCTCAAAATTCCCTAACTTAATTCTTTTTTGTTGCATAAAGTTTTCTATAGCTACTTATTTTGTCCTATAATATAACTAGCATTTATATGAGAAACAATCATTTTTATCTTAAAAATATATGGTTAAAATGCCGCATTGGCCGATACCTTACGGTAAAAAGCCGATAGACTTAGGTTTAGAAAGAGTAAGAGAGCTTTTAAATAAGCTTGGTAATCCTCATAAACATCTTCCTCCCGTGATACATATAGCAGGTACGAACGGTAAAGGTTCTACCATTGCTTACCTAAAGGCGATTCTAGAAGATGCAGGGTATAAAGTGCATAGATATATCTCTCCCCATTTAGTAAGGTTTAATGAAAGAATAACTATAGCAGGCGAGGAGATCAGCGATGAATATTTATATCAAATAATGGAAGAAACCAGAATTGCCGCCGGAGATTTAGGGGTAACATTCTTTGAAGGTACCACGGTTGCAGCCTTCTTAGCTTTTGCAAAAGTTCCGGCTGATATTGTATTGCTTGAAACCGGGATGGGAGGAAGGCTTGATGCTACTAATGTGATTGATAACCCGCTACTTAGCATAATTACTCCAATTTCTGATGATCATATGGAATATTTGGGTGATACGATTGGTAAGATAGCTTATGAAAAGGCAGGTATTATAAAAAACAATTGTCCTTGCATAGTAGGGTGGCAGCCGAAAGAAGCTTACAGGGTAATAAAAAACAGGTGTGAAGAATTAGATGCTCCTTTATTTGCGTGTGGTGAGCACTGGAATTTTAGAGGTGAAAAAGATCATTTTAGTTTTATTGATGAAGATGGAGAGTATGACTTCCCGCTTCCTGCATTAGAGGGCTACCACCAAATAATCAATGCAAGTGCAGTGATCGCAGCCTTACAATATCTGGAAGGGTTTGATATTACTTATAAAAATATTATTAACGGGCTTGCTAAAACTAAATGGCCGGCACGTCTGCAAAATATAACAAGCGGAGTATTAGTTAAAATGTTGCCCCGAGATTGGGAATTATGGGTAGACGGAGCTCATAACAACGCAGGTGCACAGATGCTTTCGCTAATGATGGAAAAGTGGAAGGATAAACCAATTTACTTAATTAACGGCCGGACGAGAAATAGAGATGTAGAATCATTTTTAATGCATTTTAAGGATAAAGTGGAATGCGTAGTCGGGGTGGAGGTAAAATCCGAACCGCTTGCCGAGAGGCCGGAGAGAATCGCGGTAGCTGCGGAGAAATTAGGATTCTCCTCATTTGCCGCAGAGTCATTAAAAGAAGCTGTTAGTTATTGTATAAGCTCTTCTTCTGCTCCTGCAAGGATTTTAGTTTGCGGCTCTTTATATCTTGCCGGTGATGTGCTTTTGGCTAATTCAGAATAACAATAATTTTTTTCTAAATTAATTTGTTGCAATTATTTTAAACTGCATAATATGATATTGGGGAAGCTGTATTTATCTGCATGAATACAAGCTTATAAAAAGAGGTAAGGGGAGGGAACCGTGCAGCACAAATGGAAAGATATTGTGAATTCATATTTTACTCAAGAGGTGGGGACATCAGGTGAGGAAAATAAAGAATTAAATGACATAAAAGGTTGGATGCAAAATAGGTTGATTAAAAAGGTAGGAACTTTTGCTTGGCAGAGTATTCCGCTACAAATAATCAGTGTATTTATTGCTGCAATATCATTCTCCAAGATATTCGGCAATCAAGGGATTATACTTTTTACTGACGAGGATGATGAGAGCTATGATAAAGGGATCCAAGCGCTTAATAACTTAATTTTTACCGTGTCGACTTCCTTAAGCCATAGTATATATCAATATACGCATGCAATCGATATAAACTGCAGAAAAAATAAAAAGCTATATTCAGAGCTTAAACAGACCTTCCAGGAAATTGATAAGTACTCGGCTAATGAAGAAGGAGATATAGAAAACCAAGTTGAGCGACCATATAAACTAGTAGGAGATACTATCGCAAAAGCATTGGAAAAAGCTTTAACTCTAAAAGGAGTAAAGAATATAAATTGCTTGAATGATTTTAGAGTTACTGAATACACTTTAAACATGTTGATTGCATTTAATAAATATTTGTTAAATCAGGGCAGCCTAGGCTTATTAGCTTTTGATAACGACCACTGTGAACGGATAGCGGAAGAATTTGCGGAGATTATCGCCTCCACTATTAATAAAAGATCTTATGTATCTAATCTAGTTCGCGCGCATAAACCAAATCATGCACAGCTGAAGTTAACACCGAGTATAGAAAATTTTTTAATTATTATTGATGAGGTTATGACTAAAGATAACCAAGTTAAAAAGCCGTCTAATGAGTCCATAAGAGCCATAAAGCAACATTCTGAAGATGAAGATGATGCTAAAAGTAAAGGTAAAGAGAAGGAAGCATCAAAAGAAAGCTTAAGAGACGGTAGTGAAAAAGGGAGGTTCGAAATTAGCAGCTATTCCGAGGCAGAAAATGCTGAGGGGGAAATAAGCGAGAGGTGGAGCCGACATGCGGGAGAATTATCGGATCACAAATATGATGCAAGCGAAGAACTAAGCTATAATATAGAATTCTCCGAGGATGAGTATGAGGAGGGAGAGTTAAGTGAAGCGACTGCAAAGAGCCGGGGCAATGAGGAAAACTTACCTAAGGGATCGCAAAAAATTTATAAAAATAAAAGTAAAATATATGATAAATTCTTAGGAGAGTCTAAGTCCGGTTCTCAGCCTATAAACTTTTCACTTAATCAAGGGTTGTATAATAAATACTTAAATAGCGGTACTGTTGCGCAATGTATATATAAAATTTTCTGCTCAGCCTCCGCCGGGTTAGCAATCTATAATCCTTTAGCTTTTGATAATAATTATTCGGTAGTATTTAGATATTTGCTTGCTTGCGGCTCATTATTAACTTCCTATGTGTTTTATAATTTATATACTAACATAAGAAATATTGAGACTAATGAAAGGGAGATTGTCGAGCGCTTAGAAGATGTGATTAGGAGTTTATATGCTAGGCGTCTTATTATTAAGGATGCTGAGAGTGAATATTTAATTACTGTCCAAGTTAAGCAAATTGAGGAAATATTAAGTGAAACTTTCAAAGCATTAGAAAATGACCATAGTATAAAATTAGATGAAAAGAACCAAGCTAAAGTTCTTGCAATTACTTACTCTGCCTTGGGCAGTGTGCTTATTGAGAAATTTAACAAAGATCAAAAATTTGAGTTTAATGCCGAAGATAAGCTAAATATTTCCACCTCTTTGGCATGCGAATTAGCAAAAGATATCAGCAAAGCTCCGTTAAATTCAGTAGTAGCAGCAAGAAACCCGGGTAAAAGTAAGTTGTTAAATAATATTTACGAACGCCCCTTAATTGATGCAATAAAATATAACCTTGCGGGAGAGAATGATAACAGAAATTGGTGTGAGAGAATTGAAATGAAAAATTGCAGGCATGCAGGTAAATAATATAACAACAGTTGCATCTCCTATGGTGCTTGCAGGAGGTGTATGATATTGAAAGCTAGTTAGGTTATATGTTTTACGACTGTGCCGGTTAGCAGTAGTTTTAAAAAATTAACTATTATTCTTAAGCTTATTTAAAAAGAGCTTTTTTTAAACTATAAAAAGTAGAAAAGGGTTTTTTGTTGACCATTCTCTTGAGCAGCTTTAATATTAAATAATAATATATACAACTATTTCAACGTTCCAGGGGTTAATCTTGAAAACTTTAGCAAGTAAAATTATTAAGTTTTTGCTTATCATATTTATTGTGTTAGGAGTTTTAGAGTTTGCTACATATTTTATTGCTTTCAATCAATATAAAGAAGTAGTTGAAAAAGTTTTTAAAGAACAATTTAATCTAAAAGTAAAAATTAACGGTAATATAAGATATAAGATATTCCCGCTTCCCCATGTGGAGCTGGAAAAAGTAGCAATTAATAATAATAAGAACGCTTTACTTACTAAAGTTTCTAGAGTCAAAATATATTCCGGTCTTTTATCACTACCGAATTCTTTAGGACAAGCTAAATTTAAAAAGCTGCACTTAAATAACGGGGAATTTAACCTAACTAATATTTTAGAAAATTTTAAAGAAAATAAATTAAACGAAAAGTTGGATTTAAATAGCTTTGTTATAACAAACTCATCAATTGATGTTTTAAGTTCTACAAAAGATAAGGTGGAAAAAGGAGTATTAGAGAAGTTAAACTTAAAACTTAGCAAGGATGGCTGGTTCTCTAAAAATATTGAACTTGAGAGTGATTTTGAGATCAATCATAAACCGATAAACTTTACAGCAACTTTTGATGCTGTGGATGCTCAAGGTTCTTCTGACCAAGCAGCAGTAAGATTATATGATAAAACCGGAGAAATAAGCTTCGCAGGTAAATTAGAGAATTTAATTTCAGAACCCAAACTTGCCGGGAATATTACTGCTAAAGTTACTGATGTAGAGAAGTTTAGCCAGCATTTTTCAAGCTCTCAATATATAAAAACTCTTTTAAGTAAAGAGAATTTAAGTATAGCAGGTGAGGTTGAAGCAAGTAGAAAATATCTCAATATTAAAAAACTAACTATAAATTCCAATAATATTAAAAATATTATTATAAATTCTAAAACTGAGTTTTACCCGAATATTGAATCTAATATAGATATTACGGCGGATAATATTAATTTAGATAAATTTGCCTTATGGGAAAATAAAGATACCGCAACCTCAGTCAAGCTACAGGAGATAGTTTATGGATTGTTGAGCTATTTTAATACTGAAATTTTTAATAGTATTGATCTTTTCTTTAACTTTAAAATCAATTCTTTAACTGTAAATTCAGAGCTTATAACAAATTTAATATTTGATTTTGATTCCTTTGCGGGCGATATTTCTCTTAATACTTTTGAATTTAAGCTTCCTGGTAGTAGTGAGTTAAACTTGAAAGGAATAATAACTAACAACACAATTAGGCCAAAATTTATCGGTGATCTGGAATTTGTTTCTAATGATTTTCCAAAATTTTTAGGTTGGTTAAACATTGATAAGGATAATGATAAATTATATTCCTTCAAAAAGTTTATTATTAAATCTCAAGCTGAATTAATTCCTAATAATTTTAAATTGGTGGATATAAAGGCAGCTTTAGATAATTTACTTTTCGTGGGTTCTTTAAGCGCGCGTAATGGGGATAAGGAAAAAGTTAGCCTTTATACAGGGCTAAGATTTAATAAAGTAGACGGTGATTATTTTAACCTCGATAAAATGCTAAGTGACCTAGTCACGAAATTTTACATTAGTGATTATGATAAAACCGGTGATGTTTATTCTAAAAATACGGATGATTATAAGTGGCTTAGAAAATTTAGCGGGAATGTAAATTTTGATATTACCGTAGATGAGTTTACTTTAAATAAATATAAATATAATAATTTTGATTTTTCACTGGGGATATCTCCTAATCTACTTGCTTTAAACAAAATTGCCGCAAAGTCTGAATTTGCAGATTTTGATGGAAGGGTAAATTTATCTTTACCGTCGTTTAAACCGACTATAAACTTAAATTTTAACTTTGATTCTTTAGATACAAAATTTTTAAATTATGTTCTACCTTCTCAAGCTTCACTACGAGAAGCCTTAGTAGTTCATTTCCGAAATCAGGAAAAAGAAAGTAAAAGTAGCTTATACGATAAAAAAGAAGAGGATGCTATAGTTAGCGGATTTAATTTCTTTAGCGCTAATAATCATGAAGGAAGCATAGAACTGAAAGCAAACAAATTTATTAATGATGAATTTAATGCAAGTGATGTTGAGTTTTTAAGCACGCTAAATAACGGTCTTATCATAATTGATAAGCTGAATGCAAGAGTTTTTGACGGTCAAACTAGCATTAGAGGTAATGTTGCCGTTTTATCTCCTGTACCAAGTGTTAGCTTTTCTCTCGCTTTATATAATGTTAACCCCGGGAAACTAATGGAAAGTTTTACCGGAGTAAACAATATGTCGGGATATTTAAGTGCGAGCGGTTCAGTAAGCAGTAGCGGAATGAACATGCCTTCTTTAGTATCCAATATGCAAGGCAGTGTTGAATTATTAGCTAAAAAGGTGGGGATTAAGGGTTTTGATGTTGGGCAGTTAGTAAATATCCCTGAACTTGCTACTCCTGTTAATGATAAATTAAAACGGCTTGATTATTATGCTAAATATGGAGAAAGCTTATTTGATAAGGTGAAAGGCAGAATAAAAGTAAATAACGGTATAGCAAGCTTTGAGGACTTCACGCTTGAGAACAACCGGGTAGGGGGTGCATTTGCTGCTAAATATGATATATATAATAACATAATAAATAGTATTATAAAATTTTCGTTTATACCGATAAATAGGCCGACTCCTATTGAGTTTCAATTTACAAGTAAGGGCGCAATGTCCAACCTTACAACCACAAGAGATCTTGCAAAGTTAACCGAATATGTAAATATACGCTCCAGGTCAATCGGTAATATAGCCGATGCAGCAGAGGAATATAACCAATTGGATAAAGAATCCGTCTTAAGGAAACGTTTGAAATAAGCTGTTATAGTTAATTACTTGCAAATTAGAGTTTTTAATTTAAAAAACGGCTAATGCTATATACATGGATCTATAGGGTAATATCTCATAACAATACCACCCTATCTTAACAGAAGCTTAGCATATATTCCTCTCTAATTAATATGAATCAACTTTTTAATTCCTAAGTGATATCATAACCTTGATTTAATCAATTATTTTGAGGTAAACC
Organism: endosymbiont of Acanthamoeba sp. UWC8; assembly: GCF_000730245.1. NCBI lineage: Bacteria > Pseudomonadati > Pseudomonadota > Alphaproteobacteria > Holosporales > Holosporaceae > endosymbiont of Acanthamoeba sp. UWC8. The sequence goes on along the minus strand of NZ_CP004403.1, from coordinate 318,093 downwards.
ATGAACAAATACACGGATATTCCGACCAGTTTCTTAACCGACACTGTTTTAAATTCTATAGTTAGTGCTTGTTACTCTAAGGTTCCAAACTCTTCGCCTATAAAAAGTTTTATAGTATTGGAAACTTTCTCGTTGGTGAAAAATATTGCGGCATTAAGTTCCATATACCCGATAACTAATATGGTTTATCATTATGATCAGTTAAAAACTAAAGAAAATGATACAACCATTGATGAGCTAAAACCTGCTGGTTTAGATTTTCTTCAGCTTGGTGTATTATTAACTTTCGAGAAAGTAGTTCTTCCGCTAGCTGAAGTTGCTTTACAAATTCATTTAGTTAATAAGTTAGACATACAAAATCAATTTAAATATGCAATATATGCCGGATTAATTGCTTCTAAAATGGTGGACACCAGCTACCTTGATAGTTGGAGCGGGCTTACGGACGGTATAGTGACTCTCATATTTGAAAATTATACTGATTCAGACTATTTAGAAACGATAGTTTCAAAATATAAAAATAGTACTTCTTCTGCAAATCTTACAGGGGAACAGGAAGAATCCCTTAAGCTTAAAGCCCATCCCGGTGCTCAAATCCTCTCTCAAAGTGATGAGTATGACGGATATATTCAAGTTAATTACCTTGACCCTCAGGATAAAAAACTATGTTTGGATAAAGTCGCTCAGGAAGAATGGTTAAAAGTTGCCGCTAATGAAAATGTTGGGGTAATTCGGATTGATAGTCGATCTATTATCGAGACATATGATGAATGTCCGAATGATACAATTGAGGTAAATGAATTTATAAACGGTAATGAAGAGTTGAGTAAAGTACATTATTTTATACCTCTTGAAACTGATCTTTCTACGATTTCTTAAGCATTTGAAAATGCTACATACAGGGCATAGTTGAACTATAAAAAATTTAACTAAGTTTGCGTATAAATGATTATGCCATTTATACAAGCACACGCTATAAATGGCGTTAAGGCGCGTGCTTCTCACTATCATTATATCTGATTATTCAGTTGTTAAATTATACAACATATTAAATATGCCGGATATTCAAATTAATTTATTATATAGTAAATTAATTTGAATAACTTACATATTTATTTAAACAAGCCTTCAGATAATCCTAATGACTTATTATCAAAATTAATAGAATTAATAGTAGCGCGCCCCTCCGCCCCACCCTTTTTTTAAAGGGGCAGCGCTCATAAAAATTATTAAATAATTTTTATGTATCTTTACTTTGTTATAAAGCGCCTAGGTTAAATAAATATTATTGTGTGATTTATAACTTAATAAACTATGTTTAGAAATAGTGGCATTGATTTGCTTCAAGCTGTAGAGTTTTAGTTCAATTCTAATATTATTTTTATCTGCTATTATCTCAATTCTTTAATTTTCAATGGTTTCTAAGTGCGCCAGGGAGGTTTTAAGATCCCTCTTTGAGGCGAAGCGAGAATATTAATAAATCATTCCGCTCGAATCAAAGTTATATTTCATCTCCTCCCAGGTTTTAAATTTTTCAATAGGTAAATTTTGAATTGGGGAAGCCATTTTTACAGCTCTTATTGTGCTTTCAACGAAAGCTTCATATTTAGGATTATTATTAAAAAGTTTTTTAACCGGTCTAACTTCAACTACGTTTCCTTCTCTATCAAGTTTAATATGGAGAGTTACTTGCATACCTAAACTATCAGCGCCGCTGAAAGCTGTCGTATTCCAGTGCTTTTCAACTTGTGAGCGAATAAAATCTTTCTCGCTAAGCGAGAGGGGAAGTGATGAATTATATTCTTTATTTGTTTCACCTTTTAAAGGTTTTGTTTTAGTCTCCTTCTTATCGGGCTTTTTTTTATCTTCTTTTTCAGCTTCGGAAGCCTCTTCCAAAGTATTTAATATTGATTTTGCAAAAAGATCATCGTCATGCTTTTTCTTTTGTTCTTCTCTCTTCTTTTTTTCCTTCTCAAGTTTTTTTTGATCCTCTTTCTTAAGCTTTTCAGGTGATTTTTTCTTTTCAGGTAAAGTTTCAGCCTTTGTATCTTCAGCTCTCTTTACAGGCTCCTCTTTTGCTTCAGGCTCAATCTTTTCTATCTTTTTTTCCTGTTTAGCTTTAGGGATATTTCTTGTTTGTTCAACTTCTTTAGGTTTAGTTTTTTGAGAGTTATTGACTTTAATATTAGTGATTTCAGAGATATCAACCATATCAACCACAATAGCATAATCGAGATCGGCTTTATGGTAGCTAAAAGGCAGGCCAAAAATAAATAAACATAGTATTGCAATATGAAATACTACTGAAGCTAATAAACCCTTGTACATCTAAAATGCTCTCTTCTTAAGGGGTGGTATGTGCTTGGGTTACAAGCGCAACGTTATTAAACCCGGCTTCTTTTAATGAACTGAAAACTACTACTACCTTACCATAATTTGCACTCTGATCGCCACGCACAAATATTCTGGTATCCTTCTTTTCACCAAGTATTGCTCCCAGCTTCTTAGGCAGCTCATCAATACTTATTTTGTTTTCCTGCAAATAAATGTTCCCCTTCTTATCAATTGTGATTGCAAGCGGTTCATCCTGCCCGGAAAGTGGGGAAGATTTAGTTTTCGGAAGGTCAACATTTACTCCCGCGACCAGCATTGGTGAAGTAACCATAAATATTACCAGCAGTACCAGCATAACGTCAACGAAAGGCGTAACGTTTATCTCGCTGTTTAGTGTGCGCCTTGCACGGGTTGAGGTATTTCGAAAAAGATTTGTAGCCATATTATTGATTATCCAATTCTCTTGAAATCATTGAGCTTAATTCCATTGAGAAAGCATCAACCTTGTTTGAAATTCTGTTTACTTCCGAAGCAAATTTATTATAAAAAATTACCGCCGGTATAGCGGCAGCAAGCCCTAAAGCAGTTGCAAGCAATGCTTCGGCAATTCCAGGAGCGACAACTGCTAAGCTGGTATTCTTTGAAACTGCAATTGATTGGAAGCTTACCATGATTCCCCACACGGTGCCGAACAGACCGATAAACGGTGCACTTGAGCCAACTGTGGCTAGGAAGTTTAAGTTTTTTTCAATATTATCTAAAGCTTTGTTGGCGGCAACTTGCATCGCCTGATGGATTCTTTCTTTGGCGCTGGCTCTTAGACTTGAATCAGAACCGATGTTTTTAGTGTTTCTGGTATTCCATTCATCAATTGCCGCAGAAAATATGATAGCCAGCGGGTGATCCTGCTTATTTTTAACTTGTCTGAAAAGTTTATCCAAAGATGCGCCCGACCAAAACTCATTTTCAAAACGGTTCATCCTAAATTTAATAGCTTTTAATGAGATTGTTTTATTAAAAATAATAGCCCAGCTCCACACTGAAGCGAGTAACAATAGCACCATTACTGTTTGAACAACAAAATCAGCTTGAAAAAAAAGCCCTAAAAATGAAAATTTCGGAGCAGCATGTACGGTTTGATTAGCAACATTATCTACCGAAGATATGACACGATCTACGGGTGCAGCGGTAATGAGGGTGAAAATTGCAGGCATTAAAATTCCATAGAGTAATATTATACAAGAAATTTAACACACTTCAGCATGTAGGCAAGGGGTTTTTAGAATCAGCTATATTTTAAAATATTTGACAAAGAATTATTACCCACATTACCATAAATTTTAAATAGTTATATAGCATAGGCAAGGGATGACTTTAGTTTCATACGAGCGATTTAAAGAACAGGCACCTAATTTTTACGGTGCAATAAAAGCATTGAGCAAAAATAATATAACCGAATATGCTAATCATAAATTTAAGCTAAAAAACCCCTGCAATGAAAAAACTACTCCGGAAGGTGAGCTGGTTGAGAAATATATAAATGATATGGATGAGTTTCTTTTTAAGCTCGCAGTTAAGATAGCCGGAGATGAAAACGTAATATTTGAATTTGATTTGCAATCTCAGGAATTAAAATTTTATGACAATGCGAAAAATGAAATACTTAATAAAGAAATAAAAATAATAAATGAGAATTTAAAGAAGTTCGGCATTATTGAAATGGGGATTGACTTGGATCAGTACCGCAATGCGGAATTTGCTTATGCCGGCAAACCTTCATTTCAGAAAGAATATGCTATACTACTGGAGGAGTTTTGCGCAAATGATAATACAACTATTGAGGAGATAAACTTAGAGTTTACCAGCCTGTTTACCGAGTTGTGATAATCAGGTACTTTCTATGATATTATCATACTTCATCTGGTGTTTAAGCCAAGTTAGCTGGCGCTTTGCATAATTTCTGGTTAGCTGTTGTGCTTTAACAGTTACCTCATTTAACGTACATTCATTTTTGAGGTATGATATAATTTCTCTCAGACCGATTGCTTCAGGGTATCTAATATCAGGATAATTTTCCATAATGAATTTAACCTCTTCAATCGCACCATTTTCCAGCATTTTAATAAACCTTTGGTTGCAGTTATTATATATAACTTCACGTTCAGGGTTGATTAGGGTTATGGAAAATAAACTTCTATTAAAGAAAGAGGTATGGTTATTTATTTGCCAATCCGAAAGGGATTTTTTAGTTTCATGGTAAACTTCAAGTCCACGCAATATTCTTTTCGTGTCATTGGGTTTTAGCCTATTGTATAAGGCAATATCCCTCGTCTCAAGCATTGCATGAATCTCTGAATTTGTGTGTTTAGCTCTGATATCAGCTATGTATTTTTTGGTTTCCGAAGAGATTTGTGGAATAACTGCAAATCCTTCAATTAGGGACTTTAGGTATAAACCGGTGCCGCCGACTAAAATCGGTGTTTTTCCGATTGTTAATATTTCTTTTATTCTAGGTACTACTAGGCTTAGCCATTTGCCTACCGAAAATTCTGCGTCAATTTCAACCCCGCCATATAATTCATGTGGCACAATACTTAAGTCTTCTTTGCTCGGCTGGGCGGTAAGTATAGGGATATGTTTATATATTTGCATCGAGTCGGCATTTAAAATTATACCATTTCTTTTTAGTGCCTGTTCAATTGCATATGCGGATTTGCCGGAAGCGGTAGCCCCGCAGATAACTAATATCTTTTTATTCATTTGTAATATATTCCAGCATTGAATTCTCGTTCGGTAGCTTAGCTATTTTTATCTCTTTAAAGTTTAGAGAAGATAACTCATCTGCTGTGTTTTGGCTAATACATATCGCGCTTATATTTAAAAAATTTAGGTTTATGGTGTTCTTTGCAAATAGGGCGGCAGTGCGCGGAGAGTAAAAAAGTACCATACTGATGATTTTGCTTTTTAAGAGGCAAAGTATTTTTTTTGGCATAGGAATTTCTACTGATTTATAAACTATTAGGTTATCAATAATGTAATTTTGCCTGAGCTTCCTTTTGATATCACCGGCTACATGGTCTCCGCGCAGATAAAGAAGTTTTGATAAATGCGGCACCCCCTCTTTAATTTTACTGATTAACTCTATATGATCATTGCTGATAGATGCTATATTCTTAAAACCGTAATTTCTTAAAACTTCAGCGGTTTTCTCCCCGACTATGTGAACATGAATATCTTTTAGTTGAGCATAATCTTTTATAGCTTGAGCGGTGTTTTGGCTAGTAACAATTAAGCTGTTATATAAATCAACTTCTGGTAGAGTAATATTAATATTAAACTCAATTTTAAGTTGAGGATAGCAAATAACTTTATAACCCATACTTTTAAGCCTAAACTTTGTAAGTCTTGCTTGTACTTTTGGTCTTGTAATTAGAATCATTTCTTATTCTTTTTAATAATATATAAATTGCACCGTCTCCCCCATGCTTAGGAGCTGCGGTCTTAATGCCGATTATCAGATGCCTGAGACTTGGGTGGTTAACCCAATGTGGTACTAATCCTCTTAATAACCCGTGATTGTTCTCCGATTGCTTACCTTTGCCGACTATAACTAATAATAATCGTTTTTGAGCATGATATGCCTCTTCAATAAATTTAGTTAAAGTTAAAAAAGCCTGCTCTTGAGTTTTTCCGTGAAGATCAAGAGTGCCGTCTATAACATATTCACCTTTCACAATTTTCCTGTTTGTTGAATAGTCAATCCCGGCGCTGTTATTAATCTCTAAATCAATTAAATTCTTACTGTTCTTTGGAGCAAAGATTTGAGGCAATGGTTTAGCCTTGTAAGGGTCAAGTTTAGGGAGAGGCTTCAGTTCAGTTGCTACTTTAGCTTTGGTATTAAGTTTTTTTACATCCTTAACCATACTAAACCAGAGCTTGAAATCATCCACTTCGTTTGTCATTATTATTTAATACTGTTTCCTGCATTTACATTTTATGGTAAATAAGCTTTTAAACAACATCTTATTGCAAGGTTTTTAAACATTATATAATGAGTAAATATAAACGCATCGGAGTAATGGCTGATCTTAATTCCATAGTAGCGCTGAATGCCTATAAGGAAATCATGAAAAAATATGATTTTATTGATGCTATGAGCGTCTCTCCTCAGGAGTGTGATTTAGTGATCACTATCGGAGGTGATGGCATGATGCTTAAGGCGCTGCATAGATATATGGATCATAGCACTCCGATTTACGGGATGAATAGAGGTTCCGTAGGCTTTTTGATGAATGATTATGTATTTGAGGACTTATTGGATCATATTGATAAAGCAGTGGAAACAAGGCTCTATCCTTTAGAGATGAGAGCAGAAACGTTGGAAGGTGAAATACATGTGGCGCTTGCAGTTAATGAGGTATCGCTGCTTAGGGAAACTAACCAAGCTGCAAAAATCAGAATTTTTGTAAACGATGAAGTTAGACTGGATTGTTTAGTTGCCGACGGTGTTTTAATCGCTACACCTGCCGGAAGTAGTGCTTATAACTTTGCCGCATATGGACCGATTATTCCTCTTGATGCCAATATTTTAGCGCTTACTCCGATTTGTCCTTTTAGACCGAGAAGGTGGAGAGGCGCGCTTTTATCTCATAAAAGCCGGGTACGGCTTGAAGTATTGGAGGCGGATAAACGACCTGTGAGCGCGGTTGCGGATTCTACCGAAGTTAGAAATGTGAGATCGGTAGAAATAACCGAAAGAAAAGATAAGGTGCTTAAGATTTTATTTGATAAGCAAAATATGTTTGAAGAAAGAGTGATGAAGGAACAGTTTAGTAGTGAATAACAGCTGCCAGCTTCTTTAGTCTATTACAACAATACTGTTCCGGTCATATTGTTTAGATAAATTCAATAGTATGATTACTGAAGGTTAAAACATGATCTTCAGCAATATTACCTAAATCAATAACCTCGCATATTGAACCATTATCTGCATATAGTGAATTAGTAAAGTGTTGAAAAAAATTATGTATTGATACATTACTTTCTTCATTTGGGAGGATAATGTTATTATATGAGCTTTCCAAATATACTTGATTATTTAAGCCATTTAAAAATATGTTATGTCCTCCGCTGAGGGAAGTATGGATGGCTCCCCCGTTTATTCCCATATGCACGGTTTTAACATAAGCATCATAACCGATTAAGAAAGTTTCACTGCCTATGCTGTTAAAATGCCCGGCACCCGGTTCCAAATCTATTTTAATAGTATCTTTAACGCTTGAGGCATCTATTATGCTTTTTTTTGCTGCAATCCCAAAGCGTAAAAATTGCTTGCGGTGGGATTTTAAAACCGAAAATTGATTCACTGCCGTTGCCGTCAAATTTATATGTAATTTCCTGTCCGGAATTTTTACAATTAGGGGTATAGAGATATTGCATTGCTTTAATATCAAGTGGCATCGGGGTGATCGGGTGTAATTCTTTTCCTTTTAAATAAATTATATTCTCTCCGTCATCCGCTTCAATATAATCCTCCCGATTTTCTTTTATAAGAGAGCTGTCTATAGACCTTACCAAGTGAGGATTTTTCATACAGGGTATATCACCGAGCACAGACATGCATAGACTAAACGGATTATAAGTGAGTGATGAAATAACAATATCTTCCCAGCCATCATATTTGAAATTTTTCCTACCGCCGTTAAATAACAAGCTATCGACCGGGTGATCCAGAAATGCATGTGCAATACCGTGATGCAATTCAATAAATGCATCGGCAGGAAAATCACTCATGCTGATAGGTATAACCGAGAATTCAGGGCCTCTAATACTTAAGCTCAACTCACCTTTGAAAGAAGTGGTTTTACCGTTATCCCATTCGGTATACTCATACTGAGGACCGGAATAAACCGTGAAATAATTATTCTCGTCTTCGGACTTTAAAAGTCTTACATCAATTTTAATTTCCTCGTTATTATTGGTAGGTTGGATATTTATATCCGTATATCTTGCCCATAATTCAAATAAATTGCTCGTAGTATATTTAGCAACTTCAAGGCTCTCGTCAAATTCTTGAGATGATTTAAATGCAGATTGATATTGATTTATAGATTTCGAATTTTTAACTGCTTCAATTCTTTCATACATAAAAGAAAACTTTTCGATATTTATATCGGATGCAAATTCAACCTCTTCAAAAGCGCTGTTAATTTGGTCTTTAGTTATTCCGAGTTCAGCTAGTTTAATACTACTCCTAGGTGTGTCGTAAGCGGAAGTATCTTTTATTTTCTTTATAATATCATAATATTTCCAATCATCACTGGTCAAAAATGTGCCTTGTTTAGTCTCGATGTCATACTCACCCAAAGGCCCCGTGCTTCTTATCTCTATACCGAATGTATCCGACATAATATGCATTAAAGCTTCCAGATCACTATACGTTTCTAAAGGCTGTCCTATATGAGGTACATTAACTTTATAGCTTAAGTTAAGCGGGGTATGAGTGGCATTATTCCAATTATCATAACGCAAAAGCATGTTCATTACGTTATCTTCACTCCAAAACGGATTACTTCTAATAATATGCATTTATATATTCTAGCTTATAATTTTGAGAATTATAAGCTAGAAGAAGGAATAATGAAACTTTTATTATAATAACATTTAATTACAAAGCTTTTTAACTATTTGTTGCAATAATTGGCTAATTCCCTCGGGATCATAGAAGCTGCCGTTAATTTGGTTTTTTCGCATAAGATAATTTTTAAACCTTGTGTAAGCTTGTTGATTAGGTTTTTTATAATTATTCCAAAACTCATCAAGGGTAGCTTTATTTACAAGTTCTTCACTGTTATAAATTGCAGTGCCAAGCACTTTTAACGGCTTTTTATGATGAATTGCCTGTAGGCCTGCCGTGCTGTTCACCGTAACTACGGCAAGTGAGCCCTCTAATAACTCAGGGAGGTTGCCGCCGTCTAAATATAGAATTCTTCCGCTAATACCTAGCTCATTACAAATATTTTTTATTAATTTTCCGTAATTTTTCTGCCCGCTATCAAGGGGATGATTTTTTATCACCAATTTAGTATTAATGGGCGCAAATTTTGCAAATGAGTAAATAGTCTCTATCAGAGTATGCTTCATTGAGGTATAAGGACTATGTTCACGGATTTGATAGTCTGTATAAAGCTGCATTAAAAACAAATAGTATTTAGTATTTGATTGAGTAAGGTAGCGAGCTTTCTTAAGCACAAATCGCCTTTTTAGTTTCAAAATAAAAAAGCGCTTAATCCACATGATTGCTTCATATAATGAATTAACCGGTCGGTGGTTTTTATAACGAGGATAAAATAATACCCCTAACCATTTAAACAAATAATAGCGTATGCAATATCTCATCATATAACGCATGTTGTATTTTATTGGAATAAATGGATCAACAAAAGGTTGGTCATTTCTTCTATCTTCAATTATTTTATTTATCTGTTCTTGAATTTGAGAATAACCGTTAACCCCGTCAAGCTCATAAGTTATCCAATGGGGACGAATATACCCTTCTTCAAATACATTAATTTTTATATTGCTTCCTTTTAAGCGTAAAATAGCCAGACGATGTAGGGGACGGCAGTCTCCGTATAAAACTATATCGGTTATTTCATTGTGAAGAGTGAAGTTGTATAACCATTCCGGCCACATTTTCATTGAATGTTTATAAGCTATTCCTTTGGGGTAATCTATCCAATCACCGCCGTTAAAATTAATCCTAACGGTTTTATGCCCCTCCTTTTCTAGTTCTCGAGCTAAAAGCTTGAAAAATGAACCATGGGGGCCTTGAAGGAAAAGAAATTTCTGTACCTTTCTCATACCGATACCCTCATTCTTTTAAGCTTTCCGAAAAGTGTACGTAATCGCGTTAGTTTGGATAATGTCACACCCTTTTGTTTCATTTCATTTAGCCTATCGATAATCACCTCTACCGAGCACCATAGATTTGTTTTAGGATCTAAATATCTGGGATAAATAATCAGAGTTCCTGCTACCAATTCTTCAATAGTCACCTTTCGGTTTCTTCTTGAGCATTTATATAAATCATTAGTTAAGCCCCAACCGGAATAAAAGGGAAGACCGTAGCAGCTTACACGCTTTCCTCTGATCAGCGCTTCAAAACCGGTAAGGGAGGTAAGAGTATGCACTTCATCACATTCATCAATAAGCTTAATGATTGAAATATCCTCAACTATTAGATCAGCATATTGAATTGCAGTGTTAGTGCTGATCATGCCTCGTCTTTGCCCGGCAACGCAATCAGGATGCGGTTTATATATAATAAAGGAGAGGGGGTTTTTTTCTCTGGCCGTTTTTAACAAATCAAGATTAGTTTTTATATCTACTGTACCGAGCTTTATTGAGGCATCATTTTCCACTTGGCCGACTACCAAGATTTTTAATATATCGGGTGGTAAGGTAAGTGGCTTAGTATTTTTTAAACCAACATTGTATTTGGTGATCTCCAGCTCGTTTAGCGATTTAATAATATTTTTTGCTCGTAAAATTATTTCATCAGAAAAGTTAGTGTTTTGAATAATATATTCTAAGTCAGAGGGATGATGATGGTCATAATATATTCCCCTCTTATCTATCGCAATTGATTGCGGGGTTATAAGGTTTGCTCCTAAGCCGACTGATCTTAAAAACCCGTCTTCTATTAGGTTCAGCTTAATTCCTTGCTTTCTAAAGTTTAATATTTCTTCCGGCTTTAGTTTAGAAGCCCAAGCTGAAATCTCATTTGTTTTACCGGCCGCTATAGCTTTCTTTATTGAATAATAGTATTTAGGCTTTGCCTCGGTGCTTTTTAAAAAATTTGTTATGCTTTTTTGCTTCCATTTAGATATGTAAGTGCAAGCTTTTATATCTATGTTTTGTTGGTTAATATCTTTCCATAGGGAAATTATAGGCAGGATTTCTTCCAACTCGCATCTTTGTAAAGTAAAAGGGTTGAGGTATACGGAATATTTTAAATATGTAGCAATAAAAACATCACATAAGTTCCGTTTTTGATTTCTCCTACTTGTAGTTTGTTCATCTATGGTTAAACCCCAACCGGCATAAAAGGGTAGCCCGAAGCAACGAACTGGTTTTTCAGCCATTAAGGCTTCAAAACCCATTTGGCTGGAAACGGTATAAACTTTTTGTGCATAAGAGAGTAAGCTCCAAGGGTTTATAGCCTCGGAAATAATTTGACATTGATATTGCTTAGCGAGTTCCGTGAGGTATCCCTTTTTATATCCGGCTACCACCTCAGGATGGGTTTTAACTAAAACAGTTGTGCCGGGGTTTTCGTCAAGTGCCGCTTCCAGCATATTTTTGAAAGTAATTGCACTACTTAAGCTGCCTGAAACCGATAAGTCATTATAAGTTTGGTCAATCACTAAAACATAATTTTTTATCTTTTTAAGAATAGATAAATTTTCCGGTGCATGATTATACTTACTGATTTTATGCTGCTTTATTATTCTGATTAAGTTTTTAGCACGCTCTAAATCAGAAGCGGTAACTTCATTAGCTGTTATTAAGTTTTCCAGTTGCGAAGGCTTGGAAGCATCATAATAAATGCCGATATCATCAAATATAATCGAGAGGGGAGAAGGACAAATTTTTGCCGGTGCCAGTGACCTGATAAACCCGTCTTCTAAACTTGTATAGGGTAAGTTATGTTTCTTAGCATATTTCTTTGCATTTATTGAACTAGGCTTATTGCCCCAGCCGACTACCATATCAGCCCTTGCTCTGCTAAAACGGTTTATGAGAAAAAGGTTTGCTTCTCTGGGGAAAAAGTATTTTAGCTGAGGAATGTTATATATACCCTTGGAAGTCGTGCCGATGTTCATTACTTAAATTAAATCCTTACATGCTCTCTAATTATTGCTATTAATAAGCTAAATATCCCAAATAAAGCAAGGGTTAATGAAAAAACCGTAAGCGTGCCGGTAAAAACATTAGGATATATAGCTGAGAAGGGCATGTTGGGCGGAACAATTATCGCAAGATAATGATATTGCCTTAAGAGTTCGTTCCTTGAGTTCTCCAGAAAGTTTATAGCAGATCTATAAGATTCTTCAGCAAAATCTCTTTCAGCTAAAATTTGCTCTAATAAGAAGCTTTGTGTAGGAGGGTTTTCTCTATTAGCCTTCGCATCTGCAATTTTCTTATTCTCTTGCTCAATGCTTGAAATTAAGTAATTAATTTTATGTTGTAAGGCGACCAGCTGAGGAGAAGTAGTTTTAAGGTTAGCTTTAAGCTTATTGTATTTAATTTTAGTTTGTGCCAGTTCTTTTTCTAAGCTGATCTTTACCGGAATAAGATTAGATATAGTAGTTTGAGAATTAAGGGGGGGGCGGTCAGAGTCTTCAAGCTTCAAAAGGGAGCTTCTGGCGACTGCCAGCCTACTTTCCGCATTATTTAATTCCTGCTTAGCAAAAGTCAGCTGCTCATTTCGGAATTTATCCGCGAGTTTAAGAATTATATCATCTGAATATTTTAGCAATGCATCCGCATAAATTTTAGCTTTATATGGAGTGGGAGCCTTGATTTTTAAGGTGGCTATACCCGAAGTTTGGTCAAATGAAATTTTAACCAGTTTTAAATAATACTGATAAGCATCTTCAAAATTGGCATGCTCAGGCAGTCTATTAAAAAAATCAACTTTTTTAGATTGATAGGAAGCTATAAAATTAAAATCTTTTTCTAATCTGGTAAGGGCTTCTCTTGAGAGAATATAGGCTTCGGCAGTCAAATCATTATTTAATGCTTTTCCGCTTCCCGTGTGCACCTTAAACTGCGCCTCGGACTCATAAAAGTTACTTGCAATAAACATATAATAAATAAATGCTGTTAAGGTAGGTAATAATACAAAAACTCCGAGTTTAATCAGCGTAGCTTTTCCCCTTGCTAATCTTCTTTGGTCGGTTTTTAGTATTATCGACTTTATTGTTTTTGCATTACTCATTTTGATTTAAACTCTTTTTATAAATTTCTATAGCTTTGTCAATGTTGTCATACAAGGTAATTTTACCGCTTTCTAAAATTGCAACCAGCGAACAATATTCTTTTAAAATATCAAAGTTATGTGAAACCATAATTACATTTGATCTTTTTCTTCTCTCTGCAAAAGCATCACGGCATTTTTTCTGAAATGCAGCATCTCCGACGGCAGTAATTTCATCAACTAAATAAATATCAAATTCCAAAGCCATACTCAACCCGAAAGCGAGTCTTGCTTTCATACCGGCTGAATAAGTTTTAAAGGGCATGTAAAAATAATCTTCAAGCTCTGAGAAGTTTTTAACAAATTCAGCTACTCTTTTTATCTCTTCGCCATATATGCGGGAAACAAAAAAGCAGTTTTCCTCTCCGCTTAATGATCCGTTAAAGCCGCCTGAAAAGCCTATAGGCCATGATATGCGCGCATCTCTTATAATGCTGCCCGAGTCGGGCTCTTCAATGCCCGCTATTATTCTGAGTAATGTAGATTTACCTACGCCGTTTTTGCCTAATATTGCAATGTTTTGCCGAAGAGGCATATTTAAATATAGGTTCTTAAATAAAATTTTAGTACCATGCTTAGTATGATAAGATTTACTAATATTTTCTAATTTAATCATGTGAGCTCAAGCTTATTCTTAGAAAAATTTAGTAAAGCTAAGCCGATAAAAGTAAGATATATCGATATATAAAGCACATATCGGCAACTATAATCAGTGTTTTCATAGGTGATAAACCAACCGCTTCTCAGCATCTCAACCAGATGCAAAATAGGGTTGACTAAAAGTATTGATTTCAAATTATTAGAGAGCGAGGAGATGCTGAAAAATATACCTGAGATATAAAATAATACTCTAATAACAGGGGGTACTACCCGCTTTACCATATCACTATAAATACTTAGGCCGGAAAATATTAATCCACAACTCATTGCAAAAAAGCCGGTAGTAAAGAGAGCCATTAAAACATTTAGCGGATTATCAATTTGAAAGTTATTTATATATATACAATTCAAGAACATAATTACAATAAAGACACTAACTATTGTGCCGATCTCAAGAAGGCTCCGCGCAATGATTAAATCTAAAAGCTTAACTTGCGGATAAAATAGAAGGGCTTTGTTTGCATCAATGGCATTCATTGCTGCAATGGTTATTTGCCTAAATAACATAAAAGGAATTAACCCGGTGGTTATGAAGCTTATTATATTCGAACCGTAGAATGTTGAGCGGTTTAAAAAATAAAAAACCCCATAGAAGGTAATAATACAAATTATAGGCTCGATAAAAGCCCAAAGAAATCCTAAACAGTTGTTTCCGAACCTGGTGCGTGCCTCTCTTAAAACTAAAGCTTTAATAACGTCGCACTGTACTAAAAAACCTTTAAGCAAACTCATGCTTTTAATAAATAATTGACTAACAAATATTTAACATAAAAGTGGAATAAAACAACAGTTAGTATTTTTATAAATAAAACACCAATTAACCATTTATTAATTAATTATATTTATAATTTAAAATATGAAGTTTTGATCATTTTAAAGGTTAAATTTGAAAGAATATCCCTTAGCTAGAGTTACTTCAATATTATATCAGCCTTATGAGGTGATTAAAGGTACAAAGAGCTGGATTTGTTCAACTTATAATTATTGCAGTTATGTAATCAGTAGCAGTGTTAATAAAATGGATGAGAGGCCTATATATTACAATGCTTTGTTTCTAGGTTTCTTTTCTCTAAGCTTTTTATCTTTACCTGCAACTGCCGGGATTATCGGGGCGATGGGAGTTTCCTATGGCGCAACTACACTTGCTAACCATATTGTAAACCTTTACGGCGATGAGGGTAAATTTTATGCGCAAATGATTACTACCATTGGTGAAGCGGTAATGAGCATGGTGTGTATGACTATTATCTCTGCTGCGGTTATGTCATTATTTGCTGCTTCTCCTTTAGCGGCAATCCCTGTAGCAATCCTTATAATTCCTGCCGCAATCATTTCAGCTGCGGTTTTTACTCAAATAAGAAGATTAGAATATGCTATTGAAAACTCTACAATAGGAAAAGATGAACTGGAAAGAAATTTAGGCCGAAAATTTATTTCTAATGCACAGGATCTTTTTCAATCCATAATAAATGCAGCTGTTAGAAGTACGCTAAGCTCAGTTTTTCTTAATGTGCTTGAGCTGCCTGTTAGGGTAGGGACATTATTAACGGTGAGTATCAGCCTTATTTTTTCCGAATTTATGAGTAAAAGTGATTATATAAATTTTCAAGATGTGGTAAAAAGCTCTTTAAAAGGTGCAACTAAAACTGCTGAAGTCGATATCAACAGCACTCTAGGTACTAATTTACATGTTGACTCACTTATTGAAAAAATAGCAGTAGGAACTTTATTATCAGCCGTTTTTAGACCTATCGATGTTCTTTTGGGTAAAACATTTCAGAAATTTGCTAATATTGACTCTCCTAAAATCGAGATAAGTGAAAAAGCAAAAAGTGAAATTAAGCAAGTTTATGAGAATAAAGAGTATATAAAAGATAATCTACCCAAAGGTAAAGCACCCGAGAGTTATAAAGAATCTGCCCAAATGATCCAACCAAGCATTAAATGAATAATAAGCTTCCCAAAAATATTATCTCAAAAAGCTTATATAATCAAAGAGGCCTATGCTGCTGAAAAGGCTTCATCCCAAGTTCCCTTAGTGGCAGCCCTTGCATATTCGGTAACCCTGTTTTCAAAGAAGTTAGTATGTTCCGGAGCATTTAGTATTTCATCCAGCCATGGAAGCGGGTTACGTTCTATATGATAAACCGGATTTAAACCTAATTGAGTAATCCTGCGGTCTGCAATATACCTGATATAGCGCTTTACGTCACTTGCGGTTAATCCTTGTACGGCACCGTCAAACTCAAAAGCAAGGTCAATAAATGCATCTTCATGAGAAACAATAGTTTGGCAAGCATCTACTAAAAACTGTTTAAAGCTATCAGTGTAAACTTCCTGGTTTTCACTTATAAATGTTCTAAATAAACGAATAATATAGTTAGTATGCAATGTTTCATCTCTGACACTCCATGCTATAATCTGTCCCATTCCTTTCATTTTCCCGAATCTTTGGAAATTAAGCAGCATTGCAAAAGAAGCAAATAACTGTAATCCTTCGGTAAAAGCTCCAAATACCGCTAATGTTTTTGCAATATCCTCTTTAGAGTCGGAATTAAATTGCTGCATATAGTCATATTTATCTTTAAGCTCTTTATATTTCATAAAGGCTTGATATTCTACTTCAGGCATCCCTAAAGTATCCAGGAGATGTGAATAAGCATCAATATGGATAGTTTCCATATTAGAAAATGCGGCAAGCATCATTTGCACTTCAGTCGGCTTAAATACTTTAGCATAATGCTTCATATAGCAGTTATTCACTTCAATATCAGCTTGAGTAAAGAATCTGAAGATTTGGGTAAGTAAATGTCTCTCGCCCTCGGTAAGATTCTTTTTCCAATCCTTAACATCATCCGCCATCGGTACTTCTTCAGGCAACCAATGTATTTGTTGTTGTACCTTCCAAGCATCATATGCCCACGGATAAGAAAAAGGCTTAAATATCGGAGCTGCATCTAATAAAGACATATAAACTTCCCTCAACTGGTATCTATGGTTATTAATTATAATTACACTATATATAGTTAAAAAGTATAAATCAATCCATATATTTTGTGTTTTTCATTTATAACATAATATAATAATAACTATAGTTATAAAGTTTTTTCTATGTTTATTCGGTTCTTAATTTTTGTATATTAAAAATATAAATATTAATAACAATTATTATAATTGCTGCAAATATGACGCTTAGGGTAGGGGTGTTATGGAAGATGAGGAAGCTGCCTATTGCCATAAATACTAATCTAAAATAACCAAACGGCGCTAATATATTTATAGGAGCGAATTTATAAGCCAGAAATAAGCAGATTATGTTGAGCACCCTTAAGATACCTAATATTCCAATTACCTCAAATTCGATAACTTTATTGAAAGTATTGTTAAGTATCACATAAGGTAACATTATAAGCATACCGAATAAAAGAGTATAAAATGCCTGCGTCAAAAAATGCTCGGCATAAGATTGTTTTTTACAAATTATTTCATAAAATGACCAGGCTGAAGCTGAACAAAACCCGAAAAACATACCTTGCATATTAAACCTGTCAGTCTCAACTTTAAGGGTATAAATTACAACAAGTATGCATAACGCTATCCCAAAAAACGAAGTTAGCTTAAGTTTTTCCTCTCTGAACAGTGTAGCAAGAATTATGGTAAACAGTGGATTAAGGTAAGCTATTAAGGTTGCTTCATTAGCACCAAGACTTTTTAAAGATTCAATCCAGGCAACCATGCCGATAATACTAAATGAAGCTCTTAAAACATAACCCCAATAGCTTTTAACCCTAAGGTGCTTTGCTTTGGTGAATACTACCCAAGGTAATAGAAATAAGGTGCCGGAAATACAGATAATAAAAAATTCTTCAATAGGATTCAACGTTTTACTTTTCGCGAGCAGCCCTAAGGAAATAGCGGTAAAAATTAATAAGTTAAGAAGTTTAAAAGTAACTCCTAGGTAATACCCGTTTTGCATAATTTACTCTAGATTTAAGCTAATCAAGTGTTGATATTCTTTGAACCTTTGATTTTTTTCTAAGTCAATACTTGTAAAATATCCTTGATTAGGATCTAAAAATATGGTGATTAACTTAATAAGTTCTGTTCTACTGACTTTGCTATCAACCGTTATCGGTTTGCTGTTTGCTATGTCTTTTTTGCCCCGTAGTTCTATATACTCCTGAGATATATCATCGGTATTCATTACTTCTCGCAATATCAAGTTTTCAATCGGAAACTGGGGGGATAAGCCTCTATCTACTTCTTTTTGCAGCGGGGTATACCCGGTTTTATAATCAATAATTTTAATCCCACCGTCTTTATATAACATCACCCTATCAAAAATAGCTGAAATTGAGATAGTCGTATTTGCAATATTAAAATTAATCTCTTTTCTTTTTTCAGTAAGGCTTCCTTTCAAATTCGGCAAAATCTCTTTCTCATAATCATATAGCCAAGGAGCAATTCGTTCCACGCGTTTAAGCCAAAATTGTAAAGTGTTACTATCACTTAAAACGCTTTTTTCAGCACAAGCCTTAAATTTATTTAGTAAATCGTTAGTAAATTTTTCAGCACAAAGAGGTAAGGTTTGTTCAAAAATCTCAGCGAGTGCTTTGTGTAAATGAATGCCGAAATCTCTTTTTATTGAAGTTACGTCCAGCTCATCCAGAGGATTAAGGTTTAAAATATATTTTGCATAATAAACATACGGATTATATATCAACCGCTCAATGGAGCTTACGGAAAACTTTTTGGGTCTTGCAGAAAGGGGCGGCTTAGGGTTAGCCCTCGCAGATGGTTTATATTCAAATATTTCCGAGTCTTCAGCAGATTTATAATTAACTTGTTCAATTGAAGTGGCAACTTTAAGTTGGGATAAAAACCTGGATTCCGTAGTTTCTTTGCCTTGGGAGTATCGTGAACGCGATAATATAACCTTTCTATTACTAATTAAACTATTAAAATCATGAGCACCGAAACCTAAAGGCTCCTGATAGTTAGGAAAGTTAAATTGCGTGGCCAGAGCAGCATCGATAAGCGGCCAATCTCGTGTAATATCAGGAAAATTTCCTTCATTAAGGCTTGGAATAATAACAAGGTCAAATGATTGTAGCCTCGCCTCAAGTGGAGTGAGGATTTGTACTTCTTCAATGAATTCCTCATCCCGATAAGATTGTTCGCTTAATATTTTTATTAACAGCTCTTTGTAACGTCGGATTTTTATCGGCTTATGGGCATAAGTTAAAGGCTTTAATTCCATTTTTAAATCGATAAGATAGTCCAAGCTAGGTAAGCTATTCCTTATCTCTTCACTCACTAGCGTGTTAAAGTACCTCAAGTGCTCAGAGAAAAAACTATAAAAAGTTTTGCCGGATAATATTTTAGGTTTAAATTCCAACACGGTTTTTATAACTTGTGTAATTCCTAAATATTGCTCATTGCGCTCAATTTGGCTTAGCACTTCAAAAAGCGAGTTATAAATTTTAGGAATTCTAAAATAATTAATTTCAAATTCCTCTACTTCATTTATGGTTAAATTAGTAAGAGGGTGTTTAAGAAAGCTAAGTAGGGCAACTTTATCTAAAGTATTATTAACAGCAAGCTCAAAAATAAGTAAGAAAAACTTAACCTCATTAAGTTCTATTAAGCTTCTTGCTACGGTATCATTTATGTCAAGGTTATATCTTTTAAGATTTTCTTTAATAAGTTTCGCAACTATACGGTTTTCAGTTACAATACCGATGTTGTGAATATCGGAATTTAAGTGGTCTACTATAGCTAAAGCTATTTGCCTTCCTTCTTCTATCTCATTTTTCGCTTCAATAATCCTATAATCATTACTAACAGCTTGAGACATAGGTAAGCAATTAATTTTATCTATATTTAAGCCTATATGGTTTAAAAAGCCTTTAATAAAGAAATTAGCATGTTTTTCAGTAGTGCTTTCCCATTCCGTAAGATCGATCGGGGGCTCTAATCCGTTAATTATAATTTCAGCATTCTTTCTTATACTAACCAGTTTTAAAAAATCAAATATATAAGGTGTATTAGAAGTAGGAAGAACCGAATAAATATGACTGCCGGCTTTTTCAACATTCCAGGCATGTTTAAGTCTAAAAATTGCTTCGTTTCTTAATTGCTGTTCAGTTACCTTACCTAATGATTTTAGTTTCTGAGTGAAGGTATCAAGTAAGTAATTAAATATTTCATAATCGGGATTATCGATTTTTATTGAGGATGAGCATTGGTTGTATGTAAAAAATTTAATAAAAATTTTTTATATAACTTGAAATTTTTTTATCCTGAAAGGTTTTAAAGCTTGGATATAAACTTTTTATTTCTTCGATAATTTCTAAGACTATCATATCGAGCGAAAAGCTATCTATTATATCAGGCAGTCTCATGTCTAAGTTATCACAGTCAGAGTTAAATAATATCAGGTTATTAGGTATATCCGAAAAAGTGATGATTTGAGGAAGGAAGCAAATTTTATCGCGACTCAAGCTTAATAATTTAGATTTTAGATTCCTTACCGCCCTTCGGCTGGGAAGAACAACAACAACCTTATTTGCTATATAAATATCATTAAACTTAGCACTAATATCTTTAGCTAAATAACCTAAAACATCTTCCGAAAAAGGAAAGCCCGTAATTTTTGCCGCTATCTGCATTTTATAATTTTGCTTTAAAGCTCTGGTTTCGTAGTATTACTATTTTTTTAGCTTTTTCAAGCTTTTAAGTATTAATAATTAACCTGTGCCTTTCTGAATAATAATATAAAAAATAGATACAAGTAATTAACTATTTATTAACTTATTTATAATATTATGAAACAATAGGAATAAATTATATAGTGAATAAAATGGCTGATAAAAAACCGGGTTTTGGTGAACTCAAAAAGAAATATGAGCTGGGGGATAATCCTAGTGATACTATTCTGCAGAAAGCAGGAAATGGAGTTTATGCCGGGTTTAATAATTTAGGTGCTGCTTTGAATACAGTATGTAGCGCGGCTAGCACAGGAATGCAAAAGATAAATGAATGGGCATCAATGCCTTTAAGAATTACCAGAGAAAATTTTACCGAATCAAAGTCTTTCAGCAGGAAATCATTGTGGGGAGTAGCTATTGCCGCTTCTACCGCACTAAAAGCCGTGGGTGGACTTTTTGGTATAGGAGCCGCTTCCACCGAGGCGGCGGGGCATCTTGTGCATGAAACATGTATATTAAGTGGTGCGGCAGGAAGGACTATACTACGACCAAATGAACTGGATTCATATAAAATTGCCGGAGCTGCTTTAACAAGAGTGGGCGGAGAATTTGTTATGAACGTAACTGCGCCGATAAAGCAATTAGGGACTGAAGTTAAGGATATCGGAGACGAAGTTAAGATACCTCTTCTTACTCAAGGCTTAAGATTATTAGGAGGAGCAGTACAATCATTTACCCAAATGACCGAAGGAGCCGCGCAAGGGTTTAGAAAAATGGCGGTGGGTGATCTTAAAGAAGGTGGGAAAATTGTAGGAGCAGGTGCACTTGCTGCCGGTAACACGGTTTTAAAAGATGTTGTAAGCGTAGCAGGAGATGTTAAAAGAGATGTAATGGGTGATAAAAGAAAAGACCCTGAAAACTCCACAAATAAAAATGCCGATGAATTTCAAAAAAATTCCCGTCCTCAGGATGCTAAGAAATTTGATGAAATGCTTGAAAAAGCCAGGAATGACGGGAAAGTAGAGCTGACTAAGAAAGATGATAAGCCTAAGGAGAAAGGAGAAGGTAAACCGGTAGTAGGGGAAAAAACAGCAAATCTCAAAGCCGAGAGGAGTAGCCAAAATAATAATATAGGATTAGGGTAATAATAAAGGATTAGGGGCTTAACATAGATTAGTTTGTTTTAATTAAGCTATCCTTATTATATAAAAATAAGTATAATAAATTGAGTTTAATAAAAATAGCAAGAAGCACGCTCCTCACCGCCATTTATAGCGCGTGCGCTTTGTAAATGTCTATGGTTTTTATACGCAAACTTAGCTGAAATTTTATAGCTCAACTAGCTCCCTATATACTAGGATATTCAACTTACTTTACTTTATAACTCATAAACTTCCTTGCGGTGTTTTATGGCAACGATAACAACTGTGGTGGTTTCATATTCAATGCGATAAACTATTCGGTAATCACTTACACGTAATCGCCTATGCCCTTTAAAACTATAACGTAAAGGTTTTACCGAACCCGACCGGGTCTACCATTAAAAGTTCTTCAATTGCCTGCTTGATAAGTGCTTTAGCAGAAGATGAAAGGTTGGGAATATATTTTCGGACTACTTCTTCCTGATAACATATGTGATATTTTACTTCCATGCTTCTTCATGGCTATAAATTTTTACGTTATCTTTATCCAAGTTTTCAGCTACTTGAGATAGATAAAGATCTTCGCGCCTTTCTAATGCTTCAAGAGCCAGTTCTCGAACAAAGCTAGCTACGGATTTATGTTCCAAGTGTGCCAGGTGTGAAATCAAGCCTATAGTTGTTGCTTCGAAGGTAACATTAATTCTTGGGTTCTTTGTTGTCATTTTTATGTTTACATATCTATCATTGCTATAAAATCAGTGTAACACTTTTACATCACAAGATCAGGAATGATTACTTAAAACCCTTAAGCAATTGCACCATGGCATTGTTTGTATTTCTTACCCGAACCGCAAGGGCAGGGTTCATTACGTGAAACTTTGCCCCAGGTTTCCGGATTGCTCGGATCTCTTTCTCCTAAAAAGTTACGGCTTTGCTCAATGCTCGGATCGTTTCTAGATTCGATCATTTTTGCTTCATTGTTATGCTGTTCGAGCTCGGAAGCATCTTGAATATGTAATTGGAAAATTCTTTGTACAATTAATATGTTGTAATCATCAAGCATAGTTTGGAATAATTTAAATGCTTCTATTTTATATTCATTAAGCGGATCTTTTTGCCCGTAAGCCCTTAAATTAATCCCGGTACGTAAATGATCAAGCATATGCAAATGATCCTTCCATAAGTGATCGAGTGTAACCAACATTATATGCTTTTCAGCATATTGCATCGACTCTTGACCATATTTATTCACTTTATCCTGATAAGCGCTAAATACCTGCTCTTCCAGAAAATCTAAAATTTCTTCGTTTGCCACACCTTCACTAGAAGCAAAATCCTTAATATTTAAATGTAAGCCGTAAATTCTAAACACCTCTTTTTCAAATGAGTCTAAATCCCATTCTTCCGAGATAGATTTCTTAGGAACAAACTTCTCAACCAATGAGCCGTTTATTTCCACAATTAGCTCTTTTACGAAGGAGGATAATTTTTCCGACTTCATTAAATCCAAGCGTTGCTCGTAAATTACCGAGCGCTGCTCGCTCATAACATCATCGAATTTCAGTAAATTCTTACGTATTTCATAGTTTCTGGCTTCTACCCTCTGTTGAGCCTTTTCGATCGAGCGGCTTATCCACGGGTGAATAATTGCTTCACCTTCTTTAAGGCCAAGCTTAGTTAGCATGCTGCTGATCTTTTCCGAGCCGAATATACGCATCAAATCATCTTCAAGCGAAAGATAAAATTTAGTTTTTCCCGGATCTCCCTGTCTTCCCGAACGACCTCTCAATTGGTCATCAATCCTTCTGGATTCATGCCTTTCAGTTCCTAAAACGTATAATCCGCCGGCTGCAAGTACCTTTTCCTTATCAGAGGCAATTGTAGCTAAAACTTCTTCCTTTATGATATTTATATCTTTATTAGGATATTTCTTAAGCTCTTCGTTAATTAGCATATCAGGGTTGCCACCAAGCATAATATCAGTTCCGCGACCTGCCATGTTGGTTGCAATGGTAACATTCCCCGGTCTTCCGGCTTGTGCTATGATTTCGGCTTCCTTAGCATGCTGCCTTGCATTTAGTACGTTATGTTTAATTTTTCTTTTTTTAAGTAAGGATGAAAGGTATTCAGATTTCTCAATACTTACTGTTCCCACCAGTATAGGCTGCCCGTGTTTATGGCTTGCTTCTATTTCTTCTATAATCGCATCATATTTTTCCTTCATGCTTTTATATATAACATCTTCCTCATCTTTACGCTTTACTTCAAGATGGGTTGGAATGCTGAATACCGGTAACTTATAAATATCAATAAATTCGTTTGCTTCAGTCATAGCGGTTCCTGTCATGCCCGCGAGCTTAGGATACATTCTGAAGTAATTTTGAAAAGTTATTGAGGCTAAGGTTTGGTTTTCATTTTGAATCTGTACGTTTTCTTTAGCTTCTAATGCCTGATGAAGCCCTTCCGAATATCTTCTGCCATCTAAAACTCTTCCTGTAAATTCATCGATGATCATTACTTTATTATCTTTGATGATGTAATCGACATCTTTTTGGAAGATTTTATGAGCTCTTAATCCTTGATTAACATGGTGGACAATCCCCATATTTTCTATGTTATACAGCTCCGCATCTTTGCTGATTATCTTATGGTCTTTCAATAATTGCTCAATCGTCTCATGGCCTTTATCGCTCAGTGCGCAATTCTTTCCTTTCTCATCAGTTTCATAGTCTCCTTCTCCTAGAAGTGGGATGAGTTTATTGATTTTATAGTAAAGATCCGAGTTATCCTCGGTAGGCCCGGAAATTATAAGTGGTGTCCTTGATTCATCTATAAGAATGCTGTCCACCTCATCAACAATTGCATAATTAAACGGCCTTTGAACCATTTCTTCAAGATCCAACTTCAAATTGTCGCGGAGATAATCAAACCCGAATTCATTATTAGTTCCGTAAGTTATATCAGCTTCATAAGCTTTTTTTCTCACCCAGTCTGGAATTGAGTTAGTAATACTTCCGACGCTTAAGCCTAAGAAGTTATAAATTTCTCCCATTGATTTTGAATCGCGTTCAACAAGATAGTCATTAACGGTTATAATATGGACACCTTTACCGGTTAATGCATTCAGATAAGCGGGGAGTGTTGAAACCAATGTTTTACCTTCGCCGGTCTTCATTTCCGAAATCATACCATTATTTAACACTATGCCACCGATTAGCTGCACGTCAAAATGTCTCTTTCCCTGTGTGCGCTTGGAAGCTTCCCTTACGGCTGCAAATGCTTCTGGCAGTAAATCATCTAAAGTCCGTCCGGTTTTTAGCTGTTCCTTAAATTCAAAAGTTTTTGCCTTCAATGCATCGTTTGAAAGCTTCTCAAATATAGGCTCAAGTGAGTTAATTTTGGCAACAACAGGATATAAGGATTTAACAAACCTATCATTTGAGCTACCGAACAATTTTTTAGCAAAATAAGAAAACATTTGTAATATCCATTTAAACCATAAATTAACTATTTAAAGTTTTTACATGTGAAACAGTAAAATAGCAAGTCAACTTAGCTTATTTTATTTGATAACTATGATTATTAGAGAGATAAAACATTAACTAATAATGCATATATAG
The DNA here is from genome assembly GCF_000730245.1 of endosymbiont of Acanthamoeba sp. UWC8. Taxonomy (NCBI): domain Bacteria; kingdom Pseudomonadati; phylum Pseudomonadota; class Alphaproteobacteria; order Holosporales; family Holosporaceae; species endosymbiont of Acanthamoeba sp. UWC8. Next base: position 292,583 of record NZ_CP004403.1, on the reverse strand, counting down.
CCCTTAATTTTTCTGCCGATTAAAGCTCCGCATAAAAAGTAATATGGCCGTTGCTGTAGTCCATTTGAAGTTGAGCGTTTAGTTCATCAGCAAGTTTTCGGGTTAGGAAAACCTGTATATTAAATATAGTCGGCTCTGCTTCATTATGTTCGGTTAAAATTGATTTATGCTCGGGATTAACTTTTATATCTCTACCCCTTCCCGTGATTCTAAGTAGTTTGCCAGCCGAACCTTTTTCAATTTTAATTTCCGTTTCACCGCCGTGAATAAGGTAAGTTGAGGCGATTATTACAAGGTTAATAAGCAATTTGCAGGCTCGGTTAGTTATTCCCCTTAAACAGATATCAGTGTTATATTGCCAATTTATTTTTATTTTAGAATTCATATAATGTTTTTGAATGAGCTTGCTTAATTGCTCAATATCCGCTTCTCCGTTGCGTTTGAGATTGCCGTAGGCATACCTGTAAAAATTCATTCTGGTTACCAGCTCTGCGCTTGATGAAGAAACCAACTCCATTGCTTTGTTTTTTATTTCTTCATGGCCATCCTTTAAAAACTCAAGTCCATTATCAATAGCGCTAATTTGCCCGGAAATATCATGGCAAAATTTTGTGATAAGAAGTTCGGAAAAATCCAGTATTTTACTCATGATCTAAATTGTTTATCCGTTAATTTTTATTTCTAATTAAGTAATATTAATTCACATTTAAATTGAAAGTTCAATTCTGAATTTTAGTATGGCTTTAATTAATGAATAAATAAAATTAAAAGTTTAATAGAAAACTATTTGTAAATTATTTTACCCCTTTATAATATGATATTAGGTCTTTATAGAATTAAGTATAGTCAAAGGGGAAGCGCTATGCAGGAGAGGGGAGTAGCAGATAAGCAGGGAAGTATTTCTAAATTTGGAAGTAAGCATCTTACAAGTGCCGAAATGGAAGTGTTAAGGCAAGCGTATCTAAAAATAGAGGGAAAACAAGTTGGGCATGCGACTCAAATAGCTTCGGATAATCCGTGTAATGCTGATCCGAAAATTAAATCACATTATACAATGGATAATATTTTAAATATTTTAAATCCATATCTCGGCTTATATAAAGCACGAATAATAGCTGAATTATCAGAAAAAGAACAAAAAGCGGAAAAAAAAGCTATTAAGGATCTTAATAAAAAAAATGAACATTTGCAAAATCAAAATAAATTTTTATTGGGCGAAATTTATAACATGAAAAAGACAATTAAATGTGCGCAAGAAATGGTTAATGAAGCGAGGGAAGCAGTTGAAGCCATGAAAGAATTAAACTGCCGATTAAAGGAAGAAAATATCGGATTAGCAGACTCTAATATTCTTCTAACCCAAGAGGTTGGTTGGTTAAAAGCTAAGATAGCTAGTTTAGAGGAAGTTTATCATCAACCAAGCTTTATACTTGACGATGAAAGTTTAATGCAAATTTATTCAGAGCAACAAACTTCTACTCAATTAACTACTATTAACCCGGAGCATTTACATAAAGACTCTGAGGCTGTGGAAAGCATTAACGAACAGGATGATCAATTCCGATTCCCGGGATCACCTGAGATAAGCCAAGGATTTTGGCAGGATTTAGTCTCCGGTAGGGAAAGCCCGAGTAGATACTTTTAAATTTAAAAGCTATTGGTATATATCACGTAATTAGCCAATAAATTTAATTGAAGTATAGAGAAAGAAAAGTATTTGATAATTATATTAGCTCTTTATAGTATAATGATTAAGTTTTATAAAGAGTATAAGTTAAAAAGGGGGAAGCACTATGCAGGAGAGGGGGAATGCAAATGAAAACGGGTATAGCCATGTTCCGATAAGGCCGCGTCACACTGAAGTTACAAGCGAATCGCAGCCTGAACGCAAAAAAAGGAGGATAGAAGAGCCGAAGCAAAATATTTCATTCGTGCCTAACCAAGGTAACGCGAGTAGCGATAGCTTTCTAAGTGAATCGCTAAAAGATTTAGGCAGTATAAGTAGTAGTAAAGCTTCGTTAGGAAGCTTTTTTATTGAAAAAATAAGAAGGGAACAAAAGTTAGCAATAGAAAACGAAGCTAATGCAAGAAGAAACGAAGAAGAATTATTAAAAAGAATTGCTAATTTAAAGCAAAATAAAAAAGGTTTACAAAAAGAGATAGGTAATTGGAGAAATCAAAACGGCAGCTTGTGGAGAGAAAAAACTAGTTTAAATGATGAGAATGAAGTTTTGCGAGCGAAAGTTGGGAGCTTGACTGAAGATAATAAAAATTTATTTAAGTGCCTTGAATACTTAAAAAAAAGAGAGGAAGGTTTAAGAAGTGAAGTTCTTGCTTTGCAAAAGGAATATACGGTCTTAGACGAAAAGCTTAGTAAAGTGCAAAACGAGAGAGCAGTCTTAGAAGAAAAATTTGCTAAATTAAAGGATAATAATGAGCGCTCGATAAGTATTGCCGGGCGCTGGGAGGAGTTTTGTTTATTAAAGCAAGCGGAATTGGAAGAAAAACAAAATGAGTTAGAAGAAATAAAAGAAGAAAATGCTCTTCTTAAGCAACAAATCATTAGACCTACTGAATATACCGAAACTTCTACAGCCCTATCCAGCCAGCCTCATTCTAATCAATTTTATTTTGAACCCAACCCGGAAAATTCAAAGTTTGCTCCTGAGCAATTTACATTAGAAGCTCTTGAGCAATTCATAACTCTGCCTCCTGAGGGATATACGCTTACAACACATTCAGAGAGTAGCACGCAGCCGATTGAGAGAGCGCCGGGATATTGGCGGGAAAGAGTGGAATACGGTGCTGGTAGCCCATCTTTCCGCGGATAGTAAGGTTAAATATATATATGATAATAAGCCTTTTAGTTGGCAAGAAAGGATAAGTAATGAAAAAAGCCAGAGTAGCTTTACTACGACCAGGTTATAAAAATACCATCTACCAATAATTGGAGTTTATAAAATATATATTGAAAATTATTTTAACTCTTTATAATAGATTGTTAACTTTTATAAATTTTATATCATCAATAAGAGGCGGGTTATGCAGGGAAAGGAGAATTGTCACATTAAAAAAGCGGAAGGGAATATTATATTCCAAGCTTCAATGTCTGAGGTTGCGAACACTCCACAGTATACAATAAACTCTTCGTCTTCAGAAGAATATAGTACGATTAGATCATTGGAAGGATTGCTTGAAAGTGGGTGGAGAGATGTTTTAGATAGATACTATCGTGATAAAATTCTGCAACCGATTTTAGAGAATTATATAAAAACAATGTCTGCTGAAATAACGAATATTAAAGAAGAAAATTCCATGTTAAAAATGGAAAATGACAGGTTATATAAGTTTATCGATTCTTTAAAAGAAAAGCACCATGCTTTTGTGGATGAAATTACTAGTTTGCAAGAAGAAAAAGCTCAGTTGCAGAAAGAAAATAATCGCTTATTAGGAAGCAATTATCAGTTAAATATATTAGTAGATGAACTTGAAGCAAAGAAGGCTGATCCTGAAAAGGAACCAACTCAACCCCAAGAAAAACTTTTCTTTCCTGAACAGCAAGCTGAGAAAGAAGCGCCGGAAGTGTTAACTACCCTCTCATATATAGCTCCTGTTAATAAAAGTAGCTTTAGGCTTCATCCATCCGAGAGCAATAATAATCCGACAATAAATGGGGAACAAGGGTATTGGCAAAGCTTAGTATCTAGGGGGAGCATATTTCCTGAGCTCTCTAAATAGTTATAAATAAACTCAATTGAAAGAGGTGTTCTAGAAATCAAAGTTGAACATATGGAATTAATACAATCTATCGGATAATGATTCAATTAGTTAGCAAGATGGGGTTAAAAAGATCAGTGCTGAAGTTTAAGTAAGTTTAGAATAGCATATGGAGTAATGAAAGAGCAGGCACATTAAAATTTTTTAGCTTGAGGCTTCTATGGAATGCATGTATCATTCATGCCATATAAAATGATGCTTGTAAAAAATGACTACAGACCTTTCATTAATAAGAAATTTTTCAATTGTTGCACATATTGACCACGGTAAATCTACTTTAGCGGATAGATTAATCGAAACCTGCGGCGGTTTGGAAAAACGAGAAATGACTAAGCAAGTGCTTGATTCAATGGATATTGAGCAAGAAAGGGGTATTACGATTAAAGCCCAAACCGTAAGGCTGAATTATAAAGCTAAAGATGGAAAAACTTATATTTTAAATTTAATTGATACTCCGGGACATGTTGACTTTGCTTATGAGGTAAGTAGGTCCCTTGCCGCTTGTGAAGGCTCAATCCTGGTAGTTGATGCAAGTCAGGGGGTAGAAGCGCAGACCTTAGCAAACGTTTATCAAGCAATTGAAAATAATCATGAGATTATCCCGGTACTAAATAAAATAGATTTACCGGCAGCCGATCCGGAAAGGGTTAAAGAGCAGATTACCGAAGTAATCGGGCTTGATACCTCTTCTACAGTACATATTTCCGCTAAAACAGGTATCGGAATTGATGAGGTTTTGGAAGCAATCGTTAATCTTTTGCCCGCACCTGAAGGGGAAGCGGAGAAACCGCTTAAGGCATTGCTTGTGGATAGTTGGTATGATGCTTACCTTGGAGTTGTTATTCTTTTGCGGATAATAGATGGATCTATTCGCAAAGGAATGAAGGTCAAGATGATGTCCAATAATGCAACTTATAACGTTGACAGCGTCGGTATTTTTACCCCTAAAAAAGTTATGGCTGATGCATTATCCGCGGGAGAAGTCGGGTTTATTACCGCTTCAATCAGGCAGGTGGCTGATTGCAAGGTCGGAGATACTTTAACTGATGATAAAAACCCTTGCGATAAAGCTTTACCCGGCTTCAAACCGACTCAGTCGGTAGTGTTTTGCGGTCTTTATCCGACCGATGCAAGTGATTTTAACGTATTAAAAGAAAGCTTGGCTAAGTTAAGGCTTAATGATGCAAGCTTTGAATTTGAAGCGGAAACTTCAACGGCGTTGGGTTTCGGGTTCAGATGCGGGTTTTTAGGATTGCTCCACTTGGAAGTCATTCAAGAACGATTAGAGCGGGAATATAACCTTGATCTTATTACCACTGCACCAAGCGTAATATATAAAGTTCACCTTAGAAACGGCGAAGTGCTCGAGGTTCATAATCCTTCCGATATGCCTGACCCGACACATATAGAATTCATGGAAGAGCCGTGGATTAAAGCGACCATTATGGTGCCGGATGAGTACTTGGGTTCGGTGTTAAGTTTATGTACGGAGAAGCGAGGCGAGCAACTCGATCTTACTTATGTGGGCAGCAGAGCTATGTTAGTTTATAGGCTACCGCTTAATGAAGTGGTATATGATTTTTATGATAGGCTAAAATCCTGCTCAAAAGGCTATGCAAGTTTCGACTGGCAATTTGACTGCCACATGAAGAGTGATTTGGTGCGGCTTACTATTCTGGTAAACTCCGAGCCGGTGGACGCGCTTTCAATAATCGTTCATAAATCCCGCTCCGAGCAGAGAGGAAGAGAAATGTGCATGAGGCTTAAAGATTTAATTCCGAAGCATATGTTTACCATTCCGATTCAAGCTACAATCGGCGGAAAGATTATTGCTCGCGAAACAATAAGTGCGCTTAGAAAAGACGTAACCGCTAAATGTTACGGCGGAGATATTTCCAGGAAACGTAAGCTTTTAGATAAGCAGAAAGAAGGTAAAAAGAAAATGAGGTCGATCGGTAGGGTTGATATCCCACAATCCGCATTTATTGCAGCACTTAAGGTTGGGGATGAAAAATGACCGACCTAAGTAGAGCTACCGGGATTGCTTTCGATTCAAGAATAGTTGAAAAGGGAAATATTTATGTGGCTATACGGGGAGAGAAATTTAACGGTGAAGATTTTATTGACGAAGCCATAGAAAAAGGTGCTACACAAATTATTGTTGCTTCTTCTTCAAAGATCGCTCAAAAGCCAGGGGCAACCTATCATTTTGTTGAAAACCCGCGAAAAGAATTAGCAATTATTGCTGCTGAATTTTATCAACACCAGCCGAAAAATATAGTAGGAGTCGGGGGAACCAGTGGTAAAACCTCTACCGTCGGGTTCTATAGGCAAATGGCGGAATATGCTGGCATAAAAGCTGCAAGTATAGGTACTTTAGGAGTGATATCCAATGAACTCGAGTATGATTCATTAGGAACCATGACCTCACCTGACCCTGTTAAGCTGCATTCCGTTCTCAAAGATTTAGTCAGAGAAAATATAACTCACACGGCAATCGAGGTTTCAAGCCATGGCTTGGATCAATATAGATTAGATGGGGTAGACTTCAAAGCCGGCGGGTTTACCAATTTTACTCAAGATCATTTAGACTATCATAAAACTTTAGATGCATATTTTGCGGCAAAGCTAAGATTTTTTTCAGAGCTATTGCCTGGCGGTTCTGCTGCCGTGTTGAATAAGGACATTAAAGAGTTTGAGAAATTAAAGTCTATTTGTAACGTAAGAAATATTCAGGTAATTTCTTATGGAATAAGAGATGCTGATATTACTTTTACTCAAAGCGGTGAGTTATTAAATATTGCTGTATTTGGGGAGAAGTTTGAAACTAAGTTTCCGTTTAATGCTGAATTCCAAAAATATAACTTAGCTTGTGCACTGGGTTTAATAACTGCAAGCGATATAAAGATTAAAGATGCCGTCTCCGCTATTCCGTCTCTTTTACCTGCGGTAGGGAGGCTTGAAAAAGTCGGGGAATATAAAGACGCACAAATCTTCATTGATTATGCTCACAAACCCGATGCATTGGAAAAAGTTCTGATCTCGGCAAAAAAGTTTACCTCAAGAAAACTTCATATACTATTCGGCTGCGGCGGAGATCGTGATCAATCAAAGCGCCCGATTATGGGTGAGATTGCATCCCGCTTAGCGGATGTGGTTATAATTACTGATGATAATCCGCGACATGAAGATGCTAAGCAGATTAGAAAGGAAGTACTAAGCGGAACTCAAGGCGCACTTGAAATTGAAGGAAGAAGGGCTGCGATTAAGCATGCAATTTATAGCCTTAAAGAGGGTGATACCTTAATTATTGCCGGTAAAGGTCATGAAGATTACCAGATTATCGGTGATATTAAATATCGCTTTAGTGACTTTGAAGAAGTAAAGAAAATTATCGAAGCACCAAGGGAAGATAAATATTGTTAAATAGCATACACACATATAGTTTGGCTGAAATTTAAAATTAAACAAAGTTTGTGCATAAATCACATAGTTATTTATACAAGCACCCGCTATAAATAGTGATAAGGCCCCCCTCGATATAAACTTAATATTTTTAGTTGCGGCTTATATCTTTCTCTGCAGTAAGGTGCACCAATCTATCTTGGAAGATAGAAGTTCTTTGTAAAGCATAGTTAATATTTTTAAATAGATAAATAGCTCCCGTAGGAATTACGACACCATATATTAATGCAGTAGAGGTTGTGCAGATATCTGATATTGAAGCGACTACCACTATGCTAACAGATGCTGCAGATAGCAGCAAAGCAGATAAAGCCATATTAAAAGCCCCGTTATATTCATTAACTGACGGTAATATGGGATTATTCTGCCGTTGCTTATGCTCTTCAGAAGAAACGGATAAATCTTCAGGTGGCAACTCTAATACTCTTCTTATTAATAAATCCATTTCCATATCTCTTTTTCGAAAAGGAGATATCGGCGATAAAAAATCTTCATGGGTTAAATAGTTATTTATGTGAGCTGTAAGTTCCAAAGGTAAGCCCGGCAGCAAGCAGCTTTTAGTTATTCCTCTGCGCGCTAAAAGAGTTGTGTTTCGGTAATTTACTATAGATTTTAAAGAATTATATCTGGTTGCTTTTTTATCTGCTGAGGGGAGGTTGTCAAGCATATTTCTGATAAACGGAAAGCAAAATTCAATTTTTGGAAAAGGAATATTATTAAGGTTACCCTCTTTTTCTGCTTTTATACAATCAACTATTAATTCCTTGCTATCATTCTTATTAAGGAAAAATTCACTTTCTTCAGACAAAGGATTTTTATAATTAATTGTTAATTCATTTGTAAAAAGATTGGTTTTAATAGCTTCTGCTATGTATTTTATGCCTTTATCAGTACTAACCTTATTTAAAGTTATTCTTTCAAGTGAAATATTGCACTTAAAAGCTTCAGATAAGCATTTCGCAACTATATCATTAATAGTAAATCTATTTAAATATAAATCTTTTAATGAAACGTTATATTTCAAAGCTTCTGCTAATATTTTTAACCCTCTTTCTTTGATGTTAGGGTAATTTATAGTTAAGGAATTAATAGAAGTATTGATTTTTAAAGCATCCGCTAACTTTATCCAATTTTTTAATTTAGTTTCGCAACCCAGCAATTCAAATCTATATAGAGAAGTACTAACTTTTAATGCTTCTGCTAATATTTCAGCTTGATAATCCGTTATATTGAGCTCATAAAGTGAAAGCCGTTGATATTTGCTTAGAGAATCCTTTAATTCCTCTGTAAATGATTTATTGCAATCTATGAATAATTCTATATATTCATCTCTTCCAGAATTTTTTTCATAATATCTCGTAATTATGCCTTATATACAAAATTTATAAGTATTTAGTTTTATTTAATTCATTTAATCTTAGGAAATCTTCTAAAATTATACTTGCAGAGATCTGATCGTCGATTTGATTACGTTCCTTCCGATTCATATCTAAATCTCTTAACATTACATCGGCAAGTTTTGTACTATATCGCTCATCATAAAAAGTTATCGGAGTATCAATACTTCCTGCAAGCTTATTGGCAAAAACAACCATTTTATTAGTGTTTTCCGTATGTTCCCCGTTAGAGGATATCGGTAACCCTATTACTAACCCATGGATATTATTTTCCATAATCTCATGCTTTAGTGAAGCTATATCAGCCTTTAAGTTTTTACGTAATATTACCTTATAAGGAGTAACAACATTTAAACTAACATGAGAAGTCGCAAGGCCGATTTTTTTACCCCCCACATCCAACGCCATGAGTTTATAATGTGAGGAATTTTGCTTTATAGCGCTTAAAAAGTTTTGGTGGTTCTCAAAAATCATTGCTTGAAAAAATCTGATAATCATATAAAAAAGTTTATATATATTAACTTATTTCATAAGCCAATGTCTATAGATAGTTCCGTTGTTAAAAAAATTGCTCACTTAGCGAGAATCCGTATTACTGATGAGGAGGCTAGCGGCTATGAAAAAGAGTTGAATAGTATTTTGAATTGGGTTGAGCAATTAAATGAAGCGGAAACTGAAGGTGTTGAGCCGCTAAGAAGCGTTATTAATGCGGAGTTACCGAGGAGGAAAGATGAAGTTACCGATGGTGGTATACAAGAAGCTGTGCTTAAAAATTCTCCGACAAGCAAGTATGGATGCTTTGTTGTTCCTAAAGTAGTTGAGTAATAATGCTTAAACATATCTTAGTTGTTGATGATGATGATAGAATTAGGTTTTTAATTGCTAAGTTTTTAAAGGAATATAGCTATATAGTATCGACTGCAAAAGATATTAAAGAATGTGAAGAACAGTTGGACGAGTTTATTTTTGATATAATAATACTTGATACCATAATGCCCGGGGAATCCGGCTTAGAGTTTTTGAAGAGAAGTAAAGATAAACTGAAAACTCCAATAATTATGTTAACTGCACTTGGTAATGTTGATGATAGAATAAATGGTTTAGAAAGCGGAGCGGATGATTATTTGGCAAAACCTTTTGAACCTAAAGAATTACTTCTTAGAATCCAAAATATTTTAAAGAGAAATGAAGGAAAGCAACAAGGTAAGAGGTGTATATTCGGTGAATATACATTTGATATTGAAAGCAGTAATTTAAGAAAAAATAACGGTGATTATATACACCTGACTACTAATGAATCAAAAGTATTGCAAATATTAGCTCAGAGACCAGCAGAGATAGTCACCCGTGATAAAATTATTGAATGCTTTTTAGATGTTAATATAAGAACAATAGATGTTATAGTAGCAAGAATTAGAGCTAAAATTGAAGGAACTAATAAAACCCCGCAATACCTTCAGACAATTCGCAACCAAGGCTATGTATTATGGGGAAAAACGGAGGAAAAGTATGAATAAAAATTTTATCCTTAATACTGATTCATATAAAACATCTCACTACCTCCAGTATCCGGTTAACACCGAGTATGTTTCTTGCTATATTGAAGCGAGGGGTGGAATATTCCCGCAAAGTATATTTTTCGGGTTACAGGCTTTCCTGAAAGAATATTTAACTTCTCCGATCAATAAAGAAAATATTGAGGAAGCGGAGGAATTTCTTACTGTTCATGGGCTTCCGTTTAACAAGGAGGGGTGGCAATATATATTAGATAAGTATAACGGATATCTTCCGATTGAAATTGAAGCGGTGGAAGAAGGTAGTATTATTCCCATACAAAATGTTTTAGCGCAAGTTATTAATACTGATCCGAAATGTTTTTGGTTAACCACCTATATAGAAACTGCGCTGCTAAGGGGGATTTGGTACCCGACTACCGTTGCCACCATTTCATATACCTGTAAGCAGGTTATTAAAAAATATATGTCGGAAACTTGTGATACCTTAGCGGGATTGGAATTTAAGCTGCATGATTTCGGGGCAAGGGGAGCCAGCTCATTTGAAACCGCTTCTATAGGCGGGATGGCGCATTTGGTTAATTTTAAAGGTTCTGATACCATTTCGGGAATTTTAAGTGCAAAGAAATATTATAATGAGTTGATGGCCGGTTACTCGATTCCTGCTGCTGAGCATTCTACAATAATTGCTTACGGTAAAGAAAATGAGAGTGAGGCTTATGAGCATATTTTAAACACCTGTGGAGGAAAGGGGAAATTAGTTGCGGTCGTTTCCGATTCATATGATATATGGCATGCAATTGAAAATATTTGGGGCAAGCAACTTTTCGATAAAGTGAAGAATCACGGGGGCACATTAGTAATCAGGCCGGATAGTGGAGACCCGATTACGGTTGTGACCAATACCATCGAAATGCTGATGGATAAATTCGGCTACATCACAAATTCCAAAGGTTATAAGGTGCTGCCCGATTATCTCAGGGTTATTCAGGGTGATGGTGTTTCCATAGAAAATATAGATGCTATATTAGCCGCTATGAAGAATAAAAAGCAAAGTGCCGATAATATTGCTTTTGGTATGGGTGCAACTTTGCTACAGAAGCTAAATAGAGATACTATGTTATTTGCAATGAAAGCTTCAGCTATTTGCTGCAACGGGAAGTGGCTGGAGGTTTCTAAAAACCCGATTACCGATCTTTCTAAAAAATCTAAGAAAGGTAGGCTTGCATTAATTCAAGATAAAGAAAATAAGTTTTCTACTATAAATTTAAGCCGGCTTGGTGAGAATAAAAACCTACTTAATAAAGTGTTTAGAAATGGTGAAATATTATATGAAAGTTCATTTCAGGAAATAAGGAATAGGATAGAGAAGCAAAGCTAAATAATATTATTAAATAAAAAAACCTCTTAGATTCATTTTCTAAAAGAGTTTTTTATTAGTATCTTATGATCTGATAAAAGAAATAACCTTTTCACTATTGTCTTTTATAGCTTCAATAAAACTATGAGCTTTTTCGCTTACTTTTTCCTTAACAATATTAATATCTGTTATAAAATTATAACCTATATCAGATGAAAAATATTTATATACAGCATATACAGCTAAACAGGTTGTCGCTCCTATAGCTGTTAAAGGAGAGGCATAGTAACTCAGTGCAGCAATTGCCGCAACTGCGCTAACACACAAGCTTAGTCTTATTAAACTCCCTCGTGATTTAATTATATTATTATGTAAAGGACGCAGTAAGTTTATTCGTAAGTCCTCAATCCTGTCATTTTCTTCGTTAGAAATTGTGGTAAAAATATTTTTTAAACTTTTTTCATTTATTAAGCCATTTATATTCACATTTAAGCCCTCTGTAAGGACAAATTCTACCATGATTCGACTTGTAACCTTTTCTTTATACTCATCTGATATATTTCTCAAGATAGTATATAGCTTTTCTTTAAATTCAAGGCGGCTTTTAGGCAATATATAAGTGTTAAAGTGATGTAAATTTATGTTAGCTCCGGCTCTAATTAAAGTATCTAATGTTTTAAAGTCAGCAAGCAATGTATATGCAATTATAGCTATATGAGGTTGTGCATCATGATTAATATGACGTTCATAGCTCACATTGGCACCTTTTTCTATTAAATATTTAACTGTTTCAGGGTTACTGTATGTTGCTGCATGTATTAAAATTGAGAATTTCTCTGTTATTGCTTCTATAGCGTTGATGTTATCATTTTCTATTGCTACCGCTTTTTTAATTTCCGGCAAGTTTTTAAAAATATATGTTTTAACAAAATTAAAGTCTACAAGCTTTCTAAAAGTAAGCCTTATTTCATATCTACTTGATATTACATTATATTGGTTATAGCTATCAAAATTATGTAGCATACTTTTACTTATTATATTAATAATATTTCAAATATTATAATATTTTTATTGATAATGTGCAAATTAGGTCTTGACATAAAAAAAATGATCTTTGGACAAGTTTTATAAATTTATTACAAAAATATTAATTGTTTTTATATATCTAAAAAATTATCTAAATGTAGTTTAGTTTTGTATTATGGTGTTAAAGTAATTTCCTTTGTTCCCTTAGTAAAAGCCTGGCAGGGTTTATCAGATCAATAGTTTCTTGTGTAATCGTATGATTAGCCGGGTCTTGGTTTATTTGAGAAGCAATGATTTCACCGCCTAAAATTCCGGATAAAGCACCCCTGGAACCGTGGCAAATTGAAAGATACAACCCTTTGAGGTAAGGGATTTGTTCGCCGTTATTAGTCTTATAAAATTCCGGATTAGGGCATAAACCGATGAGAGGAAGCTTATCTTTACTGTAACACCTAATGCCAGCTCTGCCTTTCAGCTCTTCTGCATTTATCCCTTGATCAATGAAGTCGGGTAAAAACTTATTCAGTTGTGCTAAATTTTTATATGTAGATTCAAGATTTGTTTCTAATGAGAAAAAATGCTTGTCAAAAGTTGCTCCCAGGTGGTGATATCCATTCCTTGAGGGGGTAATATATCCTCCGTAACAAAGCACACTTTTTAGCTCAGATTTCATCTCGGGCAAATAAGTTACTTGGCCTCTTATTTTTTGTATTTGGGCTGATTGTAATGGAAGTAAGGTTTCCGCTGCATAAGAATTGGCGATGATAAGAGTTTCAGCGCTATCTATTAAACTACAATGAGAAAAAATATGCCATCTGTTATTCTCAAACTTAAGCTCGGTAATCTCAGCATTTGTTTTAACTTGAATTCTTTCTTGTGAAAGCATGAATTTGCAGAGTTTAGGAATGCTGAGTATACCACCTCGGGGCAGATATAAACAAGGAGTGTTAATTTCTACTCCGGAAATTTCGCATGCCTCTAGGGAAGATATGAGCTTTACATAACTTTCTTTCGAATGAAGATCAATTTTTTTAAATCTAACTATTTCCTCTTCCTTCTGTGGTAAAATAAGTAGTCCGCATTGATTAAACCCGCAAATTTCATTTAAATTATCTTGTTTTAAAATGTAGAGTAAATGCTCAAAAGCTTGGTAATAAAACTCGGTTATGTTGTTCCAAATAGCTTCTATTCTAGGGTATAAAATACCGAAATCATTGCCTGAAGCCTGGGAAGCAATATCATTCTCCTTTTCATAAACTGTTACCTCCCAACCCCTTTTATTTAATGAGTAAGCAGCTGAAGCACCTGCAATGCCGGCACCGATAACTATTGCCTTCTTTTCGGTTATAACCGTATTAAAATGATTGTTTTTTGTGAGGTTGTTTTTTATATTTCCTATCAGCATATCTCTTTTCCTTCCGAATCCTTTATGCTTTACTACATTAAAACCTGCTTTTTCTAGGCCTTTTCTCACCAGAGAGGCTGCGGTAAAAGTTGCAAATGTTGCACATCCGCTCGAGTATTCGGCCATTTTTTTAAAAACGAATTCGCTCCACATCTCAGGGTTCTTGCTCGGCGCAAAACCATCTAAAAACCATGCATTAACAGAATTCTGCTTATGCTTAAGTGCATTGTTTATATCATCAAATATGAGAGTCAGCTCTACTGTCCATTCAGGCATTTTAATTTCAAAAACACCGCTGTGCTTAGTAGGGTAGTTTTTAAGCAATAATTTATGTTCTAATTCCGGCCACCGGGAAAGTGCCTGAAAAATTTGTTCAGAAGAGAGTGGAAATTTTTCTATACCTATATAGCTAAGTTTTTTTCCTACTCTATAATACTGTCTCCAACAGTTTAAGGTAGCTAAAAAGTTAAGTCCGGTGCCGAAACCCAGTTCAACTATCTTAAAAATTTTCTGTTCTTGAAACCTTTTTTCTAAGCGGTTGCCGCTTAAAAATACATAGTTAGTTTCTTCTAACCCATCTTCACGGCTAAAATAAAGATCTCCGAACAGCTTGGATTCCGGCAAACCATTGTTTGAAATGATAACTTTCGAGTCAATGGGCATACATGAAACTACACTATCTCCAATACTCAGAAAGCCAGCTTGGTTTCTTTAAGAACGGTATTAGCTTTTTAGGCCATCTGCCTTCTAAAGCTTCATGCGGGCGGGGATGGCCATGGAAAGCTATAATTTTAACATTTTTAGGAATAATAGGAGATTTAAAAAACCTCATGAAACGACCTGCAATACAGTGCCTTTTAAAACTCTTGCACCATTCTTCAGGCCAGAAAACTAAGTCCTTACCAATTTCCTTTGAAACAAATATTTGTTCATTATCATATCGGTTGACGATCGCTTCAGGATCGCGGTTATATTTATCTAAGATATAGCCGTATTTTCCGATTTCAAAACAATACACCGAGGAATTACCTATACCTTGCCCCTTTTGCGTCCAGTTTTCAATTATCGAGAGCTTGTCGGAATAAGTGAAAAAACAATCAATATTATCCATAATAATGTTATCTAAATCTAAAAATAAAGCTTTGCCGGTTATACCATCAAGATCGGAAGCTAGCATACTTAGTTTACGCCAAGGGGAGACTTGATTCTTAGCCGGGATGTTGATTTCAGGCAGGGGTTTAATTTTTACTTCAGGTAAAATGCCTATCCCATTTTCCGTAAAACAGTAAAAGTCAAAGGGTAAGGTTAAATTACGCTTAACCATATTATATAGTTTATTAACATAATCCGCTGAATATAAGGTTCCCCACTTCATACATAATATATTCACTTTATTTTGTTTTTCATCCGGCATATTGATAACTTTATAAAATTATTATTTTAAACTATTAGCCGCATATTACTTCTTAGAATTTACATTTTGCAATATTTATTTTACTATTCATTTAAACAACGGGATAAATCCGGATGGCATTAGATATTGAGAAGATTTGCCTTGAAAGAGGTTTGAAGATGACTGAGCATAGAAGAGTGATTGCGAAAGTTATTGCAACTTCAGAAGATCATCCTCATGTAGAAGAAGTGTATATGAGAGCCAATGCAATTGACCCGAAAATTAGCTTAGCAACCGTATATAGAACGATAAACTTATTGGAATCATATAGAATCATTGAGAAATTAGAGCTTGGAGAAGGCAAGGCACGGTATGAGTTTAAAGAAGACGATAAAGAGCATCACCACCATTTAATTGATATTCAAAGCGGCAAAATTATTGAATTTTATGATGAAGAGCTTGAGATCCTAAAAGAAAAAATTGCACTAAAGCTTGGATATAAGATAGTGGAGCATAGGCTTGAGCTATTCGGTATTCCGATTAAACAAAAAGAATAGAGTTAGGTTTGACAACACTAAACAAATTTTCTAATATAATATTTAGATAGCTTAGTAAGTTACAATTAAATGAGAAAAAAGGTTTTTCTTTAAGCTTTTTAGCATATAAATATCTTATGGCTTATATAGATTTATGGTACCGAAAATAAAAATATGTGGGTTAACTAATTTAGAGGCAGTTAACGCTGCCGTGAAGAATAAAGTAGATTATATCAGTTGTGTTTTTTACAAGTATTCTCCAAGAAATATTACCCCGCAGTTCGCAGAAAGCATTACCGAAGAAATCCCGAATAGAATTCGAAAAATTGCCGTTCTTTCAACTTATGAGTCAAATGTTGAAGATATTATAAAATATTATAAACCTGAGATTCTTCAATTCCATTCTGATGAAGAGGTGGGAGATATATTAAAAATAAAATCCCGCTTCGGTTTGCCAATTATAAAAACTATAAGGGTAAGTAGATTAGAAGATTTTAAATTAATGGATAAATACTCTGAAATTGCGGACATGTACTTGTTTGAATCATATTCGGATAACAATTTTTATATAGACAAGCCGGGGAGTAAATTTGATTGGTCGCTTTTAAAAAAAGTAAAGATTGATAAGCCTTGGTTCTTATCCGGCTCTTTAGATAAATACAACGTCAATTATGCACGAAGAGTTTCAGGCGCCGTTATGATAAATGCTTCGGTAACTCTTGAAAGTTCTCCTGGAATAAAAGACCCTAATATGATAGAAGATTTTATTAAGAGCGTAAGAAATCCTAATTATTAATGAAAAAACCATTAATCGGCATCACTTTAGATCATGAAACCAGTGAATCATATTCAGCATACCCCTGGTATGCGCTAAGAGAAAATTATATTACAGCTGTAGTTGAGACGGGTGGCATCCCCATCGCTTTGCCTTACGGTGTCGGGTTTGAAGATAACTATTCGGATATTATTGACGGGTTAATAATTACCGGTGGTAATTTTGATATTGACCCGTCTTTCTATAATGAAGGAGTGATAAGTGATAAAGTTATAACCAAAGATAACAGAACCGGTTTTGAATTTAGTATTACAAAAGCCATGCTTGCTAAAAATAAACCAATATTAGGAATTTGTGGAGGAGAACAGCTGCTAAACGTAATATTCGGCGGCTCTCTCATTCAGCACATTCCTGATTCCGTAGAACAATGCCTTGAACATGAGCAAAAGAACCCTAAGCATTTACCAAGCCATGAAATCGAGTTAGTGCCGGGCACCTTGCTTCATAAAATTATCGGAAGTAATAAAAGTATGGTAAATAGCACTCATCATCAGGCAGTCAAAAAACCGGGAGATAATATCATAGCTTCGGCTTTTGCTTCTGATTGCGTAATTGAAGCAATTGAACATAGTGAGTATAAATTTTGTTTAGGCGTGCAATGGCATCCGGAATATTTAACCACGGAAGATGATTATAAAATATTTAATGCTTTTATAAGAGAATGCAATGTATAGCGGACAAAGAATTGCAAAAGTTATTGCTCGAAGCGGAGTGTGCTCGAGAAGAGAAGCGGAGCGGCTGATAGAGCAGGGTAGCGTAGAAGTAAACTCTGAAGTTATACAAAGCCCGGCTTTAAATGTAACGGATCAGGATATAATTAAAGTTCAGGGTAAAATTATTTCAGCAGCAGAGCCGATAAGGCTATGGCTATTTTATAAGCCGACCGGAGTTATCACCTCTACCAGAGATTCACAAGGTAGACAAACCGTTTTTGAAATACTACCCAAAAGTTTGCCTAGAGTTATCTCGGTCGGAAGGTTGGATCTAAATAGTGAGGGACTACTGCTACTTACTAACTCAGGTGAGCTTGCAAGGGAAATGGAGCTTCCCAGTTCTAATTTAGATAGAAAATATCGTTGCCGAGTGCATGGTAGAGTAACTGATGAAATGATAAATAAGTTAAAATCAGGAATTACCGTTGAAGGCATCAGATATGGTAGTATTAAAGTTACCATAGATAGAATAGTTTCCACTAACACTTGGGTGACTGTTATTCTAAATGAAGGCAAAAATCGAGAAATAAGAAGAACTTTTGAGTATTTCGATCTTAAAGTAAGCCGACTTATCAGAGTTAGCTATCATGAGTTTGAACTTGGCGATTTAAACCCTAGCGAGGTAAGGGAAGTTCCCGGAGGCAGAGTTAAAAAATTATTAAAGCAACTAAACATTAAGGAGGATTAAATATGAAGTTAGGATCTACATTACTTGCTCTTTCGATCTTTTTAGGAAGCACCGGAAGTGCTGCAATTATGGCTAAATCTTTCAGTAATGTAAAAATGCTGGATAGAACTGTGCAAGTAAAGGGACTTGCTGAGAAAAAAGTTAAGGCTGATAGCTCGGTTTGGGTGATTCCTATTAATACTGCTAATGAAAATTTAATATTAGCACAGACTAAAATTAATGATGATATAAATAAAATAAAGAGTTTTTTAAAAAGATATAATTTATCTGAAGATGAAGTGACAATCCAAAGCATAAGGGTATCCGATAAGCTTGCACAGCGTTATTATGATCAAAATAATAAGGCTCCCAGATATTTTATGGAGTCGGAAGTCGTAGTGAAATCTAAAAAGATTGATGAAGTAATAAAGGCAAGTCAAAATATAGGGGAGATCATCGCACAAAATATTACTGTTGCTTATGATGAATATAAATATAACGGTCCTAAATTTTTCTTTACCGGGCTTAATGATATAAAACCTGAGATGCTTGCGAGTGCAACCAAAGAAGCAAGAAAAGCAGCAGAAGAATTTGCCGTCAACTCCGGAAGCAAAATCGGTAAAATTAAGCGTGCCTCTCAAGGAGTCTTTAGTATTTCTGCTCGAGAAATTATAATAGCTCAGGATAATATGTCTTACGGTACTAATGATGCTTATTTTTCGGATAAGTTGGTAAGAGTGCTAACCAGTGTTGAATATTATCTGGAAGACTGATTCTACATTATGAATTTGAGCCTAAATGGAGTTAGTTTATCAGTAAAACAGGAAAGCATATTATTTAGCTCATAACATGCTTTCCAGTTCTTGCCATCTTGCCCAAGTATCCTCAAGTTTTTGTCTGGTTTCTTCCAGTTGTTTTGATTTCTCGTCAAATTTTTCCGGTGCGGTTTGATATAAATCCGGCTCAGAAAGTATAATTTCCAATTGCTCTATCAGTTGATCCAATTCCAGTACCTTTTCAGGCATAAGGCTCAATTCTCTTTGCAGGCTATAAGATAATTTTTTAGCTGAAGGTACTTTATCTTTATTAGTTTCTTCTTTTAGCTTAAGAGATGATTTTGAGTTATTATTTGACTTAGCTTTGGCTTGATCGTCTTTTATTTTTCTAAGTTCAGTATAACTGCCGAAGAATTCTTCAATCACTCCGTTGCCTTCAAAATAAATAGTTTTGTTGATAATGCTATCCAGGAAATCACGATCATGGCTTACAATAATTAAGGTGCCTTGGTAATCGGCAAGAACATCTTGTATCATTTCTAATGTATCCATATCGAGGTCATTTGTCGGTTCATCTAAGATTAGCAAAGATCCAGGGTTAGCTAATGCCTTAGCGAGCAGTAACCGGTTAGCTTGACCGCCCGAAAGGGTTGCAACTTTATCCCTCGCTTGTTTAGGATCAAATAAGAAGTTTTTTAAGTAAGCGACAACATGCATAAATTTTTCGCCGACTTTTAGATATTCGCCTCCTTCGGGGCATAATGTTTTCCACAAAGTGTCATCTGGGTTTAAAGCTACCCTTTTTTGGTCATAATAAGTTACCTCAACGGTTTTACCGATTTTAATCGAGCCTTTATCTGGTTGTTCTTCACCCGTTAATAGCCTTAAAAAAGTTGTTTTACCTGTACCGTTTGAGCCAATAATACCTATCTTATCATTACGCATTATGCGCATGGAAAATGATTCTAAAATATGTTTATTTTCATAGGTTTTATATACGTCTCTGAACTCACAAACCATTTTTGAGGAAAGGACTGGAGTAAGCGGATCCAGATGAATTTTATTTAACAAAATTTTACGGGCAGCTTTACCTTGCTGAGTCTTTTCTCTTAAAGTATATAAATCAGCTAATCTCTTCTGATTTCGCTTTCTCCTTGCTGAGATTCCCTGAACTTTCCACAATTCTTCTTCATCCAGCTTTTTCTCGGCTTTTTCTAGCTCTCTTTGTTCTTGTTCAAGAACTTCCAAAGACCATTTTTCAAAATTTTCAAACCCTAAGTTATTAACTTTCAGTTTTCCTCTATCAAGCCAAAAAGTTTTATTTGAAATATTTTTTAGAAAAGCTTTATCATGGCTTATACAGACTACAGCACCTTGGTAACTTTTTACATACTCTTCAAGCCACTCAATGGTATCAATATCCAAGTGGTTGGTCGGCTCATCGAGAAGCAGTATTTTAGGGCTGCTGATTAATGTCTTAGCAAGAAATGCTCTTCTAAGTAAGCCTCCTGATAGTTCACTTAATAAGTTATTCGGATCTAATTTCAGGGGTGCAATGATAATATCTATTAAATAACTTGAGGTTTCTTCTTCACCATTTTTGATACCGCTTAATATAAAATTATAAACTGTTATATTATGATCCTCAACATCGATTGCTTGAGGAAGATAACCTACCTCAATACCGGGCATTACCCACCTTTCTCCACCGTCTAAGTCATATAATCCGGCTATCACTTTAAGTAGGGAGGATTTACCTTCTCCGTTACGTCCCACGACGGCAATGCGGTCGTCAGGATAAATACTTAGTGAAAGATGATCAAATAAAGGCTTAACACCAAAAGTCAGGCTTACTTCCTTTAAACTTAAAATAGGGGATTTCATGGGGTATGGTATGTTTATTTTTTTATAGCCTAATATATAGTATAAAAATACTTTAAATATAAGAGATTAATACACACAATATATACAAGGCATATAAATAAATATATAATCACAATTCACAAAAAAGTAATTAATCATTTATATGGATATTAGAGAAAAGATTTATGTTTCTTTATGTGCAATTTTTTCCGTATTGGTAACAACCGGTAATCTTATTTATCAAAAGTTTGTTTATTTGCCTCTTCTATCATTTCACACATTTGAATTATCCGTCGGGGCTATAATATACCCGTTTACCTTTATGGTAGCCGATATAATAGCTGAGTTTTATGGAGCTGAAAAAGCCAAATTTTGCGTAAGGCTATCAGTCATTATGAATATCATGGTTGCTTTTATTGTTATAATTGCTACTCATTTAGATGCAACCGCATGGTCAAAAGTTAGTAATCCTGAGTTTGCTCATATATTCGGTTCATTCAATGTTGCATTCATTAGCTCTATTATTGCAAGCTATGCTGCGCAATCATTGGATGTTATTCTTTATATGCGGATTAAAAAGCTTTCGAGAGGGAAATTTTTGTTGCTTAGGAGCAATTTAAGTACTGCAATTTCGCTACTGATTGATACTACTCTCGTAATTAGCTTGTTAGCTATTTTTGATGTCCTGCCGAAAGAGCAGGCATTAATATTGATTGTAAACAGCTATATGTATAAATTGTTTTTCACCCTATGTAGTAATCCCTTATTTTACTTCCTTGCTAAAGGAGCTAAGTTTATAGGTATTAATCCCGTAAGGTTTTCTTAAAAAACCATAGAATAAGCTTTTGCAGATGGGTTCAGCAACAGTTATTTAACTATCATCAGTTCCTTGGTTGTTTAAGCTTGGGTTATAATAGTCGAAAATTTCCGGATCTAAATCCTGTGAATCGGAAATGCCTATTATAGGCGCTACAGTAGTTTGGGTAGGGGAGAAATATGTGTATTCCTTATTTATTGCAAGCTCAGCTACCATTGCACCTACATATAATGTTCCGGTTAAAACTGAAATGAAACGAGCAACGTCTGAAAATATTGCAAAAGGTATAAAAGTAACGCTGATAATCCCACATGGCACGCTTAAACTAACAATCCAATCAACAAATGTATCACTTTCTTTTTTGTTTGCGATAGTATTTAATAATTCTTTCACTGTACCGCTGTGTTATTTTTTTGAAATACTTACGTTATAACTTGTTACCTTGCAATGAGTTTTTAATAGATAAAGAAAATTAAAAACAGAGTTATATAAAGCATGCTTACTAAAAAAATAAAACGCGCCAATTTAAAAAGTAAATGACGCGTCTTTTCTAAAATCTGATTTGCTAAAATATCACTCAAAATTATCCGCAATCATTTGGTTAAGTAGCCTTACTCCGAAGCCTGTGGCGCCTTTTGGTGATATATCCGTGCCTTTTTTATTCCAAGTTACTCCGGCTATATCGAGGTGAGCCCAAGCACATTTATTAACAAAACGCTGTAGGAAATGAGCTGCGGTAATGCTTCCTGCGCCATTTCCGCTGCCTGTGTTTTTAATATCTGCTATATCTGAATTAATTTGTTTGTCATAATGCTCAGACATCGGCATTCTCCAAACCAATTCACCGGTTTTTTTACCGGCTTTTGAAATTTGTTCTGCAAGAGCATCATCATTAGAAAATAATCCGGCATGGCCATCACCTAAAGCAACTACAATTGCACCTGTGAGGGTGGCAAGGTTAATCATAAATTTCGGCTTGTATTTTTGTTCTACATAGCAAAGTACATCTGCTAAAACCAATCTTCCCTCGGCATCAGTGTTATCTACCTCTACCGTTTGGCCTGACATAGAAGCAACCACGTCACTTGGCCTTTGCGCCAAACCGGATGGCATGTTTTCCGCAAGACCTATTGCCCCGATTACATTTACTTTAGCTTTCCTAGCCGCAAGTGTATGCATAAGCCCGGTGACAACTCCGGCGCCTGCCATATCATATTTCATATCAGCAATTCCGCTTGACGGCTTAATGTTAATCCCGCCGCTATCAAAAGTAACCCCTTTACCGATAAATGCGAGCGGTGCATCCTTAGATCCAGAATCGCCGTTCCATTCCATAATCACAGTATACGGATCATTATCACTTCCTTGGCCGACAGCAAGAATTAGGTTCATGCCTAATTCCTTCATTTCATCTTTGTTTAAAACGGTAACCTTAACACCAAGGTTTTTTAACTCTTCACACTTTTTAGCGAAAGAGGCCGGATAAATCACATTAGGTGGCTCGGAAACCAGATCACGAGTCAGATGAACGCCTTCTGCAATTTTGGAATAAGAATTTGCTAACTGTTCTGCTTCCTTGCTTTCTACTAAGCTTAGAGAAATATTTTTTAGGTATTGAACATGCTCATCTTTTTTAGCAACAAAATGTTTATTGAAGTTATAATTTTTAAGTTTAATACCAAGCATTAATTGGTTAGCAAGCACTGCTTCTTTTAAAGTCAGATTACTAATTTTATCAAAGAAAATTTCTAAACTTTCAATCTTCAGCTGGTTAGCCAGGTCTGAAATCTTGCCTCCTAAGCTGAGCAGGTTGGTTTCATCGAGCTTTTCAGGCTTTCCTATCCCGGCTAATATA
Organism: endosymbiont of Acanthamoeba sp. UWC8; assembly: GCF_000730245.1. Taxonomy (NCBI): domain Bacteria; kingdom Pseudomonadati; phylum Pseudomonadota; class Alphaproteobacteria; order Holosporales; family Holosporaceae; species endosymbiont of Acanthamoeba sp. UWC8. Next base: position 269,184 of record NZ_CP004403.1, on the reverse strand, counting down.
ATTGTATTTGTTTTATTTTCTGATGAAACAAATACCCTTAAAAATTGGCCGAATTTACCCGTAAAACTTTTGTCTGCTGAAACAGCATTTTTTACTAATCCGTTTTTATCAATGTCATTTATCGCTTGCGGTAAATCAAGTTCTTCGCTGACTAAAAAAACTATACTTGATTCTCTGGTATCTCCGTGTGTTTCGTATTTAAATTCCATATGCTACCCTTTTGACTATTATTTATAAATTTAATAAGTATTAATGCCGGCAAACACAGTATGGCAGAGAAAATAAAGAAATCAACCCATCCTACCTTTTCCGCTAAAAAACCTGAGCTTGAAGATAGGGTAGTCCTACCTATCGAAGCAATAGAGCTAAGAAGAGCAAATTGAGTAGCGGTCAATTGCTTATTACAAACCAAGCCGATATAAGTGAGAAAAACTGCAGAGCTTAGGCCGCTTGCAAAGTTTTCTATTGATATTACCATCATTAAAGTTTCGGCATCATGTCCCGCATAATATTGTAAAATAAAGGCTAAATTAGAAACGGAAGAAATAATTGCAGAATATAACAGCAATGAATAGATGTTATAATATTTAACAAGATAACCTCCTGCAAAGGTTCCAATAAGCATTGCAAATAACCCATATGTTTTTATGATTAACGCAATTTCTAATTTGGAAAACTTCATTTCTAATAAGAACGGATTAGTCATTGCTCCGAGGTAAGCATCAGAAAGTTTATAGAGAGATATAAATAATAGTACATAAAACCAATTATACCGATTAGTAAGTTCGGTAAACGGAACCACAAAAGCATTATAAAACCATTCTTTAATATTTTCGGCTTCTTTTAATACCTTGTGTTCCGGTTCATTAATAAGCAGAGCAGAAATAATCCCTAGTACTGATAACAATGATAGAATTAAGAAGCTAATTTTCCAGTTCCAAATATGTGAAAAATATAAAGCTCCGGCAGTTGCAACAAACATACCGATTCGATAGCCGAATGTGTAATAAGCTACCCCTATTCCTTGTTCTTCCTCGCTCAAGCTTTCAATTCTTAGGGCATCAACAATGATATCCTGGCTTGCCGAGAAGAAAGCAACGCTTAAAGAAATAATTGCAACTGAAAATAAATATTGTTTAGGGTCAAATTGCCCTAATAAAAATATGGATATGATAAGGAATGCCTGTATTATTATAAGCCAGCCGCGACGCTTGCCCAAAAAAGAGAGCAGAGGAGGTTTTAAATTATCCAAAAATGGTGACCAAAGTGGTTTTAAAGCATACGGAATTTGAGTAAGACTAAATAATCCGATAGATGAAAGAGCAAAACCATATTCCTTTAAAAATGCAGAGAGAGTAGAAAGGGTGATCGGCAAAGGCAGCCCGCAAGAAAAACCAAGGATAAAAATCAGAAACATCTTTTTTTTAGAAACAAGCATACTCAGCATATTTAAAATCCTTATAACTTCAATTTTGATAAGGTATAGTGGTATTAAACCATAATTCAAGTTTAAAATTTAAAAAATATAACGCACTAAATTAAAAAAGGAGTATTTATTTTTATCTTCTTAAGTTGTTGAAGAAATTTTTGAGAAGCCTGCTGCACTCATCTTCCATTATTCCGCTTATAATTTCAGGATGATGATGGCATGAGCTCGAGTTATAAACTTTAGCTCCATGAACAACGCCTCCGCCTTTTTCATCATAAGCACCAAAATAAATTCGCTTTATTCTGGCAAGAGATATAGCATGTGCACACATAGGGCAGGGCTCTAATGTAACATATAGCTCGCATTGCTCAATATATTTTGTACGGGTAAAAGCTAAAGCCTGCTCAAGTGCTAAAATTTCAGCATGTGCAAGCGGATTTTTTGCAACTTCCACTTGATTATATGCTGCTCCGATAATTTTTTCATTATGCACAACTACTGCTCCAACCGGAACTTCACCTGAATCATAAGCCTTACATGCAAGCGTATATGCCTGATGCATGTATTGATTAGAAAACATTTATTCTTCTAATTTTCTCATAGCTTCGGATTTTTCTTCCTGTGCTTTTTGCACGGATTTTTGCTTAGCTAAATCATAGATTCTATCCAGTTCAGTCTGGGTACAAAGCCCGAGTAATACAGGGTCACGTGGCCTAATATTAGGGGAATTCCAATGTGATTTATCGCGAACGGCATTAATGGTTGTTTTTGTTGTTCCAATTAACTTCATGATTTGAGAATCATTAAGTTCAGGGCAATTTTTAATTATCCAAGCAACTGCATCAGGCTTATCCTGCCTTCTGGCAACGGGAGTATATTTCGCGCTTTTCTTTTGCCTGGCTTGTTCTTTCATCAGCTTTTGAGCATTGGCAGAAAGAGTTAAATAAAGTTTCGGATTGGTTTCACATCTGGTTATTTCTTCTTTAGTGATTTGTCCTGATGTAACCGGATCAATCCCTATAATACCTTTTGCTACATCACCGTCGGCAATTCCTTGCACTTCAAGCGGGTGTAGCCCGCAGAATTCTGCAATTTGCCCAAATGTCAAAGTTGTATTTTCAATAAGCCAAATAGCGGTCGCTTTAGGCATTAACGGTTTAGTCATGTATACCAAGTAATTATTAATTATTTTAGTTAGTTTATTAAATGCAATTTAGCAATATGTCAATAAATTGCGCAAAAAATCGGAGATGCGTTTTTAATGAGTCGTAAGGTCTAATGCCTTTTTTTCATGGTATGGTAGAGTGCTTCTCCGGTGGTTTTGGATCCAAGGCATAACCTTGTTTCTAACGTAATCCGGGTTAAGTTCCGCATAAGAGCAAATTTCTATAAAATCCTGTGAATTACCGTTTAACCATTGTAAAGCTTTTATTTTAAGTATCTTATTCTTTTTCTTTTTAGAACAATTTGTTGCATCAACTATTGCTTGAAAAATTACACTTCTCCAAACTCTTATATATTTTTTGATTTCAGGGTTTGTCTCTGAGATAGGTTGATCGTTAAATATATCAATAGTTAATAACTCCTTATCTATATTATATCTCATATATTATTACCTTATTATTGAATTAAGTGAATTATATTAACAAATAACATATTAATCAAGCCGATTTTAACAAAACTTTAATATTTAAATATTTTATATGGTTTTTGACTTAAAGAATAACTTGTAATAAGTTGCTTTTTAGCAATTAATTAGAATTAATAAGTAGAATAATTTGTTTGGTGCTTGCAGCTGTGTTAATATGAAAAGTATATTTTATATTTTATTTTTTATGGTGGGTAGTTTTTCAGTGAACTCATTTGCTTCTCATGTTAATGAGGATAGATTGTCTTCTCTTCAAAAATTAAATAATATAGATATTATTGCCCCTGCAAGCGGCAAAGTAAATAAAGCTACCATACAATCCATGCTTAAAAAATTCGGAAGCTTAGGATTTAAAGTTGATATGCCTAAAGATTTACTTAAGGAAACTTTATTCTGCTCTAATACGGATGAATATAGAGCAAATCATCTTATAAAAAGTTTAAGAGATGAAAAACAAAAAATCATTTGGGCTTTAAGAGGAGGTTATGGTTCTATGCGAATCATAGCAAAACTTTATGACTTAGAAAAGCCCTCAAAAGAAAAAATATTTATCGGATACAGTGATATAACGGCCTTACATCTTTTTCTAAGCCAAAAATGGGGGTGGTATACTATTCATGGCTCTGTAGCTAAAGAAATAGCTGAAAAATTTGATCCGAAAAATTTTGAAATGCTTTTAAGCTTGATTAAAACGGAAGGATATAAAGTTGAAATTCCTATAGATTTCCAACTTAATAAAATCAAATTTTCTAATTTAAAAGGTAAGTTAAGCGGTGGGAATTTGGCGATTATACAAAATAGTATTGGTACAAAATGGGAGTTAGAAAGTAAAGATAAGATTATCTTCTTAGAAGATATAAATGAAGAAGGCTATAAAGTTGATAGAATGCTTGAGCATCTAAAACAGTCAGGTGTGCTTAAGGGGGCGAAAGCTATTATATTCGGTGATTTCCTTGAAAAAGAAGGGGTGAGCTCAACAGTTAATGATGCATTAACCAGGTTGGCAAATTCTTTAGATATTCCGGTTTTTAAAACAAAGTATTTCGGTCACGGATATCACAATTATCCGCTTGTATATAATGCTTCCGCTAAGATTTTAACTAAGGATGGGGGCTTATTGCTCACCTATAGTATGAAAAAAGTTGAGTAATATTACAAGCCTTTGTTGAAAAAATGTATAAATAGATAATACTACTCACTGCTTAAGTTTATTTATAGGTTGAAAATTGAATTCTTCTAATTTTATAAGAAATATAAAAAGCTATGATTGGATGGATATTTCTAAGTCCTTTCTGTATGCTCTCGTACTTGCAATGTTGTTCAGATCATTTCTTTTCGAATTTTATAAAATTCCTTCGGGTTCAATGATTCCGGAGCTTAGAGAAGGGGATCATCTATTTATATCAAAATATAATTATGGGTATAGTAAATATTCTTTTTCACCTTTCCCTATCCCGCTTTTTGAGAAAAGAATTTTTTTTAAACCGCCTGAAAGAGGTGACATAATAGTTTTTAAGTTACCCCTAGATAGCAGCACTAATTATATAAAAAGATTAATCGGGTTGCCGGGTGATGAAATTCAAATGAAAGAAGGGCTATTATATATAAACGGTAAGCCGGTAATTCGAGATAAAATCGGTGATTTTGAATTTAAAGATAAGGATGGTAAAACCATATATTGCGAGGCTTTTGAAGAAACTTTACCAAACGGGTTAACCTATAAAATTTTAAGAGATAAACGAATAAGTATCTATAGCTCACATAATAATACTCAAGTGTTTAAAATTCCCTCCGGACATTATTTCTTTATAGGTGATAATCGGGATCATTCACTTGACAGTAGATTTCTTAATAAAGTGGGCTATGTTCCGGTAGAAAATCTGGTAGGAAGAGCGGCATTCTTAGTATTTACCTCGGATTTGTCATTATGGAAATTAATAACGGAAGGTAATGCCGGCAGATCTTTTCAAAGTTTTAAATATGCAGATTAATTATAAATTTAAAGACCGGCAATTACTTAAACTTGCCTTAACGCATCCGAGTGTTGCTAAAAACTCAGATACTAAAAATGCAACCTACGAGCGACTGGAGTTCTTAGGGGATAGTGTTTTAGGGTTGGTAATTGCTGAAGCAATATATAAGAAATTCCCGGATGCGGATGAAGGGGAGCTTTCAACTATGCATGCAAAACTGGTCAGTAAAGATATAGTCTCGGAAATTGCCGAAAGCATAAATCTCGGAGAAGATTTAATTTTAGATAGCGGAGAGGATACCAACGGAGGCAGAGAAAATCCCGGAAACCTGGAAGATGCTATGGAAGCAGTGATTGCGGCTATTTATCTGGATGGAGGCTATGCTACCATACTGAGTATAGTTGAAAATTTATGGGGTAAGTACCTCAGTAATAAAGCGCTGCTGACTGAAAAAAATATTAAATCCAGGTTGCAGGAAGATGTGCAACATATGGGGCTGGCAATTCCGATTTATAAAATTGTTGAAAAAACGGGTTTAGATCATTCTCCCCACTTCAAAGTAAAGGTTATTGTGGAAAATATAGGGAGCGCAATCGGTGAAGGGAAATCAAAAAAACAAGCTGAAGTAGCAGCAGCTACTCTAATGTTAAAAATAATGGAAAAAAATAATGTCTGATAAAATTACAAAATGTTTAAAAGTCGGCTTGATCGGCGAGCCGAATGCCGGTAAATCAACCCTTATCAACCAATTAATCGGTGAAAAAATCTCAATTGTGAGCCCGAAAGTTCAGACCACCAGAACTCTGACCAGAGGCATTTTAAATGTTGAGAGTACTCAGCTTGTCTTTATTGATACCCCCGGGATTTTTAAGCCAAGCAAAACTTTAGAAAAATACATTGTCAATAATGCCAGAGCAGGAATTGACGAATCAGATTTAATCTGTGTGCTGATTGACGCGAAAAGAGGTTTAACCCCTGAGCTAAATAGAATTATTGTAAGTATTAAGGATAAACCACTGATTGCAGTAATTAATAAGGTCGATTTAATTAAGAAAGATCTACTATTAAAATTAGCTGAAGATATAAACGGCTTAAATATATTTAAAGAAATATTTATGATATCTGCGCTTAAAAATGACGGTGTTAAGGATGTGGTAAACCATTTAGTAAGCCAAGCGCCGAATTCTCCTTGGTACTATGAAGAAGATTTATATACGGATACTCCAAGTAGAAGCCTGGCGGAAGAAATTACTCGTGAACAGTTGTTTTTGTTACTTAACAGAGAGTTGCCGTATTCTTTAAAAGTGGAAACCGAAAAATGGGAAGATCAGAAAGACGGCAGCCTAAAGCTTCATCAAGCAATTGTGGTACTTAGATCAACCCATAAAAATATAGTAGTAGGAGCCGGCGGCCAAAAAATCAAAGAAGTCGGCAGAAGAGCAAGGCTTGAACTACAAAAAATTTTAGAACGTAAGGTTCACCTTTTTCTTTACGTAAAAGTTCGTGAGGATTGGGTGGATAAAGAACTCGGCTAAACAATTAAATATTTAATTTATACCTTTAATTATATAATTTTACATATTTGTTGTTTGTGTTTATATAAAACGCTATAATGCACAAATATTTGTCAATTAGATATAGTTGCATTATGGAAGTTTTAATTTTTCACCAGATCGGTAGCTTTGATGCAAGTGCATATGAGCTAGCGGATATGATTCTAAGCAATTGTTTAAAAGTCGGGTTAAAGTCAAAAAATCAATTAATTAAAGAAGGCATACGTAAGGAACTACCTGTTAAGGGAATATTTTCTGATGAACATGAAAATATTTATTTCTGGCCGACAATAGGTTTTATTGATGAAAATAGTCCGTTTATAGCAATAAAAGTTAACTCGGATGAAGTTTATGTTTATAATTCCCGTTTGCGAGGAAAGGTTGATTATTTTGCCTATGAAGCTTCTAAAATGACTTTGTCTCAATATCTTGAAAGGCATGAAAATAATATGCAAATTAGGCATGATATTAGCGGGCTCGATAGTGTATTAACTTTGCTGAAACATAGGATAACCGCTAAGCCTCTCTTTATACAAGCGGCAGATAAATATTTAGATCAGCTTGATCAATATTATCAGGAATATAGCCCGGAAGTAGTTATTCCTGCTAATATAATTCCTAATAATTATCTCGCATTATACGGTAAAAGAAATAAAAAAAGTAATGATTTTGAGGCTGTATTTAATGAAAATGCTGAGATGTTTTCAGCTCACGAGCCTGAGAAAAGAGGGATATTTTTAAATGATGAGGGAAATAAACATTATATGCCGACTAACTCTCATATAGAAGATGATTTTGGAAAAATATTTTTGCATAGCGGCTATAACCCGTATGGGACAGAAAGGTATATATGTTCGGCATTTCATCAACAAATAAATATAGCTAAGCTACTATCAAGTAATATTAAAATTGAGCCTGATCCATTTGATACAGAAAATGGCCGACTTACATATATAATAAAAGGTGATGATAGAGATAATATAATAAAATTACTGCCTAACACTGCTAATATTGTTATTGGAAAGGGTGGTGCCGATATAATCTATGTTGCTGAATCTGATTGGCTGACTACAATAATAGATTTTAATTCTTCTGAAGGTGATAAACTTGGTTTTCCGAAAGAACTTTATTCTTCAATAGATGAAATTATTTCTAAAATAATTTATAAAGATGAAATAGCTATTATCCCTACCAATGACTTTGGCTCTTTACTACTCGCAAATATTTTTAGAAAATGCGCTTAGTGTAGAAGATTTTTTTATATATTAATTTTAAATATAGTTAGAAAGAAGGTAGTCACTTCTAATTATAAATAAGATTACCTCAGCTCTATTTATTTTGTAATTCCTGAATTTTCTGAGATACCCACTCCAGTTTTTTATTATCAAACTTCATAAGGGTAGGTTCGGAATCGGGAGAATTATATTTAATTTCTAATTCAAATTCATTTCTATTAGTATAGGGAACTGAGTCGAAACCTTGGTAATAAGCATAATTTTTAAAATTAATTTTAAAGTTTTTAGTTTCAGTAAGTTCAGGAATTATTTTTATTAAATCACCTAAGTTATTAATGGGAGTATTATTTATACTTACCACGTTAATGAGATAGACTAGTCCGTAGTTGTTAATTTTAATCCAAGGTAAAACATCAAAGCTTGAACCTGTATTAACATTGGTTACAAAGACTTTTCCTTTAGGTGCTCCCGTAGTTAGCTTTAAAAAGTTATCCACCTCAACAAAAGTTGCTCCACCGAACATGACAAACTTAGAAGGTTCTAAATCATATAAGTTATATAAGGGAACTTTTAAACTTATTAGCTTACCGTTTCTGTAAACCTCTAAATTAACTGAATCATCTGAAGATGTATTTAAAAGCTTTTGATATTCATAAAGCTTAGCCCCGATTCCAATGTTATTTACTTTCCAAATAATATCTCCGGGTTGCAATATTCCGTGTGCAGGAGATTCTTCAAGCACTGTACTCACCTTTAGTGCTTTGCTGAAAGAGCCCGGATATTTATTAATATAATCATCTATAATGCCTTTAGGAAAGTTGGAAAACGTAGCTGCTTTATCCAATGAATAATATTCAAGCAGGGCTCCTATATCTCTTCTCGGAGGTATTTTATTCTTGCTTAAATATTGCAGTGCATCCCTGATGTAAGCAATTGGAATTGCGGCAGCATAAGTTTGATCTGCAGCATAATTTAAAGCTATAACTTTTCCTCTATTATTTAATATAGGTGAACCGCTTGAACCGCCTTTAGTGTTTAAGCTAATAATCATATTTTGACTTGGGAAGGCACCCCATGACTCGTATAGATTGCTGATAACCCCGGTTTGGACGGAAAAGTTATTACCTTGATTATTGCCGATAATGACTACGCTTTCTTCATTTTCAATAGGTGTGTTACTAAACTCCAATTGCACAACATTCTGGGGAATATCTTTCGGATCAACCTTCAATAAGGCAAAATCTATCCACGGGTCACTGTAAAAAAATTTTGCCTCAGCTTCCCTACCGTTAAAAAAGCTGACTTTATAATCACTAATCCTTTGCTTTGAAGCTAAATGTTCATTGGTTATGATGAACCCCTGTTTCTTATCGACAACAAAACCGGTGCCGAAAATTTCTTTACTGGTATCCGAAGCATAAAGTGAAGCAACCAGCTTATTACTGATGCTTACAATTCCACGCTTGGCATTTTGTATATTTGAATTTAATAAAGGTTTATCAGCGTGTGAAATTAACGGAGATAATAAGATAAGCAGAAAAACTGTTATGATTCTTGTGATCATATAGAATAAAACTTATATAAATTATAATATCAACATACTTTAATATCTCATCTGACTGCAAGCATTTTATAGTTTATCGTTCTTAGTAATAAAACTTTTAATACCCCGTTGCCTTTTATTCTGAACTTAGCTAGTATTCACGTAATTAAAAAAATTAATTAAGGCGCAAGAAGTTGAGTAAAGGTGAAAATTTAAATTTAGAATTTTTTAATGTATTACCGGTTAAAATTGAAGATGAGATGAGAAAGTCTTACCTTGATTATGCAATGAGCGTAATCGTAAGCAGGGCGCTTCCGGATGCGAGAGACGGTTTAAAACCGGTGCATCGCCGAATACTATTTTCAATGTATGAAATGAATAACTTTCATGATAAACCTTATAAAAAATCCGCAAGAATCGTCGGTGATGTAATAGGTAAATATCACCCACACGGGAATGATTCGATTTATCTTGCTTTAGTAAGAATGGCACAAGATTTCTCACTTAGAATTCCCCTCATTGACGGTCAGGGTAACTTTGGTTCTATGGATGGAGATTCACCGGCGCAAATGCGTTATACTGAAGTAAGGCTTGCTAAAATCTCCTCAGCCATACTTAACGATATAGATAAAGGTACGGTTGATTTTCAAGATAACTATGATGGTTCGGAAAGAGAGCCGAGAGTTCTTCCGACAAGGTTCCCCAACCTATTGGTAAATGGTACCAACGGTATTGCGGTCGGAATGGCAACTAATATTCCAACCCATAATCTTGGTGAAGTTATTGATGCTTGTTGTGCTTATATTGAAAATCCCGAAATTACCGCTGAGGAACTAACCGCTTATGTTCCAGGCCCAGACTTCCCGACAGGAGGGTTAATTCTAGGTCGTGAGAAAGCTAAAAAAGCACTTATGACAGGCAGAGGCTCTGTAATCGTCAGAGGGAAAACGGAATTTGAGGAAATCGGCGGCAGACAAGCAATTGTTATTAATGAAATACCTTATCAGGTTAATAAAGCTGAGCTAGTTAAACATATTGAGCACTTAACCAAAGAAAAGATAATTGAAGGTATATATGAACTAAGAGATGAGTCAAACAAGCTCGGTGTAAGGGTGGTAATTGAACTTAAGAAAGATGTTGTCTCTAACGTAATATTAAAACAGCTATATAAATTTACCGAACTTCAATCTTCTTTTGCTTATAATACCCTTGCGCTTAATAAAGGTATCCCGATAGTTATGTCAATCAGAGACATAATTGCAGCATTTGTTGAATTTAGAGAAGAAGTAGTGGCGCGCAGAACTTCTTTCCTTCTATCTAAAGCCAGAGATAAAGCGCACGTATTAATCGGTTTATATTTAGCAGTAAGTAATATTGATGAAGTGATTGCCTTAATTAAAGCTTCGCCTGATGCGGCAGCGGCTAAAGTAAGGTTAATGGAAAGATCTTGGGAAGCGCAAATGGTTGAATCATTGCTAAGTTTAGTTGATGATTACAGAAACAACCTGGTTAGCGGAGCTTGCTATTTTACTGAAGAGCAGGCAAAAGCCATTCTAGAAATGAGATTACAAAGACTTACCGGTTTAGAAAAAGAAAAAATAGAAAATGAGCTGAAAGAACTTGCAGCTGAGATTAAAGAGTATTTAAGCATTCTTTCTTCAAGAGAAAAATTATATGGAATTATACTTACTGAGCTTGCAGAAGTTAAACAGCAATTTGCAACACCTCGAAAAACTGATTTTGAATTGAATGAAGCAGAAGTTGATATTGAAGACTTGATTCAGAAAGAAGAAATGGTAGTAACCCTTACTTTAACCGGATATGTTAAAAGGGTTCCGCTTAATGCTTATAGGTCGCAAAAACGTGGAGGTAAAGGTAGGTCAGCGCTTTCAATGCATGATGAAGATCTTACGACCGACATAATTGCAAGTAACACCCATACGACATTACTATTCTTTTCGGATATCGGTAAAGTTTATAAAACAAAAGTTTATCAGCTCCCACTAGGTACCCCTCAATCCAAAGGGAGGGCGCTTGTTAACTTATTCCCGCTTTCTGATGGTGAGAAAATTAATAATATTATGGCTTTCCCGGAAGATAAATCTACTTGGGATCAATTAAATATTATGTTCTCAACTTCTAACGGTAATATCAGACGTAATAGCTTACTTGATTTTGTAAATATTCAATCCAACGGTAAGATTGCCATCAAACTTGATGATAATGATAAACTTATCGGTGTTGCAGTTTGCGAATCTCATGATCATATGCTACTTTCAACCAGAATGGGTAAATCGATTCGTTTCCCCGTAGATTCGGTAAGGGTATTTAAGAGTAGATCTTCGGATGGTGTAAGAGGTATTAAGCTTGCCAGGGAAGGAGATGCGGTAATTTCACTATCAGTCTTAAAAGGGGCTGAAATAGAAATGGAGAAGCGCGATGAATTCTTAAAAATAAGTGAAAATGTAAGAATGATGATTGCTGCGAACCCGGAAGATCAGAGCGCAATAAACAAACTAAACAGATATAATTTTGAAAAGCTTACTAAAGAAGAAGCTGTTGAGCTTGCCAAAAATGAAGAGTATATTCTAGCGATAACTGAAAACGGTTATGGAAAACGTACCTCGGCATATGAGTATAGAATAACGGATAGAGGCGGGCAGGGTGTATTAAATATAAATACCTCAAAACGTAACGGTTCCGTTGTTGCAAGCTTCCCGGTGCATGAAGATGAGCAAATTATTTTGATCACAAACCGTGGTACATTAATTAGAACCAGGGTACATGATATTAGAATCACAGGCAGAAATGCCATGGGAGTAAAAATATTCGATGTTAAAGAAGCTGAAAAAGTTATTTCCGTGACAAGAGTATATGAAGCGGAAGAAGAAGCTGAAATTATAGCTGAGGTGGTTAGCAGTAACGTGAATACTGATGGAAGTGGTGATGCTGCTCCGCTCCTAATCACGGAATAGTTATTAAGTAGGATAAAATATATGCCGGTACTAGTAGTTAATATGATGGAAGGAAGGACTGATGATCAAAAAAGATTGTTAGTTGAAAAAGTCACTGATGCAGTTTGTGTAGCTTTAGGAAGTGAACCGAACAGGGTGAGGATTATTATTAATGAAATGCCCGGCAACGGTTATGCTATTGGCGGTAAATTAATGCAGGATACCGACGAAAAATATAAAAAGAGGTAAGGGATGCTAAATAGAGTTATTGTTTTTTGTTCATTAATACTATTGCAGGTTAGCATAGCTCAGGCGTTAGTTGAGATTGATATCACCAGAGGAAATGTTGAGGCTATGCCGATTGCAGTTGATAGCTTCAAAGGAACCGGTAATCTTAGTAAAGAAATCGGAGAAAAACTTGAGCAAGTCATCAGTAATGATCTTGAAAACTCCGGACTTTTTAGACCTATCAATAAAAATGCATTTTTAGAAAATATAACTTTAGATAAGGCGCCCACCTATTCCAATTGGCGAAGAATTAATGCTACTTCATTAATTTCAGGTCAGGTTGAAATAAAAGATTCAAACCATATTAATATTAAATTTAAAATGTGGGATCCATATAACGAGATTCAGCTTGAAGGAGGAAGTTACACGGTTTCCAAAAACGCCTGGAGAAGAGTAGCGCATAAAATTGCGGATGTAATTTACAAAAGGCTGACCGGGGAAGAAGGGTACTTTGATACCAGAATTCTCTTTATAGCTGAAAGCGGGACATATACTAAACGCATAAAAAAACTAGCTATAATGGATCAGGATGGAGCGAACTTAAAGCTGCTGAGTAATGGCAGTGATCTGGTTATTACCCCAAGATTTGACCCTAATAGCCAAAGAGCTATTTTTATGTCCTATAAAAATTTAGTACCAAAAGTTTATATGTTGGATTTAGAAACAGGCACACAAAAACTAGTCGGTGATTTTCCGGGTATGTCATTTGCACCCCGCTTTTCCCCAGATGGTAATTATGCAATTATGTCGGTTGCAAAGAGTGGAACAACAAATATTTTTGAAATCGATTTAAGAAGTAATTTCGTTAAGCAGTTAACTTATGATCGTGCGGTTATTAATACCTCTCCTTCATATTCACCTGACGGAACTAAAATTACTTTTAATTCCGATAGAGGTGGTTCAAGGCAGCTTTATGTTATGGATCGTGACGGTTCGAATATAAAAAGGATTAGTTTTGGCGGTGGTTCATATGCAACCCCTGTTTGGTCACCGAGGGGTGATTATATAGCATTTACTAAAATGCAGCATAGAAAATTTTATATCGGGGTGATGAGAGTTGACGGCAGCGGTGAAAGATTGCTCACCTCAAGTTGGTTAGATGAAGGGCCGACCTGGTCTCCGAATGGTAGGGTTATTATGTTTGAAAGACAAAAGCCCGGTGGTAAAAGTAATATTTACGCAATTGATATTACAGGTTATCATGAAAGAATGATTGAAACACCTGGTGATGCTTCAGATCCTGCTTGGTCGCCGATTTTAAAGTAAAGGCTATCAATAAGAGTTTATTAGATCGTGTCGCCTTTAAATATATAAAAAGGGGGCGTCATGGAATTTATAAATAAATGCTTTATTAACGGAAAGTGGGTAGATGCGGCTTCAGGGAAAACTATTCCCGTGTATAATCCTGCAAGCGGAGAAATTCTTGGGTATGTTCCTTTCTGTTCAACAATTGATGCGCAATTGGCAATTAAATCAGCCGGAGATGCATTCTTGCCATGGAAAAAAACTACCGGAAAAGAACGCAGCAAAATTTTACGCAAATTTTATGAGCTGATTATAGCTAATAAAGAGCAGCTTGCAAAGATCATGGTTATGGAGCAGGGTAAGGTTATTGCTGAAGCTAGAGCTGAGATTGAGTATGGAGCTTCATTTATAGAGTGGTTTTCTGAAGAAGCTAAAAGAATTTACGGTGATATTGTGCCTAAACTGAAAGCCGATCAGCAACTATTTACTTTTAAAGAGCCGATCGGAGTGGTAGCTGCTATAACTCCTTGGAACTTTCCTTCAGCTATGATTACAAGAAAAATTGCCCCTGCGCTCGCGGCAGGATGTACCCTCATAGTTAAGCCTTCCGAGGAAACTCCTTATTCCGCATTATTTTTGGCAAAACTTGCTCAAGAAGCCGGGCTTCCTGATGGTGTGCTAAATATAGTATTCGGAGATGCGAATGCAATTGGGGATGCTTTAACTTTAAGCCCTGAGGTTAGGATGTTTACTTTTACCGGCTCAACAAGCGTCGGTAAATTATTAATGGAAAAATGCAGTAAAACCGTTAAAAAAGTTACGCTTGAGCTGGGCGGTAATGCACCGTTTATTCTATTTGAAGACACAAATATTGAAGAAGCCGTTAAAGGATTGTTAGCTTCAAAGCTAAGGAACGGAGGACAAAGTTGTATTTGTGTAAATCGAGTTTATATTCATAAAAATATTTTTGAAGAATTTTTAAAACGACTAAAAGCAGAATTTAGCAGCATAAAAGTCGGTAACGGACTTGATGAAACTAACAACATTGGAGCACTTATTAACGAGAAGGCTGTAAATAAGGTTAATATGTTAGTGAGCGATGCTTTACAAAACGGTGGAGAAATTTTATATCAGGCGGAAATTGATAGGTCTTCCCCTTGCTTTTTAGCACCTCTAATTATTAGTAATAATTCAGATAATACCCTGATTGCAAAAGAAGAAATTTTTGCTCCGGTAATTTCATTATTTAAGTTTGAAAATGAGGATGAAGTAATAGATAGGGCAAATGCAACTAATTACGGCCTTGCTGCTTATGTTTATACTGAAGATATGCGAAGAGCTTGGCGAGTAGCTGAGGAATTGGAATATGGTATGGTTGCAATAAATGATGTCGGCATATCAAGCGAAGTTGCTTCATTCGGTGGGGTTAAAGAATCCGGCATCGGTAGAGAAGGGGGAAGATCAGGTATTTTAGAATATCTGGAAGATAAATTTATAGTGATGAGGTAAAGCTTATTTTATTTTTTACTTGATATTTTACTAAAAGAGTTTTTTATTAATCCCTTTTTTTAATAACCGGAGCTTATATCTTATGAAATTGCTTAAACCATTGTTTTTTTCCTTATCTTTGCTTTTAGCAAGCAATGCTAGCGCTCAACCGAATTATAATAAAATATTTGAGGGTGTTAAACCCTGCTTTATTCTATATGATTTAAACAAGGAAAAGACTGTTGAAATCATTAATAGCAACAGGTGTAATAAACGAATTGCTCCTTGCTCTACATTTAAGGTTGCTTTGAGTTTAATAGGGTTTGATAGCGGTATTCTTAAAGACGAAGATAACCCTAAGTGGAAATTTAAACCTGAATATTCCACTGTACTTGAAGTTCATGCTAAAGATCATACGCCAAAGGGATGGATGGCTAATTCAGTCGTTTGGTATTCGCAAGTTTTGACCCAAGAATTAGGGATGGAGAAGTTTGAAAACTATATTGCAAGACTTTCTTACGGTAACCGGGATTTAACCGGAAACCTGGGCAAAGAAGATGGTTTGACACATAGCTGGCTTAACTCATCGCTCAAAATTTCGGCTAATGAGCAGATAGAGTTTTTAAACAAAATGATTGCTTACAAGTTACCGATCTCTAAGTCTGCAATAGACCATACTAAAAATATTATGTTTATAGAGAAATTAGCCAATGGATATAAGTTATATGGTAAAACCGGTAGCGCTTTACAAAAAAATACTAATGGTAGTAAAAAAGAAGATATGTGGCTTGGTTGGTTTATAGGCTTTCTGGAAAAACCAGGCCAGACTTATATTTTTGCTCTAAACATTCTGGATAAGCAAGAATCTAATGAATATGGCGGGTTAAGAGCTAAAGCCATGGCAAAAGAAATTTTCGAATCGCTTGATGCCTTAAAATAATATAATGAATTAAGTTGAATATCTAACGCGTTTATTCAAATATAATAAGTTAAGTTTAATATGACTATATAGCCTACAACTGAAAAATCAGATAATAAGAATAGTAAGAAGCACGCGCCTCGCGGCCATTTATGGCGCGTGCTCGTATAAATGACTATGTCATTTATACGCAAACTGAGTTTATTTTTTATAGTTCAACTATGCTCTCTATATGTAGGGTATTCAACTTAATTTATTATATTATTTATTATTATAGTTTAAAATAGAAAATCTTCCAATCTAGAGAGCTGGAGATATATATCAAATTTATTCTATAAGTGTAAATAAATAGAAGAAAAAAGCAGGGTGAATTTGTGCTGTTAAATAAAATTAACACGAATGAGTACCATATCCCCCCGCTTCTTATCTCTTTTGTTTAGTCTTACTGGTTGCTGAATTCTTCAAAAGCTTTAAGCGCGTATGCCGCATAAACTGTAGAAGGGCCACCGCCCATATAAATAGCCATAGAAAGTGCTTCCAACAGTTCTTCACGCGTTGTTCCCAGCTCACATAATGTTTTTGTGTGAAACCCAATGCAACCGTCACAGCGAGCAGCGACCCCAAGCGACATAGCAATCAGTTCTTTTGTCTTTTTATCTAAAACTCCGTTTTTACTGACGCTTTTAGATAAAGCCCCCAAACTACTCATCACATCCGGAATTTCTTTATGCATTTTACTTAAGTATACAGATATATCTCCGGTAATTTCCTTATATGATTTAGTCATAAACTCCCTCTTATTTTTTATAAGCCTTAATTATAATAATAAACATATTATAATAAAAAAGCTATTTAATAAGGTAAACTTATCAACTTTTATGTCTTATAAGGAGTAAACTTACCATTTATTTTAATAAATGCTTTGTCTTTAACTTCTTTTAAGCCTAAGGCTTTAGCTATTATTCTTTCTGAATTATCATCTAATGAAGTTATATATAGAACATCATATTTTTCAGGGTCTTTATTGTTGCTTGTTTTGTCATTGAACTTATTAAAATCAATAGTAAAGTTTTCCTCAAGCTTATAAGAGCCCGGCCAGAAATTTCCGGTTTTATTTCTGCATATATCTAATTCTTCAAAAGTCCCGTAAGGTGCGATTTCATAAATGATTTGCGGGCAATGAAATTGGCTGACATTATTAAATATTATCATTACTTTGTGGTTATTTTTTTTAAATTCAAGAAGAGGAGAGGCAGCATCTAAAGCTAATTTTCTATCTTTATCGAATGTAATGGGCGGCCTTTTATATAAATTATAACTAATAATACTAAAGAAAATTAATGTAAAAATTAGAGTAATATTGTCAGTTAAAGTAGTTTTTTTATAAGCTGAATTTAAAAATCCTTTTTTTATATAAGTAGCTGCTATAAAAGCGAAGGCTATAAAAAATGATCCGTAATATCTCAAATATGAAGAAGACTGAACTTTATTATTTGATGCTAGATAAACTCCCGCATAATGTAACCATATAAATAGCCTTAAACTTAAATAAAGGGAGAATAAAACCAGCATTATAGAATTAATTCTAACCAACTCATTTTGTGGAAGTTGATATTTTCTATACACATATATCGCCATTGCAAATAGAGAATAAATTACAATAGTTCCTTCTTTTACAGCGAACTCGGGAAGGGTTTTCATAAACATTATAAGTATTGATTTGCCATAAGCTAAGTTAGGCAGGTCTATAAAAGTATTAAAAAATAATATTATATTAAAAGTGCTATGAGAAGAAATTATATTAAATTTGTGTAGATAAATTACCCATAATTTATGACTAACATACGGCGCAATAAGTAAAAGTAATATATAAAATATTACATAGCCTTTTAATTTATGGCGAATAAATAAATCTATAATAATAGCTGTAATTGCAAAGTATGCGAGCCAAAAACCAATTTCCTTAATATTTGGCAATATAAACAATATGGGGAGAATACAAAGCAAGGCTCTTGTTTTATGTTTCTCTTGCAAATAAATTGATATAACACATCCAAAAATTATGCCGACTACTCCATCCATATAAAGGGATCTTAAAATCGGAGTGTAAAGTATTGCAGCAGCGAGCACTGAAAAGAATAATAATGCACTTTGCAACATGCTTCGGCGCACTAACACCGTTGAGCTGAATAGCATACATAATAAACCCATGGCAAACATATTATTACCTTCAGTATATCCGATACTCTTAGTTATAAAGTAACAAAAAAGAGCAGGTATTCTGGTATAATTAAAATGGATCGGGTAAAGAGAAGTCAGGTCACTTACCGTGTGCAAGCCTTTATAAAGGTAAATCTCTTTAGCAGCTGTTCCCCAATGAGTGAAATCATCCCATGAAATGTAGTATGAAGGTGTTATTCTCACATAATATATACCGATTGCAGCAAGTAGGAATAAGAGATCATAAGAAAAAAAATCAATTAATAATCTTTTGTCTCTAAAATTGCTGACAATATAATAAATAGAAAGTAAAACTCCTAAAATATAGATAAAATATACAGTGATGTCTAAGATTCTAAGCAAAGCTGATATGTAAAGAAGAGAAATAATTAATGAAGAGGATAGGGGGATAGCAACGCTATATGATAAATTAAATTTATCCTTAAAATATATAAAGTATCCTAATAGGCATAAAATCAATAATAACAGCATCATATTTAAAAAATTAACTTTAAGGGTTGTGTAGCCTCATTCCAGCAATAGGTCAATTAAAAAATTACTAAAAAAAGGATGATTAATTAAAGTTTTAGGTTAATATAACTTTTTAGAAAAGATAATAATAATATTTTAATATGTCATTTACCTCAGATCAGATTTTCGACAGAAATAAACTTAAAACACAAATAGCTAATTGGCGTTTTTTTGCATTACTCGCTCTTATTTTATTACTTTGGAGCTTGTTTGGAAATAAAGCAAATATATCCTCCCCTTCAAAATATATAGCTAGGGTTCAGCTCGAAGGGATCATAATGGATGATCATGAGAGAAATTTAGCCCTCAAGGAATTAGCAAATGATAAAAACGTTAAAGCTTTAATTGTACATATTAATAGCCCGGGCGGGTCATTTGTCGGAGGGCAGAACGTATTTTATGCTTTAAGAAAAATTGCCGATAAAAAACCAGTAGTGGCAGTAATGGGTGAAATAGCGGCTTCCGGAGGATATATGTCTGCAATTGGAGCTGATCATATTTTAGCACGTGAAGGAACTTTAACCGGTTCAATAGGAATATTATTAAAATCCTTTGAAGTTACCGAGCTTGCCGAACGTTTAGGAGTTAAGTTACAAACGCTAAAAACATCTATTTACAAAGCTTCACCTAATCCGTTTGAAAAAATGCCATTAGAAGTAAAGAATGCAGTCGAAGATACCATTCAGGATAGTTTTGAGGTTTTCTTAAATATGGTTCAAGAAAGAAGAAAAATAGAAAGCGATAAATTAAAAACGATTGCAAACGGTAGAGTTTATACGGGAAGGCAAGCATTCGAATATGGTTTAATTGATGCTTTAGGGGGAGAAGATGAAGCAATCGCCTGGCTTGCAAAAGACAAAGATATAAAAGGCCTGGAAGTGGTTGATGTCAGCTTAGTTAAGCAAACCAGCAGGCTGGAAAAGATTTTGGATTCTACGGCTACCATTTTTTCTAATCTTAAATACACAGCTAATACAATGGTTTTACAATAAATATAGACAATTGCCATCAATACTGATATAATTCTTTAAAAATTATAATTTATTGCAAATATGAGTAAAGCAGTTAGTAAAAAAGACCTTGTATCTTGGTTAAAAAAACATAATCAAGGTATGTCACTTAATAAACTGGAAGAAGTAATAGATATTTTCTTTAGTGAAATAGCTACTGCTTTAGTTTGCGGTGATAGAGTTGAGCTTAGAGGCTTCGGTTCGATGGTGGTGAGAAAAAGAGGGGAGAAAGTTGCGAGAAACCCTAAAACTAATCAAAAAATTGAAGTCGGAAATAAAGGTTCCCTTTATTTTAGACCAAGTAAAGAACTTGTTAAGCAGCTTAATAAATCTGCTAATGATAATTAATATTAGCAGAGTAAAGAGCCTTACTTAAATTCTATCATTATTTTAATGCATGTAATTTCTTAGTTGCCTTTTTTCTTTAAGCTTTTAATCTTATATAGTGATTAATATCCAGTTAAGGGGGAGGGGTTTAGTCTTAAGGTTTTCTACAAGCTTAAGAGCAATATCTCCTTAGCTGTAAAGAGGGGGATTTTACTTATGTTATCAAAAGGTAATATTGATATAGCTTTAAGCATGGCTATCATGTATTCAACAGGTACATTTCTTGCTTCTGATCCGCAATATTTTATGGGTATTATAACTTTTGATCTATCAGTTAGAATAGTTACCTCTTTGCTAAATAGGAAAAAATATATCTCTGAGCAAACAAAAGATTTAATTGATTATATATCAGGCGGGCTAATATTCGCAGCTTCCTTTAATTACTGTAAAGAAATACTTTTTCAAACATTAAGCTTAGCTTACTTAGAAAGAATATTGTCAACCGGGTTCATTCCCATGCTTGGCATTATTTCAAATACTCAGGTAGCTAATTTATTTATTAGTAATTATGAAAATTCATTTACAAAGAATAATAATGAAAATTATAATAATAGCTGCTTAATAAATGCACTAAAATTTACTTTTTTTCAAGGCATAAAAGCAGCCTGTATGCCTGCTAAGTACGAAGCGCCATTAATTCGCGATAAAAACCCTCAAAATTACTCTAATGAATCATTTATATATAATCTTCAATGCTTTTGTGCAGTATTAGTTGCTTATTTGGTTTCAGACTTACTACACACACAGTCCATAAAAAATTATTTTAATAACTTTAAAGGAAATCTTTTTAATTCCTATACACGTGCCAATAATTCTTTCGTTGCCGCACATGTAGCTAATAGCTTACAGCCCCTGATTTCTTCAAACTTTACTACTTATGATCTTTTATATAGTGGTATAAAAAAAATCACTGGATACCAGGTTTTATACAATAAAAACAGGAAATAGTGATGCCGATATAAAAAGATAATAAATTAATACATACTTTTCAAGTAAAATTAAATAAATTTTTACCTATATTATAAGAGAGTAAATTTCTACAGTTATATTTAATTACTTATTTTTTTAAGTGATATTAAAAAACTAAAAATAATAGGAGCGTTCTATGGCTGTTAATCAAAATGATAAAGAAAATAAAAACCAACAATCCCAAAATGATAATTCTAACTTAAGTAGCGAAGAGCAGAAAAAAATGCATGATAATTACTCCGCTATGGGTAAAAAGGGCGGGAAAATTGGCGGCGAAGCAAGAAAAGAGCAAATGGCTCATGAAGATTTTGATGCCGGTAAAAAAATAGATAAAGACGAAAACTAAATTAATTTTTTATCTTATTCTAAATTAAAGCCCTAAGAGACTTGCTGTTTGATTTGAAAAATTTTATGAAAGCAGTGAGTTTTCTTATAATTATTTATAGAAGTATAAGGATAAAAAAGGCAAGTAAAAAAAGAGGTATAATTTTTAGCTATACCTCTTTTTAATTATTTAAAATATTTAAGCTTAATTAAAACTTAAACCCGGCACTTACTAAGAACACATTGTTCCTGAATCTACCCTTGATGTTGTTGTTGTCTGTAGTAATTCCCCCTGCATCAATAAGAGGTGTACCTTTAGCTTTACCTAGATCCATATATTTATAAGAAAAATCTAAAAACACGTGCTCATTAACATCTACTATAACACCTAAGCTTGTATTCCAGGCAAATGAGGTGGAAGATTTTTTTGTATTATTTGCAAAAATTGTACTTGGTAATGAATCTGTATTAAGTATAAGGGGTGTAGAGGCAACTTTATTACGCGATATACCGATACCTAAGCCGATATAAGGCTTTAGATTATTGTGAAAATTCTTAAAATCATATAAGGTATTGATCAAATAAGTATAATGAGAAGTAGTAATATTCTGTGATAAAGTTTGATTTGGGAAATAATTATTTACTGAATTAAAGGCATGTTTCTTACTGTATAGAAATTCAAGTTCAATTCTAATATTATTGATTTTTTTTCCTAAAGAAGTTTTAAAAATATCTTTATTTTTATTTTTTTCTTTTATAAAAATCTCATCATTATTATCATTAAAAGAAAGCAATTTAAGCTTTCCTTGCGGCAATGACTTTCCATACCCAATAGAAACATATGTATCTTTTAAAATATCATTATTAAAAAAGCTTGGAGAATAGCTATCTTTTTTCTCATCATATGAATTTGCGAGCGCACTTAGCGGGATTATAACAGCTAAGGCGGTTAGAGCGGTAAATATTTTAGTGTTCATAAATTTATTTCCTTTATTTTTCTATTTTATTTTTAGCATTAATATATTTTTTACCTTTTAATTAACATTAAAAGAATGCTGCTAGATGTAACAAATAAAATGTAGCAGCTCTGATTAAGGTTAATAAGTATAATCCGTTACATCAGGAGTAGAGCAAATAAGCGTAGGCCCATTAGGATCTTCAGGAAGATGTAAATTAGCCCCGGAAACACTTCCATCGGCATTATAGCATTTAAAGAAACCATTTATGCTAGGTGAAGGAGAATAAATCGGTTCAGGGCTTGCACTTGGCGTAGTAAAAGGAATGGGGGTTATAGTTGGTGATTCACTTACTACCGGCATACTAGCAAATACTTCTTCAAATTCTTTTGCCATATTTTTAGCTAAATTAGTTGCTTCAGGTGTTACACTTGCTTCAGGTGTTACACTTGCTTCAGGTGTTACACTTGCTTCAGGTGTTACACTTGCTTCAGGTGTTACACTTGCTTCAGGTGTTGCACTTGCTTCAGGTGTTGCACTTGCTTCAGGTGTTACACTTGCTTCAGGTGTTACACTTGCTTCAGGTGTTACACTTGCTTCAGGTGTTGCACTTGCTTCAGGTGTTGCACTTGCTTCAGGTATTGCACTTGCTTCAGGTGTTGCACTTGCTTCAGGTGTTGCACTTGCTTCAGGTGTTGCACTTGCTTCAGGTGTTGCACTTGCTTCAGGTGTTGCACTTGCTTCAGGTGTTGCACTTGCTTCAGGTGTTGCACTTGCTTCAGGTGTTGCACTTGCTTCAGGTGTTGCACTTGCTTCAGGTGTTGCACTTGCTTCAGGTGTTGCACTTGCTTCAGGTGTTGCACTTGCTTCAGGTGTTGCACTTGCTTCAGGTGTTGCACTTGCTTCAGGTGTTGCACTCTTATTTAGTTTCTTACCAAAAATGAATGAATACCATTTGGAAGAAGGTGTAGAATTTTCTTGATTATTATTAGTTGCGCCTAAATTTTCTTCCTTGTTTTCTTCCGGGTGCTTTATCGGCTCTCCATTTTCGTCATATTTATCAGCACCTGTAAAGGTATAAAATACCTTTTGAGTTGTATTTAACCCTTCTTTGAAAAATTTTGTAAAATTTTTATAAAATCCTTCTTTTGGGTTTTTCTGAGTTTTATCGGTAGTAGTATTAGAGGAAGCTTCCGTGTTATCATCTGTTACATCTTCGCCAGCTTTAGCTTCTTCATTTAATGTTGTGTTCGAAGAACCTTCTGTGCTACTGCCTGCTGTATTATCGCTAGCTTCAGTTTGTGGTTGTTGTGAAGTTTTAGCCTCTTCTTTAGGAGCAGAAGATTGCTCAGCTTTAGGTATTTTAGTTTCAGGAGTTGGCTCGGGTATTATTATTTCAGATTCATATTGTGTAATGATTTTTTGTCTGGATTCTTTAGATATTTGTATTCTTCCAATATACACTTCATTAAACACTTCTTTAGCAAATTCTTGCTGTTTTACTTTTGATGAAGCTACATATGTATTTAGCACATTTTCAATTATTTTACTCTTTATTTTATCAGGTGTGTTAATATCAGAAATTATTCTACTTAAGGCTGCTTCAGCAAATTTTTTTTTAGCCATCTTATTTACCATTTAATTTATTTATTTAATATAATAAAGTCCTTATTTCTTATTAGGGGCGTTAGTCTTTTATTCATTCATTATTAGGACTGTTAAATCCTTGTTCTAAATTATCTATAATTTCAGATTGCTCATTATATTCACTTGCAAATTTTGTGTAGTCATTCTCAACACGTTCATCCTGATCATTTAGTAATTTATTCTTATTCATATCTAGTTCTCATTATAATTAAAGCATATTATAACATACTAATATTTAAATTATGTTAAGGGGGAAGTGAAAAGTTGTTAATTTTTTATTAAGCTTAGCCTTAATCTACACAAAAGCAGTAAAATGCAATTATTTTAAGGTTATAGGAATTGTAAGTTATTAAATTTTCAAGTTAAAATATGAATGTTTTTGCCGGAGGATGGATTAATTACCGTATATGTTTAAAGTAATAAAACCCTTATCTTTATTTAAGGGCATACTTTGGTTATTAGGTTCTTAACAATTCATTCATTGCTACAGTTGCCTAAATCCTATTCAAAATTATCTATAATTTTATATTGCTTGCGCTATTTTATAAAATTTTATCATAAAAAAACTCCCTTAAGGGTTGCCTCAAAGGAGTTTTAAATACTTAGAGTTAAATGAAGTTTATGCTTGCTTCATTATACGTTTAATCGCCGTCCATTTTTTACCATCAGCAGGAACTATGAAGCTAACCGCCGAACCTTTAGCGCCGGCACGTGCAGTTCTTCCTAAACGGTGAATATAGTCTTCCGGGCATCTTGGCAAGTCATAATTAATTACATGCCTAATGTGATTAATATCAAGACCGCGTGCCGCAATATCAGTTGCAACTAAAATTCTAAAATCTTGAGATTTAAAGTTTTTAACCACTCTCTCACGTTTTCTGTGTGGAATATCACCATGGAAAGGAGAAGTGTTTTGGTTATCATTATTTAATTTGAAGCTTAATTTATCCGCACCGCTTTTTGTACTGACAAATATAATTATTGAGCCGTCACGCTTACTTAGCTCAGATAAAAGGTCATCGTATTTATTTCTTTCAGTAGTGTTAACCATCTTCTGATCAATATTTTTAACCGGAGTATTAACTGTACCGGCATTTATGACCGCAGGATCCGTTAAATATTTTTTAGATAATTTAATTACTTGCGGGGTTAGGGTAGCAGAGAACATTAAAGTTTGACGATTCTCTCCCATAAAGCTTATAACTTTTTCAATTTGCGGAGTAAAGCCAATATCCAGCATTCTATCAAACTCATCTAAAACTAATAAGTTAAAGAATTTAAGATTTATACTTCTTCTCTTTATGTGGTCGTTAACTCTTCCCGGTGTTGCTACAACTAAGCGCGGTTTTGCCTTAAGTTGTCTTAATTGTTTTCCTATATCGGCGCCGCCGACTAATAGTGCGGTCGGAAATCTTCCGTCTTGAGGCATAAGGCTTTCAACAACCTGCATTATTTGTAGAGCTAGCTCTCTTGTCGGAGCTAAAATTATAGCATGGCTTTCTCTGGAAGCCATTAACTTTGAAAAAAGCGGGATAAGAAAAGCTGCTGTTTTCCCAGTGCCTGTCTGTGCAGTGCCTATAATATCTTTGCCTGTTAATGCAATAGGAATTGTTTCCGCTTGAATTGGGGTAGGGGTTGTATAACCCATTTTAGTAATAGATTTCATTAATGAATCAGAAAGATTCATTGTATTAAAGTTACTCATAAAAAAACTCTCATATTAAAACTAAATGAGGAAGGTTTTAAATATCTTCCTCATCTAATATAGATTTATAATTTTCTAGCTTTTAAGCTTTTAGATATATATAAAACTTGTTTTGAAAGCTTTTTTTTACGGAACTTTAAAAGAAGTTTTATTAGAAAATTGTTTAGGTTAATTAGCCTTTTAAAAGCTGTAAATTAACTGCAGATTCTTTATTGTCTTTACCTTTATTAACTTCAAAAGTAAGTTTTTGACCTTCACGAAGTGAATTTAAACCAGCGCGTTCAACTGCACTAATGTGAACAAAAATGTCCCCACCTTCTTCTAATTCAATAAAGCCATAACCCTTTTGAGCGTTAAACCATTTAACTGTTCCTGTTGACATAAGTAGCGTCCTTTTAATAAATTTGTTGCACAATCTTACGTAATTCCATGCTTCAAATATATAAAAAAGAGCTTGTGGATTCGCGTAAAAATAATTTTGATATAGTAGTGCATATACATAAACCCGTCAATACAAAAGAACCGAAGAGCCGATATTAATTTTAGTAAATCTTTTTAACGAAAGATTAAAATACCGGCTTTAATATTGTTATTATTATAATTTGCTACCAACTTATTAAGTGCAAAATCTCAGTGTTTTCAATATTAAATGGTTGTTCATGCTGTTCATTTTGAGTAATATTTGTTTTTTGATTATTACATTCCTTAAGCCTATGCTTAATTTTACTCATATAAATTTCAGGATAAATTTCATTATTGTAAACAGCCTGATGATGCATTTTGCTTAAATTTATAAAATTATCCAGCCAAACCATTTGGTAATTTACAGCCCCTTCACCATTATCAATAT
This sequence comes from endosymbiont of Acanthamoeba sp. UWC8, assembly GCF_000730245.1. Classification (NCBI taxonomy): domain Bacteria; kingdom Pseudomonadati; phylum Pseudomonadota; class Alphaproteobacteria; order Holosporales; family Holosporaceae; species endosymbiont of Acanthamoeba sp. UWC8. The sequence continues at coordinate 242,310 of NZ_CP004403.1, read as the reverse complement.
TATAATAATGTTCGGGATGAAATTGCGTAGCATAGCTTAATCCGTTAATATGAGCATATGACATCGGTATCTCATCTTCTGAAATTGCACCTAGCTCAATATCGTTTCCAAGCTTATTTAAAACTCCCGCAAAGTGGTGAGCAGTGTCGCCCATAAATTTTATCTCCGGAAACTCGCAACTTAAGAGAGCTTGCTGTTGTTCCAGTGAAGTCATCGCCTGGAAGTGCGCAAGCGTTCCCTTAAGGTATGAAATTTCATGTCGACCATGGTCATAATCATTCAACGGGCTTAAATATCCTTTATTATAAAGTATAAAATGTTGCGCTCCTGCACACATGCCCATATAGGGAATATTGTACAAGGAGGTTTTATCTAGTGCTAATTGATAAGTTTCTTCAATTTCATACTGCGGTTGCCAGTCTGTTATATTAAACTCATTAAGATGCTTCGGGTAACTGTCTCCTGCGCCCGGGTTTATCCACCCGTCAAATTGCTTAACAAATTCATCTCCCCCGCTTTCCAGCATCTCTTTAGTAACCAGATGGAACATTACATCGGAATGCTTTTTCATTACCAGCCTTGCAAATGCGTATATGCCAGTTGACCAAAAATGCTCACCGTGGCTAATTGCTATGTGGGTCTTATCAGTCTGTTGTGAAGGTAAAAACAGATCCGAATCTTCTTTAAAGAAATAAAATAACGGGTCTTTTGATTTATTTATTACCAGTTCTTTGTGTGCCTGGTTGCTCAGGTAATGATCTATAACGTTCTCTCCGTTAGAAAGTATAATATCAATGTCTTTATATTGAGCCATAATTATATCGTATATTTTTTCTACTTCTTTCTCATCAACTCCTCTGGAGTCATAAGCTCTCGGTAACATTAGAATTCCGGATACCTCATTATTATTAGCTTCAGTAAGGTCAACCCCCATTTCTATTAGTTTATTGGCTAGGGCGAAGTCTCGATTTAACAAAGCGATATGCAATAAATTAAAGCCGTATTTATTAATCGGCTTAGCTTCTTCTATTGCGTGCGCGGTAATATTTTGCGATTCGATTATAGCAATTTCTATATCGCTAAGGTTGCTTTCAAAACCATTTTGGTAATTAAAATAATCTTTGGTTAAATTATATTTGTCTAAAAATAATCCGGTTTCGGAATTTGATTTGCCCTCCGCCCTTAAATATTGGTAAATTTCTTTTTCTGAATAAGTATCAGGGAACCTTTTTTGTATTTCCATGCAAGCCGTAATTGAATAGCAGCTTTCAATATAAGCAGAGATAGAGAGTATATTATCCGTGCCTCTGGAAAGAACTAAGTCAAGAAGCTCATATTCACCCAGCCCTGCAAATTCTTCAATTAAAAAATTATTCTTTTTTGTATAATTAATCTCCACACCTTTATTTAAAGCAAGCTCAAGTAATTCTTTTACAAACTCTTTTTGTAAGCCCAAATCATAGTTAAGATAATTTTCTATAGTTAAACAATTAATTATTGTTTTAGTAAGTGCATCGGGTGATAGCCCATTGCTAAGCAAATATTCAACAGCAGCAATATTAATATTTGTAAGATTGAATAAACTTAAATCATAAAAGGTATTATCAATATCCGGTTTATGCTTAAACGCGATATCAAAGTATTTTTTTTGTATCTCATGTATTTCTAAACCATTTTCAGGATTACTAAACAATGCTTTAGCAAATATTACTTTTAAATCGAGTCCTTTTTCGATGAGAAGGTGAATAAACTCATTCGGTAGGTTGTCCGGTAATGATTTGTGATCCAGCTCATTAATTATTTCTTTATTATCTTGTATAAGGTGGTCTAGTAACGATTTCGCTTTATGTAAGATTTCTTCCTGGCTATCCTGTTGATTTAATATTTCAAAAATGCTTTTGAATGCTAAATTTTGAGGGTATCCTCTATCAAGTAAGAGCTGAATTTCATAGATATTTAAGTTGTCAAAAACATATTTTAATTCATTTAATTTTGCGCCCTTTAAAACTAAATAATCAATACATTCATACTTTCTTTCCATTGAGCCATCATGGAAATTTGCTTCAAAATTAATAGTTTCTTCGATTAGATCTTGTACATTGTAATGTTCAAGTAAAATATCTAATCTTTGGAATGAATCTTTAAATTCCTGTAAATCTTTATCAAGTTGAATAACGTTTAGAGAACCGATTAGCTTTCTTATTATGCTTATACGGTGTAAAGATTCATCGGTTGGTAAATCTACAATAGATTCCCTTTGGAAAATTTTACTCATTGTTAGCCTCCCCCGTTAACAATAAGTATATCAGCGTAATAGATTAAAATGATATTGCAATGAAATTTTATATGCTTGATATATAAGGAGTCTTACAATGACTTAGTAAGCTTTAAACTTTTATGACTTTGGGAATTAAGCACAATCCCGATACCCAAAAATGAGGCAATCAAATTTGACCCTCCGTAAGAAAGAAAGGGCAGGGGAGTTCCGACTACAGGTAACATACCCGAAATCATTCCTATGTTAATAAACACATGAACAAATAGCATGGTTGCAACTCCGACTGAAGCAAGCCTGCAAAAATGGCTGTCACAATTAAATGATATGTAATAACAATATAAGCTAACTATAAAATACATAATAAGTAATATAGCAACGCCAACCAAGCCGAACTCTTCGGCAAGTAAAGTAAATATGAAATCAGTTTGGTTTTCAGGTAAGAAGCTAAGTTGATTTTGCGAGCCTTGTAAGAAACCTTTGCCTAATACTCCGCCCGATCCGATTGCAATCTTAGATTGAATAATGTTATATCCTGCGCCTAAAGGATCGCGTTCCGGCTCAAGGAAAGTGAGTACACGCTGTTTTTGGTAATCATGCATAAACTGCCAAATAACCGGCAGAATACCTAAACCCGCTATAATGACCAGAGCAAATTTCCAAATCTTCACTCCGGAAACAAAAAAAATCGCAGCAGAAATCATAATAATTATTGCCGCAGTACCGAGATTAGGTTGCTTTAAAACAAGAATCACAGGAAGTAAAAAATTAATATTGGAATTATAAGAGATTTAAAGTTGCTTACCTGGTTCGAATGCAAGGTATGAAAATAGCGTGCCAATGATAATATGATAGCAAGTTTAACGAATTCGGAAGGTTGTATATTTAAGGAACCTAGTTTTAACCATCTCTGTGCTCCCATTGCCTTATGCCCGAGAACCTCAGCTAAAACCAATAAAAAGAGACAAATGAAATAAAAGACATATGCATATTTAAAAATTAAATATGTATCAACTAAGCATAAAAGAATAATTAACGGAAGAGTAAACAAAATTGTATAAAGTTGTTTAATTGCCCAGGGTTCCATCTTGCCGTTAGCAGCAGAATATAACAATGCAACTCCGACTAAAGAGATGGAAAACGTAATTAATAATAGTTTCCAACTAATGTTAAGGAATTTATGACCATTTGCAGTATTAAATTCCTTACTCATTTTTTAATCCTCAGAGGCAGAGAGTTTTTCAGCTTGGTCTTCAGCATTTAATGCGTCTATAAACGGATCTATAAACCCTTCATTGGTAACTTTATTCAGATCATACAAAGTAATGTTTATTCTGTGGTCTGTTACTCTGCTTTGCGGATAATTGTAAGTTCTGATTCTTTCCGACCTGTCTCCGCTTCCCACTTGCCCCTTTCTAAGTGCTGAGCGTTCAGCTTCGATTCTTTCCCTTTGTGCTTCGAATAGCCTTGATCTTAGTATCTTTAAGGCTCTTGCTTTGTTTTTATGTTGAGATTTTTCATCTTGTTGGGTAACGACTACCCCGGTAGGTATATGGGTGATCCTGACTGCGCTATCGGTTGTGTTTACGTGCTGTCCTCCTGCACCGCTTGCTCTAAAGACATCAATTTTTAGATCTTTTTCTTCGATATGAATATCAACCTCTTCGGCTTCAGGTAAAACGGCAACTGTTGCAGCTGAAGTATGAATTCTTCCGCTTGACTCGGTTTCCGGAACCCTCTGCACCCTATGCACTCCTGATTCGAACTTAAGTCTTGCAAATACGCCTCGACCGGTAATAGAAACAGAGATTTCTTTGTATCCGTCTAAACCAGTTTCCGATGCTGATAATATCTCAACTTTCCATCGGTTTTTTTCAGCATATCTTTGATACATTCTAAAAAGTACTGCCGCAAAAAGTGCAGCTTCATCTCCGCCGGTTCCTGCTCTAATTTCTATAATAGCATTTTTCTCATCGTATTCATCCTTCGGAATTAAAGCAACTTTAAGTTCTTGCGTAAGATCTTCAAGCTGTTTAGTGCTATCTTTAATCTCCTGCTGGACAACTTCTTTAAAATCAGGGTCAAGATTGGGATCTTTGAGCATTTGCTCGAGCTCTTGCTTTGCATCTTCGGTTTTTCTGTATTTTTGTGCTAAGGGAACGATCTGCTCAAGATCCGATCGCTCTTTAGCTATTTTAGAAAATTCAGCAGAGGGAATAGCGTCCGGATTTAAGAATCTTTGATTCAATTCATCAAAACGGCCAATAATTTTATCTAACTTTTCACTAAATGACATAAACTACTTTTTTGTTTGCATAGTATTTTAAAACTTCTATTTATTCAAGTGTAATCGGGGCGGTAGTTTTTAATAATCCGCTTAACTCTTAGGATTTAATGCATTCTTTTTTACTTACGGCAGCAATATCTTGCATTGTACAAAGCTTATCTATAAATAAAATACCGTCCAAATGATCGAGCTCATGCTGTAAGCACCTTGCAAACCATAAGTCATATTCTGATTTTGTGCCGTCGATTACCAGTTTTTTAAAGTTACCTTGCAAATCCCGGTATTCAATCGTGATGCTGATAGGTCTTTCAACCTTACCGTTCACTAAAGTACCATTGTCGCTTTTTACTGATAAGCACCCTTCGTCTAAAATTACCGTTTCTTTAGATAAAAATTTAATCTTAGGATTTATTATAACAAGAGGGTTCTTTTCTTCTTTAATTGGGATATCTACAACTAATGCTCTAATCGGCTTGCCTACCTGAATTGCCGCAATTCCCATGCCTTTTTCCTCATACATGGTTTCAATTAAATCATCAATAAAATTTGTAAGCTCCGCATCAAATTTTTGGACGGGTTTTGAAACTTTTCTTAGTAAAGGATCTGGTTCTTTTATAACTTGCATTAAAGCCATGTAATTACTCTTAAATATTAGAAATATATACTTATATAAGAAGTTTTATTACATATAAGCGTTAAGCAACCATTAGTCAATTATTTATAAGTAAGTAATAAAGTAAAATTAATTGATAACAGAAATAAATCATATTAGTATCTTGGATAATATTTGTTATCATTTGTTACAGGGGTTTTTACTATGAGTCACGCTATAATAAAGTTGTTACCAAGGTTGGTAGTGCTATCATGCACACTTTCGCTTTTGGGTTGCTCTAGCGCGATTAATCCATGGTATAATAATAAGCACCCGCAAAGAAAACAATCATTTATAAAACGCCATCCGGTTAGGGATAATATGTTTGTTGAAAACGGCGGCCTATCTAAAAAATCTAAAAACAATCCTTTTACTACTGATATCGGAGCAAACGGATTTTATTCAACTAATCCCGGAATTAAACCTATTAATAAAACTACCGGGGTTTATAAGAATCCTCTAGGCGGATCATATAGTGCTGAGGTCGAAAGAAATAACGCAGTTACGCAGCACCAAAACACTGAAACTAAGAAGAAAGGTGAGGAATCTTCTATTATGAGCTTCTTTAAGGGTGGGGTAGGAAAAACAAAAAGCTTTTTTAGCGGTGAAGATAATAGCTCCTCTTCACAGCAAAATGATATAGAGCAAGCACCGACGGAAGTTAAGAGAGTACCGAAGGGAAATTATGATACAAGCAATCAATCATTACCCGACGATGATTTAAATATAACGGAGCAGGGAGGTAGCTCGAGTTTGGGTTATAGCTATTATGACTTTGCGGATGATTTGCCGCCCCCTTCTGCTGCCGCAGTAACAACAAAACCTAATGTCCCTAGTTCAGAGTTTAGAAAACCTAAAGTTGTAAATAATGATGTAACTATTAATAATATAGGATATGAAGAAACCCGAGAAGTTCCTATTAATAAAGGAATAAACCACAGAGAGGTGATATTTTACCCCTATCCGGAAAAGACTGAATTTGATGAGTATTGCTTGCAGCAAAATAAGCCAACCTCTTCATTTAAAGAATTCTTTAAAAAGTATGCTAAAAAAGCATCCGGCATTTTTAAATTTAATGAAGCAAATGCAGCTGAAGTTGAAGATAATAAAGCTGATTCCAATAATGAAGTGAATGAACTAAGTAAGTTAAAGACTCCGGTGATTACCGATCAGGATATGGAAGAAAATAAAAAGATTACCCCCGATTTAAAAGATGTACCGCCTTTGCCACAAAACTTAAAGGAACTAAAGAGGTATCAGGAAGAAGCTAAAAACTTAGAACAAAAGACTAATGAGTAATTGTATATGCTGCTTAGTTCTTTAAATAAATTTTAAGCAGCATTTTAAAGTTTTATAGTATCAATTTATTTACTAATCCCGCTTAAGTGATCAGCTGAATTAAGTACAAAGCTATTAACAAAGCTTGAAGTTAAGCTAACCTGGTTTGAAATAACTGTGAGTATATAGGCTGCAGATGTCAGGATAGCCTGAGAGATAAGTGCAGTGGAAGCTTCATATTTTTCTTGTGCATCTTTATGCAAAGGTTCCGTTGCATAAAGTGCTTGTTTTAAAGAGAGGACTTTATCGTCATTACTCAGTTTAATTATTTTCATGAATTACTCATATATTTTATTTTCGCGTAGGCAATATATCATGTTAAATCAATAATTAAAGAGCAAATCTTAAAATATATTTCTTAAAAATCCGGGGGTTAATATAGAGAGCGGATTTACCGAGGGAGAAGGGCCTTCACCCTCTAAACTACCCTTTAAAGCAAATTTAGTGCCTATAATTCCTGAGTTTTTGCCGCCTGAGATGGTGCTACCGATTAGTGGAATGTTATCAACAATAGAGTTAATAATATTTGCAGGAACTAATGTGCCTGAAATATCAATATATTTTTTGTTTAAGTCTATAGTGCCTTCGGTAACAATAGTTAAAACCGCACCTTTCTGGACGCAATTATTTATGGTTATAATCCCGGATTTAAAAGTGAATGGGCAGCTTAACTTATCGAAAGATACGCCTTTACCTTGCATAATATTAATAATTCCTGATGCAGTCGTAAGTGAGGATATTGAGAGTAGCTTAGTAAAGATAGGAGCATTTTTTAAATTAAAATCAGTTATATTCAAACTACCCGTAAGGGTATCTTTTTGTGAATAAGTTCCGGTCAGCTTCAATGACCCATGTTCTATATTAGATGAAATACCGAATGCGGCAATAATTTTACCGGCATTGGAGGTTTGTATATTAAGAATGGGATAATTGAGGCTTGCTTCTATTGTTTCATTATTTCCTAAACTTCCGTTTAAACTAAAGAAATTACAGCTGCTTTGGGTGCATTTTGCATTAAATGCCGGAGAATTAATAATTACTCCGTTTTTAAGCACCAACCTCCTTATTTTACTTTCAAATATAAATGGTTTATCTCGCTTAGTGTTTGATGTTTCGGAAAGTTTAGAAAAATCTAAGGTACTTAAGTTTACCTCATTACCTCTTAAAAGTAAGTAATCGGACTTTATGGAGTTTTTATAGGTAAAACCGAATGAGCTGCCTTTTACAATTGTTTTATTGGAATTTACACTTGCAATGTTAAAGTCTTGGTCTGTTTCAATTGTGCCTTCGCTGGTAAGGTTTGGAATACTTAGTTTGTAATCTTTAATTTTATATTCGCCATTTATGTTATCCAATTTTAATTTTAAAAAACCCGGATCTCCGATTCTCTTTTTAACTCCTATTTTACTAATATTTAAGCTGTTATTCTTTAAATTAATTTCAATTTCTGCACTGGTTGCCTGGTTTAAATCCTTAGTGATAACTAAATTAGCAGGGATTTTATTATTGCTTGCAATAATATTACCGATACTATGCCCCTGTTTATTAATAAAATCCTTAGTTAGTGCCAGCTCTACCTTAGTTTTACTAATATATTTATTAGTATCTTCTGGGCTTAAAAACTCTTCGTGATTGATTATAAGCGGAACATTATCAGCAAAATCCGCCGTGCCGTTTATAAGTAGAATATTATCTTTTAAATTTACTTTTAATAACCCATTAGAAATCGGGTATTTATTAAATACTTCAGTTTTAAGGTCGGATATTTGAGAAGCCACGCTAAGATTGAAATTTTTATTATTTTCTTCTCCTATAAGTGGGATTAATATTTCTAATTCAGAAATTATATTGCCCTGTAAGTTTTTAAACTCCGAGTTTTGTTTTTTAGAGTATATATAAGCTAAATCTATAGAATCCTGAACTGAACCGATTAATTTACCTTTAATATCAAGCATAGTATTTTTGCCGATAAGATCATTGATATTAATATCAAAATCTTTAAGTTCGGAAGAAAGTATTTTTCCATTTTTAATTTTTATATCAATTTTATTTGGATAAATATCTATTATGCCGTCAATATTACTTATTAAAGGGGAGTCTTTAGGATATTGTAAAGCTGCATTTTCAATCGGAAATGTTACATATAAACTATCATCTTTTAAATCTTTTCCGTTTGCCAAATCCTCGAGGTTAAAATGTAAGTGTGCGCTAACTCCCTTTATTTCTGCCGCTTTTAAGTACTCGCTTAGCCAAGTATATGACTTAGGAGATAAGGTTCTCGGCCAGAGTTTTAATACTTGTTCTAAGTTAATTTTGCTGGTGCTTGTATTTATACTTAATATGTTATCAGTAAATTTCCCGCTTACTAAAATTTGATTGCCTTGGAAAAGAATCTTAAGCCTTTCAAATTCAATAGTGCTACAGCTGTTTAAACACTTTCCTAAAATTGTTAAACTATCTATTATTACCGGTGTGGTAAAATCCTGATTAGGGTTGATTAAGCCTTTAGTGCTGTTAATATTAAAGTTAAGTTGATCAAAGGTATTAAACTTTGTAGTTATTGCTTTAAAATTTAAATCTAATTTAATATCTGCATTGTTAAGTATCTTTGTACCAAAGCCAAGCTCATTAAGAGATTTATAACTTATCCCTTTAACTACTCCTGAGATAACAAGTTCTTTTTTAGAAGAAGTATTAAATAAAGAATTAATGGTAATATTTTCCTTATTTATTTTTGCTTGTACTTTTGCTCTAAGTAATAGGGTGTTACCACTTTTTACCGGACTAAATGAAGCTTTTTCAACCTTGAATGTAATTGGGTTATTATTCTTTATGAATGTGAAGCTGGTATTAAGAAGTATGAAATTAAATCTTTTTAATCTCTTTTTATTTTTTAAAATAAAGTTATCAATTAAGTCTACCGGAATATCCTTGGTTAACTCCTGATTTCCGCTTTTTAAAGGAGCAAAGTTAATTTTATCAAGTGAAAGTTCTAAATTAACCAGCGGTTGCTTGGTGAAAGGGATTAAACCAGCCGGATGGAATTTTATCTTTGTATTAGTTAAAACAAAAGGGTCATAATTTGATAGAGTAATGTTTAGGTTATTAATATCAAAATATATGCTATAGTCTTTTTTATTAAGGCCGGCTTTTAACTCTTTTATGTTAAATTTTGCATTAGGTACTAATTTGGTCGCTTGATTTGAAACATATTTTGCAGCGAATGGTATGGATTTTGAACCGGTTGCAAGCCAAATATAAGTTGAAAACAACAATATTGCCGCTAAAGCAACTAAGCTGAAAATAATTTTACTTAATATCTTAAAAGCCCTAATAACCACTTGAATATTTGAGTTGGGTTCACTTATTATACTACTGTAACATAAAATAATAAATTTTTAACGTTTTAAAATACAAGAAATATAAGGAAAGTCATATGTATAATAAATCACTTCTTTTTATCTTTTTTTTGCTAATCCCGAATATAATGTTTGCAGCTGCTGATCCCGTTATTGAAGTTGAAAACTATCTAAACTCAATTACAACGTTTAGCGCTGATTTTAAGCAATATGGCAGCGATGGTACAATTAAAGAAGGTAAGTTTTTATTATCAAAGCCAGGCAAGATGAAATGGGAATACTTAAAGCCAAAAAAAGCACTTGTTATCAGTAACGGAAAAAATATAGTATATTATGATTATGAGCTGGAGGAGGCTAGTTATATTTCAACCAAAGCCGTACTTGCTCACTTTTTAAGTAAAGAAAGAATCAACCTTGCAAAAGATGTGCATGTTGAGAAATATACGGCAGGCAAGCATTGTTCCGAACTTGTTATCTCAGAGAAGAACAAAGATTACGAAAAATCAGCTATAGCCGGGTTGACACTTAAGTTTGAACGTGATGATAATCATAAAATAAAGTTAGTAGAAGTTGATGTGATTGATGAAAGCGGGCAGGAAATAGAAATTATATTTAATAATATAAAAACTAATACTAAGATTAATAAATCTGAATTTATATTTAAAAACCCTAACTTTTTTAGTGGTTCTTAAGCTATAACTCCTGAAGAAACAATCCAGGATGAGAAATTTTAAAAATACTATTGCAATTATTAATTTTACAATTATATTGGCATTTGCTTAAAACATGCGGGTGTAGCTCAGGGGTAGAGCACAACCTTGCCAAGGTTGGGGTCGAGGGTTCGAATCCCTTCTCCCGCTCCATTTTATGCTTGCTTTTTTATAAAAACATATTTATAAGCAAGTAAGCAGTTTTAAAGCATATGGGGACATAGCTCAGTTGGTAGAGCACCTGCTTTGCAAGCAGGGGGTCATCGGTTCGAATCCGTTTGTCTCCACCACATAAAATCCGGCTTTCAGCAATATCTTCCTTCTCTATCTTACTAAAGTTTGATTATTTTCTATGCTCTGTATAAAATGAATTGCTATTAACATTAACTAATGTGCTGTATGGTATTAAGGATATAACACCAAATCAGATTTATTCCGTTTTGTGTAATATGACTTATAAACTTTTGCTTTCTATTGTCATTTTTTGATAAATTGATAGGATTACTTGTCCTTGAACCCTAAAAAGTAAGAATATGAATCTGGATTTAAGTAAAAAAATCATCGAGTACCTATCGAAGCATCCTGGGCAGAAGTTTATTGCCCGGGATATTGCAGAGTGGATATTTGAAATCTATCCTGATGAGTGCGAGGCCAAACGGGAGCGCAGTAAAGCAATTGTTAATAAGCTTGATGATGATCAAGCATTAATCCAGCAAATTATCGCAGAAATCGGGGCGCGGCGTAAGCACATGCAGAAATGAAATGCAAAACTGAAAACCATAGAAGAGCGACCCCGCAAATATTACTACACGACTCAAAGCGATCAGGCCGAAATAGAGGAAGCAGAATCTGATTTCTTCTGTGCATCAATACCTCAAAGGGAGATGGCGCATTTAGATAAAAAAAACAAATTGTGGTCATTTGAAGTTAAGCTGCTCATCAACCGTTCAAATGTTCGCCGGGCATTCTTTCAGGCAGTATCTAATTCTTCCTGGGCTAACTATGGCTATTTGGTAGCGGCGGAATTGGAAGGTTCCGATACCAAGCGTGAATTGCAGATTCTTTCTGCACTACACGGAATCGGCTTTATCTTGCTTGATAGTAAAACTCCTGTAGAGAGTCAGGTGTTAATTCCTGCTAAAGAGCCGTATTGAAATTGATTGGGATACTGTAAATAGGCTAGTTGAAGAGAATAGGGATTTTCAGGGCTTTATTGAAGAGGTTACCTGTTTTTATCAGACCGGCAAAACTAAGCGGTATAATTGGGATATTGAAGAGGATTAGCCCGCCTCCAAAGTACTGGTGATTTTGGGGTTTTCGGCTGCAATATCCGAATACCTTTCTTGAACATTTATTATAAATTATACTTAAACACCCTTTGTATATTCTTTTGTTTATTGCTATATAGGTTACTTATAATAATTATTTATTTATTAAATAATTTTGTGGTTACTATTTATATTAAGTGTAGTAATTAACTAGCATGCAAGCTAGCTAGCTAGTACAATATTAAGTATAAGTAATATGCTTATAAATTATAAAAATATAAAAATAATATTATTATTTTGGAAAATTAAAATGAAAGATAAAATTAATGAGCAATCCATAGAAGCTGTAAAGGCAGGGGATTTAAAAAGGGTAGATGAACTAATAAGAAACGGGGCTGGTATTTATGTTAAGACCAAAAGCGGTGAAACGGCTTTACATTTTGCTGCAAAGGGTGGGAATCAACTTATAGTAGAATCTTTACTAAAAAAAGGACTTGAAGTTAATGCTAGAACGGAAGAGGATAAAACCCCGATTCACTATGCTGCACAAAAAGGGTGCAACCATATAATTGAGCTTCTTGAAAGATATGGTGCCAATATTCATGCTGTAACTATAGACAATGAAACGGCTTTACATTTTGCTGCTGAAGGCGGGCATCAAGATACAGTAGAATTTTTATTAAAAAAAGGATTTGAAGTTAATGCCAAAACTGAAGAAGGTGAAACCCCGATCCATTATGCTGCACAAGACGGGCATAACCATATAATTGAGCGTCTTGTAGACAAAGGAGCAGATATTAACGCTGTGGCTGAGGATGGAGAAACAGCTATGCATTTTGCCGCACGCGGCGGGCAACTTCACACGGTTGAGTTCCTTAAAGAAAAAGGATTAGAAGTTAATTTAAAAAATAAGCGAGGTGAAGCTCCGGAGGATTGTGCCTTTCTCGAAGGAAAAGCTGATGTTGTAAGTTTTTTAAATAAATTTGAAGTTAAGACATGGGCTGAAAGAATAATTACAGAACTTGCAATAAATAAAGATTCTGTGCGAAATTCACGTTTATAAATATTAAAACTAAAGGGCTTGAGATATAATAATCAAGCCCCGAAGATTTTAAGTATAAAACTATATTCCTGTGCGATATCCTTTAAGTATCCAAACCTGCCTGAAGCTCCGCAGTGGCCGGCGTCCATATTAGTTTTAAGCACGAGCAGGTTATTATCCGTTTTATATTCCCTAAGTTTTGCTACCCATTTTGCCGGTTCCCAATAAGTTACTCTTGGATCGGTTAATCCGGCTGTTACATATAATGCCGGGTAATCTTGTCTCTTTATATTATCATAAGGTGAATAAGATTTAATATAGCGGTAATATTCTTCATTTTTAGGATTACCCCATTCGGAATATTCTCCTGGAGTTAAAGGTAAATTTTCATCGAGCATAGTGTTTAGCGCATCGACATAAGGAACATCCGCAACAGCCATTTTAAATAAATCAGGCCTTTCATTCACGCAGGCTCCAACCAGCAAACCTCCTGCACTACAGCCGACTATTACAATATTTTGTTTACGAGTATAATTATTAGCGATTAAGTATTCGGCACAAGCAATAAAATCATCAAAAGTATTTTTCTTATTTAATAACTTACCATCCAGATACCATTCTTGTCCCATCTCATCACCGCCTCTAATATGAGCGATCGCATATACAAACCCTCTATCCAGTAGGGAAACTATATCAGAACGGAATCTTGCATAGGTAGCACATCCGTATGAACCGTATCCGTAAAGGTATAACGGATTAGAGCCGTCATGCTTAAATCTATCTTTCCTATAAACTAAAGAAATCGGTATTTCTACACCATCCTTACCTTTAGCAAATATTCTTTCTGAAGCATAGTGAGATTTATCATACCCACCTAATACTTCCTTAGTTTTTAAGGTTTCTAATTGATTGTCAGAGAAGCTGCTTTCCATAACCGCCTCAGAGGAGTTTAATGAAGAATAGGAAAACCTAATATTTGCAGCATTAAAAGTTGTGAAAATCGGGGCGATAAAGTAGGTAGGATCGGGAAAATTTATCTCATGGTAGTTTCTAAAATCATAATCATATACTTTTAAACAACTTAAACCTTTGTACTGAGACTGCACCACTATTTTATCTTTAAAGGTAAAGAAATCAGTTAAGTAATTTTCATTGCTATGCGAGATAACTTCCTGCCAATTAGCCGATTCAGGACTAGTTAAGGGAGCTTTTACCAACCTAAAATTTTTCCCGCCTGAATTGGTTCTTATATAAAAATATTCACCTCTGTGCTCGATATAATAAAGGTGATCATCTTTCCTCGGCTCAATTAACTTTGGCTCTAAGGTATCCGAGTTAAAATCAATTACCCAATTTTCATTATAATCTTTACTTTCAGACTCAATTATTAAAAATTGTTCACTTTTTGATCTGCCAATGCTGACCCTGAATATTTGGTCATTTTCCTTGAATATCACCTTATCTTGCTCGCTTGAAGTGCCGAGTTCATGGTAATAAACCTTATCCGTTCTCCAAAATTCATTAAGTTTAGTATAAAAGAACCCTTTCCCGTTCTTATGCCAAACTATGCTTCCAATGCTATCACTAATTTCATCTTTTAATAATGTGTTATTATTTGAATTTTTAACATATATAGTATATCTTTCACCGCCCGTAGTATCAGTAGAATATGCTAACATAGAGTGATCGGGACTTACGGCAACTGCTCCCAAATCAAAGAAACAAAGATCTTTTCCAAGCTCATCACAATCAAGAATAACTTCTTCAGGATTATCCAAGGAATTTTTCTTCCTGCAAAAAATCTGGTAGTTGGAATGCTCGGTTGTTTTGGAGTAATAATAATATTCATTGCGCTTTATAGGATAGGTGGTATCAGTGAGCTTTATACGGTTCTTAAGCTCATTATATATAGCCTCTTCCACATCTTTTTGAGAAGCCATAATACTATCAAAATATTTATTTTCTTCCCTTAGGTAATTTAGAACTTCTTCATCTCTAACATCCGGCCAGTTTTTATCTCTTAACCAAGCATAATCATCAGTTAATTTTTCACCATGGATCTCAAATATATAAGGAATTTTTTTGGTAACAAGAGGTAAGGACATAAGGTTCTACTTTATTAGTGTGATTACTGATAGAACCTTTTGTATCTTTCTTCGTCTGCTCTTTCAAGCAAATATTAATTAAATAATTAAACTAATTTTCTAAGCACATATTGTAAAATACCGCCATTATTCACATATTCCACTTCAACTTCAGTATCAACTCTTAGAGTTAAAGTAATTTCATGAATAATCATACCATCTAATGAAATAGTACATTTAACCGGTTTAAGCGGGGTAATATTTTCCAAACCTGTAATATGCACAGTTTCCTTGCCAGTAAGCTTTAAATTTTTCCAGGTTAAACCGTTTTGGAATACTAAAGGCATAACTCCCATTCCAACTAAGTTTGATCTATGGATTCTTTCAAAACTTTCAGCAATAACCGCTTTTACCCCTAAAAGATTAGTTCCTTTAGCTGCCCAGTCTCTGGATGAACCAGTTCCGTATTCTTTACCGGCAAAAATTACCAATGGAATATTTTCTTCTCTGTATTTCATTGCAGCATCATAAATGCTTTCAACCTCACCTTCACCCATATATTTGGTTAAGCCGCCTTCAGCACCGCCGGCCATCTCATTTTTAATCCTGGTGTTGGCGAAAGTTCCACGCATCATAACTTCATGGTTGCCGCGTCTTGAGCCATAAGAGTTAAATTCATCGACGGGAATATTATGGCTAAGTAAGTATTTAGCAGCCGGGCTGGTTTTAGCAATATTTCCTGCTGGGCTAATATGATCGGTTGTAATGCTGTCACTAAGAAGAGCAAGTATTCGAGCATTTGATATATTATCCGTTCCGCTCGGATTAATGCTCATATTTTCAAAGTATGGAGGTTGCTTGATATAAGTACTCTTATCATTCCATGTATAATTAAGCCCGGTTGAAATGGTGATTTGCTTCCATTCTTCTTCGCCTTCAAAAACTTCGGCATATTTACTCGCAAACATCTGAGGCGTAATTACACTGCTCATGACTTCTCTAATCTCTTCATTACTCGGCCAAATATCTCTTAAGAAAACATCGTTCCCATGCTTATCTTTACCGATCGGCTCGGAGCTTAAATTAATTTCCATCGTTCCTGCAATCGCATAAGCTACACAAAGCGGTGGCGAAGCAAGATAGTTAGCTCTTACATAAGGGTGTACTCTTCCTTCGAAGTTTCTATTCCCTGAAAGAACGGCTGCAACTACCAGATTGTTATCCACTATAGTTTTTTCAATTTCTTCAAGTAAAGGCCCTGAATTACCTATGCATGTAGTGCATCCGTAACCGACCAGATAAAACCCCAATTCATCAAGATAGTGTTGCAAGCCGGATTTACTCAAATACTCGCTAACCACTTTTGATCCCGGAGCGAGTGAAGTTTTCACCCATGGTTTAACATTTAAGCCTTTTTCTAAAGCTTTTTTAGCTAATAGTCCTGCACCGATCATTACGCTCGGGTTAGAGGTATTAGTACAACTTGTGATTGCAGCAATAACTACATTACCGTTGCCGAGTGTAAAGCTTTTGCCCTGAACATGAAATTCTTTATTCGTATTAGAGCTGTCTTTATTTAAGCTTGGTAACTCTTTTTGAAAATTTTGAGGTATTGCAGAAAGGTTTATCTTATCTTGAGGTCTTTTCGGCCCTGCTAAACTTGGTTCTACTTCGCTTAAGTTTAACTCTAAGGTATCGGTGAATTCCATATTCATTGAGTCATCGCGCCATAAGCCCTGTTCTTTAGCATAAGTTTCAACTAATTCGATTACTTCTTTAGGTCTTGCCGATAACTCCAAATATTTTATAGTTTCTTCGTCAATCGGGAAGAACCCGCAAGTTGCCCCGTATTCCGGTGCCATATTAGCAATTGTGGAACGATCCGCCAGCGGCAAATATTTTAAGCCTTCTCCGTAAAACTCAACGAATTTACCGACTACACCTTTTTTACGAAGCATATTAGTAACAGTTAGCACTAAGTCAGTTGCTGT
Source organism: endosymbiont of Acanthamoeba sp. UWC8 (assembly GCF_000730245.1). Lineage (NCBI taxonomy): Bacteria > Pseudomonadati > Pseudomonadota > Alphaproteobacteria > Holosporales > Holosporaceae > endosymbiont of Acanthamoeba sp. UWC8. The sequence goes on along the minus strand of NZ_CP004403.1, from coordinate 225,304 downwards.
TACGCCTTCTCTTAAGTGGCCGGTCATTTTAAATCCAATTACTTCCGGCAGTAACATTGAGATAGGCTGCCCGAGCATTGCAGCTTCCGCTTCAATACCTCCGACTCCCCAACCGAGAACTGATAAACCGTTAATCATGGTTGTGTGGCTATCCGTCCCGACCAAAGTATCAGGGTAGGCAAAAGTTTCACCTCCCATCGACATTGTCCAAACTACTTGAGCTAAATATTCTAAATTTACTTGGTGGCATATCCCGGTGCCCGGAGGCACAACTCTAAAGTTATTGAAAGCATCCTGACCCCACCTTAGGAATTCATATCTTTCCAGGTTCCTTTCCATTTCATATTTTACATTCACTTTTAAAGAATCAGGGGTGGCGTATTTATCTACCTGCACAGAGTGGTCAATTACCAGATCAACGGGAATAAGAGGGTTAACTTTGTTCGCATCTCCGCCCAATTTATTTATTGCATCACGCATGGCAGCAAGATCAACCACAGCCGGCACTCCGGTAAAATCCTGCATTAAAACTCTAGCCGGTAAAAAGGCTATCTCATGATCGGATTTTTTGGTTTTTAACCATTCAGCGACAGCTTCAAGATCTTTTCTTTTAACAACTCGGTTATCTTCAAACCTCAAAAGATTTTCTAAAATAATTTTCATTGAAATAGGGAGCCGTTTAGCATCAATATTTAAGTTTTGAGCTGCTTTATTCAGATTAAAATAAGTATATTCCTTATTTCCGATTTTTAACTTACTTTTTGCCCCGGTGCTATTTTTATCCCCGAATTTCATAATCCCCTCAAAATATAAAAGCTTATATTCTTTTTAATTTAACTTATAATTCAATAAAATACCATAAAAAGTTAAATATAACATTATAGTTATTTTTTTGTTTTATCTAAATCTTCTTAACCGATATAGTCTTTAGTGATTAATACATCGGCATTTTCTAAGATAAGCAATTGGTCTTTAGTAATCAACTTCATGCTTCCGTCTTGATTAATTATCCAAAATTCAAATTTTGCATTAGTAAAATTATCTATAAGTCTTGGGTAAATATCTCCATAATAGGCAAACTTTTTAAAGTTCCAATGTAATATTATGCTTAATTTAGGAGATCTGCTTATAATTCCTTTAGCTCCTTTAATGATTGCAAGTTCGCTTCCGTTGGTATCTATTTTAATTAAGGAAACATCACTTAAATCAGGAAGTAAGTAATCAAGTGCTTCTGCATTTTTTTCAATATAATGATCTTTTTTAGCATTTGTTGTTTTAGTGCTTATTATAGTTGAGGAAAGTGTAGGGTATTCCGTATAAGTTTCTAAGAAAGCTTTATTATTTTCCGAAGAAAGTAAATTATTAAATACTTTAGTATTCTTCAGCTTATTCATATTAACTGAATAACGAAGCAGTTTAAATACATTCGGAATTGCTTCAAAACTATAAACTTCTCCATCTGTTGCAAGTTTAGACATTAAAACGGTATGATACCCGTAGCCTGCACCTATATCAATACATGTAGCATCATTTTTAACTATCTTCTTAATAATAGGCGTCAAATGTTCTTTATATGTGCCGTGCTCAATAAGAGCTTTGCCCTGATATTCATCATGACTGTTTACGAGCAGCGGGAACTCATACTTAGTTTCAACTAAAACCACATCTTTTGTCTGCCGGGTAAGTAAAGTATAACTGATGAGATAGGTAATTACGGCAGTCAATACAATTACTAAAGTTATTACGGCTGCAACCTGAAATTTTCTACTTAGTATTATTTCTTTTAATTTTTCTTTCATAATTATTTTACTTTATCATCATTACTATCATCTTGCTCAACATCAAAAGCGATAAGCGCTTCCAAGTTCTCTTTTTGCATTCTATCATATACTTCTTTTCTTAAAACCGAACAAGAATTTGGAAAACTAAGACCTAACTTTACATGTTTTCTTGTTATTTCAATAACTTTAATCTCAATATTATTATTTATAATAATGGACTCTTCCGGCTTTCTTACTAAATATAACATATAGACTTTTTAAACTGCTAATATTATTTAATGTTTATGTTAACTTAATATTGCAAATAAATGCAATTTGTTATTTGTTATCATTGAGTTAAATTTTAATTTTTTATATGACATTAGTTGAATTTTCCAATTCGGGGTTGTTTTCGGTTTTTCTTATCTTTAGTAGGGTAGGGTCAGCATTTATGTTCATCCCGGCTATTGGTGAAACAAGTATTCCTTCTATGGTAAAGGTAATCTTTGCCGGAGCTGTAAGTCTGCTAATTTTTTCGTCAATGCAAAATAATATTTTATTCCCTGATTCGGTGATTTCAATAGCAGCGTTACTGTTTGGGGAAATAAGCATCGGAATAATGATTGGGCTTGCAACTAAATTTATCATTAGTGCTGTGCATGTATTCGGATTAGTGATGGCAACTCAATCCGGCCTTGCATCTGCCATGCTTTTTGATCCTACTCAAGCTACCCAAGGTAGCTTGTTCGGTAATTTCTTTACTATGCTTGCTATAATGCTTATTTTAAGTCTTGATTTGCATTTAGTAATAATTTCCGGCCTTGCTGATACTTATAAACATTTACCGATCGGAGGGTTCGCCCAACATTTTGAGAGTTTTTCCGAGTTGATTATCAGAAGCGCATCAAGTGCTTTTATAACAGGGGTTAAAATGTCATTACCCTTTTTAGTAGTAAGTTTGATGCTCTTTTTAGGGGTGGGTATATTAGCAAAGCTGATACCGCAACTCCAAGTTATTTTCATTGATTTTTCCTATACAAATTATAATAAACGTTTTGGTATTTATATTTATACTATCAAGCCTCAGTATGTGGTTTGTAGATTATTACCAAGAGCAATTGTCACAGATTTACGGTAGTTAAAATATGTCGGATGATAAAGATACGGATCAAAAAACTGAAGAACCTACCCAGCGGCGGTTAGATGAAGCATTTAAAAAAGGGCAGGTGATTACTTCTAAAGAAGTAAATAATTTTATTACTCTGCTTGCATTTACCATTTTGCTAAGTTGGGTTTACCCCTATCTCTTGAAAATGATTCAAAATAAAATTTCTTTTTATATTTATTCGGCTCATCAGCTGGTTATAGGTGATAACGGGATAAGCATAATGCATCTTGTTAAGAGGTTGATCTTTGATTTTCTTTTTATATTATCTATTCCTTTAGTAATTGCGGTAATTACAATTATATTCAGTAATTTCGCACAGCATGGTTTTGTGTTGTCTGCTGAGGTGCTTAAGTTTGACCTAAGTAAAGTTTCCCCGATGAAGGGTTTCGGAAGAATATTTTCAATGAAGTCGGTTGTTGAGCTTATTAAAGGGATCTTTAAAATGATCGCGATTTCAATGGCAATATACCTGGCAATCTCTTCAGAGCTCAAGGTTCTGCCTATGATTCATACTTTAAGCTTTTACGGGTTTTTAGCACTCACTTTAAAGTTTATAACTAAAATGATGATAGCGGTTTGCATTGTAATGGGAGCAATTGCGGCCATCGATTATTTTTATCAAAGGTACGAATTTTATAAAAACTTAAGGATGACTAAAGAGGAGATAAAGGAGGAGTATAAGCAAACTGAAGGAAGCCCTGAAATTAAATCTAAGTTGAAATCGATTAGAATGGAAAGGGCGCAGAAACGTATGATGGCCTCAGTGCCGAGTGCTGATGTGATAATCACCAACCCGACTCACTTTGCAGTCGCTTTAAAATATGATCAGGATAACATGCCGGCACCGCAGGTTATCGCTAAGGGTCAGGATAATGTAGCGCTTAGAATAAAAGAAGTTGCTATTGAAAATATGATTCCCGTCATTGAAAACCCTCCGCTTGCTCGCGCACTTTACAGCTCTACCGAGATTGATCAGTATGTTCCGTTTGAGCATTATAAGGCGGTAGCTGAAGTAATTACCTATGTAATGCGCTTGAGGGGGAAGAAGTTTGGTAAGAAGTAGTTAATTATACATTCTAACAATTAAAAATTAGCTTATCGGTTATTACCAGAATTTAGTTCAAAAATATAGTTGTAAAATTCTTGATACTAATGATATTATTGGTAATTGGGAATTTAACAATCTTTTTAATACCCCTGCTGCAAAACAAAATAATTTCTCAGAGAGCTTGTTTCCAATATATGATTTAGCAGATAAAGATGCATTTAAACTTCTTGATATTGATTATATCGAGGAAAAGGTTAAAAATTTCTGCAAATCAAGCCTTGAAGGCTTCTCTGAAGAAGACATAACTAATTTTGCGGAATATTTTCAAAAAAAATTATTCCGATCGATTCAAGACTAAATTACAAAAAAATAATTGATACTAAGGTTAAAGAATGCAAGAAAATTTCCGAGTCTATAGATTATTATGATATCTTTAAAGGGATTTGTTTTAAATATAGTTTCTATAATGAAAATATAGTTATTGATAGAGTTGAAAAGTGTATGGAGTATTTTCCTGAGCCCGGTTACTTTGATATAAATTATTATGAATTAATGGAAATAAATTTAAAAGACAGGTTCCAAACAGATCATTTGGCAAATGAACTTTTTAATAAATTATTCCCTGAAAAGATGTCTACGGAGCATACCGACGAGTTATAAAAATAAAGGGCTAACTGCCCTTGGCTTCTTTACTTCTGGGATGGAACATTTTATAGGCGTTTATCATATTTTCAGCATCAACTTTAGTATATCTTTGAGTGGTCGATAAACTTTGATGGCCTAGTAGTTCCTGGATTGTTCTTAAGTCGCCGCCGCTCCCCAGTAAATGCGTAGCAAAACTATGCCTGAATGCATGCGGGCTGGTGTAGTGCGGCAAGCCTAAAGTGTTTTTTAAGCTTCTGATTGTTTCCCTGAAGACATCAGGGTTTAATACCCCGCCGTTTGCCCCTCTGAAAATCTCTTTTTCCGATGTGTCATACGGGCAATGTTTTATATAATGGTTTATTGCATCTAAAATTTTAGGGAGTAGAGGGACAAGCCGTTCTTTATTACCTTTACCTTTAATTAAAAGCATTTCATTCGAATTTTTAGGTATATTACAAAGCTTGAGTGATAATACTTCGCTGATTCTAAGCCCTGCGCCGTATAAGAGTAGTAAAATAGCCGTATCTCTTGCTCCTACCCAATCTTTTTTAGCTAAAATTTCAATGATTTTAGTCGCTTCCACGGCGGATTTAGGGGGTAGGGCTTTAGGAAGCGGCTTATTCACCTTATTAATTTTTATATTAAATATATTTTTATTATCAATAATCTTTTGATTACTTAAATATTTATAAAATGCTCTTAAGGTTGAGAGAGCGCGAGCATTTGAGGTAGCTTTTAAATCTTTATTTTTTCTGCCGGCAAGCCATGCACGAAAATCTTGTACACCTAGATTGGAGATTAGCTTTATATCTACTTGTTCTCCGCCGTTATGTCTTGATATAAATGAAATAAAGTAAAAGAGATCCGTAACATATGCATTACATGTGTGCTTAGAATATTTCTTTATATTAGAAAGATAGCTGATCCAATCCTTAACTATACTCTTTAGTTCGGTAGAAATTAAAACACTCATATTTCAATAAATTTTTATTATCAATATACAAATTTATTTCTTATAAGCAAGGAAAATAGATGTTTAAAAAGAAAGGTTTTCCATAACTAAATTAAAGTTTCATAGCTGAATGTTTTTTTAAGGCCTTTGAGAATAACTGTTTCACTAAAACTACTGTTTCTTCGAAGGCTTGATATGATATTTTCTCTTTTAGAGTTTGGGGTTTCTTCGTTGATATCATAAATTCTAGGCGTTGTTACTTCTTCATCTGTATAATCATTTTCATCACTGCTTATAATTAGTAATTTTTTAAAACCTCTACTATTATTCTCTTCAGATATTTCGGCTACAAAGCTCTTTGCCGGTAAAAAATAGTTTTTTAGTAAATTTATGCCCATTACAGTATTAGCAGCTAATGCTATTGCTGAAAGACAAACTAAAGTAACATTATTAAAAGTAATCGGAAGATAAGCAAAGGGAATTGCAATTAACGGTGAATATAAACATATAGACAAAGCTACTTCTTCAACAAATTTATAATTTATAAAACCTTGATTTTTATCTTTGGTTCCTAATAAATCTTGAGTACTATAAAGCTTAGTTAGTCCTAATAATTCTTCCTCGCTCTCTACTCTTATCATTTTTTTTATTTCGCAATTTGCATTGTTCACCCTATTTCCCTCTCGACTTCTACTTAATATCCCCGTCATAATAATTACACGATATAGTTTAGCGATATCATTAAGTTATACTTATTTTTAATATCATTGCAATATTATTAATAACTGCTGAAAGAGTTTTTTAAATTTAATTTAAGCCATTTAGGGATAAGCTTAATTAAAGGATTCGGAAGAAGGTTAATTTTATTTAAATTATTCATATTAACCCAAGTTAACTTAACTTTTGCTTCTTGTTGAGCGATAGGAGATATATCCTGTATGCTTTCCGAGTGCACTAAAAAGAGAAAATTAAATTCATGTGAATGGCAAACAGTAATATCAATAGTAGGGTTAAAAATATATTCCAGACAACCTAAAAATCTTCCCACTCCAAATTCATATCCTACTTCTTCACGTAATTCCCTTATTAATGCTAAAACGGCAGCTTCTCTATGCTCTATATGACCACCCGGAAGATAAAATGTATTTCCGTCCCAATCAGGATGAGAAACCAATAATATATGATTATCTTGAATTATGATGCCTCTCGCAAGATTATGAATTTCATTTTTAATCATATTTACCGAAAGTTGATATATTTGATTTTATATTATCGGCTAGCTAAGAAGTTACAATAATGAACATAATAAATAAACTTGTTAAATACGGATATGTTGTTCTTAAGAAGCAAGGGAAGATAAGATTATAAAACGCGCCTTTAAAACTTTTATGACGCGAATTAATTTAATGAAATATTTTTTATTATGAAAGTTAAGTTAGATAGCAATTAATCTCCGCCGTCGCCAAGGCTATAATATGGTGATCTGCTATTATCATTAGTTGTCGCAAAACCATTGTCTAGTTCTCCGGGAAAGTTATCATTGATCGGCTCATTAATCTGTATAGAACCGCCGTCAATGTTATTTAAATGTTCCGACATTTCATCTTCGCTTTGGCTATCATTTTTTGCGTTTTCGAATTCATCATTTATTAAATCTTTATTTAAATCTTGTTTATATCCCTTATCAGTTGTTGTAATCATAATTTCCTCAATATTAGTTTTTTAATTCTTATAATAGTCGGCTATTAACATGCGTCTCAAGGAAGCAAGACCTTGATACTGTCAGGGAGCACTTTTTTTAACTTTTCAACCTCCAAAGGATCAATCTTATAATATAATGTTTTGAAAATGGCTTTTACCCCTTCTTCAATGTCGATATTTTTATGTGTTTCCGGTAATCCGTGTAATACAGCTGCCAAAAATTCACCGTGTTTTCTATCTTTCACAGGGGTGTGATCAGGGTTCCAGGCTTCAAATAACAATCCTCTGACTAAGACGGGAAGCTGAGCGGCGAAATGTGCTAAGTCATTTATAAGTAAATTGTCTCTTAGCCTATGAAGTGTAGATTTGAGCAATGATAATGCTCTTCCTTCATTACCTTCATCCCAGCCCATGTGTTCTTCAATCTCATAGAGCCATGAATAAGTTTTATGCATTGATTTATCGATTAAAGAAATGTGTGCCATTTAGACCTCCCTTATTTAAAAAGAAATTAAAAAGGTTGAAATATTTTTTGTAAAATATAACTAAATGCTAAAAAGCTACATGCTGAAATAGCTAATTTTAAAGCTAGTGAAAAAAACTTTAAAAAGCAAACATAAAATAAGGTTTAATAGAAAATCTTTAATATGTTGTTAATATGATAAAGAGTTATTTTTTTTTATTTAGTTATAAGCATGCTTGAGGTACTTAAGAATATAAATAAAAAAGAGCCTTGGTTTTTATTCAAGGCATTATTTTATAATTGAATAATTTTTTAAAATAATAAGGGTGAGTCTTTATTCCACGGCTCAAATAGCGCAACTATTTCGAACCTAATTTTTTCCACCTAAAAGTAACTCATTAGTATTTTTATTATAAGAAATTTTAATTTTCATGTTAGTATCGTCTTTTTCTTCAGCTATACCTATTAAGGTATCTTTAACGGCAGTTTTCCTGGAAGATATGTCGATATCCTTAACTTGCATAGCTGCCAGCATCTTATTTCCATAATTAATATAGTCATCAAAAAGCTGATTATAATTATTTATATATATAAACATTTCCACTGGGTTATCAGTTGCTTCAGCTATTATCCCTTCTACATAAGCTGCATACTGATCTGTCTCAAAACCAATTTTATTTATTTTAACTGTAGGGGCGGGATAGGGAGACTCTAATAAGAGGCTAAGTTCTGCATTTAGATCAAAATTTATATACTTAAATTCATGCAGCTTAGGAATTATACTTTCAATATCATGAATATTTATTGATTTTAAATACGGACTTATTTTATGCATTTTTTTGTTATATTCTAAGGATGCATCAAACCATTTAGGAGTATATTTAGAAGTTAAATGATAATTAGCAGCAATATTTATAACTTTGTTTTTTTCAGCATTAATGTTTACAGTAGAAGTTTGCTGATCATTTACTAAATCTCTTATGTCCATGTGGCTTATAGTATTAAAGCCATATTTATATTTGCCTATATTGTCATCCTGAAGAATATCAGTTTTTAAGTTAAGTTTATATTTTAAATTATCATATAAATTACTGGTTAAGATAAATTTAATCATTTGAGAAAAATCTTTTATCCTAGGATCAGTTTCAACAGGGAAAAATTCGTCTTCATATTTTGTGCCGTTATACGTAAATTCAGTATCAGCCTTAATCACTGGAAGCTTTATTTTTTCAAAATCTGTTTTGAAAGAAAATCCATGGTTTTTCAGTAGTAGTTTGTTTTCATTATTAAAAACCGCAACCTCATCAGCTTTAAAAGCTACTAGTTTAAGCGCTTCAAACTCTTTACTTGCCGGTAATTCGAATTGTTCAAAGTAATCTACCTTATAATTTTTAATCGGTTTATTTTTAAACCCGATAGTAAATTCGGCATTTTTTAAGTCGATTAAATTATTGTATATTTCTTCATTTTTGATATGAATAATCTCTACTTGTTTAGGTAGTAACAAAGTATATTTTTGTCCGAATAAATCGGCTTTAACAGTCGCTATATCATTACTTTTCAAGCTAAGGTTTTTATTAATTTCAGTGCTTGGCTTATAAACTTTGGCTCCGATGGAAAGAGGAGTACCGGTGATTGAAATTGATTCATACATCACATTACTCTTTTTTAACTCGCTCTCTAAATGGTGTTTAAAAGTATTTGCGCACACTCCCCAAAAACCTGCATATATTGCAGCTAAGCTTGCGGTTATAATTATATATCTTTTTTTCATATTACTTAATTCTTTTTATTAAAGGTATTATTTGTTATTATAAATAAATTTAAGTTTAAATGCAATATTTATTGATCTATTTCTATATTTGAAGCTTATTTATAAATAAATCATAGTGAATTAGCAAATGGTAAAAATGTGTATCATTTTCACTTTTATAATACATTTATAAAAGCTTATATTTATATAAATAAATTATAAATATAAAATTGAAAGGTTTATCATGAGCCCCAATAACAGTAACCAAAAAATCAATACCCAACATAATAAAGATGAAAAAAACGACATGAAACCAAGGAAAGTTTTTTATCAGGAATTCGCTAAAAATCATGAGGTGGATATTTATAAAGATATGCAGCTTTCCTCAGATCTTTTGGATACGAATGAAGATGACCAAATACCTGCGGGAGGCCAAGAAGGCCCGTTAAACGGCATTGATACTACGGCACCTTTCCCGGCGGGTGCAGGAGGGGAAGTTGGTGGTAAGAAAAAAACTCAGGATTAAATATAACCAGTTATATAATTTAAATAGCTAAGTTTAAGCGATTAGAATCGAAACTTGTATTCGGAGAAATATTTTATGATCGATATATATGCATCATTACAAGAAGATCACAATGAAATCAGAGACTTCTTAGCACAGTTAGAGAAGGATCCTTTAGATATGAAAACACTGCATAAGCTGCAAAATGAAATGTTATTGCATAATCAGGCTGAAGAAAAAGTATTTTATTATGCCTTAAAAGATAAACTAGGAGCTTTAGGCGTAGTTTCTGATCTCGGTAAAAAAGAACATGAGTCAGCGGATCAACTTCTTGCAACCTATATAAATAGCACCGTAAACAAAGATGATCAAAACACGATATTTTCTTTATTAAAAAGAAGTATTTTAGAACATATTGAGAAAGAAGAAAAGGAGATGTTTATGCTAGCTAATAATCATATTACTCAAGCTGAAGCGCAAGAAATGCACAAAAAATTTAAGCGGGAAAAAGATAATATAAAAGATGAAACAAAATAAAATTACTTTATTAGAAGAAGCTTAATGAGTAACTATCAATCCTTATCAGTCAGTACCGAAAGAGGTAATGTTGAAATGCAATATTACAAAGCTGATGATGCAACTTGCTGTATTATCCTTGTCGGCGGCATAGGCGGTGGGTTTGATAGCCCGTGTAATGGTGAGCTTTACCCAAGCCTATGTAACATTCTTAATTTTAAAGCTATCTCGGCACTACGAATTAAATTTTGCGATACTCGTTCATTAGACGGCTCAGTCAAGGATGTGGAAGCAAGGATATCTTTTCTTAAGCAAGAAAAAATTAGTAATATTGCATTAGTAGGTCACTCATTCGGTGGTGCGGTAGCCATAAGAGCAGCAGTAGATTCAACAGCGGTAAAAGTCATAATTACTCTTGCAACGCAAAGCTACGGCGCAGATGTTATTTCTAATATTAAATCCGGCGTTGCATCGCTTTTTATTCATGGAGCCTTAGATACCATATTACCTGAAAATTGTTCAATTTATGCTTATACTTTAGCTCATGAGCCAAAAAGGCTAAGACTATTTAAAAATACGGGGCATGAATTAACTGAAGCAGAGAAAGATATTGAGGGAGAAATTTTAAACTTCATAGATCAATATCTTTATGTATAACTTAAAAAGCTTCGGATATTTAATAAAGTTAAAATAATATTAATTTCACGTTAGATTAAAACATAAATTAAAGGTATTTTTAGTACTTACAATAAAAAACAAAATACTTTCTTGGTGTAGCGAACTACAATGGAGAAGAATATAATGACCAAAAGCTCTCTTTGGGATTTTAATTCTAATGTTAATACTCAATTTAACACTTTAGATACTAATATAATTGTTGATACAGTTATTATTGGAGCCGGCATTACGGGTATTACTGCTGCAATCAATTTAATTGAAAAAGAACAAAAACTTTGCGTTATTGAATCACATAGCGTCGCCCTTGGAACCAGTGGGTATTCTACAGGCAATTTATATATACCAGTTGAAACTTTTTATCAAAATATAGTAAAGAAGTTTGATTTTGAAACTGCGAAAATAATTAGTCAATCCCGTAAAGACGCGATCGATTTTATAGAGAATATGGTAATAAAGCATAGTATCAATTGCGACTTCCATCGAAGGCCATTTTATTTTTTTACTAATAATAAGGCAAGTGTCAGCTTAATTAATAATGAGACCTCAGCTCTTATAAATCTTGGAATTAATATAGAAAAAATAGACCGTTTGCCTTTCTCAACTAATTTTCTTTCAGCTGCTAAGCTGGATAATCAAGCTAGGTTTAATCCTTTAAAATATCTCCGCTCATTAGCAAACTACTTAAGTAGCATCGGATGTGATATATATGAGAACACACCTTGTTTAGGTATAAAAGAGGAGGGTGATTATTCTTTGGTTCATACTCCAAAAGGTAATATAAAAGCAAAGAAAGTAATAATAGCTACCCATTTACCGATTGGAATTAATAAGTTTCAAATTTTAGCATTCCCATATAGAAGCTATGCAGTCGCGGTTAAATTAAAAGGTGAAAGATACCCTAACGGGAATTTTTGGGATATCCGCGTTCCCGGTTTTGCAATTAGTACTCATAATATTACTTCCGACAAAATAGATACGTTAATTGTTAGCGGCAGTAGTCATAAAACCGGACAACCCGGTTTTAAAACCCATGAACAACATTATAAAATTATTGAAAATTATATTTATAAAAATTTTGAAGTTGATAAGATATTATACAAATGGTCTGCACAACATTATCAACCCTCTGATGGAATTCCTTACATAGGTTCTGTTTCAAGCAAATCAAAAAATATATTTATTGCGACAGGTTATAATGCTGATGGCTTAACTTATGGAACAGTTGCTGGGTTGTTGCTTGCGGATTTAGTTCAGGGGAAAGAATCTCCTGTAATTAGTACTTATAATTCAAATCGTTTTAAGCCTATAGCTTCTGCTAAGAAGTTTATTAAAGAAAATGTAAACTCCACAGTCAAATATCTTTCTGATTACCCGAGTAACGTTGATGCTAAAAATTTATCCGGTATAGAAGCCGGAGAAGGAAAGATTATAGAAAAAAATGGAGAGAAGTTTGCTGTTTATCGGGATGATAACAATGAGTTACATGTGGTTTCGGCAGTTTGCACGCATCTTAAATGCATTGTTAAATGGAATGAAGCTGAAGTAAGTTGGGATTGTCCGTGTCACGGCAGCAGATTTAACATAGACGGAAGCATTATTGAGGGGCCGGCTTTATGCCCGCTTAAAAAGCAACATATAATATCTTAAAAGAGGTAAAAAAATGCTTATATCTACAATACTTATCTTGCTTATTGCGACAATTTTAGGGTTGGTAATTACTACATATATCTATAAAGATAAAGAAACCCCTAAAGCTTATGTTTTACTTCACGGGCTACTCTCAATAATTGGAATTGCGGTTTTAGGAATATATACTTATCAACACTTTAGTTATTTAATTGTTATCGCAATATTGGTAATTACCTCGATAGGAGGAATGATCGTTACCTATAAAGACTTTTTAGGGTTAAACAGATCAAAAATTCTAATTATTACCCATATTATCTTAGGAACAATAGCAATAATTTTGCTGGTTTATTTTTATTTATTTGAGGGTTGAATTATATGAATGAATCTAAAAGCTGCAATCGCTTAGCACAAGAAACCAGTCCTTACCTTTTAGAACATAAGCATAACTATGTCAATTGGTGGCCTTGGTGTGATGAAGCCTTAGATCTTGCTAAACAACAAAATAAACCTATACTTTTATCCGTCGGCTATTCCGCTTGTCATTGGTGCCATGTAATGGCAAGGGAAAGCTTTGAAGATGAGGAAACTGCCCGACTGATGAACGATTGGTTTATTAACATTAAGGTTGATAGAGAAGAACGTCCTGATATCGATCATATTTATATGCAAGCGATAAATTTAATGGGGCAGCAAGGCGGATGGCCACTTACTATGTTCTTATTTCCCAATGGGCAACCTTTCTATGGAGGTACATATTTCCCTAAAGAGCGGCGTTATGGTCTACCTAGCTTTAAAGATGTGCTAAACTATATACGTCAAGCTTGGGAAGAAAACAAAAGAGGTCTTTCCGATATAGCAACAACCGTAACTAATGCTCTAAATGCCGATGTCTCAAGAAAACCTGGTCTTGCGCAGGCGGCGAATATTTCACTCAAAGATATTGATATGTCGGCAGAGAAATTAGTGGGAATATCAGATCCGGAATACGGCGGTATAAAAAAAGCGCCTAAGTTCCCTCAGACATTAATGTGGCAATATTTATGGCGCGTCGGGATGAGAAAAAATCGGGATGATATGAAGCAAGTTGTTAAAAATACGGCATTTCATCTGTGCGAAGGCGGTATCTATGATCACCTCGGCGGCGGTTGGGCTAGATACAGCACCGATAGTAGGTGGTTTGCCCCTCATTTTGAGAAGATGTTATATGATAATGCGCTTATTATCAGCTTATTAACCGAAGTATGGCGGGAATCGAAAAATAAATTATATGAAACACGTATAGAAGAAACAGTTGAATGGCTTAAAAGAGAAATGTTATCCGTTCCTGATAGCCAAGGCAATCGAGCATTTATTTCAAGCCAAAACGCTGAAAGTGAGGGAATGGAAGGTAAGTTTTATGTATGGAAATCAAAAGAAATAGATGAAATATTAGGTGACGATAGTGCCTTATTTAAAAAGGCATATGGTATTGAGCAGAATGGAAATTGGGAAAAAGGCACAAATATTTTACATAGGAATCATCAAAATCATGATATTTTAATTCCAGCTGAATTACTTATTCATTGTAAGGAAAAGCTTTTTAAAGCAAGAGAAAAGAGGATAAGACCTTCCAGTGATGATAAAGTGTTGGCTGATTGGAATGGTTTAATGATTTATTCCTTAACAAAGGCAGCCCTGGTTTTCGATAAAAAAGAATGGCTTGCACTTGCGGTTTCCGCTTTTGCGTTTATTAAAGATAATATGCAAAGTAGTGATGCGATACTTGGTCACAGTTACTGTAAAGGAAATTTAATGAATATCGCTTTCCTTACGGACTATACCAATCTTTGCCTTGCTGCTTTAGAGCTGTATAGTACAACCGGAGATAGAGCATACCTTGATCAATCGGTAACATGGGTGAAAACTATAAAAGAATTATTTTATGACGAAGAAAGCAAAGCTTATTTTGATACTACTGCTCAGAAAGACCTAATCAGCCAAACTAGAACAGTAGAGGATAGTGTCACCCCTTCCGGTAGTGGTATATTAACTATTGTCTTAGCAAAATTATACTACCTCTTGGGGGAAGATAAATTTCATGATGAAGCAAAAGATTTAATTAGCGCATTATATAGCACTGATATAGAAGCGTTTTCCATAAGCTCATTATTGTCGGGAGCAGCACTGCTTGAACATGCTATCCATATTAAAATAATCGGTGATGTAGACTTGGCTTATCCACTCGTATTAGAAGCAGCACGGATCCCGAATGCTAATATTATCATCGAACAAATAAGGGATACTGAAAGCAATGAAGTTTCTCCACTTGCATATATCTGTACACAAGGTAAATGCTTACCTCCTATAAAAACACCATCGGAGCTACTTAAGGCTGTTAGTAAGATTATCTGTTGATTTAGCTATCAACTTAGGTAACACTGCTAAAAATATAATATGGTTAATTTCATTGATTTTTTATATTGCATTAATAATCTTGTTAATATGTTTAGCGTTTATCTTTCTAAATAGAAAAAGTAATAGGGTTAGAAATACCAGTAAATTCAATAAATTATTTAGCTTCGGAAGCTTGATTGCTGCTCTCTTTATTATTTTAAGAGTGGGTTCAATAAAGTTAGCATATTTTGCTAATCTTTTCTTAGCTATTCTGCCTTTTATAAAGAATTTTAGAGTGCAATCTGAAAAAATTAATGCTAGTAGTGATAGACAAGAGGTAAGCAAAAATGAAGCGTGCGAAATTTTGGGAGTAAATAAGAATGCTTCCGAAGAAGAAATAAAAGCAGCTTACAAAAAGCTTATACTTAAAAACCATCCTGACCACGGAGGTTCAAAGTACATAGCCCAAAAGCTAAATAAAGCAAAAGATATATTATTAAAAGGAGATAGTCGCAATGAATAAATTTAATATACTGGTATCACTTGGAATTGTAGTCTTAAGCTCTACCAGCTGTGCACCGGTGGCAGTCGTAGCTACAGGTGAAGTCGGAGCCTCTATTGCCGAAGAGAGAACCCTCGGACATATAATTGATGATGCAACCATCATGGCAAAAATAAAGAATGAGTTTGCTCAAAAAGATGTAGCAAACCTTTTATCGAAAATCAGCGTAACCGTCAAAGAAGGCAGAGTCCTTTTAACCGGAAGCGTTGCTAAAAATCAACATGCCATAAGAGCCGTAAAAATAGCTTGGTCTACTGAGGGTGTGCATGAAGTAATCAATGAACTGGAAGTCGGTGATAAAGATATCAAAACACGAGCAAATGACTCTTGGATCGCTACCAAAATAAGAACAAAGCTTCTTTTCCAAAAAGGCGTAAGCTCAATTAACTACACCGTTGATGTAAATAACGGAGTAGTATATTTAATCGGTATTGCTAAAACTAAAAAAGAATTGGATTTGGCTGTTAGATTAGCAAGTCAAGTTAAAGGCGTTAAAGAAGTTGTAAGCCATATGACTTTAAAAAGCGACCCTAGAAGACATAAGAACTAAGCCTATATGTTAATGTTAGCTATAGAAACTTGTTTAGGAGAGTGCTCGGTCGCTCTCCTAAATGACCGTAGTGTTGTATCTTATATTTTAGAAAGCAGAGCTCATAAGCAATCGGAAAAGTTAATTTTAATGATTGAGCAGGTGCTTGAGGAAAATAATACTACTTATGAGGAGCTTGATTATCTTGCAGTTTCTAACGGCCCGGGAAGTTTTACCGGTATAAGAATAGGGGTTGCAACCGCCAATGCAATTGCTTTTGCAGCCGGTAAAAAAGTAATCGGTATAAGCTGCTTGGAGACAATTGCTTTCGGCAAGGATGAAAAAATTTGTTCGGTTTTAGACGCGGGCAGAAACCAGGTATATGCACAAAAATTTATTAACCAAATTCCGCATAGCACTATTGAGCTTGTTGAGTATAGTTTAGTAAGTGAATTTGCGGCCGGTTCTAAAATAATAGGTAACAAATTTGCCGATGAGATAAATATTCCGAACGCTAAGAATGTCGGTATGGTCGCATTAAAGTATTTGCAAAATTCTAATACTGAGTTATTAAATGAAGTTGATCCTCTTTACATTAGGCTGCCCGATGCTAAAATAAAAATAATTTAAAAATATATTAAATATATATTTACTTAATAAATTTTTTATATATATCAGAAATAACTTATTAGATTTTAATTTTAGTAAATAAATGACCGAAAAGTTTATAATTGGAAGTGAGGAATGGTGTTCTTTACCGGAGCTTGGATTGCCCGCAGTAAAGATTAGAGTTGACTCCGGAGCCAAAACTTCTGCTTTACATGCTTTTAATATTCATTGTTATGATGAGGGAGGCAAAGCTTATGCAAAGTTTGATGTTCACCCGATTCAAAACAACCGTAAAATTATTCATAGATGCATAGCTCCCGTTGTTGATAGAAGAGTAGTCAGAAGCTCTAACGGTGAAGTGGAAAAGCGAGTAGTAGTAGTTACGCCTATTAAGCTTGGTGATCAAGTTTGGGATATTGAAATCACTTTGACCAATCGGGATTCTATGGGTTATCGTATGCTGCTCGGTAGAGAAGCTATGCAAAATAAAGTTTTAGTTGATCCTGATGCTGTGTTCATGGTTTCCGATATTTCTGGCAAAGAAGCAAGGAATCTGTACAAACTTCATGTATCTAAAAAAGCGTCTTTAAATATAGTTCTTCTTGCAAGCGACCCTGATCTTTATTCTAATCGAAGGATTATGGAAGCAGGTGAGCTAAGAGGGCATAATATGAAATTTATAAATGTTCGCCATTGTTATATGAATATAAGCGCCAATGAGCCAACCGTATGCTATCGAGGCGGTGAGATATTAAAAAGTATAGATGCGGTAATTCCGAGGCTTAGACCTTCTACCACTTTTTACGGTTGTGCGGTAACCCGTCAGTTTCAAGCATCCGGTGCATTCTCATTAAATGAAGCTGTTGCAATAACTCGCTCCAGAGACAAGCTAAGAAGTTTACAAATGCTTGCCGATAAAGGTATTAATATGCCTATAACCGGGTTTGCAAACTCACCTGAAGATACTAAGCATCTGATAAAGACGGTAGGAGGAGCTCCACTGATTGTAAAATTATTAGAGGGAACCCAAGGAGTAGGTGTTGTGCTTGCAGAAACCAATAAAGCTGCTGAAAGCGTTATCAATGCTTTTAAGAGTTTAAAAGTAAATATTTTGGTTCAGGAATATATCAAGGAAGCAAAAGGAAAAGATATCCGTTGCTTCGTTATTGACGGCAAGGTAGTCGGTGCAATGCAGAGAGTAGCAGCTGATGATGAATTCAGGGCGAATTTACATTTGGGCGGAGTAGCTGCACCCGTCAAACTTACTCCTGAAGAAAAGAAAATGGCAATCTCTGCTGCAAAAATATTAGGGCTTAAAGTAGCGGGAGTAGATATAATCAGATCTGATACCGGGCCAAAAGTTCTGGAAGTTAACTCTTCTCCCGGCTTAGAAGGTATTGAAAGCGTTAGTGGTGAGGATATTGCCGGCAGTATGATTGAAAGCATTGAAAGGCACGTGTTAGGAAAAGAATAAGCTTATCTTTTACACAATAATATATTTTGTACTTATTATATTAAGTTTCAATACCTTATTCTTTTACTTAAAAAATACTAAATATAATTAAATTATAAGAATGTTGCATAATTTTTAACATATGGTTATGTATTTGTAAAATTTTGGTAAGGGTTATTGAGATATAGGTAATTCTCCGATTAATTTACACCTATAACATGATCAATTGATTAAATTATTCAGAGTACATGGTAATGGAAAGTATTATTAAATTTTTTGATCCGGATAAAGCTATAGTATTAGCTTTTTTAACAATCACCTTAATAGTAGGGATTATTGCCGGCAGAGATATTAAGAATATAAAAGATTATGCAATAGCTAATAAGTCATATAGTACTCCCGTCCTTGCACTTACTCTGCTTGCAACCATGATTGGGGGAGGAACTACAACCGGTGACACTGCCCAATTCTTTCAAGACGGCTTGGTATATCTTATCCCAAGCCTTGCTATTCCGATTGCGATATTTCTAGCTGCTAAGTATATAGCGCCTAAATTTGATAATCGTTTTGATGGTATGATTTCGGTTTCGGATATAATTAAATATTTTTACGGAGTAAAAGCAGAGGTGTTTTCAGGTCTTGTCGGATATGCCGTTTGCTTAGGAGTACTTGGAGTGCAGTTTACTGCTTTAGGCTCTTTAATGGCTTCTTTTTTAAGTATTAACTATTCAACTGCAATTTATATAGCTTGCAGTTTAATAGTCTGCTACTCTACGTTCGGGGGGATAAAATCGGTTACTATGACTGATGTGTTGCAGTTTGCCATACTAATAGTCGTTATCCCGTTAGTTGCAAGCGTTGCGATAACTGAAGTAGGAGGGCTAGCTAAAGTTTTTTCTAACCCAGATCTTACCTATCATTTTCATATTCTTTCTCACCCGAAATTTGATGAGTATATTGCATTATTTCTTTTTATGGTTATCCCGCTTATAATTTTTCAGCCGCATTTAATTCAAAGATATTTAATGGCGCAAAACCATAATCAACTAAGTAGGATAACATATATATACTCTTTCCTTTCTTTTGCTTTAATATTTATAGTAGTATGCATGGCTTTTTCCGCGCTAAAATTATTTCCAAATATTGAGCCGAAAACTGTAATCCCAACCATTATAGATAATTTATTGCCTCCGTTTATGAAAGGAGTTGCAATTTCAGGAATGATTGCAGTTATTATGTCGACTGCAGATTCTTCCCTTAACTCAGCAGGCATACTGATAGCACACAATGTTTTTCCTGAAAAATGTTTTAATACGGAAATCGGAAAATTGAATTTAATGAAGGTATCAACTTTAATTACCGGCGCGTTAGGGATATTTATATCTTTACAAAATTATAATATTGTAAGTTTACTTGTAATTACCAGTTTATTGCTGGTATCCTCAATAGGGATCCCTTTGCTTTTCGGCTTACTTAAGTTTAAAGTAAGTAAAGAATCATTTTGGGTATGTAACTTAGTTTCTATAATATCATTTCTTGCCGCTGAGATAGTTGGTATTCCAAATTTTTCGATCCCGATCATTATTGCTCTTTTGGGATTTATCGGCTTTATTTCAACGCATATTATACAAAACCGTTGTATTGCTTTTGTTGATCCTAAAGTGCCCAATAAAAAGAAAAATATTAAATTTAACAATATTCCGTTAATTAAAATAATTAGTAAATACTTACCTACCCCGAAAAATATATATCAATACTCTAACGATAAAGTTAAAAGATATGGGGCTAACTATCTAATGTTCGGGATATTTTGTTGTATTAACTATGTGGTGCCTTACTTTATGTGGACATATCAGGAGCCTACGCATTACCTAATTATGCTTGGATTAAGGATATTTGCAGGAATGCTGTGCGTTGGTTTATTGATGAAAGATTATTGGCCTGAAAAGTTAAAACATTACTTTCCCTTATATTGGCATTTTACACTCATGTATTGTTTGCCGTTTGTTACAACCGTAATGCTAATTATATTAGAAGCGCACTATGAGTGGTTAATTAATTTAACTTTATCAATAATGCTGCTTACAATGCTTGTAGATTGGTTAAGTTTTATTTTGATCTCACTGGTCGGTATGCTTTTCGGATTTTTATTTTATGAATTGGTTATTGGTGATGCTATTCTCCCGGCTGATTTTGAAACTATATATTTATCTATATATGTTTATCTGTTTGCAAGTTTAATCGGTATTTTGTTTGCGCGCCCGAAGGAACTTAACTCCGAAGAAAGACTTGAGGCTATGCAATTATTCGGAGGTGCAATTGCTCATGAGGTTAAGACTCCGCTTGCAACAATCAATATGGGAGCTCAATATATCTCACTTCTTGCTCAAAAAGTAATTGATAAAAAACAGGCTATATCAAGCATAGCTGAAAAAGATAATACTTTAAAAACTTTGCAGGAAACTTGTATATTATTGAAGAAAGCAAGTATAGAGGGAATAAGCACGGTAGATAGATTGTTAACTTCCTTAAAAGCTATGGTAATTGCTCAAGATAAAGATGAATATTCAATAAAAGAATGCTTAGAAGAAACTATAAAGGATTTTATGGTTTCAACTGAATCTTTAGGAAAAGTGAATATAAATATTGAAAATGATATTATATTTTACGGATCAAAGCATTATATAAAACATGTATTATATAATTTATTCAGCAATGCATTAAAGCATGGCGGCAGTAATGTAGAAATAGATATTTGGTCAGAAGGTCATAAGTTATATTTTAAAGATTATGGAAAAGGGATTAGTAAGGAAGACCTCCCGCACATTTTTGAAAGGTTTTACACTAAGAGTAGCAAAGGCACCGGTATAGGTCTATCCTTTTGTAAAATGGTAATGGAAGAAATGGGGGGAGCTTTAGAGTGTAGATCAGAGTTGGGTAAGTATACTGAGTTTATACTTAAGTTTGGGTAGAATTAATTGATTAATCATAAAAGTAGATTTATGCATTTTTATAATACTTTGTTGCGCTGGGCTATATACAACACTTTGTGATATTATATTATCCATAACCTTAAAATTATTAGAGGATTTTATGCTAAAGGCTAATAGGTTATTAGCTATATCATGCTTATAAGGTAACAATAAAGTATATGCGAAGTATTTCTGGCATAATTTTAATCATAATTTATACCAAGCTTTTTAAGTATTTCTATTGTTAGAAGGCTGCGTGAGGTGTTATGATACTCTAAAGCCGGCAAAATATCTTTTAAATATGGATCATTTGCATCCAATAAAGAGGGAGTATATTCAAAGTGTGCGCCTGATAATACAATGTTTCCTTTCTCATAAGTAATATATATTATCGAGGGCAAATTATTTTCATAATATCCGATGGCTGTAACATTAGGATACTTGTTTACATCGGCGAAGTATCCGCCTCCGTTGTAGTAAGTAACTGTTTCTTTAACATTATCTAAGGTAATATGTAGTTTAGAGGCTCGGGAACCGCTGTTATTTTTGTAGCTGTACTTAGCTAAAACAGATCCTATTGATTTGCCCGGGAAAAATGCAAGTTCTCGATATCCTACTACTTCCAATTCACCTCCTTGATCAAATTCTACATAGGCTGAAGCATAATAAGCACCGGCACAAATACCTAAATATGAACCTCCGTTGCTAACATAATTTTTAATATTTCTATTACCCTTACCGTTTAATTTTTTAACATAAGGTAGGTCAGCTCCACCCGGCATTACGAATAACGCTGCATTTTTAGCCCATTGGCCAAATTTTACTTCCTTTGCATTGATTTTATTTACAATATAGCTTGAAGGTAAAATAGTTTTTAAGGTAGAGATGGTATGTAATAATGATTCGTCGCTAACACCTTCATCTTGATATATATAAACAATATTTTTCTCTTGAGCGCCAAATGCTAAAGATACAAACCGAGAAATAGTTATTACAATAACTATTAAAATATAATAAAATTTAGCTTTCATGAATCTCTTTGAATATAGCTTGTAACCCTTCTTTAAAAGTAGGGTATCTTAAATTAATACCTAAACCTTGTTTAACTTTATTATTGCTTACACGCTTACTTTCCAGATAAAATGATTGTGCTATTTCCGATAACTCAGCTTCCTTAAAAGCAATCGGTTTTGGAGGAGTTAAGTTTAAAAGCTTATAAGCATATTCGGTAACTTCATTCTGCGCGCACGGATAATCATCGGATAAGTTATAAATTTCCTTTGTAGCTGAGAAAGTAATTGCTTTTGCCACAATTTGAGCAATATCATTCACATGAATTCTGGAAAAAAATTGATTAGGTTTAATAATAACTTGAGCTCTACCTGATAAAATCTTTTCAAACTCGCTTCTATTAACTCCGTAAATTGCGGAAAGCCTAAATATATTGACAGCTGCTAATTCGGTAAGACTTTGCCATTGTGATTCAGCTTTAAGCCTTAAAAGCGATCGGAAGTTCTCAGTTTTTGTTAAACTCTGTTCATCTACCCATTCACCTTGATAATCCCCGTAAACTCCGGTTGTTGAAAAGTAACCTATCCATTTCAGGTTAGGTAACTTTTTAATTTGATGTAAAAATCGGTTGTATATTATATCACCATCTTCTTTAGGCGGTATGGAAAGAAGTATATGAGTAACTGATTTGGGTATAATGATAAGATCATCAAAATCAATTATTTCAATTATCGGCTTATCGGGAACGTTGGCCGGATTGCGTTTTGTGCCCGAATATTTCCAACTTTCAGGTTCTAATGAATTTAGCTCTCTTATAACTTCAAGAGCAGTATAACCAAGCCCAAAACAAAACAAGTGATTTTTCATAAGTCCATTCCCCCTAAAAATTCATAACTCTTTTCTCATAAAGTGGCAATCATAGCCCTCTACCAACCGCTTTACTGTACCAATGCATTCATAACCTATTTTCTCATAAAAAGGCCGTGCCTGAAAATCAAAAGTATCAAGTAGAATATACTTCGAACCCTTTAACTTTGCAAACTTATCCAGTTCGTTAAAAAGTTTTGTCCCGAGCTTTTGACTTCGATGTTCTTCATCAACCCACGCCCACGCAACTTTTGCATACCTTCCCAAATTCCCCGAGATACCTCCGATCACTTTCCCTACCTTATTTTGAGCGTATATAACAAAGCTATCTCCCCCCACCACTCCGTTAAAATAGGCAGAGCTATAAGATCTAACTCCTTGCTTAAGTATTTCTGTAATTTCAGAATTTTCAGAGTCCTGCACAATTAATTTATATTCCATAAATCTTCTCTCTGGTTTAACTGATAATGCCTACTTTATATATACCCTATATAAAACAAGCAAAAAAATATTCCATCTATTTGTTTATTTCTTTGATAAAATTAATCTTTTTCATTATACTTGGGAACAAAAATATGAAGTTCCGGCATGGTCAAACAACATCCATATAAAATCTTAGATAGTGTTAACTACCCTTCCGATTTAAAAAACTTAAATATTGAAGAATTAAAACAGCTCTCTGAAGAGTTAAGAGAAGAAATCATATCTACCATATCTAAAACGGGCGGACACTTGGGCGCCGGTTTAGGAGTCGCCGAACTTACGGTTGCGCTACATTATGTTTTTAATACTCCGAAAGATTTGCTGGTCTGGGATATCGGGCATCAGGCATATCCGCATAAAGTATTAACCGGCAGGAAAGATAAATTACATACCATAAGACAACCCGGAGGTATTTCAGGGTTTTTAAAACGCTCTGAAAGTGAATATGACGTATTCGGGGCAGGGCATAGCTCCACTTCTATCTCGGCTGCTTTAGGCCTTGCTATTGCAAGAGATATAAATGAAAGCGACCATGATGTGATTGCGGTAATCGGAGATGGTTCAATTAGTGCAGGAATGGCTTATGAAGCGATGAATAATGCAGGGCACCTAAAGAAAAAAATGGTTGTGATATTAAATGACAATAAAATGTCAATTGCACCTGCAGTCGGCGCAATGAGCCAATATTTATGCAGGCTTATGTCATCGAAGCCTTATTTAAGCGTAAGAAGCCTAGCGAAAAACTTTTTAAACCATATGCCTTCCCCTATAGAAAATTTTGCTAAGAAAGCTAAAAAATATGCTAAGGATTTTACTACAGGCGGAAACTTCTTTGAAGAAATGGGGTTTCACTATGTAGGCCCGGTTGACGGGCATGACCTTGATCAACTGGTTCCTATTTTGGAAAATATAAAAGAAGCGGAAGGGATTTCAAGCCCAATACTTCTTCATGTTATAACTAAAAAAGGGAAGGGGTTCGGTTCACCGGAAGAGTGCTTGGAAGGATTCCATGCGGTATCCAAGTTTGATTTAGATACTAAAATTCAGATCAAGTCAAAAAGTATCAGGCCTACCTATACTAAAGTGTTTGCCGAAAGTTTAACTAAAATTGCCGAATATGATGAAAGTGTGGTCGGTATCACGGCGGCAATGCCTTCAGGTACGGGACTAAATATATTTGCAGAACGATTCCCGGATAGAATGTTTGATGTCGGGATTGCAGAGCAACATGCGGTAACTTTTGCAGCAGGTTTAGCACTTGATAAGGTTAAGCCATTTGTTGCTATTTATTCAACATTTTTGCAAAGAGCATTTGATCAAGTAGTACATGACGTTGCTATTCAATCGATACCGGTAAGATTTGCAATTGATCGAGCTGGCTTAGTGGGATCAGACGGCTCTACGCATGCAGGTTCGTTTGATATAGCATATCTGGCAATGTTACCGAACTTTGTAGTTATAGCACCAAGCGATGAGCTTGAATTAATGCGCGCCATACAAACTTGCTATATGATTAATGATAGGCCGTCAGCTTTCAGGTTTCCAAGGGGAGAAGCCGCATTTGCAGAGATACCGGCCAAGATTGAGCCGTTTACCATCGGTAAGGGTAGAGTGGTAAGAGAAGGCAAGAGAGTAGCCGTCCTTTCGCTTGGTACCAGGCTTGAGGAAGCTTTAAAAGCTGCTCACGAAATTGAAAAACAATTTAATATTAAAATTACTGTAGCTGATGCAAGATTTGCTAAACCTATTGATGAGCAGCTAATCTTAAATCTTGCCGAAAATCATGAGGTGCTGATTACACTGGAGGAAGGAGCGATAGGTGGGTTCGGTTCCCATGTAATGCAATTTTTATCACAGGAAGGTCTACTTGATTCCAATAATCTGAAATTCAGAGCAATGTTCTTACCTGATCGATTTATCGATCATAATAATGTGGATGTTATGTATGAAGAAGCGGGGCTTAATGCTTCTAAAATTATTAAAGAAGTAACAAAACTATTAGATATGAAACTGAAAAATGCTGCTTAAACAAAATCAAATAGAAAAGCTTATTATTTTAGTTAAAGAGGCCGGAGAGCAGGCGAGGAGATATTATGATTTTTCCAATATCAATGTGCAGTATAAGCCCGATAAATCTCCTGTAACAATTGCAGATCAGGAATTAAGCGATTTAATCACTGCTCAACTTAAGCAAATGTTTCCTCATATACCGATTATTTCCGAAGAAGCGGATCAGGAACATAATATGGATATATTAAAAGAAAACGATACTTACTGGTTAATTGACCCTATTGACGGCACAAAATCTTTTATTAGAAAAAAGGGCGACTTTACAATCAATATCGCTTTAATTAAAAATAAAACCTCTGAATTTGGTATTATTTACCAACCCTTAAAACAAGCCCTATATTATACAAGCGCTGATAAAAAAGCTTATAAGGAATACAACGGCATTACTACTCAAATAAAAGTTAACCAAAATATAAAAAACGATAAAGCTCTAAATATTGTAGTTCCGACCAGGCACTTAGGTGAAGATGCTTTGAATTTTATCGCTTCTCTGAATGTTACATCGTCAGAACAGGTTTCAAGCTCTTTTAAGTTTTGTTTAGTCGCAGAAGGAATATATGATATGTATTCAAATTTTTCACGCATAAACACTTGGGACATAGCCGCCGGGCATGCTATTTTGACTTGCGCAGGAGGTTTAATTTTCGATAGAAAGGGTAATATACTAACTTACAATAAAAATTCTTTAAGATGCCCGAATTTCGTGGCTTTTAGCTCTCATATTGGAGAAGATTACATTAGGCAAAAATTAGCAGAGTTATTATAATTTCATTGATGATAACAATTCTTGACAATCGCTCTGATTTAGTGTTTATATACCACAAAAGGTGGGGTTTTCCCGCCTTTTGTTTTAATTAATTTTTAAAAGACATGGCAATTTACCAAACACAGGCGGAAAGTAAGATTTTTGAGATTATTAATGAATCAGTTAGGGCTTTAGGCTTTGATATAGTCAGAATTAAAAATCTCCAAGCAGGGAGAAGCAAGACCTTGCAAATCATGATTGATAGAATGGATAATGAGAATATTGCTATTGAAGATTGTGAACAAGTTAGCAGACATATATCCGCACTGCTTGATGTTGAGGATATAATCGATGAAAGATATACCCTAGAAGTTAGCTCTCCCGGTTTAAATAGACCGTTAACTCGTTTAAAGGATTTTGAAAATAATATAGGCAATATAATTAAGTTAACTATATTCGAAGCAGTAGACGGAAGAAGAAGATTTGTCGGTAAAATTAATGAAGTCAACGAAGAAAATATTGTAATTTTGCCGAAAGATGCAAATGAAATAATAAATTTAAATTTTAATAATATTGAAGAAGCTTTCTTGCAATATTTTGATTCTAATATAAACTCTAACACGAAATAAACGAGGTTTTAAGCTAAGATGAGCGAGAGAAGTTTTGGAAGTACTGAAATCTTACAAATCGCAGATGCTGTTGCAAGAGAAAAATCCATACATAGAGATTTAATTCTTGAAGCATTAGAAGAAGCTGTGAGAATTGCAGCAAGAAGAAAGTATGGTCATGAACATTCCGTTCGTGCTGAAATTGATCGTAAAACCGGTGAGATTAGGCTTTATAGAGAAATGTTGGTCGTTGACAACGTTGAAGATGAATTGGGTGATGAAGTTGATGAATATATTAGAAGCTTAAACAAAATTGCGCTCTCTGATGCAAAAAATAAAAGTGAAGATGCCGAAGTCGGCGATATAATCTCAGAACCGCTTCCTCCTATTGACCTAGGAAGAGTTGCTGCCCAATCCGCCAAGCAGGTAATTACCAATAAAGTTAGAGAAATTGAGAAGAATAAACAATATGATGAGTTTAAAAACAGAGTCGGCGAGATTATAAGTGGAGTAATTGAAAAAGTAGAATACGGAAATATTTTAATCAAAATCGGTTCGGCAGAAGCTTTAATTAAAAAAGAAAATCTGCTTAAAAATGATAAAGTGAAGCAAGGTGATAGAATTAGGGCATTAGTGCTTGAAGTTAATAAAGATAGCAAAGGACCGCAAATTGTTCTTACAAGAACTCATAACGATTTCCTTTCTAAATTATTTACTCAAGAAGTTCCTGAAATTTATGATAGAATTATTGAGATTAAAGCAGTGGCGAGAGACCCGGGCTTAAGATCTAAGATAGCAGTGTATTCCTCGGATTCCTCAATAGATGCCGTTGGTTCATGCGTAGGCGTCAGAGGTTCAAGAGTTCAAGCGGTAATATCCGAGCTGGGCGGCGAGAAGATTGATATTATTCCTTGGAGTTCGGATTATGCGACACTAGTCGTTAATGCGCTTGCTCCGGCCGGAGTCACTAAAGTTATTATTGATGAGGATAAGAAAAGAATTGAGGCTGTCGTTCCTGATGAGCAATTAAGTATTGCAATCGGTAAGCGTGGGCAGAACGTAAGGCTTGCTTCCCAGATAGTGGGCTGGAACTTGGATGTAATTACTGAAGATTTAGAATCCAAGAGAAGAACCGAAGAATTTAATGCAATTACTGCTAAATTTATGGCTGCTCTTGATTTGGAAGAAATTTTAGCGCAACTTCTTGCGTCAGAAGGATTTTCCTCGATTCAAGACATTGCTGATGCGGAAATTAAAGATTTAGCTAATATTGAAGGACTTGATGAAGGTATTGCCGAAGAGTTGATTTCCAGAGCCGGGCAATATGCTTTAGTTCATGAGGATGCTTCGCAATTAATTACTCCACAGGCGGAAGAGCTAAGTAAAGTTGATCCTGAAATTCTAAAGCTGGAAGGTATAACTAATGATTTTGCTATAAAATTATATAAGAGCAATATTAAAAAATTAAATGATTTAGCGGACTTATCTCATGATGAGTTGGTAGAGCTATGTCCGAAAAGCGGGCTTAGCAATAAAGAAATTGACAATATAATTATGGCTGCAAGAAAGGTTGCGTATTTCGAACCTGAGGCAGCTCAAAAATAAATTCTCGGCGAGGTAGTATTTAATGAGTGATAATAAAGACCAATCTACAGGCAAAAAAACTTTA
Organism: endosymbiont of Acanthamoeba sp. UWC8; assembly: GCF_000730245.1. Taxonomy (NCBI): domain Bacteria; kingdom Pseudomonadati; phylum Pseudomonadota; class Alphaproteobacteria; order Holosporales; family Holosporaceae; species endosymbiont of Acanthamoeba sp. UWC8. The sequence continues at coordinate 196,535 of NZ_CP004403.1, read as the reverse complement.
ACACTAAAGTCAGGTACTTTGGGTCTTAGTAATGCCGGAGGTAAGCTTGGTGTATCCGGGGGGGTACAGATAAAAAACAGGCCTGCTCAGCAACCGGTTACTCATTCAAAAGGTACTGTTGTAGTTGTTACTAAAGCAAGAGGTTCAACTAAGGCTTCTCCTAAACAAAAAGTCAGTAACTACGGAATCGATGAGCTGGACGGGCTAACTTTAGAAGAAAGAGAAAGAAGAGTTGAAGTTTTACGCAAAGCTGAAATAGATAAAAAAATAGAACAAGAAAGGCTTAAAGAAGAAGAAAAATAACGCTTAGAGCAACAAGAGCTTATCAGTAAAGCTAAAAAGAAGGCTGAAGAGGCCGCAGCAATAAAGCCCGGAAAGAGAAAGAAGAAGAAAAAGTAGTAGTTGTAGAACCTAAACCTGAACCGGTAGTGGAAAAAGTAGAAGAAAACATAAGCCCTGAAGAGCAAAAAAGAATTGCACAAGAAAAACAGAGGCATGAAGAAGAAGCTAAGAAAAGAAGTAATGAGCTAAAGGCTATACTTCTTACTAAAGGTAAAGTTAAAAATTTAAATACCATTGGTGCAAGTTTAAAACCTAAAGAAGAAAAACAACCTGAAACCGAAGTTAAAAAAGATATTGTCGGTGTAGCGGATAAAGAGACCAAACCTACGGACACTAATATTAAGCCCGGGGTTATAATCGCTAAGAAGAAAACCAAAGCTGAAATTGAGGAAGAAGAAAAATTCACTGCTCCGGTTAAAAAAGCAGAGCCGGATAAGAGAGTTAATAAAAAACTCTCTGTTGCGCAAGTTATGATGATGGATCAGGAAGACGGAACTTTCAGAAGAAACAAAAGTTCCTCACCGTTTAAAAGATCTAAAGATAAATTTAAGCGAAATTTTGATACTCCGAAAGATAAGGAAAAAGTTTTCCGTGAAGTTATTTTACCTGATGTAATCAGTGTTCAAGAGCTTGCAAACCGTATGTCGGAAAAAGCTGCAGATGTTATAAAAGCATTAATGAAAATGGGAATGATGGTTACCCTAAATCAATCAATTGATGCGGATACTGCTGAACTTATTGCCACAGAATTCGGTCATAAAGTTAAAAGAGTAACTGCTGAAGATATTGAAAAATCATTGCTTAGTGAAATTGAAGATTCTCCTGAAAGCTTAAAAACCAGACCACCAGTTGTTACGGTAATGGGGCACGTTGATCACGGTAAAACCTCATTGCTTGATGCTCTAAGATCTACCGATGTAGTCGGCGGCGAAGCAGGGGGTATTACTCAACATATCGGGGCATATCAAGTTAAACTTGAAAGCGGTCATTATATAACTTTCTTAGATACTCCAGGGCATGAAGCATTTACCGCAATGCGTTCCAGGGGTGCTAAAGCGACTGACATAGTAGTTCTGGTTGTTGCGGCTGATGACGGGATAATGCAGCAGACAGTTGAAGCAATTAACCATGCAAAAGCAGCTGAAGTTCCTATAATTGTTGCAATTAACAAAATTGATAAACCGGATGCAGATGCTAATAGAGTTAAAAATGAACTCTTAATCCATGGACTTGTTCCTGAAGATATGGGCGGTGATACCATTGTTGTTGAAGTTTCTGCTAAAAAAAGGATTAACCTTGATAAACTTGAAGAGTCAATATTGCTACAAGCTGAGGTGATGGACTTAAAAGCTAATCCTAATAGGCTTGCCAAAGGAGTAGTAATTGAAGCTCAAGTAGATAAAGGGCGAGGGGTTGCAACAACTCTTTTAGTTCAAAACGGAACACTAAGAAACGGTGATTTTATTGTTGCCGGAACAGCATATGGTAAAGTTAAAGCTCTAAATAATGATAAAAGGCAGAGAACTACTGAAGCAGGGCCTTCAGCACCTGTAGAAGTTCTCGGATTAAATGAAGCTCCGATTGCCGGGGATGAATTTATCATAACGGCTAATGAAAAATTATCGAAAGAAATTGCTGAGTTTAGAATCAATAAAGAAAAAGAAAGAGCCTTAATAAGTTCCAGAAAAACTTCTTTAGAGCAGTTATTCTTAAGAGCTAAGAACTCCCACTTTAAAGAATTTAATATTATTATTAAAGCGGATGTACAGGGTTCCGTCGAAGCTATTTCTAATAGTTTAATGAAGCTTTCTACTGAAGAAATTCAAGTTAAAATGCTGCATATGGGTGTTGGTGGAATTACGGAATCTGACATTACTCTTGCTAATGCATCCGAAGCATTTATCGTCGGGTTTAACGTAAGAGCTAATAGTCTTGCTCGTGATCTTGCCAGAAAATACGGGGTGGAAATTAGATATTACTCGGTTATTTATAATCTGGTTGATGATGTTAAAGCAGCTATGTCTGGTATGCTTTCACCGACTATTAAAGAGCATATTCTAGGGTATGTTGATATTAAAGAAGTATTCGATTTAAGCAAATTCGGCAAAGTAGCCGGATGCTATGTAACGGAAGGTACGATTAAAAAGCAGGCTAATGCAAGGCTCATTCGTGATAACGTAGTAATTTTTGACGGTAAACTTAAAGCCTTAAAACGCTTTAAAGATGATGTTAAAGAAGTTAGAACAGGCTTTGAGTGCGGTATCACGTTTGAAAACTATGAAGATATTAAGCCGGGTGACAAAGTTGAAGCTTATGAGCTTATTGAAGAGGCAAGAACTTTATAATGACAAAAATTTATTCTAAACCTCCGTCGAGCAGGCAATTACAAATCGGCCAAGAAATAAGGAGCGCATTATCCGAATATTTTATAAAGGGTGAATATTATCACCCACTATTAGAAAGTGTTATGATTACTATTACGGAAGTAAGGATTAGCCCTGACTTAAAACATGCTACCGCTTTTATACTTATTTCCAACTTTGAAGATAAGACGTTAGTTTTAAAATTTTTAAAAGAAGCTGCTCCTGAAATTCGTAAAGCAATGTCAGGAAAATTAAAATTAAGATTTTCTCCCGAGCTCAGGTTTGCACTTGATGAAACGCAAGAAAAGGCAGCTAAAATTGAATCTCTTTTTAGTGCGCTAAATAAAAAATAGTAGTCTTTTTATTGCTTAAGAGCTAGACTTAAATATAAGAGGTAATAGTAGTTAAAAGGGGAGTTAACTATGACTAAGGTTATTAACCAATTGAAAGTTATTCTAGCTGATACTTATTCACTTTATTTAAAAACTCAAAACTATCATTGGAACGTCGTTGGTGAGCATTTTAACTCTTTACATAAAATGCTTGAAGAGCAATATGAGCAGTTAGCAGAAATGGTCGATGAAACTGCGGAAAAAATCAGAATGTTAGGAGATAAAGCTCCGGGAACTTTTAGTGAATTCAGTGCACTTAGTAGTACAAAAAACCCAAATTCGGAGTATCCGTGGAGAAAAATGGTAGAAGACCTCTTAAATGATCATAAAACCATGTGTATTAATATTGAAAAATTGATAAAAGTTTGCGAAGATGAGCAGGATTATACTACAAATGATATGCTTACTCAAAGGCTGGGATTCCATCAAAAGATTTGTTGGATGCTAAAGTCTTTAATTGCAGGTTAAATAGATATACTAAGTTAAGTTTTTTAATACATATTAAAATCTTAAGAAACTTGTTCTAGCCGCATTATATATCGCGTGCTTGTATAAAAGATTATGCCCTTCATACATAAACTTTATTTAATAAGATATTTCAGTCTCACTATATATATTCCAACTTAATGCACTATAAATAACTTATAAAAATTTATTTAATCTTAGCTGGTTTGCTTGTATATCTATAGAAAGATGAGTTGAATATTTACAATTATTTATGAAGAAGTTTTTTAAGTGCTTTATTTTATTATTATTATTACTTCCTTCAGCTTGTACGCAAACAAAGCTTTTTGTTCAAGCACCTAAGGAGCCCCCTTATGCTCCGCCACTAAAAAATGTTAATATTGCACTAGTTTTAGGGGGAGGGGGATCTAAAGGGATTGCTCATCTTGGAGTATTAAAAGTTTTTGAAGAAAATAACATTCCTATAGATTTAATTGTCGGGTGTAGTGTAGGTAGTGCCGTTGGAGCTTTATATGCCGATAACCCTAACGCTGAAGAAATCAAAAATAAACTAATTAAGATTAAAAGAGAGGAATTATTGGATCCTTCAATCGGTGATTCCTTGCAGATGCTTGTTACCCTGAAAGGACCGATTAGAGGCTATCATTATCAAAAGTTTTTAGCAAAAAATCTTAATACAAAGAATATTGAATCTTTGAAAATTCCTTTTGTAGCAGTTACGACCGATATAGGCACCAATAATCTCTTTGCTATAAGAACAGGGCCTATTGTTCCTGCTGTGCATGCTTCATCAGCTATTCCGCCCTTATTTACCCCGGTAAGAATTTACGGCAGAACCTTAGTTGACGGCGGAGTCAAAGCGCCTGTACCGGTAAAAGTTGCTAAGCAATATGGGCCTAAAATTATAATTGCCATTGATATCAGTGCGCCGCCGCCGAAAGATGAATTAGGTAATATGCTGGATTTAACTTACAGAGCATTTTGGATATTTTATTATGAGCTCTCAAGGCTGCAAGCCAAGAAGGCTGATATAGAGATACATCCGAATATGGATGGTTACGGCACTTTTGATGACGGCAGCAAAAATGAGGAGCTTTATCAAGCGGGCATAGATGCGGCAAATGAATCAATAGGTGATATTAAACGTAAATTAGAAGAGCTTGGTATACCGCTTAAGAGTAAATAAATTTATTTGTATAATGCACTTTCAATACTCAATTATAACATATCATTTACTGAGAGTTGATTGCCGAATTCAATTTTTGCATTTTTTTTATTTTCATGTGCTACACGTCTAAAGCCAAATAAAGTGTCAGAGTTAGAATAGATTTCAATATTTAATAGCATATAATGCTCTGTATTTTTAGAATAAATAAAAAACTGTTTTTCAGGTTCACCTCACAGGATTTTTGTTGAATACACGGCTCTACTGAGGTAAAAATGTACTTTTCCACTTTGAGGGTATGTACACGCAACAATAATCTTATTTTTATAATTAAAAATAAGGCAGGCACACAACCAGCAGTTTTGATTCCTAAAAGGATATTGGGCAATTTATTCACTAAAGCATCAGCTTTTAAATATTATTTTTTATCATTTACAATAACCATAGAAACAGAATGAGCTTGGTTCAACGTTTTTAATTTATCATATTCAAAGCTTAAAACGTTACATATGACTCCGCGGTTTTTAATTATATTCATAGTGATTGATATGGTAAATTAAGTTGAATATCTAACGTGTTTATTCAAATACAATAAATTAAGTTTAATATGACTATATAGCCTACAACTGAAAAATCAGATAATAAGAATGGTAAGAAGCACACGCCTACCCGCCATTTATGGCACGTGCGCTGTATAAATGACATAGTCAATTATACGCAAACTTAGTTTAATTTTTTGTAGTTCAACTATGCTCCATGTATTTAGGATATTCAACTTAATACACTATATATAAAACTACTAACACCAGCATTCTTGTAAAAAAAACATGGGCTAATTTCTCTTGCTTAGCTAAATTAGGAGTTATAAATCTCCAATAATAAAAACCCCAATTTTTCCTATTTTTCAATAACCATAGTACTTACACACCTTTTCTTTTGATATATAGTATTTAAAATTGTTAGTTTATCATTAATTTCCTTAGATTTATTCTCATTAAACATTTTTTGACCACTAAGAACACCGGGGATATAAGAAATAGGATTAACAGCATCCACTATACCTGGTTCTCTACCTTTATAAGCGCTATTTAACTTTGAATCCAAAGATAATATTTCTGCTTTAAGTTCATTGCAATTCATGCTTTCATATTTTTTTTGAAGCTTATCAAACAGAGCAGGGTCACTGCTTGCATTATTAGTGCATCCTTGTATAAGAACTAAAGCAATTAATGAGATTGATATATTTTTAAGCATACTAATCAATTTGTTGGCCAGTTGCCATGCCCCTGGTTATTCTATAATTTTTTACTATTCCATTATTATTAAAAATTACAACCAAAGATTTACCTTCAGATGACCCACCGCCCATGCCTAATACTTCTACTTTTGAACCTCTGGTCCATCCATAAAAAAATACTTTACCATCATCAGTTATTTTAGAAGGCTCACCAAACATTATAATTACATCTTCTCTTGAAGTTTTACCGATTTCAATATTAGAGGCTTCCTTCTCACTAATTTCACGACCATGAGAAATTGATTTAAAACCGCAACCACTTAAAGATATGCTTAAAGCGAGCATTGACGCACATATAAGTTTACTTTTCATTTTTAATATTTATAGATTATTTTCACAAAAAATAATCTACTTTTTAGTAAAGTCAAGTTCACTTTATATAATATTACCTAACCCTTAATATTAAATTAGCAATGTTTAACAAAAAATTAATAATAAAGTGATTTTTATTTAATTATAATAGTTAGATAATAACTTGATATTTTATTAAACAAAGGAGCAATACTATGAGAGATACAAATAATTGGATGGAACTGGCGGCCTTTATACTAACAATTATAGGAGCAGTTAATTGGGGGCTGATAGGCACCGCTAATTTTGACTTAGTAAAATTTATTTTTGGTGAACTCACTTTAATGAGCAGAATTATCTACTCATTAGTTGGTGCTTCCGGTATTTATCTTATTGCAACAAATTTATACACCATTTTTACTGTTAAAGGAGAGTAAAAGATTACCAGTAACAAAGTTTTTTGTTAAAGTTGTGTTAAATTAGAGTTTTCATAATATTTTTGTAATAAATATAGTATATAATAAGATATATAACTAAGATTAACGGAATGCAAATATGATTAACAACGCAATTAATTTTTTAGCAAGCTCTTTCTTAAAAACTTCTGATATTTTAGATACTTTGTCTAATAAATTAGCACAATATTCCAGTAGTATAACTCCTACAAGTTTAACCGATGAATATTGGAACTCTCTTGAATCAATAACGCAATGGAATAAGCCTGCTGGAGCATCATTTTTATACTATACATCTTGCGTGACTCGTTCTTATCATTTAGAAAATGAACAACTTTTAAAGTATTATAATTTAGTAGAAATTACTAATAATGAAACTGAAGCTATGCAGCTTCTCTTTAGAAGTGAATATGAAGATAGTATTTCTTATACTTTTGATAAAATTATACAACTTCCTGCTCACTTATTAACCTTAGGATCAGTTGTTGCAGGTTATTCCAGCTACATCCCTTATACAATAGGTAAAGGTTTGGAATACAGCATTTCAGCTACAGAATCTTTAAATACTTTAGTTAACGGTACAGAACCAGCATATGAAGAAACTTCTTTAATTCCTGAAATGAACTTTTCTTATGATTCGGCAGCAATAGCAGCTACCTTAGCAATCAGTATGCTTTAATTCTTATACCGGATTGGTTTATTTTATAGTGATTATAGAAAGTTTCATGTTATAGTTTAAATCCTTGACAAGGTTGTGCTAGGGCAGCTTTAATAAAAAATAGAGTTGCCCTTTTTTTTAAAGTCAGCAGAAAGTTGTATAAGATTTCTTTTTTATTGTTATTATTCTTTTTTCAAATCCGTAATTTATATATAGCTACAACCATATTTTCCATAATATATATTATCATGTTTTTACCTCAAATCATGAGGATTATATTATATAAAGATGTTGCTTATGCACTAATTAATAATTATTACTTACATTGTTATACATGATGAACTTTCTTTAGCTAAATCATTAATTCTTCTTTCCAACAATATCTTTGTCGTATGAGACCCTACTATACTAAGATAACTACTCTGCTTAAATCCTTTATTGTTTTGAATATCAACTTTTGCACCTTGATGCAATAATTCATTTGCCAGGTCATAGTATTGATTTTCTAAAGCAATATGCAAAGGGGTATTTCCTTCCTTATCTTGTAAATCATGGCTTTTTGTTTTCCAAATAAATAATCCTCCTTCAGTAGGGTACTCGGCTAGAAAAAGAGCCACATCAATATGTCCGTTTTTAAGTGCGGAATGCAATGGTGTATTCTTATTCCTATAATTTTGTAAATATAAATTAGCCCCGTTACTTATTAAATAGCTGCAAGTCTCTATGTCTCCCTTGCTGGCGGCATAATGCAACGGTGTATTACCATACCCGTCCTGAACATCAATATTAGCTCCGTTATTTATTAATGCTTGCATACGTTTTGAATCTCCATTTTCAACTACATAATGCAATGCAGCTAGGTTCTCATCGGATAATTCATCTAAAAAAGCACCTTCTTTAAACAAGCTATTCACCTGCTGCCAGTTACCTTCTTTTGCCGCATTAGCAAGTTGCTTACCTAACTCATGTCTGCGCTTTTGCTCTTCAATGTAGCTCTCCATAATTTTAGTTATGTCTCTAAGTAATTGCTCGGCACGCTCTCTATCCATATCCGGATCTTGCCATTGGTTTTCGCTCGGCGAGTAGTCGTCTGCTTTCTGTGCGCTTGTTTGATATGCCTTTTGTTTAGATCTATTTTTTTCGAGCAACAAATAAGCATCATATTCTGCACGCGATTCTCGGTTACTCAAAACTTCGTATGCAGCAGCAATTTTTTTAAATTTTTCTTCCGCAGCTTCCCTGTCCTCCGGGTTTTTATCAGGATGTGACTCACGAGCTGCTTTATAATAAGCTTTTCTTATCACTTCCTCTGTCGCATTATATTCAACTTTTAAAATATCATAATAATTCATAATTGTTCCTAACTAACTTCCATACTCACGGTAAGTATACTTGACAGCCATATTTTACAACTAAATTTGTATTAAATTGCCTGAACTATTGTTAACTGCATTATGGAAAAATTTCTTCTTTATTCATAAGTAAGCAATGTTCATCAATTTTATAAAGAGTATGTCATCTGAAATTATTAAAGATTGATATATCAACACAAAATGTCAGGTTATGGATTTCTAAATTTTAAATTTAGCTATACCTGTAAGTATCGGCTGCTTTGAAAGTGATTTATAATTATAAATTATAACTTTATGCGTAAGTTAAAAATTAATTTTATTTAATGTTACATCGGTAGCCTATTTGTGGTTTATTAACTATATGCTTTGAAGAGTTAAATACAACTAAAGGAGGCTGTTATGGCAGTTAATGAAAATAATAAGAATAAAAGCTCAGAGAATTTAAGTGCAGATGAAAAGAAAAAAATGCATGATAATTATGCGGCAATGGGTCATGAAGGTGGTAAAATCGGCGGTAATATTACTAAAGAAACTTACGGAAGTGAATTTTATCATGATATAGGCGAAAAAGGCGGTAATGCGCGTAAAGAGCAAATGGCTCATTCTTCTTCTTATACGAACAAAGAAGAAGATAAAGAGAATAAATAACTTTATATAATGTTTTATATAATTAAAGTTCACAATAAGGAGGGTAAAGTTTCAGGCTTTACCCTTTTTGTTTAGACTACTCATGCTTAATACTTTCCGATTCATTGAGAGTATAATATGCTCCGCCTTTACCGTCTAGCTGAAAACTAATTTTTACCTTAGCCCTCTGGCTACAGGCTTTAATATCCCACTCCTCACTCCACTTAGTTTTCTCATTATTAAACAAAATTACTTTTGAATTAAATACAACAAAAGTTTGTTCTACCTCTTCTTCGGTTTTACAAGATGGAAACAATTTACTTTTAATACTATGCACAGCAAGTAAAGTATCATTGGTTAATTGAAGAGAAGCATTGGTTTCTCCCATAATACCTGCAAACACCTTTGGTAAATCACCCCCGTTTGCAAAATAATATAGATTATATACCCTATCAAAACCACACCTCTTGACTCTATACCTATGCATCCAACTACCCTTAACCGGATGAAGCTTATTTTGATTAAATACAACATGCTCAAAAATGCCGATATCTCCTAAAGCGATAGAATATTTGTCTAAGCATTCTTCATTCAGCTTTGCAGTGCTTTCTACCGCATTATCATATAATCTCTTCGCAATTCCCTGATAATTATTCTCTAAATACAGCTCAAATTCTTTAGTAAGATAATCATACGTTGAGCATCCTAAAGCTATATGAGGCAATAAAACTGCTGTTAATATTATTATAAACTTGCTGAAGTTTAATTTAAGGAGTCCCAACATCTAACTAGTCTACAAAATACATAATTATTTAATCCTAACTAATAAACACCCTACCTGCAACAATATATGTACTCAGGAACACTATATTAAAAAAATTACTTTCCTTTTAACCATATGACTTCCTTCCTTCAAATTCTTACTACTTCACAATTGACATAAAGCTTATATCCTTTATTTTCATCATAAAAAATGTTGCTAACTAAATGGATAGTATAACAAAATTTTTAAAGAGTAAAAATTCCTCTATATCTGAAAACTCTACGCTAAAATCTTCTTTCTCAGGCACTGCTGCCGGAGTAGGAGCAATTCCGCTTGTCGGTGCAATAGATATAACTGCTAAATTGGATAATGTTATAGAAGATGTTATCGACCAATCTAAAATATTAGTTACCGGGTGCTCCGGTTTCATCGGGTTTCATGTTGCTAAATATCTTCTTGAGCAAGGTTTTTCAGTGGTCGGGATTGATAATATGAATAAATATTATTCCAAGCAGCTTAAGGAAAGCAGGACTAAACTATTGAAACAACATAAGAATTTTAAGTTTTACGAAGAAGACATCTGCAATTACAACTTCTTAACCAAATTAGCTAAAAAACATGAATTTAAGGATATTATTCATTTAGCGGCTCAGCCCGGTGTAAGATATTCGATTGAGAACCCTTTTGAGTATGAGAGAAGTAACGTGCAAGGGCACTTAAATATTCTTGAGCTTTGTCGCAATATAAAAAATTTTAATAAATTAGTTTATGCAAGCTCGAGCTCAGTTTACGGAAATAATAAGAAACTTCCCTTCTCTACTCATGATAGAACGGATGAGCCGATATCATTATATGCAGCAACCAAAAAAGCTAACGAACTAATGAGTTATACTTATGCTCACCTTTACGGAATCAATTCTATCGGTTTAAGATTCTTTACCGTATACGGTCCTTACGGCCGTCCTGATATGGCTCCATTCAAGTTTACCAAGAACATTTTTGAAGAAAAGCCCATTGATGTTTACAACATGGGAAACATGAAAAGAGATTTTACATACATAAACGATGTTGTTTACGGGGTTATGGGAGCACTTAAATCAAGTTTTATCGGGCATAAAGTATATAACTTAGGTAACAGCAAAGCTGAAGATTTAAAAGAATTTATCAGAGTCATTGAAGAATGCGTCGGAAAGAAAGCAATCATCAATTACCAACCTATGCAACCGGGGGATGTCGAAGAAACGTTTGCCGATATAAGTGAGGCTAAGCAGGATTTAGGCTTTATACCGGCAACTGATATATATACGGGGATACCTTTATTCGTTGATTGGTACAAAGAATATTATCTTGCCAAATAATATTTTTTTTATAAGCTAATTGACAGAAATCGTGCATTCCTTATACTTCAGTTTATTAATTTTTAATTAAGAAAATGACTGAGAATAAAGAAAATAACATATACTCCCATGATTCGGAAGAAACCAACGAAGACGGAACCACAAGGAGAGACTTTATCGTCCTCACTGCATCAGCGGTAGCATGCGCAGGTGCAGCAGCAGCGGCAATTCCTTTCGTAAAATCTTTAGCGCCGGATAAAGCAGTGCTTGCAGTAGGTAGCACGGAGGTTGATATATCGAAAATTAATGAAGGTGAGAGTGTTACCGTCATGTGGCGCGGGCAACCGGTATTTGTAAGACATAGGAGTCAAAAAGAAATCGACGAAGCTAAAATCGTGCCGATCTCGGATTTAAAGGATCCGCAGGAAGATTCCGAGCGCGTAAAGAAAGGTTATGAGAAATGGCTGGTTACAATCGGAGTATGTACTCATTTAGGGTGCGTTCCGCTTGGGTATAAAGGAGATTATCAAGGATGGTTTTGTCCTTGTCACGGCTCGGAATATGATACTTCGGGCAGAATAAGAAGAGGCCCTGCCCCAACTAATCTTGCTATTCCTCCATATGAATTTGTTAGCGATACTACTATAAAAATAGGATAATTATAAAAATGAAAGTTAAAGATAAAAAATCTATAGCTCAAAATGTGTTTGATTGGGTTGAATACCGCTTGCCGGTTTTCTCATTTATGAAACATAATGCCGAATACCAAACACCTAAAAATTTAAACTACGCATGGAACTTCGGTTCGCTTGCAGGCCTTGCGCTTGTGATACAAATTCTAACCGGCTTATTTTTAGCTATGCAATATACCCCGCATGTAAAAATGGCTTTTGATAGTGTTGAGCATATTATGCGTGATGTTAACTACGGGTGGTTAATTCGTTATATGCATGCGGTAGGGGCTTCAATGTTTTTTATCGTAGTTTATCTCCACATTGCCAGAAGCTTATTTTACGGTTCATATAAAGCACCACGGGAAATGGTTTGGTTCTTTGGGATTTTAATCTTCCTGCTTATGATGGCAACCGCGTTTATGGGATACGTATTACCCTGGGGGCAGATGAGCTTTTGGGGGGCGAAAGTAATCACCAGCTTATTCTCGGCGATTCCTTTTATCGGCGAAAGCATAGTTGTGTGGCTATGGGGCGGTTTCTCGGTTGATAATCCCACATTAAACAGGTTTTTTGCCCTGCACTTTTTATTGCCCTTTGTAATTGTCGGAGTAATTATAATCCATATTGTAGCTCTTCACATTCACGGCTCCAATAACCCGACGGGCGTAGAAGTTAAGTCTAAAAAAGATACTATTCCTTTTCATCCTTATTATACGGTAAAAGACTTTTTCGGTATCGGTGTTTTCTTTTTAGTCTTCTTTGCATTTTTATTTTTCGAGCCTAATAAGTTGGGTCACCCGGATAATTATATAGAAGCTAATCCGTTGGTTACGCCGCCTCATATTGTGCCTGAGTGGTATTTCCTGCCTTTCTATGCAATCCTACGTTCGATTCCCGATAAGTTACTCGGGGTGCTTGCTATGTTCGGTGCTATACTTGTGCTCTTCATTTTGCCGTGGTTGGATCGTTCCCCCGTAAAGAGCTCAAATTACAGGCCGATATTCAGAATTTTTACTTTTATATTTTGTATTAACTTTTTAATACTAGGCTATATCGGCGGTAACCCCCCGGAAGAGCCTTATATAACAATCGGACAAATTTCCACTGCCTGGTATTTCTTTCACTTCTTTGTTATATTACCTTTACTAAGTAAATTTGAAAGAACCCGAACATTACCTGAATCAATTGATGCTGCTTATAAGGTTAAAATTTTATAATATAGCTTTAAGTTGAACAAAGCGCATTTTTACGAATGATGCGCTTTTGTGTTTCAGCGCATCATCACGTTTGATTGTAAATCACTCACCCCTTCAGCTATATTTTCCAAGCTTTCGGATACTCTATCGGCGAACTTAGATACTCCTTTCATTGTATAGTTTTTTAATGATATACAGGTTTTATATGAAATATCGGCAAATATCTTTCTATCTTCTTCAGTTGAAGTTGCAATATATTTAATAAGAGACTCATCTTTAAAAACTAAACCTAAAATTAAGCTTAAAGAGCTAATTAATAAATGGAACCCACTTAGTAACAAATGCTGATTTAAGCTTAGATTTAAACAATTTTCTCTGCATAGATTGGCATAAATTAAGTTAGGCAACATCGCTGACAATACAGTAGATGTTGCATAACTAATTGGTTTATTGTTTGTTGCTTTTTCCAATATAAGGGTTATTATGTTAGGAATTACCGTTACCGTGCTAAGCATTCCATATATGCTAAGTTTATTTAAGTAAGATATTTTTCCATGATCTATTTCTCCCATGATAATTAATGTCTTACTTGTTGATATATTTGCTATCAGTGGCATAGCTAGTTGCTTACCTACTTTTTCAAATTTGGTATGATAAGTAAAATACATCATTCCCGCTACTCCGCACAGCATAGTAGTTTCCAGAGGTGAAAATGCCATCCCTAACCCCAGAGCCGCCACCGTTCCAAGCAGTAGAGGTATAACTTTTTTACAGGTTTTTACTCTCGCTTCATATATTTCTTGCCTAAGCGGCTCAATCAGCGCCTTATTTTTTTCAGATATAGGTTTTACATGAGAAGCAATTTCACAAAGTATTTCATTGGCCAAAGATGCTTTTGAAAAATACTCCAAACATATCGGCGAATTGTTAATTGCAGCTAATGCATTATATAGATTTAATTTATATATATATGAATGGTGATCACCTTTTTTATAAAGTGGTTTTATGCCCTCTTCCAGTAAGGATATTACCTTTTCTTTTTTATTATATTCAAGTGCTAAGTCAAGAAAAGCTCTTGGCCTAGTAAGAGGTTTTATACCTCTCTTCATTAAAAATAATGCTGTTTCCTTATTATTAAGTTTAAGGGCAAGGTCAAGAGAATTTCTTAGTATATGCTCATAATAAAGCTTAGTTTCTATAATAGCAGGCTTTACAAATATTTTGTTTTGCATAAAATATTTCAATATATCTTTACTATTATTAATTGCGGCCAGATAAAATAAAGTTCCGTTCGACCACCACAGTTCTATCTGCTTGCCTTTTCTTTTCAAAAATATGTCTTCAGCATTTTTATTAAATTTTTTAACACTATGTTTAGCATGGATTTCAAATTTTTGTTTATACTTTTCAAAACACGTGATAGTATTTTTGATATCCTCATTTAAAATATTATTAATTATTTCTTTTTCACATTTACAAATAAGATTATGGATTCTTATGTTAAATCCATTAATTAAAATTTTATTTGATTTCATCGTTATCAGTACACTATCATTTATGCATAACATTATAATATATAAATATGAAAATTATATTTCAATATAAAGTTATATAATTGAATTTTAAGCTCAATAGCGTATTAATAATCTAACGAGCTATTCCTTCTCCTACCTCGTCGAGCTGTGAATTATTAGTACTTTTTGCTATTTTATCAGTAAATTTGCTTACACTTTTCATTGCATAATCTTTTGCGCGTAAACAGGTTTTATATGAAACATCGGCAAATATTTCCACTTCCGGGCGGATTAAGCTTATCCCGTAGTTAAGCCATGGTTTTAATCCATGCCCTTCAGATGCATTCAATATATTACTCATACCTGCTCCTACCCCGAAAATTAAAATTAGTGAACCGATACAAGAGAGATAACTATATTCATAGCTAAAAGCATAATTAGCAGCAGCAAACGTAACTATTCCAGCAAGCGCTGTTCCGGCAAGTTTTAACTTACTATTAAGCTCGCTCCCTAATGATCTGAATCTTTCAACGGCAACCATTGATATTGAATTTGTTACTACTGAATCCATTCCTCCTAAGAAATAGGACAATAATGCAAAATTCACTGCTTCGGAAAATATTAGTGCATTTTTCTTGTATTCCGTATTATATACGTAATACATCAAGCCAACCCTGGTGCAAAGTATAGTTGTTAGTAAGGGGGATAAGCTCATCCCTAACCCTAAACCTAAGGAAGCTCCTAATAAAATACTTCCGCATAGGATAGCACTATTTTTTCTTTCTTCCAATATTTCATCTCTGCAAGGTATTATCAGCTCAGTGTTTTTAAGCATATGCTTAACCTTATATGACCAAATATGTTCAATTATCTCAGCAGGTAACCCGCTATAATGCTCTGCAAATAACTTCAAACTGTTTTCTTTATTTATAATATTATATAATGTTATTTTATAAAAATAAGAGTAGGGTTCTTCACTTCCGAATATATCTCTACACTTTGGCCATAGAGGATGTTTATATAAAGGTTCTACACCTTCCTCCAATAAAAACGCTGCGGTTTCTTTGTTGCCGAACTCGAGCGCAACATCAAGAGCATTTAAAATAACATAACCCTGATAAGCTTCTGAAAAAGTTCGAAATTTCTTAGTACAAAAAAGATAATCTAATATTGCTTTATTGTCATTCATTGCCGCTAAATAACATAAAGAAACATATAACCATGAAAGGGTTATCTTATTTTGTTGCTTGTTATAAGGTATACTTACAGTTTCAAAAGTGCTTTTCTTATTATGATTAAGCAAATATGCATGCGTATGTAAAGTTTGCTGATTACGGTTTACCACCTCTATATCATTAATATCCTCTGAATAAGCCCTTATTTCATCTAAATTTCCGGATTTTATTACTTCAATCAAAGGAAGTCCTATATTTAAAGGAACATCTTGCACCTCAATATGTCGGCCTTTTATAACGGCTTTATAATTAAATCTTTTATTAAACATCTTATTCTTTTTACTAAAATTCATCATAAGAATAATTTTTAGCACAAAAATCCTATTTTAATATTTTAAATATATTAAATTTATTTGAATATATTTAGTTTATTTTAATTGTAAAATAAACTTCCTTACCTGCTCAATAGCCTGATCGATACCGCTTATTCTAGTTCCGCCGGCTTGAGCCATATCGGCTTTTCCTCCACCTTTACCTTCTATTGCAGTTAAAACCTCTTTAATGATATCTCCGGCTTTATATTTAGCCTGCAAACCCAAGCTTACCAATACCATGATCGATACTCTCTCTTCATAAATAGTAGTTAGCAGTATAACACCCTCTTTTACTTGCTTTTGAACTTCAAGTGCAATGTTTTTTAATTCCTGAGGTGCAATATTTATAAGCTTTTTAACCGTAAAGTTAATGTTCCCGAGCATTTCCGAGGTAACTTCAGATGATAAAGCGAGCGTTATCCTCAGTGAGGAAATTTCTTTTTCAGCTTTGCGCTTTTCTTCAATTAACGATTCCACCCTTGCATGTATATCACCTTCCGAGCATTTTAACATACCGGCAGTATCTTTTATTATTTCTTCCTTGGAAGTAACATATTCCAAAGCATCTAAAGCCGTAACCGCCTCAATTCTTCTCACTCCCGCAGCTATAGCTTCTTCGGAAACAACTTTAAATAAGCCGATATCTCCGGTTCTCGCTACGTGGGTTCCACCGCATAACTCCAGAGATTCCCCCATGCCGATTGTTCTTACTTCCTCACCGTACTTTTCACCGAAAAGTGCCATCGCACCTTTTTCTATGGCTTTATCCATGGAAGAAAGCTCCGTAAGCACCTCGTGATTTTTAATAACCATTCGGTTCACTTCTTTTTCAATTTTCCGTATCTGCTCTTTATTTAAAGCCTGTGCATGGGAAAAATCAAATCGCAATTTCTCCGCAGTAACAAGCGATCCCTTTTGCGTGACATGCTCGCCTAAACTTTCCCTTAAAATCTTATGAAGCAAATGAGTTGCGGAGTGATTTGCCCTTATCCTTTCTCTTCTTTCAACATCGATTTTAGCATGCACAATATCGCCGCATTTAACTTCTCCGCTGAGAACGGTAATATGGCCGAAAATATGAGAAGCATATTTTTTAGTATCCGTAACCATATGCCGGTCAATAAATCCGGTATCTCCTACCTGCCCACCCGATTCGGCATAAAACGGGGTTTGATTTAAAACTATAATTGCTTCTCCGCCCGAGGCTTGTTCTACAAGTTTGCCGTCAACGATAATTGCTTTCACAATAGCTTCAGCTTCATCCGACGCATAACCTAAAAACTCGGTAGCGCCTGAAGTTTCATGGATATTGAACCAAACTTCATCGGTTGCTTTTTCTCCCGAACCTACCCATGCGGCTCTTGCTCTACTTCTCTGTGCTTCCATTTCCTGTTCAAACCCGGCTTCGCCAACCATGATTTGCTTAGATCTTAAAATATCCTTGGTTAAATCAAGCGGAAAACCGTAAGTATCATAAAGTTTGAATGCTATTTCACCTTTCAGTTCTTCGCCTGCGTTTAAATTTTCAATATTTGTATTTAATAATTTTAATCCTCTGTCTAAAGTCTCTCTAAATTTAAGTTCTTCAAGATTTAAAGTTGTAGTAATTACCGCTTCGGCTCTTTTTAGTTCAGGATAAGCTTCTCCCATTTCATTTACTAAAGTATGCACTAATTTATGCATTAACGGCTCTTTAGCACCTAATATATGTATGTGCCGCATAGCCCTCCGCATAATTCTTCTTAAAACATATCCCCTACCCTCGTTTGATGGCAGAATGCCGTCGGCGATAAGAAAAGCGCTTGATCTTAAATGATCGGCGATAACCCGATGT
The DNA here is from genome assembly GCF_000730245.1 of endosymbiont of Acanthamoeba sp. UWC8. Lineage (NCBI taxonomy): Bacteria > Pseudomonadati > Pseudomonadota > Alphaproteobacteria > Holosporales > Holosporaceae > endosymbiont of Acanthamoeba sp. UWC8. Next base: position 178,261 of record NZ_CP004403.1, on the reverse strand, counting down.
GAAGTAATATTTTCATTATTACCTGATATCTGCTCTGAAGCCTTGATTAAGCTTTTAAACAAATCAGTTTCATAATTATGATTAGTGCCTTGCAATACGGCTGAAATTCTCTCAAGTCCCATACCGGTATCTATACACGGTTTCGGTAATGCAATCCTTGAGCCGTCGGCTAACTGCTCATATTGCATAAATACTAAGTTCCAAATTTCAACAAATCTGTCTCCGTCCGCTTCCGCACTTCCCGGTAACCCACCCCAATATTTATCGCCGTGGTCATAAAATATTTCCGAGCAAGGCCCACAAGGCCCCGTATCGCCCATTGACCAAAAGTTATCAGAGGTAGCAATCCTGATTATCTTTTGATCAGAAAAGCCGGTAATTTTTTTCCAAATTTTATAAGCTTCTTCATCATCATGATAGATTGTAATATAAAGCTTATCCGTATTTAAGCCGACCTCTTTAGTTAAATAATTCCAAGCTAGTAAAATAGCTTCATCTTTAAAATAATCTCCGAAAGAAAAATTTCCCAACATCTCAAAAAATGTATGATGCCGTGCTGTGTAACCCACATTTTCCAGATCATTATGTTTTCCGCCGGCACGTACGCATTTTTGTGCTGTGCTTACTCTCTTATTAATAGCAACTTCAGTACCGGTAAAATAATTTTTAAATGGCACCATGCCGGCACTGGTAAACATCAAGCTCGGATCATTGCGAGGTACAAGCGAACCAGAAGGTATTATTTTATGGTCATTTTTTTCAAAATATTCTAAGAAGGATTTTCTAACCTGATTTACTTGCATTTATATTTAACCGCAATTTTTGAGCAAATGTAACACTATAAGTTTTATTTTCAATTAAAGTTTATAGATTTATAAGACTATTTTACTTTGAAAATACCAAGTGATAATAACCTTTCCAGAATTTGCGTCACCTCATCTTCGGTAGTGTTAAACTTTTCCAGTAATGCAATAATTATCATATCCAGGGTAACTTTTTGCATAAATAGTAATAAGAAGTGATACTCAATAGCAGAAAGTGTAAAAAGCTCAATTTCAAAGTTGTTTCTAACCACCAGAGTATATACCTTCTCACCAGTTTCTTTAATTTCTTTTAAGTCAATTTTTTGATTATAAATTTTATCAACAGGATAATCAAAATAAAATATTCTAACTGAAGCTCGCAGTTCTAAATCGATATCATTTTCATTTATTCCGTCCAACATGCATAATAATAATGGATAATCTTCTGCGGCAAGGCTTGATTCATGCACCAACCATTCAAGCCTTGCAAGGTCGGATAAATAATCAATTTTATGAACATGATTATAACTTAAAAGAAAATCCGCCAAATTTCTGCCGTTTTCATTATTTGAACTTAGAATTGCTAAATCTTTTTTTATAAACTCTTTAGCTAACTGCTCAAAAAATTCGTTTCCAAGAGCATTATTACTTAAAGGATATATATCTCTTAAAGAACTTATCAGCCTGCTGAAAACATTGTTCCGATAAACTTCAAGCATGGCTTCTTTTGGAAGATCACTACTTCTAATCAGCTTTAATATAAGCTTTGAGGCCTGCTTAGTAATAATATATCTTTCAAAGTGCTTTTGTAACTTAAGCAGCATTTCTATAGCTATTCAATTTTAATATTTCATTACATTTATTTACTTCTGCTAATAACTCGCCAAATTCGGGTAAATTATAGTCCCATTTTACTAATGTCGGAATACACCCTTTTTCTAAAATAGTATAAGAATACAGCTCCCATACTTCTTTGCTGATTTTATTGTTGGATGTATCAATGATTTTTTCCTTCCCGTTTACTTTGGCTTTAGTATGCCCTGATATGTGAATTTCTTTAATTATATTGTCTGAAATAATATCAATATAGTTTTTCGGATTGAAGTTATGATTAATTGAATTTGCATATATATTATTAAGGTCAAGTAATAAGCTACACCCCGTTCTTTCAACCAATCTCATGAAAAATTCCGGCTCGCTGATATTTCCTTTGAATTCAAAATAACTCATAGGGTTTTCTATTAATATTTGCCGCGATAAATAATCTTGAATCCTCATAACATTATCACTAATAATGTTGAGATTTTTCTCATTGTAAGGAAATGGTAGAAAATCAACTGCAGGAATTCCTTTTAGAACCGACCATGCTGCGCGCATGGTGATATTTAGCGGTTTAAACTTTTCAGTTAATAATTTAAGCTTAATGAGCTTGTCATTTAACGTGCCTTGATTGGAGCTTAATAAAAGATTGTTGGAATGTAAGCTAAAGAGATATTTATCTTTGATTCGCTCTAAAACGTGTAGTACAACTCCTTCAGCCAAACATTTTTCAATATTTATTTTTAAAAAGCCGATCTCAGGACTGATATCAATAATTTCTTTAAAATATTTTTGCTTTAAACTTATTCCAGATTGCTGAAGAATAGCCGGTACATTCTCAATGCACTTAAGTTCAGGTGTACCCATATTTACCTTATCAGTTAGGGTTAAATTTTCTATCCTGCTTGGATTTAAAATTTATATGCTACTTGCTAACTATAAATAATTTACCAGCTATATAGCAAATTATTATAAATTTAGTCTAATCTAATATAAATAAGATGTGTACATATTTTTTGTCTTCAATTAAATATTTCTATAAGCTCTTGATTACTACTAAAAAGTAAATAAATTTTTATAGGAGTTTGTCTATATTTCTTTTGGAGTAATTGCTTATAAAACTTAAGTTGTATTATGTAATTTTCCTTAATCTCATTCAAATTAGGCCGAGTATCAGTTTTGAAATCAATTATTTGGATAAGGTCTTCTTTAAAAATTATTTTATCAATTTGAGCGCTAAGCTGTGAGCCGTTCAATTCACCCACTATCGGAAGTTCGGAAATTGAGTTTGTTGAAAAGAATATATCAGGAAATGCTTTTATAGTTAAGGTAATATCTTGTATGATTGATTCATCTAAGGATTCTAGAATATTATTCCAGCTTGCTTGTGGAATTTGCGGAAGCTCATGAAGCAATTTATGAATTACCTTTCCTCTTTCCATGAATGCCGGATTAACACTTACCTTTTTGGTCAATGAAGGCCGTATTATTTTTTTCTTTTCTAAGTTTATTGCTTTACTTAATATAACTTCTTTATAATTATCTTTACTTCTTATTTCTGCTTCCTCTTCAGCATAGCTCGATATAACTTCAATACTACTATCATGCTTTTTAGAAATTAAATCATACCAACTTCCCTTTATCCGGTTATTTTCCCATCCCGCGATATATAGCTCATCTTCCGCTCTGGTTAAAGCTACATATAATAACCTTAAATTTTCTCTTTCCTGATTAGAATTGCAGAACTCTTTTGCAAGCTTGATTACTTCGCAATCAAACTCACTATAACAACTTAAATATAAATCTTCATTTTTATCCCAATATACATTCTCAATCGGAGATTGTTCAGAAGAAGCACTATCAGCTATAATAACAATCGGCGCTTGTAAACCTTTAGAGCCGTGAACTGTCATTATTCTTAATTTATCATTGTGAACCAAGCTTCCGAACTTAGCTTTATAATCTTTAAACCACTCCACAAATCCCTGATAAGCACAAAGGCTGAATGATGAGATCTCAAATTTTATTATCGCTTCAATAAATATATTAATTAAGTCTTTAGCTCCATCTTCATATCTTTCTATAAAAACTTTATATTTCTCATCAATATATAAAACCTTATTAATGAGCTCTAATATACTTAAATCATATGAGGAATCTTTTAGGCTTTCTAAATATTTATAAACTCCCTGGTTTTTTAATTTTAAATTTTCCCATATTGATGTTTCTCTTGCATGGCATATTTCAAATAACTGCTCTTCATTGAGAGCTATTATAGGAGACTTAAGTAAGCAAGCTAAGTTATAATCATCAGACTGCAAATTAATAAACTTAATAAGTGAAAGTAAATCCAGAATAAGTAAATTTTCTTGTAAATTGGATTGGTCATGCTCAACTACTGGAATTTTACGCTTTTTCAGCTCAGCAATTAAGTAATCTATAAGCTCACTTCTTTTTCTGACCAATATCATGATATCTTTTGGCTCTATTGCCCTTAAGTGTCCGTAAAGTTTACGTTTACTTGTAATCCATTCGTCAATTTTTGTTACAATTTGCTTAGCCAATAATTTCTTTTGATTATGCTTTATATCATCTTCGTATTCAGGTAAGTGCCAACCTTCTAATTCTTTGTTTTTTGGTTTTTCTATTAACGGCAACATCCCGATATAGCCGTTCCCGTTTCGAAAAGGAATATGTTTTGTATAGTTATGAATAAAGGCATGGTTATCGCCTAACAAATTATCAATAAATCCGAGAATAGGAGCAGTAGTCCTGAAAGAAGTGCTCATATTGAGTTCTCTCCAAACTTTTAAAGCATTAGTTACTCTTTCCTCAAAGTAAGCCCTGGCTGCTTCAAATTCTTTCGGGTCTGCTCCTTGGAAGCTATATATCGATTGTTTGAAATCTCCGACTATAAAAACCGTTCTATCATAATCTTTTGTGCCTTCCCCTGCAAAGAATTCTTCAGAAACGGATTTTATTAATTCCCATTGTATCTCACTTAAATCCTGTGCCTCATCGACTAAAATATGATCTATTGCCATATCAAGCTTATAAAGAATCCAATAAGAACTTTCAGAATTTTGCAGTAAGTCTAAAGTCTTGATAATTAAATCATCATACTCGAATAACTGTTCTTCTGCTTTTAATGCCTCATATATTTCAAGTATTCTTTTACAAAATAAAGTAAGTGAAAAGCAAAGCTCGGCAGAAATATACTTTTTATATGTTTGGTCAACATCATAAACTCTTTCCTGCTCTCTTGTTAAAATCTCAACAATATCAGGATACTTCTTTGCAAAGTTTGCTTTAACCAATCTGACGAACCTTTCTCCATCCGCTTTTAAAAAACATTTCTTATATCTTATAAAAGTATCTTTATTTTGCCGTATGGATTTACCTATTTGTTCACCTTCTTCACTAAGCAGATTTAAAATCTTATCAGAAATTAGCTGATTACTAAGCTCCATTGCTTTTGTCAAAATTTCTTGGCTGGATAGCTCAGGGCTCGCTTCATGCTTATGATAGATTCCCTGCTTCAGATGCTCTTCATCATTGAATTTTGATAAATATTTTAATAGTTTGACCCTAGGAGCTAGGATTGCTTGAACCAATTCTTCCAACCTATCATAGTCATAAAACGAGATTAACAACTCAATGGAGGATTTTAAATTGTGATCACTACTTGCATTACTGTTAAAAGCTTGCTCAAAAGCAGTTTTTATAAATTTTTTCTTTACCTGGTCTTCAATAATTTCATATGAATAAAATGAATTTTCACATGTAGAATATTTTTTTAAGATATCTAAACAAAAAGAATGGATGGTTTGAATTTTTACACTATCAATTTCTTCAGCAAAATAATTATGTAGTTTCCTTGCTTTTTGTATTAAGTTCGGGGATTTGCTCCCCTGTAATTTCAATAGCTCGTTTTCTAACTCCTCCTGGCTACATAGTGACCAATTCTGTAGCTTCTGCATTATCCTTTGGCGCATTTCAGCGGCAGCAGCGTTAGTAAATGTTAAGCATAATATTTTCTTTGCTTCGGTATTTTCCAGTAGTAACCTTAAATACCTATCGGTTAAAACTTTGGTTTTCCCTGTACCTGCGGAAGCGGAAAGATAAACTGAACATGCGGGATCAGAAGCAAGCTCCTGAATTTCTTCCGGGTTAAGAGCAACTTCTGAAACAATTCTCTCAAACATTAAGGAAAGTTATAAACAATATTTTAGGTATATTATTTATAAATAATTTAAGCGCAAATGAATTTTATATTTTTGAGGTTTAAATTAGACTCAAAAAATATTTTTAGCTTTAAAAACGATACTCGATACTTCAAGCAGTCGTCCTATTCGCCATTACTTGTTCTCTAAAAATATTTTAACTCTTCTATTTGTCAAACCTATGAGTAACCCGTTTAATTCCTATATTGTAATCTTTACAGGTTTTTTCATCTTCTTTTATATCGGCGCATTTAAGATAAAAGCTGATATTACTTATCAAGTTAATAGATTCTGTTACCCCTATATCTATTAAGTCTTTATAACTGTCTTTTAAAATATCATCTCTGATTTTTTTAGGAAACACCCTATTATAATATTTTAAGAATGTTTTTTTATCCTTAAACCGAAAAGCTCTATAAGCATCAGGGTAATCATGGAATACTGAAAATTCCAACGGATATAGTATTGAATCGGCTATTGCTTCTTTATCGTTTTCTTCAAGCATTTTTCTAAGCTTAAAATAAAAATCTTTTATCTCGCGCCAGCGGCTACCATGCACTATTTCAAAGGAAACATCTTTACATTCCTCATCCCAAAGTTTTTCAGAATTATGATTACAGTATTTACCCTTGTAAGTGAAAGCATTGTATAAATCTTCACTACCCGTTACCTCACCTTTTGAGGTAAGCACCGTTTTTTGCTCAAAAACCATGTTTTCCATGGATAAGTCGTGTAAAAATTTTCCATTACAAGCTAAAGTCAAGCCCGGATAAAGCATAACAAAGTATAAGATCAGTAGTGCTGATAATTCGGATAATCGGGTCATATTATTAATCAATAGAAATATATATGACCTCAATATATGCGGTAACTTTATTTATAGGAAGTCCCCGAAAAATTATTTTTTTAAGTAGGGAGTTATTTTATTTAAAATATTTTCCGGATCAAACCCGAAATGTTTAAATAATTCCGCAGCCGTCCCCGATTCACCGAAGCTCTCCATGCCGATAAATATTCCGTGTGCACCAATCAGCCTTTCCCATCCCTGCTCTACACCCGCTTCAATAGCAACTTTTAAACTATTATTACATGTGAGAGAAACTTGATATTCCTTATCCTGCATTTTAAATAAATCCATACACGGCACGGATATCACCCTTGTTCCGTTCCCCGCCTCTTCAAGTTTTCCGGCAACAACAAGCGCTAAACTTACCTCTGAACCACTTGCAAATATAGTTACCTTTAATTCATTCTCTTCTTTCTTTATTACATAAGCACCTAATGCGGAGTGATTCTCTTTAAAATATTCTTTTCTCAATTGCGGCAAATTCTGCCTGCTTAAAGCAAGCACGGAAGGGGTGCCTTGTTGATTTAAAGCTATATCCCAACATTCTAAGGTTTCAATGACGTCACACGGCCTAAAGACAAGTAAATTAGGAATAGCCCTTAGTGCAGCTAAATGCTCAACCGGTTGATGAGTAGGCCCGTCTTCCCCTAACCCGATTGAATCATGAGTCATAACGTATATAACCCTTAGAGCCATTAGTGCGGAAAGCCTTATTGCAGGACGACAATAATCACTAAAGGCCAGAAAAGTCCCACCATACGGTATAAAACCTCCATGCAGCACTATTCCGTTCATCATTGCAGCCATTGCATGCTCTCTAATACCATAGTGGATATACCTTCCGCTGTAATCACCGGGAGTTACAGAGCTTTGATTACGCGCTTTTGTGTTATTTGAAGGAGTTAAATCCGCAGATCCGCCTCTTATATTTTCTATATGCTCCGCCATTAATTCAACTATGCGTTCGGAGGATTTGCGGCTAGGTTCATCGGTATTCGCTTCAATGCATAATTTTCGTTTTATAGCTTCCGAACCTTGCTTGAATGATAGGGGAATCTCTCCGCTTAGGTAACTTTTTAGCTTATCTTTTTTGTTATTATTATTAAATTCTTTATTCCATCTGTTGTATTCATCAAGATTTCGCGCAGCAATACTTCTCCATTCATTTAAAATTCTCTCAGGGATCACGAAAGGCGGAGATTGCCAGTTAAACTTTTCTCTGATTGCGGCAATTTCTTCTGCTCCCAAGGGTGAGCCGTGCACGGAGGATTTACCTTCCTTAGTCGGAGAACCGAAACCGATTTTGGTTTTACAGGCTATAAACATTGGCTTATCCGAGGTTTGTGCAATCTCTAAAGCTTGTCTGATTTGATCGTAATTATGACCGTCTATTTGTTTTACATTCCAATTGGAAGCTTCGAAACGTTTTAAATGGTTATCTGACGTTGAAAGATTGGTTGAGCCATCGATTGTAATACCGTTGTCATCAAATAAAACGATGATGTTTTTTAATCTTAAATGCCCGGCAATTGAGATTGCTTCCTGGCTTATTCCTTCCGCTAAACATCCGTCACCGACAATTACATAGGTTTTATGGCTTACTAATTCATCACCGAATTCGGCATTTAGCATTCTTTCGGCAAGCGCCATCCCTACCCCGTTAGCTAAGCCCTGCCCTAAAGGGCCGGTAGAAGTTTCAATACCCTTAGCTAAATGATATTCAGGGTGACCTGCGGTTTTAGAGCCGAGTTTTCTAAAATTTTTAAGTTGCTCAACATTTATATCTTCGTATCCATTTAAATATAACAATGAATATAATAATGCCGATCCGTGCCCCGCCGAAAGAATAAACCTATCCCTATCAGCCCAAGCAGGATCTTTAGGATTAAACTTTAAAAAATATTTATATAATACGGTTGCAACATCCGCCATCCCCATAGGCATACCGGGGTGTCCCGATTTGGCCTGCTCCACCATATCCATACTTAAAAATCTGATTGCAAGTGAAAGATTAAAATCGCCTAAAGAAGAGCCCATACGTTTACCATTTGTTAACTATTTATATCTTATAATATAAAAATAAGATGAGATAAAATATAAATATGGCCGAATACAAAGAATATTCTCAATCAATAATGAAAAGTGCTTTCAATATAGGGGCTGAACTTATTAGCCGGCATTTTAAATTAACTCCTCATACCGAAATTGAGGAGGAGAAACTCAATACTAAGGGTATTAAAGAAGAAGAATTGGATGCATCTTCTGAAAAAGGGGAGGAAGAACACCACTCGGATTCGAGAGGCAGAAAAGTTTTAGGTAAATTTACCGCAAAATTTGCCAAAGAAGGACTCGGCGCTCATGAGCCTGAACAAGGTAAAAATAATTCTTAAAAAATGTATTCAATTAATATTGTAAAAATATAATAATTTTAATATTTAATATTGATTTAGATATTATACTTCTTATATATTTAATTCTTATAGTTGTTGATTTGAGTTGATTAATGTTAAGAAAAGCAAGCAGTATTAAAACTATAAAGCTGCCTTTAATATTATTATTTGTTTTATTAATACCTTTATTTTTCGGCGGTATTGTTCCGCTTGAAATTAAAAGTTTTTTTTATGCAATCAGCTTAACTATGAAATGTATTTTAATATTAATCACTCCTTTAATTATTTTCAGTTTTCTATTTTCTTCACTGCTCTCTTTAAAAACAAATATTATAAAATTTGTTATAATACTAATCTCAGCTGTATTTATCTCCAATTTTATAGCTATTTGTACCGGGTTCGCTATCAGCTTCACTGCCTTACCAAAATTACAGCTGCCGATACAAAACTCATTTAATGATCCGACTCAACTTAAGCCTTTATGGGAGTTTTGCATACCGAAATTGATTCCCACCGAATTTGCTTTAATAGGCGGCTTTTTATTCGGTATCTTCTTCTCATTGAAAAAAAGTTCTATGGCAGAAAAAATAGCTGAAAAGCTTAATGAAATCTCTACGGGGTTTTTAAAACGGATTTTTGTTCCTCTACTTCCGCTTTTCATTTTAGGCTTTGTATTCAAGCTTGAAGCAGACCAGGTTTTATTAAAATCTTTAAAAGTATATAGTCCCGTATTCTTTGTAATAGTAGGGACACAAATTTGTTATATAATTTTATTATATATGATAGCTTCAAATTTTTCCCTAAAGCGCTTTTTCACCTATATAAGAAATGTTTTTCCTGCAACAATTACTGGCTTTAGTACTATTTCCAGTATGGCCACAATGCCTATGCTTATTATTGCAACTGAAAAGAATTTAAATAATTCTACAATTGCTAAAACCATAATTCCTGCAACAATTAATATTCATACTATCGGAAGTGCCTTAGGACTAATTATTCTTTCTTACGCAACTCTTTTAACTTTTGACTATCAACCCCCTACTTCTTCAGCATTGTTGAAGTTCGCCTTTTATTATGCGCTTGCAAAATTTGCCGTGGTTGCAGTTCCTGGCGGGGTACTGATCATCATGTGTCCACTGCTTGAAAAATATTTAGGTTTTACGGGAGAGATGACCGGGTTGATTACAGCCGTGTATATGCTTCTTGACCCGTTCGGCACTGCCGTAAATGTAACAGGTAACGGTGCTTTTTCTATAATTTTCTCCAAAATATATAAGCCCGCCTCTAAGAAAAAACATTTTACACTGTTTGAATCTCAGTAAATTTAATTAAAACTTAAGCTTATATATAATTGAATGAATTTGTTTATATAAGTTTAATGATTATTAATATTTTTTGCTTTATCTTGCCTTGAAATTTTTTTGATACTGGCTAACTATTAATTATCACCCTTATTTGAATATAAATTTACGGAGGATAATATGGCTAAAAGCTTAATACCTTGGGATTGGCTTAAAGATAACGGCAAAAGAAGTCAAGTGAGCATAAGGAGAGAAGAACCTTCTTTTTCTAAACTTTACTCGGATATGGAAAGAATGATGAATGATATGTTGAATGATTATTTGCCTACTTTTCCCGGAGGAAGGGGAAAAATAGCGGATATTGATTTTCTAACTCCGAAAATAAATATTTCAGAAACTGAAAATGAATATAAAATATCGGCTGAAATACCGGGAGTTGAGGAAAAAGATATAGACTTAAGCATAAATAAAGGAATGCTACTGATTAAAGCTGAGAAAAAAGAAGAAAAAGAAGAGAAGGATGAGCAGTATCACCGCTATGAAAGATATTACGGCACCTTCCAAAGAACCATATCTTTGCCCGAAGATATAGATGAAAACAGCATAAAGGCAAAATTTAAGGGAGGTGTATTAAACATAACTATTAAGAAAAATAAAGAAGCTCAACCTGCTACTAAAAAAATAGAAATTAAAGGTGAGTAAATTTACTAATGGATAGCTTTATTTGCATAATTATAAAGCTATCCATAAATTTTCCTCCCAACCTTTCGCCCACCGTTTTTTTCTTATGAGTTTGTTTGTAAGCCTTAACAAACTAGCGGTAAAATTATCATATGTGACCACCAACTGAAAGCTGGCACCTAATATCCTACTAACTCTACTTAAGATAAATAAATTATTGAGTGTTTCTAAGCTGTGCTGTATAATAACCAAAAATTATGCGAAATTCATATATGAATATACTAAGTATAATCATTACTCAAAGCTGTAAATTTCTTATTCGAAAACGCTGAGTTGCAGCGTGTTATTATTCTTTCTCATTATTATCAGCCTATTTCATTATATATTAAATTTGTTTACTGGGATTATTCATGTCTAGTTCTGTCGCCCGTAAAATCGGGTTCTGGTCACTTGTTTCAATTGTAATTAGCAGCCAAGTCGGCTCAGGTATTTTTATGCTACCTGCAAGCCTAGCGCATTTCGGTGGTATTGCTGCCTTTAGTTGGGTTTTTACCGGTTGTGGTGCTATTTTACTCGCTCTTGCATTTGCAGAGCTTTCCAAACGATTTCCAAAAAATGGTGGACCTCATGTTTTTGTTCAAGAAGCATTCGGTAAAAATGTAGCTTTCTTTGTTGCTTGGGGATATTGGGTTATTTCATGGTCTAGTACTACTGCAGTGATTATTGCATCAATCGGGTATTTTGGCTCATTGTTCGGAGGGTTTGATATTAAAACCGGCCTTATTTTAGAGTTACTGCTACTTTGGTTTTTCACTTGGATTAATTTAAAAGGCGTAAAGGCTTCCGGGTATATAGAAATAGTATTTACAGTATTAAAAGTGGTGCCTTTAATAGTACTGCCCATTGCTTGTATCCCACACTTTCAAATTGAGAATTTCATACCTCTTAATACATCCGGTACATCAAATTTAAGCGCATTAAATGCCGCCGCCCTTATAACTTTCTGGGGGTTCATCGGAGTTGAGTGCGCAACCACCCCGGCTGACTCTGTAGATAACCCGAAAAGAACTATCCCTCGCGCTATTATTTTTGGAACTATTACTGTCGCTATAATCAATCTACTATGCAGTTTGGCTATAATGGGTGTAGTTCCGATGGAGCAATTGAAAATCTCTAAAGCTCCTTTTGCTGATGCTGCTAAGTTTGCATTTGGAGGTAATCTGCACTATTTTATTTCTCTAGCTGCTGCAATTGTTTGCTTTGGTACGCTTAATGCATGGATTCTAGTCAGTGGTCAGATAGCCTTAGGAGCAGCACAAGATGGCCTCTTCCCGAAAGTTTTTGCTAAGCAAAATAGTAATGAATCTCCATATTTTAGTATTTTAGCTGCTTCGCTTGGTATGGTGCCATTAATACTATTTACCTTAAATGATAATTTAGTTGATCAGTTTACTAAGATAATTGATAACTCAGTCACTGTGTTTTTAATTATCTATGCAATATGCATTTTAAGTTTACTTAAAATATTAGCTAGAGATAAGGCTAGCTTAATATCATATATAATAGCTATTGCTGCTTTATTGTTCTGTGGTTGGGCTTTATTTGCCTGTAGCGTTGAAATGATAATCATATCAATTTCAGTCTTTTTAAGCGGGCTTCCTATATATCTTTTAAAGAAATAATTTTGTAGTTTTTAATGCGGCTCACTACCATATTAGATTATTGCATTAAAATTTTTTATCATACATAAGCTAAAAAGGCTTTACATATTGGATGTAATCATTAAAAAATACATTCATATCAAATAAAATATTTTTACCATATGTCTGAGTTAAAATTAACCACCCCTCTTTACGGGGCAAATGCACCTTTTATTGAAGAACTTTATAACCAATATATAGAAGATCCCTTATCCGTTGATGCAAGTTGGCAGGAATATTTTAAAAATTTAAGCGATTCTCCCGAATTAATAAAAAAAGCCTTTGCAGCTGCTCCTTGGCAGCCGAGAAAAAATACTATAATCGGATATCAAGATAAAAAAGAACAACCTGCTAAAAAAGAAACAGCTACATCAAGCATTCAGGATATTCAAAAATCTATTGCTGCCGTAAAACTTGTTGAAGCTTACAGAACTTTAGGACATTTATATGTAAATTATGACCCGCTCTCGATTAAAAAGCCGGAATACAATGCCGAGCTTGACTATAAAACTTACGGATTGACTGAAGACGATTTAGATAAAGAAATTTATATTGGAAATATACTTGGAGCTGAAAAAGCCACCTTAAGGGATATTCTGTCATTCCTTTCCTCTAAATATTGCTCACGCCTCGGCATAGAATATATGTATATTGAGAACTTAGAAGAAAAAAATTGGATACAAAATAAAATTGAAAGCGCCGGGAATGATTATAGCCTTAGCAATGAAGAAAAAAAGAAGGCGTTATTTGATTTAACTGAAGCTGAAGTATTTGAAAATTATCTTCATACTAAGTTTCCCGGAGCAAAAAGATTTTCTATTGAAGGTGGTGAGGGAGCGATTGCTTCAATGGAATTTGCAATAAAATATTCCGTAAACTTCGGAGTTAGAGAAGTTATAATAGGAATGGCACACAGAGGAAGACTTAATACATTAACTAAGGTAATGGGCAAACCTTATCATGCTATGCTTTCAGAATTTAAAGGTGAGCTGGCTTTCCCGGCTGATATGGATATTCCGGGTGATGTGAAATATCACTTAGGAACTTCCAGTGACGTTGAAATCGACGGACAAAAAGTGCACTTATCTTTAACTCCGAATCCTTCGCACTTGGAAGTAGTAAATTCTATAGTGCTAGGAAAAGTAAGAGCTAAGCAAGATAGAAGAAACGATATTGAAAGAAAAGAGGTATTAGGGCTTTTAATTCACGGAGATGCAGCATTTGCAGGCCAAGGCTCGGTTCCTGAAACATTATACTTAAGCCAATTAAAAGGTTATCATACAGGCGGAACCATACATATTATTATCAACAACCAAATCGGATTTACTACAAACCCGAGTGATGCTAGATCTTCAAGATATTGCTCTGATGTAGCAAAAAGTGTAGCCTGCCCGATTTTCCACGTAAACGGAGATGACGCGGAAGGTATAATATTTGCAACAAAGATTGCGGCTGAATATAGAGCTAAGTTTAAAAAAGATATAGTTGTTGATATTATTTGCTATAGAAAATACGGTCATAATGAAGGTGATGAGCCTTTCTTTACACAACCTATTATGTATAAAAGCATAGCAAACCATAAAACTCCGGATGCAATTTATGCTGAAAAATTAGGCGCTCAAGGCTTAGTTAGCAGTGAAGAATATCAAACTTATAAAAAGAACTTTAAGTCTTTCCTTGATGAAGAATATGAAAAATCACAAAATTATCATCCGACTATGGCGGATTGGTTGCAGGGTAACTGGGGAGGCTTTAAGCCGGCTGATAAAAACCGAGTACCAGAAGTTACAGGAGTAGAAATTTCTACACTGCAAAAATTAGGAACAGCACTATGTAGCTATCCGACTAACTTTAATATCAACCCTAAAATTGAGCGACAGTTACAAGCCAAAAAACAAAGTGTGGAAGCCGGTAAAGGTTTAGATTGGGCAACCGCTGAAGCCTTAGCTTTTGCAAGCTTAATTAATGACGGATACAATGTAAGAATGACCGGACAGGATGTTAAGCGTGGAACATTCTCACACAGGCATGCTGTTTTATTTGATCAAGAGAATGAGTCACAATATATACCATTAAATAACTTAAGCTCAGATCAAAAAACTTCTTTTGAAATTCATAACAGTAATTTATCAGAATTTGCTGTTATGGGTTTTGAGTACGGCTATAGCTTTACAGAACCTAATACCTTGACCCTTTGGGAAGGACAATTCGGTGACTTTGCAAACGGCGCGCAAGTTATCATTGATCAATATATTTCTTCAGGTGAAGCTAAATGGCTTAGGATGAACGGTTTAGTACTGTTATTACCGCACGGATACGAGGGGCAAGGTCCTGAGCATAGCTCAGCAAGGATAGAAAGATTCCTGCAACTTTGTGCTAAAGATAATATGCAGGTTGTTAATTGCTCAACCCCGGCTTCATACTTCCATGTTCTAAGAAGACAGCTATGTAGAAACTTTAGAAAGCCGCTGATTGTTATGTCACCGAAATCATTACTTAGACATAAACATGCGGTTTCCGGCCTCACGGAAATGGATAAGGAAACCACATTCAAACCTGTGATTGATGAAGTAAATCAAATTGCTTCTCCAAGCGATATTAGAAAAGTAATTATCTGTAGCGGAAAAGTTTATTATGACTTATCCGAGAAAAGAGAAGAGCTGGCGGCGAATGATATTGCAATTATTAGGCTTGAGCAATACTATCCTTTCCCAAGTAAAGAGCTTGCGGATGTGCTTAAAAAGTACAATAATGCTCAGATTTTCTGGTGCCAGGAAGAACATGAAAACATGGGAGCTTTTTACTTTGTTGAGCCTAGAATTGAGCAGGTGTTGAAAGATATCGGCCATTCATGTAAACGTGCACAATATATAGGTAGAGCCCGTTCAGCTTCACCGGCGGTCGGGTACTTGAAATTGCACTTAATTGAGCTAAAAAAACTTTTAGAAGAAGTGTTCGGTTAAACTTATTAAATTTAAATTTTGGAGTTAAGATGTCTGTAAATATTGTAGTCCCGCCGCTTGGTGAATCAGTGACTGAAGCAACCATTGCTAAATGGCATAAAAAAGAAGGTGAATTCATCAATGTTGATGAGTTACTGGTTGAGATTGAAACCGATAAGGTTACTCTTGAAGTTAATGCCCCTGCTTCCGGCACAATCGGAGAAATAAAAAGTAAAGAAGGTGACTTGGTTAAGGTAGGTCAATTACTCGGCACCATGTCCGAAGGTAATAGCAAGGCAGCTACTCAACCTACTCAAGCTGAAGCGCCGAAAAGTGCTCCTCAACCTATTTCTCTAAGCCCTGCTTCTTCTAGTGATAAAATCTTATCTCCTGCGGCAAGCAAACTTGCAGCAGAAAAAGGAGTTGACGTAAATCAGATCACAGGTAGCGGCAAAGACGGCAGAATAACTAAAGAAGATGTGTTATTCCCTCAACAAGCTGAGACAATAACTTCAGGAAGCGGAGATAACTCGAACAGAGAAGTTAGAGTTAAAATGACCAGACTTCGTAAAACCATTGCCCAAAGGTTAAAAGAATCACAAAACACTGCTGCTATTCTCACAACTTTTAATGAAGTTGATATGAGCGAAGCATTTAGAATTCGTAAACTTTACCAGGAAAAATTCCAGGAAAAACATGCTATTAAACTTGGGTTTATGTCTTTCTTCGTTAAAGCTTGTGTTGCTGCGTTAAAAGAAATACCCGCAGTAAATGGGTCAATTGAAGGTGATGATATTATATATAAAAACTATTATGATATCGGTGTAGCAGTTGGAACTGAGCAAGGGCTGGTTGTCCCGGTGTTAAGGGATGCTGATAAGCTATCATTCGCAGGCGTTGAAAAAGGAATTGCATCTTTAGGCAAAAAAGCAAGAGACGGTAAACTTTCCATGCAGGATATGATGGGTGGAACTTTCAGTATTACCAACGGCGGAACTTATGGCTCACTCCTCTCTACCCCGATCATTAATCCTCCTCAATCTGGTATTTTAGGTATGCATAATATTATACAAAGACCAGTTGCAGTGAACGGTAACGTGGAAATAAGACCGATGATGTATGTTGCTCTTTCTTATGATCATAGGATTATTGATGGTAAAGAAGCAGTAACATTTTTAGTTAAAATTAAAGAACTGGTTGAAAACCCTGAGAAGTTGCTATTTGATATATAAAATATTGAATCAGTACGGAAATTATGCAAATGCAGGAAAATCAAAATCAGTATAGCAATATAAAACCTAGTAATTTAAAAGCTACTTCAAGGAAAAAAGCTATAATGATCGGGGTATTATTCGGGTTATCTATTCCGTCAATAACTCTTGAAGTTGCAGAGTTTCCACATACTATGGATTATCTGATAAAGCTAGGTTTAGGTGCCGTTGTTATTGCTCCTATAGTTGCATTTATTACTTTTATTTCAATTAGAAACATGTATAAATGCCCTAAATGCAAATCACATTGGTCTTATTTCAAAGTAAATGAGACTATAATTGAGAGCTTTGCTGTCGCTCAACCGTTAAAAAAGACTAATAATGCCGCTGAAAGCGTTAGAAATGAGCGTTACCTGGTTGAATCCGAATGCGGCAGCTGTCATTTTAGAAGTTTCAAGCATAAAAAAAGAAAAGTTATTAAAAAAGGTGAAGAGTTATGAAAGAATTTGATGTTGTTGTTATCGGCGGCGGCCCGGGCGGGTATGTTGCTGCGATTAAAGCTGCGCAACTCGGGAAATCTGTTGCATGCATTGAAAAGAGAGGTTCTTTAGGCGGCACTTGTTTAAATGTCGGGTGTATACCTTCTAAAGCGTTACTGCATTCATCACATAAATATCATGAATTTAAACATGGAGCTGAGGAGCACGGCATTAACGTCAAAGATGTTAGCCTTTCATTAGATAAAATGATGGAAAGAAAACGTAATGTAGTTTCCGGCCTAACTAAAGGTATTGAGGGATTATTTGCAAAAAATAAAATAACCTATTTAAAGGGTTATGGTAAACTACTTAGCCAAAATGAAATCGAAGTAGCTTTAAATGACGGCGGAGTTGAAAAAATTAAAGCAACTAATATTATTTTAGCGACCGGCTCAGATGTTGTGCAACTCCCGGGAATAGAAATAGATGAGAAGAAAATAGTATCTTCAACCGGTGTTCTTGAGCTTACTGAAGTTCCTAAGAAACTGGTTGTAATCGGAGCAGGCTATATCGGTCTTGAAATGGGCTCGGTTTGGTCAAGACTCGGTGCTGAAGTAACTGTAGTTGAATTTGCTCCCAGAGTCTTACCGGGAATGGATGGCGATGTTTCTAAGGAATTCCAAAAGATTCTTGATAAACAAGGTATCAAATTTAAACTCTCCACCAAAGTTCTTTCAGCTAAGAATGATGGCAACTCCGTTAAATTAGAGCTTGAATCGGTTACTGATGGAAAGAAAGAAACCCTTGAAGCTGATATAGTGTTAGTATCAGTCGGGCGCAAGCCTTTCACTGCTAATTTAGGCTTAGAGAATATCGGCATTAAACTTGATGAGAGAGGAAGAATTCCTATTAACGATCATTTTGAAACAAGTGTAAAAAATATTTATGCAATCGGGGATGCAGTAAGAGGAGCAATGCTCGCTCACAAAGCTGAGGAAGAAGGTGTCGCAGTTGCTGAAATTATTGCCGGACAACACGGGCATGTAAATTATGATGCAATTCCCGGTGTAGTATACACTTATCCTGAAGTTGCCTCCGTAGGTAAAACCGAAGAACAAGTTAAAGCTGAAGGAGTTGAATACAAAGTCGGCAAATTCCCATTCCTTGCTAATAGTCGCGCAAGAGCTAACGGTGAGACCGACGGTTTTGTAAAACTGATTGCTGATAAAAAAACCGATAGGATTTTGGGTGCTCATATTATAGGAGTCAGTGCCGGGGAACTAATTCAGGAATTGGTAGTCGGGATGGAGTATAAAGCTGCTTCCGAAGATATAGCAAGAACCAGCCATGGCCACCCGGGATTAAGTGAAGCGGTTAAAGAAGCTGCACTCGCTACCTACTTTAAACCCATACATATGTAATTATATTAAGTTAAGAGAGTATATAAATATTCTCTCTTAACTAAGAAAATATAATCTTTTAGGGTCATTAACTATTCATTAACTATCTTTAATGTAATCTTAATATAATTAGTAATATTATGATAAGATTGATATGACAGGATTAGAGCCCATAATTATAGCTATATTAACCACTGTCATCGGGGGATTAGCTGTAGCGGCGATAAAAATGGTTACTAATAAAGTAACGGGTAGTAAAAAAGATATAGCTTCAGATGCTATAAAAAATGATCAGAAACCTGAAGAAGGAATAAAACAAAATACTCCTCAAGTAGCTAAGGAAAACAGTATCCAAGTAACAAAACCTGATCTTTCGGAAAATAAGATAAAGCCCGAACTTAATAAAGCTAATAAGGCTAACTCATTAGAAACACAGCAAGCTGCTCAAAAAAACAATGAACAAAGTACTACTCAAAAAATCATTAAAAATATATCGGATTTGATATTAGGTAAATCTGGTCAAGCTGCTACAGATATTGCTACAAACAAGTCAGGAGATAAAATAGCTGGCAGAGAGGCAATAAAACAAGTAATTAACATTAGTCAAAATATTGCTAAATATTTATTTAATAATGTAAGTAAAGAAATTGATAAAAATTTAAATCAAAACCTAGATAGGAATCAAAACCTAGATAGGAATCAAAACCTAGATAGGAATCAAAACCTAGATAGGAATCAAAACCTAGATAGGAATCAAAACCTAGATAGGAATCAAAACCTAGATAGGAATCAAAACCTAGATAGGAATCAAAACCTAGATAGGAATCAAAACCTAGATAGGAATCAAAACCTAGATAGGAATCAAAACCTAGATAGGAATCAAAACCTAGATAGGAATCAAAACCTAGATAGGAATCAAAACCTAGATAGGAATCAAAACCTAGATAGGAATCAAAACCTAGATAGGAATCAAAACCTAGATAGAACTCAAAGCCAACAGCAAGGTCAAAGCCAACAGCAAGGTCAAAGCCAACAGCAAGGTCAAAGCCAACAGCAAGGTCAAAGCCAACAGCAAGGTCAAAGCCAACAGCAAGGTCAAAGCCAACAGCAAGGTCAAAGCCAACAACAAGGTCAAAGCCAACAACAGGGCCAAAACCAACAGCAAGGTCAAAGCCAACAACAGGGTCAAAGCCAACAACAGGGTCAAAGCCAACAACAAGGTCAAAGCCAACAACAGGGCCAAAACCAACAGCAAGGTCAAAGCCAACAACAGGGTCAAAGCCAACAGCAAGGTCAAAGCCAACAACAGGGTCAAAGCCAACAACAGGGTGCCACTAACCAAAACGATATAAGAAAACTAGGGGAACAACTAAGCCAATCCGGCGTATCACAACAGAATCAGGGCAATTCTCAAACTCCATCAACTCCTAATATATCCAATGCCGTTAGCCAGACCACCCAAAAAGGGCTAGGTAGGTAAAGAGAGAAAGTATTAAAAAAGTATGATTTTGCCCTATAAGCCCTGAAATTCCCTCTGCGGGGTAAACATGTGATGCCATGTATATTTATTATGATAAAGGTTTTAAAACTTTTTAGAAGATAAATACCCTAAATAAGAAAGACAGTGTATGGTACTACCAAAAGCTACAACCGTAAATTTTGTAGAAAGTAATTTTACTTACTAAGCTTTGCTATTTGACAACAATCTAATTTCACCATAGATTCCTAAATTAAAAAAGCCCGGATGGCGGAATTGGTAGACGCGCTAGTTTCAGGTACTAGTAGCTTTATAGCTGTGGAAGTTCAAGTCTTCTTTCGGGCACCATTTTTTTTATTTTGCGCAAGAGGTATAAATTAAAGTGAAAAAAGTTAGAAAAGCAGTATTTCCGGTCGGAGGACTCGGTACAAGGTTTTTGCCTGCAACAAAATCTTTACCCAAAGAAATGCTACCCATTGCCAGTAAACCTCTAATTCAACATGCTTTCGAAGAAGCGGTTAATGCGGGAATTGAAGAATTTATCTTTATCACGGGACGTAATAAGAGCGCAATTAATAATCATTTTGATAATGTTTTTGAACTGGAACAAGCACTATCAGAAAAAGAGAAGGCAGAGGCATTATGTTTAACGAGAGATTGGTTACCACCCCCTGGAAATATTATTTTTATTAGGCAGCAACAGCCACTAGGATTAGGCCATGCTGTTTGGTGCGCGCGCAACTTAATTCAGGATGAGCCTTTTGCTGTTTTACTTGCCGATGAATTATTTATCACCCCTAACTCAAAGGGTTTGTTAGCTGAGATGGTTGAGCAATATAATCAAACTCAAGCCAATCTTGTTGCAGTATCTGAAATCCCGCTCAACGAAACCCACAAATACGGAATTATAAAAACAAGAAACAATTCTTCCGAGAGGGTATTAAAAATTGAGGATATGGTAGAAAAACCTAAACCTGAAAATTCCCCCTCGAATATTTCAATAATCGGCAGATATATACTGGATTCAAACATCTTTGATTACCTGGAGAAAACCCCGAAAGGCAGCGGTGGTGAAATACAACTTACCGATGCAATGAAATTAATGCTTCAAAATCAAGAGTTTTGGGGTTATAAACTACAAGGTAAGAGGTTAGATTGCGGAGTACCTATGGGTTTCTTTGAAGCAAATATTGAGTTCGCTTTAAATAATCCGGAATCCGAACAGCAAGCAACCGAAATAATCAAAAAAAATTGCAAGCCGAATAAAATGATATCCCAGGAAACTAAAATGCAACATCTCGATAATCTTAATAAAGATCAATTCGAGGCAGTAACCACTATAGAAGGACCTCTTTTAGTTCTTGCCGGAGCTGGAACCGGTAAAACTAAGGTGCTTACCACTCGTATTTCACATATTTTAAATCTTAGAAATGCTTTCCCGAGTCAAATCTTAGCCGTAACTTTTACTAATAAGGCTGCAAAAGAGATGAAGCACCGTGTCGAGACCTTAAACGGTATTGCAGTTGAAGGTTTATGGCTCGGTACTTTTCATGCAATTGCTGCGAAAGTTTTAAGAAGGCATGCTAAGGAAGTAGGATTGAATCAGGATTTTACTATCATTGATATGGACGATCAGTTGCGTCTTATTAAACAAATTTTCAATGATTTTAACATTGATACCGAAAAGCATTCCCCAAAATTATTTTTATACCAAGTCGGTAGGCTCAAGGATAAAGCAATTACTCATAATAAAGTTTCCCATAATGATTCATATTTTTACGGCAGCAAAAGTTTAAGCGAGCTATATGCGGAATATCAAAATCGTCTTAAAAACTTAAATGCAGTAGATTTTGGTGATCTCTTATTATACAACATAGAACTTTTTAATAGTAATCTTGAAATCTTATCGGAATACCAAAGAAAATTTAAATATATATTAGTTGACGAGTATCAGGATACTAACATCTCACAATATTTATGGCTTAGGTTACTTGCTCAGCAACACAATAATATTTGTTGCGTCGGAGATGATGATCAATCAATTTATGGTTGGCGGGGAGCGGAAATCACTAATATACTTAAATTTGATAAGGATTTTCTCGGTGCCAAAGTTATAAGGCTGCAACAAAATTATAGATCGACCAATCACATACTTGGTGCAGCAACCAAGTTGATTTCCTTTAACCAGGAAAGGCACGGAAAGATTCTCTGGACTGATCAGCAACACGGTGAAAAAATCAGGCTCAATTCTTTTTATGATGATAAGGAGGAAGCTAGATATATAGCAGATGAAATCGATTCATTAAAAAGATTTCATTCCTTACCCTATTCCGATATAGCAATTTTACTTAGAGCCGGTTACCAAACCAGAAGTTTTGAGGAAAGTCTAAATTACCAAAGAATACCTTATAGAATTATAGGCGGAATGAAATTCTACGAACGTGCTGAAATCAAGGATACAATTGCTTATATCAGAGCATTAGTAAACCCTAATGATAGCCTTGCTTTCGAGAGAATTATCAACACTCCTAAGCGCGGAATCGGTGCGGCATCACTGCAAAACATACATATTTCAGCAAGAGAAAAAAACATATCTCTTTTTGCTGCTGTAAAAATGCTTTTAAATGCCGGGCAATTAAAAGGTAAAGCCGGGCAATCCTTAGCCGAACTTATGCAACAATTCGATCGATGGAAGCAAACATTAAAAACTTTATCTCATACCGAAACAGTTGATTTAATGCTCAATGAGTCTGGCTATATAGATATGTGGAAAACGGAAGCAACCGAAGAAGCGAGAGAAAGACTGGATAACGTTAGGGAGTTAATTCGAAGTTTAGAAGAATACAGCTCTTTAAGTGAATTCTTAGAGCATGTAAGTTTAGTAAGCGATTTAGATAGTATCGTTAACGAAAACGTAGTGAACATCATGACTATGCACGGAGCTAAAGGTTTAGAATTTAAGGCGGTTTTCCTGCCCGGCTGGGAAGAAGGGATTTTCCCGAGCAGCAGATCAATTGAAGAGAGTGGCCAGCTTGGCTTAGAAGAAGAAAGAAGACTTGCATATGTCGGGATTACCAGATCTAAAGAAAAGCTCTACATTTCTTTTGCCAACAACCGTAGAATTTACGGTAATTATCAATATAACCAACCTTCTAGGTTTATTGATGAATTACCTAAAGAGCATTTTGAAATAATCAATAGCTTCGGAAGTTTAAAACCACAATTTAAGAAAGAGGAAGCCTTTGATTGTACCCTCCCCTCTTTCCTATCTTCAAGCGCTTCTAATTCTGATAGACTTAGACGAGGGCAAAGAGTTTTCCATAAAAAATTTGGTTATGGAATTATTCTTTCTATTGCAGATGATAACGCTCAAGTAGCATTTGAAAAAACAAGCACTAAAAAAGTGCTTTTAGATTATCTGGAAGTATCTTAGGAGTTCTAAAGAACTTGAGAATTTATTATAAATAATTTATAACTTCCAGCTACTTGTAAGATAAGGAAATTAAATGCATTTAACACCACCTAAGCATATAGCAATTATTATGGATGGTAACGGCAAATGGGCAAAAGCTAAATTACTGCCTAAAAATCTAGGACATAAAAAGGGTGCGGAAGCAGCTGAAAAAATAATTAAAGCTTGCCGGAAAATGGGAGTGGAATATTTAACATTATATGCATTCTCTTCTGAAAATTGGCAAAGGCCTGAGGAAGAAGTTAAATATTTGATGGATTTACTGAAAGATTATTTAATTAATAATATTTCCAAGTTTATAAAGGAAGGAATTAAAGTAAAATTTATCGGTGAGCGTACCAATCTTTCAACGGAAATCCAAGAGTTAATCGATAAGGCTGAGAAGGAATCAATAAACAACACTTTCACCTTAATCATTGCTTTAAGCTATGGAGGCAGGGATGAAATTAGGCAGGCCGCACTAAATTTTGCTCACTATATACAACAAGAAAACAAGAATATAAAAGAAATAGCAAAAGAAGAATTTGATCAGTTCCTTTATACTAATGATATACCCGACCCCGATCTTTTAATTAGAACGGGAGGAGAATATAGAATCAGCAATTTTTTACTATGGCAGCTATCTTATTCGGAACTTTATTTTACTAATAAATTATGGCCTGATTTTGGTGAAAAAGAACTGGATGAAGCAATTAATGATTATAATAAGAGAACTAGAAGATATGGAAGATAATAATATAAAAGAACGATATATAAAGCAAAATTTATTGCCCAGAACTATATCAGCGGCAATACTTGCTCCGGTTATACTTTACCTGGTATATAAAGGGGGTTACTTATTTAATTCGCTAATTACCTTGCTTGCGCTTTTGATGAGTATGGAATGGGTGCATATCGTAAATTCAAATCCGCTTAGACAATATAAAAAGTTATGGTACCTACTTGGTATTTTTTATATAGCCCTTCCCTGCCTTTCACTAATTTATTTAAGGCAACTTGACAACGGCTTAAATATTATATTATGGCTGTTGTTAACCGTTTGGGCATCGGATATAGGCGCATATGTGTTTGGTATAGCATTCGGGGGAGCAAAATTAATGCCCCTAGTCAGTCCTTCTAAAACCTGGTCAGGCGCTTTAGGGGCGATTATTTTTTCATGCATAATCGGTGGCTCATATATTAAATTTTCAGGATTAAATATACCATCTTGGCTTCCAATGTGTTTTTTTCTTTCTATAGTAGCCCAAATTGGTGATTTAGCCGAATCAGGATTTAAACGAGTTTTTAAAGTGAAAGATAGCGGCGCACTTATACCCGGGCATGGCGGGGTATTAGACAGAATAGATAGTGTAGTAACCGCTTCGGTTTTTATTGCTGTATATTATTTAGTTAACGGTAGTCTATAATGGATGTAAGGACAGTACAAATTCAAGGTTCAACCGGCTCTATCGGCACCCAAACTTTGAAAATCATAAGAGAGCATCCTGATAAATTTAAGGTAAAAACTCTTTCTGCAAGGTCTAATTCTAAATTGCTTGCTGAGCAGGCAGTGGAATTTGGAGTAGAAGACATAATTATTGAAAATAAAAGTTTTTATAATGAATTAAAATCAAGCTTATCGGGCAAAAAAAATTAATATCCATGCAGGAAGAGATGTTCTCATTGAGATGGCCGGTAAGCCGCATGATGTTACAATTGCCGGCATTATGGGAATCAGCGCATTGGAACCTACCGTTGCGGCAATTAAAAATTCCAAGGTGGTCGGTTTGGCAAATAAGGAAAGTATAATCTGTGCCTCGGAAATAATGCTTTCGGCTGCTTATAAATATAAAAGTCAAATTATACCGGTTGATTCCGAGCACAGTGCGATCTTCCAATCACTTGATTTATCCCAGAAAGATAAAGTAGCCGGCATAACTTTAACCGCTTCAGGGGGGCCCTTTAGAAATAAAACTTTAAAAGAGATGGAGAATGTTACTCCCGAAGAGGCAGTAAATCATCCGAATTGGAAGATGGGCGGCAAAATTTCGGTAGATTCAGCAACTCTTATGAATAAGGGTTTAGAACTTATTGAAGCTTGTAAGCTTTTTGATCTTCCTCCTTCTAAAGTAGATGTAATAGTTCATCCTGAATCGATAATTCACGGGTTGGTAAATTACGCTGACGGCTCAACTATAGCCCAACTTAGCCACCCCGACATGTGCGTTCCGATTTCTTATGCATTATTTTACCCCAATCGCTTAAATATTAAACACAAAGCTTTAAACTTAAGTGAGCTAAGTAAACTACATTTTGAAGCACCAGATTATATCAGGTTTCCTCTGCTTAAACTTGCAATCGTTACCGCAAGCAAAAGCCAATCCGAGATTATTGCCTTAAATGTTGCTAATGAAGTAGCGGTTAATGCTTTTCTGCAAGGCAAAATTAAATTTTTAGATATTTACCATATAGTTAATAACACCTTAGAAAAATTTAACCCTTGTAAATTAAATACCCTACAAGATACCTTGCAGCTTATTGAAGAAATTTATCTTAGTTTATCTCCCTTATAAATAATTTAAACTTGGCAAAATCCTTCATAACAATTTGATACTTGATTGGATGGTAATATCTCATCAAAAACTTCTTTAAAATCAGAGGGGCAGTCATTACCAGAATAATAATTTACTATATTTATATCTATAAACTTTCCATCGATATACTCATTAAATGTTAAATCATGGGTTATATAAGTTTTTACCTCTTGTAAAAGCTGCTTATTACAGCCATCAATTGCAGCTTTTGCTAAATTTCCTAAATCTTTATCAAAATCAATAATCTTTTTTAATGTTGCTAAGGATAAATTTAAGTTCTTAAAAATTCCGATTTTCTCTTCGCCCCAAAAACTCGATAATGAGGCTTCATTAGTTATTTTTTGAACATCAATTGAATGTTTATTTAATATACTTACACAATTTTTATCCGGGTTCACTACTTTATCCGCATTTTGGTTGACATATGCGGGGTAATTCTCGCTAAAATAAGTATCGCTAGCTTCCCATTTATAAGCATCCAGAGCGGTAGGAATGCAATCTTTGATATCCTTCATAGCCTCCAATCTAACTTTAAAAAAGTTAATTAAATCAGCTTCAAGTTTATTTATATTTGTATTTATAAGTTGCTTTGAAAGCTCTGAAGCGGAATAATAAATCCTCAATTCAGTTAAAACCTCATTAGTAATGCGCTCAAATGTAGATATAGATTCATTCGCAATAGTATCGAATGATTTAACCACATCTTCTTTGGAGCAATATCTGAAGGTATCTCTATAAAATGATGATTGAAGATTAAATTGCTTAGGCGGATTAACTATATTATTATAAAAATTACGGTATTGATCTGCAAGCTTAGTAAATGCTATGGCTGAATCACCGTCGATTTTCACTAAAGCAGCTGAATTACTTTCCTCAGAATCTTTAAATAATAATCCTAAGTTACCTCTATGCCTATCATAATCTCCTAAAAACTCAAGAATTGCAGAGCCAAGTTCAATATTTTGTAAGTTATACAAGGCATAGCATTTAGAATCGGCAGATTTGTATAAAGAAGTATTGGAGTAGCTATTACATTTAAAATCTTCTACTAAAACAGGTATTTTACATGAATCGTAGATAAACTTTTCCATTTTGCCGCCGGGTATGATATGGCTTTTATTAAGAGCTTTAAGAAAATAATTTTCTGCATTATACGTAAGCTTTGCATAATTATGAAATAGCGGCAATTCTTTTGACAATATATAAACCTTTTTTCCATCGGTAGCCAAGGAATCATAAGGAGCGTTTGCTTTGCCTAGGAAATGTTGCATTACTTTGCTTTCAATCAGTTGAGCTATACTCATAACAATGTTGCTTACTTCCTTAACAAAATAAGTTTCTCCGTTCTTTCCATATTTTTTAACTTCACGACGGCCTTCAGTATTACTAATAAATTTAAAATGTTGTAAAAAGTTTTTATTCATATCAAAGCAATTAGATTGTAATTTCATCTGGGCAGTCTATTATTTTTTATATTTTGTGTCAAATACTTATATTTTATATTAATTTAGCTATAACCTTAAGATTAACCTTTATTTTAACATATTTCTTAACTTTATATTATTGCTTTATTAGTATTATATATTACATAACTACATAAAGAACTTTCATGGCAATCTAGTACTTGTTCCTCATTCTAATATTAAGCTTGTATAATAAAGTTTATTTTTGTAATAAAATATGTATTATTTCTTGAAGTTAAAGTAGGTAAAATTACTTTCGGAGATTGCAAAAATTATGGATTTGAATGAAATAATTTTAGAGATTGAAGATTATGTTTCTTCAATTCCCGGCATAAAGAAAAGTTATAAACCGATATTACAATTAAGCCCTAAAGCGAAACTGCTTATAATCGGGCAAGCTCCAGGGAGAAGAGCCCAAGAAAGCGGAACCCCCTGGAATGACCGCTCCGGTGACACTTTAAGATCTTGGCTCAACCTTTCAAGGGAAGATTTTTATAACAAGGATAAAATAGCAATTATGCCTATCGGCTTTTATTACACAGGTGTTAATAAGCATGGGGGAGATAACCCTCCCGATATAAATTGTGCAAAATTATGGCATCAGAGCTTAATTGATCAAATGCCTAATATTGAGCTCACCCTTTTAATCGGATCTTATGCGCAAAACTATTACTTAAAACGCAGAATTAAGAATACTATGAGCGATACTATACAAGCCTGGAAGGACTACCTTCCTGAATTTCTGGTTCTACCGCATCCAAGCTGGAGAAACAACACATGGATTAAAAAAAATAAATGGTTTAATCAAGAATTACTTCCAGAAGCAAACAAGATAGTGGGTAAAATACTCCCGAAAAAAGAAAATTTTATTATAAATTTATAGAGAAAGCTACTCTAAGCACCACTTGCCATTCATTAATTTAAATGATATTATTTACACTAATTCCGGATAAATAAAAAAACATTTGGAAAAAGGCACGTTTTTAAAGAGGTACATTTTATGTCATTAATGGCTTTACCTATAATTCATTCCGATACCGGTTTATCAAAGTATCTTCAGCAAATAGCCAAATTTCCTATTCTTAGTGAACAGGAAGAATATGACCTTGCCGTTAAATGGCACGAATCACAAGATCTGGAAGCAGCTCATTTTCTTGTTACCAGCCATTTAAGGCTTGTTGCTAAAATTGCAATTAAGTTTAGCGGCTACGGCTTACCGGTTATTGATATTATATCGGAAGGCAATTTAGGATTAATGCATGCAGTTAAAAAGTATACCCCCTATAACGGGAACCGATTTTCAACCTATGCGATTTGGTGGATAAAAGCTTATATACAAGATTATGTGCTTAAATCCTGGAGCTTGGTTAAAATGGGTACTTCCGCCACCAAAAAAAAGCTATTTTATAACCTTAACAGAATCAAAAACAAACTAAGTCACTCAACCCAAGATAAAGATACCAGTCAAGTTGATGCAATTGCAAAAGAATTGAATGTTGACCGCAAAGATGTGATTGAGATGAACGGCATGATGAGCAATTCTACAATTTCATTAAATAGACAAGCATATGAAGATGATGACGTAGAGCTTATCGAGATGTTGCCGGATTTATCACCTAATCAAGAAATTACTTTACTTGAAAATGATGACTTAAGGCGTAAAAAAGCATTACTTACTAACGCGATGCAAAAACTAACACCTCGCGAGCAGGATATAATCGGGGCAAGAATGTTACAAGATAAGCCTGCCACGCTGGATACACTCAGTAAGATATACGGTATATCCTGCGAAAGAATTCGTCAAATTGAAGCAAAAGCTTTCGATAAATTGAAATTGGATGTTATTCAAGGTCATGCAGCTTTATGAACCTTACCTCACCTTCAATTGACCAAAGTGAAGTAGATAAGTTTTCTCGGATTGCCAACGAGTGGTGGGATGAAGGCGGAAAATTCAAACCTTTACATCAGTTAAATCCGATCAGAATAAAATATATTAAAGATAAGATTATTGCACACTTTGGCGTCAGCAAAAAAACTAAGCCTTTAAGATCTTTAAAAATTTTGGATATTGGCTGCGGCGGCGGGTTACTTACCGTTCCGCTCGGGAATCTCGGAGCTGATATTCTTGGAATTGATGTTACGGAAAAAAATATAAAAATTGCTAATGCGCACAAAATTAAAAATAACCTAGCAGATAATATCAATTTTCTCCATACGACTATAGAAAAATTAGAGCAGGAGAATGAAAAATTTGATGTAGTAATTACAATGGAAGTGGTTGAACATGTTGCTGACCTTAATTCATTTTTAAAATCCTCTTTAAATGTTTTAAAGCCCGGAGGGCTTATATTTATTTCCACCCTAAACAAGACTTTAAAATCATATTTATTAGCTATAATTGGTGCCGAGTATGTTTTAAGATGGCTTCCCGTTGGCACCCATGACTGGAATAAATTTTTAGCTCCGGAAGAGATTATTTCTCGCTTGGGTGAAAATAATATTAAACATAGCGACCCGGTCGGGGTAAGTTATAATCCCCTTCGTCAGATATGGTCTTTATCCGAAGATATAAGCGTAAATTATATGTTATATGGCGCTAAGCCCGAATAGATATCAGCTTGGTTCTTTATTAAAATATAGAGAGAATTTAAGCAACTTGTAATTATTATGAGGATAATTTGCAGCAATTAAAGAGCATGCTAGCTTTTTGAAAAGATTAATAATTATTTAAGTAGAAAACATGAACGAAACACAACAACCACAGTTAGTCGCTACAAAGACTATAGGTAGCAGGATAAAGAATGCATTGAAAGTAATAGGAATAATTTTAGTTGTACTTTTAGCAATAATCATTGGAACTTTAACTTATGCCTGGCATCGGTTATCTGATTTTAACGACGAAGTATATAGTGAAAGTAAGTTTGATAAAGAGATATGGCTCCAAGTAGGGAATAGTTATTATACGAATGATAATTGTATACGTGGTAGAATGTATTATGACTTAAAAAAGAACTATTTAAAAAAGGAATGTCCTTAAATGAGATAGAGGAGTTGTTAGGTATAACAAATACTAGAAGAATATATGAAAAAAATAGGAATAAAAAAAGAAGTGTCTGCAATATCATTTAGGCTTTTGTTGCAAAATTAGGCGGTCCAACTGAAATTTTAGTTTTTTGCCCTACAAAGAATAATAAATGGAACTATTTTATTAGTAACCATAATGACCAAGGATATTTAATTTATTAAAATTGAAAGAGACTTGAATGGCTAAACTCAATTATTTTATACATGCTAAATTTAGTATTATATTATATGACAACCTTGGTTCAACAAAAGGTAAGAAATATAAAGAATTACCAGAAGGTTGGGAGTGTTTAGCGACTTCAGGGAAGAAAGATAACGATGAAGGATATTTTGGTGGAGCCTTTGGGGAAGGGTAACCAATATGCAGCAGTACATAGGGGTATATATAGAATCCCTCGCTGCTTAATATAAATTAGGCTTACTACCCTGCTAAAATTTTAAATATGGATATAAAAAGATATTGGCCAAGAACATTATTTTTAATATACTTCGGATATCATAATATAATGATTCTTACAGCTAAAACTTATATGCCCTACCCGCTTGATCAAATTTATTCTAAAACTCTTATAAACTATACTGATGCATTAGCAAAAATGGAATTTTTAGCTCAGGAAATCAGCGAACAAAAAAGAAACTCGACTATTTGGTTATTGCAGCATCCACCAATATATACCGCAGGTTCCGGTGCGCAAAAAGAAGATTTACTGGAAGAAAAATTCCCGGTATATCAATCCGGCAGAGGCGGGAAATACACATATCATGACCCCGGGCAACGCGTAGTTTACCTTATGATTAACTTAAAGCAGATTCAAACTCAACCTGATATCAGAGAGTTCATAAAAAGACTGGAAAACTCAGCTATCACTACTTTTAAGGAAATCGGAATAAACACTTTCCTTAAAGAAGGGTTGATCGGGATATGGACTAAAAAAGATGGTATCGACCATAAAATTGCTGCAATCGGGATTAGAGTGAAACGCTGGGTGACTTACCACGGCATTGCTTTTAATATATCCCCCGAGTTAGCAAACTTTAGCGGGATAATCCCTTGTGGCATAAAAGAATACGGGGTTACCTCATTAAGTGATCTAGGTATTAATATAAGCTTCGCTGAATTTGACCAAATTTTTATAAAGCATTTTTGTGCATCTTTTAATTTTTATCTAAGTGAAAATTATGAAAATGTGTAAATATATTCCGCTCGCATTTTTTATATTATTAATCGCTTTACTTGGCTATAAAACAATAAACACTAAGCCGGATAATAAGCAGCATGTTCAAAACCTATATTTTGATGCTTTCAAACTTAAATCAGCAATTAACAATCAACCGATCATTCATCCGAATAACAAATACATACTGCATGTTTTTTCTTCGTGGTGCACGGTATGTAAGCAAAATCATTATGAGTTAATTAGGCTTAGCAAAGAAAAACAAGTAAAAATCATCGGAATTATTTGGCAGGATAACAAAGAAAATATAGATAAAATGTTGCAAAAAGCAGGTAATCCTTATTATGATTTAATTAATGCAGATGAAGAGACAATTATAAATTTAGGTATATCCTCAATTCCGGAAACATTTATAGTTAGTAAGGATAACCGAGTTTTAATAAAATTCAGCGGAGAAATAAAGGAGGAAGAACTAAGGCATGCCTTTTACAAATCAAATAACTAAAGTTGAAAATCACATGATAGATGATATTGATTTTTGCATTAAACTTGAAAAGTTTCTGCATGATTACGGCATTAAAGCATATAAGCTGCTTAAAATAGATATCGACGCATCAAAACGGCATTATTATAGAATAATCACCCTTGAAAAAAGTTATATTTTAATGGATTCAAGTCAAGAACCTGAATCGGTTACTCCTTTTTTAAATGTTGCAAATTTACTCATTAAACATGAGATAAAAGCACCCGCCGTTTATGCGGAAAATCTTGAGCAGGGATTACTGCTTTTAGAGGATTTAGGAAATGATTCGTTCACAAAATTTATTGATAATAATTCTGAACAGGAACAACACCTCTATTCACATGCAATCGATGTATTAATTAAAATTACAAAGGCTGAAGTAGATATCTCTCTCCCCTTACAAGATGAAAAACTTTTAAATGCCGGAGTATTAGTTTTTAATGAATTTTATATTCACCATAAACTAGAGCCTAAGGCCGCAATAAACGCTTCAAAAGAAATATTAAATATATTTAGCGAATTATATAAACTGTTAAAAAACTATAAATTAGTTTTAACTCTCCGCGATTACCATGCTGATAACCTAATGTGGATAAAACACAATAATAACACACATAAAGTCGGCGTGCTGGACTTTCAGGATGCAGTGTTGGGCTTGCCCGGATATGACCTGGTTTCTTTGCTCGAAGATGCAAGAAGAGATGTAAGTCCTAAAGTAGTTGAGGCTTGTAAAGCACAGTATTTCTCCTCTTTCCAAAACATGAAGCATTCGGATTTAGAGCTTATATATGCAGTTTTGGGGGCGCAAAGAAATTTAAGAATAGTTGGAGCTTTTCACAGGCTTAATGTAAAATATAATAAATACAAATATTTAAAATATTTACCAAGGGTTTGGCAACATATAAAAAACAATCTGAAACACCCTACTTTAGAACCCTTAAAAGAAATTTTTGAAAAATATAAGCTGTATGAATTCTAATAAAATAAAAGTCGGAATGGTGCTTGCCGCCGGCTTTGGAAACAGGTTAAAACCTCTGACTCTCACCACCCCAAAACCACTGATTAAAGTCCGGGATAAGGCGCTTATCGATTATGCTATCGACCATTTATATAGCGTAGGAATTAGAAGAATAGTAGTTAATACTCATTATCTTGCAGATCAAATTCATACCCATTTGGAAAAATATAGATCTACTGATATTAAAATTATAATTTCACACGAAGAAGAGCTGTTAGAGACGGGAGGAGGTATTTTAAATGCGATGAGGAATATAGCAAATGAGCCTTTTTTAGTTATAAATTCCGATATATTTTTGGATAAAGAAAATTCTACTCCACCTCTTTCAAATTTGATTAAAGCTTGGAACCCTAATATAATGGACGGATTTTTTTTACTCAAAAATTTTCAGGATATCAGCTATTCTTACAGTGGAGATTTTAACTTAAATGAAGCAGGCAAGCTAGTTAGATCAGAGTCTAAAAACAAATTTATCTTTATAGGCAGCTATATAGTATCACCTGAATTTTTTAATGGTTATGAGGTGCAGCGCTTACCTATGAACGAGATATTGTTTAA
Source organism: endosymbiont of Acanthamoeba sp. UWC8 (assembly GCF_000730245.1). Lineage (NCBI taxonomy): Bacteria > Pseudomonadati > Pseudomonadota > Alphaproteobacteria > Holosporales > Holosporaceae > endosymbiont of Acanthamoeba sp. UWC8. Next base: position 144,122 of record NZ_CP004403.1, on the reverse strand, counting down.
ATCTACTGAGGAAGATTATACTAAATATAAATTTTACGGGTTGGAACTAACCTCTAAATGGTTTGACATAGGAACTTTAGAACGGTTAAATAGTCTTGAAGCTTACTTAAAAAATAAAAATGAATATTAAGCAACTCTTAAGAGTAATTAAGATTTATAAAAAGCAAATCGAAGATTTACAGCTTGAAAAATCTGCATTAATTAACCGGTTGAATTCTTATGAAGCACTTTTAAAGGATATTGAAAAAACAAAGAAAAGATGAGATGGATGTCATTGCGCAAAGTGGTAATCCAACCATAGAATATGCCGGTTTCTTTAAATCATTAAAGATAAGAACCACTGAAATTAATGAAAAAATAAACTTAGTAAAACAAGAGATTTCTCAAGTTAATGATAAAATAGTTGATATTTTTAAAGAGCAGCGCAAGTATGAGATACTTATTGATAGATTTAAACTTCAAGAACTGAAAAAAGAAAAACAGGAAGAATTAAAACAATTTGATGAACTAAATATTTTTAAACGCTCCCCGGAAGATACGTTTAACTAAGTTTTATGAGTGGTAATAACATGAAACAATTTCAAATTCAAAGTGATGGTTCCTTAAAATTAGTTTTGACCGATATTCCTACCCCAAAAGAAACCGAGCTTTTAATCAAAGTGAGCTCAATAGGAATAAATAGAGCTGATATTCTGCAAAGAGAAGGGCTTTACCCGGCTCCAAACGGTGATAATGTGCCTGGGCTGGAAATTGCGGGAATAGTAGAAGGTACGAACCGAAAAGTCTGCGCGCTTCTTGAGAGCGGAGGATATAGCGAATATGTATGTGCAAAAAAAGGCCAAGTTATTTCTTTGGAAGAGGATTTTGATTTAATTCAAGCTGCTGCGCTCCCCGAAGCTTTGACTACCGTCTGGATGGCATTATTTGACTGCGGAAAAATTAAAGCAAACAAAAATATTCTTATACATGGCGGCTCAAGCGGCATAGGTTCATTTGCTATTCAAGCGGCAGCTACATTGGGATGTAAAGTTTTTACCTCAACAAGCAATGAAAGTAAGTTTGATTTCTGTCGAAAACTTGGTGCTGATTTTTGTTTCAACTATACTACTAATAATTTTTCAGCACTTATTAAAGAAAATGGGGGTACGGACATTATTGTTGATATTTTAGGCGGTAAATATTTGCAGGAAAATATTAAATCCTTAAATAAATACGGGAAGTTAATCAGCTTAGCAGTAATGGACGGCTCCGAAGCGAAAATTAATATGGGGGCAGTTTTAATGAAAAACCTTAATATTATCGGCACCACATTAAGATCAAAACCGGAGAATATAAAAGAAACATATATTCAAAATGTTAAAGACGTATTAATGCCTCTTGTTTATTTAAAAAAAATTACTCCAATTATTGACGATATTTATAAATTTGAAGAAGTGGAAATTGCTCATAATAAGATAAGGAGCAGAACTCATAAAGGTAAAATTATACTTAAATTTTAGCTCTTTGTTATAAACTTTTATACTTTGCTTTTGAAAAACCCGCTTTATTTTCACAATAAACTCAAAAAAAACAAGCATCCGTGTACCCATACTAACATACTGATATATAACAATATATCCATCCTCCGATTCTTGAAACATAAATAAAATTTCGCCTCATATGAATTTTTTATTTGATTTTAAACCATTTTTGTGATTTTCTACTTATCAGATAATATAGTTATTATTTATCCAATTTATTAGGGTTTATTTTTAAAACACAAAACTATTTAATAGAAAGGAGTATAACATGGACAATATTACCAGCAAAGTAGGCGATGCTATAAGTGATACAACTATCACAACAAAAATAAAAGCAAAACTTGCAGCCGACAGCATTGCAAGTGCCTATAATATCAGTATCGAAACCAATCAGGGTGTTGTCACCTTATCCGGTAAGGCGCCTAATCAAGAAGCAGTGGACAGAACAATAAATATTGTTAAAGACACTGATGATGTTAGAGAAGTTAAAAACAATCTGACTATCCAAGACTAAGTTTATGCATTACATGCATAAATAATAATATTTTAATTTAAATTGAAGAGGACTTATGATTATCAAGAATTTAAAAGCTCTAGCTATTGCTACATCTATCGTTGCACTTGGTACAGCAAATATTGCTAATGCTAAAGTTTCTACCTCAACAGATCATAGCAGTACCGTTAAAAACTTAGTACCGGATTCTGCAATCACAACTTCAATCAAAAGTGAATTCCTAGCTGATAGCACAATCAACGGTTTAAGCATTCACGTTGAAACCATTAACGGTGTTGTTACCTTAACCGGAAACGTTCCAAGCGAAGATATGAAAAATAGAGCTATATCTATCGCTCAAAGCAGAGACGGTGTTAAAAAAGTTATTTCTAAAATGAAAATTACAAATGAGAAACATCCGGTAAAAACTGCCGTATCTGATTCAGCAATCACTGCTTCAATTAAAAGTGAATTTTTAGCTGATAGCGACATTAACGGTTTAAGCATTCATGTTGAAACCAAAAATGGTGTTGTTATCTTAACCGGAAACGTTCCAAGCGAAGATATGAAAAATAGAGCGGAATCTATTGCACAAAATAGAGACGGTGTTAAGAAAGTTAATTCTAAATTAAAAATTACCGGCGAAAAACACCCTGTAAAGACTGCTGTATCTGATTCAGCAATCACCGCTTCAATTAAAAGAGATTTCTTAGCTGATAGCGCAATTAACGGTTTAAGCATTCATGTTGAAACATCTAACGGTGTAGTAGTACTTACCGGCGATGTACCGAATGGTGATATGAAAGCAAGAGCAGAATCTATTGCACAAAGCAAAGATGGTGTTAAGCAAGTTGTTTCTAAATTAAGAATTAAATAACAATTTACTCTTAATTTTATAGGAAATAAAAAGCCCATGATTTAGAAATAAATTGTGGGCTTTTGTTTTGCTGTTTTATAGTTATAGTAAATTAAGTTGAATAACTTACATATCTATTTAAACAAGCCTTCAGAGAATCCTAATGATTTATTATTAAAAATTAATAGAATTAATAGTAGCGCGCCCCTCCGCCCCTCCCTTTAGAGGGGCAGCGCTCATAAAAATTATTTAATAATTTTTATGTATCTTTACTTTGTTATAAAGCGCCTAGGTTAAATAAATATTATTGTATGATTTATAACTTAATTTACTACAATATGCTTTTTCTATAGTAGATTCTTTAGTGTCAAATAATATAAGACCTATCCTTATCTTCTTTAATGAGTTGATTAAAATCCACAATATTTTCATTATACCTTTTATTCAAATCATCTTTATCTGAATGATCGATATTTAAGGTTGTCAAATTTAGTTTCTTAGTACGGTTTTGTATAACAGAAAACACTTTATGTTGCAGCTTCGGATCCAATGAGTTGAGCGCTTCATCAAGGAAGTAAAACTATATTGCCGTCCTTAGATTCCTTACTTGCAATATAGCAGCTTACTAAAGCTTGCAACACCCCTACCCTTTGTTCTTCTCCCCCGCTTAAACTTTCACTCCAATTATTAATCCTCTTCGATCTTTCATACACCTCCCCTAACTTTAGGTCAGATACCAACAAATCAATTTCTCCCTTCAAATCATTATAATATTTAGATTCAATATAATCCTCCTGAACTTTAGGATAAAAAATTGTATCAAAAAAATTAAGATTATTTTTTAAGATAACTTTTTGAGGAATATAAATAATATTCTTTCGTGTGGTAATGCTTACTTTGCCGGTAGTATATGGATTGATACCGATTAACGAATTAAAAAAGCTGCTTTTCCCGCTACCGCTTTCACCGATTATACCGTATACTTTTCCCGGCTCAAAAGTTTTCTCTACTTTATTAACTAGAATTTTATAGCTGATGCTGTTTTTAGCATCCGGGTATCTTAAGCAAAGGTTTACCGAAAGTTTATTTTCACTACTTTCATTAAGCTTAAAATCTTTTCTGTTAGCTATAAGAGCCTCATACTCCTCTATCGAATTAAGAAAGTTTATAATTTTATTAGAGGTATAACTCATGGCGGTTGAAGATGAAAACTTCTCAAATGCCTGCCAAATATTATAACTTAGCTGCATTATCGATTTACCGATTATTTTAAGCTCGAAGTAAAGATGCGGATATTTTATTACACTTTCAATTGCACCCCAAATAACAAAATAATCAGTATTATATGCAAACAACAACCCGGTTGCTCCGATTGCTGACTTAACCAGTGAATCACCTGAGGATGATAAGGTAACCTTTTCCAATAAACTTTTTAAATTTAAGTATTCTTGAGAAGTTGCTTGCCTCGTTTCAATACTTAAGGCATTATGCGTATTATAAATGATATTTGCATTGAGCTCTTGAGTAAGTTTAAGTTTTCGATCACCATATTCCTTTGCCCTCCCGGCTAAAAAGCAGTTAATAAATGCATATACTGAGCAAGTGACTAGCGTGATAACCATAGCATTCGAGTCTAAACCTTGTATTTCTAAATCTTGGCTGATTCCGTATATTTCAGTGAGCTTTCTAGAAATATTAAGGATATCAAATAATATCATTCCGCGCTTTACTATTGACTCAACATAATTTCCTGCATATGTGGTTATTATTTCCCTTGCTTCATGTGCTATTTCCGGATTTATTATTGCAATTCCGAGCTGATTATTCTTTGTGCCGCCCAACCATTTATTAATAATTGTTAATTGAAGAGAATAAGTAAGTGTATGAATAGCACCACTTAAAAATAAAGGCTTAAGAGCCATCATACCTACATATTTTACTGCACCGAATATCCCGACTAAAATTGAATCCCGCAATGCAGTTTCACCCAACGTGGAAAACATATTTGCATTGAGATTTAATGTAGGATTAAGGCATGCATCATTAGCACTCCCGCCCGAGAATTGGGCAAATACCTCTATATATTCTTCCATATCCTGAAGCAGGGTATGCATATAATATGATTCATAATAAGATATACCTATATACCCGACTATATTCAGTAAGAAAATACAGGCAGGTATTTTGTTCTCTAAAAGGGTTAGGACAAGTGGTTTTGTATAAGCGTGGGCAGAGGTAAGCATCTTAGAAGGAAAGCTACTTGAAAAGTTTAGCATTATAAATAATTGTTAGGTTGGCAAACTGAAAGGCCAAAATAATGTTAATTTTCTAATATATCAACTAATATATCTTTTAAGCTTAAAACTTGACGGAATAAGCAATAATGCTAAATTATAAGCCTTAAGCTAATATTATCTTTAGGAGAATATATGCCGTATAATTCTACACACGACTTACCCGATAGCGTAAAAAATCACCTCCCTATTAAAGCGCAGGAAATTTATTTAAAAGCTTTTGATAGTGCTTGGGAAGAATACCAAGACTCTGATAAACGGAGAGGCGAAGAAACAAGGGAAGAAGTATCTCATAAAGTAGCCTGGAGCGCAGTAAAAAAGAAATACCACAAGGATGAGAGCGGTAATTGGGTTGAAAATAAATAAACAAGCATTTAATTTTTGCGCGAGATTTTGAAATAGTAAAAAAATTTGCTCAATAATTTTTTTATTCGGTCTTCTCGTCAATCACATTTTTTATCCTTTCAAACACTTCTTCTTGGCTACCGGAGGCATCTATAACCTTGATTCTGCTTTTATATTTTTTAGCTAAATCTAAAAAAGAATCATTAATTTTTGTATGAAAACTTATATCTTTTTTATCATAATAGGTTTGAACCTGCCTATTCTCCAACACTCTTTTCATACTTATTCCAGGATCTATATTTAGAAAAAGGGTTATATCAGGCATAAAATCACCGATACTCAATCCGGTTATTTGCTCAATCACATTTAAGGGTAATTCCTTTAAATATCCCTGATATACAAATGATGAATCAATGAACCTATCTGATATTACCACCTCACCATCCATGAGTTTTGGCTTGATAAAATTAATAACATGATCCCTTCTGGCTACCGAAAGGAGCAAAAATTCCGTTAACGGATCAGAGATCCCTTCACCCGATAATAATACTTCCCTTAGCTTTTCAGCAAATTCCGTACCGCCCGGCTCTCTGGTAAGCGCAACTTTTTTACTCTTACTTTCAAGATATTCTTTTAATAATTTTGCCTGGGTTGATTTTCCGCAACCTTCGCCGCCTTCAAACGTAATAAACATATTTTACTTCATAAATTTATAGCACTTAAAAAAGATTCTTCTAAACTATTAGCCGGGTATTTACTAATAAACTCCTTGCTGCTGCCCTCAAATATTAATCCTCCTTCATGGATTACCCCTATTCTATCACATATCTCTTCTATGTCCGCAAGTATATGTGAGCTAAAAAATATTGAGTTGCCATCTGCTTTATAGGAAATGAGTTTCTTCTTAAGAGCTATTCTTGCACTCGGATCTAACCCGCTCATCGGCTCATCTAAAATTAATAGAGGAGCGCGAGTTAAGAAAACTGATATTAATCCGAGTTTTTGTCCCATTCCTTTAGAGTAATTACTGATTCTCCTATCTAATGCTTCAAATTTTAATCCTAGTTGATTACATAATATTTCAGCTTCTTGTGAATTATAATCCAAACCGTAATAGCCCATTGACAGCTCTAAAAATTCTCTACCTTTTAAAAAAGGGGAAGGATTAAACTTTTCAGGCAAATAAGCAATTAAGGATTTTGATTTTAGATCAGTATTCGGATTTGAAAATATAGTAACTTCACCTTTATCCTGAAGAAGTAAATTTAAAATAATTTTAATTAAAGTAGTTTTACCTATTCCATTTAAGCCGACTAAACCGAATACTTCACCCTGGCTTATACTAAAAGATATATTATTTAATACTTGGGATTTTTTAAACTTTTTTTCAATTTCCTTTGCTTCAAGTACAAACACTATAAATCTTCCTCCCTTTAATTAATTCTTTCTAATTTTACCTTCAATTATTGAAAGTGTATCAACAACGAAAGTTTGATTAGGTTTTAATATAAAATAAATTGTCGCATTTCCTGCTTTATCATTTTTAATTTTGATTTTGTTATCTTTAGACTTATAATACTCGCCATCTTTGATTAATCTTAACTGCCACTCTGGAGAAATCACATCCAAATTAACTGTCTTCCATATAAATTCAACAGAATCATTATTCACCTTATCGACTAAAACCCCGCCAAGTGATTTTTCTTGAACCTTATAGTTATTAAGCCATACTGACCAACTCTGGTTTGAAAAATATATTATCGAATTCAGATAAAATGAAGTAAGCTCCTTTTTAGCTTCTTCTATACTTCCTATTTTAGCAATTTGATTCTTTAACTTACTTAGGTTGATAAAGCTTTCAACTGCTGCTAAAATTCCTTTAGCTTCACTGTTAGTAAACATTATAGAGCGGATTTCTCCCTCTTTAAACTCAGGATCATTTTGAGTTATCGGCTTTGCTTCACTTTTAACTGCTTTATTTTGATTAGCATTAAGTTTGGTAAATTCTACTATTTCGCTTAATTCATTTTTACCTAAATTATTATTCATTATCATAACTTTTGTAAATGAACTGCTTGGTAAAACTTCACAATAAGCTTTATATATTTCCTTTAATCGGCTTGTTTCTTCATCATTAAGTTGGACATTATTATCATATAAGCTTATATAATGCTTCTTTAATAAGTTCGAAATTTCTACTAAATTATCATTTGGAAAAGCACAATTAATCCCTCCAAAGTTTTCTACTCTTTCAATATATTTACACTTTCCATTATCTACTCCGGCAACTTTACGATAGATTTTACCGAAAGGAGCTTTTTCATAACAAATTGACACCGAGCAATTATAAAAGTTAAGCGGCAAATCTTTACAGCTTTGTAAACTATATTCTTTTATATCAACCTTTTTAGTGACCTTAAAAGGATAAGAGGTATCAGCCGGTTTAGATGTCGAATCATTATTAGGGATAGATACATAACCCGGATTATTGGGTGTATCATTCAGAATATTATCCCCAATTTTTTCTGTCGCATTTGCGGTTGCAGAAATTAATAGCAGCAGTGAAACAATTACTAATTTATTCATTTTCATCATTAATATTACTTTCTTTAAGCCTAATAAAATCCTGCCAAACTATATTTATCTTAGCCTGCACTAAATCTTTATATCCCCCTTGCTTTATATTTTGCAACAAAGAATCATTTATATCTAGATCCAAACTGGAAATATCTATTGAAGTATAGTTAAGCAACCCTGGGATATTCTTACCTAACTCATCAATGAAATTAAAAACTTCAGTATCGAGGTAGCTGCTTAACCCTATATCTATTTCGCTATATTCTAAACCTATCTTACTTTTGATTACGTCCTTTCTTATAACCGGGCTTGATAAATTGATGCTTAGGTTATTAATAAAGTGGTCTTTACTTGCTGTATCAATCACTTTTTTAGCTTCCTCAATCCTTAACCCGATTTTATTAAAATTATTATTCTTTATTTTTTCCCAGGTTAATTGTGCAGCCTTAGTTTTCGCTATATTATTATCAATAGTAAAAATTTTAGATCTTAAATCATCATATTTTTGTTTATGAAAAGAATATTTATCGGCAAAATAATTTTGCATATAAGATACCCCGCCTAATATTAATAAACATACAAGTAGAATTGCCCCAGGCTTAGATGCTTGTGAAATAAAATATGCTTTTAAATTACTTAATTTCATTTCAGCTGCCCATTATCTTGCGTTGGCGTTTGTATAACTATTTGTAAGGTAAGCGCCTTTTTAAAATCTTCAAAAGAGAAACTTTCTGGTAATGAAGAAACTTTTACACTATAGTTATTAAATACTTGAGTAAGCCCTGCTGCATAATCATTATAATTATTTTTTAATTCATCGTAGGTAGAGCCATAATTCTGGAAAGTTACCGTAAATCTACCTATAAAAGAAAACTTAGTTATTAAAGATTTTTCATAACTATTGTTAGATTGCGGAGTATATTTTAAATTTGGAGCTTGATAAGAAATATTAATCCTACTTACTTTAGCTAAGTCCGGCCTTATCTCTCCCAATTGTTGCAATATTTCTACAGGATTAGTATTATATTGTTTATACTGCTCATATAACTCGACTATTTCCTCTACTTCCTGTGCATTAACGTCACTACCTAACTTTTTTTGCTCCTTAGCTTTAAAGTTTGTTTTGCTATCTAAATTTGCAAGTAATTTTGATTCGTTAAATTGAAAATTTTTCATTTCAGTACTTAGCGTGAAGGCATCAAATACTGCAATTAAAGAAAATATTATAGAAATAGGTACTGCAAGCTTTAACAGGGTAAGAAAATAGTTAAATAATTTGGTATAAATATAAACTTTTTTTGTTTCTTCAGTATGAACGGTAATAACTCTTTTTTTATCAAGATGCATCAAGGAGAGAATTAGAGGATCACAAAAACGGTCATTCTCAGTAGTTATATCAGGTGGAATTTTTAAAATATTACTTGCTTCATAGGGTGTATATATATTTACTTCTTTTGCATTAAATTTATTACGACGAATATTTTTCTTAATTTCATTGGAAATAAGGATATTAATATAAATTTCTACCTTCTCTTTGGTAGACAATCTTCTTAAATATTCAATAGAATTAATTATCTCCTGCTCAATAGCTCCTGCGATCACCACAGGATTCGGGTCAATCAAGCTATTTAAAAGCCTGGTAAAAATTACTCTACCGTTTTGAAATACTACCTGCCTGAACCCGCCTGATTTATTTAATGTTAGCAAAACTTCCCAGGTAGATATTCCGCTATTTTCTTTATTTTTAAATAAAGAAAATAATTTTTTAAACTTTAATAATTTATTAGTACTATTTACCTGATTCTTTCTTAGCTTTTTAACTACAGTGCTTAACTCAACTGGTAAAAAATGGATTCCTTGTATTATATTTCTGTATTCCTCAAAAAACTTAACCCATGTAGAAATTGGAGGTTCAAAAGCAGTAGAAATAAACATATAAATCCAATCATTACGGCCGACTTCAGTTCTGCCGACTTGTAAAAAGCTCTTTAAGTGAGTCTTTATGGTTTCTTTCTCAAGACGCTGCTCTGCAAGCTTGTTAATATTGAATACGCTGATTGCAGGTAGGGTTCGTTGGATATACGTTTGGTCTAGAACATCAATATAAAGATGTAAAGAAGCTTCTTCATCGCCTAATAATATTTTCCTTAGTTCAATAGTATCTGCATCACTTGTACTTCTGATAAATAATTTTCTCGCAATTTGGTTCCCTATAAAGTAAGCAACTGCTATACCTTCTTCTCCAATAGAGACATGTATATTGTTATGCTTTTTAAAAATCCTCTCTAACATTAAAACACAAGTAAATTACCCACCACATAATTAGAGTAATACTATCAACCATTTAGGTAAAGAATTAATTTTAACTTCAAACATATAACTATTGTTTTATCTATTGATAGTATTAACTTGTGTCGTGCAACGTGTTGTAATTTCCAAATTTTTGTATTAAATTTCCTTTACCTAAAGTGAGCTTGGAGCAAATTTTTAATGAAAATTATTGAAGTATTGGAAAAAAAAACGCAGAACTGCAAGGTTTGGCGGTGGGCAAGAGAAAATTGATAAGCAGCATGAAAAAGGAAAATTAACTGCTAGAGAAAGGATAGAATTGTTACTGGATCCGGATTCTTTCGATGAAATAGGGATGTTTGTTGAACATCGCTGCACCCATTTTGGTATGATGGATAACGTTATCTCAGGTGATGGAGTAGTTGCCGGGCATGGTACCATTAACGGTAGGCTGGTATTTGTTTATAGCCAGGATTTTACTGTTTACGGCGGCTCCTTAAGTGAAACTAATGCAAAGAAAATTAACCAAGTTCAGGATGCGGCATTAAAGTTAGGTGCTCCTATAATAGGTATTAATGATTCCGGAGGTGCGCGTATTCAAGAAGGTGTTGACTCACTCGCCGGATATGGGGAAATATTTCAAAGGAACGTTGATGCTTCAGGTGTAATTCCGCAGATTTCTTTAATAATGGGTCCTTGTGCCGGCGGGGCGGTTTATTCTCCGGCTCTTACCGATTTTACCTTTATGGTTAAAGATACCTCTTATATGTATGTAACCGGCCCTGATGTAGTGAAAACCGTAACTCATGAAACCGTAACTCATGAAAAGCTTGGGGGCACCTCTATTCATGCTTTAAAAAGCGGAGTATGCGATATTGCTTTTAATAATGAACTTGATTGTTTGCAGCAGACAAGAAGGTTATTTAATTTTCTGCCGCTTTCAAATAAAACCGATATCCCGGTTAGGCCTTCTTTTGACCCGGCCGATAGGGTAGAAATGTCATTGGAAAATTTAGTGCCGGATAACCCTAATAAGCCATATAACATCAAACAACTTATTGAAAAGATCGTTGACGAAGGTGATTTTTTTGAGTTAAAACCGGAATATGCAAAAAATATTATCACCGGCCTAGGTAGATTTGAAGGCAGAACCGTTGGGATCGTTGCTAACCAACCGATGCACCTTGCAGGTTGTTTGGATATTAATGCTTCAGTGAAGGCAGCCAGATTCATAAGATTTTGTGATGCTTTTAATATTCCGCTTATTACCTTAGTTGATGTACCCGGGTTTTTACCGGGAGTAGATCAGGAGCATAACGGTATTATTAAACATGGAGCTAAATTACTTTATGCTTATGCCGAAGCCACGGTACCCAAAATCACAATTATTATCAGAAAAGCTTATGGAGGCGCTTATATAGTTATGAATTCCAAGCACTTAAGGGGGGATTACAACTTTGCTTGGGCGAATACCGAAATAGCAGTAATGGGTGCTAAAGGTGCAGCAGCAATTTTACATAGGGATGTTGCCAATAACCCTGCCGAACTTGAAAAGAAAATTAATGACTATCAGGAGAAGTTCACAAATCCTTTCGTTGCCGCATCAAGAGGATTTATAGATGATATTATTAGACCGTTTAACACAAGATTTAAAATATGTAGAGCGCTTACCATGCTTACTACAAAAAAAGTTCAAAAACCTTGGAAGAAACATGACAACCTCCCTTTATAATAAATGAACAGTAAAGATAAAAGTAAAGAAAAAGAGCTGAATATTTGTGTAGGGCATAGAAAGAGAGTTAAAGAAAAATTTCTTAAGGCGCAGATTCGCACTTTGCCTGACTATGAGCTGATTGAAATGCTTTTGTTTAACTGCTATCCAAGGCGAGATACCAAGCCGAAAGCAAAAGCTTTACTTAATAAGTTCGGAAGCATTAAGGCTTTAATCTCAGCAGATTTAGAGACAATAAAAGATATGTCTGAGGCAAGTGATTCATTACTCTACCAAATAAAACTTCTTCAGGATATATTTTCCCGACTTTTTCTTGCTACTGAAGAACATGTTAATATTTTAAGTAACTGGAATGCCGTATTGAATTATTGTAATCTCACAATGGGTTTTCAAAATTGCGAAATATTCAGAGTATTATATTTAAATAAGAAAAATGTTTTAATTCATGATGAAATTTTGCAAACCGGGACAGTTGACAGAGTTGCTATTTACCCGCGGGAAATAGCTAAAAAAAGCTTATCTTATTCAGCCTCAGCTATAATTTTAGTTCATAACCATCCAAGCGGTGAGACCTCCCCTTCACCCGAGGATATTGAAATCACTCATAAAATAATTAAAGCCCTGGAGCCGCTAAGTATAGTGGTGCATGATCACCTTATTATTTCTAAAGATAAAACTTTCTCTTTTAAGAACAGTGGTTTGATTTAGTTAATCTTCTTTAGTATAAAATTACAAAGATAAACTACGCATCACCCCCTCATTAGAATTTGTGGCATGACGGTAATTTGCATTTTTTTCATAAATACCAATACATACTTGCTCAATCTCCTGCTCACTTAAATTATTATGACTTTTTCGAATATTATGTTCAGTTAAAAGTTCAGTAAGTGTGTATAAGCAGGTAGTTAAAGTAACTTTTAAAGGACTAAGGCATAATTGCTGTCTTGCGCTTCTAAAAATCTCACTCTCATACAAAGGATAATTAGAAATATCATTCAATTTACTTACTATATCACGCTCACTATAATTTAAGCGCCTAACCAATATACTATATATAAGTTCTTTTTTATTATTTATTCTTTCTATATAACTTGCTATACACTCATCGATGGCCATTAACCTTAGGCTGATTTCAACATTTGATGTTGTAAGTGAGTTATCTAAACTATATTTAACACCAAGGCCTTGCTCATCAACACATTTTTCTAATGCTGGTTGATCAATGCATTTATCTATACGCTTCATAAACTTATTGCCACTATTTAATTAAATAGATATATGTATAATAAATTAAGTTATAACTCATACAATAACATTTATTTAACCTAGGCGCTTTATAATAAGGTAAAGATACATAAAAATTATTTAATAATTTTTATGAGCGCTGCCCCTCTAAAGGGGGGCGGAGGGGCGCGCTATTATTATTTAAGTAATTTTAGAAATAAAGCCGTTAAGGTAATTAACGTCTTATCAAAATAAATGTGTATGGTATTTAACTTAATTGACTATATATTGTGATTTAAGTTGAATATCTAATGCTTTTATTCAATTACAATAAGTTAAGCTTAATATGACTATATAGCCTACAGCTGAAAATTAGATAATAAGAATAGTAGAAGTACGCACCTAGCCACCATTTATGGCGCATACGCTTTATAAATGATTATGTCATTTTACGCAAACTTAATTCAATTTTTTTTATAGATTAGCTATGCTCTCTGTATATATAGAGTAATTTAATATAAATAAATGATATCTAATTATAAAGATAGCCTACTTAAAAGGAATTTTACCTTAAGCTTTTAACTTATTAATAGTCATATTTACTTCTGCAACCGTATTAAGCAGGCAATATTGAAAATTTGAATTAATTTTAAATTTGAGCTCGTCAATAGGAGTATTTTTATGTTGATTTGATTTACGCATTCCTTGCACAAATTTAATAATATTTTCCACTAAATGAGTAGAAAATATTATTAGTGAAGAATTTATTTGCGCATAATCAGCTATTTTAATCCCCGCAATGTCTAATAATACTTTAACTTCATCCGTTTCATGTGTGCACAGCTGTCTTAAAGCAGTTAATCCATAGTAAAATTTAGTTTTATGAAAATCCTGCTCAATCTGGCTGAATACACTTAATAATGTATCGAACTCTTTTCTAAGATAGCTAGGCGTAACAGCACGTAAAAACATCTCTGACTTTTCTAAAAATTCTAAATTAAGAAAGCCTGCTTTTTTAATTTCTTCAAACATTATATCCATGAAGTTCTGGATAGTTAAAGCAACGACAGCCATATCATTTGTTGAAAGAGTTTTTATACTTTCAACCGGAACTTTACTAAATACCCTCTCAACTATCGCAGACATACAGAACAAGTTAATTACTTTATTCTGCTAGGTTAGCAATAAAAGATTAATAAAAGATTAATAAAGCTTTTTATAGGTACTTTAATATTATTAGCAGCATATCCTTTTATTATATAGTTTATATGCTCTTTCTATTCAGAAAACTTGAATAGGGTTAAACTAACTGATAAGGAACCGGCACACCATTAGGATCCAGAACTAATTTTTTGGTATCTTCATACATTCCGGCAATAAAATTACCATGGCCGACATTTGCTCCTCTGTATGCGACGGGAATTATTTTTTTACCATTAATTTCTTTAACTTTTGCACTTGCTCCACGGTTAGCAATGTTATTTTTAGAACCTTTACCACCTTTCATTTTGCACCCTAAATAAATCTAAATATTTCTCCGGATTATGCATATATATTTTTAATACGTCAAGAAAAATCCTTATGATTTATGCGTTAAGTTAAAAAGCTTAGCTAAATTTATATGGCTATCAGCTGAATAACTATATAAACCGTCATTAGCCCCGTAAAATATTGGTACGCAACCTGCATTTTCGGCGCATTCCATATCTGCTACGCTATCTCCGATAAACCACACATCTTGAGGAGAATCAATTTCCATACACTTCATTATTTCAAGCGCCGGAATAGCGGAAGGCTTATCCTCGGCGGCATCTAAAGAGCCCATTATTTTAACGAAATATTCAGTCCAGCCAAAGTGCTCCGCTTCTTTCCTCAGTATGTCCCCCCTCTTATTGCTGAGCACGCTTATTTTAATATTATTTTCGCGAAACATGTTAAGAGTATCTATGGTATTATCCAATGATTTAAGATGAGTTAAATGATTATTCAGATAATGCACATAAAACCTTTTTGCAGCTTCCTCCCACATATCACCGAATATAGTCGGGAAAGAATCCTTCATTGACTTATGAACATGAATTTTACATTCCTCCAAAGTAAAAGGAATTTTACCGAACTCAATAAAAGTATACCCAAGCGCTGCATGGATTATGTCCCATGTATCTACTAAAGTATTGTCCCAATCAAAAATTATTGCTTTCGGCTTTATTAAGTTCATATAGAATCCTTTTTATTTAATCTAAGCGAATTAAGTATCACGCATATAGAAGAAACTGACATAGTTATAGCAGCGAAAAGAGGAGTTATAAACCCAAAAGCCGCTATAGGTATGCTTACAATATTATATATAAACGATATAATAAAGTTCTGCTTTACAAGCACATTTGATTTTTTAGCAGTATTTATGCTTTGCAAAATAGCTTTTAAGTTAGATTGGAATACTATATCGGCTATATTTTGTGAAAGATCAATCGCAGAAGAAGGAGACATTGAAGCATGAGCCCTTTTTAAAGCCGGAGAATCGTTTAATCCGTCACCTATCATGGCACTTAGCTTTCCTGCTTTATGCAAATTCTCTATAAAATTATATTTCTCTTGGGGTTTACATTCCGCTTTATAATTTTTAATATTAAGCAAATGTGCCACGTGCTCTACCGCCTTTTTTCTATCACCTGAAAGCAGCCATATTTCATATCCTTCATCTTTAAGCACCTTAATGACATTCTTAGCTTCATCTCGGATCAAATCAGAAAACTTTAAGCGTATAGGTTCTCGCTCACCCCGCTTAAACCACATTTCCGAATAAATATCATCATACTCATCAGAATTTTTTACATTACACCATTTTTTGTTGCCGAGTTTAATTGCTTCGCCATTATAGCTTGATTTCAAGCCCATTCCTTTTTCTTCATTTACCTCAAGCGGGATAATTTCTCCCTTAAACTCTTTTAAAATTGCTTTGCATAAGGGATGCTTACTTTGTGCAGCAAGTGATGAAATTATGTTTATCTCTAATTCGCTAAGGTTATTCGGATTAATAAAACTCGGCTCCCCAAGTGTTAAAGTTCCGGTTTTATCGAATATAATAGTATCCACTTGGGACAACCTTTCAAGCGCATCACGTGACTTTATTAAGATCCCTAAGCTCATCATCCTGGAAGAAGCAATGATCTGCACCACGGGAACGGCAAGCCCGAGCGCACACGGACAAGTTATAATTAAAACCGCAACCGCATTTAGAACAGCTTTATCAATTTTACTTCCGAGTAAATACCACATTAAAAAAGTTAATACGGATAATAGTAAAACTGCCGGTGTATAAAGCCCGGCAACCTTATCGGCAATTCTGACGTATTTTGCCCTACCCTGCTCCGCATTTTCAATAAGTTTAATAATTTCTCCTAATATAGTTGAATCGCCAAGCTTTTTAATTTCAACTTTAATCGGAGCAAGCAAGTTAATCGTGCCTGAAAAAACATTCATTCCTTTATTAATAATAACAGGAAGAGTCTCTCCGGTTATTATACTATTATCCGCCTCACTACTACCTTCAACCACGACTCCATCCACTGGTATCTTTTCTCCGACGCTTACATGGATAATATCACCGATTTTAACTTTGCTTATCGGAAGCAATTTTAATTTATTTCCCTCAACTAGTGTTACGGTTTTAGCTTGCCTTAAAATTAGTTCTCTTGCTTTTTCCTTAGCTTTATTTCTGGATTTTATATCCAAGTATCTTCCCACCAGTAACGCAAAAATCAGCATTGCAGCCGAATCAAAATATGTATAAGCGCCACCTCTGATAAATTCCCAAATGCTTATCAAAGTTGTCGCTATAATACCCAAAGATATCGGAACATCCATATTGCTGCGCCCCGCCTTTAATGCCTCAAATGCTGATTTAAAAAATGGTAAACCGGAATATAATATTGCAGGAACTGCTACAATCATAGAGATAAGATGTAGTAAATTTCTGGTGTTTTCACCCATGGAATTCTCACGCTCGGCAAACCAAATACCCATAACAATCATCATAAGCTGTATGGTGGCAAACCCGGAAACTGCAATACTCTTTAAAAGAAAAGATTCTCTTTTATCACTCTCATTTACAAATTCGCTATAATCAAAAGGAATTAATTTATAACCAAGCTTTTGTATAATATCTACGTACTTATATATTATATCCTCCTCTCCTTCCCAAGCCAAAAGTAGCCTTTGAGTAGATATATTAATCCTTGCAAGTTTAACCCCCCCTTGTTGCTTTAGAGTACTTTCAATTAACCAAATGCATGACCCGCAATGCACACCTTCAACTAATAAATTAATTTCATGTTGTTGTTTATCTTTATTATATATAGCTGATTCAACATAATTTAATTCGTTCTTAACTTCTTCGACCTTCATAGGAGATGTATTATAAATGTTCTTACAAAATTTATAATAATCTTTTAAATTCAATTTGTTAATCAAATTATATGCGGCTTCACACCCGAAGCAACAGAAACTTCTTTGGCTCTTAGATAAGTCAAGCTGACAATGTAAACATTTCTTATTATTTTTCATCAAGCCCCTTAAGTTTTGCTTTAGCGTTTAAAATATATAGTTTACAATCAAATAAAAAGCACTATCTTATGATAGTTAATTTTAGATAAACAACATTAGTGTTAACATATTAAAGAGATACAATAATGCCTACATCAATTGAAACCTTAGAAAGTAACGGACTTAATAGGAAGCTTAGTTTTTCGCTTCCGGCAAAACCGATTTTAGATAAAGTAGAAAAAGAAATTGAAGAACAAGCAAAGACATTTAAAATGGCCGGCTTTAGAGACGGAAAAGTTCCGCTCCCGATCGTAAGAAAAAGAATCGGGGAACAAGTACTTAGCAAAACCATTGAAACAGTTATTGATGAAGCATTACGCGATCATTTTTCAAAAAATAATATTAGACCTGCACTGCAACCTTATGTGGAAGTTAAATCTTTTGATGATAAATCAAATTTAGTTTTTGAAGCTAAAGTAGAGATCTTCCCTGAAGTTCCTACAGTAAATTGGGATGAGTTGGAAATCGAAACACTTGATATTGAAGTTACTGACGAGGATCTTAAAAAAGCACATGAAGATATTTTGAAAAACTTCAAAAACTTTGAAGCTGCCGAAGATTCTTATGCTGCTAAAAAAGGTGATGCCGTAATGATTGACTTTATCGGCAAAGTGGATGGTGAAGAATTTGAAGGCGGAAAAGGTGAAGGTATTAGACTTGAATTGGGTTCTAATCAATTTATCCCTGGCTTTGAAGATCAGTTAATCGGCGTGAAAAAAGGTGATACTAAAGATGTTAACGTAACCTTCCCTGCCGACTATACGAGCAAAACTCTAGCCGGAAAAGCAGCTACATTTGATGTAAAAGTGAATGAGGTGTTAACTCCGGAAGCAGTTGATAATATTGATGATGAATTTGCTAAAAAATTAGGTTTGGAATCTTTAGAGAAACTAAATGAAATGATTAAGCAAAAAATTAAAGCCGATTTTGAAGGCGTTGCAAGACTTAGAACTAAAAAACTCTTATTTGATGCAATAGACGGCAAATATAACTTTGAAGTGCCGGAAGGCATGTTTAAACTTGATTTTGAAATGATGTGGAATGAAATCAAGAAACAGCATGAGAAAAATCCTGAAAACTTCAATAAGCCTCTTGATGAGCTTGAAGATGAGTATAAGAAAATCGCAGCAAGAAGAGTAAGACTCGGCATATTACTTGCAGAAACCGCGAAGAACAATAATATTAATGTTGAAGAGCGCGATTTACAGCAGGCAGTTTATGCGGAAGCAATGCAAAGACCCGGTCAAGAGAAGTTAGTAATTGACTTCTATAGTAAGAAAGAAAATCTTGAACGTTTGAAAGGTCCGTTACTTGAAGAAAAAGCTGTTGATTTCATCTTAACAAAAGTTAAAACTAATAAGAAGATGATTTCTTCTCAAGAGTTTTTCGAAAATTATGCTAAGGATTTAACAGCTGCAAACTAATATATATTATTACTAAGGGTTCTATGGGATTTATGGGAAAAAAGTTTAATAATTTAATTGAAGATAGTATCAACATGGGCTTAGTACCAATGGTAGTCGAGCAGACTTCCAGAGGTGAAAGAGCATACGATATATTTTCACGTTTACTTAAGGAGCGTATTGTTTTTGTACAAGGCCAAGTTGAAGATAATATGGCTTCACTTATCGTTGCACAGCTTCTTTTCCTTGAATCCGAGAACCCTGATAAAAAAGTATTTATGTATATTAACTCCCCGGGCGGAGTTGTGACTTCGGGTATGTCAATTTATGATACAATGCAATATATTAAACCGAAAGTAGCTACCCTTTGTTTCGGGCAGGCATGCTCAATGGGTTCGGTTCTACTCACCGGTGGAGAGCCGGGAATGAGATATTCCCTTCCTAATTCACGAATAATGATACATCAACCTTTAGGCGGCTTCCAAGGCCAAGCAACTGACTTTGAAATACACGCTAAAGAAATTTTAAAAACAAAAGAGATGCTTCATAAACTTTATGCTAGACACACCGGTCAAGATATAAGTAGAATAAAAAGTAGTATGGAGCGTGATAATTTTATGTCTCCACTGGAATCTAAAGAATTTGGTTTAATAGATGAAATTCTTTCTGAAAGGACAGCACTAAAAGATTCAGCAGGAGAAGAAATAAAATCGGGGGATAGGGAATCATGACTGAAATAAAAAACACATTATATTGTTCATTTTGCGGAAAAAGCCAACATGAAGTAAGAAAACTTATTGCAGGGCCTACCGTATTTATCTGCAATGAGTGTGTCGAATTATGTATGGATATAGTTAAAGAAGACAGCAGAAATACAATTGCTCAAGGCAATGAATTACCTAAACCTAAAAATATAAAAATCACATTGGATGACTATGTTATCGGGCAAGAGCGAGCTAAAAAGATTCTTTCTGTTGCTGTTCATAATCACTACAAAAGGCTTTCAAACTTAGGCGCAAGTAGTGATGTTGAGATTTCTAAGTCTAATATTCTTCTTATAGGGCCTACGGGTTGCGGTAAAACTTTACTTGCACAAACCTTAGCTAAAATCCTTGATGTTCCTTTTGCTGTAGCTGATGCAACAACGCTAACCGAAGCGGGGTATGTCGGTGAAGATGTGGAGAATATCATTCTAAGGTTATTACAAGCTGCTGATTATAATGTGGAGCGGGCACAAAGAGGAATAGTCTATATTGATGAAATTGATAAAATTTCCAGAAAATCGGATAGCCCTTCCATCACCCGTGATGTTTCAGGCGAAGGAGTACAACAGGCATTATTAAAACTCTTAGAAGGCACTATTGCAGCAGTTCCGCCTCAAGGCGGCAGAAAACATCCACAACAGGAATTTTTACAAGTTGATACCACTAATATTCTTTTTATCTGTAGTGGTGCATTTGACGGCTTGGAAAAAGTGATTGCAGCAAGAGGTAAAACTTCTGCAATCGGTTTTGGAGCTGATGTAAAGAATCCTGAAGATCTAAATGTCGGCGAATTACTCACAAAAGTTGAGCCGGAAGACTTATTGAAATATGGATTAATACCCGAGTTTGTCGGAAGGCTTCCCGTAATCTCAACAATTAATAATTTAAATAAAGAAGCACTTATTGAAATTTTAACTAAGCCTAAAAATGCTTTAGTTAAGCAATATATTAAGCTTTTTGAAATGGAGAAAATTAATCTTAAATTTGAAGAAAAAGCTTTAGAAGAAATAGCTAATAAGGCAATTAAAAGAAAAACCGGTGCACGCGGCTTAAGAGCAATAATGGAAGATACTCTTCTAGAACTTATGTATGAAGTTCCGGGCGCTGAAGGTGTTAAAGAAGTCATCATCACTGAAGAAGTTATAAAGAATAATTCTAAGCCGTTTATAATTTATGAAAGTGAGAAGCCTGCTTCTAGAGCCTCGCAAAAAGCTTCTACTGCTAAAAAAACTGAGCGTATAGATAAAAAAGCTAATTCTGACGTGTAAAGATAAAGTTTTATTTAAATAACCTTTAGTATATATCTTTTTAATAGTATCTATCGGTTATTTAAGTAAAATGTATATACTAATTAGAATCTTTCTATGTTATATTATACTAGTTAATAACAACCTTGCTTTTGCAACTCAAGGTGATCTGTTATTTCGCTGCTCTTATGATATAGCTTCAAAGGAGAGGATATTGCATTCAAGACCTAAAATGTTTAAAAAAGACGGACGCCCGAAGGCGACCGCAGGAATAATGTTATACACATATTCTAAAGGTAAAGCTTATATTTTAATCGGTAGAGAAAAACAAGATGTTAATGACCCCGTATCTTCTGGTAAATACTCGGAATTTAGTGGAAGTGTTGAATTAAAACCTAATAAAAGTTCAGAGTCTTTTTTAGAAGGAAGTATACGAGAATTAGAGGAAGAAACAGCAGGAACCTATAAGCTTGACAGTGAATACATTCTTGAAAACGGTAAAGCTTGTTATCAAAGATCAGTTAATCGTGAAGTAATGATAAACTTTGTTGAAGCGCCATTTTATACTGAGAAAGATATTTTAATTAGAAATCGCAATGCTTCTCAAGTGTTAAGTCACAAAGAGAAAGATGACTTCATGTGGATAAAAGCCGAAGATCTTTTAAACAATCACAACAAAGAAAGCTGTGTAGATGTGCATGATATCGAAGGCAACAGCATATGTATTAAACTTCGTTCATTCCTTGCCGAAATGCTAAAGGATAAAAAGTTTAAACATACTTTGCAGAATATTATTAATGATAATAAGTCTGCTAAATAGTATTAGCGCTAATACTATAAAGTTTATATCTTTTTGCCCATATCAATACATTCCAAGTTAAACTCAACCTTTTCTTTAAACTCCATCTCACTAAATCCGTTTCTCTTATAAAAGTTATAAGCCTCCTTGGCAGCATGGAGTAAAATTAATTTATAGCCTTTATTTTTTGCAATTCTTTCAGCCTGTTTTATCAGGTCACTACCGAAACCACGGTTCTTAAAATTTCCTTTTATTGCTATATTGCGAAAAGCAACTTTCTTAGAAGTCAATTGCTCTAGTTGAATAACTCCAATTATATCGGCTCCCTTATAAAATACATAATGCAAATTATTTGAGTCGCTGAGGCTCGGGTGCATTCTATCATATTTATTATCAGAATTATTAAAAAGCTCGGTTTCACGGATTGTATGATATTGCTCCCATTCATTATCAGTATTAACTTCACGTAGATAAGTAAGCATAAATCCTGCTTTCTTCAAAATTTGTTTAATAAAAATATCTTTGCCCATTCTATACCTATCAATGTCATTAGGATATTTTTCAGCTAAGCTTTCTTTCAGTTCGGAATACCTAAGAGCATCCTGAGGATGAGAAATTAAATAATCTCTAAATAATAAATGCTGCTCTACTTCAAGATTACCCTCTTGGTAAAAATGTACATGAGCTACCCTTGTATTCTCTTCTTGATTGGAAAATTTAGCAAAATATCTTCTGCCCGTTAGTCCATATTCTCCATAAGCTTTATAACCCATAGCTTCCATTTCCATATTAAAAGCATCAACTTGCGCTATGTCTTTAACTACCGGCATTATGTCAACTATCGGCTTAGCTTTTATATTGGAAATGCTTGTAGAGCCGATATGATGAATATACGTTATAAGTTCACCCATTAATTCTTTTATATTTGTTGCTTCTTCATGAAATATCTTCTTCCACTCTTCTTTATAAGCCACAACCTCTACTTTTCTTCGCTTTCTTTTCATTGTTTACCCGGCTTATATACCGTTTATATTATAGTTAACTAAGTGCAACAGTTAGCTATATATTTTAAAAGCTTATTATATTTGCTAATTGAAGAATGCTCAATAAAAAGATATAAGTTTGTGCCATGGCTATTTATGAGGATTTTAACTTATGCTAATCCTTAATAAGATTGTAATACTTATCAAAATAATTTTTTATCGGTTTAAAAATATATTTGAATTACTTAATTTCGCCATTTACCATGAAGTGTATTGCTTTTAAAACCGCTTTTTATAAATTAACTGATCTAAAATAAACATGAAGAAAAAGAATATTACTGCCCCCTTAGTTGCGAACCAAATAAAAACGATTGAATTAATTAATGGTTCTGATGTTATACAAGTAAAGTTAAGGCAAAGCGCACGTGCCAAAAAGCTTAGAATTCATGTCGGTCTTAGAGGAGTACGCCTTGTCACTCCAGTATCAGTAAACATTAAGCATGCGCATAACTTCTTAATGACTGAAGAAGAATGGATTAGAGAAAATTTAAAAAAATTTCAATCTACCGTACCTGTAGGAAATGAAATAATGGTTTTCGGCATCCCGCATACTATTGAAGCGACTTACACTGCTTCAAAGAAAGTTCAAATTGAAAATAATAAAATTTTGGTTTCAAAAATTGATAATAATTCGTTAGGCAAAATCAAAAAACATCTTTCAATGTTGCTTAAAGAAAAAATCTATATTTATGCCGATGAAATCTGCAAAAAATTGGGTGCACAATATGCTAATATATCTTTAAGAGATCAGAGCGGCAGATGGGGCAGCTGTTCTTCGCGAGGAAGAATATCGTTTTCATGGAGGCTTGCATTCGCTCCGCTTTTCGTAATTGAGTCGGTTGTTGCACATGAGTTATGTCATTTACTTGAGATGAGTCATAATCAGCGTTTTTGGAGTTTATTAGCGGAAGTAAACCCAAGATGTAAGGAAGCTGATCTTTGGCTTAAAGAAAACGGGAATTTGTTACATCATTATATACCGAAAAAACATTCATAAAAAATAAATCATATTTAATAAAACATAATATTTTCTTCACTAAGTTATTTAAATAGTAATGTTTATAGTTAAATATAGGCATTCTTTTAGTTTATTTAAATAGATTTAATGGTATAATTGTGCGCAATTGTTGGTTGCTTTGAATTATTTATTATCTCACTGTACCGGCAAACTACCAACTTATTATATATTATTATGAGCATACCACAAATATTAGCCGAAAAAATTTCCGATACGATTGCCTTTGATATTCTAATCGGCATGGGTACCAATTTCCTTAATAGCCTACAATATAACACTTGCGGAAATACTATCGATTCCAATTGGTTTATTAAAGGGTTGTGCAGCAACACCACTGAACCTAAAGAGTTTTTAGCTAAGGATGCATTAGCTTCTCATGTACCAAGCGCCGTATTAAGCTATACTGGGCGTTATATTGCGAAGGAATTTTTG
Organism: endosymbiont of Acanthamoeba sp. UWC8; assembly: GCF_000730245.1. NCBI lineage: Bacteria > Pseudomonadati > Pseudomonadota > Alphaproteobacteria > Holosporales > Holosporaceae > endosymbiont of Acanthamoeba sp. UWC8. Next base: position 119,481 of record NZ_CP004403.1, on the reverse strand, counting down.
AAGATGCCACTTACAGGCGGGATAATTTTCGGAGCAATTAAAAATATTGGTACTAAAAGTTTTTTACATACTGGCTCTTATTATGGCTTTACTTACGAATATGCCGCAAAATATAATACAGATACCGGAGTGACCAATAAAATATTATCGGCCGATACTCAAATATATGCAATTGAAATACCTGCGGGAATAATTTCCGAAATAAGTCATGTATTTATAAACGATATGGATCAAGACATAATTGCCTCTGCAAAAAATAAATTTTTAGAGCAGGATTATAAAGAAGCAGGCAAGCTTATATATGAAGAGCTGTATAGAGTGTTACCTAATTTCGGCACAGCATTAATCAAGGGCACAATAGAAGGAGCTGCATCTGCTTTTATGGTGAATCTTTTCAGTTCAACGGTTATACCTGTCTTGTATGGAGTAGCAGCTACTCCCGGGGTTAATTTGGTTGCTGTGCCTTTAACCCTCGCTCTGGTTATCACTGCTACCCACCAAATTTATGAAAATTTTGGTGATTTACGGCAAGATAAGACCTCAATAATTCATTATGCTGAAAACATAATAACCACTATAGGAGATAAAATGACCGCACCGAGTGAATATAACTATATTCCAAGCTTTCAACACTTACAGGAATGGATAGTAGAACCGGCAATTTACGGCCCTTATAAACTATTAAGCCAGCTTTGGGATAGGCCGGTGCAGGCTTTGGAAAGTGCTCAACAGATGGCTTCCCGTTTTTTACCATATGTCGGAAAATTTTTAAGGCTAAATAAGCAGGATATGAAAAATGAAATAAATTTTAACTTTACCTTAAGTGATATTAATGAATATCATCTCTATACTCATTTAGGTGCAAGAGCGTTAAAAGAGGGAGTAAATATAGTTAAGAATAATGTTTTACACGGCTATGCTCAAAAAGCTTCCTCATTTAGTAGTGAAGAGAAATGGTTCGGTGAGTTTTCTGGTGCAACGGTTGACGGCGAAGGAAATTTAGTACTTATCTCCGATCGCGGCGCTTATGTCAAAACTCAGCCGGTACTAGAAGGTGATGTGATAACAGGATTTAAGGATTCCGTAATCAGTAACTTTAAAGATGAAAACGGTAAATTTTTACCTTATAATCTTAGAGATATTGAAGAAGTTACCTTTTATAATGGTGATTGTATTGTTTCTCATGAAGGTTTAAATATTGAAAATTTTAGTGTTTATAAAGGCTGTGATTTTGAGAACGGCTATAAGAAGCAAAGTTTTGTCTATCCTGATAATATTAAAACTTTACCGAAAAATGAAGGCATAGAAGCTTTCGGTATTTCAAAACAAGGTATGGCTCTTGCAATAAGCGAATACGGCAGAGCAAAACAGGATGAAAGCACCGGAATACATGAAGCCTATTTATGGTCGGTAAATAGCGACTATAATACTTTGAATAATCTTAAAGAATTCAATTACCAAAGCTCTCCAGGATATGGAGTGTCAGGGATGACTTTTTTAAGCACCGGAGGATTGCTTGTCCTTGAAAGAATGTTTGAGAGAAATTTTGCTAAAACAGCGGAAAAATACTGGATTAAACTGAAGTATATAAGCGCTTCCAAGTTAGCGGGTGTTGAAGGCGGTGAAACAATCTCAGGGATTGAATTGTTAGAAGTTAACCCGGTATCGTCCGAAGAAGATGCCGCCAGATATTCCTGGGCGGATAATTTTGAAGCAGTAACCGTGCTTGAAGGACAGATTCCTGATAAAACTATAGTTTTAATGGCGACTGATTCTAACAGAGCCGCATTTCAAAAAGACTTCCTACTACAAGTAAACATCGATAATGATGTACTTAACCAAGATACTTTTTAAGCACTGATTTCAAGATAAGAATGTATTTTTTTATAAAATACATTCTTATCTATTAAAAATCTTGAATCCTTCTCGGAGCAATTTCAACTTTATTTACAAGCTTATAAAATTATTTCAATTTAATAATTGAAATTCTTAAAGGTTAGTATTAATCTATTATTTCAAATAAATTACGAGTAAATATTTATGCTAACTAACCTTAAAAACTTTTTTACTCATAAGTTTAATAAAAATGAACTCGTTTTCAAACCTTCAAAACCTCTAACTCTCGGAGCTGAGCTTGAGATTCAACTGATTGACCCTTCAAATTATAACTTATGCCCAAGAGTAGATGATATTTTAAAAGAGTTTAGCAATTTCCATAAAATCAAACCTGAAATATTCAAAAGTTTTTTAGAAATAAATAGTGATATTTGTGAAACAGTAACCGAGTTGGAACAGGATTTGTTATCAACCGTAAATATCTTGTCTTCCGTTACTAATAAACTGGGTATCCTATTATCCTCGACTGGAGCGCATCCTTTTGCCCGCTATGAGGATTCCGAACTTTATTCTGCGGAAAGATATAAAGATCTAATTGATAGAAATCAATGGTTAACCAGAAGGTGGGCTATATACGGCTTACATGTTCACTTGGGAATGCAAAGCGGTGATGAATGCATGCAATTTAATAATTTTTTCATGCATTTTATTCCCCATATGCTGGCTTTATCAGTTAGCTCCCCGTTTTGGCAGGGAATGGATACCGGACTTGCATCATGCAGGCCGACAATATTTGAATCAATGCCGACCTCAGGACTCCCGAACCAAGGTATGAACTGGAGAAAATTTGTTCACCTTTGTAAAACATTTCAAAAATGTGGCGCTATTAAATCATTTAAGGATTTATGGTGGGATTTAAGACCTAGCCCTAACTACGGAACATTAGAGATTAGAATATGTGATGGCACCGCCACCCTAAAAGAAGCAACCGCTATAGTTGCTTTCATTCATGCACTTGCGCATTGGTTTAAGGATAACGGCACTTGGGTTGATAGTTTCCCTGCTCCGCCGATGTGGTTACTGAGAGAAAATAAATGGCGCGTAATCAGACATGGTATGGAAGCAATTTATGTAACAAATACCGAAGGTGATACTAAGCCCTTAAAAGATGATATCCTGGAGTGGGTCAATAAAATTGAACCGTATATTACCAAACTAAAATATGAAAAATATTTCGAAGATATTAAAAACATATGCAAAAACGGAACCAGCTCACAAAGGCAGAAACATGTATTTGAAACTACAAATTCATTAGTTGAAGTAGTAAAATTAAATGTTGAAGAATTTAATGCAAACCAACCTAAGTGGTAAAATTTAACAAAGGTAATTTAGATGAAATTATTTTATTCAAAAGGCTCATGCTCTCTTGTAGTAAGAATTTTAATCAACGAAATCGGTATTAATTGTGGCTATGAAGCGGTTAACCTTAACACAAAGATTACGGAAAGCGGTTGTGACTTTCTATCTATTAATGCCAAGGGATCTGTGCCTGCATTATTACTTGATAACGGTGAATTATTAACCGAAAACGTAGTCATTCAGCAATATTTATCAGACACATATAAAGCATATAACTTATTACCTTCACTCGGTGAATTACTAAGATACAGGGTTCTTGAATGGCTAAATTTTATCACTTCTGATCTGCATAAAAGCTTTTCGCCATTATTTAATTCTCAAGTTCCGGAAAATTTAAAGGATGAAATTTTCATACCCTTATTAGCAAAAAAATTAGATTTTATCAATAAACACTTAGAGAACCATACTTATTTACTCGGCGAGGAATATATGCTTCCGGACGGCTATTTATTTGTAATATTAACTTGGCTTTCACACGTTGGACTGGATATTTCCGACTGGCCTTCCCTTATCGATTATAAAAAGAGAATTTTAGCTAGAGAGCCGGTTCAACGCTCTTTAAAAGAAGAAAAGCTAATTGCATAAATTATGCTTATCTCAATAATATTCAAAATAACCTTTTTTTTATTATTAATCCCTCAATTAACTAAATATTAATAAATTTAATATACCTTTATATATATTAGATATATGGGGGTATATCCATGAAAAGAAGCGATGGTGATAAGGAAAATAAAATTATTCAAATTCCTGAAGAGAAAAGCATTGGCCGTGTCCGTAACTTTGTTAAAGCAATTCTACCTCGCGGCATGAGGGAAAGTATTCTCGGCTTTGATAAAAGCGATGTAGATAGGTTAATTGAAGATTTTAGAAAAGCTAAAGAACCTGAGGAAAAGGCAAGAGCAGTAAGAAATATTGTTAATAATCAGGATTTGATACCTAAAGAGTATAGTCACTTCGTCAAGCTCGCTAATCATATGAATAAAACAAATGAATTTATGGCTAAAAATATGATCGTAAAGCCTATTTCAACAAAAGTAGAAAATTCAGTAGGCGGGCTTTCACCTGATAAAGCTAAAGATGCCGAGGAACTGGAAGGGTTTATGCAAAACTTAAAAGCGGGGAAAACTAAAAGCCTAATTTCAGGTTTAGGAGAAGATCTGATTATTCTGAATGATATGATGAAAATTTTAATCAACTCGGTTTATGAAGACCCTTCCAGAAGTGATTATCAAAGGGCAGTCAAGGGAGTTGAAAATAACATTATCAAAGCTGATAAAAACGGAGCAAGCACCCCTGAACAGCTTAATGCACTAAAAGATTTAATTATAAATAAATACCCGCTTGCTATGCATTTAATATCTTCCGAAAAAGACGGTAAATCCGCTGACCATGTTAGCTTATTAAAATACGGGTCGTACTTTCATGAAAAAGATCCTCAATTTGTTAATCGCTGGGAAGAACACCAAGCATTGCAAGAAAACTTTAAAGATATGTTTAAGGAATTTGTTGAAAGCGGTATGAAAAACCCGAATAAGTTTGAAAAGAATATGAAACTAGCCTCTAACCAAGTTGCGGAAATTTTTAAACAAGACCTTGAAATGATACCTCCGGATAAACTTTCAAAATCTAAATCAAAAGAAGAAATTATAGAAAAAATTGAAAATCTCCAAAATGAATTTAATTCGGAAAAGCTTTACTTAAAAGAGACTTTGAAAAAAGCCGGAACTGTTCCGCTGGATCAAGCACAAAAACATGAAGTCGGTAAAGAAGTCCCCCTTGATGAACTACCGAAGCAGAAAGCAAAAAATCAAGTTCCTTTAGATGAACAGCAAGCAAGTGAGAAAAACACTAAATCGCAAAACTCTAAGAGTGACAAGCAAAAACCGCTGGATGAAACTCAAGAGCATGAAACAAATAAATGGACGAAGAAAGTAAGCGGTGAAAGACGTTCTCAAGAAGTTAAAATAGGTAGCCAAAGGTAAGTGCGAGGAGGCAACCTCTCGCCTCCATTATCCTTTAAAAGTTTGAATAAATTTTAGCATTCCTCATGCCGCATCAGAACATTTGACACCCTTATTCAGGTTCAAATCATCCCAAAGCCGACTCATAAGCAACCAGCATAAAAAGATTAGTATGTTAATTTTAACAAATATTTAACAGCATTTTATTTGTTATGTTCGTATTTATTATATATAATTCACTTGAATCAACTAATTAATTTATAAAATGAAAAATAATATTATTAGTCTTAAGAATGTAAGCCATCTGAGCCTTGCAGCTTTAGCTTTACTTGAAGTTAACAACCTTGGAATAATTTCATCCGAGTTACTAAGTTCTTACTCTACAACTTATTTATATCCTGCACTTGCAGCTGGTACAATAATTCTCGGAGTTTTAAACACCTACCTATCTGCCAAAACCATTGACGAATGCTTTGATAACTACCGTAACCCTCTTGCTCAGTCAGCAGTACAAGATTTTAAAGATAACGATCTTATTAAAGCAATAGGAGATAATTTAGTAAACTTTACTCCTATTGCTGCTTTCTTCTTACTTACTACTACCACTCACAACTTAGGTTATTTCCCCTTATTATGCTTTACATCAATCCTACATTTGAATTTAGTAGTGTTTAACGATAAGGCTGATGCATTACTTAAAACTTATATTCCCGAAGAGGATCTTAAGCTTTATAATCAAGATACTTTTGCTTCAAGAGTACTAAATAAATTGTCTTCAACCATAGGCTTAAATATAGCGTAGGTAGTGATAAATCAAAAACCCAAAAAAGGCGTAGAAAAAATAAGTAAGGACAACTCAACCTTTTCTACGCCGCTTTAATTATTCGGATAAATTTTAACATCTCAACAGCCGCATCGGCACATTCTGCTCCCTTGTTTAAACTTAAATCATCCCCTGCTCGCGCCAAAGCCAGCTCATAGGTAGGCACGGTTAAAACTCCGAAAATAATGGGGATTTCTTGCTCTAAAGCTACCTTTTGACAGCCGTAGTTTACCTGTTCGCAAACATATTGATAATGATCGGTATCACCCTTAATTACCGCCCCGATACAAACAATCGCATCAACATCTTTTTTCTTAGCAAGTAGCTTACTTGCAAGCGGAAGCTCAACCGCACCCGGTACATAAAATAAACTGATATTATTTTCATATACTCCATACTGCTTTAGCTTTTCTATACAAGCTGAAGATAAGCTATCGGTTATCTCGGCGTTAAATCTACTTTGAACTATAGCAATTCTGTAATCTTTCATTTTAATCCTATTTTAAAATATGTCCTAGAACCTTTTCTTTAGTCTCTAAATAAGCTTTGTTATGCTCATTTATAAAAACCGGCACCGGTTGCCTTTCAACATCAGCTACTCCGTTTCTGATTAATCCTTCAACTTTTTTAGGGTTGTTGCTTAGAAGCTTAACTGAAGTAATACCGAAATGCTTAATAATTTGTGCGGCAATCAGATATTCCCTGGAATCCACTGGAAAGCCGAGCTCCTCATTCGCTTCCACAGTAGTAAAATTATATTTCTCCTGAAGTAAGTAAGCTTTAATCTTCGAAGTTAGCCCTATACCCCTACCCTCTTGGTCAAGATACAGTAAAATACCTCCGTTTTTGCCTATTTCCTTAAGCCCGTATTCAAGTTGTTTTTGGCAATCACATCTGAGCGAATGAAAAATATCTCCCGTTGCACATGAGGAATGTATTCTTACCAATGCTTCATTTTGGCTTTCTTTTAAGTTACTTAATGCTATATGCTCCTTATCATCAATTTCAGTTTTGAACACGCTGATTTTAAAATTTCCATATTCGGTCGGAAGAGAAGCAGAAGCTTCTTCGCTAACTATAGTTTCATGATATATTCTATATTGATAAATATCCTCAATAGAGATTATCTCCATATTATGCTTAGCAGCAAACTCATTAATCTGAGTTCCTCTCGTCATCGTGCCGTCTTCATTCATAAGCTCGCAAATTATTGCAGTCTCATCTAAATTAGCAGCTTTCATTAGGTCAATAGCACCTTCGGTATGCCCTCTCCTTTTAATTACCCCAAGCGGTGTATATTCAAGCGGAAACACATGCCCAGGTTGGCTTATATCTTTTGCGGTGCTTCCTTTATTACATAAGGCTTTAATCGTGGTTGTGCGATCTTCTGCCGAGACACCGGTCAAAACCCCGTGCCTTGCTTCTACCGATGTAGTAAATTTTGTTTTATTACGGCTGGTATTTTCAGATTCATTTACCATAAGCTTTATTCCAAGCTCATCAAGCCTTTCCTTGTGCATAGGCACACATATAATACCGCTCGTATATTTAAGCATAAAGGCTATTGCCTCAGGCGTCACGAATTGAGCGGCAAGTATTAAATCTCCTTCATTTTCTCTATCATGATCATCAACTAAAATAACCATTTTGCCGGATTTTAAGCTATCCAAAGCTTTGCTTATAGTCTTAAATCGGTTCATATTTAACTTGCCTTACTCAATAAGTTATTTTGCATAAAGTTCCACATATATTTCGCCATATCATCAACTTCTAAATTTACTTTTGTGCCGGCTTTGTAAACTCGGGCGGCAGTATTATTTACCGTATGTGGAATCAACCCTACGGTAAAATATTTATTTTCTACACTAATAATAGTTATACTCATCCCGTCAATAGCAATTGATCCTTTCTTAATCAGATAAGGAGCAATATTTTCCGAAACCGAGACTTTAATGATTTTAGCATTACCTTCATCATAAATTTCTTCAATTACTCCGATTTCATCGACATGCCCCTTAACTAAGTGCCCCTCAATACGGGAACTCAATTTCATACATCTTTCATAATTAACTATACTTCCGGGCTTAAGATCACCTAAAGCGGTAACATTTAAAGTCTCTGGCATAAGATCAGCGACGAATTTGTAATTTGTTAGTTCAGTAACCGTAAGGCAAACTCCGTTTATAGCAATACTACCCCCGATTTTTAAATCATCTAAAGTTTCTAAGCGCTCTAATTCCATAACACATGAGTTATTATTTAAAGTTTTACTTAAAAGTTTAAGCGTTCCTTCGACTATGCCGTTAAACATACTACTCCTCATACATTTGATTTTATAAATATATCATTACCCATAGCTTGAAAACCAAACGGCTTAAGGGCAAGTTTTTTAGGTAAATCCGCAACTATGTAAGGTGTTATATAAGCTTCAACTCTGTTTACACACCTAGCCTTAAAAAATGATGCATGCACTTTGCTTCCTCCTTCTACGAGTAAGCTGGTGATCTCTCTCTTGCCTAGCTCGATAAGCAAAGCTTTTATATCAACTTGCTCATTTTCATCACTCTCAGTAACTAACACCTCAATATCTTTAGAAGAAATTTTTTCTATTTGCTCAACACTCACCTTATTTGTAGTAACTATTAAAGTTTTAGCTTTATCCTGATCCTGTAAAACTTTTGCCGATAGCGGGAGGCTTAAATCGTTTGATAATACAATCCTTAACGGATTATTATTACTATATACATCACTTCTACAGGTAAGCAGCGGATCATCCTCCCTTATAGTATTAGCTCCAACCAATATTGCATCAACTTTTGCCCTGCTCAAATGCAGATGCTCCAATGATTCTTTTGAGCTTAGTTTTTTATTATCATGAACGCTTGTTACCATCTTACCGTCTAACGACATTGCCCACTTTAATATAACAAAAGGTAGCCTTGTTTTTTGATAATGAAAAAATATTTCATTTAATTTCAAAGCTTCATTTTCCAGAACACCGGTAATTACTTCAATACCCGCCTCTCTTAGCATCTCAATTCCTCGCCCGGAAACCTTTGGGTTCGGGTCAAGAGACGGAATAATTACCCGTTTTATCTTTGCTTTTATTATAGCATCCGTACAAGGAGGCGTCCTATTATAATGGCAGCAAGGCTCTAACGTGACATACATATCGGCATCTTTCGTTATTTCGGGAGTAGATTTTCTAATCGCAATTATTTCAGCATGAGCTTCACCCGCTCTTTCATGCCATCCTTCACTTATTATATTGCCCTGTCTTACAATTATACACCCGACCATAGGATTAGGAGAAACAGTATATTCCCCTCTTTGCGCAAGCTCGAGAGCTTTTTTCATATAATATAAATGAGTATTATCTTCCACTTAAAAACCCTTAAAACTTTTGTCGTCACCAAAAGAATTAGGCAGAGAATAGCTTGCAAGGTTAGCGCCTTATACAAGATGATATATATCCAACTACTGCCTTCTCCCATCCGGACTATACCGTCGGCTTCGGATTTACACCGAATCTGCTTGTCCTTAAATAGTTTAACCTACTTAAGCGCTCGTGGGCTTTCCATTGAATTACAATGAATTTACCACCGGTAGGGAATTACGCCCTGCCCTGAAGACTTATTTAAGTTTAGTCAATAATTGAGTTTGTGTGCTATGTCAATTATGTTGTTACAATATGATAAGAATATTATTCTTATCAGCCATTGTGCTTTGAAATTAACTTAAATATTATTGAAACACCAATAAATTTGAAGACTAAATTGTGCATACAACTAAAATATTTGATTTACTAAAAGGTAATTGGTATTTCACCCGAACAATAAAAGGTAAACCTTGGTCAGGCAGAGTAATTGGAGAAGCGAGCTTTACCGCCGGCAATACGGGCAAGAATCTCTCTCTTCTTTATAGAGAGAATGGAGAGCTTATAACTGATAATTTAACCTTGCAGGTATATAAAGAATATATATACATATATAAAGATTCCAAAATAGAAATATATTTTTATCATAATGGGAAACAAGGTGATTTATTTCATATAATAAAATTTGAGGATACCAAAGAATCCACATACCCATGGCAAGCTAAGGCTTCACACCTTTGCGGATCTGATAACTATGATACAAAGTATATTTTCCATAACAACAAAGAAAAATTTGAGATTAAGCATACGGTTAAAGGAGTAAGAAAGGACTATATATCAAATACTGTTTTTAAGAGAAGTGTTTAATATATCTTTATTACTTGGTGTTTATATAGTCCTCAACGGTATATATCTTACCCGGAAGCTGTGTGCTAGCCCAATATGCAATTTTAAAGGCATTCTCGGCATAAACTTTGCGGTTATACATAGTATGGGATAATTCAATCTTTTCATTGGAAGAGGCAAAAATCACTGAATGCTCCCCGACTACACTTCCTCCCCTAAGAGCTGCAAAACCTATACTCCCCTCCTGCCTAACCCCATTAGATCCCGATCTATTCAAAACTTTAGAATCTTCAAAATTAATACCTCTGCCTCTAGCGGCAGATTTACCGAGCATAAGAGCCGTGCCGGACGGTGCATCAACTTTATACTTATGATGCATTTCAAGTACTTCGATATCGAATGACTTATCAAGGAGTGCGGCAGCTTTTTCAGCAAGCATTGATAGTGTATATATTGCAATACTCATATTAGGTGACCAAAACAATACTGTTTGCTTAGCTATCTCAGTTAGTCGTTCGAATTCATCCTGATTAAATCCGGTAGTGCCGCAAATATGAACAGTCTTATATTTATTAGCCAATTCAGCAACTTTTAAGGAATAACTAGACTCGGTAAAATCAATTATTACATCGGCATTTTTGATAATATTTCCTATATTATCCGAATATGCGACTCCGATAGATTTGTTTTCTATAGGGTTTATAATTTCTATATCCAGTAAATAGCTTGAGTCTCTTACACTTGCCCCTATCAGTTGGCACTTATTATGCTCCATTTCTTCAAGAGCGACTTTAACCAATTCCTGCCCCATTCTACCTGAAGCACCGATGATACCAACTTTCATTAACTTTAATAACCGAGTTTAACAAATACGTCTTCTAATGTATCAGCTATTTCATAAGTATCTCTTGCATGAGTGCGAGCAAATTTCTTATTAATAATTTCCTCACAACAATCAATTAAGCTCTGCCAGAAATTATTATAATTACATATAATAATCGGCTTATCATGCTGCTTAAGAATTTTTAAAGTAACAACTTCAAATATTTCATCAAGTGTTCCGAACCCGCCGGGAAGAATTAAAAATGCATCGGATTTTTCGATCATAAGCTCTTTACGCTCAAACATACTTTTTACAAAGATAGTGTTATCTAAATTTGTATTCAAAGGCTCAAGGTCATCAAGAAGTTTCGGATAAATTCCGACTACCTTACCCCCCGTATCGGTAACCGCTTTTGAAACAGCGCCCATCATACCGGTTCTACCGCCGCCGTATACTAAATCAATACTTTTGGAGGACATCATCTTTCCGCACTCTGCGGCAAGATCAATATACTCTTTATCTACGCTGTCACGCGCCCCACAAAATACACAAACACTTTTAATTTTCATATATTCAACTAATTTATGTTAAAATTTCTTTGTAATAAGCTTACCATTCTGATATATAGTAAACACGAAATAACAATATATACTAAGAAGTCGATGATTGAAAGCATAAAAGATTTTATTCCCAGTATTCATAAAGAAGGCTATGTTTTTATCCTTATATTTATTATAATTACGCTTGTTTTGTTCCTAATCTCACAAAAATTAGGTTGGATTGGTGTTCTTCTAACTATTTGGTGCGTATTTTTCTTTAGAGACCCTGAAAGAGTTACTCCGATTGAGAAGGATTTTGTAGTAAGCCCTGCTGACGGCCTTGTACAAAGAATTACTACCGCAAAACTGCCTCCTGAGCTTGAAGGCGGAGATGAGGAATATACCAGAGTAAGTATATTCTTAAATGTATTTGACGTGCATGTGAATAGGATTCCGATCGAAGGTGAAGTTAAGATACTACATTACCATCCGGGCAAATTTTTCAATGCTTCCCTTGATAAAGCAAGTGAGCATAATGAAAGACAATCTATTTTAATTGAAACCCCAGAAAACAAACTTGTCGGTGTTGTTCAAATCGCAGGGCTCATTGCAAGAAGAATTGTTTGTAATCTAAAAGATAACGAACAGGTTAAAACAGGTGAAAGGTTCGGTATTATCAGATTTGGCAGCAGAGTTGACGTTTATTTACCGAAAGGCATTGAGCCGCAAGTAATTGAAGGCCAAAGAGTAGTCGGCGGAGAAAGTATTATAGCTAACCTTGAAGGTGTTCAAAACAAGAGAATCGGCGAAGTAAGGTAATATTAAAGTGAGTAGAAAAAGACACAAGCCCAGCTTGCAAGTTCCGATACAAAAATTATTTCCTAATATGATTACAATTTTAGGGTTATGTTTAGGTATTAGTGCAGTAAGATATTCTATTGACTCAAAGTGGCAAATTGCAGCCGGGCTTATTATTGTTGCAGCGTTTATGGATGGTCTGGACGGTAAAATTGCCAGGCTATTGAACAGCACAAGTCCTTTCGGCGCGCAGCTCGATTCCCTTGCGGATATTGTGAGCTTTGGAGTAGCACCTTCTATTGTAATTTATACTTGGTCATTGCATGAAATTCCTTATAAAGGTGTCGGTTGGGCAGTAGTATTGTTTTATATTACCTGCTCGGCGCTAAGGCTTGCAAGATTTAACGTGCAGGCAACCGATAAATTGGGAGCAATCACTGCACAATATTACTTTTCAGGTATACCAATGCCTGCTGCTGCAGCATTAGCATTAACTCCTATGATTTCGAGCTTTGAATTATTAGATATAAAATTTTCTCCATGGATTATTGCCGCTTATATGTTCGTAATCGGTATTCTTATGGTAAGCAGTGTACCGACTTTTTCATTTAAAAAGATAAATATTAATAGAAAATATGTTACCCTAATGCTGGTTAGTGTAGGATTATTAATTGCAAGCATGGTACTTGAGCCGTGGATAACTTTACCGATAGTAGGATTAACCTATCTTTTGTTGATACCTTTAAGTACTTTCCACTACTACAAATATTTTAAAAAGAATTATCTGCATAACCAAAAGTGAATAAATAACCCGGTCGGTAATTTTCTGCCCCCTTAGTTAAAATTAGTTTTAACCGGCAAATAATTATGCTAGATTTTAGTTATATTGAAGAGAATTATATAAGTAATATGGGGTTTTGGGCAAAGGCTTTCTTTATCGCTATATTAAGCGTGATATATTTAAAGGCAAATGCCTCTTATAATTCATATGATGCGCAGCAATGCAGTGTTGCTATTAAATATTATGAAAATAAATATGATATCCCGGAAAGTTTACTCCATTCAATTGCTATTATTGAATCCGGAAGATGGGATAAAAGTGCTAAAAAATTTTACCCTTGGCCTTGGGCAGTCGGGATAGAAGGCAAACCTTATTTTTTTGAAAACAAATATAAAGCTGTAAAATTTGTTAAAGAGCAAATGAGGAAAGGAGTACGCAATATTGATGTGGGATGTAATCAAATTAATCTACACCACCATGGAAAAAATTTCTCTAATATTGAGCAAGCATTTAACCCTGTAATAAACACCAACTATGCTGCTAATTTTTTGAAAAACCATTATACTAACACCAAGAACTGGGAATTGGCAGTAGCACGATATCATTCTCATACTCCTCACTTAGGTGAAAAATATGCAAGTAAAGTAATTACAAGATGGAAATTATTCCTTCGTGAAGCTTTACCCGTTAAAACAGCGGAATATAAAAAAGAGCAAGGTGAAGGTAATAAGAAACCTTTATTAGTGTCCAAAGTAAGATCCTCATCTTCTCCTATAACTAATAAGCCAAACATAAATAGGCAAAAAAAACTGGAAAGGTCAAAAGAAGGCATTATAGTTTTCTCAAGAAATAAGCTCCCGATAAACAAAGATCAAACGGGCAACCCTGCAATAGTTGAAATTTCAGAAAGGGTATTAACACAATATTAACCCTTATTAAGCATAATATTATGCTTAATAACAGCAATTCAAGACTTGAGATAAAAGGAGTATAAAATTATGGCAAAAATGCATGAAAATGAGCTTGAAGTAGATGAGTATCTTGTCCATAAGCTTCTTAAAAGCCAATTCCCTCATTGGGCTGATCTGCCCTTGGAAGCCGTAATATCAAGCGGTACGGACAATGCGTTGTTTCGTTTGGGTAGTGAGTATGTCGTTCGCCTCCCTCGGATTGATTGGGCAACTGAAAGTATTAATAAAGAATACGAGTGGGTTCCCAGGATTTCCCGATTTTTAAAAGTACCAATCTCTGAACCTTTGTTTAAGGGTAACCCCGATAAGTCTTATCCTTGGTCGTGGATTATAGCCAAATGGCATGAAGGTCATAATCCTGATTTTGAAAATGGAGATGAATATGGGCTGCTTGCTCAAGATTTGGCTCACTTTTTAAATGGGCTACATGGGATAAAGTTAGCTAATGGTTCATTTTCTAGACGTGGTATTCCCTTAAAAGAATTAGATATAGAAACAAGAGAAGCTATATGTAAATTAGAAGGAGAAATTGATATTCCATCCATAACTTCTTTATGGAGTCAGCTATCAAATACCACACCATGGGGAAAAGAGCCTGTATGGGTTCATGGAGACTTTTTACCGGGGAATATTTTAGTTCAAAATAATCGCCTAAGTGCAGTGATCGATTTCTCTGACGTGGGTATAGGTGACCCGGCTTGTGATCTGATTATCGCTTGGAGTTTGCTTAAACCACATTCAAGAAGAGTCTTTAGAAATAATCTGGAAAATATTGATGATAACACGTGGAAAAGGGGTCGAGGTTGGGCTCTGTCAATCGCACTAATTATGTTGCCTTATTATAAGAATACAAACCCTATTTTAGCTTCATTAGCAAAGCGAATGATAGAAAATGTGTTATAGTAAATTAAGTTGTATATATAACACGTTTGTAAAAATAGAATAAGTTGAAGTTAATATTGTATAACTAAAAATTGAGAAACCGGATACTAAATAATATAGTAAGAAGCACGCGCCTAGCCGCCATTTATGGCGCGTACTCGTATAAATGACTATCTCATTTATACGTAAACGATTAGTTTAATTTTTTATAGTTTAACTATGCTCCATGTATGTAGGATATTCAACTTAATACACTATATAAGTTGATTATTACAAAGTGCATAGAAATTACATTTAATACTTACTCAGCCACTCATCCAGGAAAAGGGTAAAGTTTGGCTTTTCTTCGGCTTTACTTTGTAGAAATGCTATTAAATCTTCAATGCAGGTATCATAGGAATTGCCGCTTAATTTCCCGATATGATGCATATGCCTTAGATAAATCAAATAAGTATTAATTACATCAAGTTCACAATAATCTCTGATTTCTTGGATTTTATTCTGATTAAACAATTCACTTACTTGCGAGCCGTCAACATCAATTTTCCCCGGCAACCCTAAGAGCGCACAGACTTCGGACATTCTTACCTTAGCTGAAACACCATAATCCGAAAGCGCGTCCAAAAGGTCACAGTGCCAGTCATGACTATATCTGCTGTTATACCCATTCCATTTATCACCGCTCTGGTGCAACCACTTAGCCTGCACTCCATAACGCATAGCTCGATATTTCAGCACCGGTAAGTCAAAGCTTCTGCCGTTAAAGCTGACCAATCTTGCTTTTAAGGTTGATAAGTATTGAAATACTCCCTGTATAAGCTCCTTTTCAGTAGATTCTGCTTTTCCGCCTGATCTTATATCTTTTAATACATAATACTCCCCACCCTCTTGATCATGGTGTATCTCTGCTTCCAAAAAACTTATGGCTGCCACTTGATGAAATAGCTGCCTGATGAAACCGTTTTTTCCTTGCGTTATATCAAGATGATATTGAGTTAGAGCTTCCCCAAGCTCTGCTTCAGGGGTACCACTGCCAAGCAGATTCCTTGCTGAAATGAGATCAGGCACAGTTTCAATATCAAAAACAAAAAGAGTTTTTAGCATTCTTCAATTTAATTAAATTTTCTTTGAAAGTAGTATTGCAGCTTTGGTCGCGGATTGCACTATATTATATAAAGTTTTATAACCGAAAGCTTCTTTGGCCTTATTCTCAATTCCTCTATCTCTATGCTCAAGCTCTTCATCACGAAACTGCTTTATTTTTTCTTTAAGTTCCAAGTCTTCATTGGAATTTGAAAGTTCATCAATTTGAGATTGGTAATGCTCTTCGATAACATCTTCCACCGCAACCGTGCATGCCATTGCAGACTTTTCTCCACATAGAGCAGTGGCAGCGCCCAGTGCATAGCCTAATACATGCCAAAGGGGCTGTAATATTGTCGGCCTAATTCTTTTTTGTGCTAATTGAGTTTCAAAATATTTAAGATGGGTTAATTCCTGCTCATACATATCTTTTATTTCCTTATGTAAAGCTCCGCTCCGTGTAATATTCAGCTGGCCTTCATATATCCGCTTAGCACCATACTCCCCCGCATGATCTACACGCATAATTTCTGCAAGTCTATCTTTCTTATTATTAGGGAGTGGAAGGTGTCTTGGTTTCTTCATCTTTAAACCAATTAAATTTCATACTGATAATTAATGTTATAAGCAAAATTAAAGTTGTGTAAATAAAATTCCATGCAGCAATGGAGATTCCTAAGAACTCGAATAATGATTGATCACATGTCACTATATCTTTATTTTTAAGCATTTTTTTATACTCTAAAAATGTGCTCGCTTTTTTAAATGTTGTAGTGCACTCGGATTCATAAGCAAACCATTTTTGCTCAATTCCCATGTGGTAAAATGATAAAACCGAACTTGAAATAAGCAAAGTCAAAACTATAACCAATTTTAATATATGAAATCTTCCTATAAAAAATATTGAACAGAGGAATATTAACAGCCCGTAAATATAGCGCTGGTAATAGCATAATTTACATGGCGGTACTTTTAAAATTATCTCAGCTGCTTTAGCTGTACCAAGTGCAAGCGCTGAAACCAATATAAGAAATGCTAGTAAATTTCCGAATTTCATCTTGAAACCACGAAGGAATTTTGTTTCACGATTATTTCATTTGTATTTAGATCTTTCAAGATAAACTTTATATCTTTTTGTTTAAAACTATAATTATCATTCGGGATTTTAATAAATATCCTATACTCTAATTCCTCATTCGGCTTGATTTGAAGATTATATTTATCAACATATTCACTTATATCCTGCACCATGAATTTTATATTCTCCATACCTTCAATTATTAACTCCATATCCTTGATGGATGAAGATTTATTAAATATTTTAATATCATAAGTATTTCTGATACTTCCATCAGGAATAACGGTAAATAATGCTCCATGATCTTTTGATACGGATAGTATACAGGTTGGCTTATTTGTAAGGCTATAAAGCATGATTCCTGCAACTATAACAAATACTAAGGAAAAAATTATAGTTTTTGCTCTAAAAATATGTTTTATAATAGTTTTACTTTTTTGTTGATCGTTGGATATTACACTGCTTTTATAGCCGATAAGATCTAACGGCTTGCCTATCTTTTCCATAACACTATTGCATGCATCCACACACAAGCCACAATTTATGCACTCCATCTGCAACCCATCTCTTATATCAATACCCATCGGGCACACGACAACGCATTTGTTGCAGTTAATGCAATCGCCACTCTCCTGCTCACCTTCCCCTGCACGCGGCTCACCCCGCTTGCTATCATATGTCACAAGCACAGTTTCTTTATCAATCATTGCTGATTGAAACCTACCGTAAGGGCACATATACATACATACTCTTTGCCTTACGAAGCCTGCAAATAAATAAGTAGAGGCAGTAAGTGAAAATAACCATATTGTAGCATTACCGCTTACCTTTAATGTTATTAAATCTAATAGCAGTTTTTTGATATCATAAAAATATCCTACCCATCCGAAGGCAAACAAGAACCCTATTCCTAACCAACTAATGTGAGTGGCGACTTTTCGGGCAAGTTTATCAATATCATATGAAGAGCTATCAAGCCTTATTCTTTTATTTCTGTCCCCTTGGAAGAAGGTTTCGATTTTTAAAAATATGTCGGTAAAAACCGTATGCGGGCAGGTATACCCGCACCAAACCCTTCCAAGTAAAGAGGTAACGAAAAATAATCCTAAAGCTGCAAGAATCAAGGCGCCGGTAATATAGTATATTTCATCAGGCCATATTTCTATCCCAAATAAATAAGCACGGCGGTTAGGCAAATCTATAAGCAAAGCTTGATCAGGGTTACCTTCTCCCCTGCTCCACCTAATCCATGATCCGAGAAAATAAAGTAAAAACAAACCTACCAGTGTGATATCTTTTATAGATCTGAATTTACCTTTAATCGTTTGCGGATATATTTTTGCCAATCTTTTTTACTCCTTTATTTTCAGATAAATCCTTGACTATCAAAGCTTGATAACCTTTTCTCTTCAATAGCTTTCCTCAGTGCCTGCATCAAATCCTGATAATATGTGAGGTTATGCATGGTAACAAGCATAGCTCCAAGTATTTCTTTACACCTAACTAAATGATATAAATAAGCTCGACTGTAATTTTTGCAAGTATAGCATTCGCATTTATCATCTAAAGGCTTTGTATCCTCAGAATATTTAGCATTTTTAATATTAATGGTTCCGCCCCTCACAAACGCCTGACCGTTTCTTCCGGAACGGCTGGGTAGAACGCAATCAAACATATCAACTCCTCTCATCACCGAACCGACTATGTCTTTCGGCTTTCCGATTCCCATTAAGTATCTTGGCTTTTCTTGAGGTAACAGTGGCACGGTAAATTCTAAAGTTTGGAACATCAGTTCCTGCATTTCTCCGATTGCAACGCCGCCTAAAGCATACCCGTCGAAATCCATATCAACCAGGGTTTGCGCTGATCTTGCTCTCAAATCTTCAAATACGCTACCTTGCACGATTCCGAATATTCCGTGCCCTTCGCGTTTGATGAATGCTGCTTTGGATCTTTCCGCCCATCTTAACGAAAGCTCCATGGATTTTTTAGCTTTCATATGAGAGATAGGATACGGCGGGCACTCATCAAGTATCATAGTGATGTTACTGCCTAAAAAATATTGAATCTCCATTGATCTTTCGGGAGTGAGCTCGTATTTTGTTCCGTCAAGGTGAGATCTGAAAGTTACTCCCTCTTCGGTGATTTTTCTGAGCTTAGTAAGGGATAACACCTGGAATCCTCCTGAATCGGTCAGGATAGGTCCATGCCAGTTCATAAACTTCCTTAAGCCTCCGAATTTATGGATTCTTTCCGCAGCTCCTCTCAACATCAAGTGATAAGTATTCCCTAAAATAATATCCGCACCCGTTGTTTTGATATCTTCAGGAAACATTGCTTTTACTGTTGCAGCAGTCCCAACAGGCATAAACGCCGGTGTTCTCACTTCGCCGTGCGCTGTTTCTAAAACCCCTAATCTCGCATTTCCATCTTTAGCTAAAACTTTATATTTTAATGACATAAATAAATTACCGATTTTTTGCATCGGCAGTATAGCTTATATTTCACAAATTCAAAATATAAACTTAGTGAGAATGACTATCATTTTGCCTATGATTTCCTATTACCGGTTTTATGCTTTTTCTCCAAAAGTTTGGGTCATCTTTTAAGGGCTCTTGGGGCTTATCTTTTTGAATTTCAGGTTCTTTAATTTTTTGAATTGCAAGCTCTTTGGATTCTTTTAAGCTTTTTAAGGTTTCCGTATAATCTACATGCTTCCTGACAGGAGAAAACATTTCCTGCGTTTTATTCACTGAAAAACCATACCATGCAACCTTACCCATGGTTTTAAGAAAATTACCGGCTTTTTGTGGCAAAGTTTCCTGAGATTCTACTTTATCTTTTAACTGATCTTTATGTTGCTCCCGTAAATCTTTTATACCTTCTAATTTTTGTAAAGATTCTATATCACCCTTTTCACTGAAAGCTAGCTTCCTATTTTCCATTTCTTTGGCTGCCTTTTTATCGCTCATAGCAAATATATTATCTTTTTTAGTAAACTCGTTCATAAGTGTGCCGCGCAGTTTCTCAAATTCCTGCATCATCATTTTAGGCTCTATTTCTTCTCCTTTTTCAAGTTTAATATTTACTTTATTCATTAAGTCTTGGGTTGCAATATTTTCGGCAAGCCTTAGATTTGCTGCATCTTTTAATATAGGCAAACCTTTGCCGTTTTCAAATGAAATGCCTAAAACGCTTTTAGCCGCTTCCATATCAGTTAAGAGTTTAACCTTCTCGTCATTATAGCGTTTTGTTTTTTTTACTTCTTGATTATAACCTAAAATAGTGGTGCCAACGGTTACCGAAAGGGATAACGGATCCATAGCAATTAGAGAAACACCTATATTCACAAAATTCTCAGGGCCAGTAAAAATTCCGGCTTTAGTCATAGCTTTAAGTAAGCTAGTTTTATGGGTTTTTTCATCATACCCCGGGAATTTATATAACTCTTTTTCAAGTGAGGATAGTAATTCCTTATAATTTTCCTTCTCTTTCTCAGGGATCTCTTTTCCCTTCAATTTTTCAAGATCCCGGTTCTTTTCGACTTCCGCATCGGTTAACTTATTTAGTAATTTATCCTCTTTCTTTAAAGTCCCCAGTTTATATCTTCTATAGGTTTCAACCGTTAAGCCGCCAACTACCGCGCCGACCGCAGCGGTGAGCCCGATTCCTGCAAGCCAGGGAGCCACGGGGGCAGTTGCAAAAAGCAAAGCCGCTGATGCAATTAAAGTCACTCTACCGAAGCTTGTAGAAGTCACTACATCTTTAGTTGCTAAAAATGCTTTTTTAGTAAAGTTCCAAGCTATACTGGTTCTGGAAGGTTTATTTTCTATGTCGGCTTCATTTTCGGGATTTTGAACTGCTGCAGTTTGATCTTTTTGTTCTTGGCTAATTTTTAAATTGTCTGTATTTTGTTTTGATGATTGAGTTCCCTGTTCATAATTTTGAGAAAAAAAGAAAAAGAACTCTTTTATGCCTTCAGTTATAGATTTTGTACGCTGGCTATTAACTATTTTCCAAAATCTTTCTCTCACCTAAGTAATATTAATATAATTATTTATTACTACTTTAATGGTGAATAGTTAATAAAACGTTAACTTATGTCACTACTACCTTTTTGCTTTTAAATCCAGCAATGGCATTTTGATAGGTAAAATATTAATAGTAACAATAGTTCCTACTAAAGCACATAATATAAAGAGGCATTCAATTAAGATTTCTCCCTTAAAATACAGGGCTCCTAAACTCAAATTAAGCAGAATAATATTCAATATAATAATTTTTACTACCACCTCGGCATGACTTCTCCCCGCCCTCACCGCACGCTGGAAGAAATGCTCCGAATGAGCCTGCCAGACTTTCTCCAAAGATATTGCTCGTTTTAATAGTATATATCCTGCATCGGCAAAATAATACATAGGAAGAATAATTGCCTGCACCCAAGCTCCTTTAGCAGCAATAATCAATAGTAATAATGAAAGAATGTAACCGATGGTAATACTTCCCGCATCCCCGATAAAAATACGTGCCGGATGCCAATTATATATTAAAAATCCGAGAGTACATGCAACCAGTAGAAGTGATATATAGATATAACTGCTCTGATTGTTCAAAAAACTTAAAATTAAAGCAATTGCTATCCCTAAATAAATGACTTGTGCACCGGTGATGCCGTCTATCCCGTCCATAAAATTAAAAAGGTTAACAAAAGTTACAATCGCAAGAACAATAAAAATATATTCAATATCAGGATCAATAACACCTTTAAAAATTAAGCCGTTATGCTTAACTACAAATGCGCCTATAATAGCCGCCACAAAATGAGCTATAAGCCTTATAGCAGCCGGGACATGCTTAATATCATCCCTAAATGAAATTATACATAATAGTGCAAGTGCGGAAGCAATATAGAGAGGAGGTTTTACCGCATCGTTATAAAGGAATAGAAACGGGATACAGCCGATAAAGAAAGCGATAATTATAGCTAACCCTCCCCCGAGCGGAGTAGGTGATTTATGGTTACTCCTACTGTTCGGGATAGCAATAATTTTCTTTTTAGTAAGCAGTCGAATAAAATTTCCCGAAAGAAAATAAGAAAAAATAAAACAACCGATTAATGTAACTATACTTAACTCAACGCTCATTATTAGCTTTCTAAAATTTTAAAAATTATATTAACAAAAACAAAATTATATAAAACCTTTTTATCTAGATTTCTTTATAAGTACGATCAGGGTTAATTATTTTATCTAAAGATTTAAGTATTGCTTCACATTCGTTTAAAATACTTAAAACATTTTTTGATACTATCTTATCTTCATGATTACTAATGGAATGGTTTGTAATTTGTCCTTTAAAGTGCTCTATATCTTTTTCAAATAACAGTGTAGCCTGGATAAATTGCTTTCGTTGAATTTCGTTAAAATTGTAAAACTCGGAAACTATTCCGGCTAACTTTTGCAGGTTACTCATAAAGTCATTTATCTTATCTATATTTTCAACAGGTTGATAAGAATAATTAATTCCGGCATTAGGCATAGCTCCCGGGATTTCGACCGGTACTAAAGCATTTGCACCATTTCCCGGTTGTAATAAATCAAGCGGAGTTATACCGGCAGGAAGGTTAATTCTTGAAGTTTCAACATATATAGCTCCCCGGCTTATATCACCGACGGAAAAACTAGGATACTCCTCAAAGGGAAATTTTTTAAGTTGTTTATTAAGCTCGGTTATATTTGAAAGTAGCCTTTCAGCAGTTAAAACATGCTCTGGCTTTTTTTGTTGGTAAGCAAAAGCGTAAACATTTGCTATAATTATTGAAGATATGAAAGCACCGATTGAAAAAGCCAATACCGTAGGCGCTGCTGAAGTAAGCGCAGCAACCGCAAATATACCCGCCTTACTTCCAAATGCTAATGAGGATAATAATAAGGTACCCCCGGCGTACCCGCTGTATTTTATAGTATTCCATACTATATTCCCTCCATACAACCCCTTTATCCCTCCTAATAAAGCACCAGTCCCCGCAACTATTCCGGTACTCGCTAAATATCCCGTAAGCCCACCGGCAGCTATTTTAGGAATAATAACAACTGCTGCACTAGTAGCAAGCGGAGCCAGGTAGGGAGCAAAAACAGCCACACATGAATAGCATAAGATAGTTCCGACCCCGAAACTTATCCCTATTGCAGCCATGGCCGGAATCTTCTTTATCCCGTCCCTTAACTCAAGATTATGAAAATTTCTGCTGATATTAAAAGTATTTGTTAAAATGTCTGTTAACTTGAATTCTCTCCTTCCTTCCGGATCATATAGTATGTGCTTAGGATCTTTATAGGTTAAATTCATCCGTTCTTTATAAAAAGGATAGCCTTTATAAAGCGCTAACCCGCCGATCGTTAAAGCAGCCGCCGGTAATAAGAGTGGAGAAAAATAGGTTGCAACAGGAGCTGCTACAACGGCTGCTTGAGTTGAACCAATATAAGTTGCAACAGATGATAAAAATTGCGAAATACCGATTGAAGATATAAACCCGGCAACAGATGACAAAGCCGGAGAAGCTGTTGCCCCCATAACAAGACCTATAACTTTTGGTGCCATATAAATTGCGGCTCCGACAGTGGTTATTCTATCAACATAACGCAATAATCTTGTATATTGCCCATCCGTTCCTAAATATGAGGAAAATTTATACATAAGCGCTAACGCAATTCCGGATTTTATAGCCCCATTTAGGGTGAAAAATCCACCTACCGTAAATATGATACTTAACGAAGCTTGTAAAGCGGAATCATCCCTATCTCTGCCGCTAATAATATCAAAAGATCTGAAAAGTAGCATGGCGGAAATGTTCCAAGTATTAATAGCTTGAACCCAAGGGCTTACGGCATTTAAAATCCATTTAGAATTATATATAAATCCGGCTCCAATTGTATACAAAGCACCGGTTTTAGCAATTGTGAGCCAATCATCGGCAGTCCCTCTGCGTCTTGCTAAATTATATACTACTTTTAAAGCATTTGAGCCGTAAACACCGGCTAATGCGATTGCTAAAGGCGTAGCGCTGCTTATATATATTGAGCGGAGAGTTCCTAATCCTACCGCAGTATTGCGAGCAACATTAGCCCAGTCATCTACAGTCCCTTTGTGGCTTAGTATATTATAAGTTGATTTTAAATAATTGGGAAGATTATATAGGACGATTGAACCTCCCAACAGGGTATATAACAGGGTATATATACTATTACCCCTCAAAGAACTATAAAGATAGCTTGAGTAACTTTTATAAAATGCCGAAGAGTTTTGGATAATACTGGCAAGAGGAGCGATTAGCGTAGAGAGGCTAAGTATATGATAAACATCTCTTAAGTTAAGCTCTTTCAATTTTGCAGCGGTTGAAAATTTATGATTCCAGGTATCTAAAAAATTACTGAAAGTATAAATTGATAAAACCCCTCCAACAACATTAGCAATAGGATTTAGTTCAAGTGTAGGTTTAAAAAATAAAGAATTTTTAAAATCAATTTGAGAAAAGAGTGAAGAATTCCAATTCCAGGTAGGGTTTATGTTTAACATTAACTTTTATCTTGCTAATATAATTTATAAAATATTTTAGCACATTTTTATTATGAAAAAAATAATATATAAACCTTATTTTGTATATGGATTTAAATATTTATTACTACTAATTTATTTTATAGGAATTTTTTTCTATAATTACTGCTATGCTCAAACCGATGATTTACCGATCAGTGTTTCATTAACGAAGGTTAGCTATGAAAAAGAAAAGGCCATAGTAATTCTTAAGTTTAACATTACCGAAAACTGGAAACTGTATGCAAATATTCCCGGTGAAAGCGGGCTCCCTTTAAAAATCAAACTTAATGATGTGAATAATATTAAGTCTTACCAAATACTTTGGCCTCAATTTAAAACGTCTATCTATGAAGACTTTAGTATTAATTACTATAATAATGAGGTAATTATACCAATTGAAATAATTCCTATTCAAAACGATCAGGAAATTATTGCTGCAATTCATGTTGATTACGCAGCTTGTAAGGAAAGTTGTATAAGGGAAAGTAAAGAAATTCAGTTTAATATACCTTATGGATACTTTGATGAAGCAGGTTATGCGCTATATCAGGTAGCTTTAAATATAGAAAACTCACCCGATTCTTCATATTCACTGCTTGCAATTCTTTTATTTGCGATGTTAGGCGGATTTATTTTGAACTTGATGCCATGCGTACTTCCCGTCCTTTCGCTAAAAATTCTTAGTGTAATGAAAAACTTAAACAATGATCCTAAGAATATAAAGATCTCTTTATTATTTACCATATTAGGTATCATCTTTTCTTTTATCATGCTTGCAAGTCTTACTCAAATTTTGAAAAGCTTCGGGCATTCGTTAGGCTGGGGCTTCCACTTTCAAGAGCCGATATTTATCATGTTCTTAATAACTATCTTGTTATTATTTGCAAGCAACCTATGGGGTAGCTTCGAAATTCAATTGCCACCCTTTTTAAACAGAATCTTTAATTATTCGGAACACACCAAAAGCAATATATTAGGAAGCTTTTTTACGGGTATGTTTGCAACCCTCCTTGCAACCCCTTGTACTGCACCGTTTCTCTCGCTTGCAATTGCATTCGGGCTAAGTCAGAGCTTTCCTAAGCTACTACTGATCTATATTTTTATCGGGATCGGTATGGCTTTACCATTCATTCTACTTTTAATTAGACCAGGCTTACTTAGGTTTTTACCCAAGCCTGGAGCATGGATGATTAAGCTAAAGAAGGTTTTTTCAGTTTTGTTGGCTTTAACTGCCTTATGGTTATTTTACGTACTCTCATTCCAAACCGGCTTTGTAGAAATATTTCTCTTTATTACATTAATTATCCTAACCAAGCTTTTTTTTACTCAAAACCGCTCCTCTCTTAAAGCAGGGGCTATTTTAGTTGGGGTTGCAATACTTGGTTATTTTGCATCTATATACCTTTCCCACTCCCATAATAATGAGTTAACAAATCCTATATGGGAAAGCTTCTCCGAGGAAAAGCTTAATGAGTATATAGCAAAAGATTATGTAGTGTTTATAGATATTACCGCAGAGTGGTGCTTAACATGCAAAATGAATAAATTTAATGTATTAGAGCACGATGAGATTATAGAATTTCTCAGCACTCAGAATATAAAATTATTGAGAGCTGATTATACAAATAAATCAGCCTTAATAAGCCAATTTTTAAGTAAATATGACCGGCACGGCATTCCTTTTAATATAATAGTAAGTAAAGAAAACCCCAGCGGAATTATACTACCCGAAATACTAACTAAGTCTATCATTTATAATGAAATAAAACGGATTAAAGGATTGTAAACAGAGTGATATTCCTATATAGTTTTTTGTAAACAAAGTTATTAGTTTATGCAAAGGTATATTAAGGGTCTTGGAGAAATTGCAGAAAAATATCAAACTTATTTAATTGATATGAGCGGTGTGGTACATAACGGGCTCAACGCCTACCCTAAGGCGATAAATACATTAAATACTTTAAAAGAAATGCAAAAAGATATTATATTCTTTACTAACGCTCCACGACCGCAAAATGTAGTCAGAAAAAAGCTGGGGGATTTAGGATATATTTGCGGAGAGGAAAAAATCATTACCTCAGGGGATTTATTCCTACAAGAATTACAGAGAAATTTTCGAAAATATAATCATAAAAGCACAGCTTATGTTTTAGGATACGAATATAATCGAGATTTGGATTTAAGCGAATTTTATAACCTAACTCAGGATATTGAACAGGCAGAAGTTCTTGTTATACTTGCATTTCTGGAAAACAGCGATGAACTTGATAAGCATGATGAAATATTAAAAAAAGCCATCGGCAATAATATTGTTGCTTTATGCCCTAACCCTGATACCGTAGTTTATCATGGAAATGAACTAAGATACCCGGCAGGGTTTATTGCAAATAAATATGAATCACTCGGCGGAGTAGTTAGATATTACGGGAAACCTTATATGGAAATTTATCAGTACGCTGTAAAAGATTCTAAGTATGATAAATCTAAAATGCTTGCTATTGGTGATAATTTAAATACAGATATTTTAGGTGCAAAAAATTTCGGAATAGATTCTCTTTTAATCTCTAAAGGTATATATAAAAATTTTACAAATTTAGATTTATTTATTAAGGGACATAAAATAATTCCCAACTATATTTGCGATTATTTTCAAATGTAAATTTTTTAATTAATAATAATGCTTGATGAAATTTTTATAAAAATTAAACAGTTATATAACATATCCAATTTGAAGCTGATAAAAAATTTAGGAGGCTTCAGTTCCCTTAATTTTCAAATTTCAGATAGTTCAAACCAATTTGTCTTAAAACAATATCGTAATTCTACCGCTGATAAAATTAAACAGATAGAGAAAATCAGCTTTTTTTTAGATCAAAGCGATATTCCTGTTAAGCTTCCTATTTTAAATAAAAACGGCTCATATCATTTTGTTTATCAAGATACACTTTACGCTTTATACCCGATGGTAGAAGGTATAATTCTTCATGAAAATACTTTAAGCCAAAAGGCTTTACATTCAGCCAGCAATATCCTTGCTCAGCTACATAGGCTTATCCCTATAGCAGAGCTTAATTTACATGACGCCAATACCTGCTTAGTTAATTATGATGAAGTTTCGGATGAAGCAAACAAAGTCTTAAACTTAATTGCTAATAATCCGATCAGTGAGGAAACAGATAATATTACTAGGAATCTGATTTACCTCAAACTTAGTTTACTGAATGATCTTTCGGCTTTTAATTTTAATAATGTTTTGCAGCCCAAGTATTTAGTTCATGGAGATTTCCATAATGAAAACATTATTTTTTCTGCTGGTCATCAGGTAATTAAGCTTCTGGATTTTGAGCATACTTTTATAGGAAGTAGAACAGAGGATATATTTGAATTTATTCATAAAGGCTGCTGTAATTCAGGATTTGATGAAGAAAATATTAATAAAGCAAAGCATTTCTTATCTCATTATAAAAGTGTATTTCCTATCTCAAATGATGAACTCTATATTGGCTTCCAATATTCCGTTTATCAACTGGTAAGCTCTTTTTTCTTTGAAAAGGAGCTATACACTTCTCATGATATTTCTCTCTACGGCTTAATTGGAAGAGATATTAATAGATTGTCTTATATTAATGATCATAGCAGAGCAATTTTTAATTGTATAATTTTTTAGTTTTACGGATCTTATGTTATATACTAATTATAACATAAGGTTGCTAAATTTCTTAACATAATTTTAATGAAAGTTTGTTATTTTTTTACAAAATAATTAATATTTATATTGCTTTATTACTATAGTAACTAATATTAATAGTATAAATTAAACATGATTAAATACAAAAAATGTACAATAGCAAAAGTAATAGCATGTCGGAAAATAAACCTGAATATGTTAAACAAATAGTACCTACCCACTCATCACACAATATTACGGTACTTGAGGGAATACCTGCTTTTATAAAAGTAATGGAAAATGTATTTGAAGTTATGAATAAAAATTCAGGAATAGTAAGGCTATCCGGGCATGATAGAAGAATATATTTTCAATATTTTGGTGATGAATATATGATTAAATTTTACAACCTGCTATCTGAATTAAATAATGTAGTTTTTAGGTGCTTAGTTGTGGGCGAAAAAAATGAATACTTGGTTGAAGAAAGAAAAGCCTTTGTTGAGAATAGGTTTATACCTAATAAATACTTTAGCGGCATTTCAACCTATATTTATCATAATAAGATTGCCTATCTAATGTGGCAAAGTTTAAAAGTAGTATTGATTGAAAACACGGATCTGGCTTTAGCACATAAGAACCAATTTGACTTAATTTGGAATGAAGTTGCTAAGTAAGTTATCACTTCGGGGGAACATATTAAATTATACTAATCTCATCGGGCGATTTTGATTTATTCGATTCGCTATTAATCCAAAATTTTTGAACTAACTGTACTTTCCAATATCTTTAGCATAATATAAATAGCCCTATCGCAGCATTACTTTTAAATTTTTTATGCTAAAATTAAACTTAAATGGTCTCACATACGTCCTTAATCCGCTTCAATCGAGATTATGGTATCACCATTTGCAATAACTGCCTTAGAATTAACATGTATTTTACTCACCCTACCATCAACTTGGCTGAAAAAGACGTTTTCCATCTTCATTGCTTCTATTACTACCAATGGCTGGCCTTTCACAACTTTATCACCTTCTTTAACTTTAATATCCACAATAAGGCCGGCAATATTAGCAATCAGATCAGGCTGAATATCTTTACCGTTGGATATTTTGACGAATTTAGTAAGTTCGGCAGCCCTTGGAGTAAACACGGCAGCCCTTACCGTGGAGCCCATAAACCTAAGATCAAAGCCGCCCATTACATACTCTACTTGCAAGTTATACTGCTGACCATTCACTTTACATGGGAACAATTTACTTCCTAGAACCCATTTGCTGGTTATATAAAATCTTCTGTTTTCAAAGGTAATTTTATAGCCGTCCTCAATCGGTCTTACGGTTACCGGATAGTTTTTGCCGTCTAAGTTTATTACCCAGCGCGTACCGATCGCTCTACACCTTCCCCGCAGTTGACCTGAAACACTTGCTGCACGTTTGGCATCAGTTAAGAAGATAAATACAGTTGCACACAAGATAACCGCACTTTGCTCATCATTTAAAACAGCACCCGTAAAGCCGCCTTTAAACTCCTCTTCAATAAAGTTAGTTGAAAGGTCTCCTTTAACGAATCGTTCAGAGTTATATATAGCTTGCAGGAAACTGATATTATGAGAAATGCCACGAATTACATATTGGCTTAAAGCATTCTTCATTTTAGTAATTGCTTCATTTCTATCGGTGCCGTATGAACAAAGTTTAGAGATCATAGCATCGTAAAACATGCTTACTTCTCCGCCTTCATAAATCCCCGTATCCACCCTCACCCCTTCAGTTGCTTGAGGTTCTTTATAAGTATATACTCTTCCCGTAGAAGGTAAGAAGCCTGAGCTCGGGTCTTCGGCATAAATTCTGGATTCAAATGCCCAACCGTTTAGTTTTATATCTTTTTGTTTTAGCTGCAATCTTTCACCTGCTGCAACTCTAATCATCTGCTCAACCAAGTCTACTCCGCTAACCAGTTCGGTTACGGGATGCTCCACTTGGAGCCTGGTATTCATTTCCAAAAAATAAAAATTCTTTTTCGGGTCTACAATATACTCTATGGTTCCGGCGGAAAAATACTTAACTTCTTTAGCAAGTGCAACTGCCTGCGCATACATTTTCTTACGGGTTCTTTCATCAATAAACGGGCTTGGAGCTTCTTCAATCACTTTTTGATGGTGCCTTTGTATAGAACATTCACGCTCACCTACACAAACATAATTTCCGTGTTTATCACCAAGTAATTGAATTTCAATATGCCGAGGATTTTCAATAAATTTTTCTATAAATGTCCTTTCATCGGAAAAATTATTCTTAGCTTCATTGGTAGTTGAGCTGAAAGCTTGTTTCATTTCTTCGGAACTTCTTACTACTCTCATGCCTTTCCCACCGCCTCCCGCTGCGGCTTTAAGCATTATCGGATAACCGATTTTACTTGCAATTCTAACTGCATCCTTATCATTTTTTATAGCACCCATATAACCGGGAACGATATTCACACCTGCTTTTTTAGCAATTTTCTTTGCTTCAATCTTATCGCCCATCATTTTGATCGCATAAGAAGAAGGACCGATAAACGTAATCCCTAATTTTTCCAAACGGGCTGCAAAGTCAGTATTTTCGGATAAGAAGCCATACCCGGGATGCACCGCATCGGCGCCTGATATTTTCACCGCATTAATAATACTTTTTTGGTTTAAATAACTTTGTGTAGAGGGAGAATGCCCGATATATATAGCTTTATCGGCAAGCTTAACATGTAGAGAATTGGTATCGGCTTCAGAATATACGGCAACAGTTTGAATCCCCATTTTTTTTGCAGTTTTGATAATTCTACAGGCAATTTCACCGCGGTTTGCAATTAAAATTCGCTTAAACATAAAAAGGTATTAAGTTTATTTTGCAATCTTTATATATTAGTTTAACTTTCTTTACAAGAAGTAAGGTTGCATGAGAGTTTAAGCATAAATCTTATATTAGCAACCCGTTAACTACCTTTTAAAGCATTCTTTTAAATATATTTATTTTATCTACAAATAAATGCTTTAAAGGTGCGCTAAGGTGTAAGCAAAGCACGGCAATCATAAAATATGCCACATATATATGAACGGTAATAGCAATTCTGGATAAATCAAAATTCTTTTCGGAGAAGAAATTCGGCATATCAAGCGAAAAGAATTTCACTCCGAATCCTCCCGCTGTTGAAGAAATATATCCGCTTAGAGGCATAATAAACATGCTTAAGTAAAGCAAGACTGCAAATAAAATAGATAACTTGGATTCTAAAGTTGATATCTCTTTCGGAAGAGGTGGTATTTGAGAAGCAGCTCTTATACCTAAACGTATAATTGCCAGCACAAAAACAACTACCCCGAATGATTTATGTAAATTATACAGCTCCCATTTAAACGGATTATCGACCGGTAAACTGACCATATACAGCCCAACAAAGAGCATTACAAGTATTATCATACCTAATCCCCAATGCATTAAACGCATGCTTAAAGGATATTTTTTCACTTCCTGCATATTATTCTCTCAATATAGTTTGATAATTACTGTTAAATTAATTATACTCCTAGAGCTTATAAATAATTAACGAATCAGTAAATGAATAATATTAGAAATTTAGCAATTATTGCTCACGTAGATCACGGCAAAACTACACTTATAGATAACATGCTTAAGCAAAGCGGTACTTTCCGCGATAATCAGCAAGTTGACGAAAGAGTAATGGACTCTAACGAATTGGAAAAAGAGCGCGGAATAACCATTCTCGCTAAATGCACATCTATACATTATGAAGATTATAAATTAAATATAGTTGATACCCCGGGACACGCAGACTTCGGAGGAGAAGTTGAGCGCGTACTATCTATGGTAGATGGAGTAGTTCTCCTGGTTGATGCTTCCGAAGGGCCTATGCCTCAGACTAAATTCGTGCTTAGTAAAGCTTTAAAATTAGGCTTAAGACCTATTGTAGTTATCAATAAAGTTGATAGACCCGACAGCAGAATAGACGAAGTATTAAATGAAATTTTTGACTTATTTGCTGCGCTTGATGCAACGGAAGAGCAATTAGATTTCCCTGTACTATACGCAGTCGGAAGAGACGGCTGGGCAGTTACCGACTTAAAAGATGAAAGAACGGATTTAACACCCCTATTTCAATTAATTATCAAACATATTCCTAAACCTGACGTCGATAGAAATGCACCATTTTCAATGCTTGCTACCATTCTTAATTATGATCCGTATGTGGGTAGGATATTAATCGGTAAAGTTTATGCAGGTACCGCTAAAGTAAATTTAAACGTTAAGTCAATGAATTTGAACGGCGAGCTTATCGAATCCACTAAGCTGACCAAATTATTCGGTTTCAAAGGGATTGAGCGTATACCTTTAACCGAGATTGAAGCCGGTGATATCATTGCGATTGCGGGCGTTGAAAAAGCTACCGTTTCAGATACTATCTGCGATGCTTCGGTTTCAGTACCTTTAAAATCGACTCCTATTGACCCGCCGACTATGGCGATTACTATAGGGGTAAATGATTCTCCCTTTGCAGGACAAGAAGGAACTAAAGTCACCTCTAGGATGATACTAGACAGACTTAAACGCGAAGCGGAAACTAATGTGGCAATCACTCTAAGCATTAATGAACAAGGTGAAAGCTTTGAAGTTGGAGGAAGAGGGGAATTACAACTCGGTGTGTTAATCGAGACCATGAGAAGAGAGGGTTTCGAGCTATCCGTATCACGTCCGAGAGTATTATTTAAGCGTGATGAAAACAACGGACTTTTAGAACCGATTGAAGAAGTAGTAGTTGACGTAGATGAAAACTATAGCGGTGTGGTAGTTGAGAAATTATCGCAAAGAAAAGGTGAGCTTAAAGATATGCGCCCATCGGGTGGAAATAAAATCAGAATTATCTTCCATGTTCCGTCAAGAAGCTTAATCGGTTATCAAGGTGAGTTTAGAAACGATACCAGAGGAACCGGAGTACTCAGTAGACTATTCCATTCATATCAGGAATATCGCGGAGAAATCGAAGGCAGAAGAAACGGTGTACTTATCTCTAATTGCGACGGTGAAACAACCGCATATGCGATTTGGAATCTTGAGGATAGAGGCACAATGTTCATCCCGCCTAAAACCAAAGTATATGAGGGCATGATTATCGGTGAACACAATAGGGATAACGACCTTGAAGTTAATGCCGTAAGAGGCAAGAAATTAACTAACATGAGAGCATCCGGTACTGATGAGAATATTGTACTTACACCTCCTAGAGAAATTACGCTTGAGGAAGTCATTTCTTATATTGATAGAGATGAATTGGTTGAAGTAACTCCGAAAAATATTAGAATCAGAAAAAAACACCTTAATCCACATGATAGGAAAAAATCAAGCAGAAAAGAAGATGTCTAATATCTATAGGCTACCTACTTTTAATGCATAATATTATTTAAACTCCCTCTCTTAAAAAAGCGGGAGTTTTTTTATAGCCCTAAAATTTAATTTCAAACTTGGATAGGTTTTCAGTAATATCTATAACACTTTCTTTTCGATAAAGTATAAGCTTACTTTCATTGGTTTTTTGCAAACACACGCCGTCCAGATAGCTAAACCATTCCTCCTCAACTTTATCAATAGGCAAATCGACTAACATAGCATATAACATGCCTAGTAAGTAATCATGAGTTACATATATGGATCTGTTCTTTAAAATCAGTAAATCCTGAATTATAGGTGAAAGCAACATTTTAATCCCTTCATCACGCTTTCGCATACAACTGATCATATTCTCGGCTAAATGCATTTTTACTAACTCCTTAACGGTATACTGAGGAAAGTCAATCATTGCGTTTTGCGGATCATAAACGAATGACTTAGTAAGATATTCAGCCTTATTTACACTTATATTACCACCGTTACCTTCTATTACTTTAGCTCCTGTTTCAATGCATCTTTCAACAATACTGCTCGAAACTTTGGTAATATTACCGAGATTTTCTTTGATATGCTTACCCAATAGTAGAGATTGCTGCTTGCCTTGTTCGGTTAAGTAACAAAAAAAGTCATGCTCAGGAGAGTCTTTGTAAAATCTTTCCGCATGCCTAATAATAAAAATTGTCGGTAAATCTTTATCGATATATTTTAAAGTTTCAATGATCTGCATAGCTAAACACTAGTTTTTAGTCATATATTATATATCTCATTATAGAATGAGTTAGACGATTAACAATAACTCAAGTTTAAAAATATATATTTTTCTAATTTATATTAGCTATTAATTCTTCTAAATTTTATTAAACTTTTATTTAGGGGGGTATATTATGCAACAAACGCTAACAAAAGATTTTCATAAATTAATTAAAGTATTAAATACCACGGTAACTAATATAGTAAAAAGCAAAACCGACTTGCCCGCCGGTTTAATTAACGATTTACTTAAATTAGAAGCGGTAGAACTATTAAACTATTCCGAAGTCAGCGCATATGCTCAAGGTATAATAAGTTCTGCAGATGTAAAAAATCCATCTGCACAGTTAGTCAGCAGTCTTGCTTCAATCTTGGGAAAGGTAACTACCGATAACACATTCATTAAAGAAAATAATACCGTTATTGAAGAAACCGATCAGTTGATTAAGTATATAAGTGAACATGCTTTAAAAATTTCTACAAGCTTGAAAAGTAATGTATTGAATCTTCACGGCCATCATGAGCAAGGTTTTCTAGAAAAAATTAATTTTAAATTAGCAACTGCCGTATTTCATATTGCTGAGGTTGGTGAAGGGTTAATGATGGCATATTTTGCTTATAAAGGTATTATTCCGTTCGGAAAAGCCGGGGTAGCCGTTTTCGGAGCAAAAGCATTTTTCAAGGCTTTCGAGCCTTTAGAATATATTAAAAGTAGCAGCTTGTTTTCATATGATAATAACCTCCCTTATGAGAATCAGGATCAACATTGTGTTAATGATGACCAGCATTGTTATTTAACTCCTGAAGCAAAAGGTCAGGATGAACTATAACTTAGTATGTATTTTATTATTTTTTTCCTCTTCTTCCTGAGCCTCAATACTTCGGGTGGCTATCGGCCAAGCATCAAGGCGCGCAAAACCGATCGGCTCTCCGGTTACACTGCAAAAGCCGTAGTCACCCTGTTCTATCCTGCTTAATGCCACTTCAACCTGCGCTAATAATTCTCTATCGTGATTAATTCCGGGAATTAATTCATTTTCTAAAGCAACTTCATTTACCGCGCTATCCACATGATCCGGTTCTCTTCCAAGGCCTTGGTGTATCGCATTATCTTCTTCTCTTGTTTTCCTAAGCAGCTCATCATGCCAATTAAGTAATTTTTGCTTAAAATACTCAAGCATTTGAGGGGACATATATTCTTCATCATCAGAAAAATCATAACTTCTCGGTTGCTTATCACTTTGAGTATTAATCATGCCACCCTCTTAAAACAAATTTACCAAAGAAACTGATAATTCAAGAAAATACTAATAAATTCAAAGTAAATATCAATATAATTTTCACCTTAAAATTATACTTAACATGATTTACGCTCACAATTTTCACTTTCAATTTGAATAGTTGAATGCTCTATATGAAAATTATCATGTAATATTTTTTCTAATGAATTTATAATCGAGTCATTTTCTGAAAAATCTTTAACTTTAATGTGTAGAGTAATAAACCTTTTGCTCTTATTAATTGACCAAATATGAATATGGTGAAGATCAATTATTTTAGAGTTAATATTTTTAATATCAGTTTCCAGTTTTTGATAATCAATATCGGAAGGTGCGGTTTCCATCAGAATAGAAAGAGATTCCGTAAGAAGTTTCCAAGTTATTCTAATAAAAAGAAGGGAAATTAAGATTGATAGAATCGGGTCAATTAACATCCATCCCGTATAGATAATAATACATCCGGCAATCACTGCCGCTAATGATCCGAGCATATCACTTAACACGTGATATAGAGCACTTTTTATATTAATATTATTGTAAGAAGCTTTAGTTATAAAGTATAACCCCAGTAAATTAACTATAAAGCCTGCACCTCCTACCCAAATGAGTATAGATCCGTCCAATTCAACAGGATTTTGTATTTTTATAATAGCTTTAATAATAATATATATTGATAGTATAAATAAGCTAATTCCATTAAGTAGCGCCGCTATAATCTGTGCTCTGTGGTAGCCGTATGAAAATGTATTATTAGCTTTTTTAGAGGATATCTTTATGGAATACCATGATAAGCCTAGAGCCAAAGCATCAGTAAACATATGTCCGGCATCGGAAAGAATAGTAAGAGAGCCGGTAACAAGTGCTACAATTATTTCAATAACCATAAAACTCAGAGTTAATAAAAGTGCTTTAAATAAATAATTCTTATCTAAATTTATGTTATCACCGTAATTGTTGTGAGTATGGCCGTGTATATCACTCATTATTTATTCCTTGCTAATAAAATTTAATTAATATTTTTCTCTTTTAAAAGATTGATATAATATTTACTTACTATAAAGTTTAAAAAAATGTTAATTTCAATTACTTCATAATTTTGATTAGGTAGGTAAGCTCTCTACCGGTTTTATTATAAATAAATTATTATAGGAAACTACATGAATCTTTATTTATTAGTATTTATCGGCTGTGGCATGGGAGGTATGTTAAGATACTTAACTACATTAAAAATCAATTCTTTTTTCGGTTCATATTATCCGCTTGGTACATTAAGTGTTAATATAATCGGATCCTTTATAATAGGGCTATTATTTACAGTTATATCAAATAAGTTTAGCGCAAATAATGAAGCTGCCGATCAACTAAAAGCTTTGCTGATAACCGGCTTTTTAGGGGGCTATACTACCTTTTCCTCATTTTCAATCGAAACTATAAACCTCTTAAAAGCCGGCGAGTTATTCGTAGCGCTTTTATATATTACTTGCAGCGTGGTATTTTGCATAGGATTTGCATGCCTGGGAACCGTTATAGGGGAACGGTTATAACTTATATTAAAGTCTTTAAATAAAACTTAAACTTTCTAATAATTCTGCAGAAGTAGGTGTAGTATATTTTATTTCCTTATAATCCGAGTGAAATGAGTTTTCGATATCATTTTCCTCAGCCTGAAACTCAGTGGTAAAATTCAAACTGCGCGTACTACGCAGTAAACTTTCATTATGATTCCGTAAGGAAGGTTCATTTCCTAAAACCTCAAACTCACTTAGCTCATTAGTAGCCTGAAATGTATACTCACTGAGATTTTCAATATCAAGATTGCTTAATTTTTCTAATACATATATTCCCTCTTTCTTAAACATATCCAAACATTGTTTGGCTAAATCCTCTTTACTCTCTTTCCCTAAAGCATCTATTACAATTTCTTTATCGGATAAGTTGTTTTTAAAAGTATTATATAAATTATCAAAGTTATTAACCTCTTTACCGAGTGAATCACAAAACTTAAGCTGATATTTATTAGTCAAGAAGTTATAGCAATCCTCAGCATTTGTCTTTTTCAGTTGGGGAATTAATTCACGGATTTCCAGAAAAGCATTTTTAGAATCTGCAAAAATTTTCTTTAAATCTTCAAACTTAATAGTTATTTCTTCTTTTTTCTTCATGCTTATTACAGTTACCAATATTCTAGTTAATAAAATAATATCATTACAACATCAGCTTTTTTATATAATATAAATGCTGGCAGAGTCAAAGTTATGTCCAAAAAATAATGTTTGAAATAATAAATTTGAATCTTCATTAGTTTCATTGGACACAACCGAAGTTCGGTATAAACACTCGATTTCACTGCTACTTCCTTCAAAATGATTGTAATGAATTACTTCACTACTACCTTCAACTTCACTACTGCTTTTCTCAGCTTCGCTGCTACTACTTTCAGTTTCCATCATACTTTTTTTAATTATTATTTTTTCATTATTAAATAATTCATTACAATCATTTATGAATACCTCACTACCAACCTCTTCTCTATGCTTGATTTCTAATTCTTGCAATAGAAGTTCTTCAACATCCAATGAATAAAGCGCATCAATAACAAGCTCTTTTTTTTCAGGGTTATAAAACTTATAGCCACATTTTTCAAAAAAAACTCCGGCATTCTTCAAATCTTTGCATATCTGTGGTAGTTCTTAACAAATGCAGGTGCACACTACTTCCCCTCCCCGATTTCATTATCTTCCTCTTAAGAATGGTTTATATATTTTATTATACTAAATTTTAAAATTATATTAACTATTTATTAGATATAGTCTAATAAGTTTAATTACTAAAAACGTGATTTTCTATAGATATTTTATCCGCATGTATTAAATCCTTAGAAATTTCTTTAGTAACAAGGGTTTTAAGCTTCGGGTTAAGGTTGCTACGTATATCCCCTAAAGTTTTAGGTTCGGCAACGATAATTAACTCATCAAATTTTTCATGGTTGCAAACTGAATCAATATGATTGACTACTTCTTTACAAAAATCATCTCTTTCTAAGCTTTTAAATTCGGAACGTGGATCAAAGTAGTGGCTTGGGGTAGAGCCAATATGGTTAAACCCTTCTCTTCTCGGAGGGTGCTTATGTGCAATATTAAACTCATCAGCATTAATTTGGCTGTTTTGTTCAGTAACTTTTAGACCCACTGCTTTGTAAAAAATAGCATTTTTAGCATCTGCTACCACTATTAGTTTACTACTCATAATAACCTCAATTTATCTTATTATCTTTAATAAAAAAAGGATTATATAAGCTTTAAAGCTAGGCAACGTTAAACTTTTACTATTTTCACTTTTGAAACACCCCTAAAATCAATAAAATCAATAAAAGTTATAAATAATAGGAGAACAACTATGGTTACATTAGTAGGCACCCAAGCTAGATTTACAGACGCATTAAAAGATTTATTGGAACTTGAATATGATGCAACTGAAACTTATACAGCTGCAATTGATAGACTTAATGATGAAAACTATAAAGCTAAATTAAATGAGTTTAAAGCCGACCATGAACGCCACATTGAAGGAATCAGAAATCTTTTAAAGGCAAGCGGCGAAGAATTTACTGATGGTCCATGCGGTAAGCAAGTGCTTATGATAGGAAAAGTAGCGATCGCAAACTTAATTGGTGATAACTCAATTTTAAAAGCAATGCTTGCTGCTGAAGAAGATACTAATACGGCTTATGAAAGAATGCTTAATCATGAAGATAGACCAAGCAGTGCGGATGACTTCATTAAAAATGCCAGAGAAGATGAGCGCAGACATAAAAAATGGCTTGAAGAAATTACTGCTTAAATCTTAAGTATTTGAGCCGTGTATATACATGGCTCAATAGCAATTCAAATATGAACCCGGTTTATTTCCTAACCTTTTTCTTTTCT
The DNA here is from genome assembly GCF_000730245.1 of endosymbiont of Acanthamoeba sp. UWC8. Classification (NCBI taxonomy): domain Bacteria; kingdom Pseudomonadati; phylum Pseudomonadota; class Alphaproteobacteria; order Holosporales; family Holosporaceae; species endosymbiont of Acanthamoeba sp. UWC8. Next base: position 79,605 of record NZ_CP004403.1, on the reverse strand, counting down.
AAAAAATAATATAATTCTATTGCCAACTTAACATATTAACTTTATAAGTTGCCCAAATTAATTAACGTTCAAGCAGTATTTATGAAAATTTTATTAATTTTTTATCAAAGCGTTTGATATGGATGAAATCTCTCTTATTGATTTGAAGGTTGCACTGAATCAGAATTCTTATATTGATGTAATTAAAACTCTATTCTCATCATGTACTTATCCAAGCACAGAAGAAAAAGTCCAAGATACCATTAATTATTATCTTCATACGGATTCCACCGATTTACTTGGAATTGAAAAGAACAATGAATTAATAGGTATTTTAGGTATAGAGCTAATGCTCAATAAAGGAATTATAAAGCATATAAGTATTTTACCAGATTTTCAAAAAGAAGGCATCGGAACAAAAGTAATAAAAACTTTACCTATAAAATATGATTTAAATATAATTGAAGCAGAGACTGATAACGAATCTGTAAGTTTTTATCAAAACCTTGGGTTTATGACACAACTAATTGAGAATAATTCATATTCTATACCAAGATACTTATGTGTGCTAAGAGCATAGCCCTCCTGCTCTTTTATAAAAAAACATATGCTTGAGATTAACTTTGAAAAAATGATATGTAAATTTTCTTAATTAACTACTCTTTAAAAAAGTAAATATCTTTACTACATATTTATTCAACAGAGAAATAAAAGGTAATAAGATGAATTTTGAGAAATTTACTGAAAGAGCCAGAGAAGTAATACAACACGCGCAAACCAGTGCCGTTGCAAGCAATCATCAAAAATTTATGCCTGAGCATATTATGTATGCATTGTTAAAAGAAGATGATGATTTTATTGCAAGTCTACTTACCGCCTGTGATGCAAATCCTAAGTTAATAGAAGCTGAAGTTAAAGCATGCTTGGATAAACTACCGAAAATTTCCGGCTCAGGTGCCGGTCAACTTTTTCTTTCGCCTGAAACGGCTAAAGTATTAGAAGAAGCAAATAACCTAGCTAACAAATTTAATGATAGCTTTGTTACTGTAGAAAGAATTCTGCAAGCCTTAGCTAAAGTAAAAGATACTGAAAGCTTTAATATTCTAAAAAGCGCAGGCATTACCGAAGGTAAGATTAGTAGCGCCATTGAAAAAATGCGTAAAGGCAGAACGGCAAATTCCGCAAATGCAGAAGCTACATTTGAGGCGTTAAAGAAATATGCCAAAGATATCACTAAGCTTGCCGAGATAGGTAAACTTGACCCGGTCATCGGAAGAGATGAAGAGATCCGAAGAACCATGCAGGTACTATCCCGTAGGACTAAAAATAATCCCGTGCTCATCGGCGAACCGGGAGTCGGAAAAACCGCAATCATAGAAGGGTTAGCTCAAAGAATGGTTGCAGGTGACGTGCCTGAGAACCTGCATAATCAAAAGCTTTTTTCTTTAGATCTGGGTGCACTAATTGCCGGTGCAAAATTTAGAGGAGAATTTGAAGAAAGGCTAAAAGCAGTTTTAAATGAAGTTTCAGCAGCTGAAGGAGAAATCATACTGTTTATCGATGAACTACATACTCTTGTCGGCGCCGGAGCTGCAGAAGGCGCGATGGATGCTTCCAACCTGCTTAAGCCTGCTCTTGCCAGAGGCGAACTTCACTGTATCGGCGCAACTACGCTCGATGAATACAGAAAGCATATTGAAAAAGATGCAGCTCTTGCAAGACGCTTTCAGCCCGTTTTTATCCCTGAACCCACGGTTGAAGATACGGTCTCGATTTTGCGCGGCCTAAAGGAAAAATATGAAATGCATCACGGGATAAGAATTAGTGATAGCGCAATTGTTGCAGCTGCCACGCTTTCTAATCGCTATATCACCGAAAGATTTTTGCCGGATAAGGCAATCGACCTGATTGATGAGGCGGCCAGCAGACTTCGCATGCAAGTTGATAGTAAGCCGGAAGCTTTAGATGAACTTGATCGCAAAATAATTCAGCTTAAAATAGAAATTTCAGCATTAGAAAAAGAACAAGATCCTGCTTCACAAACCAGGCTTGAAAAGTTGAAGAAAGATCTGGCTGAAGTTGAAGCCAAAGCTTTTGATTTGAACAGCAAATGGCAAGCGGAGAAACTCAAGATCAACGAGCTTAAGAAGAATAAAGAAAAACTTGATGCAGCTAAAATTGAGCTTGAAACAGTACAAAGATCCGGCAATTATGAAAGAGCCGGAGAAATCAGATACGGAATAATTCCTGAGCTGGAGAAGAAAGTACAGGAAGCCGAAAGTTCAAAAGATATGCAAATGCTAAAAGAAACTATTACTGAAAATGATATTGCCTCCATAGTTTCCAGATGGACGGGAATACCGATAGATAAAATGCTTGAAGGAGAGAAAGAGAAACTTTTACACATGGAAGAGCATATTAAGGAATATGTAGTCGGTCAGGATAACGCGGTTAAAGCAATAGCAAGCGCAGTAAGAAGATCACGTGCCGGCCTTGCCGATTATGAAAAACCGATTGGCTCCTTCTTATTCTTAGGGCCTACTGGAGTCGGTAAAACCGAACTTACCAAAGCCTTATGCCAATTCTTATTTGATGATAAGAAAGCAATGGTAAGAATTGATATGTCTGAATTTATGGAAAAACATAGCGTGGCAAGGCTGATCGGGGCTCCTCCGGGATATGTCGGCTATGAAGAAGGCGGAGTGTTAACCGAATCAGTAAGGAGAAGGCCTTATCAGGTAGTGCTTTTTGATGAAATTGAGAAAGCACATCCCGACGTGTTTAATATACTGCTCCAAGTGTTGGATGAAGGGAGGTTAACCGATGGCCAGGGCAGAACGGTTGATTTTAGAAATACTGTAATTATCCTTACGTCTAACTTAGGTTCCGAATATATTGCAGCCCTTCCTGAAGGTGTAGAAGTTGAGCAAGCCAGAAACCAAGTAATGGAAGTAGTAAGAGGCGCTTTTAAGCCTGAGTTTTTAAATCGGCTTGATGAGATTATATTATTTAGCCGCCTGGCTCGTAAGCATATGCACAAAATTGTTGATATCCAACTTAAACGCTTAATAGCCCTACTAAAAGAGAAAAAAATTACTCTTGAAGTTGATGATACGGCTAAAGATTGGCTTGCTGATAAGGGGTACGATCCTGTGTTCGGGGCAAGACCGCTGAAGAGAGTAATCCAGCACTACATCCAAAATCCGCTTGCGGAAAAATTACTAGCCGGAGTAGTTAAGGAAAATAGCAATATTAAAGTTCTCGGAGATAAAGAAGGGTTAAAATTCTTATAATAGGCTTCTCTGATTTATAAATTAATTTACTATAAAAAGGTAGCATAAGCAGTTAAAAGGTTTAAAGGGGTTAAATCTCAATTTTATATTCTGTAAGCCCCTTTTCTTTTAAATATTTTCAAAGGTTATTAGCCCTCTTAAAACGTATTAATGCAAACATCATCAGTGCAACGGGCGCTAAGTACATAAGTACCGCAAAGTTTAAATTATGCAGAGTAAAATTATTAAATAAAATAGATAGAATTATAAATCCGATGCCTAAAATACCTACTGCTAGATTTCTATAAACTCCCTCTTTTCTTTGATACCTATTGGTAATTAACATTGAGGTTGCCAACATCATCAACGCTAACGAATTCAGCGGCCAAGAAAGCCTAAAGTGACCATGGCTGATTAATTTATTTCGTTTACTTTCTTCATCGGGAGATATATCAAACAGTTCAGTAATATATTTTTCATTCGGTTCGATTGTTCTGATATAATCCTCCTCAAAAAGGCTAAAGTTGATGGAATATTTATCAAAATATAACACTGAAAGCCCATCCCCGGAAATGTTCTTTTCCTGATGGCTGCCGTTATATAATTCAAACCAGGAATTGTTTTGTGACTTAAAAATCTTCCCTTCTTTGGCAAATACTACTTTAGGGTTATTGACTTCTCTGTTATCATAGACCACAATTCCGCCGTATGTTTTCTCATCTATCTTCTTATCAACATATAATGTCAGCTTGTTAACCTGGGAACTGAACACCCCCTCTTCAAGCAATATCGAAGCATAGTTATTCCTGAAATATACTTGTAAATCTTTAAATTTCCCATAGCTTAAAGGAAGCGCATAACAAGAAATAATATAACTTAAGCATACTATAAGAATTGCTAAATTCAAAAAGGGTTTGGCAATTTGAAAATCGCTTAGACCTATGCTTTTTAATATTATCATTTCTTTATCTAAAAGAAATTTATAAGCTACCGAAATTCCGGAGAAAAACAGCGCCACAGGAATAATAATAAAAACCAGATACGGAACTAAGAGCATAGTAATTTTTAAAAAATCTAAAAAGTTAATTCCTTTATTTACTATAAGATCGACAATCCTCATTGATTGTGTAATCCAAACTATACCGGTAAGCGTGGCTAAAACGGCAATAAACTGCAAAAATACGGCTTTAAATAAATATTTATGATAGATATGCATTTGGAAAAATTTGTTATACACGGTTTAAAAGCAAGCTATAACTTTTATAAGTAATAGTTAAATGAAAGGCAACTAATACTTATACTCAAAATCAATTACAGGGATTAAATAAGGAAAAGGGTTAAAGAATATATCTTCTTTCCCCTTTGATTCAGTATTTAGCAAGCACTTTTTTAGGGATTCAATAAAGCGTTGCTTGTTTGTTATTATCAGCACTCTATATGATTGGCGGGAAAGTTTCGTGCATATTAAGAAATCAAGCATTTCGGGTATAATATTATTTATCCGCTTATTAGGAAGCAACTGCTTTTGTATTATATACTCCAATAGTTTCTCCGGCTGATTTTTATATTCTAAAAAATGGGTTAAATTATCTTTATTAATATCTTTAGTAAAAGCTAATATATATGTTTTTTCTTTTTTTGGTAAAGTATCAATAATAAAAAAAGACTTAACATTTTTGTCACAAGCAGCATTAAGTTGAGATTGCGGCTGACCGGCGTGTTTTTGAATGGCAATTCGCCATGGTAAAGCTCTATGGTCTTTTGAATATCTGAAGCGATTAATTATTTTATGGTAGGAATCTATTCCCTTATTTTTTGAATGAATAAGGTAAAATGGGGTTTCAGCAACTAATATATGCGTCCTAAAACCGGAATTTTTAAAAATTTCGACCAGATGGTCATATCTCCCTTTATATGGAATTCCTGATCCGTCAAATAATAAGTTATATCCTTCCGCAAGCGCATAGTTCAGTATTGTGTCTCTAAGCACGTAAGCAAACTGCGCAATAATTTTATAATCATCATTATGATGCTGACAAGCAATTAATAATTTATATATGAAGCTAAAATACCTGGATTTATCAAGTGAGGCTTCAACAAGGTTATTATCCGAGGCTTCCAAAGCTATCTCATTTAATAAACCTTTGCCTGAACCGCTTCCTCCCATAGTTATAAACAAATCATGTTCTACAGTCGGTTGCTTGTTTGTAAATGCATTTTTAGCTATATGCTTTATAAGCTTTAGGGTGTGTACCAGGCGCTCAGAAGCTCTCTCAGCAATATTAATTACTAAGTTGTCTTCTTTGTTCTTAATCTCATTTATCTTTCCGGGAAGCTCCGGTAATGAAATATTATTTTTTCGAATCGCATTTACTAAGATAGGTAGTTCTTTATCAATACTTAACCCGGTTAATATATCATGATTTAAGCTCACGAGCGGTACCTTGCTCAGCTTAATCGGAATACCGTCAATCGCTTTTTTTGTCGAGATCGAAAAAAGCTTTTTTTTATATTTAAGAGAATCTATGCAATCATCGTTCTCTAATGCTTCTTTAATATTTTTAATCGGCAACAAAGTACCGTCTATTGCAACTAAATACTTACCTTCAAAACATAGGAAGTTTTTATCATTGATTTTAAACGAGGCCTCCGGCCATTTCGGCCATGGGTGTCTAATTTTCAATTCTTTAGTTGGGTATTTGCGGTTTGCTGCTTTTTCTAATATTTTAGTTATTGAGCCCAAGCTTTTATTGGCTATTAATTCTTTGGCTTCTCTATCGGTTAGAACTCTAAAATCAAGGTTCATATCGATAAATTTAGAGAGCTTAAAAACAAATGTCCTTAGTACTATACTATTTCCATATTCAAAAGGCTTTAAGTGCATAAACTCATAGTAAAAATTTGCTAACGCCGCTAGAGGAATAAGAGAAATAGTTTTTTCCAGCTTTTCTAAAAGGTTTTCTAAATGTAATACTTTTTCTTTATCAACTATTGGATGAGAACCTGTTATTAAAAGATTAAAAGTATAAGGAAATAATTTCTCATAGATTTCCTCCAATTTTAATAATAAATCCTTGTAGTTAAGTGCAGTGATTTTGATCTCATCTACATCCGTAGATAATGCGCAAAAAAGTTCCAATTCACTTAAGCAATCAAAATTTTTCATCTCTTCTGTTTTTCTGCTTGGTTTAATATAGTATAATTTTTATTTACATAACGCATTAAAATTAAGAAGTCTATTTGACATACAAACTTTGAGTAATAATAAAAAACTTGTGTTAAAAAAAAATTAATTATACTTCTTATTTTTACCAACCCAATAACTACAAAAGTTTTTATGTATAAAATCGGTTTATTGCTTATATGTTTAGTATTACAAAGCAAAATAAGTTATGCGGAAGAAACTAACTTTTATTCATACAAACTTGTTGATTTAAAAACTTCAAAAGTTATTGCCGAACATAATCCAGAGAAGCTTATGACCCCGGCAAGCACTCAAAAACTAATTACCGCATATGCAGCTTTACAAGAATTAGGGGATAATTATCGCTTTGAAACCAAATTTTCAACTCAAGGTAAAGTGGTAAACAAAACTTTACACGGCAACTTATATATCACCTTCGATGGCAATCCGGATTTTTCGCAAAAAGACCTTGCTTCCATTCCCGGAAAACTTAAAGAAAAAGGGATTACAAAAATTAAGGGGAATATAATAATAGATGATAGCCGCTTTGATGATAAATATTATGCTGATGGGTGGAATATAGAAGATAAGAATTTTGCATTCTCAGCACCCGTCTCTGCAATTGTAATCGATCAAAATGCTTTTACTCTGAAGCTTAAAGAAAAAGGCTCAACTTTTCAATTAACCGAATATAGCCCCTACCCCAAAATTATAAATCATGTTAAATTAATTCAAAAAAAAGACCCGCAATGCGAATTAGAGCTTACCTCTAATGACGGAAATATTTATAACCTATACGGTTGTTCATTAAAGGGCTCTTCACCCGAGATACTGAAAATTGCAATCCAAAATCCGAAATTATGGGTACAACATTTGGTTAAGTTTTATTTGAAGCGGGATCATATAGCTTTTCAGGAAATTAAGTTTGATAAAACACCTTCTTCCGCCAAACTGCTTTTCAGTTTTAAATCTCGGCCGCTCAATGAAATGCTTAAAACGTTTCTTCAAGACTCAAATAATTTAATTGGTGAAGTTTTGCTTAAAACATTGGCGGCTCGAAAAAATAAAGTCGGTAGTTTTAAGGTGGGAACTAAAATACTTTATGACTTCATTGCACAACAGCTTAAAAATAAAGAACTTGAAATTCAACTGAAGGACGGTTCCGGGCTTTCCAGAAAAAACCTTATTTCAGCTGATATTTTTATCTCCTTACTTAAAAAAATTAATCAGGAGCCGCAAGCAATAAAAGAAACTTTATTAAACGCCCTTCCCTCTTCCTCATGTAACGGCACACTTAAAGCTCGTTTTACCGATAGTTTAATAATAAACCAAGGTTCAATCCTTGCCAAAACGGGCTATATGGAAAACACGAGCTGCTTAGTCGGGTTTATTAATGACAAACAAGGAAAACCAAGATACGCTATTGCCGTCATGATTAATAATACATTGATGAAATATAAAGACCTGAAAACGGCTGAAGAGAAGCTGGTTGAACAACTTATCTCTAATAATAGGCTTTCTTAATATTTTTTTGTTTTTTATCAGATTTAGTAACAAATTTATTAAATTTCAGCAAAGGACTTCCTAAACATAATGAAAAAATATATAATGCGTTAATTATATAGATAAAAAATTAAGAGCATCACTATGATTGAAAAAGATATAAGCTTCAATATAGAAAAAAATCTGAAGTCAATTTTATTGGAAAAAATTGAGAAAGCAACCCCTGAACAAATGGAAGAGTTTATCAATAGCACTTCTAAAAACGAGCTGATTGCAGCAATCAAAGAAGATTTGAAATTGATAATAGTAAATTCCGTGAAAAAAGGACATTTACAAATCGTGCAGTTGTGCCTGGATAACAATCAGGGAGAAATTGATTTAAATTATGTTAGTAAAGGTTATTTACAAGATACGTTACTTAATAATGCAGTTATAGGTAATCATATTGAGATAGCGCGGTTACTGATTGCATATGGTGCTGACGTGAATTTAATCGGAGAGAGGGCGATGCCTCCTCTTTTTCAAGCTAATACTAAAGAGATGGTTGAACTCCTAGTTAAAAATGGAGCAAATCTTAATTATGTATATTGCGGGGAGTATCAACAGTCTATACTTAGTCATTTCCTAGAAATGTTGAATTCTGAAAGGAAAGAAATAATAGAATATCTTCTTCAAAGCGGCGCTAAAATTGACGAAGATATTGGCCTTGATACTCTCCTTCATAGAGCGGTGAATAATTTGGAAGATAGTAATTTGGAAGATAAAGATACAATTGATATAATTGAAATATTACTAAGAAATAATGCAGATGTTAATGCAAGGGACGGTCATTCCGGTTACGCACCTCTTCATTATGCGGCAGAAAATCCTTACGGAAAAGAAATGGCTGAAATATTATTAAATTATGGAGCAGATGTTGATATTAAGGATAATAACGGTAGTAGCCCTTTAGATCTAGCATTTGAAAAAGGCAACTATGAATTATTTAAGCTGCTTATATTACACGGAGCTAAAGCTCATTGTAATCCTTCTATTCTTGATGAAACAACGGCGGAACAAAAAGCACTAAAAATAAAATTCATAAAAATGCAAGGGTTTATTACTACAGCAGAAGCTTTATTTGATAAGGATTATGCAGGTTTGGATGAGGACGCACATGATCAAGAAGATTATGAAGAAGAAAAAAAAGAAAATTATAATTCAAATGTTCTACAAATATTAAAATCTTATTTCAAGTTAAAAGGTATACCTTCAGGTTGGGAATATTTTATGAAAGGCTTACCTGTAGCGGATCAATTAAAACCCTGGTTTGATGAGATAAAAAAAGAAGTTGAACAAACTATGCAGGAACTTAATGAACTTATATCCCCGTTCATTGCCGGGATGCTTCACAGTAGATTCCCGATTAATTTCCCTACTCCTTGCCCGACTTCAATGTTTGATTGTGATCTTGCAAGAAATGGAAGGCAAGATAATAAGAGGAAGTTTGAATTCACTTTAAAATCTTATAGGGAGCTACCTCAATATTTACAACCTGGGAAATTTCCGACCGATTTAGAAAAAGAGGACAATTTTAAAAATTTTATCCATCAGATTATTTTAAGCAATCAACCTTTAAACATGATGATTCAAAATCTGGAAAGAATTTTAATTACTAATATTTTTTATAAGCAAGATCGCGATAATCTTATAAGCGTTTTAAATGCTTTTAAAAACCCCCAGCCATATTTTGTTGATGCTATTCGAGAACTTAATGAAACGATTAAAGAAAACGCCTCCATGAGTTCACAACAACGGGACGAGCAAATTGAAAAAAGAAAACTTGAAGAAGTTGCAAGAGACCATAGCCAAAATATTAAAAGGTTTTTTCCAATTGCTAAACGAGTCAAAACTTCAGAATTCGTAGATAGAATAAAAGCAGAAAGAGACAAAGGTAAAGAAAAAGAGATATAAAAATAATAATCTACTCTAGTAAAAACTTAACGATTTCCCTTAAAGCGGATAAACCTTTTGGGGAGACCCCTGCAAAGTTAATAAACCCGTGGAAAGTTTTGGCATAATGTTTATGAATGACCGAATAACTATTTTTTTGTAAGGCTTTAATATAGTCTCCTGCTCCGATAAATAGTGGGTCAAACTCTGCGGTGATTATGAGAGTTTCCGTATTGCTTAAGTCTAAGTCTGAAATATTAGGGCACATAAGCGGTGATTTTAGGTCTTCAGGAGTGTTAGTATATAGGCTTAACTGGTAATCTAATATCTTACTACCTAACTTCCCTACCCACCATCTTTTACTTTCCCGTGCTCGCTTTATTCCCTCTTCACTTGCATCAAGCACCGGGTAAATTAGTACTTGTTTTATCGGGAGCGGCTGCTTTTTATCCTGTAAGTAATTTAAAACTACGCAGGTTAAGTTACCTCCTGCACTATCACCGCCGATCATTATCTTGCTAATATCGCCTCCTATAGCTTCAATATTATTAATCACCCAATTATAACCCTCTAATGCATCATAAGCCGCTTGAGGGAATTTGTGCTCGGGAGCTTTTCTATATTCGACTCCCACCACTATAAAACCCGTATGATAGCATAAATACTTAAGCATAGGGCCATAAGCTTTTAGGCTCCCTATAGTCCACCCGCCGCCGTGATAATATATAAATACCGGTAAAGCTTTACCTGATTTATTTGCGGTAGGCTTATAAATTTTTAACTTAAAACCTTTAGATAAACGTACTTCTTTAATATCTACTCCGGATTTCATTCTAGGGCCTATAACCGCTCCTCGGGAGTCAAATAAGTTACGTAAAACTTTGTTGATTATTCTTTTTATCATATTGTTTACATTTAAAAAGCCGGCTTTAAATTGAACTAAACCGGCTTACGAGATTCTATATTATTAAAATCATCTTACTTTAATTTGGCAAAGCATCAAGTGCATCGACTAAACTTTTTACCGCACCGACGGAACTATCGAACTTATCTTTTTCTTCACCGTCTAATTGGATTTCGACAATTTTTTCGACTCCTTTACTGCCAATTACGACAGGCACGCCGACATATAAACTTTTAACGCCATACTCTCCGTTTAAATAAGCTGCGCAAGGCAGTATTCTTTTCCTGTCTCTTAAATAAGATTCCGCCATTTCAATTGCCGAAGTAGCCGGTGCATAAAATGCAGATCCGGTTTGTAATAGCTTCACAATCTCAGCACCACCTTCTCTAGTACGCTGAACGATTTGGTCAACTTTTTCTTTAGAAACCCAGCCCATTTTAATAATATCCGGAAGAGGAATACCTGCAATGGTAGTATATCTTACGAGCGGTACCATGCTATCACCATGTCCGCCTAAAACGAAGGCGCTGACATCTTCAACCGATACACCGAGTTCTCTTGCAATAAACAATCTGAATCTTGCGGAATCAAGAACACCTGCCATCCCTACCACTTTATTATGCGGCAATCCGCTTGCTTTTTGAAATGCATAAACCATAACATCGAGCGGGTTAGTCACCACAATAACAAAGGCATTCGGGCAATGCTTCTTAACGCCTTCTCCGGCCATCTTCATTACACTGTTATTAATACCTAAAAGATCATCTCTACTCATGCCGGGTTTCCTGGCTATACCTGCGGTAATTATGACTACATCCGCACCTTCAATATCTTTATAATCCGAAGTGCCGGTTATAGAACAATCATAACCTTCCACCGGTGTGCTTTGTTCAAGATCAAGTGCCTTGCCGCAAGCAAAATCTGCTGTTTTATCAAGGATTACTACATCCCCGAGATTTCTAAGTGCAGCAAGATGTGCTAGTGTTCCACCTATGTTACCACCCCCTATAAGCGCAATTTTATGTCTTTTTGACATTATAATACCCTCCGAATTTATTTTTTAAGTTATTAATAACCCCATTAATTTAATAATACTAGAAAAGTATAATATAAATCAATTATATTAAGAGCTTTGATCTTGAAAATTTTTAATATACGCACTAAATTCATTGCATAAAATTAATAAAACTTTAGGAACAATATGCCAATTATACATGATGAAAATAATACCGGTGAATTAAATAAAATCCCTGAAAATACCGAGATTCAAGCTCAGGAGCAAAGTAAAAACCAAGAAGAAACCTTGGTAGAAAACAGCTTAATGGAAATTAGCAAAAAACTGGAAGAAGAAATTAAATCTTTAAAAGAACTAATTCTAAGGGAAAAGGCAGAAAACCAGAATTTACGTAAAAGGCACGAAAAAGAACTCGAAGATAATCATAAATATGCAATCTCCAACTTTGCCAGAGACCTAATTGAAGTGCAGGAAAATATGCATAGAGCTATTGATAATATTCCGCAAAATGAAATAGAAGCCAATTCAACTCTTAAAGCCTTATTAGAAGGAGTTGAGCTAACTAAAAACTCTCTGGCTAGTGTTTTTGAAAAATACGGTATAATAAGAATCTATCCGTTAGAACAACTGTTTGACCATAATTTCCACCAGGCGATCGTACAGGTTCCCGATGCTCAAAAACCTGAAGGGAGTATTGTTCAAGTCATTCAGGCAGGATATATTATTAAAGACAGATTACTTCGCCCGGCATTAGTAGCTGTAGCAAAATCGTCCTCTTAGTTTACTAAAAATGTAACTTGAATAAAAGTTTACTTAGTTGTATTTAAATTTAAATATATGTTTTTTAAAATTGCTAAGGGAAAAGGCTTTGTCAGATACTTTTAATTACCACCGTTTTTTTAATAAGTTTCCGGTTATAGAGCTCGGTACAATTAAGCTCAGAGATTTAATGCTTTCGGATAAGGAAAGATATTTTAAAATGATGTCAGAGCCTGAAGTTGTTAAGTATCTTTCCGATGAAGATGTTCCCAATAGCTTGGAGCAAACTGAACAGGAAATAAAATTTTGGGGTGGTTTATTTTATAGAAAGCAAAGTGTATTTTGGACAATTTCAGATACTTCAACTGATGAATTTTTAGGTACTATCGGTTTCAATACATGGAATTTTAGTAATCGCAGAGCTGAAATCAGCTATGATTTAATGAAGGAATATTGGAACCGAGGCATTATGACTAAAGCATTAACTAATGCTATTATATTCGGTTTTAAAAATATGAATCTTCATCGAATTGAAGCGCGCACCATGCTTGGCAACATTCCTTCACAGCGTTTACTCGAAAAAGTAGGCTTTAAACGCGAAGGCACTATGCGTGGGTATAGAATTATAAGAGGCGAACCAATTGATGTATATATTTACTCGATCACTGCAAATGATTTCGCCGGCTTTTTAGCTTAACTTTACTTATCCCAAATTGTTAGAATTTTATAAACTTTATAAATTTATTGCTTTAAAAAAGCCTTATTAACCTTTTGTTAATAATTTAGCGCCATAATTAAATTATAATTAAATCATAAAATAATTTTATGAAGAGCAATCCCGGCAACATTTTTACAAATATGATAAATACTTCAAAAATTCTTGATCCTGTGCTGGCAGCAGATTTAGATCAAATACTTATATCATTTTTTGAAAACCGCGGAATTGAGAATGTAGGATTGTTAGTAGAAACAAATCCTGAGTTAACTCAAAAAATAGTTAGAAACTTACTGAGTGCAGCCGCTTTTAATGCAAATAGTTTTACGGGTAAGGATATCGGACTTATCAATGGACAACTAAATAACGGCAAATTTTCTATTTCAGCACTCTTAGAAGGCATTAAAGACGGCAAGTTACAACCGGGTGATATCCCGGATCCTATTAAAGCAGGTAATTACAGAAAAGATGATTATATAAAGGCTTTAATCGGAATTGAGCTGCTGCGCTATGAGCTGGAACTAGCGGAAAATGCTGATATTCCTGCACAGGAAAAATCCGAGTTAATTAAAAGTTTTAATGAGCACATTACCGGCAAACTATCAGAGTTGGATGCCTCATTGAAAGAAATAGAAAATAAAGAAATAAAACTGCAATATATCGATACTATTAAAAGAAACGTTTTAGTAACGGATGCTCAAGCTGAGGAAGTATTTCTTAATCAACAAAAAAATGGAATATCGGGCGATACCTTAAACAAAGAGTATAAAAGAAGAGGTCTTAAGACTCATTATAAAATAATCGAAGAGAAACTTGAACAGGAGTTAAGCGGTTTAAATGCTGAAGAGAAGAGAAGCAAAGCTATAGACTCAATATTAAACTTAGCATACCTAAACGGTGAAGTAGCAAGTTCACTCATTTCCTCAATAAAAGAGGAACAGGATATCACCCCTAAACACATAGTTGAATTATTAGTTAAGCGAGAAATAAAACCGAGGATAGAAGGGTTACCTGAAAAATATACCGCTCCTCTAATCAGTGAAATGAGAAGTGAATCTATTAACAAAATGATTGATAATATTCAAAAATTTAGCTCTCTGGAGGATATAAAATATGTAGAAAATAATAAATATAGTAACAATATATTGCACAGAGCCGTTTATGCTTTAAACAAAGGAGGAGAAGCTTTCCGCGCTGAATTTGGAGATGTTAGACTTCAATATCTTTTAGATAAAAATAATGATAAAATTAACAGTTTTAATTCTGAACAGCAGACACCTTTAAGCCTTTGTGCTAACCAGGAAATCAGAAAAGTATTAGTAATGAACGGTGCAAAAGTAGAGCATGCCCAAAACTTAAATACCGCCGAACACGGAGAGGATAAAAGCGAACTGATTAATATCAGCAAAAAGTTCGACGAATTAGCCGGTAACGTGAAATTATCCATAACCAAACTTTTTCAAAAATATAAAAATTCAAAAGAGAATTTTGCCGACGCAATAGTCGATAGGGTTAAAAAAACCTTCGAGCACGATAAGGAACTTGGCAAAGAGGATGAACAAAATATAAGAGTTAAGGCCTATGATCTTCATGATAACCTCGCAAGCAAAAATAATGCTATTAATAAAATGGGTATAGTGGATAAGTTTGTAGATTTCCTCAAAAAGTTCATGGGTAATGATAAATTCACCACCTTTGCAAAGGAAGCTTCCGAAGAGCTGGGCAAAACAATTAAAGGCCATTTCACCAAAAATTTTCTTGAGAAAAGTGCGGAAGCTGACTTAAACAACGTTGCTAAGTTAGGTAGGCGATAAAAAAATTAGCTCACATTTTTAGAATAGTTTTTAACGAATAATCACCTTCTTCATTACTATATTAACATAAGCAATATATATTAGCTCAATAAAAGTTTAAAACTATATAAAGAGCTATACTTTAGAAAGTTGCAACCTTATAAGCTTAATTTAAAGTCCTTGTTTTAAGCTTGCTTCAGCTTCTCTGGAACTGGTTATAGTCTCTGTATATTTCGGAGGAATGCTTTTTTCAAGTGAATTAATAGTTCTTTTTATATTAAGATTAGCAAGGAATATTGCTTTTGAATTTTCTTGATAACTTTGCTCTGATTCACATAACCTTTTAGCTTTTGCAGAAGATTCTTTTAATTCATTAAATACTTCAATAATACTTTTTACATCTTTATCAGATAATGCCTCAGGAGTAGTTGAAGTTAGCTTTAGAATATTGAAAAGAATTTCTTCCGGTAACTTTGTTGCCTCACTAAATGCATTAATAGGATCACTACTGACTAGCATAAAATTTATAGTATTTTTAAGAACTTGCCGAAGGCCTGAATTTGCTAATTCTGCATCCCTTTTTAAATTATACTTACGATTATAACTAATACTACCATCTTTTTCAATACTACCATCTAAAAGACCCCTAAAATTAAACGTAGTAACATGTACTAATCTTATTGGCTTTTCACTATCTAAAAAGTTACAACTTCCCAACAAACTATTTCCTTCTTTCATAAATATCTCTCATGCTTTTAAAAATATTATTATACATAATATTTATTATAAAATAAAGATACAATTAACTAAAATAAAACAATATTAATCATTATTAATTTATAAAAATATCTTTAATTTACGTATTCTGGCAAAGAACATAAAATAATTATAGTTATAAAATAGAATACCAGCAGATATCTTAATCATGAGATTACTTAAGCTTTCATTATATTTTAACGTATTCTGGTAAATCATTAGAAAGGTATTCGAACTATGTATCTGATAAGGTTATTTGTATTTATGTGTTTTTTATAATCCCCTTCTAAAAAAAAGAACCTTGATTAGTTATCAGTGAACAAAACAACCTCTTTACCTTATACAAAGTATATTAAGCAGGCTTATACCCCGTATAAACCACAATTGAAGCAATAAGCACCACCCAAATAAGGCTAAGCGGGAGGAATACTTTCCAGCCTAATCTCATCAATTGATCATACCTATATCTTGGCAGCGCAGCCCTAACCCAAATAAAGACAAATAAGCAAAACATTATCTTTAAACAAAACCAAATAATCCCGGGAACAAACCCGAGGAAGGTGATGCCAAACGGCGGTAGCCACCCTCCCATAAATAAAATTACCGTAATTGCACTCATTAGAATCATGTTAGCATATTCCCCAAGGAAAAACATGGCAAAACCCATAGAAGAATATTCAACATTATATCCTGCAACCAATTCCGCTTCTGCTTCCGGTAAATCAAACGGATGCCTGTTAGTTTCTGCTAAAATTGAGACGAAAAATATAACCATCATAGGCAGCAGCAATAACTCTAAATAAAGCGGCATACTTTGCTGAGCCAGCACTATTTCCCTTAAATTTAAAGACTGAGTCACAAGTAAAACACTAACTATAATTAGCCCGATGGAAACTTCATAAGAAACCATTTGAGCGGCTGACCTTATCGCACCTAAAAAGGCATACTTGGAATTACTCGCCCACCCGGCGATAATAACCCCGTAAACTCCAAGTGAGGAGATTGCAAGAAGGTATAATACCCCGACATTAATATCAGCTATCACAAATTCACTGCCGACCGGGATCACCGCCCAGCCGAGCATAGCAAGGGAGAAGGTAATCATCGGCGCAAGCATAAATAAAACCCGATCAGAGTTCTTTGGCAAAATAGGTTCTTTAAACATTAACTTCAATGCATCAGCAAGCGGCTGTAATAAACCGAAAGGCCCCACCACACTAGGGCCCACTCTAAGTTGCATAGAGGCAATCACCTTTCTTTCCGCATAGGTGAGGTAAGCAACACAAACAATAAGCGGCACAACCACGATTAAAATTTTGGTGAGAATACCAACGACCAACATTAAGTTTTCAAACATACAACTTTATATAAAAAATAATTAGCTTATATAATTTACTACAATAACTTCATGAATTGCGCAATTTATATATAACATTGCTGCCTTAAAAATAAGTAAAATTATGCTTGATAAACTCAGTTTTAAATTTTAACTTTGCAACTTGAGTAATAATATGATATTAAAGCGCTCAAGCTATTTTTGAAACTAAAGAGGAGAAATTATGAGCGACGTCGAAAGCCGCGTTATTAAATTAGTTGCCGAGCATTTAGATGTTGATGCGTCTAAAGTGAAGCCGGATGCAAGGTTTAGCGATGACCTCGGAGCAGATAGCCTGGACACCGTTGAACTGGTTATGGCATTTGAAGAAGAGTTCAATATCGAAATACCTGACAATGCAGCGGAAAAAATTATTAAAGTTGAAGATGCGGTTAGTTTTATAAAATCACAAATTGATAAAGCTTCTTAAACTAAAAAACTAAGTTTAACTTTTCTTAGCAGCATTTTATGAGACGTATTGTTATCACGGGAATCGGTTTAGTTACACCTTTAGGTGCTGACGCAAAAAGCTCATGGGAAAATTTAATCCAGAGTAAATCCGGAGTTAAAAAAATTCCTCTTGAGCTATTTGACACATCTGACCTCAATACCCGGATTGCCGGCCTGGTTCCCGGTAAAGATGAGCAATGCGGATTAGATCTAGAAAAATATATTCCTTTAAAAGAAACTCGTAAGATGGATAAATTCATTCATTATGCAATTGCCGCAGCAACACAAGCTGTTGATGATTCAGGATGGGTTCCCTCAACTGAGGAAGAAATGACGCAAACCGGTGTTTTAATAGGCTCCGGTATCGGAGGGTTGGCGGTTATTGAGGAAACAGCTAATATTTTAGCTGAAAAAGGCGCACGCAGAGTCAGCCCCTTTTTCATTCCCGCTTCCCTTATAAACCTGGCCTCAGGTCATATTTCAATTAAATACAGCTTTAAAGGGCCTAATCATGCCGTAGTTACGGCATGCTCAACAGGTGCGCATGCGATCGGGGATGCAGCAAGGATGATCGCTCTTGGTGATGCTGATGTAATGGTTGCCGGCGGAAGCGAGGCTGCAGTTTGCAGACTTGGTATTGCAGGCTTTAATGCTTGTAAAGCACTTTCAACTAATTTCAATGATACTCCTGAAAAAGCTTCCAGACCTTGGGATGAAGCCCGAGACGGCTTTGTTATGGGTGAGGGTGCAGGTGTTGTGGTACTTGAAGAATATGAGCACGCTAAAAAGCGAGGCGCAAAGATTTATGCCGAAGTGGTCGGTTATGGCTTAAGTGGTGATGCATATCATATGACCGCTCCGGCGCCTGACGGCAACGGCGGTTTAAGATCCATGCAAATGGCCTTAAAGAAGGCTAAAGTTAACCCGGAAGAAGTGGGATACATAAATGCTCACGGCACTTCTACTCCGCTTGGAGATATAATTGAGTTAAATGCGGTTAAGACATTGTTTAAAGATCATGCTTATAAGCTGATGATGTCATCAACTAAATCCTCAATCGGACATTTACTTGGGGCAGCAGGAAGCGTTGAAGCAATTTTTTCAATACTTAGCATGCAGCATGGGATAATCCCGCCTACCTTGAATCTTGATAATCCATCAGCAGGTTGTGATATTGATTTAGTTGCCCATACGGCAAAAGAAAAGAAAATTGAGGTTGCGCTTTCAAACTCGTTCGGTTTTGGTGGAACAAATGCCAGCTTATTATTTAAAAAAGTTTAATGCTCTCTAAGTTAAAGAAATTTTTTATTATATATCTTATATTTAAACTATTACTTATTGTAGCAGTGGTTTATTCTTATCACGATACGTTTTATAAAACACATGTATATCAAGAAAAAATTGTCATAATTCCTAAGAACTATTCAATCAATCAAATTGCTGATTTACTTCATAAAAAAGAAGTAATTAAAAGCCAATTCTTATTCATCCTACTTTCCAAAGCACATTCATTTAAAAAACAATATTTACAATCGGGAGAATATAAGTTTGAAGCTGGGATGAAGATGATTGAAGTAATTCATAAGCTGACAAGAGGAGAGGTAATTATTCATAAAGTTACCGTTCCCGAAGGACTAACTAATTCCCAAGTATTTAAAATATTAGATAACAGCTATGGCTTAAGAGGCAGCATAAATAAAGAGAAATATAAAGAAGGCTATTTACTCCCGGAAACTTATTCATATACATACGGTACTCCTAAAGACTCAATCTTGGCCAGAATGCATGCGGATATGGAGAAGCATTTAAATTTATTTATTGCGACCGCGGTGTTACCCGTTCCTTTGAAGGATGTTAACGAGCTTTTAGCTCTAGCTTCCATTGTTGAAAAGGAAAGCAGTATAAATGCTGAAAAGCCTCTGGTTGCAGGCGTTTACCTTAATCGTTTAAGAATAAATATGCCGCTTCAGGCCGACCCAACCGTAATTTACGGCATGACCGGCGGGGTTGAGCCCTTTCCTAAACGTCTTAATTATAAGGATCTGGAAAGCGATTCATTATATAATACTTACAAAGTAAAAGGGCTTCCACCTACCCCGATTGCAAACCCGGGGCTTAGGTCAATTGCTGCCGTGCTGCACCCAGCTAATACCAAGGATTTGTTTTTTGTGGCCGACGGGCTCGGCGGCCATAAATTCTCCGAAACTTATAAAGAGCATTTAACGAACGTTAAAAATTTTCGCACATTTACCGGCAAAAAGCCTGAATAAAAAAAGTCGGCAATAAAACAAATTCCGACTTTTTATTAAAAATTAAGTATAGTGTAGTAAGTTGAATATTCAACATACATCGAGCATAGTTAAACTATAAAAAATTAAACTGAGTTTGCGAATAAATGACATAGTCATTTATTCGAGCACGCGCCATAAATGGCCGCTAGGCGCGTGCTTTTTACTATTTTTATTATCTGATTCTCCAGTTGTAAGCTAATTGTCTACACTATACAAAAACAGCATATATAACTCTATAGAGCCTTTTCTTTACCTTTGCACTCACTTTCCTTAGATATTCTTTCGGAATGTTTACCAACCGGAGGTTTATCTTGGGATTTGAAAAATTTTGTAATATCTTGGCTGTGTTTTTTAGCAGAATCTGCAAGTCGCCTTTTTTCAATCTGCTCATCACGTTGTTTAGAATCTAACTCTTCACAACATTCTTCATTTTTTGCTCTTTTACTAGGAGTGCTTTCTTCTTTCTTATCAAAACCTTCAAAGTCTTCTCTATCACGTTTATTGGAAGTTTGCTCTTTTTGCATCCATGAAAGTAAAAGTTCCGTTATGCCTTCATCTTTTGAATAATTAATCGGGATTCTCCCCTTATAATTTTTTAAATATGGATTTGCACCTTCTTCAAGTAACAACTTAACACAATCAAAACTACCGTAGATAACCTCATTGTGAAGTAGAGGGTATCCCTCATTTGCCCCATACTCATAATTAATATCAATATAATTTACGGATTTATTAGCTTCTAAGCATAGTTTTAATATCCTATAATTTCCATGTGTATGTACAACATAACATAAAATATC
Organism: endosymbiont of Acanthamoeba sp. UWC8; assembly: GCF_000730245.1. NCBI lineage: Bacteria > Pseudomonadati > Pseudomonadota > Alphaproteobacteria > Holosporales > Holosporaceae > endosymbiont of Acanthamoeba sp. UWC8. Next base: position 58,877 of record NZ_CP004403.1, on the reverse strand, counting down.
CTCAATATGTAATAATTTAATAATAATATTATCAGGAAGTAAATCTAAATCTTTACGAAAATATGGAATTTTTATGCCTCTAAAATGATTAAAATGATTTTTTACAAAATTTTCAATATCGCTAGCAGTTCCTGTTTCCAATATAACATTTAATTCTTTTGATAATTTATTTAAATCGTTATTCTGAGTATCATTTTTCATAATATTAAATAATTAGTTATTTTGATACATTATAGTCACTTAAATATAATTATTGAAGCAAAAAAATATTAAAATTATATTTGTGGATATTTAAGGCTAATATTGAAATTTTTCGCGAAACTTATAATTAAGTTCTCTCGAACATATTATGAAGTTCTTTTAGGGTCAATTTCCTGAAAGTTGGCCTACCGTGATTACATTGCGAGGAGAACGGTGTGTTTTCCATTTCCCTTAAAATTGCGTTCATTTCCTCAACGGATAGCTTTCTCCCTGCCCTTATACTCGAATGACAGGCAATATTGCCGCATATCTCATCAAGCTTTTCATCGAGATTGGTAATTGTATTATATTCCGAAATATTATCAGCCAGGTCAAAGATAAAGCTTCTTATATCAAGCTTACCAAGCAAATACGGCACTTCCCTGACTAAAATCTGAGATAACCCGTTTCTTTCAATCACAATACCGAATTTTCTTAAGTTAAAGGAAAATTCTAAAATCTTTTCAGCCATAGCCGCCCCAACCTCAACTACTTCCGGAACGAGTAACGGCTGGGTTTTTACTTTATTTTCCTGCATTGCCTTTTTCATCTTTTCCAGCACCAATCTCTCATGTGCTGCATGTTGATCAACTATAATAAACCCGTCCTTACTTTCCGAAATAATAAAGGTATTATTGATTTGGCATTTAGCAAAACCTAAGGGAAAGGAATCAGTATTTGTTTCTTCTATTTTTTCTTTCGGCTCATTCTCCATAACCTTAACGCTTACAGACCTAAAGCTATCAGTTATCGAATCATGTATTTGCGAAGTACTAACCTCACTATTAAAATTATTGCTAAAAGTTTTAGCCTGAGGTTTTTCATCCACAAATCGATTAATATTAAGCGAAGACTGAACTATCGGCCTTGGCGGTATGAAATTAATCCTGGAATGATATAGTTTAGGCGGATTTATTTCACCACTTGCTTGAGGAGCGCTTGCCTGTGCAATTGCCTTTCTTATCTCGGAGATTATGATACCGCGGATAAAATTTTCATCCTTAAAGCGCACCTCTGCTTTAGTCGGGTGCACGTTAACATCAACCTCATAGGGATCAATTTCTAAAAATAGGGCAATCATAGGATACCTATCATGAGGTATCAGCCCATTATAAGCTGCTTTTACGGCTCCTATAAAAAATTTATCCTTAATTATTCTTCTATTTACGTAGGTTAAATAATTTACCGAAGTCTTTCTGCTATAGGTGGGAAGTGAAGTGTATCCTTTAAATGATAAATAATCCCGGCTAAAACTTACTTTTACTGAATTTTTTAAAAAGTCTGCACCGAGTATATCCCCTACCCTGGTATCCTCTCCGCTTAGGTCGGTTTGATTCGGTTTATAATTTAATATTACTCTTCCGTCTGAAATAAACTTAAAAGAAATATGGCAATGGCAAAGCGCAAATCGATTTATCAAATCAGTACATACGCTAATTTCCGAACTTTCGGATTTTAAAAACTTAAGCCGATTGGGCGTAAAATAAAATAAATCTCTAACTTCTACTACTGTGCCCTGTTTTAAACCTGCCGGAGTTAAATTTTGTACTTCACCGCCTAAAACTTCAATTTGCCATGCCTCATCTTTTGTTATATGCCGGCTGGCAATTTTCATTCTGCTAACTGAAGCAATTGAGGGTAAAGCTTCTCCTCTAAAACCATGAAAATTTATATTACAAATATCATCTTCACTTAGCTTTGAGGTTGCATGGCGCTCAATAGCAAGTAAAAGATCATCCTTAGTAATCCCTTCCCCGTCATCAGTAATTATAATTAAGTTCCTCCCTCCCCGTTCAATCTCAATAACAATATTTTTTGCACCGGCATCTATCGAGTTTTCTACCAACTCCTTAATCACTGAAAGAGGTCTTTCAATAACTTCACCCGCTGCTATTCTATTAATTGTCTTTTCGGTTAGTCTTTTAATTTTCATGCAGATTATTTTTTATAAGTAGTTTACATCTTTTACATCCGTAATTATAGAGAATAAATGGTTTTAAATCATTCTAAAATTGCTAATAAAATAAAAATCTATTAATCTGCAAAAATAATTTTATATTGAATATTTTATATGAAAGTTACGGTTATAGGCACAGGTTATGTCGGGTTGGTTGCAGGCACATGTTTTGCTAACTTTGGTATTGAAGTCAATTGCATTGATAATGATGTTACTAAAATTAATGCACTCAAAGAAGGTGTAATCCCGATTTACGAACCGGGTTTAGAAGAGCTGGTAATCAAAAATTACAAGAATGGTCACTTGCATTTTTCAACTGATAAATCATTACTTGATAAAGCGGATGTTTTAGTAATAGCAGTCGGGACTCCTGCCGCTAAAGACGGCAATGCTAATATGACTTACTTGGATTCGGTGTTGGAAGATATAGCAAAATACGTAAACCATGATAAGTATATCATTATAAAATCAACCGTTCCGGTCGGCACCGCAAATAGAGTTAAAAAAACGCTGGAAGAAAAGAGGCAGGATTTAAAATTTAGTATTATTTCCAATCCTGAATTCCTCCGTGAAGGTTCGGCAGTAAACGATTTCTTTTATCCTGATAGGATAGTAATCGGCACCATGGACGAGGAATCAAAAGAAATCGCCCGAAAACTTTATGCTCCCGTTATAGTAAATGATACCCATATTGAGTTTACCGATAACAGCACCGCTGAAATTATTAAATATGCCGCGAACGCATTCCTTGCCATGAAGGTAGCATTTATTAATGAAATTTCCGATATAGCCGAGCAGTTTGGCGGAAATATTGAAGATATTTCAAACGGGATAGGCTCAGATAAAAGGATCGGTAAGCATTTCTTAAAACCCGGGCCGGGATATGGCGGCTCATGCTTCCCCAAAGATACGCTTGCTCTTGCAAAAGCAGCAAATGATGCTTCTATCCCAAGTTTAATTATTAATGCGGTCATCGATTCAAACGATAGACGAAAAGCAAAGATGGCAAGTAAAGTGATATCCGCCTTAAACGGCGATATTAACGGCAAGACTATTGCAATTTTGGGTCTGACTTTTAAAGCTGAAACTGATGATATGCGTGATAGCGCAAGTATAGATATTATAAACACGCTTAAAAATAAAGGCGCCGTAATTAAGGCATATGACCCTAAAGGTATGGAAGAAGCTAAGAAGATATTCGGCAATAGTATCGAATATTGTGATGACATATTTACCGCAGCAAATAATGCGGAAGCGCTTTGCATAATTACCGAGTGGGCTGAGTTTAAAACCCTTGATCTTCAGCAGTTACAGAAATGCATGCAACAGCCAATAATAATTGATTTGAGGAATATTTATTCAAGAGAAGAAATGAGTAACTCAGGGTTCACTTATATATCTTTAGGAAGAGCAAAAGTTAATTAAATTACGGGGTTTAAAATGCCTGAATTACCTGAGGTTGAAACTGTAAAAAACTCTCTTTATCCTATAATTGGTAAGAAAATTTTAAGCATTAATACCTCAGGTAAAAAGTTTAGAATTGCTCCTCCCGCAAACTTTAGCAATTTACTTTTAAATAAGAGAATTACGGATCTCGCCAGAAGGTCAAAATATATATTAATCCACCTTGAGGACAATAATATATTAGTAATCCATTTAGGAATGTCCGGTAAAATTCTTTTAAATACTGAGCCCAAAAGTAATAAACATAATCACCTGGAAATTGACTTAACTGGGGATAGTAAGTTAATTTTTAATGATGCAAGAAGATTCGGCCTTTATACAGTAATACCGGAGTCGGAAATCAATACTCATAATCTATTTAAAAACCTTGGGGTAGAACCCTTAACCCCCGCCCTTAACCAAGATTATTTACATGAAATATTTAAAAACAGATCTGCTCCGATCAAGCCTTTGCTTATGGATGCCTCGTTAATTGTGGGGGTCGGTAATATTTATGCAGCGGAAAGCTTATTTAGGTCTCAGATTTCCCCTCTCCGCGCAGCTAAATCATTAAACAAGGAAGAAATTACCACTCTTTGTGAAATGATTAAAGTAGTTTTATTGGAAGCTATAGAATCCGGCGGCTCCACTTTAAGGGACTATGTCAGGTCAAGCGGTGATATCGGTTATTTTCAGCATAAATTTAAGGTTTACGGAAGAGTAGGCCAAGAATGTTACATATGTGAAGAAGTAATTTTAAATAATAAAATGGCCGGCAGGTCAACGTTTTACTGCCCGAATTGTCAATTTTAATCTGCGATTGCGATTATATCCGCTTTCTTCTCAATTTCGGTTTTTTTCAGTAAAAGCACAAGAGGCAGAGAGGCTGCACAAATATACATTAAGAATGTAAAATCGTTAATGTATGCAATTGACTGTGCTTGCCTGGTAATCTCATTATTTAGGCTCGCCAGTCCCTTTACGGTGTTAATATCCCACGCGCTTGGGGATAAAGAAGAATGAAGAAGGTGATTAAACGGTGTTATGCTTTCTGAAATGACGGCATGCATCATTTGAGTTTTTTCAGCTAGAATATTGGTTGATATTGAGATACCTATACTGCTTCCGATATTTCTCATTAAGCTGTAAAGTGAGGCCGCTTCCGTCCTTTGAGTCGGATTTATGGTCGAAAAGGCAATAGTGCTTAAGGGAACAAATACAAACCCGAACCCAAATCCTTGAATTAAGCCGCTTTCAACTAAAAGCAATATATTAACGTCCAGCGAGAAATTTATCATTTGCCATAGTGAAAATAAAATTAAAACTAACCCGAATGTAATAAGCATTCGTGTATCAATCCTAGTAATTAAATGCCCGACTATAATCATTGCTACCATAGTCCCTACCCCTCTCGGAGCAAGTACTAATCCTGTAGTTAATACGGGATAACCTTTTAAGCTTTGCAGAAAAGGTGTGAGTAGCGATAATGAAGCGTATAAAATTATACCTATTATTGAAACCATGATTACGCTTGCTACAAAGTTTCTATCAAGAAACAGGCCGGGAGTTATAAAAGGTGTTTTTGAGTTAAACAGATGTATGATAAAAAAATAAAATGCAAAACATGCGATTGCAGTTTCAATAACAATTTCAGTTGAAGAAAACCAACCTTTCATCTCCCCCCTATCCAGCATTAATTGCAGTGCTCCGACAGCTATACTGACAAGTAAAAACCCGGCAATATTAAATTTTTGATTAGTCGATTTTGCTTCATCAGCAACTGAAACAATAACTCCAAGCAAGGCTAAAATACCAAAGGGTAAATTTATAAAAAATACCCAGCGCCAACTATAATATTCAGTCAGATACCCCCCAAGCGTAGGCCCTAGTATAGGCCCGATCATAATGCCGAAACCCCACATCGCCATAGCAACTCCGTGCTTTTCTTTAGGGTAACTATCAAGTAAAATTGCTTGAGAAAGGGGAACTAGTGCCGCACCGAACACTCCTTGCAACATCCTGAATAAAACCATTTCAGTTAAGGATAAAGCAGTCCCACATAACATGGAAGAAACCGTGAACCCGATTATTGACCATATAAAATATTTCTTTCTACCTAACTTATTACTTAATATACCGGTGGGCAAAGTCATTATTGCCGCAGCAACGATATAAGAAGTTAAAACCCAGGTAATCTGATCCTGAGTCGCGGATAATGTACTTTGCATATAAGGCAGGGCAACGTTTGCAATTGTTGTATCCAAAGTCTGCATTATAGCTGCAAGCATTACTGAAATCGTTACTAATGTCTGATTGGAGAAGAGTGTTTGTATCCCTACTCTCATCTCTTATTCCGCCGAAGATCTAGTATTAATCTCAATTACTGCACTCATACCCGCACGTAGAGGTAAAGTGCTATCAGGCTGTTCAATTGATACTCTAACCGGAATTCTCTGCACTATCTTTACCCAGTTTCCGGTCGCATTTTGTGGAGGAAGGATGCTAAATTCAGCGCCACTTGCCGCACCCACGCTTTCAACCACACCTTCTACTTTCAAATTAGGAAAACTATCAATCATTACTTTAGTTTTTTGTCCTGCTTTAACATTTGTTAAATCAGTCTCTTTTAAATTCGCTTCAACCCAAATATTATCCAAAAGTACGATGCTAAAGAGGGATGAGCCGGTTGCTACATAGTCTCCGACACTTAGTGTGCTAACTTGACTTATTATGCCGTTATTAGGAGCTCTTAATACTGTGCGTTTTAAATTTAGTTCCGCCTGATCAACGCTTGCTTTAGCTTCAATGTATTTGGGATGCTTTTCAACTGAAATTAGAGGATCACCTGATAAATTAATTATTAATTGTCTCTTTTCTTGCTCAAGTATGGCAATCTGCTGCTTGGTTCCATTGAGTTTATTGGCGGCCGCATCTACTTGAGCTTCAGTTCCGGCGCGCTTCTTTGCAAGTTCTGATGCTCTATAAAATTCACGCTGCGCATAATCTTTATTCATTGCTGCAAGCTTTAAGCTTTCAGTATTTTCAAGATACTGCGCTTTTAATACTTCTATACCGTTTATGGTACTATTAAGGTTAGCTTTAGCCTGATTTAAAGCAATATGATATGGCTCATCATCAATAGTTATTAAAACTCTCCCTTTTTCAACTCTTTCATTTTCTTTAACCGCTATGTTTACTACTTTCCCGTTTACTTCAGGGCTGATATATATTTTCCCTGCTTTTATATAAGCGTTATCAGTTCCGACGTATCCGGCCTCTTTTAGGTAATAAACACCTACTAGAATTACTAAAATAATAGGAATTACATAGCTGATAATTAATTTTTTATTCTTACTAAATTCTTTCACTAAAGGGATGAAACTATTATTTTCTATCTACTAAATAGTATACTTAAGCATTTATTAATAAAAAGTTAACAGTGTATAAAATAAATTTTTATGTTGAAGTTGTAGTTTCTTCCTTAGGTAAAATAAGTAAAGCTAAAACATACGCGGTTATATATACAAAAAACCCCGAAAATATAACATCACTTAAAAAATGGGCGCCTTGAATAATTCTCCCTAAACCAAATATAGAACCTAAACTAATTGCTAAAACATTATACATCATCCGTTTTCTACCCTTATTAATAAAGGCAAAAGCAAAAAAGACAAACCCTATTGAAGCATGCCCGGAAACGAAGGAGCAATTAGTGTTACATTGATTAGCAATAACAAATGCAGGGGTAAACTTTGCTGTTCCGCCGAAATTCTCAACTTGGATCGGTCTTGCCCTGCCGAAGTTTTCTTTAAATACCATATTTACTACTATTCCGGGGCCTGTAATACATACTAACATTACATAAATAATTTTTATATAATGTTTCGGGTTTACTGATTTTACCTTTAAAAGTTTTCTAGTCCCCAAAATTACTGCTCCCGTAATAAAGATACCTACAATTAACGGCACAACTTTATGGGTAAATTTTGCAAACAAACTTTCTTTTAAATAGAACCCGTGCAAATGATCATAAAAATAGCCTGAAACTGCTAAATCTATATTTCCGTTTCTATAAAACACTACAGCTAAAATAGTAAATATAGTTAAAAATATAATTTTATTTAACATCATTAGTACCCTTTAAATTTTTTTAAATAAAAGATTTGGTATTTAGGGTGAGAATGAGCAGTAGATTTATTAAGCACCTCGATAAACTTTACCTCTTCTGCATATTTTCTTAAATATTTTTCATCACTTCGCCTTCTTTCTTCATCAGAATATTGAAACACTACTAACATATCTTGACCGATAAATTTATTTGCATCGGTAGTTAATGCATAATAATCCGAGATGCGTTTGGTAGGATTCCACTTCACAATTTCTACCTTGCTTTGCTTAGTATAATAATTTATTAATGATAAATCCTTTCTCGTATCTACTGCAATTATAGCAATATCATAATTTCCTTTAATTCTTAATATATTTCTTCCCAGCTCTTCTCCGCCCCTTAAGCGCTTGTAAATATCATATTTAGGCGCTATTTCCATACCAAGTTTTTGGCATAAGGGCTGATAAAACATTATACCCAAGCCGATAACAAGGTGTAGCACTATACTGAATTTTATTAAATTTAATTTATTTAAATCTTTTGCCGTTAATACTACTAAAACGGAAGAGGTTATATAAATCGGAGCCGCCCAATTTGCATGCGCCCTGGAAATGAAGGCGATAATTAACATAAAAAATAGAATCGGGATAGAGAAGAAGCACAGTATATTGTAGTTTTTATTGAGCTTACCTCTCCACCAAAGATATGCGGAAACATTAAGGAAACTGAAAGTAATTATGCCGAATACACCGAACTGTGCAAAGAAAAATTCAGCTAACTTTTTAAAACTAAATTTACTACTCGGATCCCCTTGCACTAAATCAGCAGTATGCATAAAACTTACAAACATGTTGTTAATGTTCCAGAGTAAATTCGGGCTAAAAATTATAAGAGCCGATATTAAAGCCGCTATAAAATTTTTGGAGTAAACAAATCTAAAAGATTTGCTTATGTAAAACATATATAAAAATACAGACAGCAAAAAGAAAAGCATATTATATTTTGCCAGCATTCCTAAGCCTGATGCTACCCCGCATAAAATCCAATAGATAAATTTATTACTATTTAATGCGCTAAGGAAAAAGTAAAACGAAAGCGCCCATAATAACATCAAAACCGGATCAGTCGACATTATAAAAGAAGAGACGAATATAGCAGGTGTCGTGATGTATACACAACCCGACAGAAAGGCTACTTTATTGCCGAAATTTTTACCGATCAGATAAACTATGAACCCGGTAATAAAATGAAGAAGGGGAGAAAAAATCCTGACTGCAAATTCGCAGTTACCAAATAACTTAGTAGAAGAAGCAATTAACCATGCAACAAGGGGAGGTTTAGAATAATAACCGAAAGCCGGGTGCTGAGCCCAAACCCAATACTGGGCTTCATCAGCATAAAGTTCAAGGTTATTCACTTTAATTGCAAATAACCTTAAAACTAATAAAACCGTCGAGAGAATTATAAAAGCAAGTTGAGAATTAATTTTTAAACTGTTCCTCAACAACTTTTAACACTCATTAAGCAGCTTGTGACATTGATTTAACTCTTTTAGTAAGCTTACTTACTTTTCTAGCTGCGGTATTTAGCTTTAAAACACCTTTTGTAACACTTTTCATAATTTCTGATTCAGCATTTCTTAAAGCCAGCTCAGCTTCTTTAGAATCATTTGATGTAATAAGATTTTCAACTTTTGTTATGAAAGTTTTGATTCTGCTAAGCACGGATTTATTTCTAGCTCTATTGTCTAATGATGTTAAATGAGCTTTTTTTGCAGACTTATGATTTGCCATTTAATTAATATCTCAAAAATTTGAATTACTTTAAAGTAGCTTTTTACATAAAACGATGATTAAAGTCAAGCACAACCTTACCAAGCTAAATCTTTATACAAAACTTATTTATTAAAAAAACTTTAATCATAGTTACTTATTGACAAATGCTTATAATTTTCTAACCTTCAGCGTTTAAAGGTTTAATAACTATAAGTAATATGCTGCAATCAAATAGTGAATTTCATCAGGAACATCATTCTAAGTCTTCGGTCTATCTTCAGGATTTTGTATTAGGTATGGCAGATGGTCTTACCGTCCCTTTTGCGCTTGTTGCAGGCTTAAGCGGCGCCGTAGATTGCTCGAATATTATTGTTATTGCCGGGGTTTCCGAGATTGCCGCCGGAACGATAGCAATGGGTATGGGAGGATATTTGGCAGCAAAAACTCAAAGAGAACATTATGAGACTGAGCTTGCCAGAGAAACTAAAGAAATTGAAGAAGTTCCGGAAATAGAGGCGAAGGAAGTGGAAGCAATTTTAGAAGATTTCGGAATTACTGAGTTTGAGAGCAAAAAACTTATTGTGGACTCTTTAAAAAAGGATCCGAAAAAATGGCGCGATTTTATGATGCGTTTTGAATTAAATTTGGAGAAACCTGATAAAAACAGAGAGGTAGTAAGCCCGTTTATAATAGGTTCCGCTTATGCAATAGGAGGATTTGTTCCGTTATCACCTTATATATTTACAAGTAATATTGAAAAGGCATTAAGTATTTCGGTAATTGCAACAACAATAGCACTATTAGGATTCGGAGCTTTTAAAGGTGCGTGTACCGGAGTATCCGTACTTAAATCAGCACTACATACTTGTTTCATAGGCGGCATTGCAGCAGCTGCAGCTTATTCAATTGCAAAACTGGTTGCTTAAACTTTCTCTCGTTTAACTGAAATAAATTCTTATCAAGCTTCCTATTGACAACATGTCCTAACATGGGGCAAACTTGCTCAAATGAATTTGAGCAAAAAATATTTTAATTGCAAAAAATAAATAATTTTTAAATAAAATAAAAATTATCAACAGATATTATAAGATATAATGGAAAACAATCCAAATACAGATGATATATATAATGCAACTACCGGTAGCATAATACAAGATGCAATATTAGAAATATATTTCGATACCCCCGAATATGATAATATTTTAAATTGCCATAAAACCGTTACCTCCTCTAATATTAATCAGTATTTAGATATTTTTTCCAATGATACTCCCTCATTAACCGAACAACTAAATTCACATCTTAGTGAAGAGTATATAAGAAGCTTTTTTCCAAGCTATGAATCTTTAAATACTTTAGGGTCAATAACTCTTTTCACCGTCAGTGTTTATTCTAATCCATATTTAACTTCAAATTTAATATTTATAAAAATGTTAGAAGATTTATTAGAACTAAACAGTAAAGACATAATAGATTATTTCAGATTTGAAGCTAATAACATAATTGCATTTAAGCGTTTTATTACAAACACACGCTTATCAGCCGGAGCGGCAATCTTAGGTATGAATATATCCCCTATAACCGGCAAAAAATTCGGAGCCGGGATTTCTGCCGCAGCGATTGATTCGGTTGATAATATTCTTGAACTTCTTAAACTTCATATTTTTCCCGATGCTTTCATCCCGCATGAGCAAATGGATATATTTTCAAGCGGGCTATACTTCCAATTAAAAAAATCTACTGAGGAATTTGCTAAACCGGTTTGTGAGGCAATTTTAAGAGATGATGAAAAATGGTTAATGCCTACGAATAACATATTTTTAGACAATATGATTGAAGAGTATGCCGTGGTTGGAACCTCAAAAATTATAGGAACTGAAATAGCTGACTTTTTTGATCTTATTGATACAAAAAAAGAAACTGATATTCATTCATTTATTTCTTTGGAAGTTTTAACTAAATCCTGGCTTAATATATATAATAAAGGCGGCAATCCTTATTTCAGCGCAATTCCGCTCGTTATGAAACAAATGCAAAAATTCTTATTCAGAGATTTGCGATAAATCGCCAAGGTTTATCTTTTGCTTTAGAGATACCTATTCTCGGAGTAGATTGTATTTCATATTTTAAGTCGGAACCTAAGAAATAAATTCGGTCGTTTCCTACTATATCTAAAGTATTATAAGTTTTATCAATTGACAGATCTTTACAAAGTTTACCCGGGCCGTTTAAGAGCTTCTGCTCAGCTCCCGTGATGTCTAATGCTCCTCGAATTAAGACGGCCGCAGCAATACCCTCTTCTTCAGTCACCACATTCATGCAGTAATACATGCCGTATATAAAATATATATATAAGCATCCAGCTTTGCCGAACATCACCTCAGTTCGCTTAGTTTTTCCCCTTGCCGCATGACATGCCTCATCATCTCGGCCAACGTATGCTTCCGTTTCGGTAATAATTAGCTTTCTATCATTAAATATAAAATATTTTCCTATCAGTTCTTCAGCAACCAGTAAAGTCGGGCGCTCAAAAAACTTGAGATCAAGCTTGTGCATATGAAAAATTTAAAAATATTACCACCTATTATTTTTTTACATTATTTAATTAAAAATTTAAACCTAATTGGTTATCATTTCGAACGTTCTCTCTTGCAACCCAAGAAGTATTTTTTTCTTTCGAAGTCAAAACCTCCGGCTCATTATCTTTTGCGGTAGCTTGCTTTACAAGCTCTTCGCCAAGCTTAACCGCTTCATCCAGATATGCTGGGTCAGGATTATATTCGGCAGGAACTAATACTGTTTTGATATTGTTATACTTAGCTATTTCAATATTATTTATGCTATCATCAATTAACATAACAAGTTGATAATCATTAACCTTGAAATGACCCATTGCTTTTCTGATATGCCCGTTTTTACCAAACTTAGACATATAATCTTGTGTTTCCGGCAACCAAGCTTCAACATGAATTTTACTAAGCTGTTCTTTTGATAATCCCAAAAACTTTAGAACGGGAATTATCAAGGATTTATATTCAGTAAAAGAAGTTATTGCAATATTATGCCCCTGCTCAAAAAAGAGATTTAAAGTTTCCCGTAATTTTTCTCTATTTTTAAACACCTCATCAGGCTTTCGTTCTTTTAGTTCCTCCAGGTAATCCGCTTCAATACATTCACTAAAATTACTTAGTTGCTTATGTTTAATTTGATTATGAGAATGCTCGTTTAATATTGTTTGATCAAAATCAAAGCATACTAAAGTCGATTTCCTTTTTGCCGGGTGCTCATATAATACTCTAGCTTCTCTCATTACCTACTCCCCTTTTTTGTAGCTAATAAATTAATACTAATTAATAAATATATTTAGTATTAATTTAAAATACCAGAATTATTCTTAATTTCATCGGCAGCAGCTTTACCAAGCTCTAAGGCCTGCTCTTTGCCACCCGTTTGTGAAGAGGAATATAATATTGTGCCGTCGCTTTCAGCGAGCTGTGCTGCTAGGTTTAGTTGCTCACCCGCTAAAGTAGCATAGGCAGAGATAGGCGTAGTACAATCTCCGGAGAGGTGGTATAAGAATGATCTTTCAGCTGTAATACAAGTCATGGTCTCCGTATGATTCACTTTTGCGATTACTTCAGCCATTTTTTCATCAGTTACTCTTCTTTCAATTCCGATTGCGCCTTGCGCAATTGCAGGTAACATTTCCTTACAATCAAAAATATATTTTGCAACCTTTTCCAGTCCTAACCTCTTTAAGCCTGCATAAGCGAGGATGGTTGCATCAACCTCACCTTTTGCCAACTTATCAAGCCTGGTGATTACGTTTCCTCTAAAGTTTTTAACTATCAAATCAGGCCTTTTACTCAAAATTGCCGCTTTTCTTCTAGAAGAAGAGGTGCCGACCACGGCTCCAAACGGAAGCTGCTCCAAGGAATTATATTTATCGGAAATAAAAGCATCCCTTACATCTTCTCTTTCCAGCACACTATCAATTATTAATGATTCGGGCAAAACCGCAGGTACATCCTTCATGGAATGAACGGCAAGATCAATTTTTGAAGCTATCAAACTTTCCTCAATTTCTTTTAGAAATAGCCCCTTACCACCGATTAGTGCTAAATTTTTATTATACAACATATCCCCTGTAGTTTTAATCCTTATGATTTCAAACTCTGCTTCAGGGTAGTGTTTTTTAATTTCATTTATAACTATATTTGTTTGGGCAAGAGCAAGCTGACTTCCTCTTGTACCCACCCTAATCTTCATGTGCTTCCTAAATTTGCTCAATTTGAACTATTATTTCAGGATATTTGCCGGCTTCTGCCCTCACTATCCTTTTTGCCGTAGAAACTATGTATTTTTCAATTTCAATTCTATGACGGAATTTACCTTTACTCACATGATTGAAAATTTCTTCTTTAATCGCATCAATAACCTCACTGTCATCCTTCTCGTCAAGCACTCCAGGAGCTACCACTAGGGGCAAACTGAAAGGCTTTCTTTTACTGTTGATTAAGAGGGTAATAATCACTAAGCCTTCATCGCGCATTTTTCTTCTGGCTTTTATCAGTTTAGAATCCGGCAGCAAAATATAGTTACCGTCGATTGCTAAACTACCGCTGATTACGGTCCCTATTTTATTAGCCCCGCTTTCTTCAATACTGATCACATCTCCGTTTTCAACTTCTACAGCTTGTTTAGCGCCGTGCTCAAGTGCAAATTTCGTATGCTCATGTAAATGAACGGCTTCACCGTGCATAGGTATGGCAATTTGCGGTCTAAGCAATTCATACATCCTTGCAACATCATCTCTTGCAGGGTGCCCTGATACATGGACAAAATGGTCTTTTTCCGTTAAGACTTCCATTCTTAGTTTGCAGAATTGATTAAATAATTTAAAGATTTTCTTTTCATTACCCGGGATGATTTTTGAAGCAAAAATTATTGCATCACCTTTTTGTGCTTTTATGCTCGGGTGTATATGGTTTGCAATCTTATTGGTAGCCGCCAGCGGCTCACCTTGGCAACCTGTACAGATAACAAGCATTTCTTCACGCTTTAAGTGTTTAGCTTCTCTATCGGTTAAGAAAGGATGCAAATCTTCTAAATATCCGGACTGTTTAGCAGCCTCATATACTCTCCAGAGCGATCTACCGATTAAAACGACTCTTCTGTTCGCAGACTCGGCAGCTTTTGCAATAGAGTGAATTCTTGCAATATTAGATGCAAAAGTCGTAACAATAACCAAGTTATTTTTAAATCCGCAAATGATATCCTGAAGGCTCTTTTGAAGCTCCCCCTCTGAAATTGAGCTGCCTTGGTTAAATATATTGGTTGAATCGCATACAAGGGCAAGAATACCTTCATCACCGAATTTCTTTAATGCTTCCTCATTGGTTGCATTACCGATAATAGGGTCAATATCAAGTTTCCAATCTCCGGTATGAAATATATTACCCTTATCAGTCCTAAGCATAAGCCCGTGCATTTCAGGAATAGAGTGAGTAATATTAAAAAATTCTATATCAAAAGGACCAACGGAAAATTTACTGTTTTCCGGCACTTCCGTAATATCTACCTCGTTTTCCAATCCTACATCCGCTAATTTTGCTTTAAGCACCGCAGAAGTAAATTTAGTGGTATAAACCGGGCATTCCAGTTCCGGCCATAAATATTGCACGGCACCTATATGATCTTCATGCGCATGAGTAAGCACAAGCCCGGCAATATCCTGTTTATTCTTAATTAAAAAATTAATGTTAGGTACGATAATCTCTACACCCGGTAAAGACTCATCGGCGAATCCGATGCCTAAGTCGACCACGAGCCATTTACCTTTATGATAGTAAAGGTAACAATTCATGCCAATTTCTCCTGCTCCGCCAAGTGCGGCAAAAAGCAGGTCTTCATTATTATATTTTATATTCATTAGACCAATTAATCTTGTTTAAAAAGAACATGTTTTAATTCCTCAAAGTTTTCCAGAACTTTTCCGGTACCCATAGCTACGCAATTCAGCGGCTCTTCAGCAGCGAATACAGGAAGGCCGGTTGCTTCTCTAATTACTTTATCAAGCCCTCTAAGTAAAGCTCCTCCTCCGGTTAGAGCTATTCCTCTATCAACTATATCGGAGGACAACTCAGGCGGAGCGGATTCCAGTACCAGCTTGACAGCTTCAATAATTTGCTTGACCGGCTCTTCTAAGCTATCGGAAATTTGTGCTTCGGAAAGCACGATTTCCTTAGGTATACCGTTTATTAAGTCCCTACCCTTAATCTCCATAGTCCTAGGCTCACCCTCAGGCCTGCAAGCTGCACCGATTTCTTTCTTAATTTTCTCTGCGGTAGATTCACCGATTAATAAATTATGATATCTTCTGATATATGAAATGATCGATTCATCCAAAGAATCTCCTCCGACCCTAACCGACTTGGCATAAACCACTCCGCCTAAAGAAATTACCGCAACCTCCGTGGTACCGCCTCCAATATCAACTATCATGGAACCGGTCGGCTCGGTAACCGGCAAATTAGCTCCTATTGCAGCTGCCATCGGCTCTTCAATTAAAAATACATCTCTAGCTCCGGCACTTTCTACAGCATCTTGAATAGCTCTGCGTTCAACAGCAGTTGAACCGGACGGCACACATACTATTACCAAAGGACGTGCAAAGAAACTACGTTTATTATGAACCGCATTTATGAAATATTTAATCATTTCCTCGGCACCTTTGAAATCAGCGATTACGCCATCTTTAAGCGGCCTGAATGCATTAATTTCAGCCGGCGTTTTTCCTAACATCATCTTAGCTTGACTACCGAATGCATAAGGAATACTACTCCCTCTGTCATTAAGCAACGCAACCACTGATGGCTCATTAAGAACAATACCTTTTTTCGGTACATAAACTAAAGTATTAGCAGTACCGAGATCAATAGCCATATCAGAGGAAAAAAGACCTAAAAGTTTTGAAAGCATGATTAAATTACATTGATGATTTAAATTATGTTGTAAGAGATTTTTAGTATAAAATTACTTATTATGCAATGAGTTTAACAAGGTATTTATTAAGCTTTAAAACCCGTTATCGTTACAACTTCAAATGTTGCTTCAAGATTGTGGTCTTTTTTATATATTTCTTCAGCTTCAAAAAAGTAGTTTTTGGGCAATATGATTTTACTTCTGGCGCTCAAGCAATTGCTCTGCCCCATTCCTTTTATATCTCTAAGCAAGTTGAATATAGATGAATATCTGCCGATTATATTAAATGAATCCGAGATAGCTTGTGTAAAACCTGCTCTTTGCAATAATGCAGCTCCGTCTTTAATGTCTATAAAAGGTATAATATGCGGTCTACTTCCGCCGTAAAACTTACTATCGGTTTTTATCAGCACATCTTTTAATTCTTTTAGAGTATCTCCGCCGAAGAGAGTAGCAATAAATACTCCTCCTTTTTTAATATTTTTTATATTGAATTAATGCTCCGGGTAAATCATTCACAAAGGAAAGAGAGAGGTTAGAAATGATGAGATCATAACTATCTTCAATGCAAGTATTATATTCTTCATCAAATACAATGCACTCATCCTGATTATGAGTTTGAGTGAACTCATAAACGGGGAACCCTCTTTTAACATCAATTTTTTTATCTAGAACCGACCGGTCAAACAAACCATAGATTAAAGCATTATTAAACCCTTTTGAAAACTCACTAATTCTTTCGACCACATTTTCGGATACTTCGTTAACCAGAAAATCATGTTTTTTAAAATTTTTTATACATCTTTTTAAATTTAGTTTATAAAATTCTCTATCAAATATAGTATAGCCGGATACTTGCATTTTTATGCTCAAAAAATTGAAAAGTATAATTACTTGGATTGTTTTCTCACCAAGATGTTTATTATGTAAAACGGAAACTTTTGAAGATAATAGCTTATGCGCAGTGTGTTGGTCAAAGCTTTCTTTTATTGTTGAAAATATATGTGACAGGTGCGGTATACCTTATTTTGAAAGTAGCTCCTGTTCTTGTAAAAAGTTTAAAACTTATTACTCAAAAATTAGGGCTGCTTTGGTTTATGATCAGCATTCAGACCATTTAATCTATGATTTTAAATATAACGATAATTTACAGGCCAAATTTACCATCTCCAAATTAATGCTTATAGCCGGGGAAGAACTGATAAGAAATTCAGATATACTTATGCCGGTGCCTTTACATAAAATACGCCTAAGGAAGCGAAAATTTAATCAGTCTTTAGTGCTTGCTAAAGAACTTGCCAAAAATACGAAATTAAAATTAATTCCCGACTTAGTTAAGAGAATTAAAGATACGCCTTCACAAAGCGGTCTTAATCAAAAGTTAAGGCGAGCAAATATGAAAAGCGCTTTTGTATTCAATGAGAATTATAGAAAGGCTATAAAAGATAAGGTAATAATAATTATCGATGATGTAATTACCACAGGCAGTACAATAAATGAGTGCGCCAAAGTGTTAAAACAAAATGGTGCACGTGAGGTTCATGCGCTTAGCTTTGCAAGGACTGTTAAACATTCGGATCTCTAAAATTATGCGGGTATATACAGCTCAAAAACTCTAAGACTAAATTAATACTACATTTTTTTTATAATTAATTTCTTCAATTATGTGCTCATTAGCGGTGGTGATCCAAGCTTGAACTTCAAGTGCATTCAATTCTTCAATTAGGTTTCGTCTGAAATTTATATCAAGATGGGAAAACACTTCATCAAGCAATAAAATCACCGAAGTGGAGCTAATTTGCTTTATAGATTTGATTTGAGCTAATATGATTGAAATTAACATAGCTTTTTGCTCGCCCGTAGAACACTGGTCTGCCTTAATGTGCTTTATGGGATGGAAGGCTTCTATATCGCTTTTATGAATACCGAAATTTGTTCTGCCGCTCAAAGCATCAATTCTTCTGTTAGATTTCAGCTTTTCCTGGATTTGTTCAACTTCATTATTTTTTATATCTATAAGAAAATTATCAATACTGCCGACCAGGTTAATAGCGGGCTTAAGAAAATTACTCGAATTTAAATTAAGCGACTCCTTAATCATATTAAGACAATTAGTTCTATTTTTATAAATTTGAAAATTTAATGTAGCGATTTGCTTTTCAAGTGCTGCTACCCAAATTTCATCAAATTTAGGTTGTTGAATAATCTTTAACCTAGATCTGACCAGTTTTTCATAATTAACTATATGAGAAGCATGCAACGGAAAGAAGTTATAAGTCACCCTATCTAAAAACTTCCTTCTTACTCCCGGTGATTCTAAAAATATTCTATCAGTCTGAGGAGTTATCCAAATTACTTTAAGATAACTAAGCAACTCTGAAGATTTATATGATAGCTCATCATTTACTTTTATAATTCTTCGGGAAATATTGTGATAAGCATCCAGCTTACAACCGGTTGTAATCCGGATATCATCATAACCGCACTCAAGCTCAGCACTCACCGCCCATTCATTAAGCCGGTTATCATTCTTATTAAAAACATCCTCTGAGCTGGCATTTCTAAAGCCTTTACCCGGTGCAAAGAATGATATAGCTTCCAATACATTGGTTTTTCCTACACCATTCTGTCCGCAAATAACTACAAAGTTGCTGTCCAGGCTTAAATTTAAGCTTATGTGGTTACGAAAACCGGTTAAACTAAGCCCAATCAGCGCCAAAGATTAAACCTGCATAGGCATTAATATATAGAGGCTTTTATCATCAGCGCTATCTAATGCAATTACCGCCCCGCTACTATTGGAAAGCATGAATCTAACTGTGTCACCCTCCATGGTATTTAAAGAATCTAAAACATATTTTGAATTAAAACCGATCGAAATTGGTTCAAGATTATAATTAGCCGCAAGCATTTGTGTTCCGCTTGCATTACCGTTCATTTCGCTGCTTGCCGAAAGCACTACCTTTGACGGCTCGATATCAAGCTTAACTGCTCTTGTTTTATCGCTTGAGACTGAGATAACAAGCTCAATGGATTTAATCAAATCTTTACAGGAAATTTCCAGCTGCTTATCATTATTAGTCGGGATAACTCGAGTATAATCCGGGAACTTACCGTCAATCAGCTTAGTAATTAATTTCGAATTACCAATCTCAAATATTGCTTTATTGACCGACAAGCCGATATTTATATCATCATTAAAATCTTCTACTAGCTTTATTAATTCATTTACGGTTTTTTTAGGAATAATGATACCGGGTATATTTTTCGCTCCTTCAGGAAGCGCTACCTCCGCTCTTGCTAATCGATGGCCGTCGGTTGAAACTGCCCTTAATAATCCAGCGCCCTCGGATTCAATACTATGAAGATAAATTCCGTTTAAATAATATCTTGTTTCCTCATTGGAAATAGCATGGCGTGTCTTAGTTAATAAGAGCTTTAAGGCACTGGAGCTAATTTTAAAATTATGGGTAGTATCACCAAGTTCAAAATTAGGAAATTCTTCCGCCGGCAAACAAGGTAAAGTGAATTTACTGGAAGCAAACTTAACTAAAATCTGATTGATATTATCTGCCGATGCTTCGAAAGTTATATCTGCATCCTCAGGGATTTTTTTAACAATTTCATATAATGTAAGCACCGGAATAGTAGTTGAATAAGGTTGGTCAACCTCAGCTTCAACTAAATCAGTTATTGAAATATCCATATCCGTAGTAGTGAAGGCAAGGCGGTTATCCTTAGCTTCAATCTTAACATTCGCGAGCATTGCAATAGCATTACGCTTTTCTACTATTGATTGAACATGATTAAGAGCTTTCTGTAAATTACTCTTCTTTATAACAATTTTCATACGGAGAACCTAAATATCTGCTTTTGAAAGCATAATAATCAATATTCTACAACTTTCAATATCAATTAAGTAAGATAGCAAAATAGAACTTTTTTATAAGAGAATAAAATTTGAGGTGGAAGCTAGCTAAGACCCAGTTTAACTTGCTATGGCTGCTTCTTTTCAGACCTGACCAAATTTACAAACTTTGCTGCCCTCAACTAACTTCCTTTATAATTATAATCCCGTTCAAATTAAAAAGGCAAGATATTATTTAAAATCTTACATGACACCTTCTATTAAAAAATAATGTAATTATGTAATTGCCCTGTTGAAAAAAAGAAAAAATTCTGCTAATAAGGAAATGTATTTTTAGTATTTATGATGTATATAGATATAATTTTGATTTTAAGTGTATTGGTTATCCAATGCATATATTATAGTATCGATTTTTATAAAATTGAAACAACAAACCGGGTTTTAAAAAATTTAATCATTTCTTTTTTAGTACTTATAAGTATCTCAACCTCACTTGGTTTAGTAAACGAAGGAGTGCTAATTAACAGCAAAAATTATTTATTAAGAATGACGCTGAATTATATGAATTTAGTTTGTCTAGGGGTAGCGGTCGCCATTACTTGGAATATGTGTGCGGCAATGTTTAATTCAAAATTATTCACCTATATTATGTTTATTTTTTCTATTGTAACCTTAGTACTTTATTTTATAGCCGTAGTTGAAGTAAGTAGTGAATTTGTAATAGCAATCCTTTATTACAGCATGGCTGCTTTTAATATGCTTGTTATATTTTTAGTTTGCTTTGCTAATAATTTATCAAAAAATATTATACCCGGAATTTTAGGAATTTTTTTATTAGTACTTGCCAGTTGTTTGGAGCAAGCAGGTTTTTCAATAAGATTTCTAGGGTTAAGTAGTACTGCTGTGCTGCATATTTTAATATGCATAGCATTTTATATGATATTTAGTACATTAAAATACATCTTAATTACTAATGGAAACACTCGGATTAGCAATGCTGCTTCTAAACACTCTAAAGTTGTTTATAATATTTGAAAGATCTGAATTATTTATATAGTATCTTTATATAATCTTAATATTAGAGCCGGTAAGCAATGAGACTAATTGTAATTGGTGGAATGAGTGAACAGATAGTTACTGCAAGTAAAATTGCGGCTAAACGTGGCGCAAAAATCTTTCATGTTTCCGATATTAAAGCTGCTCTGGCGGCATTGCGCTCCGGTAAGGGAGCGGACTTACTATTGGTTGAGGTTTCACAAGATATAAAATCTTTAACCCAAAGCCTTAAAGAAGAAAGAATAAGTATACCGGTGGTTGCCTGCGGAATTGAAGCTGACAAAGAAAAAGCTATATATGCTATTAAGTCCGGCGCTAAGGAATATATATCTCTCCCCCCGGATGAAGAAATTATTTCCGCACTTTTGGAATTGATTACGACAAGTGATAAACCTTCAAAAATGATTGCAAAATCAAAAGAGTTCCAAGAAACTATCAGAATAGCAGACCAAATTGCTCCCAGTGAGGCAAGCGTTCTAATAACAGGCGAATCGGGAGTAGGTAAAGAAGTTATAGCTAAATATATTCACAATAGAAGTAAACGTAGCAAAAGAGATTTAATATCGCTTAACTGCGCAGCTATCCCTGATAATTTACTGGAATCGGAACTTTTTGGGCATGAGAAGGGTGCATTTACTGGCGCTGTTGACCGCAGAATCGGTAAATTTGAAGAGGCACAAGGCGGGACAATACTACTGGATGAAATAAGTGAAATGGAGTTAAGGCTTCAAGCAAAATTACTTAGAGCAATACAGGAAAGAGAAATATATAGAGTCGGCGGAAGTGCCCCGGTAAAATTAGATATTAGAATCTTAGCTACTTCAAACAGAAACTTAGCTGAGGAGGTGAAAGCCGGAAGATTTAGGGAAGATTTATTTTACAGACTTAACGTTATTCATTTAAAACTCCCTTCTTTAAAAGAAAGAAAAGATGATATTTTAGACCTTGCGGAAGTGTTCCTTAATAAGTTTTCTGCCTTAAATTCTATCCCATATAAGCAACTGTCAAATGAGGCAACTGAAAAATTATTATCTTATAATTGGCCGGGTAATGTAAGAGAATTAGAAAATACTATTCACCGGGCATTGCTTCTTTCTTTAGACGAAAAAATTTCTCCTAATGACATAATATTAACTCTTACGGATTACAATAATTCCATAGTAAATAATGATAATATTGAAATAAAAACATTGGCTGCGGCTGAAAAAGAAACTATAGAAAATGCCTGGAAAAAATTTCAAGGAAATTACGATAAAACAGCTAATGTTCTCGGCATAACTATAAAGGTGCTGAAGAAAAAGCTGGATCAATATAGGGATGCAAGTTAATGGAACAAATTAAAGTAGATTCTAAAAGTTTATTTGATTTTGATTTCGGTGAACTAAATAAATTCAGCAGGAAATCAGATTTAGTCCCAGAAACGGATGATTGCTATGTGTTTGATGAAAACACAACCAGAGCTATACTTATGGGCTTTGAGCATAACCTTAAAGTTTTTATAAACGGTTACCACGGCAGCGGGAAATCAAGCCATGTTGAACAAGTTGCAGCAAGGCTGAATTGGCCATGTATTAGAATTAATCTTGACGGCCACATTACCAGAACCGAGCTGATCGGCCGTGATACCATAACCCTAAGTGAAGGAAAACAAATCACTTCATTTCAGGAAGGTATAATCCCTCTTGCACTAAAACAGCCTATCGCACTTATCATTGATGAATATGACGCAGGAAGACCGGATGTTATGTTTGTAATCCAACAACTTTTAGAGACGAACGGGAAGCTTACTTTACTTGAGCAAAATAGCGTAATAAAGCCTCATAAGCATTTTAGAATCTTTGCAACTGCAAACACTATCGGCCTAGGCGACCCGACCGGCCTTTATCACGGAACAAACCCGATAAATCAGGCGCAGCTGGATCGCTGGAATATTATTACCAACCTTGATTTTATGCCCCCTGATAAAGAGCTTGAAGTATTAGCCTTAAAACTCCCCGATATCCCTAAAGATACACTTAAAAGCATGGTGACTCTCGCTCAGCTTATAAGACAAGGTTTTATAAACGGCGATATCACTATTTTAATGTCTACAAGAAATATATTAAACTGGGCACAAAACTATTCTATTTTGAAAGATATAAAACTTTCTTTTGATTATTCATTTCTTAATAAATGCGATATCTTAGAAAAACATATTTATGAAGAGTTTTTTAATAAATGCTTTTAAATATTTTTTAAGGTTTTTGTTTTGTTTTAAAGATAATGTTATTTACTATAATACTGCTTAAAAGATCTTAAGGTTATATTTAAACTTTACAATATTTCGTCAATATTTGACCATAGCATCCAAGTAAATTCCTTCTTACTTTACATTGTCTAAGCTAAAACAACATATTTATTACAATATTAAAATTTTATCCATTGGTTCGAAACTTTATAAGGTTATATATTACTTATTTTTCGATTTTTTAACTCTTATGCTACCATGGTAATAAGGTAGGCGATATATTAGATATTTCAAAACTTTAATCTTTTATAGCTATTTAAAGTAACGTAGCAAATAGTAATTATATATTATCTAATTCTTAATAAAATATGTATTGTCAAATTAATGATCATTCTTTAGTTTAATTAAAAGTTAAATAAATAACTTTGAGGCTATTAAAATGTCTATTTTCAAAAAAGCTTTTATCTTAAGTGCTGTAGCATTTGTTGTTTGTGCATTTTCTCATTCGAAACCTACTAAAAAAACTTTTGTAGCTAAAAACGCTATTGAAGCGGTTTTGGGGAAAAATATATTCTTATCTCAGGGTAATAAGACCAAATAAAAATTTTTCCATATTTCTCTACAGGTATTTTTTTCTTTTAAGCCTCGCCCTAATTATATAAAAATTTTGCAAATATAATCTTGTATAACCATTGCATCCCTTTACTTGTAGTCTTAGTCCCAAATATTCCCTCATTAAAATAATGAACGAAGTTGCGTTTTTATAAAAACAATCTAAATTACTTCTCCTCTTATATTATATATATTATTCGTTATTTTAATAATGCTTAAATTGTATTTAAGATATTTGAAGATTATTTATAAATGTTATATAATATTTTTTAAATATTATAAATACTCCGCATGATTAAATTAACTTATATTGATTTATCAATTGTTATAGCTTTTTTAAGTATATGTTTAATAATCGGCCTATATAAAACAACTAAAATCAAGACTTTTAAAGATTTTGCGTTAGGATATAAAAATATATCAGTAACAGTCTTAGTCTGTATTATATTTGCATCTTCAATAGGGGCAGGAAGTACTATTGGGGTAATTGGTAAAATCTATGAGTTTGGAGCTATTTACGTAGTTGGGCAATTGCTTGTTCCACTAAGTTGGATTATTATAACTAAGATTATTACTTGTAATTTTGAACAGTTTAAAGAATGTATAACACTTACTGAAATAATTTATAAGCTTTATGGGGCTCCAGGCAGATGGGTAGTAGCTTTATCATCCATGATAATAAGCTTAGGATCTATTGCAGCTCAAGCCCTAGCCTTAGGTCTTGTATTTAACTATTTTTTAGGTATTGAAACAGGGTATGGAATATTAATTGGATATGGGGTCATCACAATATATTCAGCTTTAGGCGGTATTAAAGCTGTAATACATACTGAGATTTTTAAATTTGCCATCTTCTTTTTTATTATTCCAATATCATATATAGTTATTTTTTCTAAAGCAGGGGGGCTTGAAAACTTTATTTCTTATCTTCCTGAATCTCATTTAAAAATAAAATTATCGAATGAAAATGTAAGTTTATTAACTAGCTTTACATTATATTTTTTATTACCTGGGGTAGATCCTGCTTTTATTCAAAGATGCTTGATTGCCAAAGACACTAAACAACTTAAGCAAGCATTAAAGATGATTACTTTAATATCTCTGCCTTTTTCAGCTGCACTTTGTCTTATTGCTTATAAAATGAAAGCTGTTTTTCCAAATATACAACCTGACGAAACATTATTAAAGTTTATATCGCTTTTGCCTCTTGGACTCAAAGGCATAATGGTTTCAGGGCTCATGGCAATTATTATGTCTGTGGCTGAAGCTCAAATAAATGCAACCAGTATAATTTTAATTAACGATGTTTTGAAAGTATTAAGACCAAATATGAATAATGCTTTGCAGCTTATTGCTCTCAAAGCTACAACAATTGTACTTGCTATCTCCTCTCTAGCTCTTATCAAATTAAGTAGTAATATTTTAGCTTTAATATGGTTAGTAGCAAACTTTTGGGAGCCTTTAATTTCAATTCCTACAATCGCAGGATTTTTAGGTTTTAGAACTAATAGCAACTCATTTATAGCAAGTGTAATTAGTGCTATTATTTTTACTTTAATCGGTAGAGTTATTGCAGGGGAATTTGCTATAATAAGTATTACTTTAGGTGACATAGGAAGTGCACTAGGCTTATTCTGCATGCACTATTACCAAGTTTCCAAAGGACATATACAAGTACAATCCACTCCTAAAGTGGCCAGAGAATCCTTACTAAATAGGATTACAAATGCTATTTTTGACCCGATAAGAAATGCATATAAGTTTTTAATCTCCAGTATTAAGTTGCTTGCAGAGAATCCCGGGCAACATAAAATAGAAATTAGAAAATTTTGTACCTTTACTCTTTCTTATTACTTCTTATATAGCCTGGATGTCACCTCAAGCCCGGGGCATGTTACATTTGCTTACCTTATAACCATCGGCTACTTTTTCTGTATGGTTTTGTTATTTAGAGAGTTTATAGTCAGCAAAAGATTTTTAGAAAAATATTTGCATTATTATTGGTATTTCCTGATCACTTTCTGTTTACCATTCGTTTCAAGTTATATGCTATTTATTGGGTTTAATGACCCGTTCTGGGTGGTAAACGGTATATTATCCGCTTTTTCTTTATACTTATTTGTTGATGCGAGGAGGTTTTTATTACTTTATTCGATCGGTACGCTTGGCGGGTTTATTTTATTCAAGCAAAGTGGATTTAGTCTAGAGGGATTCCAGGAAATCACTACCACAGGCCGCATAGCCTATATTTATTTATTTTTCTTATTCGCCACCTTGTTCTTTCTTAGAAAACGTGAGAAGGAGCAGGAAGAAAGAGTAGAAACAATGCATATGTTCGGCGGAGCTATGGCACACGAGGTAAAAAGCCCGCTTGCGACACTTAATATGTGTGCAGTGACCATAAATAATTTATTTCAGGGTGCCTTTGCCAATAAACAAGTGAAAGGGGATCTTTGTACTTTCACTCTAAATACGGAAGATGCTAATACTTTAGCAGAATTTACTCAAATGCTTACTAAAGTTAGCTCCCAGGGTATCAGTACAGTTGATGGGCTTCTTGCTTCGCTTAAAAGCACGATAATTGCCGATGATAAGAAGAATATCAGTATAGAAGAATGCGTTACCGCAAGCATATTAGAATATAAGCTACTTAACCCCGAGAAAGACGGTGTCGTTATTAACATTGTAGAAAACTTTTTATTTTACGGCTCACTGCATTATATTAAACGCTTGCTGTCTAATTTGCTGAATAATGCATATAAATATGGTGGCAGGAATGTAGAAATAGAGATTAGAGCAGAGAGTAATAAGCTATATTTTAGAGATAATGGTAAAGGCATATCGGAAGAGGACATACCTTATATATTTGATAAATTCTATTCAAAAAGCAAAAGCGGTACCGGTATCGGTCTTGCATTTTGTAAAATGATAATGCACGATATGGGCGGATATATTGAATGCAAGTCACGCCTAGGCAAGTATACCGAATTTATCCTAACTTTCCCGGCACTCAAGAAGAGAAAGAAGAAAAAAGCTTAGTATAACAGTTAAATCAGTTAGAAAGAACATATAATTTTTACTTAAGTTAAATAACATCCTATTATTAACATTGTAAGCAAGCTATACTTCCAAAAAAATATAATTATTTAAAAAATGAATAATATCCCTATTTTACCGGCTAAAAAAGATATTTGGTTAATCTATGATTATAAATGCCCCTTAAGCGAAATGTATTGCAAGGAGATTAAGATTAAAAAGGATATAGGTAATTTAACTTTTATAAATGCACGTAAGCCAAGTACTCTTATGAATGAGATTACCTCAAAAGGCTTGGATATTGATAATGGCATGGCGTTAAAAGTAGATGACTCAATTTATTATGGTAGAGAGGCTATCCATATCCTAACTCTGCTTAGCACTCCGATTGGCCTCTTCAGCAAGATAAATCATCTTATTTTTCGATCTAAAATTTTATCAATAATAATATACCCAGTATATCGCAGTATAAAGAATTTGATACTTTTTAAAATAAAGGGTGAATTGAAAATAAATAATTTGAACAAAACCAATCAATTCGGAGACACATTATCAGCTTTCTTAATAGCTCCTTGGCCGTTAGCACTAATATATTCTCTTTTATTATTACCAATTAAAGGCGGGTATGCTTTCTTGGCATTATTAATAGTTTTAACTTGCTCGTATTTCTGCTTACTTGTATTCGGCTTACCTTTATATTTATGTTATAAAAAATATCAATTATTAAAATTTAGATATGTTTTACCAACAGCACTTAGTATAGGGTTAATCTTAGGCTCTTTGGTTCAAAATAATCCGGGTTATTATTCAACATTGTTTATCGGGATAAATTCAATGATTGTAGGGGGCAGCTTGTTACTCAGCTTAAGGAGACTTAATAAGCATTAAATATTAAATTTAATATAAAAATATTTGATAAATAAATTCCAATTTCATATAACTATTTTAACATATATCAGCTTCTTTAATATTTTTATATATTTTAAAAGTTGTTTAATAACTTCTTCATGTTTATCCGTGCATGAATAATTAAAAAGTTAATATTGATTAATAGTGAGATAAAATATGAAAAAGATCCCTGCAAGAGAAAAATTAGAAAACATTAAGCAAGAAATAACAGAAGTGAATGAAAAATTGCAAGCAGCCGAAAATGAAAAAAAGAATTTAATAAATGATAAAGAAAAATGGGAGAAAATAAAACTTGAAGCACAAGCTGCTAAAGATAAAGCTATTAATGATATATACGAATGGATAAGCGAGTTAAATCAAGCAGAAAATGATAACACTTACTTTCAAAAGGCAAACGATCCTTTAGGAATGCATAAAAATCTATTTTCAGGTAAAAATTTGCCCGATCAGCCTTGTATTATTAATAATATAGTAATTAATAACCCCATAATTAATAATATTGTTACACAGCAAAATATTAACCTAAGAAGTACGCCGGGTTGGAAATTTCACTATCAATCCACGGAGGAACGGGATGCTAAGTTGACAGCAAATGAATTTATTAATATTGTTAAAATGCAGGCAATGAAAATAAAGATTGCAGATGATGAGATAAATAAGTTAATTGAAAAAGAAGGTACTATAGACTTTTCTTCAATAAGTGAAAACTTAAAAAATTTGCAGGCTGAACAGAGGATACTAGTAGTAGAAACGGCAGTAGATGATGAAGAAGAAGTGATAAAATTGATATTTCAATCCGATGAAACCATTGATAATAAAGAGACAGAAAATTTTGAGGATAGTTCAAAGACTTCTATAAGTACCAAAACAACTTACACCGAAACATTTTCTGATTATACATATAGCATGTAATTATAATTGATACCCGATGAAATATCTGATTAAAAATAAGAAGATAGTGCGTGAAGCAGAGAACCCGGTCATTGAGAATATATGTTGTTTAAGTTTTTCAAAACAATATAATACTCAGGATTTATCGGCTCTTCTAAATGCCGTAATAAATTAATAGAAGATTAAAATAAATGCATGTCAGGCGGGCAGAGCGCCCCCTACCGGGGCGCAAAGGCATACATTTATGAATTCTTCGAATTCACACACATAATAAACTTTTATTCTCAATTTGAGTGAAAATGACTATATTTATAGTAGATTAAGTTGAATATACTATATATAGAGAGCGTAGTTAAACTATAAAAAAACAAACTAAGTTTACGTATAAATGACTATGTCATTTATACGAGCACGCGCCATAAATGGCGGCTAGGCGCGTACTTCTTACTAGTCTTGTTATCTGATTTTCAGTTATAGGCTATGCAGCATATTAAATTTAACTTATTATATATAGTTATATAGAAGAGGATGAAGAACTGTTTAAATTTAAAGTTTATTCCGTTGTGCTCAGCTAAAACCTTTCTCATCAACTAATCTACTCTTTCTTTCTTCCTTCCCCTGCCCTTTAAATTAACTTGTCTGGCTCTGGCGATTGCCAGATCATTAGGTTCAACATCTTGAGTAATTGTGCTCCCTGCTCCGATCAAGGCATTATCCCCGATATTCACCGGAGAAATGATAGCACTATTAGAGCCGATAAACACATCCTCCCCTATTTTGGAAAAATGCTTATTTTTACCGTCATAATTACAGAAAATTGTCCCTGCCCCAATGTTACAATTTTTCCCGACTTCAGTATCTCCGATATAAGATAGATGAGAAGCTTTGCTTCCTTCCGCAAGCCTGGCATTCTTTAACTCAACAAAATTACCTATCTTGTTATCACCGCTTAGAACATTATTCGGCCTTAATCTGGCAAAAGGACCTATTTTGCAATTAGCTCCTATCTTTGATTGCTCAATATGAGAAAATGAGAAAACTTCCGTATCTTTTTCAACAACTACCCCGGAGCCAAAAAAAACATAAGGGTAAATTTTGCTTCCACCGGCAATTATGGTATCAGCAGAAAAATGCACGGTATGAGGAGCAATTAGAATCACCCCTTCACTCATCTATTTTTTTTCTCATCCTATTTTGAAAAATTTCTTCAAGCCGGGCAAGTTGTGCCAGGTCATTTACTCCTAAGGCTTCCTCCTCATCACCCAAAATATAACTACAAGAGTATGCGTTATCATTTGCAATTCTTATTAAATCTGTAAGGTAATATTCTTTTGAAGCATTATTATTTTCAACTTCCCTAATAAGCTTTTTACCTTCAGAAGTTTTAATCAGCATTATACCTGAGTTACAGAGATTAATTTTCTTAATGTTGGCAGTTGCATCTTTTTCTTCTATTATATCTAATAAGTTCTGATCCTGATCAGTTATAAGCCTACCATAGCCTGTAGGGTTTTGCGCATAAAACCCAAAAGCAGTAATAACCGCGTTACTGTTTTTTGCCCGCTCGATCATTTGGTTTAAGGTTTGGTAGGTAACTAGTGGAGTATCCCCATATAACACTAATATATATTCCGATCCGATATTTTCAAGCTCGGCACACTGTAATGCATGCGCCGTTCCCAGCTGTTCTTCCTGTATATAGGAAGCAAAATTATATTTATTTTCAAGTGACTTAAATTCCGCATGCTCTTTTAAAGTTCCGCTCGCGACCACCCTAATATCGATTGATATCTGCCGACTTAAATTAATAATATGCTCAATAAGCGGCATATTGCCTACACTATGCATTACCTTAGGTAATGCTGTTTTCATTCGCTTACCTTTTCCTGCAGCAAGTATTATAGTCGTGATATTCATAAGTAAAAACGTATTTTTTTTACAACTTAGAAAAAAAAAAGCAATCCTTCAAGGAAATACTTACTTGATAAAAATACTTATTACTATTAAAAGCTTTAAAAACAACGCTTGATAATAAGTAAAAAAATATGCTGACAATACCTAAGTGGAAAGTTTACACCATTATATTCACCTGTCTTATTAGTATCTATCTATCAATTCCTACCCTTTTTCCGCAAATAGCAGATTCAAGCTTAAAGTCTGCTTTTCCAGCTAATAAAGTTAATCTAGGCTTAGATTTAAGAGGGGGCGCTTCATTATTACTTGAGGTTGACAGTAAACATTATTTCAGTGAGCAGCTAGAAAGTAGTGTAGAGCAGATAAAAACCAAGCTGAGAATGGAAAAAATTGGCTTTGAGAAATTTAATATTACCGAGGATTATATTACTATTCATTTATCCTCTGCTGATTCAATATATGACGCTAAAACAATAATTTATAATATTTTCGGCAACACCGCACAAATTGAAGCAAATAAAAATGTTCTTATTTTATCCTTAGAGCAAATTATTAAAAGCGGTCTTAAAAATAATTTAATGGCGCAGACACAAGAGATTATAAGAAGAAGAATTGATGAAACCGGCACCAAGGAAGTAGATCTGCAAATGCAAGGTGATAATCAGATTCTTCTCCAAGTTCCCGGTTTAGAGAATCCGGAACAAATTAAAAGACTACTCGGGCAAACAGCTAAACTTTCCTTCCATTTAGTAGATGACAGCGTAAGGCTTTCAGATGCTGCAAACGGTAAAGTGCCCTACGGCTCAAAATTATTACCTCTTGATACAAAAGAAAGAGGTAATTTCGGCAGAAACGTTTTAGTGGTAAAAAGTAGAGCAGCATTAAGCGGTGATATGCTTACCGATGCTCAAACTACGGTAAATAACGGCTCAGCTGTGGTACACTTTAAACTTACCAGTGTGGGTAGTAAAATTTTTGCAGATTTGACTTCTAAAAATACAGGGAAACTTCTTGCTATTGTTTTAGACGGCAAAATTATCAGCGCGCCCGGAATCAGAGAGCCGATCTTAGGAGGAAGCGGAACAATTTCCGGTAACTTCAGCATCCAATCAGCTAATGAACTTGCACTACTGCTTAGAGCGGGAGCTTTACCTGCACCGATAAATATTGTCGAAGAAAGAACAGTAGGCCCAAGCTTGGGAGCTGATTCCATTGAAGCAGGCATAAAAGCTGTAGTTGCAGGAGTCATCCTTGTTATGTTGCTTATGTTTGTTTTCTATGGGTTATTCGGTATGGTTGCCAATTTTGCGCTCCTGTTTAACTTACTTATGACCATTGCTGCATTATCATTATTCAATGCTACTCTCACCCTTCCCGGCATTGCAGGAATGGTATTAACCTTAGGAATGGCAGTTGATGCTAATGTATTAATTTTCGAAAGAGTAAAAGAAGAAGTTAAAAAAAGAAAAAATCCTCTTTCTGCACTTGAGAGTGGTTATAGCTTAGCATTCAGTACTATTTTAGATTCAAACTTAACCACAATTTTAGCTGCAATTATACTTTATATATTCGGCACAGGCCCGGTTAAGGGGTTTGCAGTTACACTTACAATTGGTATACTTTGCTCTATGTTTACGGCAGTTTCACTTACAAAGCTTATAATTGCCAAATGGTATAGAACTAAAAAACCTAAACTACTAATGTTGTAAATTGTGTTTAAGTACTTTTATAGAAAACTTTCTGATACCACTTTAAAAAGAAAAATAGTTTTTTTAGTAGGCGGCTTAGTTACCATAACACCTACAGTCCTGGTCGCGGTTTTTGCACTTATTTATTATTTTTTAGGGGTAGAAAAATTATTTAATGATAAAATCGGCTTTGCAATATCCGAAACCGTTAAGATTGCCGAGCTTTATTTAAAAGAACATAAAGATAGCATTAAAGCTGATATATTAGGCGTTACAAACAGTATTGCAAAAAACCAAGTGGTACTATCTGAAAGCCCGGAGTATTTCAGCATACTCCTAAATAAAGAAGCGGAGCTTAGGAACCTTTCTGAAGCTATGGTTTTTACTCCTACCCAAGTATTGGGTAAAAACTATTTAAGCTTCTCTTTGACCTTTGAAAGGCTGCCTGAGGAGACTCTAAAAGAGGCAAGTACCGGGAAACTTATAATAATCAGCTCCGAGCAGGAAGATAAAGTAAGAGCAATTATAAAGCTAGATAACTTCATCGATACCTACCTTTTAGTCGGAAGGTATGTAGATAGCGAAATTATTAACTATTTAGCGACCACAAAAGGCTCTGCTAACCTTTATAAAACTATGCTTAAAGATAAAGATAGAACTCAAGTAAAGCTTGAAGTTGCCTTTGTTGTTATCACTATCATTCTATGCCTTGGTTCAATCATTACAGCAGTAAAATTAGCAAATATTATTTCTCGCCCGATTAACCAATTGGTTGAGGCCACTTCTAAAATTAAAGCGCGGGACTTCTCCGTCAGAGTTCCCGAAAGAAAACATGCCAGAGATGAAACTGCCGTTCTTGCTAAAGCTTTTAATAGCATGACTAAGAAAATTGCCGAGCAAACTAATGAACTTATCAGTGCAAAAGATATTATAGATGAGAGAAGAAGGTTTATAGAAGCGATTTTAACCGAAGTTTCAAGTGGAGTCCTGGTTATTAACCCTAAAGGCTTAATAACACTCTGTAACCAATCAGCTGCCAAACTTTTAAAGAAAGAAGAAACTAGGATTATAAACCAGCCTTACCAGGATTCACTTCCCGAAATATCAGAACTTTTAGAAAAAGCTTCTACACCCTCTCAAGAACTTATTGAAGGTAATATTACCCTAGAACGAAGAGATAAAAAAACCTATCTGTTCGTTAGAATCGGAACCGAGTTTAATACTAAGCAGGAATTGGAAAGATTCATTATTACCATAGATGACATGTCCAAACTTATAGCGGCTCAAAGATCAGCCGCCTGGGCAGACGTGGCTAGAAGAATTGCACATGAAATTAAAAACCCTCTCACTCCTATTAATTTATCAGCTGAACAGCTAAAGAGAAAATTCTTAAAAGAAATTAAATCTGAGCCTGAGCTCTTTACAAAGTATGTAGATACCATTACCCGGCATGTTTCGGATATAGGTATGATGGTAGAGGAATTTGTCCGGTTTGCGCGTATCCCTTCCCCTAAACTTGCAAGATATGATCTTCTACAAATTATCAACGAAGTAATTTTTTCTCAAAAAAGCATTAACCCAAATATAAAATATCAATTTGACAATATTTTGGAAGAATGTTATGTAAAGTGCGACAGAGCACAAATAACACAAGTTTTATTTAATCTTATAAAGAATTCCAATGAAGCAATTGAAGCAAAAGCTCAAAACCAAACCTTCAGGCCTGAAATTCATATATATTATCAAATCAGTGAGGATTTAAACTTGGTGAAAGTGTTTATAAAAGATAATGGCCAAGGCATCCCGCTCGATCTTATCGATAGAATTTCCGAACCCTATATTACCACAAAATCTACCGGCACAGGCCTTGGGCTTTCTATAGTCAAAAAGATTGTAGAAGACCACGGCGGCACACTTTCAATACAAAATAACGAAGAAGGTGTTTTAGCTACCTTCACCTTAAAATTATTTCATAACAACCTATTAAATGAGGAAAACCATGCAAGCAAATCAGCATAATAATATATATGGAATTTTATTCATGATCTTAAATGCTGCTGCTTTAGCAATACTCTATGCAGTTATGAAGCTTGCATCTAAGGATATAAGTACAAATCAGATAATATTCTTTTATAAATCTCTTATACTTATATCCATATTACCTTGGATATTTAAAAACGGATTTAAATCTATAGCTACCGATCAAATAAAACTCCACCTTATACGAGGGTTTTTGAGTATTTGCGGCTCATTATCATTTATGTATGCCTTAAAATATGTAGATCTGGTTGATGCAACGGCTTTAGGTTACTTAGAGCAGGTTTTATTAGTTGCAATCGGTATGCTTTACTTTAAAGAAACCACGACTAAAAGTAAGATTTTCTGCGTGTTCGCAAGCTTTATCGGGGCATCCGTAATTCTTTATCCTGATCTTTTAAAATTTGAAGAGGGCTTTATACCGGTTTTCTTTGCAAAAGGCGGATTTAAAGAATTTAATTTCTTCTATTTATTCACTTTACTTGCGGTAGCTTGCTGGACTATGAATTGTATAGTAGTGAAAGTTATGGGTAAAACCGAAAAAACTAAAACTCAATTATTTTATGTAACTCTTTTCTCATGCATATTTGCTTTTCCCTTTGCTTTTATCGAGTGGGGAACTAACAACTTAGCCGGACTGGAGATATGGTCACCAAACAGGCTAATTACTTTAGAAGAAATCGGCTTGGATTTCGATCTGTTTAAGTATATAGCAGTAATTGCGCTTTGTTACTTTATACATAACATCTCCTTCTTTAAGGCATTTAAATACTCTGAAATATCCACCGTTATTCCTTTTGAATACAGCAAGATTGTCTTCATCGGGATTTTACAATTCTATATGTTTGATAAAACTCCAGAGACCGTATCATACATAGGATATCTCTTAATTGTAGGTTCAGGTCTTATCTTGATAAGATCCGAAGCTAAACGTAGAAAGAAGAAAAAAATGCAACAACAAATTGAGCAGTTAAACGAGGAATACGAGCATGCATAAACTAAAAACTAAATTAAAAAACGATAAGGTAAGTTCCGGAATATTGCTTATGATTGTGCATGCAATCGCTATGTCTGGGCTGTATGTAGTTTCTAAAAAACTTATGCATACTTTACACCCTAACCAGGTAGCTTTCCTTTATAAATTTGCAATCCTTATTGCAATTATTCCTTGGTGCTTTGTAGGAGGGATTAAAAAAAATCTCAAAACTAATAAATTGGGTACTCATGTCGCAAGAGGAACGTTTAGTATCATGGCTTCTTTATGCTTCTTTTTTGCACTATCGAAGCTAAATGTACTTGATGCTGCAGCTATTACTTTCCTGGAGCAAGCTTTAATTGTTTCCGTGGGGGTAATATTCTTTAAAGAGCAGCTGAATATTGCTAAAATTGTATTTATCTTATGCGGTTTAATAGGTACTCTCTTAATTATTAAACCGGGTTTTCAAGAGTTTAACGGATATTATGTTTATCTCTTCATGGCGCTTCTCTTTTGGGCAGGAAATAATATAACCATAAAAGTTCTCGGAAAAACCGAACGCTCTAAAGGGCAGCTATTTTACGTAACGCTGGTTTCTTCACTAGTTTCATTTCCTCTTGCTCTTCAAGCTTGGGAACCTATTCAATTTTGGCATATTAAGTATTTAGCAATTCTTGCAATTTGTTACCTTATTCACTCAGCAGCATTGTTTAAAGCATTTAAATATGCCGATATCTCAACCGTAATGCCTTATGACTATACCAGATTAGTGTTCGGTGGAATACTTGGTTATATTATATTTAGTGAAGTGCCGGATAGGTTCTCGTTGATCGGCTACTTTATAATTACCTTAGGAGGGTTATATTTAATTCAGTACGAAGCAAGAAGAAAGTATAAAAAAACACCGGCTTCTATTGAAGCAAAAATAGCAAGCTCAGGTGCAAAAGCAGACTAAGCTTTTTTCCATCAGCATAATTGACGAGTTAAAATATAATTTAATTTACTTAGATATTTTGCGGCATTTCTTTTAACTAATAATATTTATTATTTATTTTAAAGGAGTGCTGCATGACTTCTGATACCCCGATTACAAACAACCCGGCAGAGCAAAAAACAAAAGAAGCTAAAACAACTGATCATAATATCATACCACCCATCACCAAAAAGTACGCAGCTTATGTTAAAGAAGCGGAAGCTGAAAGAGAAGTAGACCCTCGTGCCGATGATAAAACCACAGATACTGAAAGTAAAGATAGAGGCCCTGGCGTAGGTGGAGATTAGGTTTAAAGATATAAAGAACAATATCTAAATTTTATTGTGTTGTTACCTGCTACAACATATGATATGATATGCGTAATTATACTATTTAATTTTTAAAAAAGATGTCCTTCAAAGTTAATAATTTAATGAAAACATGGTGGCGTTGGCGTAGCTAACTGTTTAACCAAATTATTTATTAAATTCATACTTATAAAAGGATACTCAAATGTTTAAAATCAAGCGTTATCTATTAACTGCTACTATAGTTATCATCTTCATTTGCTTCTCATTATTTATCAAGCAAAGAGAAAAATCCGACTTACCGGTTATTGCGATCGCTAACTATGGCTCTCATTCATCTTTACACGAAATTATTTCAAGCATAAAAACCGAACTCTCCCGGCTTGGCTTTAAAGAAGGTGAGCAAATTCACTTTGAAATAGCAGATGTAAATTTTGAGCCGACTCTTATTATGCAGATGTTAACCAAGTTAAAAGCCACTAACCCAAAAATAGTGATAGCTCTTACTACTCCTGTCGCTCAGGCAGCTAAAAGTATTTTTAAAGATACTCCACTTATCTTCACCGGAATCACTGACCCGGCTGAAGCAGGGTTAATTAATAATAGTCCTGATACAAGAAATAACATCACCGGCGCATCAGACCGGCAAGACCTTAAGCTCATGTTAAACTTTGCCAAAGAATTATTACCTCATGCTAAAAAGGTAGGAATGCTTTATTCAACGAGTGAGGCTAATGACTTAGCATTAGTTAAAATGATGAGCGAAGCTGCTAAAATTCATAATATGGAAATTCTCCTGGTACCGGTTGAACAGACTAAGGATATCCCTTTCAGAATGCGTACTTTTAAAGATAAGGCAGATTTTATATATGTTGGAGTAAGCGGGATAATTCAGCCGGCACTGCCTGCGATTATTTCTTCAGCTGATCAAATGAAAATACCGGTTATCAATGCTGATTCAGATGCTGTAAAGAAGCACTTATTATTGGGTAGCTACGGAGTTAATTATACTAAAGTTGGTATAAATACCGCACAAATAGCAGGTAGAATTTTAGCCGGAGAAAAAGTTGGAAATATAGATCCGATATACCCGAGCAAAAACGATCATAGCGGTTTTATATCAAAACAAAAAGCTGATAAACTTGGTATCACTTTACCTCAATATATTGAGCACGTTGAGGTTTTAAGGTAAATTTTATGTTAGAAATTAAAAATATATATAAGACATTTAATGTTGATTGCGAACCAATATTAAAAGGAATTAATTTAACACTAAATGAGAAAGATTTTTGCATAGTGATCGGCAGCAATGGCTCGGGAAAATCCACTCTTTTTAAAGCAATTCTAGGAGATTATAAAGTTGATTCAGGCTCAATAAAACTGCATAACCGAGAGCTGACTAACTTGAGTATTTATAAACGTGCTAAGCTGATAAACAGTATTACTCAAGATACTAACAAAAGCATAGTAAAAGAAATGACATTGCTTGAGAATTTAGCTTTGAGTGAGATGCGCTGCAAAGCAAGCACCCTTCTTCCTTATAAGCGAAAAACAGAGCAGCTTAGAGAGCAGTTAACAATATTAAATTTAGGTTTAGAAAGGTTTTTAGATACCAAAATGGAAGCTTTATCCGGTGGGCAAAAGCAAGTGATCGCTACTGTTTCCACAACTTTTTCTCCCCCTTCCCTGCTTCTGCTTGATGAACATACCAGCGCCCTTGATCCTAAAACTTCAGCTTTTCTTATGGATTATACGGCAAACTTAGTAGAGAAAAATGCAATTACCACTCTTATGATTACCCATAATTTAAATGATGCTATAAAATACGGTAACCGCTTAATCATGCTGCATAGGGGAAAAATAGTCGAAGATTTTAATTGTAAAGAAAAGAGTGCTTTAACTATAACTAAATTGCTCGATTTATTTCATACCTATGAAGATAACACTTTAATGGGAGTTGAGTGATGATTAGTGTTTTTATAGATTTATTGCCCTCCGGATTACAGCAAGGTTTATTACTTGCTATTGTGGCCACCGGTATTGCAATTGCTTTTAGACTGCTTAATTTCGCAGATCTTACCCCTGAAGGTACTTATACATTAGGTGGCTCAGTATACGCCTCCCTTATTATCTTAGGAGTAAACCCGATTCTTGCGACTACTATAGCGGTATTATTTGGAGGATTAATAGGAATAATCACAGCTTTCTTACATATTCGCCTAAAAATTGATACGCTGTTAGCAGGAATAATTTTAAGTACTATGCTTTATAGTGTTAATTTAAGGCTTATGGGTAAGCCGAATATAGCGTTATTTGATCAACACAATTTATTTAGCTGCTTTCCCCAAACGCTACTTTTTAAGATCAGCCTCTTGCTCTTAATTTGCTTAATTATTGCTGCTCTTTCTTACTTTTTTTTAAATACTGAAAAAGGCTTGCGGTTTCGTTCCGTCGGATTAAATCCTGAATTTGCAGAGAAACAGGGTACTAATGTTAATTTATATATTATGTTAGGTTTATTTGCCGGTAATGGTTTAGCAAGTTTAGCCGGGAGTTTAACCGTACAGGTTCAGGAATATGCTGATATCGGAATGGGTATCGGGATAGTTATACATGCGCTTGCAGCACTTATGATCGGTGAAAGCGTGATCGGTAATGATTCCATGCTTAAGGTAGTAAGTGCACCGATAATAGGAGCACTTATCTACCAGCAAATTCAAGGTTTAGCGCTTGCAATCGGATTTGCTCCTTCTGATCTCAAATTAGTCACCGGTTTAATAGTGCTAATTACCCTGGGCTGTAAAGCAGCCAGAAGGAAATCGAAGCTCTAAATCTTTATTAGAGCTTCGGCTTTATGTATAGCGGTTTTACCTGTTTTTGAGCTTTTAACTTTATACCTGGTGACCGGTTTAGCTGATGTCTTAAGATTTTCGGTAAGTACTTCTATTATTTCACCCTCGGTTTCCCCGTAAACAAATTTCCACTTTACCTTATCCCCTACTTTAAATTGAGTTGTCATATTCTTTCAACCTGATTTGAAGATAATATGCTCTATAAAACCAGGTTTTATCATTAAAAGCAAATGGGTTATAAGCAGTGCCCGGTACTAACCGAGGAATTATCCAATTTGCTTACCTGAGACAGATTTTCTCTTTTTTCACTATTTATTCGCCCAGATGATGAGCTAACTTTATCCACGAAACTTTTTACTTTTTGCTCAGTCATACTCTCATTCTTAATTCCCCCTGATGAGAGGTTAACATCTCTTTTTGCTATCACATCCAGATCCTTAACTGCCGCTGCTAATTCTTCATCCTTTATACCGCGCCCTATACCGAGTAAGATTTTAGCTTTGTTTGCAAAAGCATTTATTTTATCTGCTATAGATTGCATAACCCCATCTTGTCTTTTACTTAAAGCCTCTCCGACTTCGCTTATTTTATCAATTAATTCCAAGTTACAGTGCTCCATAATATGTTCGTAAGATAATGTCATACCCTCAGTTTCTTTAAAACCTGCCGTTTCCTTTTCAATTAATCTTGCAATTGTTTTGGGGTTGTTTGAAAGTAACATTTGCCCTAAAGCACTATCCTTATCAATTATATTTGGTGCACTCTGATTTATAGATTCTTCTCTAACTATAATTTTATGTAACTCACTGAGTTTCGTTAAGTATTCCTTATCTTCTTCTCTTTTCGCTGCTTTAACCGAAGAATACTCTTCCGCAATTTTTAATAGCAAATCATGCCCTTTTGCGGCACAAAGTTCTATAATGGATTTATCATAATAGCGCGGTGAATTACCCAAGTCTTTTAAAGCAAATAATATAGGTTCTTTCCCGGCAATTATTTGATCATTTTCCATTGCCCAAACAATTGCATTTTTTCCATCAACATTATTACCTTTTCTAATAGCATTTTTTAAAGCTTCTTCTTTCCCTTTTTCTACTTTAAATTCCTTACCCCACTCCATAGGGTCCATGGATTCAATTCTTTGTATTTTTTCAATCGCCCACTCTAAAGCATCTTGCTCTTCAATTTTTACACCATTTTCAACCGCCCATCTTATAGGATCCTTATTCTCAACCATCTTTTTGTTATCAACAACCCATACTATCGGGTTTTTATTATTAATTTGCTTTCTGTTTTCAGCTGCCCATGCTATCGGGTTCTTATCTTCGAGCCATATAAAATTGCTCAACGCCCAATCTATCGGGTCTTGGCCGCCAATTTTTGCATCATTTTCAACCGCCCTTAGCACTGCAATTTCTGCTAAATTAGCTAAATATTTATTTGCTTCAATTTTTTTAGGTTTTCCTATAGCCCATGCTATAGCATCCTTCTGTTCAATTTTTACATCATTTTCAACCGCCCATTGTAAGGGCTCCTTCCCTTCAATACTTTTATTTTTTTCTATTGCCCAAACTGTAGCATCTTTTCCATTAATTTTTAATCCCTTTTCAGCTGCCCATTGTAAGGGCTCCTTCCCTTCAATACTTTTATTTTTTTCTATTGCCCATTCTATAAGAGTTTTACCTTGGATTTTTTCGTTATTTTTAATAAATATCTCATTATCTTTATCCGCAATAACTTCATCATTAATAATTTTATTAAATATTAACAATATTTCAGGAATATTATGATTATTAGCTAAAGCCCATTCTACAGGGTCTTGCTTGTTAATTACCATGTTATTACTTACCGCCCAAATTAAAGCTGGTTCATATCTAATTTCTATACCATTTTCGATAGCCCAAATGATAGGGTCTTTTCCTTCTATCTTTTTCTCTTGTTCAATTGCCCAAATAAGTGGATCTTTTCCTTCAATATTGTGACCATCATGAACAGCCCAAATAAGCGGATCTTTTCCTTCAATGTTATACCTATAATCAGCTGCCCATCTTATAGGATTCATCCCATCAATCATTGTACCGTTTTCAACTGCCCATCTTATAGGATTCATCCTCTCAATCATTGTACCGTTTTCAACTGCCCATTTTATGGCATCAATTCCATCAATCGTAGGATTCCTTTGGTCATTTCTCAGTCTATTCCCAAAATTTTCTCTTAATAACCAATATATCGGATCTTTTGAACCAATTTTAATATCATTCTCAATTGCACAAATTACAGGTTCTTTTCCTGCTATCATTTTGCCTTCTTTTATAGCTAATTTTACCGCGTCGCCCGCTAGCATCCTTATCTTAAATTTTTTTTGGGGTTCCTCTTGAGTACTCACCCATTCCATAGAGGGTTTTCCTTCGATCGGTTTATCATTTATTATCGCCCATATTACAGCACTCCGGTTATTAATTTTTTTATCATTTATTATTGCCCACTTTATAGGATCCGTATTCTCAATTGTCTTTTTATTTTCAATTG
This sequence comes from endosymbiont of Acanthamoeba sp. UWC8, assembly GCF_000730245.1. NCBI lineage: Bacteria > Pseudomonadati > Pseudomonadota > Alphaproteobacteria > Holosporales > Holosporaceae > endosymbiont of Acanthamoeba sp. UWC8. The sequence continues at coordinate 16,494 of NZ_CP004403.1, read as the reverse complement.
CCCATTCTATAGGAGCCTTTCCTTCAATTCGCGCTTCATTATCAATTGCCCAAACTACAGGATTTTTTCCATCAATTCCAATACCATTATCAACTGCCCAACTTATAGGATCTTTTATAGTTCTAGGGTTTGTTGCTACAACCAGCGGAATCTTGTTTCTAACCATCCATGCTATGTGATCTTGACCTTCAGGTCTTACCCCAAGCTCAATTCGCTCTTTAAGCTTATCTTCCATTATTTCCTTTGGATAAGCCATATTTATAGCATAAACTAGACCGTCACCGCCCGTAATATAGCTTGTCGCATATCTATTTTTATCTCCACCGCCTTTCATAAATCCTCCCGTAACGATTATTTCCTAATTCTAAAATAAATTAGTTAATAAACAATTAACCGACTAATAATATAAATATAAAGACTAGCATTATACTTTTTTCTAACCATTTATAACTAACGTCCATTATCTTGCTTCTCTCTCAAAAAGCTAATATAAAAGAATTAAACTTTTATATACTCACAATGCTTAAATTTATAAAAATGCATGGTGTCGGCAACGACTTTGCTATCTTCGATGAGCGAGAGGGAAAGATAAGCTTTTCTTCCCAAGATATTAAAAAAATGAGCAACAGGAACAAGGGAATTGGCTTTGATCAACTTATAATACTTTCTAATTCCGGTAGAGCGGATATAAAAATGTCTATTTATAATGCAGACGGCTCCGCTGCAGGCAATTGCGGAAATGCTGCAAGATGTGTAGCTGATTTGACCGGTAGAGATAGCGGTGCAATTGAAGTAGGTGAAAGGTTATTATTTTTTAAGAAACTGCCCCCTTTAAATAATGAACCTCATTATACGGTTAATATGGGTAAACCTGAATTTGCTTGGGATAAGATCCCACTCTCTTCTCCGGTTGATCCGTTAAATTTAAATTTTGAGATAGAAGGATTTAAACAAGGAGCTGCGCTTAGTATGGGCAATCCTCATTTAGTATTTTTTTCTTCAATTCCATTAGAGCTTGAAAGTGTTGCTAAGTATGGAGCGTTTTTTGAAAGCCATGAACTATTTCCTCAAGCGGTAAACGTTAACTTTGCACATATTTTAGATAATAATCACATTGCTCTTACCGTATATGAAAGAGGAGCAGGCATAACCCTTGCCTGCGGAAGCGGAGCTTGTGCAACCGCCATTATTGCATATACTCAAAAGCTAATTAATAATAAATGTAAGGTTGATTTACCGGGCGGAACATTATTAATAGAAATAACCGAAGATTTAGAAGTGTTAATGACAGGTTCGGCAGTTAAGTGTTTTGAAGGCCAAATAAGTTTCTAATAAACTTATTTTTAAATAAAGGGTACGAATTTAACCGGCATTAGGTAAGTAGTTTCGTAGCCTTTATTTGTTTTAGTAATTGCAAGCAATTCCTGATCACCATATTCCTCACCTACGGGAATGATAAGCTTACCTCCGATTTTAAGTTGAGAAAGAAGCGACTCCGGCACTTTTGCAATAACTGCGGTAACAATAATAGCATCAAACGGCGCGTTCTCCTTCCAACCGTCATATCCGTCTCCAATACGAATATGTATATTATTATATCCTAACTTCTTTAGTACTTTTGTAGCTTGCTTTGCTAATGGCTCAACTACCTCTATTGAATAAACTTCTTTACATATATTCCCTAAAATTGCAGCTTGATAACCGCTTCCGGTACCGATTTCAAGTACCTTAGAATCTTTATCTAAATTTGCCGCTTGAGTCATTGTTGCTACAATAAACGGCTGAGAAATAGTTTGACTGTATCCAATCGGCAATGCTCTATTTACATAAGCTAAATGCTTTTCCTGCTCAGGAATAAATTCATGTCTCGGAACCTTAAGCATTGCTTCTAAAACATTTTGATTATTTATTCCTTGGCTTTGTAACTCATCAAATACAAGCTGTTCTCGTAAAGCTTTAAAAATGCCTTCGCTATATTCCATTGCCTAACCTCATATAATTCTTAATAAAATTAAGTTACCTATTTTGAGAATACTTACGATAAACACAAATTAAATAAGAAATACTTAATAATTTATCTTTAAATATTTTATATAATTTAGAATTTTATAGAAGTTTTAACTTGCGAAGGTTAGAAGCAGTTTTTTTAAAGAGAGCTTACCTTTTATTGATAAGCTCTTGTATAATATTAAGCGTAAGTTCTATGGATCAATTCGTCAAAGAGGCTATTGGCAATATTAATTACTTTAGCATTAGCCTGATACCAAGTCTGCGCTTGAATCAAATGAGCAAGCTCATCAGCAACATTAACGTTTGAACCTTCTAATGTACCTGATCTTACTTCACCTACACCATTTCCGCCTGCTTGCTTTAAATCCAACGCACCCGAATCCTTACTTGTGGTAAATAATGTATCCGAAACTGCGGTAAGTCCGTTATAGTTAGTAAAAGAAGCAATTGCTATTTTATATATTTTCCTTACTTTTCCATTAGTAAAATTAGCAACTATGTTACCTTCCCTATCAATCTCAATAGAACTCAGTTCACCGGTTACCGCACCATCATTTTCTTTCTTTCTTACAATAAAATCCTGATTAATTTGGCTTATTGCTTCAGGGTCACCGGGCAAACCGAAATTAATGGTTACCACATTAGGAGCAGCTTTGATAGAATCAGACCAATTAATAGTTACTGTTTCACCTAATGCTGCCAATTCTTTTCCAGCATTTGTATTTTGAAGACCTAAAGCAGAGAATATGGTATCAGTTGCACCAGTACCAAGCGGAGTATTAATTACTCCACTCGTACCGCCGAATGTCAGATAAGACGCAGGATTAACCGGTTCTATCTTAAGTTGGTATGAACCTGCGCTGTTTAGAATCACTGATGCCTTTAAAGAATCAGTAGTAGATGAAGTATCATTAATTCTTTCAGCTAATTCATATAAAGTACTATATCGCGCAGGGTCAGCTAATACGCTGTCAGTATTAAGAATACCAAGGTCAGTTCCTAATGCGGTTGTCGCAATAGTAATATCTTTAGTGATATCGGCTGGGCTAATATTCAATGCATAGTTGCCCGCGCCTAAATTTTTAACGGTTGCCTTTAAAGCATCTTCTCCCCTAGTCGAGTTAATTTGCGCAGCTATATCATTTAAAACCGCTAAGTTGGTTGTACCGCTGCCCCTTGCAAAATTATAAGTTGATCCACCGACTGTGATATCTAAAGTATCGGTTGCCACACCAACAAGAGTAACACCTGCACCTAATGTTGTAGCACTGGTAACTATTGCCTCATCATAGGTGAAAGTATGAGTAGTAGTACCGCTTTGAATAGTCATATTCTGGCCGTTGGTTGCCCCGAGTGATGTACCGGGATTCAAAATATTGGTGCTGGTTGTGCTTTGCACAGCTTGAACATAAGCTTGCAATTTCCCGGTACTATCAAAATTCACTATTCCGGCCTGCACTAAACCATCAGTTCTTCCATTATTTATCACGGTTTTATCTAAAGAATAAACCTCGGAAGCCCATGAGTTAACCCCTATCTTAAGGAAGCTTACTACAAAATTATAAGCATTACCCATTGCATCATATATAACTATATCTTCTTTATAAGCAGGAATAAATGCTCCATTAGCCATATTATTATTTAAATCATACGGATTATACAATGAATCAATATATCCGGGAGCAATATTAAATTCCGAAAGAAAATCGCTTCCTGCTCCAAGCGGTTGATAGTTATCAAGATACATTGCTTTTGCGGAGGATATAGTAATACCCGCATTATCACCGCTACTTACTTTTGCAGTAATCCCGGTAATTTTATTTAAGGCATCGGTAATGTTTTGTAATGAAGCGAATCTATTAGCTCCTGCCGTAGTATTAGTAGTTAATCCTAATTTTGATTGTAAATCACCGGTACCGGAAAAATTCATCGCCTGGTTAGCATCAAGCGGAGATATAAGGATTGTAGAATTACCCCCTTCACTTACAATTCTGGCACTTAAAAAAGTATTATATATATTGTTAATTTGATTAACTACATTTTGCATAACTTCTAAATTAGTAGTTCCTGCACCCCTAGTAAGAGTTGCCGTATTGTTCCCGACTGTAATCATTATATTATCAGTTACCGTTCCTACTAGATCCGTGCCCGCATCTCCTAAAAGATTAGCTTGAGAAAACCCGCCGTAAGTAAAGTAAGTAGGAGTCATTTTTAGTGTTTTTCCATCACTTTGCAATACCGGCATAGTAACACTAAAACCTTCGCCGACTTTTAATGAATTAGCAGGGTTTGCATAAAGAACATCATTTGCTTTAATGAATGCATTATGAGGTGAAGCTTTAGAACCGCTATTAGCTATATCAATAGTTACTTGCCTATCGCCGGTTACTATCTCGGTGGAATTAAGGTTTGGTTTGAATGTAATATTACTTGTAGCTGTTGCTTGAGAAACCAGTTGTTGAATGCTTACAGGGCTTAAGCTATCTGTTGTTCCTGCACCTGGAGGCATATTACCCGCATCATCTAATGACCATCCCAGCAACGCTTCTCCCGAGGGTAAGGATAAATTCCCTTTTTCATCAGCTCTAAATGAGCCGGCTCGTGCAAATAATATTGAATTTTTACCGCCCCCTGCATTAGCATCACCGACTGCAAACATACCGTTTCCGTTTATAGCTATATCAGTTGATACTTCGGTATTTTTCATGCTGCCTTGTGTATCAATATTTGCTCTGATATAACCCGTTACTCCTGAGCTTGACCTCCCGTCCGCATTAGCATTTGAGCCTAGCATCTGTTGAAATGCTTTATACCCGTCAGTATGTTCATTGGCTATGTTTCCGCTTATTAACGAAACCGATTTCTCAGCAGCCGATAACCCTGTTACCGCCGTTGTAATAGCTTGATTACCCATAATTTCCCCCTATCCGTAATCTTATATAACATCTATTAAGCAATATACATGCCAATTTCTAAAAAATCGGCAGTATATGCATTATTATTTTTTAAAATTCATAATTTTCATTAGCGAAGGCAAGTTCTATATTTTTAACTGCATATTCATCGGAATTTATTTCTTCCTGCTGATATGGAGATTTATCTTTGCACGGGTCTTCAACCGTATAAATTTTATTTTGAAATTCAAATTTTGCCTTAATATGCCATGTTGCATAGCTGGACGGTTTAAAAGAATACATTGAGACTAATTTAGCCGTCATATCATTGTCTGAAAGCAAATTATCATTATCACCAAATGGCAACCCATATAGTGGTTTTCGTCCGAAGTCACACATTATATCTGCTTTAATATCTTCTTTAGTTAATTCGTTCTTTCCTAAAATTATTGTTTTTTTATTGACGATAAGGATTGCGTTCAATCTATCATCACTCATCCTATTCGATATACCGATATTACCTGAAGCGGTTGCTTGACTTACTAACTGCTGAATACTTACCGGGTATAAGCTATCTATTGTGCCTGCGCCTGTAGGTATATTACCGTTATCATTAATTTCGTATGATTTGCTTTCAGAAAATAATATTCGGTTTTTGTCATCAATATTATTTGTATTATAGAAGGTAATATCCTGATTATTCATAATTTCCCCTTGGTGTAAAATCTATATAAATTATTATATAGCAAAATGCATACCAATTTTTAAATAAACAAAATTAGACTATAATTATTTATTCTTAATTAAATACTCAACGGCTTTTTTAAGTGAGTGAATTTTATAGCTTCCGTTAACAACTATATTATCTTTTTCATCAATAATCGTTGAATGCGGAACACTGCCTTTATAGAGGATTCCTGCTTTTAACAATCCTTGCATTACTTCCTGCGGGCTATCCTGATTGATTCGATAAATAACAAAGTTTTGATCTTTATAAAGCTTAAATGCGTCGTTAACCACTTCATCATTATCATCTAAAGAAATCAACATAATATCAACATCCTTAGGATCAAAATCTTTGTATAACTCGACAACTTCAGGAAACACACGCTTACAAACCGAGCACCATGAAGTAAATATATATATTAATCTTATATTTTTGCTTTCTACTACACCCGGAAATTGTGAAGGCATAATTTCTTTTAATTCAAAAGCATAAGCTTTTAAAGAAAGTAAAAGATTAAAAAGTAGGATAGCAAAAATTATTTTTAAGTTTTTCATTAGTTAACTCTTTTTAGTTGGTTATATATTGTCATCCCTTTAATCAGGTCTACTGCCCTAAGCAATTGAAAATCCTCTTCAATTTTCAGCTCTATTTTAGTATTGTTTCGAACATCCTTTTTCTCGGCAGTATTATTTTTATGCTCATTTTGCAAATGACCTTTCAGTGATTGCTCAGATTTATACAGTATATTAGTTTTGTCCACCGGCTTAACTATTGCCTCTTCAATATAAATATCAGGCTTTATTCCTTCGGCTTGAATTGATCTCCCTGAGGGGGTATAATATTTGGCGGTTGTTATTTTTATTGCCGTGCCGTTTGAAAATGGTATCGTACTTTGTACGGAACCTTTACCGAACGACTTTTCACCAACTATGATAGCTCTTTTATTATCTTGTAATGCTCCCGCGACAATCTCAGGTGCCGAAGCAGTGCCGGCATTAATCAAAACTACCATTGGCAAGTTATTAATAATATCTCCCGGAAAAGCTTTATATACTTTAATTTTACTCGGGTCTCTACCTTTTATTGTAACTATCTCCCCTTCATTTAAAAATAAATCACTTACTTCACAGGCCTGATCAAGCAGGCCACCCGGGTTTGATCTTAAATCCAATACTGCGCCTTTTATCTCTCCGTTTATGCCGATTAATTTCTTGACTTCCGATTTTAAGTCAGTTGATACTTTTTCATTAAAATTTAAAATCTTAACATATAATACATCATCCGAAATAATTCTTGCTTTAAGCGGAATAAGTGGAACTAACTTTCTGGTAATACTCATTTGCAGATTTTGCCCGGTAGATTCTCGAAAAACCGTAATATTCACTTTAGTATTAGGCGCACCTTTTAACTTTTCAACCGCCTCACTAAGCTTCATTCCTCTAACTACTTCTCCTTCAATTGCAGTAATATAATCATTGGTTTTTAAGCCGGCCTTTTCGGCGGGGCTACCATCATAAGGGGATACCACTTTTATAAATCCGTTTTCCATCATTACTTCAATACCTAAGCCGACGAATTCTCCAGAAGTTATAGTCTTAAACTCTTTATAAGCTTTCTGATCAAAAAACCCCGAGTGCGGATCAAGTGAAGAAAGCATACCATCAAGCGCATTCTCAATTAATTGCTTATCATCAACTTCAGTAATATATTCTTTTTTAACTCTATCTAATACTTCTTTAAAAAATTTTAAATTGTTTTTGTCTTCTTTGCCTGAAGAAAATATATTAAAAGCAGATTGGTTTTTTGAAAAGGAAACTGGGGTTAATATGAATAAAGTTATTATAAATATTACGGCTCTCCCGAATTGCTTAATAGTTTTAGAGTTTTTCATAAATATATGTTTAGCCAAAAAAGTTTATTTTATTAATAAAAAAAGAGTTTTCAAGCTAATGTTTTATGTGCCCCATCACAAAAGGGGGGTTTTTTAGTATGCTTGCACCCGCAGAAGCTTACTATCCCGTTGCTATCTGCTGTATACTCCAAGGGTGAAAAGCCGGTTCCTTGGTGAGAATCGTCACAAAACGGTTGGCTTTTACTTAAACCGCAGGTGCAATAATAATATGTTTCTCCTTCTTTTACCTCGACTTTAATTGAGCGAGGTATTGCAACCTTAGGTAAATCTTCTTGCATAATGTTAACCTCTATCTTGCTTGATTTTAATTATTCTTTATTATAATAATAATTTTTTATCGATTAACTTAACTTATTCATGCAAAAGTTTCTAGTGATTTATTGTGATGGGGCGTGCAGCGGTAATCCTGGGCCGGGTGGCTGGGGTGCAGTATTGATTTGGGGTGATAGTATAAAAGAAATTTCCGGTTATGAGAACACCAGCACTAATAACAGAATGGAACTTACTGCTGCAATAGAAGCATTAAAGCAAGTCAGCCGACCGGTAAAGATCAAGATTTATACTGATAGTACTTATGTAATGCGCGGAATTACCGATTGGATTTCTACTTGGAAAAGAAATAAATGGAATGGCGGAAAAATTAAAAATGTTGATTTATGGCAAAAGCTTGATGACATATCACAAAAATTTATAATAGAATGGAATTGGGTGAGAGGACATAGCGGTGATAAATATAATGAAATTGCCGATAAACTGGCACGCCAAGCGATTGAAACAAATTATAAAAAATAAAACGGTACCATGCAACATATCCGCCAGCAGATTACTTCCCTAAATGAGGAAATCCAAGATTTTCATCAAAATGTAAATTTAGGTGAAGTACAAGATTTTCAGCCCATAAACCAAAAATTGGTTAATGTGTTTCAAGAGATTTCCAAGCATAATTGTTTTTCTGAACTCGGTAATGAGATTAGCGAGCTAACTAATCACTTACATCAATTGAATAAAACCTCAATTGAAGTACATAAAGATGTTTTAGCCTCCTTAAAAAACTTGAACCAACATAAACAGGCTAATATCGGATACGGTAAAAGCATTAAGAATGTTAATGATAATTAATATATATATTATCTAATTTTTTTGTTTAGATTTAATGCCAAGTATGGTGCCTCATTATGAGGCGCATCGCTGTAAGAATAAATAAATAATCTATAGTAAATTAAGTTATAAATCATACAATAATATTTATTTAACCTAGGCGCTTTATAACAAAGTAAAGATACATAAAAATTATTATATTATTACACGCTCATTATTTCTTTAGCTTTAGCTTGGGTGGCTTCATCAGCTTTTTTAGTATGATCATCGGTTATCTTTTGAATTTCATCGGAATAATGTTTCATATCATCTTCGGAAATTTGCTTATCTTTTTCTAATTTCTTTATCACTTCTATGCCGTCACGTCTAACATTTCTAAGCGCAATTTTTGCCTGCTCACAATACTCATTAGCTTTTTTCACAAATTCCTTTCTTCTTTCTTCGCTTAAATCAGGAATCGGAACTCTGATCACATTTCCTTCAGCAATTGGGTTAAGGCCGAGACCTGCATTTGCAATCGCTTTTTCAACAGCTTTAGCTGATTCTTTATCCCAAACCTGCACAACAATTAAGCGAGGCTCTGGAGCTGAAACCGTACCGAGTTGGTTAAGCGGCATTAAGCTACCGTAAACTTCCGCCTTGATCGGGTCTAATAATGAAATACTCGCTCTTCCTGTTCTTAAGCTGTTTAACGAATGTTTTAGGGAGTTTAAGCCTCCATCCATTCTTTTTTTTACATCAGAAATTATTTCAGCCGGCGTGTTCATTTCATTTTCTCCTATTCAATAATTGTAAATGTTCCTTTTCCTTTTAAAACTTCAAGTAATGCACCTTTTTCATGTAGGTTGAATACCAGTATAGGAATTTTATTTTCTCTTGCAAGGGTAATAGCTGCTATATCCATAACTGCCAAATCATTATTAATTACATCCTTGTAGCTTATCCTATCATACCTGGTTGCACTCTTATCAAGCTTAGGATCAGCAGAGTAAACTCCATCGATTTGCGTGCCTTTAACAATTGCATCGCAATGCATTTCTGCCGCTCTTAAAGCTGCTCCGCTATCAGTTGTGAAATACGGGTTACCGGTTCCTGAGGCAAAAATTACTACTCTGCCCTTTTCCATATGCCTGATTGCTCTGCGTCTGATTAGCGGCTCGCAAATGGTAGTCATCGGGATAGCGGATTGCACCCTCGTATAAACCCCCATGCTTTCAAGTATACTTTGAATAGCAAGAGCATTAATTACCGTGCCGAGCATCCCCATATAATCAGCGCTCGCCCTTTCAATTCCCATTTTTGATATTTCAGCACCCCGACAAATGTTACCGCCGCCCACTACTACGCATATTTCATACCCAGCATCTCTAACTTCTTTTATATCAGAGCAGATTCTGCTAATAGTTTCCGGATCCTGGCCGAATTTTTGCGCGCCCATTAATGCTTCCCCGGAAAGCTTCAGTAATATCCTATTATACTTCTTTACCATTATAACTTATATCCAAATAAAATTAGTTATAAAAAAAGAGGCTTAAAGCCCCTTTTTTACTTAAATTAATTTTCTGCCGTTTTCTCGATACCCTCACCAAGAGCATATCTTACAAAGGCTGTAAGTTTAATCGGTTTTCCGATTTGCCTTCCGGCATCTTCAATTACCTGAGATATCTTCATCTTGTTATCCATGATAAATACCTGCTCAAGCAATACTACCTCTTCATAGTACTTTCTAATTCTGCCTTCGAGCATTTTCTCAACAACTTCTTTAGGCTTCCCGGAAGCTAAAGCTTGTTCACTAAGTATGCTTTTTTCTTTTTCTACCTTAGCGGGATCCAATTGCTCAATATTCAATGCTTCAGGCTTAGCTGCTGCAATATGCATAGCAATTTGTTTACCGACGGGAAGTAAATCTTCATATTTAGCTTCAGACTCTAATGCAACTAAAACTCCGATTTTTCCAAGGCCTTCCGCAACTGCATTATGGGTGTAACTTACAACCGCACCGCTATTTACCGATAAAGTTTCAAAACGCCTTAAGCTTAAATTCTCTCCGATCACCGCCACATGCTCAATAACTTCTTCATTTACGGTTTTGCCGTCTTTAAGTTTAGAGGATTTTAATTCTTCAACACTACCATTAAAGTTTGAGGCATTTCGCACTAAATTTTTTGCCAAGCTTTGAAACTTTTCGTTTCTGGCAACAAAGTCGGTTTCCGAGTTAAGCTCAAGAACTGTTCCGCGAGTATTTTCGGTATAAATAGCTATTAAACCCTCTGCTGCAACTCTATCCGCTTTTTTGCCCGCAGCCGATAAACCTTTTTTTCTAAGCCAATCTACGGCAGCTTCAAAATCTCCGCTGCATTCGGTAAGAGCCTTCTTACAGTCCATCATACCTGCACCGGTTTTTTCTCTTAAATCTTTTACGCTGGATGCATTAATATTTGTCATATTATTTACCTACTATTCGGTTACTTCAGATTCTGAATTCTCATCCTGATCACTTTCCTTATTTAAAGAGAAAGTACTCTCGTTGATTTCGGCGGAAGCACCAATATCAACACCGGACTTAGACATACTTGCCTGCATTCCCTGAAGAACAGCATCACTGGCAAGTTGGCAATATAAAAGGATAGCTTTTCTTGCATCATCATTTCCTGGAATAACATAATCGATGCCGTCGGGAGAAGTATTTGTATCACAAATGGCCACGATCGGAATACCAAGCTTGTTCGCTTCTTTTATAGCAAGAGATTCTTTATTTGTATCAATAACAAACAGAAGGTCAGGCATGCCGCCCATATTTTTAATTCCACCCAGTACTTTTTCCAGATTATTATGCTTTCTGGAAATATCCAGTCTTTCTTTCTTAGTAAGAGTTAAATTTTCATTTTCCAGTAATTCTTCGTATTCTCTCATAGTTTTTAATGAAGCTGAAACTGTCGGCCAGTTAGTAAGCATTCCGCCTAACCAACGATGGTTAACATAATATTGGCCGCACTTTTGAGCATATTCAGCCAAAATATCGGTCGCTTGAGTTTTTGTACCGACAAAAAGAATTCTTCCGTTTTTAGAAGCAACTTCTCTTAAAACATTTAATGCATGAGCGAGTATTGTAGCTGTTTGCTGTAGATCTACAATATGAACCCCGTTTCTGATACCATAGATGTATTGCGCCATCTTAGGGTTCCAAAGGTTCTTTTTATGACCGAAGTGTACGCCGGCATCAAGTAGCTGGCTAATAGTGAAATTTTGCATATAAGTTTTGTCCTATATAAATAATTTTGGTTAAACCTCTGTAGGCGAAATCTTTAAGACACCAAAATATTAAGCCTACATGTGAATTACTGCACAAGATAATATATTTAAAATTAGTATTCAATAAAATTTTAATCCATCGGCAAAGCTTTTTGCCTAATTCTTTAAAAATGGATCTTTTTTATCCCCGGGATACTTTGCTATTGTTTGATTCACTCTGCCGATCTTTAACCTTATCTCCCCAATTTGTTTTTAAGGAATAAATAGCTCTTGGTGTGATAAATATAGAAGTTTTAACCTCCCTTTGATCTTTGGTTAAATCAATTAAATTTGTTTTTATAATTTCATTATCAGTATCAGGAAGCGCAGCACTATTGCAATTTTCAAGCACTTTAATAGTTGCAAGCAACCTAAGAGCTCTTGGTTCTCCTGTTATTATTTCTCGCCTTGTTAACATACAAAACTCTGTTTTAGCGATATTATAAATATGCACATGCGCATTGGCATCATATTTATCACCTTCAGTGTACGGTTTCATTAGCTCTTTTAAACATATTCCCCTTGCTTGTTTTAATGATTCCGCATTTTTATTGTCTTTTACAAAAGATTGGAGATACTCTTGAAATATTCGAGCACCATTTGGAAAAACGTAATAAAAGTAATCGGCTACTTTTTGTCTGGCAAAGTGGTTTTTTATAAATGGTAATTCACTAAATATTTCATCGAGCTCTTTCCGGCATTGTGGAGCATCTAACCCATTACATACGGCTTGTTTAATCTTTTTATATTCTTGGCCAATACTATTATAAGGTTCTATTAAACTTCTATATCTTTCTTTTTCCGCTTCATACCCTGATATATTTAATTGATTAAATCTTAAAAAATAATTTGCACCATTTGACCATAAGTAATCTAAATAAGGATATAATCCTATACCTTGATTAATATATCCTATCATTTTTTTTAGATATCCAGCTTTTTGCTCCGGAGTAATTTGTGTAACATTGGAATCAAAGTATAATTTATTATATGAAATACAAATGAAGTTTATTAGTCTCGCTCTCTTGAATTTATCGTAATCTTTAAACTTTTCTAATAAACTCACCTGATTATCAATAATATAATTATATTGTTTAGTATCATAATATAAATCTATTAGATTCAGTTGAAACACTTCATCCTCCGGTTCTTGGGCTACAACTTTTAAGGCATACCCTAAAGCTTCCTCATATTTTTCAAGATAATAACAACTATAATATAATTTTTTTACATTACCTATATTATCGGGCATTATCTCATGAATTAACTTTTCTATAGAATACCGAGCTTCCTTAGAGGGATTTATAAGCTTTTCACAAGTTTCAATTAAAATATTAATTGGGTTATAATTCAGCTTTTTATCACTCCAAGCTTTCCTGATAAGCTCAATCATCTCATTGAAATTTTCATAATCACACTCTAATTGGTAGCTTCTAAGCGTATCATCTAAAATAACTCGAACTGATTCCAAAATGTTTTTATTATAAAAATCCCTTTCCAGTATTAACGTTAAATATTTATTAGCTTCGATATATTGATTTCCATTAATATTTAATTGCATTAATAGCAGCAATACTGCTTCATTTAACTCCAATTTATCGGATATTATTGTGAAAAGTCTGTTTGCTTCTTTGTAATCATTTCCTTCAATACAATTAGTTATCTTTTTATGACAAGCATCTTTAATAAGCTTTAAGAATCTACTCTTTAGTTCTTTAGAGTCTATCTCGTTATACAAACCCATTACGCTTTCAACGTCTTCATTATAAGCTACTTCCTCTAAAAATTCCTCTATAATCAAAAAATTTTCTTTATCAGTAGCTTCAAAACCTTCAATAAAAATATTATCTTCAGCTTCGCTTATTGCTTTATTTATATATACACCTGCTTCATACAAAAAGTTTGATTTCAAATAAAATCGACACAAGGTAAGAATAATATCAGCAGATAACCATTTATTATTACTTATTACTTGTTGATTTAAACTCAAACTTGTCAGATCTTCACTCTTTACCCATTCTTCAATAGCTTTTACTAAACATTCATTAATAAAATATATATGTTCACTAATTGTTATTTCATCATTAAATAAAATATTGAAATTATTATATGCCCTATCTAATTCATAAGCATTAATAAAATCATAATTGTTTGCGTAGATTTTTATCTTATCAGCCAACAAATTGAAAATTAATTCTTTATTTTCATTATATTCTATATTATTCCATACTTTTAATGCTTCATTTAACCTAAATAATTCACTAAAAATATTTTGGTCGTTAGTCTCGTTAGATACAGCTATAATTACCTTGTTTATTGTCTCAATAACTTCTCTTTGCGGAAAGTTTTTAAACAGCTCTAAATAGCATTTACTTAAAGCTAATAAACTGTAATGGTCTTTCTTCTCAATATATGCATTTATAGTATAATCAATTATTTCTTGTATTAAATAAAAACTATCAAACTTTTCATCCGTACTAACTTTCTCAAATAAGCTGAATACTGATATAATCTCATTAACATGCAACGGGTAATAAGAGAGAATAATTTTAAAAGTTTGAATTATATCAGGCAAGCCTGATAAATTAGTTTCGTGTAACAGTTTTGAAATTTTTATTATACTTAATTTGCTAAAAGATGATTGTAGTTTGAGTCCATTAAGTAGATTATTTATAAAGATACTAAGCTCTTGTGTATAAAGCAATTTTATACCCGGTATTGGTTCAGGTATATCTTGGGCAACATTTATTGTATTCACCAAATCTTTTGACAATGGATGAAATAACATGGAATACACTTCGTTGTTAATAAGTGTTTTTGTTAATTCAAGAAAGTATGGTGATTCATTTACTTTTTTTCTTAACAACGCTTCTTGAGTCATAAGAAGTGAAGCGCCCGCTATTATACCGCTATCTTTATTTTCTTCTACATTTAGTCTCTTATTAGGTTGAGAGTTTTTAGCATTAGTACTAACCTTTTTACCTTTTTTATCCGGCTCTTTTCTTTTCATATAATTCTATATTAATATAATTAGAAAGAATTATAACACAACTATATTAATAAAATATTTAGGAATGACAAAATAATAAAAGAATTTAACTTTATTAGTAAAATAATGATTAATTTTTGTTTTTTTGTTATAGCTTTGCTAATAGAATATTTTATCGTGCACCGATCATATCGATAATTTTAGTAATATCTTCGTTAACCGACTTATCGTTAGCCATTCTCTCTTCTAATTTTTTAATCGAGTATATAACGGTCGCATGATCACGCTTGCCTAAAGCTTGCCCAATATCTTTTAAGCTCTTATCGGTAAGCTGCTTTGATATGAAAGCTGAAACCTGCCGCGGAAGCACATACTTTGATTCTCTGCTTTTCGAAAATATTTCTTTAGCAGTAACCCCGTAGAAATTAGCTACTACTTCAATAATTTTATCTACTGTAACACTCACCTCATGAGCAAGAATACAATCCTTCAATATTTCTTTTGTATTGCGAAGGTTAAGCTCCATACCGAAGTTATTGGCATAAAGGGATAAATTGTTTAAAGCGCCTTCCAGTTCTCTGATACTTGAAGTAACGCTTTGCGCAATAAATTCCAATATATCTTTGCTTAAATTCAAATTAAGCATATTAGCTTTAGTTTTTAAAATCTCATAGCGAAGAGCAAAGTCCGCAGGTTTAATTTCAACCGATAAACCACCCGCCAAGCGAGATTTGGTTCTACCGTCAAGCTCTAACTGATAGGGAGATCTGTCGCATGAAATTACCACCATTCTTCCGCTTTCGACAAGGGCGTTAAAAGTATTGGCAAATTCCTGTTGCGTGCTGCTTTTACCGCAAATGAACTGTATATCGTCAATAAGTAGTATATCCAGACTTCTTAAATGCTCCCTAAAACCTAAACTAGAATTATTCTTAAGAGATAAAATATATTGATGCATAAATTTTTCTGCACTTAGATAAGCCACATTTCTATTCGGCTGATTGTTACCTATATATTCAGCTATAGCTTGAAGTAAATGAGTTTTTCCCATGCCGACTGCACCATGGATATATAGTACATTGGTCGGGTTATTACTCCTACCTTCCGCAACCGCCTTTGAAGCCATGAAAGCTAATTTATTTGAGTTGCCGACCACAAAATTATCAAAAGTAAGTTTTCTGTCCAAATTTGATGCAAGGGTGGAGGACTCATATTCCTCAACTCTTATAACTGAATTATCATTAAACGATGGCTTTTTTTCTTTCGTTACTAAGGAAGGTCTGTTTTGTTTAACTCTAAGGTCAATAATTTTAATATTGGGGTCAATATCGGAAACCAGCTGCTTAATTTTTCTGAAATAGTTATTGATTACACATTCCCTGATAAACTTACTGGGAGCGGTAATTTTTAGTGTACCGTCTTTTATTTCCTGGAATGATAAATGAGTAAACCATGAATTAAAAGTAGCTAGCCCATATTCATCTTTTAAATTCTCAAGTACTGATACCCACAATTCCTCGTGGTCGGCTGCTATTGAGGCAGGGAGCCTTTCTTGTAGATTAGTACATTGCAT